>NZ_LYBV02000001.1 GCF_001660705.2 Saccharicrinis aurantiacus
GTTATAAATTATAAGTTTTAAGTTATAAACGAATAAGTGCGTTTATCATTTATCCCTTATCCTTTATCATTAAAACAAAATATTAAGGTGGTTATAGCGTAGGGGTTCCACCTCTTCCCATTCCGAACAGAGAAGTTAAGCCCTATAGCGCCGATGGTACTGCAGAAATGTGGGAGAGTAGGTCGCCGCCGACCTTTAAGAAGAGCAATTACATTTATTTGTAGTTGCTCTTTTTGTTTAAAGGAAATTAGATTAGAGTATCAAGATACAAGCCACAAGTATCAAGACGATTTACATTGCATAATACAAGCTGTCAATCATCTTACTACTTGATACTTTTTACTTGAAACTAAAAAAAAGCCGAGGTAGCTCAGCTGGTTAGAGCGCATGATTCATAATCATGAGGTCGGTGGTTCAAGCCCGCCTCTCGGTACATAGAATACCTCAATAATGGTTAAGCCTTGCAGATCTTCTGTGAGGCTTTTTTTGTGCTTTAAAATGGACTATTGAATCTTTATAATATTACTGCTTGAATAGTTCTTGTGTGAGGGATTGAAGTGACATCCTTTGTGAGCCCATTATGGCGAAGCAAAGATATAACGCAAAGCCCGACCCGCAGGGGCACACCCAAAATAGAGTTATCTTCTGGTTTTGAGGTTTTGGTTTAAAATATTATCTTCAAATGAGTTATTGCCAAACCTATTGCTATGTCTTTTCAAACTTATCCATTTATTAAATTCTTATTTTTTTTGTTACTCGGTAGGCTTCTGGGTGATCAAATAGGTTGGAGTTCGCATTTTTATATTCCTCTGATAATTGGCTTTTTATCTTTGGTGCTATTTTACGTTCGCCCTAATATATTATCTTATAGGAGTAGGCATTGGATTGGAATAATAGTTAGTTTTCACTTTGTTTTTATTGGAATAGTTACTTCCCCAGATAGGCAGAAGGAAGTATTAAGTTGTGATAAGCCGCTGATATTTTCAGCAGTTGCGACGAAGGTGTTGAAGAATTCAGGTGGGCAACAGAGTGTGCTGTTTAACTGTATAAAGGTTGATAGTTTACGATCACAAAGCTTTAATGCGATAGCTTATTTTAAATGTGATATTATTGGTAAACGTGTATTACCAGGGGATAAATTAATTGTTAACACGAGAATTAATCCTTTTAAGGAAACGGGAAATCCTTTTTCGTTTGAATATTCAAAATACATGGCGTCAAAAGGCGTGTTTTATTCTTTTTATATAAATAAACCCAATTTCATAATAGTTGATTCAGAATACAATTACCGTCGTTATTTCTATAAGCTACGCGAAGCTGCTGAGTCTCGATTGAAATTATTAAGGTTATCACCTGACGAATATGCAATTATTTCAGCTTTATTGTTAGGTAATAAAGACCATTTAGATTATGATCAGAAACAAGCTTTCTCAGACTCAGGAGCTATGCATATACTTGCAGTTAGTGGCTTGCACTTGGGTGTTATATTTATGTTGGTTACCTCTGTTTTAGGCAAAATTACCCGCAGTAGATTAGGCGTATTAAAAGTTATCAACACAGTGAGTATATTATGGCTTTATGCTTCTGTATCTGGTTTGTCGCCATCGATTGTTCGCGCAAGTATAATGCTTACTATATTTTTGATTTCAAAATTGGTGAGTAATAAGTATAATGTATACCACACTTTAGCTATTGCGGCGTTTATAATTCTCGTTGGTAACCCATATGCACTTTTTAATGTTGGCTTTTGGTTGAGTTTTTTAGCTGTTGGATCTATTATCTACTTTTTTCCGCTTATAAATGCCTTACTATATTTCAGGAAGCCATGGAATAAGTTGGTTTGGGATATTGTTTCAGTATCATTAGCTGCACAGATTGGAACTATATTATTGGGTGTTTTTACTTTTAAGTTCTTCCCTCTTTGGTTTTTAGTTTCTAACATATTAATGCTCCCAATCTTGCCTGTTATATTATTATCGGCTTTACTAATTGTTTTAACTCCCGAGGGTTGTTTTATTGCTAATTTATTTTCAGGGATATTAAAAGATGGTTTGTGGTATATCAACGAGATTACCAATTATGTGAGTGATTTGCCAAATGCGCGTTTTACTCTAGTACAAATTGGTTTCTACGAAATGCTAGTTTTGTATTGTATCTTATTGAGTGTGGTTTTGTGGTCACATACAAAACGTCTAATATATTTGAATAGTAGTCTATTGCTGTTAGTTCTTTTTATGGCCTTTAATATTGCTGACTATTGGCAAAAAAGTAAGCGTAATTTATTAGTTGTTGCAAATGTAAAAGGAAGTAGTCTAATATTTGAATCAGATGGTAAAAAAGGGTTTGTAATATCAAATGATACGCTTGAGGATCGAATAATTAATCAGGTCGTTAATCCTATGAAGCTTCACGAAGGACTTGATAGTTTGATATATGTAGTTTCAGAATCCGACGTTTTAATGCCTTTTCAGACTTCTGATAAGCGGATACTACGACTCAATGGGGAGTGTAATAATATTGCAAATTGTTTAGATAGGTTTAAAACTGATATTGTCATTATTACCAGTAAAACACCGCTAAGCACTATTCGGCACTTAATTCAAATGAAAAATATTCAGCTTATATTTGATTCTTCATGGAGTACAAGAGGTCTTAGAAATATCAGAAAAATTAAAAGAAATAGCACTTCTTATTTTGCTAAGGATGGGGCTTATGTTCTTGTTGATCAGCTATAATTTCACTTTGGCTCGTTTTATGTATTGGCTTATATGATAGAGAGAATCATAGACTGAAGTATAGTTAATGTTCAATTATCATTGAATTAAGCTTATTTATAGAATAAGTGATACGAATTAATTTATATAGATTAAATTTGTATCGATTTTCAAAAATAGTACTTTCGAGGTCAATTTTATTATTGAATTAAACAAAAGATGAGAATTATAATTGCAGGAGCTGGTGAAGTGGGTACGCATGTGGCAAAACTTATGTGTAATGCTAATCATGATGTTATTCTGATTGATGATAATGCAGAGCGTTTGCAGCAAATGGAAGCACATTTCGACTTAATGACTATAGTTGGGTCGGTGTCATCAATTGATGATTTAAAAAGTGCCAACGTAGAGTCATGTGACTTGTTTATTGCAGTGCCTCCTTATGAAGAATTGAGTATTATGTCTGCTATTCTAGCTAAAAAGTTAGGAGCTAAAGTAACTATAGCACGAATAAATAATTACGAATATCTTTTACCTGAAAACAAAGAGTTCTTTCAACAATTAGGAGTTGATCAGTTAATTTATCCAGAAGAACTTGCTGCTAAAGAAATAATGACATCTCTGAAAAGAGTTGGGATTAGACAGCAGATTGATTTTTCTGATGGACAATTAATTCTGTATGCAATTAAGGTTAGAGAGAATGCACCAATAGTAAATAAAACACTTGCTGAAGTCGGTGAAATTCATAGTCAGAAATTATATAATATAGTTGCCATTAATAGGGATGGGGAAACCATTATTCCAAGAGGAAATGAATCGTTTAAACATAATGATTTAGCTTATTTTATCACTACACCTGAAGGAACACAACAATTAATGACAGATGCTGGCAAAGAGCAATTTGACATTAAAAATGTGATGATTCTTGGTGGTAGTAGAATTGGAAAAAAAGTAGCCCAACGCCTTGAGGATGATTATAATGTAAAACTTATTGAAATTGATAAGGAGAAAAGTAATCGCTTAGCTGATGAGTTAGAGCGAACGCTTGTTATTAACGGTGATGGAAGAAACCTTGAATTATTAAAAGACGAAGGGATTAAGAAGATGGATGCCTTTGTTGCTGTAACAGCTAATTCAGAAGTTAATATCTTAGCCTGTCAGTTGGCAAAAAAAATGGGTGTCCGTAAATCGGTTGCTGAAGTTGAAAATATGGATTATATTGATTTGGCAGAAAATGTTGGTATTGGTACGCTCATTAATAAAAAACTGATAGCGGCTAGTTATATATATAGGTATACTGTAAAGGCCAGAGTTTCACATGTTAAATGTTTAACTACTTCAAAAGCTGAGGTGCTTGAACTTGTTGCGAGTGATGATTCTAAAATAATCAAAGGTAGACTATCAGAAATTAAATTACCTAAAGATGTAAATGTTGGTGGTATCATTCGTAATGGTCAGGCTATTATTGCTACCGGCAATACTCAGATAATGCCTAATGATAAAGTGGTTATTTTTGCAATGCCATCAGGAATTAGAAAAATAGAAAAGATGTTTAACTGATTGTTTCTAATTATTAGTTAAAAGAATACATTAAATTACTATTACCCAAAGGGTGTTCGTCATGTTAAATCATCGCATTGTATTGCTTATATTAGGCTTGCTTCTAGTGGTAGAAGGAGTCTTTATGTTATTAACATCAGTTGTCTCACTGATTTATGGTGAGTATGACTTGCCTTATTTTTTAGTATCTGCTTTAATATGCATTTCAATTGGAGGATTATTTTATCTCACCAATAAAAATACCGATAAATCTATCGGGAAGCGTGAAGGGTATATTGTAGTAACATTAGTGTGGCTCGTATTTTCATTTTTTGGTCTCTTGCCATTTTGGTTAAGTGGAGCAATTCCTTCTTTTACAGACGCATTTTTTGAAACCATGAGTGGTTTCACCACAACCGGATCCTCAATATTAAATGATATTGAAGCACTACCTCATGGTATTTTATTCTGGAGGAGTATAATACAATGGCTTGGAGGTATGGGTATTATAGTTTTATCCTTAGCAATATTGCCGATTTTGGGAGTGGGAGGTATGCAGCTTTTTGTAGCAGAGGTTCCAGGGCCTGTACCAGATAAACTACACCCTAGAATAGCAGATACAGCAAAACGTTTATGGGTTATTTATTTATCATATACTGCAGTTGAAACCATTTTACTTTGGATTGGAGGAATGACATTGTTCGATGCAGTTTGCCACTCATTCACTACAATGGCTACAGGAGGTTACTCAACTAAACAGGCTAGTGTAGCCTTCTATGATTCTGCATTTATTCAGTATGTAATTATCATTTTCATGTTTGTTGCAGGTGTTAATTTTTCATTGTCATATGCAGCCTTGCATGGTAAATTTAAAGCTGTCATTAAAGATGAAGAGTTTAAATATTATACTTTAATAACGGTTTTTGTATCGGTTTTAGTAGCAGTTGTATTGTATTTCTCAGGAGATGTACCACATGTAGAACAAGCTTTTCGCGATGCTCTTTTTCAGGTAGTATCTTTAATAACAACAACCGGTTATGCAACGGCCGATTATATGATTTGGGTACCAACTATTAGTATTATCATGTTTATGCTAATGTTTGTTGGAGGTAGTGCAGGATCTACTGGAGGAGGAATTAAGGTAGTTAGAATAGTGCTTCTGATAAAAAATGCCTATTACGAACTTAAAAGATTAGTTCACCCAAATGCAATTATACCTGTTCGTTATAATTCACGAGCGGTATCGTCGCCAATTCTTACTAATATTTTGGCTTTTATAGTTATTTATATGGCAACCGTTGGGGTTAGTATGGTTATTATGTCTGTTATGGGTTTTGATTTAGATTCATCCATTGGTGCTGTTGCTACATGTTTAGGAAATATAGGACCAGGGCTAGGAGAGTTCGGACCTGCATCAAACTTTGCTGCTGTTCCTGATTTTGGTAAATGGTTTTTGTCTTTCCTAATGTTATTAGGACGATTAGAAATATTTACTGTAGTATTAATTCTCACTCCATACTTTTGGAAAAATTAATTGTAGGTGAGTTTTGTATTTGTATTACATTATAGCCTGCATTTTATTGCTCCCGGTTTAATAGCTTGGCTTTTTTTTCGCGATCAGTGGAAGAAAGCATGGTTGATTATGCTGGCCACTATGCTAGTTGATATTGATCATTTATTGGCTAATCCTATTTTTGATCCAGATAGGTGTAGTATTGGATTTCATTTATTACATAGCTATCCAGCCATAGTTTTATATACCGTAATGTTATTCTTCAAAAAGACAAGAATTGTAGCTGTTGGCTTATTGTTTCATATGTTCACAGATTGGCAAGATTGCATGTGGATGAAGTTAGGAGTGCATTAGTACTCTAAAGTGCCTTTTCCTTCACGTATTAGTTCAACATCGCCATTGGTACAATTAACTATTGTAGAAGGTGAGTTGTCGCCAAAACCACCATCAATAACTATGTCTACTAGCTTATGATACTTTTCATAAATAAGTTCAGGATCGGTAGTATATTCAATTATTTCATCATCATCAATTACTGAGGTACTCAATATTGGGTGGCCTAATTCATTGATTAATTCTCTAATAATATTATTATCAGGTATCCTAATACCAACAGTCTTCTTATTGTTCTTAAATAGTTTTGGAACGTTTGAATTGGCATCTAAAATAAAGGTAAACGGACCAGGTAGGTTTCGTTTCATTATTTTAAATACATTATTATTAATGTTCTTGGTATAATCTGATATGTGGCTTAAATCGTAACAAATAAAAGAAAGGTGGTCTTTTTTTAGGTTGATATTTTTAATTCTCGCAACTCTTTCAACGGCCTTTGTATTATTAATATCGCACCCTATACCATAAATAGTATCCGTAGGATAAATAATAACTTTACCCTTGCGTAATTCTTCCGCAATGAATCTTATATCTTTAGGATTTGGATTTTCAGGGTAAATTTTAAGTAGCATAATTCTTTTATTAAGTTAAAGGATTGGAGGCTTACGAATGTTCAGATTAATAAATGGTTAATACTAAAAAAGCCACCCTAAATAATTAGGATGGCTTTAGTAGAGCGAAAGACGGGGATCAAACCCGCGACCCTTAGCTTGGAAGGCTAATGCTCTATCAGCTGAGCTACTTTCGCATAATGTATTCTCTAGTTGTTAAACTGAGAGCCAATGGAGGGACTCGAACCCACGACCTGCTGATTACAAATCAGCTGCTCTAGCCAGCTGAGCTACATTGGCAAAATAAAGTTGGTGGGCAGAGCAGGATTCGAACCTGCGAAGTCGAAAGACAACGGAGTTACAGTCCGTCCCAGTTGGCCGCTTTGGTATCTGCCCAAACAATATTTTATTTCAATAAACTTTGTCTTAAACGCCTTAAGACTGTCTCTTAATGTTTTCTACGTTTAGAAAACTGAGAGCCAATGGAGGGACTCGAACCCACGACCTGCTGATTACAAATCAGCTGCTCTAGCCAGCTGAGCTACATTGGCGGGTGGGCAAGCTACCTGCATCGCACCGCTACAACCATCTACCCTTGCTGCCGTCAGGCCCTGGGGGAATTCAATAGGAGCTGGTCGTACAGGACTTGCCCGTTTTTCTTAGCGGTTGCAAATGTAGGCAAAAAGCTTAACCCTGCAAGCGATTTGAATAAAAAAAATGAATTAATTTTGCATTAATTATTTAATGTTCTTGTTATCAATAGTTTATTTTTTGAACTTTTTTTGATAAAAAATGGAGCTTTCTTTAGCAATTAGATTTTTTATTCAGATCCAGAATTAATTTTAGCGGATGTAGGTTTGATATTAATGTAGAATTGGATACTTTGCTCATTCAAATATTAATCATAAATAGTACAATTTAAAATTTCGAAAATGGAAAACTCGAAACGATCTTTAATTAACAAGAGTCTCGAAGATGGATTAATCCTAGGTGGAGTAATCGTGTTTATAAACTTTATTTCTTATTTAATAATTGATCTCGAGAGTATCTCTTTTATGGCTCTTATGTCGGTTGGTGTAATTGTTGGGATTCTACCTTTAATTATCGGATTGGTTTATTTTATTAAAAAATATAAAAAGGTTGAGCTAGGTGGAGTAATAACACTTAATCAAGGAATTAAATATGGTGTTCTCGTTACATTTATAGTAGCGTTATTCTCGTGTGTTTACAATATTACGTTCAATAATTTTATTGCCCCTGATTACGTAAAAGAATCACAAGAGATTATTGCTGAGAAGACGATTGGTTTTATGCAAGATATGAATGTACCTGATGAAGCCATAGAAGAAACCCTCAATAAATTAGAAGAAGAACGAGAATCTACTATTAAAAAGAGTAAGTTTGTATCTCCGATATTATCCATACCAGGCACTGTAGTTATTGGTTTAATTATATCCTTAATAATATCGGCAATTATTAAAACAAAGAAACCGCCTTTTAGTGAGGTTGTTTAAGTATAGCATATGAATTTATCGATTGTAGTGCCACTTTATAATGAAGTGGAATCAATAGTGGAGTTAAAGGATTGGGTAAGCCGGGTTGTTGCAAAAATGAATATTGCATACGAAATCATTTTTATAGATGATGGTAGTAATGATGGATCGTGGGCTCTTGTTGAAAAAATGGCTGCAGCGCATAAGGAAGTATTGGGCATTAAATTTAGACGTAATTATGGCAAATCTGCAGCCTTATTTTCCGGTTTTAAAGCTGCCAATGGTGATGTTGTTATTACAATGGATGCTGATTTACAAGATAATCCGGATGAAATACCCGCTTTGTATAATATGATTGTAGAGGAAGGGTATGACCTAGTGAGTGGATGGAAGCAAAAGCGACACGACCCAATAGGTAAAACTTTGCCAAGTAAATTATTTAATCGTACTGCGCGTGTGATTTCAGGGATTAAGTTGCACGATTTTAATTGTGGACTAAAGGCCTATAAAAAGGATGTCGTTAAAAATATTGAAGTGTATGGCGAGATGCATAGATATATTCCAATATTGGCAAAGAGAAGTGGCTTTAATAACATAACAGAAAAAGTAGTTATTCATCGTGAGCGACAGTATGGTGTATCTAAATTTGGTATGGAACGTTTTCTAAAAGGTTTCTTAGATCTGTTATCAGTTAGTTTTATTTCAAAATTTGGTAAAAAACCCATGCACTTATTCGGTGGCCTCGGAACATTAATGTTTTTGGTAGGATTTATCGCATCAAGCTATTTGGGTATAAATAAACTATACCATGTTTATCATGGCATTAAAATGCAGCTAATTACTACAAGCCCTTATTTTTATATTGCTTTAACGTCAATGGTTATCGGATCGCAACTATTTTTAGCAGGCTTTTTAGCGGAGTTAGTATCTCGCAATAGCCCTGATAGAAATCAATATCATATAGAAAAAGAAGTTAATTTATAAAGTTGAAACCATGAGCGAATTTTACCATTCAATTTCTGAATCATATGATCAGTTGTTCCCTTACAACCCTGTACAGGAAGAATTTATAACGCGTAATTTAATATCCTTGTCAGGAAAGAAGATTTTGGATGCAGGTTGTGGTACTGGTAGTTTGGCTATTTCAATGGGTCGCAAAGGAGCTAGGGTTGATGGTTTTGATCTTGATGACTCGATGATTGCTGCTGCCAAAGCAAAGAAACCTCAGGCTATTGATGTAAATTTTGCTGTTGGAGATTTGAAAAATGTTAACCAGAATTATAAGGCGGGGATGTATGATTTTGCCTACTGTTTTGGCAATACTCTCGTTCACTTAGATAATGCAACTGAAGTTGAGCAATTTATTTCTAGTATATCAGAAGTCCTTAAGCCTGAAGATTCAATGTTAGCCATTCAGATTGTTAACTATGATAAGATAATGGAAAAGCGTGTGAAAAAGTTACCAGCTATCGAAAACGATAAGGTGTTTTTTAAACGCTTTTACAAGCACCTTGATAATGGTAAGATTGACTTTTTAACGACTTTAAGCGATAAAAAGACTGGGGAGGAGTTAAAGAATTCGCAAATTCTGACGCCAATATTGGTTGAGGATTTAATGGATATAGCTGCCAAATACTTCCCATTTGTAGAGGCTTTTGGCTCATTTAAGGAAGAAATGTGGACCGATGGTAGTTTTCATACCATATTACTTGCTTCGCGATAAAGTAGCTATAACTGCTTTTCTATGTGTTTTTTAATTTCTTCAATATCGCTAGGGTTAAACCATGTAATTTCAGCGTCGCGTTTAAACCATGTAAGTTGCTTTTTAGCGTAACGTCGAGAGTTTCGTTTAATTAGTTCAATGGCTTTTTCAAAGTTATATTCGCCATCGTAGTGGGCAAAAAGTTCTTTATAACCTACGGTATTTAATGAATTGAGCTCTTTAAGCGGATACACTCTTTTTACTTCATCCTCTAAACCTGCTTCAAACATTTTATCAACCCTCAAATTAATTCGCTCGTATAAATCAGCTCTATCCATTGTAAGACCAATTTTAATCATATTAAATGGTCTTTTTTTGATTGAGTTCGTACGAAGGGAGCTGTATGGTTTTCCTGTCATCAGGCAAATTTCTACAGCGTGTATTACTCGTTTATGATTTTTTAGGTCAACAATATCGTAAAACTCAGGGTCGAGTTTCTTTAATTGTCGCCTAATGTTTTCAATACCTTCTTTTTCGTATTGTGCTTTAAGCGAATTGCGTAACTCTTCATCTATTGTAGGTAAATCATCTATACCTTTGCAAACAGCATCAACATACATCATTGATCCACCTGTTAAAACTAGGGTGTCGTGCTTATCGAATAATTGTATGCTAAGCTTCATCACATCTTGCTCAAATTCCCAAGCACTATAGTAATCCTTAATAGAATGCGTAGCAATCATGTGGTGCTTAGCCTGACTAAGTTCTTCTGAGGTAGGAGTTGCTGTACCAATATTTAATTCTTTAAATATTTGTCTCGAATCAGCAGAAATTATCTCCGTATTGTAGGAATTGGCAATGTTTATTGCAGTACTTGTTTTGCCAATTCCCGTAGGGCCAACAATTATTATAAGAGTTTTCGACATTTGTGATTAAAGGTCTTCTAAATTGTCAGAATATGAGATCATAGGATCGTTATCATCCTTAAATTCATCATCAAATTTGTCAATATCAAATTCGTTAGAATCGTCACCTCCTTGTAAAATATCATCCATATTAGCTGGTTTAGGAGGATCTCCTACGCTTCTTAATACTTGTGGATCTTTACATTTTTTATTGTCTACTTCAAAAACTTCAATAAAAATATTTCTATCACTGAATAGATCGAATGTATACAGAAGTCTTTGTTTAGCTTCAGAAATGTAATCTCCTAATTTAGCTTCAGCCATGGTAATTACAGCATCGTCTGATTCAGGGTTCATATCCATTAATGGTATCTCAATTTCTTTTGTCCAGTCGTTATCTGTTTCGAAAAAAGAAGCCATTTCTCCATTTTTATAACCTAAAGCATCTTGTAAAAAGTTATGAAGGTCTAAAAATGTATTTTCTGAGTCTATTTCAACGTCTCTAACAAAGTTTTCACTCTCATCAGAAATCAATCTTAATCTTATAGCCATTGTTCAAAATTTTGGAGGGCGAATATATTTAAATTACAGCAATTTATTGGTGTTCTATCATGTTCTATTAACAAAAAGCACACCAGTTTGTTTATAGTGAGCACTATGTGAGTTTTTTTAATGAGTTTATTGTATGATATAGGATAAACATATCTTTTTGTATGTTTGTGGCACTTTAATTAATAATGTTTTCTATATGTTTAAGTTATGTGTTAGTATGTTGGTTTTATTCACTTTAGTATCGTGTAAAAACGCGAACAAGAAAAGTGAAGATTCTACTAAATTAAAGAGTGAAAAAGCGATTTTGATGGATTTGGAGTTGGGTAAAACAGTTTATAGAGCTAATTGTGCTGCATGTCACCAACGAAATGGTATGGGAATTCCCCGCGTTCATCCTCCTATTGTGAATACTAAAAATTCAGAAGGCGATAAGAATTATTTAATAGAAACTGTTCTTAATGGAGCTCGTGGAGAAATAAAAGTTGAGGGAGAAAAATATAATAATGTAATGACCAATTTTAAGAAGTTATCTGATAACGAAATTGCTCAAGTCTTAAATTATATTCGTAATGGTTTCGATAACAGTGCAGAAGTAATAACTGCCGAGGAGGTTAAAGCGTTACGATAATACCTCTTATTCAATACGTGTTAAAAGGGATAATCTTGCAAATAGAAACCAAAGAAGTAAATAGAGTAAGTAAATTATCTTTATTATTTGTGGAATTCTACAAATTGTTATTTTTTTACACAATATTCTCAAAAATTGATATTCATGACAATCAAAAAAGGTTACACAAGCCAATCAATACATACACCATTTTCAAAAAAAGATGCTCATAATTCCCTTCATATGCCAGTTTATGATGGCGTGGCTTACGAATTTGATTCTGCTGAAGAAATTGAAGAGGCTTTTATGGGAAAGAAGTTCGCTCATGCATATAGCAGAACGAGTAACCCTACAGTTGAGCATTTTGAGAATAAGTTAAAAGCAGTTACTGAGGCTTCGAGCGTTATTGCCTTATCATCTGGAATGGCGGCTATTTCGAATACATTTTTAGCTTTGGTTGAGTCGGGGGCTAATATTATTTCTTCAAATCATCTATTTGGCCACTCTTATGCTTTATTGAAGAGCACACTTCAGCAATGGGGAATTGAAGTTCGTTTTGTAGATATGAGCGACCTTAAGGAGATAGAGAAGAATATTGATGGTAAAACGCGCGCAGTATTTTTCGAAACCATTACTAATCCGCAATTAGAAATTATTGATATTGCAGCGGTAGCAAAATTGGCTCATGCACATAATATTGCTGTTGTTGCAGATACTACAGTTACTCCTCCATACGTTTTTAAATCTGCTAAATTCGGTGTCGATATTGAAGTGATGTCTACTACCAAGTTTATTTCTGGTGGTGCGGCGGCTGTTGGTGGTGCTGTGGTTGATAATGGTACTTTCAATTGGTCTAAGCTTCCTGCATTAAATAAGTGGGTTGCTAATTTCGAAACCAAAGCGTTCGAATTTAGAGTACGCAAGGAAATATTCAGGCATTTAGGTGGATGTATGTCAGCACATACAGCGCACTTTTTAAATTTAGGGCTCGATATTTTGGCTTTGCGTTTAGATAAGTGTGTTCAAAACTGTATTGAATTAGGGCGCTTTTTTAAGGAGCATAATAAAGTTAAATTAGTAAGGTATCCTGGTTTAAAAGGAGATGAAGCCTATGCTTTGGCGCAAACACAATTTGGAGGAAAGCCAGGTGCGGTTATGACTATTGACTTAGCCTCGCAAGAAGAATGCTACTTGTTTTTAAATCGTTTGCAAATGGTTCGTAGAGCTACTAATTTAAATGATAACAAAACTTTAATTATTCATCCTTGGTCAACAATATATAGCGAGTTCTCAGAAGAGGAACGTGCTGAAATGGGAATACGCAAATCGATGATTCGTATTTCTATTGGGATTGAAGATGCGGAAGATTTAATAAACGATTTTAAACAAGCTTTGGAGGCCATATAAATTTATGTTTAAACGACTACTAGCGTTTGTTGTAATTGTTTTTTGTATTACAAAGATTGATGCGCAAACAGACACAACTCAGCATTATCCTAAAAGTGTTGAGTGGATTACTGATGTTGCAGAGTGGGGGATTGATTTAATTACATTTGAGCGTGAAAATTATACTTTCTTCGTGATACCAATGGCTGGCTACGAAGAAAGAACAAAGTTCTCTTTTGGAGTTATGCCGGTTTGGAGGTTTTATTTAAATAATTCAGATGAAGATTCTGAATATTTTCGACCCTCAAATATTAGTCCATCAGTAATGATATCTACAACAGGTATGTATGAGTTGGATTTATCATCCGGTTTTTACACCAATAACAATTGGCTATTTGAAAATAAATGGCTTTTTCAATTTATGCCCGACCGTTTTTATGGTATAGGTAATCAGGATAAAGGAGATATTTATTCTGACTTTGATATGGAAAAGTTCGAATTTACAGGAACCGTTTCCAAAGGTCTTTCTAATACTGTATTCTTAGGTGTGAATTATGATTTAGGTTTTTTTGATATTTCTAATATAAGCGGAACTACTTTAAATCAAGATGTCCTTGGATATGAAGGTGGCTTTGTAATGGGGATTGGGCCAACAGCTTACTATGATAGTAGAGATAATATTTCCTATCCAAGTAGTGGTCAGTATTTAGCTATTTCCTATGATTATTACTTCGGAGATTATGATTTTTCATCCTTTAAAATTGATGCTAGAAACTATATAAAGCTGAGCGAAAATGATAAAGTATTAGCTTTTCAGGCTTATTTGAATTCAGCTTATGGAGATGTACCATTCTTTCGTATGCCAACCTTAGGAGGTAAGCGTTTGTTTAGAGGAATAGACAGACCGTATAAATATATGGATACTAATGTTGCGTATTTGCAAGCAGAATACCGTTCTCCCTTATGGTGGAGGATTGGTTATGTATTAAATACCGGTGTGGGAAATGTGTTTAATAATTGGGATAACTCTATAGTTGAAGATGTTCATGTTATGTTTGGTGCAGGTTTTCGTTTTCAGTTATTGCCAAAAGAGAAGTTAAGTTTTCGTGCTGATTTTGGTATGACTAATCGGGGTGATAAGGGGATTTATTTTACTTTAGGGGAAGCTTTTTAGTTTTAAATCCTATTATAAAGGTGGGTTAAAATTGAGTTTTGACTTGCTTGTTACTTCATAACTCTGTTTATTTGTAAATCATATTAATTTGAAAGGTTATTGCTATGAAGGTATCGAAAAAAACAGAATATGGTCTACGTTTTCTATTGGCATTAGCTGAGTTGGGTGAAGGAAAATTTATGGGGATTTATCAAATTTCTTTACGTCATAAAATTCCAATGAAGTTTCTCGAGGCTATTGCTGTTCAGCTTAAAAAGTTTGGTATGCTCGAGGTGAAGAAAGGAGCAGGTGGAGGTTATAAACTAAAATATCGTCCTGAAAGGATTAGTTTATTGATGGTTTTTGAATGTCTAGAAGATGCCACTCGTAAAGATTATGAACTAGATGGTGATATATCTAGTAATCAGAAGGCCGTATCTCTTGTATTGAATAATGTAATTGGTGATGTTAGAGATGTATTAGAAGCTAAAACATTATCAGATATACAAGGAGAATACAGAAATCTAAATGAAAGTTTAATGTACTATATTTAGTAGTATCACATAAAGAGTTTTTAAAAGGAGTCATTCGTAATAATGGCTCCTTTTATGATTTAAAACCTTCCAAACTATCATTAAGAGTTTTTGATTCATTAAAGAGATACGATGAATTACCACTTAGTTCTTCAGATAGTCCAGCGTTCGATTGAGTTGTAGTATTAATTTCGTTAACTGCTGAAGTAATTTGATCTGAACCTGTTTTTAACTCCATGCTTGCACTCGTTATTTCCGTCATAAGCTCTTGGGTGATCTTCATGGTTGGAATGGTGTCTTCTAAGTTTTTAATGAGTTCCTCAGATAATAGTTTGCATCTTTCCGAGAGTTCTTGAATTTGTAAGGCAGATTTGCTACTGTTTTCGGCCAGGTTTTTGACTTCAGCAGCTACAACATTAAAACCTTTGCCTGCTTCACCAGCCTGTTTGGCTTCAATAGATGCATTTAGTGCGAGCAAATTTGTTTCTGTAGCTATTGTGTCAATTACTTTTATATGGCCTGTAATATCAAGTATTGCCTCTTCAAGTTTGCGCGCTGAGATGCTACTTTTGTTAAGGGCGGTATTGCTTTCTTCCGATTTTTGTTTCGTTAATTGTGCATTGTCAAAAGATGCAGAAATGTTCGCGCTCATTTCTTCCATTGATGATGAAATCTCTTCTATGGAACTTGCCTGTTCGCTATTGCCCGTCGATAGGTTTTCTGCCATAATATTCATATCGCTACTCATATTATTGATCGCGAGACTTGAAGCTTTTATTTTGGCAAAAGCGTTCACTAAAATACTGCTAAGTTTATGAGTAGATTCATCTAGTAATTTGAGTTCTCCCGTGTATTTGGTTTTGTCTTGTTTTTCTAAATTAAGATTCCCATTTGCCAATTGATTGATATTTTCAATGGCTTTGTTTAGAGGTGTTTTTACCATTTTGTAGGTCAGGTAGAAAAAGAAGGCCGTATTGCCAAGTCCAAGTGGTAGAGCAATCCAATAGGAAAAATCATCAGGGTAGGTATATAGGAATTTACTTATGGAAGCGTTGATGATCACGTTAACAATCCATAGGAACCCAATTCTCTGAAACACGCTATTTTTAAAAAATAAACGTAGTGTAAAGTAGCCCACAATTGAGCCGGCGATAAGCATCCTGGATAATTCGAATAGTGTGGTAAGCATACGATTTCAATATTTAAGTGTGTGGTGGCTTGTGTTTCAATGTATAACAAATTCGAGAATTATGAAAGATCTTGTTGATAACTGAACGGGTTTTGGTGATTAAATAAGTAAGGTAATTTAAGATGTGTGTTATGGGTATTCGTGTCCTTATTTAATCATACCAAAAAGGTATGTAAATGGTTTTTGTTAAAATTGTTGTGTTTATTTAAGGATAAGATATTGTAAATTAATAACTTGTGATATTTTCATGGACTAAGAATTGTTGTTAATCATACTATTAAGGTATGATTAAAGGGTGATTTTGTCTTGTGAGGTATAAATTCTTCTATTATGTTTGTCTCAGAATTAAAATAGTAAATCAATAGGAAATCATATAAACAACTAATATTATGAGCGGAATTGCACAGAACGTTACAGAATTAATTGGTAAAACACCACTAGTACAAGTAAACAGATTAAACGAAAGCGAAGCGCAAGTAGTTGCCAAACTAGAATATTTTAACCCAGCTAGCTCAGTGAAAGATAGAATTGCATTTGCAATGCTTGAAGCTGCTGAAAAAGCAGGAGACCTAAAAGAAGGAACTGTAATTGTAGAGCCAACAAGTGGAAATACAGGTGTAGGTTTAGCTTTTGTAGCTGCAGTTAAAGGGTATAGATTAATTTTAACAATGCCTGAAAGCATGAGTATTGAGCGTCGTAAGCTTTTAGTAAAGTTTGGTGCTGAGTTAGTACTTACTCCTGCAGCTAAAGGGATGAAAGGTGCTATCGAGAGAGCTCAAGAAATTGCTGATGAGCACGAAAGTTCATTTGTTCCACAACAATTTAACAATCCAGCGAACCCAGCTATTCATAAAGCTACAACAGCTGAAGAGATTTGGGCTGATACAGATGGTAATATTGATGTTTTTGTTTCAGGTGTTGGTACAGGAGGTACTTTAACAGGAGTTGGAACAGTATTGAAAGAAAAGAATCCAAATATAAAAATTGTGGCAGTAGAGCCTGTTGACTCACCAGTTATTTCAGGTGGACAACCAGGACCTCATAAAATTCAAGGTATTGGAGCTGGTTTTATTCCAGGAAACTTAAATACAGACTTAATTGATGAAGTAGTGAAAGTTTCTAACGAAGATGCTGTACATACTAGTCATAAAGCTGCTAAACAAGAAGGTTTATTGGTTGGTTACTCTTCAGGAGCTGCGCTATGGGCTGCATTAGAAGTTGCTAAAAAGCCAGAGAATAAAGGAAAGCGAATTGTGGTACTTCTTCCTGATACAGGTGAGCGTTACCTAAGCAGTTTTGAGATTTAATAATATTCATAAATCTTTTTTCTAAAAGTATTGTTAAGGATTATTGTATAGGTGCTTCATGTGCCACAATAATCCTTTTTTATAAACCCTCGAGCATATCTATAAACCAATGCTCACGAATAAATTCAGACAAACAGAATGATTCAGTCTTTACAAAATATATTTTCGCCGGAGCAGGTTAAGCAGGCTCAGGAGTTGTTTGCTTCTTTATCTGCAGAGCAGCGCATTTGGGCATCCGGTTACCTAGCAGGTTTAAATCAGTCGGGAGAACTATTGGGACAAAGTCTCGTAAACGGATCTTCTAATGGAGCCGTAACTGTTGGAACAGATGTTCAAGCGCCAGCAAAACTTACTATATTATACGGTACGCATACTGGTAATTCAAAGTTATTGGCTTTGCAGGCACAAGAGCAGGCAGAAGCTGCAGGTGTTCAGGTGCAGTTATCAGACATCCAAAAATATAAAAATAGAAATCTAAAAGAAGAAGAAAACCTTTTAGTGATTGTTTCCACGCATGGCGAGGGAGATCCACCGGTTTCTGTTGAAGATTTTTATGCCTATATACATGGTAAAAAAGCACCTAAATTATCAGCTCTAAATTTTGCGGTACTAGCTTTGGGCGATAGTAGCTATATCAACTTCTGTAAAACTGGTAGGGATATTTACGAGCAACTAACAAAGTTAGGTGGCAAAGGAATTTATGATATTGTTGAGTTGGATGTAGATTTTCAGGATGCTGCGGCCGTTGCGATACCAAGTATTGTTGAAAAGTTTGCTGGTCAAAACGGTCAAGCTGCTGTGTCGGCACCAACAGCAAAAGCAACAAGTGCGAATAAAGCCAATGAGTGGGTTGAAGCAGAAGTGCTCGAGAAGGTATTATTAAATGGTAGGGGTTCTGCAAAAGAGACTTATCATATTGAAATAGATATTGAAGAAACAGGCATTGTTTACGAAGCCGGTGATGCACTTGAAATAACAGCAAAGAATAATGCTGCTTTAGTTGCAGATATTTTGGAGCAGTTAGCTATAGATGCTAGTACTGTTGTTCAGGTTGAAGGTAAAGATGTAGCTATTCAAGAAGCATTAATTAATCAGTTTGAATTAACGGTTGTTACCCTTCCTGTTCTTAAAAAATATGCCGATTTAGCATCTAACGACAGTTTAAATGCGATAGTTGCTGACGAGGAGAAAATTGGGGAGTTTCTTTATGGATTAGATTTTCTTGATTTAATTAAAGATTATCCAGTTAAACTGGAAGCCCAAGCCTTGGTTGATTTACTTCGTAAACTACCAGCACGCTTGTATTCTATTTCATCAAGTTATGCGTACAATCCTGATGAAGTACATGTTACTGTAGGTGCGGTACGATTTGTAAATAAAGGACGCGAGCGCAACGGTGTTTGTTCAAGCTTCTTAGCAGATCAGATTCATCCGGGAGAGAATGTTTGGGTTAGAGTTCGTAAAAATGAAAGTTTCAGACTACCAGCCAACGAGTCTAACGTAATTATGGTCGGACCAGGTACCGGTATCGCTCCTTTCAGAGCCTTTTTACAAGAGCGCGAAACGCAAGAGGCTGAAGGTAAAAACTGGTTGTTTTTTGGCGATCAACATTTTGAGTCAGACTTTTTATATCAAACTGAATTATTGCAATACAGAGCAGATGGTTTACTACAAAAGATAGATGTAGCATTCTCGCGCGATCAGGAAGAGAAAGTGTATGTGCAAGATAGATTACGCGAAAATGGCGCTGAGGTATTTCAATGGTTAAATAATGGAGGTTACTTTTACTTATGTGGCGATAAGGATAGAATGGCCAAAGATGTGAAAAAAGCTTTGGTACAAATTATCGAGGAACATGGAAAAATATCAACACGTGAGGCTGCTGATTATTTAAAGAAGCTAAGAGCCGATGGATATTTTAGAGAAGATGTTTATTAGTAAGGCAATCCGTAACCTATCAACCTGAATTCGATGTAAAATTTTGGATTCAGACCATTTATAAATAGTAAGATTCGATTAAAAATTATGAAAGAATAGCGGGCTATTTTGAATAATTTTTAAGATGAAGGTTACTGTTTATAATGAGACAATTTATGTCTTTTGATTAAATAACACATATACTGCGTTAAATTTTTCTAGCTAGCTCGCTAGCTTTGCAAAATTTGCCTTGTATATAAGTTCTTAAATCAATCTGAATTCAAAAATTTTAATTGAAATCAGGTTTTAAAAAAGTAAGATCATGGCAGAAGTAAAGAACAACGAAATATTTCCAGAATGGAACCCCTCAGATGTCGAAGGCATCAAATCGCGAAGTAATTTCTTACGCGGTACACTCGAAGAAGGATTGGCGGATTTAGCCACCGGTTCTGTAAGTGAAGATGATACACAAATGATTAAGTTTCACGGTAGCTATCAGCAAACCGACAGAGATTTAGATGTGGAGCGTAAAGGGCAGAAGCTTGAGCCTTTATATAGTTTTATGATTAGAGTGCGTATTCCTGGAGGTTTGGCATCGGCCGATCAATGGATTGCATTTGATGAAATATCTAAAACACATGCTACTAGTAATACCTTAAAGTTAACTACGCGTCAGGCATTTCAATTTCATGGCATTATCAAACAAAAGCTTAAGCC
Source organism: Saccharicrinis aurantiacus (assembly GCF_001660705.2). Lineage (GTDB taxonomy): Bacteria > Bacteroidota > Bacteroidia > Bacteroidales > Marinilabiliaceae > Saccharicrinis > Saccharicrinis aurantiacus. Next base: position 20,172 of record NZ_LYBV02000001.1, read on the forward strand.
AACTATGCAAGCCATTAACGAAACCTTATTGGATTCAATTGCTGCTTGTGGCGATGTCAATCGTAATGTAATGTGTAGTACCAACGAAGCGTTATCGCCATTGGTACCTGCAGCCTATCAAATGAGTAAAGATATTAGTGAGCATTTATTGCCACGTACAACGGCATATCACGAAATTTGGTTGAATCAAAAGTTATTAGTGAATGGTAGAGTTGATGAAGAGCCTATTTACGGAAAGCTTTATTTACCACGTAAATTTAAAATTGCCATTGCAACACCTCCGTATAACGATACAGATATATTTTCAAACGATATTGGTTTAATAGCAATTGGTAAAGACGATAAACTTACTGGTTTTAACGTAGTAATTGGCGGTGGTTTAGGAATGACTTTTACCGAAAAAGGAACTTATCCTCGCCTTGGCGATGTGGTTGGTTATGTACCTTACGAGAAGACGCTTGAAGTAGTTGAAGAAATTGTAAAGCTGCAACGCGACTATGGTAACCGTGAAAATCGCCGTAAGGCTCGTTTAAAGTATACCGTAGATCGTTTAGGACCCGATAATTTTAAAGGCCTGTTGCAAGATCGTTTGGGTTATTCTCTTGATGCGCCAAAACCATACAAATTCAAAAGCAATAGCGATGTATTAGGATGGAAAAAAGCCAAAAGTGGTAAGTGGTTTTTAGGTTTATATATTGAGCATGGTAGAGTAAAGGATACCGAGGATTATAAACTAAAAACAGGATTACGTGCCATTGCCGAGCTAAAAAAATGTGACTTCCGTTTAACCGGAAATCAAGGTTTATTACTTGGTGCCATTAAAGATGAGGATAAAAAAGAAATTGAAGCCTTATTGAAAGAGTACAAAATATGGCCTAAGCCTAAAATGAGCGAAGCCCGTAAACATGCTTTAGCTTGTGTGGCCTTAAATACCTGTACTATGGCTTTTGCCGAAGCAGAAAGATATCTGCCAAAGCTAATGGATAGAATAGAAGAAGTGTTGGCTGAAAGTAATTTAACCAACGACGACTTATTAATAAGAATGACCGGATGTCCGAATGGTTGTGGTCGACCGTTCCTAGGAGAAATAGGATTTGTTGGGCGTTCAATGGGTAAATATAATATGTATTTAGGAGCCGGTTTTACAGGCGATAGATTAAATACGCTTTACAAGGAAACCCTATCTGAGGAGCAAATTATTGAAGAGCTTCGAGTACTACTACCACGTTATGCAAAAGAGCGTAATAAAGGAGAAAAGTTTGGTGATTTTGTGGGCCGTGTAGGTATAATTCAGCACGAGCCGGCTGTGAAAGTAATATAGTGTTCAATGATAGGTGTTGAGTTATAAATGTTAAACGTATATATAGTTTATCATTAAACACCTATCACCATTAAGGCATCTCGGAGGCTGGCCTCTTTACAAAATGCTTTTGTTTTAGATAAAGCTTTAGTAAGACCGATAAGTTGAGAGCTTTGCTCGAAAATCAATCGGCCGCACTTAAGCTTTAAATAAATAAAAAAGCTTTTTGGAAAGCAGCCTTGAACTTCTTTGCTTCTGTTTCTTGTTTCAAGACATCGGGACCATTAAGAATTGAGTATTCTTAATTGTTTCAGCATAAGCCGGATTCGGGATGAAATCCCAATACATAACACTCATTATACAGTATCAATAGTCAAATCAACAGGATGAAAGAAAAAAGATATAGAACCCTACTCAAAACTGTTTCGTGGCGAATAACAGGTACCATCGATACCTTTGTTATTTCATATTTAATAACAGGGCATATAGGTTTAGCTGCATCCATAAGTGGAGTAGAGGTTTTTACCAAAATGTTCCTATACTATTGGCACGAACGCCTTTGGAATGTTATTAAATACGGTAAAGAAAAACCAAAGCCGCCAGAGTATTATATATAAGTGATATCAAGTATCAAAATTTGCTATTAATGCAATGCATGATAGTAATAATTTGAGTGTCTCGTTTACAGGCCTTTTTAAAAGCAGGCTTTATTTTCTAAGCTTACTGTTGTTCATACGGCACAGTAAGTCGGGTTTTGGCTAAGTGCCAATAAACACCCATTTTATTATCAATTAATACCCAACAGCATGTTTAAACGATTCAGAAGTACCAGGTTAAGTCCTGAAATAAGAGATAATCATGCCGATGTAGATTTACAAACGCGAGATTTAATATACCCCTACTTCCTAGTAAGTGGCGAGGCCCGTAAAGAAGCTGTACCTAGTATTGAAGGTGCATTTAAGTTTTCACTTGATTTATTGTTGCAAGACCTAGAAGGAACCATTGCCTCAGGCATTGATAAAATTCTTTTAAAAGGAATTGTCGATGATCGCGAAAAATCAAAAGATGCACGTGCAGCATTTAAGCACAATAATCTGATTGAATTAGCCGTAAAAAAAATAAAGGAAACTTATCCATCCTTAATCGTAATTACCGATGTAGATTTAACACCCTATACCAGTCACGGACAAGGCGGTATTTTGCGCGGACTAACTGTTGATAACGATAAAACCATTGAAATATTAGCAAAAATGGCCGAGAGTCATGCTCGTGCTGGTGCCGATTTTGTAGCACCATCAGCCATGATGGACGGACAAGTGCATGCCATCAAAACGCACCTTAAAAAACGCGGTTATCCCGATGTAAAAATAATGAGTTTTGCAGCCAAGTACGCATCTAATTATTACGGACCAGATAGAGGTATCGACGGTTTAAACCCTGCTGGGCGCGAGCAAAAAGCCTATCAGGTTGATTATCGCACCCGCTTGCAAGGACTCGATGAAGTTGCCACAGATCTCGATGAAGGGGCTGATTGGGTAGGTATCACCCCGGCGCAAACCTATTTAGATGTTATTGTGCGTTCGCGCATTAAATTTTCATCGGCACAAATTGTGGGCTATCAATCATCAGGCGAGTACATGTCTATTGTAAATGCCGCCAATCAAAATTTATTGGAGCAACAGCCCGCTATGATTGAGTCGCTCACTGCCATTAAGCGTGCCGGAGCCAATTATATAGTTACCTATTTTGCCCCCGAAATGGCACAATATCTCAACGGAGATCCGTACTATGTAATATAGTATACGGACATAAAATATAAAGAAGCAATTCCGATACCTGATGGGTTTTATAGCAGTAATGCTATTGAGTCTGTCGGGTATTTTCATTTTAAACCGCACAGCCCTCGTATCATTTCTTTTTAATTTGGATTATGCAATAGATAGGCTAATGCATATTGCAGGTTTAATGTTTGGGTGTTCCCCGCGCCATTAACAACCATAAAATAAAAACACTATTCAGGCTCGGGTCGGGCTTTACATTATATCTTTGCTTCGCCATAATGGGCTCACAAAGGATGCCATTCCAATCCCTAACACAGGCCTGCGGTGTCATTCTGGTAAGGTTCGTAATACAATGCTCGTAACAAACAAGAGGTCTATCAAATCTCAAAATAGTCTCCTAATTGCCAAACAAACAAAATTAGTCAATCTCGCATCAAGATACCCAATCTCGCATGCGAGATTCACCTTCCTTGATGCGAGATTGGGTATCATAGGTGCGAGATCGCCATACCGGCATGCGAGATTCATGAAATACCCCTGCGAGATTGGCTTCCTTCTATGCGAGATTCACCTCCGCCATAGCGAGATTGAACTTCCTTGATGCGAGATTGGGGTTCCCTGATACGAGATTCACCTCATAAGGTGCGAGATTGTACATTTTTCCCGTGTTTTGAAGGCTAACTTAGTATCGGATCTTTTATTTTTAGGGGTTTGTTTTTAAGCGTCACGCTATATGGCCTCTTTACAAAAAGCTTTTGTTTTATCTAAAGCTTTAGTAAGATTGGCTAGCTGAGAGCTGTGCTCTCAGATCCGCCAATCGCACTTAAGCTTTAAATAAATAAGAAAGTTATTTGTAAAGTAGCCTTGAATTTCTTTGCTTCTGTTTCTTGCTTCAAGGTATCGGGACGATTAAGAATTGAGTATTCTTAATTGTTTCAGGATGAAGTCGGGCCTACCTGCAGGTAGGCAGGTTTGGGTTGAAAACCCAATACGTAATATTATTTAGGACAATATTGGTTTTCCATTCGAATTTGATGTCTTGAAATAAGCTCTTGAGAAAGCCCCATGCGAGATTGTTGAAAAATCGCATGGGAGACTTTATTCACTATCTTTTAAATCTTCCAGAGCCTTTAGGCGCTCTTGGTAATAAGTTTTTAATTTAGAAATGGCTTCGGCACCACCTGATTTAATGATCTTTTCCGATTTTGAATTATCGGTTTTTGCATAGGTGTTAAACAGATCGAGCCAGCCCGAATTAGAACTGCTTTTTCTTTGGGTATTTAGCTTTTTATCATCGCTATCCTTGTCTTTCTGATTGCCTGAAAACAACTGTTTGATGATATCTTTTGCTTCAATATCCGATAAATCGGCCAATTCCATTATCGATTGCATTTGTATGCCAAACGAGTTTACTGAAAAATAATCGAGGCGCAAATCAATGGGCAGTTTGTTAATTCCTCTGTACAGTTTATGGTAGCGCATTATGGTTCGCTTGGTAATGCCAAACTCCGCCGCTAAATTCTCAGCCTCATTGGTATCTGATTTTTTGCCTTCGGTAATAATGCTGTTGTAAATATATCCTATATGGTAATAATAGCCCTGTTTGCTTAAGTTACGACGAGAAAGTTGTCGTCGCGACATGTAAATTTTCAGCTCATTAATGCTTTTTATATGCTTAATCTGATCCTTATCAAAAGGGAAATTCAGAATAAACTGTGGCGTAGCATCGCCCATTTCGTCGCTTAACTCACATATGGCCTTGTATCTATGGTGGCCATCAACAATAATGTAAAGAAGTTCTTCCGATTCCGGATTTTGCCATAAAAGAATGGGTTCGCGCACGCCATTCTCCTTAATATCTAGCTTAAGTGCATTATATTCCTCGGTTTGTAGTGGAGTAATATGGCTGTTGAGCTCTTCGTTAATGGTAATGCTTTGGCGAATAGATGCATGTACCGAGGCGTTGGCCGGATTTTCGGCTAGCTTTTGGTTGGCGTCGTTAAAGTTTGTTGGCGATTTAAAACCATTGTCCTTTTTCTTTCCTTTGGCAGCGGATTTATCTGTTGGCTTATCGTTTTTTGATCCTATTCGTCCCATGGTATTACAATAATTCTTTAATTATCGATTCAATTTCTTTTCGCGATTCATTGGCTTCATGATCATCGTACAATGTTTTCATTCGCTGAACACTTTTAGGTACTTGAGTACGCGATGAGAATTTTGTTTCTAAAACTCTAATATCAGTAATGTGTTCTCTTACGTAGGCCATGTTGGTTTTGTGCACCATGGTGTTTGCTTTTACCAAGGTGAATAATAAACCCTCCAACGAAAGTGTGCCTTGTTTTACCGACGATTGTAAATTTATGAATTTTATCAGGTTTACAATCCCCTGTACGGCCGACTTCTCGGGCTGTACTGGTATCAGCACGCTGTCGCTCGCTAAAATGGCGTTGGTAACCAAAATATTCATGGCCGGGGGGTTGTCAATCAGCACAAAATCATACTCTCCACTTACCTTTTTTAATACCTGATCGAGTCTGAATGAGCCAACGGCACCCATTGAAGTGAGTTCATTTTCAAGGTTTTGTAACAGTAGGGTAGAAGGGATGATATGAAAATCGAGTTTTTTTCGTCCGCCCACCAAAGCATCGTATCTACACTCTAAAGGGTCTACATAACGAGGGTTGTCCTCCAACAGCATACAGTTGTATAATTCAACATCTGAATCTTGTTTGTGGTATAATTCTTCACCCTCTTCATCGGTGTGCGAATAAGTACCTAATATATCCGTTAAACTTCCCTGGGGATCATTATCAATTAATAAAACCTTGTAACCACGCTCAGCCAATCCACGACCAATATTTGCAGTGAGTGTTGTTTTTGATACACCGCCCTTATTGTTCACAATAGAAATTACTTTAGCACCTTCTTGTGGTTCAAAACCATATTTTTTTAAGATGCTTAGGATGCTTTCAAGTGATTCGGCTTTTATCTTTTTCACCCTACCGTGCATTAAATAGGATAGATTGCGATCGGTAATTCCTGCTTCTTTCTCCAAACCTGAGATACTTAAAGACGGATTATTGCGTAGAAAGATTCTTATTTGATCAGAAATATTCATGAGATAAATATGATTAAAGTGACAATTGTGTCACCTTACGGTTTAATTTCTCACAATATTAATACATAATTACCTATAATCACAATGTTGTGATGCATTAAATTGCCCTGTATTACTGTTTTATTTGATGTAGGTGCTTTTTTTGTAGTTAAAATGTGCCATATCTCACAAAATATTGCAAGATGACTCATTCGCGTATACTAAATGTTCAGATGGATGGTTAATCTCGATGGTTATTTTTTTCATTATTACCACACGCTTTTAATGTAGGCTAGTATATCCTTAAGCGTTATTGAGTATTATTATCTTGTATAATCAATATATATTCTATATTTTGACACGCCTTGAACCTCACCTCCATATATGGGACTAATGATTTATGAAAAACACGAATATACCTAAACATCAGTTTAAATATAGCTTGAAGCGGGTTGATGGATTCGATATCAATTCATTATCTAAAGTTGAGGAACTTAGAGGCGAGTCGTTATATGAGCCGCATACAATGGGGTTTTATATTCTCATTCATGCCAAAAAAGCAAGTGGGATTCTTTCCATCGATTTTAAACAAATTGTATTGCGCGATAATATAATTATCCCGGTAGCTCTTGGGCAGGTAATACAATACGATAGAAATGTTGTGATGAAAGGGGATGTTATAAAATTCACCTCTGATTTTTTGTTAAAAGAGAAGGTCAACCTGTGTTATCTCTATGGTTCTATTTTGCTAAATCCTCATGTATCCTCACCTGTTTTTGCAGTAACTAAAACCATTAAACAACAAGTAAAAAGTATTATAAAAGCATTTGATAAGAAATCCAACTCTTTTCAATACGAAGAGCTCTTGCGTTGTCACCTGAAAATTTTGATTATTAATTTAGAATCCAAAAATTTGGACGAGGTTAATGATGACGTAGAATCAGATATATTTGAAGATTGCTATTTTTATGAGTTGTTAAACAAGCGTATCAGTTACCGTTTAAAAGTGGTTGATATAGCGGATGAGTTAAAAATTACACCCAAAAAATTAAATCGCCTCTTAAAAAAGAAGACCGGAAGAACCACAAAAAGTTTTATAGATGAACGCCTGATATTAGAGATAAAACGTTTATTGGTTCACTCAGATATGACCATAAAAGAGATTGCCTATCAGCTTCATTTTGATGAGGTTTGCAATATGTCTAACTATTTTAAGCGACATACATCCATCAGTCCTCTTCAATTTAGAAACGAATCAAATAGTGTTTTTTTATAAGCAATTGGCATTTTTTTATAAATACCTATCCTTATTCTTTAGTCATATTTGGAGCTATTAAACAAAACACATCTGATTAAGGTTATGAAAAAAGGTAATGGAACATCAAGAAGGCAGTTCTTAAAAATTGGTGCCTTAGGTTTAGGCGGACTAGTTATTAGCGAACGTTCTTATAAATATTTTAAACGAAGCAATGTAAAAGCTAAAATCGTTATTGTAGGCGGTGGAGCTGCAGGTATTACAATGGCCGCTTATTTGAGCGAAATGATTCACGATGAGGATATCACCATAATTGAACCCAATGTAAAACACCATTACCAACCCGGGTATACAATGATTGCTGGAGGCGTTTTTGATGCGGATGATGTGGTAAAAGATACCAAGTCCTTATTACCTCGCAATGTAAAGTGGATTCAGGATTCGGTAAAAGAATTAAATCCTGAAAACAACTCCTTAACCACCAAAAAATCAGGCGTAGTTGATTACGATTACATGGTGTTAGTGCCTGGCGGACAATTGAATTTTGATTTAATTGAAGGCATTTCACGTAAGGAATTAGGCAAGGGGAACGCGCATTGTATATACGATTTTAATGGTGCACAAAAGTGTTATGAAGCCATTACTAAGTTACCTCAGAAAAAGGATGCACAGCTTGTATTTGCAGATACTTATACCAAAATTAAGTGTGGTGGTGCTCCTAAAAAGATTGCTTTCATGACCGAAGATTATTTGCGTAATGAGAAGGCACGTGATGGAAAGCAGGTTGATTTTTATACCAATAGTGGTAGTTTGTTTAAACCTGCTGTTTTTGGCGATAGGTTAGAAGAGTTGTTTGAGCAGAAAGAAATTAAACCGCATTTTCAACATCGCTTGGTATCGATAGATACCTATGCTAAAAAAGCAGTGTTTGAAAAATTACCAGCTCCTACATTAACGGCCACTCCTTTTGATGCCAACTACGAAAAAGTGAATCTCGATTACGATTTCTTACATTTTGTACCACCAATGAGTGCGCCTGATTTTATAAAAAAATCGGATGTAGTAGTTAAACAAGGCGACCTAAAACATGGTGGCTGGGTTGACGTGGATAAGTATACAATGATTCATAATAGATATTCTAATATTGTATCGTTGGGTGATGTTTCGTCGTTACCAACTAGTAAAACGGGTGCTGCCATTCGCATACAGGCACCAATTGCTGCAAAAAATTTAATTGCCATTATGGAAGGCAAAACACCAACTGAGAAATACAATGGATATACTGCATGCCCTATTGTTACTGAATACGGAAAAGTATTGATGTGTGAGTTTGGGTACGATAAGGAAGTGATGCCAAGTTTTTCTATGTTAGATCCGGGTGTTGATAGAAGTATGTGGTGGATGCTGAAAAAGCATGGTTTAAAACCAATGTACTACCACGGAATGCTAACAGGCCTAATGTAAAATAGATATAGCTAAGGTGACATTAAAGTCACCTTATTCACTTTCTTTAAACCTTCCAACCTTCCAACCTTCCCATATTTTTAAAGAACAACAGGTGTTTCATAGTGCTGCCTAAATGATGGTGGTCATCCATAATTACACCTAGGCGTTTTCCTGCTTTTCAAGAACCATCTTCGCATTTTAATTCCGTGATAATTCTGTGATACTTATATCATACCTTTACAAAAATGGGATATGTTATCTGTTTTTAAGGACATAAATACTTTGGATTAAACCTTTTTATCATAAATGAGGTTTGGTATTAAGTAGCTTATCAATAAACTCAGCTCTATGACAAAAGTATTATTAGTAGAAGACGATGAAAACATAACGGATTTGTTGAGCATCCACCTAAGTGATTTAGATTGTTCCACCGAAATTGCCAACGATGGTAAACTAGGGTTTGATATGGCCATGGAGCATCATTATAATTTAATTGTGCTTGATGTTATGTTGCCTGGAATGAATGGAATTCAAGTCTGCCAAAAACTGCGAGCCTTGGATAACCATACCCCAATATTAATGCTTACGGCTAAGTCGGAAGAAATTGATTTGGTATTGGGTTTAGAGTCGGGGGCCGATGATTATTTAACCAAGCCCTTTGGTATCCGCGAATTTATTGCACGTGTTAAAAGCATCTTGCGCAGGCAAGAGGTAAACAAGCATGAAACCGAAAGTAAAGAAAGTACGCATCATCAGTTTGAGGGATTGGTGATTGACGAACTCAAACATCGTGTTACACTTAATAGTGAACGAATAGAACTTACCCCAAAGGAATTTGATTTGTTGGTGCTGCTTTGTAAAAACCCCGGGCGAAGTTACGATAGAGATCAGCTGCTGAAAATAATATGGGGATACGAGTTTAATGGATACGAACATACGGTTAACTCGCACATTAACAGGTTGCGTGCCAAAATTGAACCCGATATTACCAATCCTAAGTACATATTAACCACTTGGGGTGTAGGTTACCGATTTAATGATGATATAGATTAGATGTTAGATGAATAGGTTTTAGATTGTTAGTGATTTATTATAAAGGGGTTTTAAAAGGTGCTAGTTTGACCGGCCTCTTTTCAAAAGGTTATCGTTTTATCTAAAGCTTTAGTAAGACCAGAAAGTTGAGAGCTTCGCTCGAAAATCGTCTGGCCGCACTCAAGGTTTAGGTAAATAAGAAAGCCTTTTGAAAAGTAGCCTTGATTTTTTTTGCTTCTATTTTTTGCATCAAGGCAAAAAATGAAGTCGGGTTTGGGCAGACAGCCCAATACGATATTGTTATTTATGATGCTATGGTCTAGATCTATTGTTTTAATATGTTCATTTTATTACTTAAGAAGAAAATCTCATGGGAATAATAAACTTCAGAAAAAGCTTATACTGGCGCTTGTCGCTATCCTTTTTATTGGTGCTTTTGCTATTGGCAATTTCGTACATAGTAATTGTTACTTATGCCACCGATAAATACTATAACGAAACCACACAAAGGCTAAATGCTGAGGTGGCTGATTATTTGGTAAAAGAATCTCCACCCTTTAAAAATGGGGAAGTTGATAAGGAATCACTGGGTGTGATTATGCATTCTATGATGGCTGTAAACCCTGGTATAGAGGTTTATTTGGTGAGTCCTGATGGCGAAATATTATCCTTTGTGGTGCTTGATAAAAAAGTGAAATTGAGTAGAGTAAATACTGCACCCATTAAAAGTTTTATAGGCAGCAAAGGGCAACAATATGTATTGGGCGATGATCCGCGTAACCCAGGTGAGGAAACAATTTTCTCGGCCACTGAAGTACATCAGGATGGTCTGTTTTTAGGATATGTATATATAGTATTAGCCAGCGAAAAGTATGAAACTACACATGCTTTGGTATCCAATAGTTATTGGATTAAGTTGGGTGTAAATTCTTTTCTGTTAACTCTTATAGCTGCTTTTACCATTGGTTTAATTTTAATATGGGTGCTTACCCGTAACCTTCGGGTGATTATACAAACGGTAAAGCAGTTTGCTGATGGCGATTTACATGCGCGCATTCCTGTGAGTAATAAACAAAATGAATTGTCGGTGTTATCAACCAATTTTAACGATATGGCTGATACCATCCTTAAAAATATTGATGAGCTTAAGCAAGTAGATAGTTTACGAAGGGAATTAATAGCCAATGTATCGCACGATTTACGTAATCCGCTGGCCATTATTCAGGGCTACATTGAAACACTGTTGATGAAATCGGATAGCTTGAGTAAGGAGGATACCATTAAATACATGAAGGTGATTCATAAAAGCAGCGAAAAATTAACGCGTTTGGTGGCCGATTTATTTGAATTATCGAAGCTTGAAGCCCGACAAGTGCAATTGCAAAAAGAGCCGTTCTTTGTGCAAGAATTAATTAGTGATGCTTGTTTAAAATCGAAGTTATTAACCGATAATAAAAACATAAGTGTTGAATCAGTAATTAGTGAAGGTATACCAATGGCCTATGGCGATTTGGCTATGATGGATCGGGTTATTCAGAACTTGCTCGATAATGCCATTAAGTATACGCCAGCCGATGGTCATATTAAGTTGTTGGTTGATAAAGTGGATGGAGGAATAAATGTGAGCGTTCAGAATACTGGTGAAGGTATATCCGAAAAAGATTTGCCTAATATTTTTAATCGCTACTATAAGGTGGATAAAGAAAAAGAAGGCATTGAGGGAACAGGTCTTGGATTAGCTATAGTAAAAAATATTCTAGAAGTGCATCAATCGCAAATTAAGGTGGAGAGTACAGTTAATGAAATAACCAATTTCCACTTTACACTGCCTGCTTATAGTGCTTAAAAAAATAAAGGATTTGTAAACCCGATAGTATTCGCAGTAAAACTATCGGGTTTTTTGTGTTTAAAAAGGGCTATGACTAAAAATCTATTATAAATGTGAATTAAGGGTTGAAATAGTTTATTTAGAGCGCCTTGCTTTGTTGGCCTCATTTTTAAATATCTTTTGTTTGTGTTGAAACTTTAGTAAGACTGGGAAGCTGAGAGCTTTGCTCGAAGATCGCCCAGCCGCACTTAAGTTTTAGCATAATAAAAAGCTATTTAAAAAGCAGTCTTGATGTTTTTTCCTTAGTTTTTGTCATCAAGAACAAAAAGTAAGTCAGGGTTTAAGGGATGAAGTCCCTTAAAGTATACTAAAAAAGTTCAACTCTTGATTTTAGTTATAAACTAAAATTAATTGCCACTTTTTTAAAACTTTATACTTCCGTGATAATATCGTGATACTTAATCAGGAAATTTGAATCAAAATAATAACTCAATAAAAACTTTAATTATGAAACGATTTAGATTTCCTTTAGCAGTTCTTTTTTTATCACTATTTATTATTTCATGTGATAACGATGATGACAATGATGATGTTATGCTTGATAATATGCTAACACTCGATATTAAATACTTAGAAAACCTAGGCGCCGATGAGGTGTATGAGGGTTGGATTGTAGTTGATGGTAAGCCAGTAAGTACAGGTACCTTTACTGTTGATGATGATGGTAAACTATCAAAAACAACTTTTACCGTTGATGAAATGTACTTAATAGCAGCTACTGATTTTGTACTATCTATTGAACCAGCTAACGATGATGATCCGGCACCGAGTGCAATAAAAATACTAGGTGGTAGTTTTTCAGAGTCGTCAGCAGATGTGAGTGTTAGCCATGGTGCAGCTTTAGGTAGTACTTTTAAAAGCGCAGCTGGTAAATACATATTAGCAACACCAACAACAAACTCAATGGAAGATGAATTGAGCGGTGTTTGGTTCCTAAGCTTAGAGAGTGGTGCACCTGCAGTAGGTTTAAATTTACCTGAACTACCAAGTGGATGGGCCTACGAAGGTTGGGCTGTAATTGATGGAATGCCAGTGAGCACAGGTACTTTTACCGAGGTTGATATGGCTGATAATGCAGCACCTTACAGCGGTACTGATAACCTAGGGCCAAGTTTCCCGGGAGAAGATTTTATTCAAAATGCTCCTGATGGTTTAACATTCCCTACTGATTTATCAGGAACCACAGTGGTGATCTCCATTGAGCCAAGTCCGGATAATAGCTCAGCTCCATTTATGTTTAAGCCTTTAGTAGCACCTGTAATGGAGGACGCAATGGATCATAAAACTTATGACTTCATGAATAAAGTAGCAGAGACTTTCCCAATGGGAACAGTAACGAGATAGTAGATGGATTTTAATAACAAAGAAACCCACTGGTTGAAAAGCTAGTGGGTTTCTTTGTTGTATGATTTTACTTATTTAAGCTCTGAAACTTACTTTTTTTAATAGGAATGGCCATAAAATTAGCTGCGGACTATACAAAACATGCGGAAAACTGCCAAAAGTATACCCAGAGATGGGTAAATAATACTCGGAATAGACCAAAAACTAGTGGAAAGCTACTATAATTTAGTGGTGGAGTATATAAAATGTACTAGCGGAGGGGGCAAATATACCGGGGGACTAGTAAAATCAAGGGGTTTGAGAAATGTTATAATTTAAAACCCAAGGCTTTTACCACTGTATCTTTACGCATGCGCGAGATGCTTACTTGCGATTTATCGTGCATTAGCAGATAACCACCATCCGTTTTAACGTAAGCTTTTACTTCCGATTTATTTACCAAGTGCGACTGGTGTACACGCAAAAAACCTTCGTCGCTCAATAATTCCTCAAACTCTTTTAGCGTGCGCGATACTAAAACTTTTGATCCATCGATTAAATACACATGTGTGTAATTATTATCGCCTTTGCAGCGAATAATTTCTTTGGTTTTAACAAATAGTACTTGATCCGATGAGGGGAGCCCAATGCGTTTTTCACTTGCATTGTTATTTAAATCTAATGTTTCCCATTGTTCTTGCAAATTACTTTGCGCCGAAGTAATTTTTTGACTTACACGCTCAATGGCTTGGTTTAAATCAGTATCGTTTAATGGTTTTAGTAGATAATCGAAAGCACAAAAACGAATGGCCTTTATGGCATACTCATCAAAAGCGGTGGTAAAAATCACTTCAAAGTTCCTATTGGGGATGGCATCAAGCATATCGAAACCGCTACCTCCTGGCATTTTAATATCCAGAAATATTAATTGAGGGTTGTGTTTTGTAATAAGCTGTACACCATTTAAAGCATTGTGTGCAATATCAATAATAGTGATGTTTGGGTGGTTTTGGTTAAGCTTATTTTTAAGATATTGGCAATTGTTTGGTTCATCATCAACAATAATAGCTGATATGTTTGTAGGTTTATTCATCATCAAGGGGTAAAGTGATTTTTACTAAAGTACCTTTTTCTTTACTGTTAATATCCGATTTATTCAGGATTTTTATGTTCTGATGATTATCCGATGCATGGTAAATCATATTAAAACGCTTTTGCGATAGCTTAATACCTTGACCATTGATCATATTCTCTTCTACAGGATAATATCCACCGCCATTATCATCGATAGAGCACATTATTACGCCATTATTTTTAGCTATACAAATGCGTATTTCTCCTTTGTTTTGTAAGGATGATATACCATGAATAACTGCATTCTCAATAAATGGCTGCAATAACATGGCGGGTACTTCGGTATTGAATAAATCGAGGCTTTCATCCACCTCGATATGATAAAAGAAATTAAAACGCAGCGATTCTAATTTTAAGTAAGTACGGCTTGCCTTAATTTCTTCGTTAAGCGATATCATACTTTTGTTGGAGTTGTGCAATACCTGTCGCATTAAGCCCGAAAACTCACCAATGTATTGCGACGCTTCGTTATTTCTATTGTCGCCCACCAAATGCTGAATTGAACTAAGGGTGTTAAACATGAAATGCGGGTTGAGCTGCGAGCGAATGGCTTTGAGCTCTAAGTCTAACTTCTCGCGTTTGTGTTGCGCTATTGCTTTATTTCGTTTTTGCCACCAGTATACACTCAATAGGCTTATAATTGTAAGAGTAATAAAAGCTAAAACTCCCCAAACTAAATTACTCTTGTTGAATTCTACGGTATTAAAATCATCTTCGCGTAAGTCGAGATAACTTTGTAGCCAATTAATAGATTCTGTTAAATAAGAATCGTATCCTTCGACATTGGTAGGTAAAAAGTACGAAGTACTTTCTATTATTCCATTAGGGTTTATCAGGAAACTAGCGTGTTTGGAAGAAATGCCGTAAGGCTTTGTAGAAGCAAACTGCCAATTAGGATTACAAAGAATAGTTCCGCTATAGTATTTCGCTAAAGAATCTATTTTTTCGGAAGTAATTACTTTATCCGTTAAAATCAACAAGGGTTTAATTCGCTTGTCATTTAATTGCTTAAAATAATTTCCTAGATCTTTTACACTTTGTAATTCAATATCAGCCTCGGAATCAATAAACTTAAAGTATACCCATTTGCCTTTATGGTTGCTTAAGTTTACTTGTTTACCCTCGGGAGTGAGTGATGTGAAATTGGGTGCTGCAAGGCCTTTTTGTATTCTTAGGGCATCACCAATATCGTTTTTTAGGTAAGCAGCTATTTCACTTTTAGGGTACATTTGGCAAAAATCTTTCACCAATTCTTGTGCATCGCTGTTATTTCTATTCAATAGCATTTTTTGTATTTGATTGGCAAGGGCATAATATAGCACATCGTCTTTAAAAATAAGTTTAGCCAAGGTAAACTGATCTTTTGCAGCATTGGTACTGAATAAATTAATCTGATTCTTTTTAAATCCGCAACACTGTGTAGTTTGATTCAACTGATATTGTAAAAACGAGCCTATATATTCCCTCATTTCGTTTGATGAATAACTTCCGTAAGTATGAAAATCTGCTGCAGCTAAAAATGTATTTTGCCAATTGTTATCATAACCATTTGTAAAGTAACCTTTCTGATTACAGAATAGGGATGCATTATAACATCCAAAATAAATGCTTGCTTTTAAATGTTGTTTGCTGAGCGCCGATATGTTTTTAGTTTCAGTTTCCTTTATTAGCTTATTTTGTAATTGTAGCATTTCGGTTTTTAGGTGGTCAACAGAAGTGTAAGTTCCCCATTGTAATAGGTTAATTTGATGCTTAATCTGTTCGTGTAAAATGAATTTAGTAGCATTGTTTCCTGAAAACTCCCAGCTATTTTGTGCATTGTTGGCATCAATATTCATAATGACGTTATCTCCAGGTTCAAAGAAAAATTGTTTAGTTATTGAATTTTCATCTTCAACATCGCCTATTCTAAAATTAAGTTCGCAAGCTCTGTTTAAAGGGAAAGTCCAGTTAAAATATCCACTTTCATCCACTTCTAAAGAGTCGAATTGAAAATAATAACTATCAGGATATTTATTGAGAATGTATAGGCTAAGCTTGCGTGCATTTAAGTTTTGTATAGTCCCGCTAAGTTTAAAAGTTGTTTTAGCGGCTTTTATGGTGTCATCTATAAACTCGACTCTATGATAAGGTATGTTCTTTGTTTCATAGGAGTACCTACCTTTAGTAAAGCGGCCTTTCTTTTGCGAAAATAGAAGTGGCCCTTCACACGGACTATTCATGTAGTTGGCATCAAGTATTTTTGGATGCCAATAAGCAGGCTGAAAGAATAGTAAGGAATCTTTTTTGGTAAGATATCCCATGGGAATTGATGTATCACCCTTTCTAATTATAGAGTCTTCCATACGTTTAGCATCGTAAGAAAGAGGAAATGCACCTTGCGTTATGTCTTTTATAAAGTTTTGCTTGCCAAAATAATAGCTTTCAGATTTTTTGCTGATATATTTATCAAAGTCCTTTTCATTAAATGGTATTAACGCAGTTTTATTTAGGGCTTGAGATGTACTTATATTACCATCGGATTGAACGACTATTTTATATTTATCGCCAATTTGATTCAATAAAGAGAAGTCCTCTTCAATAAACGGTAGTGCGCCCGTATGTGTATCAAAATGATGATAAGAGTTATGAGAAATAGCCCTCACTATTTCAGCTTGTAGTTCTGTCGAGTCCGGATATTCCTTGAGTGCTTTAAATGATACGAAGTATTTATTATACCATGATTCTTTTAAAGAATTTGCATTCCATCCGCGTAAATCTTGAAGCTGCAAGCTTCTTATCATAAAGGTATCCCCCTGTTTTATGTGGTATTGAATATCAGATGGCGTGTTGCTCGTCATTGTGTTAATGGAAAAACAGAATACGAGAATGATGAGCTTGAGAAGTTTCATAGTTTTAAAATAGAGTAGGTGCAAAAATGTAAAATAAGAAATTAAAAAGGATAAAGATTGGGTAATAATTATTCTACTGAATAGCTATATTTATTTATTCAGTATAGATCTTAACTCTCTCTCCAAATCGGATTCCTCACCGTCTTTTACTTCAGTGGGTCGCGGAGCACTGTAATTTGCTAATTTACCATCCTTATCAAAAATCATATAGCAAGGAACCCAGAATATTTCCATAAAGTTATGAAGGCTTGATTTAAATCCATTTTCAAACAGGTAATGATTGTCTTTGGTCTGTGATACCTCATATAATGTATCCCAAAGTTTATCATTATTTCCATCAACAGTTATGTATACGAATTCAATAGCCTTGTTGGCAAGTTTACTTTTAAGTTTTTTAGAATGTGGCATCGCCATTCGGCATGGGCCGCAATATGGTGACCAAATATCTAGGTATACTACTTTTCCTTTAAATTGTGTCATCATTTCGCCGAAAGTGGATTTCACACCTGCACTATCTACGACAATGGCATTAGCCATTTCTGAGTGTAAAGGCTGACCTAGTAAGGATTGTTTGGTTTTATATTTTTTAATAGCAGTGGCCACTTCGTAGGATGCAATTTCATCGTTATTGAGGTTATAGAATGCATCAATAAATTTTTGATCATAATTAGATTCACTTAGTTTAGACTGTATTTGCGCTGCCATAGCATATGACCTTGTTTTACCAGATAAAGAGTCGTTAATGGCAATAAATTTGGCATCATCTTTACTTATTTTATTATTTTGAGTTCTTATTATTTCGCTTATTTCGTGTACTACACTTGCTATGTAATCATTATAAATACTATATTTTGTATCGTGGTCATTTAGTAGAGATAGATCATATTTTTCAGTATATATTTGAGGCCATTTTACCGAGTCGCTATCTATTTTGTATTTGTGGCAGTAGAAACGTTTGGCACTTTCAATGGCACCATATCTCGCATACTTTATATCGGCTAAATAGTAATTGTTAAATGCTTCTTCAAGTTGATAGGTTTTCTGATAATTGTATAAAAGCTGTGTTCGTCCATCTATAAAACGATTCACCTGATAAGCAAAAGTATCTAAGTTTAAATCATCGCTACATAAAGCTTTATAGATATAATCGGAATTGAATTCACTTTTCTCAACAGCTTGTAGAAAATTGTTTTTGTTGGCTCCTTTACCCTTAAAGAGTATAGAATCACCATCTATATCAATACCAATATTATCTCCAGGTAAAAAACTAACAGGTTGCGTGTAATTACCCATCTGCATTTGTCCGTTCATCAGCCGTTTTACAGGAATTTGTAAGGTGCAATTTTGGTTTACAAACACGCCTTTGTAGTCATCGGATAAATATGAAATGGGATTATCGTTCATATACTGAAATTCAATTTCAGTTGGGTTTCCAGAAATTATAGTTCCGGTTATTTTCACAGGCTTTTGTGCATTAGTAAGGATGCAGCATAATAAACTAAAACATAGTAATGAAAGCGTTTTCATAAAGGCTTTTTTTAGGATTTATAATTATGCTAAGTTATCCTACAAAGCCTACTTTAAGTAGTAGCATGAGTATATGGTTGCTTATAATTAGAATTTGGTAAGATCCGCACAAGTTTATCTACATTAAGATACCCCTATTTCATTAGACCACCTTGTTTTTCATAAATCCCCATCACATTAATTCGGAGTGGTTCTTCTCCCACCTATTTTTAGGAGTTTTATTTCCATTGTGGCAATTCTATAAATGTAAATTAGCCTTTTATAAAAGTACTTTAAATCCTTGCCGCTAATGCGAAGGATAAAAAAAATATGCAGATGAAAAGAATACAAGTCGTAAAATTACTAGCCTTCATGCTATTTCCTTTAGGTGGTGTTTCCACTCAGGCACAAGGCACAATTACTATCGATCATAAAACACAGCGCTATGTGGGCAATGAATCTACCTTTAATAGAAGTAAATATTTAACCTTCCATGCCTTTTTTAAAAAGGAAGATGCCGATTTTGAGAAGTGGAAAAAGGAATACAATATCGACTCAGATTATGTTGGTGCTCGGATGTTTAATAGTCCGGCAGCAAAACATAAAAATGGTGTTTATCCTAAAGTGAAAAAGAAATATAATGGAGTGCGCGAGGTAAGTAATTATGCATCAACAGGACATCCTAGCTCTATTTTTTACGATAAAACAGTTGATTACTCTCAAGTAGACATAACTAAATTCAGTAAGGAAGCGGCACAGTTTTCGGCTGCTTATTTTAGGGATGAAGCAGATTTTGTACCACTGTATTTTGAACCATTTAATGAGCCCATGATTAAGGCTGTTACATTATATCCAGAAGGAAGAAATGGCAAATATAAAAAAGAGAAGATTAATGCTATCACAACTAAAATGTGTGAGTTCCATCGTGATGTAGCGCAAGAAATTCATGCCACGCCCGAGTTGTCTAATATGAAGGTAGCTGGTTTCGGATCGGCATTTCCTGAGTTTGATGCCAATAATTTTGGCTTGTGGGAAGCCCGATATAAAAACTTTATTGATATAGCGGGTGCAGATATTGATATTTATACGGTTCACCTTTACGATGGGAGTGGTGTTAACAATAAGGATGGGCGCAGATCTGGATCAAACTCAGAAGCTATCTTGGATATGATTGAAGCCTATAGTTTTATCAAACTCAATGAGGTTAAGCCTTTTGCCATTACAGAATATGGTCGTCTTGTACCTGATCAGCCCAACTATAAAAAGAATGGTAACTACGTGCCTTTAGTAAATGCGCAAGCCGTACGCTCGCAAATGCATATGGTAATGAATTTTATTGAGCGTGGTAATGATGTTGTGTTATCAACACCTTTTACCATTGGTAAACAGCAGCCCAAGGCACGCTATTCGAAATCGGGTTTATGGACTAAAACAGAAAATGGAAATTGGGAGTTAACCGAGCGTAAGTACTTTTTTGAAGTATGGAAAGATGTAAAAGGCGAAAGAGTTCGTTTTAACTCCACTAATGTGGATGTGCAAACACAAGCTTTTGTTGATGGCAAACAATTGTACGTGGTATTAAACAATTTAAACGACGAAACGCAAAATATAAATCTCGATTTACTAGATGCCAAAGGTTTAAAAGATGTAAGCATAAAGCGATTGAATATTTATAAGGATAAATTACCCGAGTTAACAGAAACGCAACAAAGTTCGCTTACCGATTTATCGATTAATTATGGAGAAACAGTTGTATTGACTTATAATTTTAAATCGAACATCAAGTTTACAAATACTATACGTAGTAAAAAGCATTATGCAAGCTCTTACCTAAAACCAATTAAAGCAGATACTGAAATAGATTTTACTATAGAAAATATTGAAGCAGGTAAAGGCGAAGCTACTTTACGTTTAGGCTTAGGCCGAGATCATGGTTTATCTTTACAACCAATAATATTGGTTAATGGCAACGAGCTAAATTTACCTACTGATCCTATTAGAGGTTATGATCAGAACACTAGAAAACGTTTTTTCGGGACTTTAGAGATTCCGGTTCCTATGGTATATTTAAAAGATGGTACCAATGAAATTGGGGTTAAATTTAGGGATAATGGAGGTCATGTATCCTCGGTTATATTGCAAGTTCAAAATGCTGACAAGTCCCTTAAATAGGGCTATTTCATAAAATATAGAAAGAGGAATCTCAAGTTTGGGATTCCTCTTTTTTGCGTTTAGAGTATTGCTGCTAATTAAATAAATACCCCCTGTTTATAAGACTAAAAATAGGGAATGAAACTATTCTAATGATAGTATATTTACAATCGAAAAGTAGTAAAACGAATAAATGCCTGTTAGTTGTCATTATTTTCATTTTCAATATAGCTGTTTTCCTGCTAAGAAGATTAATTATAAGAAGTTAAATATTATCCTCATTTGAGCCGATGACTTAGGTTGCTCTAGTGGTTTGTTCAGATGATGTACAGTACCTGCTCTTACTATGCAAGCATAAATAACCCCTGTTTATTCCTAGAAAAGTAACTGATAAAAGGTTTAGTTATTAAATAAATTAGCTAGCTGAGAATAGTGCTTATATTTTATGTAGCACAACTAATAAAATTAATTACTTGTAATATGAACATTTTAAAACATTTTTCAGCTTTACTTTTTCTAAGCTTATTATTTCCGCAATTGGCAAAAAGCCAAGAAAAGCCCAATCTTGTGATCATTTACACCGATGAGCATAACTTTAGAACGCTAGGTTGCTACCGAGAGCAATTAAGCGAAGATCAAGCCTTTGTTTGGGGAAAGGGTGTTGAAGTAAAAACACCAAACATCGATAGATTGGCGCACGAGGGTTCCATCTGTAACAATTTTTATGCGTCATCTCCGGTGTGTACACCATCAAGGGCTTCTTTTGTATCGGGTAAATACCCTATTGCAACACGTTCTTATCGTAACGATATTCCTATGTATGATGATGTGCAAACTTTTGCTGAGGTACTAAAAGAAAGTGGTTACGCTACATCTTACATCGGTAAGTGGCATTTAGATGGTGATGCCAAACCGGGTTTTGAACCTGCACGTAAATTCGGGTTTACTGATAATAGGTATATGTTTAACCGAGGGCACTGGAAAGCACTTGATGATGAAAATGGAGAACCAATTATTTATGGCAAATATGATGCTGAGACACAAAGACAGCAGGTTAATTTAAAAAAGATAACAGATGAAAACTTTACTACCGATTATTTGACCACAAAAGGTCTAGAGGTTTTAGAACGTGATAAAAAAGGACCTTTCTGTTTGATGCTTTCTATTCCTGATCCGCATACGCCAAACACAGTTCGCCCTCCTTATGATACTATGTATGAGAATTTATTTTTTGAACAACCTAAAACCATGCAAACACCAAAGGATAAGATGCCAAAATGGGCAGCTGTTGGTGGCAAGAGCGAAGCAAAAGAACTTGATCAGGGAAAAATGCAACGTTACTTTGGAATGGTTAAATGTATTGATGATAATGTGGGGCGTATTCTTCAGTTTTTAGATGATAATGATTTAGCCGATAATACCATTGTATTGTTTACATCAGACCATGGCGACTTAATGGGCGAGCACCGCAAGCACAATAAAGGAAACCCTTACGAAGCATCGGCAAAAGTGCCATTTGTATTGCGTTATCCGAATAAAGTGAAATCGGGAAAAGTGATTAACAAGGCATTTACATCTACCGATTTTAAGCCTATTATTTTGGGTTTAATGGATGCCAAATTTACCGAAGAAACACATGGTATTGATGCCTCCAGCGATTTTACATCGAAGAAAAAAGTAGTTACCGATGATCGTATTACTTACATGACAAGCTCAGCACAATCGTGGATTGCTAGTTTGAGCAATAGATACAAATTGGTATTATCAACAGGAAGCGAGCCATGGTTAATTGATTTACAGAAAGACCCAAATGAAGAAATCAATTTCTATAAGAATCCAGAATATAAAGAGATTGCAAAAAAAATGCAAAGCGAATTAATACGCCAAGCAAAATTGTATAAAGACCCTGTTTTTACTAGTAATAAGAAATTGCTTTATGAGTAGTATTTTCTAAGGAAAATGGGGATATAAATTAGTAGTAAGATAAAAGTATAAAGATTAAAGACGGATTCATATACTTATGAATCTCTTTATACTTTTGTCTTCATGCTTAATATTATGTTTAATTAAATAGTAACAACTATGAAAAAAATTACATCATTTGTTTTATTGATTATTGGATTAGCAGCTTGTGCTCCTAATCCATCTCCATCCAAAGAAAAACCAGAATATTATGAAGCTAATTGGTCGTCGTTACAAAAACATCAAACACCGCAATGGTTGCTCGATACAAAGTTTGGTATTTATTCTCATTGGGGAGCACAATCTATAACCCTAGAAATGCAACAGCACGATATGCCAGCTCATGAAGCTATCACGCATTGGAAAGGCGATAAATTTAATGCTGCTGAATGGGTGCAATTGTTTAAAGATGCTGGAGCTCAGTTTGCGGGACCGGTGGCATGGCATGTGAATGGTTGTTTAAATTGGGACAGTAAAATAACAGATTGGAATAGTTTTAAAAAAGGCCCTCAAATTGATATTTATGGCGAGTTGGCCAGAGAAATAAGAAAAGCAGATATGAAGCTTGTGGCTTCGTTCCATAGCACCACACTGTGGGGCGCGATGAGTAAAACAGATGATACTTACATGGAACCTGGTAACGATTATTCTAAAAGGGGTAATACACATAAGGTTCATGGAGCTGGAGGACGATATACTTCTGAATACCTAGAGGGCTGGCTTGATAGAATGACAGAGGGTTACGAATTATATCAGCCAGATATGGTTTGGGTTGATGTAGGTTTTGGTGGTACAGTTGGTCCTGAGAAAAAGCATATGATTAAAGAGGGCAAGATTATGGAGTCGGATAAAGACTTGTTTATCGATGGCATTCGCGAAGATATACAGCAACGTTATATCAGTGGTTATTTCAATGCCGCTCTTGATTGGGGTAAAGAGGTGGATCTGTTTTATAAGAGTAACGACATCCCTCCGGGTATTGCTATGCGCGATATTGAGAATGGTAACCTTGATGGTTTACAATACGACCCATGGATTGCCGATATTAATATGCAGCAACATATGGTATGGCCTACGGTTTGGTTTTACAATCCTAAAAATGAAATAAAGGATGCTAACATGCTTATTGATATGTTGGTTGATATCACCGCTAAAAATGGTCGTGTTTTATTAAATGTGCCGCCAAAAGCAGATGGTTCTTTTGCCGAGAATATTAAACAAGAGCTCTATAAAATGGGCGATTGGCTAAATTTAAATGGAGAAGCTATTTATAGCACTACGCCTTGGGTGTTTTATGGTGAAGGCCCGGCTTACGTAAAAAATACAGGTCATCACGGACAAGGGAAGAACAAAGGGAGAGATATTCCAAGTTACACTTCCGAGGATATTCGTTTTACACAGAAGGATGGTGTGTTATATGCCATTGTTTTAGATTGGCCAACGGATGCTATAGAAATCAAATCTTTAGGATATGAAGGAAAGTTGTATCCCAATGAAATAAAAAGTATCAGCCTTATTGGGAGTGATGCATCCATAAAGTGGGAACATAAAGCCCAAAGTTTAAAGGTGCAGTTTCCTGATAAGAAACCATGCGATTTTGCCTATGTGCTTAAAATAGGACGTAATAAATTGTAAGCTAAGATACCTACTAGAATATGAAAAGAAACTACTTAATAGTACCATTTATTGCATTTTTATTGAGCTGTACAGGTTCAGGTGATACCACTGCAAAAGTTGAGGAAAAACCATATGAAGCGGATTGGAATTCTCTGCGTAAGCATCAGTCTCCACAGTGGCTTGATGGAATGAAGTTCGGCATCTATTGTCATTGGGGGCCACAAACAGTTCAGGTGGCTTCGGGCAATAAAGAAATGACAAGGCTTGATGCAATTGAGCAATGGAAAGGAGAGCACTTTGATGCTAAAGAGTGGGTTGATTTGTTTCAGGCTGCCGGAGCTCAGTTTGGCGGCCCTGTTGCATGGCACGGAAGTGGCTTATTAAATTGGGATAGCGATATTACTGAATGGAACACAGTGCAAAAAGGACCTAAAGTAGATATTTATGGAAGCTTGGCAAAGGAGCTGCGCAAGCGAGGAATGCCAGTAATATCTTCTTTTCATACGGGAAATTTTTGGGAGCGTATGTGGGGTCCAATTTCAAAGGAGAATAGTACTTATCTCAATCCGTATGAGGATAACTCAGCATATGGGACTATGAATAATGGGAGAGTGGCCGATGTTATATACGACGCGTGGTATGCTCGTATATCAGAAGCTGTAGATAAATATCAGCCTGATATGATTTGGTTTGATACTGGTTTTGGAGGTACTGTAGGAAAGGAGTTAAAGGGCCAAGTTGATAGAGGTCGCTGGTTGCCACATGCCAAACCGGAGCTTGGCGGAACGCCTGAAAAGTATCAACAAAAAATGATTAGTCACTTTTTTAATAAGGGCATAGAGTGGGATAAAGAAGTTGAGGTAATTTATAAATCGCACGATATACCTGTAGGTATTGGCATGCGCGATATTGAAGATGGTAATCTTGTGGGCTTACAGTACGCCCCATGGATGGCTGATATTAATATGCAGCGCCATTACGAGTGGTATTCAACTTGGTTTTATAATCCCGTTAATAAACCCAAAGATGCAGGCACTTTGGTGGATATGTTAGTGGATATCACCAGTAAAAATGGGCGTATCCTATTAAATGTTCCTCCACAAGCCGATGGTACTTTTGCGGAACCAATAAAGAAGGAACTTTATGCCATGGGCGATTGGCTGAAAATAAATGGAGAGGCCATCTACAATACCATTCCATGGGTGTTTTTTGGAGAAGGACCTACCGAGGTAACACACCCTGGGCATCATGGTCAAGGTAAAAAACATGGTGAGTTTATTCCAAAATACACAGCTGAGGATATCCGTTTTACCCAAAATGGGAAAAACTTATATGCCATTTGTATGGATTGGCCAGGAAAGGAAGTCGCAATAAGAACCCTTAGTTCGATGGGTAAATTATTTCCGGGATCCATAAAAAGCATTAGTATGCTTGGTTCGGATGAAGCAATTGAATGGAACCAGGATGAGGAAGCATTAGTGGTTAAAATGCCTAAAGAAAAGCCTTGTGATTTTGCTTATGTACTTAAAATAAAGAGGGAATAAGTATGTAGATGTCATGGATAAGAGATAATAGATTTTAAATTGAGATTCATTCTTGTATTTTGTAAATCAGTCTAAAATATATTGTCTCTTATCTAACATCTCCTATCTATTCGCCTGTTGATAACTGAAATTTAAATTTAAAGGCTTGCTCACTCATCATGGTTTGCATATCAGGTTTATTACCTCCCTGACCTTGCATAGAAGAAGCACCGCCAGGGCGCATTCCACCACCGGGACCTCCCATACCAGGACCACCCATTCCTCTACCACCGCCACCTGGGCCTCCAGGTCCGCCCATACCAGGACCTCTGCCACCTTCAGGCATCTGCATAGCTAGAACACGAGGTTCAATCATAAATTCAATTTTGTCTGCAGATTTCTGTTTGTCATGTTGTTCAACAAGTTCAGCAATTGGAATTTTAAATTCAATATTCATTTGGTTTAAATCATCCCAAGCAATATCGTAGGTAAAAGCTTTATCAGAACCATTGTTTTTTGCGATGCTAGTTACCCCGCTTACAAAACCTTCAGTATTAATGGCACTCATTAAAAATAGCCACAGTTGCTTGCGCTCTTCCATTCTTTGACTTCGGTCTTTCTGTCCTCCGCCTGATTGTTTATTACCCATTTCAGAGCCACCATTTTCTTTAGATCGGCTTTGGCCTTGCATTACCGGAAATATTATAGTAGCCCTTAGTTTCGGTTTTGTACTGGCGTTTATATTAAGGTTGAAACCCGATGACATTATTTTGTTTTGTATGGCTGTTTCTTTCACCTGAAAAGCCAAGTATAGGTAAGAATCATCGTTTTTATAATGGTACATTATTTTTGATTCAGGATCGTAATATTTTAGCATTTCGCCCCAATCTTTAACCCCTCCATCAATGGTGATTTTGCCATCATCCCATTTGCCTATCTCTTTTTGACTCGCATTTTGCTTGCTGCGTTTCATTTGGTTTTGTTGGGCTGTTTCTAATTCCGACGCTGTTATAAAACCATCACCATCTTTGTCAATTCTATCAAAATTGCTTGATAGTCGATTAAACTGTTCGTGCTGTTCTAATTCTGATAGACTAACCTTACCATCATTATCCAGATCAATTAAGGCAATTATTTCTTCAGGAGTATGTCGCTTTCTTTGTTGTTGGTTCTCCTGAGCGGAAGACCATTGACTAATAGCTATGGCACATGCTAAAACAAAAATCTTTTTAAAACACTTCATATAATACATTTATTTTTTGCAAAAAATAAGTTATAAGTGTTAAATGATAAGTTATAAATTGTTGCAATGCTACCCTCAAGCAGTAAATCCGTTTATAACTTAAAACTTAACATTTATCACTCGAGAGTTTATTTAATATTAAAATTTCGTAAGCGATAGGTAAACGAAAGCATTACATAGCGTTGTAAGGCATTTGTTCTTATATCTTCAATGTAAGCATCCGTTACATTGCGCGTAATATTCTGGTTTTGGTTAAGTGCATCGTATACGGTGAGCTTTATTTCTGCAGCCTGATTTTTCAGGAATTTTTTACCTAATTCGCCATTTAAAATAAAGAACGATTCTTTGTAGGCATTATCAGTCCAATAATAATATTGATGCGAGCAAGAAGCCCTAAACACAAAGCCTTTCCAGAAAATAAGACTTAACTCGCCAGTGGTATTTTGGTTGTAATAATTGTTGTTTTGCTCACTTTGTAAACTACTATTGGCTAAGTTGTAACTTGAGTTAGAACTGATGGTAAAATCTACATTCTCGCTTATGTTACTTGCTAAAGTTACACCTGCCGTAAAAGTATTGTCATCAGAATATATTTCTTCACCATTATAAATACCGGGGGTGTGGGTATATCGATAACCTAACGACATATTTAAGTTGGTTTTAATCGGGTTTATAGGTACTCCGTACGAACTCATCAATCTAACATTCCAATAATTATCCATGTTTTCAGGCGTAATTAGCTGGCTACCCTGCGGTAGTGTTATGGAGTTGTTAATAACAGTATCTCTTGTGGCAAATAAGGTGTTGTTTCCAATATAGTTTTGAGTGTATTGAGCACTTCCCATTATAAAAAACATGGTACCATTATCCATATTCGACGATGAGTATCGTGCCATTAAACGATGATTGGTGCTTTCGTTCAAGTTAGGGTTACCCATTGTTAACTGCAGAGGATTAGAATTGTCTATGGTGTTTTGCAATTGACTTACCGTAGGTTGTTGCGTGCTACTATTGTAAAATACCATTAGGTTTTTATTCCATGCTAAATTGGTTTTAAACCTGATGTTGGGCAAAATGGAATGGAACGATTTACTGATAGTATATAATTCGGGATACTGTTGCTCACTCTCCAATGTTGAGTATTGGTAATCGAGGCCAACGGTTAAAAAGGTTTTATTCTTTTTGTACATATATCCACCACCAGCTCTGTGGGTTGCGTAAACACTGGTAAATACATTTGATAAATCGGTATTATGATCTGTATAATCGCCATCATCGTAGTTATAATCGAATACATTTCTATCGCCATCATCAAAAGTATAGTTTGAATTGGCATTAAGCATAAGCTGACTATATCTGCCCATTGGTTCGGTATAAACCACTTTTGCACCTACTTTAGTTTTAGGATTTGAGTAGTCGGTATATTGGTTTAAGGAATCGCTCGGAAGCATCATTTCATCTTCAATGGTACGCGACATCTGATAACTATCAGATTGTTTAGAATTGTAGGTAGTATTTCCGCTTAGCGAGAAGGTTCTGCCTTTTTTTGAGAATTTGTGCATCCACACTATTTCATTCCCCACACTATAACCTGCCATGTCGGTTGATAGCATATTTTCTGTTTTATTTACCAAAGTGTCGTTTATAAAGCTACTTCCTAAGATATTACTTTCGGAGTTATTGCCCTGAAAACTAAAACGAGGGATGATTAAAAGTTTGTTGTTATCGTTAATATCGTAATCAAACCTAAAATTAAAACGGTGATTGTAATTGGTGCTGTTAGCTTCGTTGGTTTCGGTATAATATTGATTAAAACCATCATCCTGAACAAAGTAATTTTGGTAGATATCTTGCTCGCTAAGGTTATCTGATTGGTTAAAAAAGTAACTGCCTGATACCTTTATTTTTTCGCCCCATTGATCGGCATAGTTTAGCCCTAAGGAGTGCGTTGTTGAAACACCATCTTGCTGGCCTACCATGGAGTTTGAGTTGGATGATCCACCACCACCTCTAGGTCTGCCACCTCCAGGTCCGCCTTTAAAACCACCCCCTTTTCTGTTACCACTGCTACCGATTGCGCCCAACAAATCATCGTTGGAAAAATCTTGCTTGTTAATATTATTCGATTGGCCAACAATAGAAATACGTCTATCGCCATTAAAAAAGTTAATGTTTCCACCAGCGCTGTATTTGTCAATACCATCGCTTCCGATGTACATATGTCCAAACTGGCCATTCTTTTTAGTCGCACGAGTCACCACATTCATTACTTTGGTGGTGTTTCCATCATCAAAACCTGTGAAGCGCGACTGCTCACTCATTTCGTCAAAAACTTCTATGCTTTGGATAATATCTGCCGGTATCGATTTTAAAGCCAGGGTAGGGTCTTGATCAAAAAATTCTTTACCGTCAACGTAAACTTTTTTAACTTCCTCGCCCTGCGCCTCAACGGTACCGTTACTTACAGTAATACCTGGCATCTTTTTTATTAAATCTTCAGCATCGGCATCGGGGTTTACCTTATAGGCATCGGCATTATACTGAATGCTATCGCCACTAACAGTGGCCAATGGTACATTTTTTTTTACAATAACTTCGTCTAGCTCATTTGCTTTGGGAAGGAGGGTAATGGTACCAACATCTGAATTGGTATTTATATTACTGAGTTTTTTACTTTGTACAGCATAGCCTAAATAGCTAATTTGAATGGTATAATCACCAACAGGCACATCTGAGAAAATAAAATTACCTTGTTCATCAGTGGTTATAGAGTAGTTATTATTGCCAGCCAAAAGTATATGGGCATTGCTAAGAGCCTTTTGATTTTGGTTACATACTTTCCCTTTTATAATTATTGGTTCTGCCAATAAGTTTATTGATAATAAAAGTAGGGCAATTAGTAATTGGAGTCTTGAGAAAATCATTGCTATTATTTTATATCTCTTTGACGACAAAATTTTAATTACCCTTCACATTATCTGTTAATCAAAATAATAATTTATCATAAAATTAGTATTGTGTTTTTTGTTACTTTCGCCTTTGTAAACATAAAACTTTAATTAGTTGTATACTTTACAGACCTAAACTAGCTATATCAAGGACTTATACTCTTAAGTCTTTCTTCATCTGTTTTTAGGTTCTTAATGTAAGGTAGATAACTATTAAGGTTATTCTTTAATCTAATATTTAAAATAGAACGATGAAAAAACTAATGATTACAGCTTGTTTAAGCATTCTACTAACAAGCTTGAGTGCTCAAATTAACAAAGGTGATTTTCTTATTGAAGGATTAGTGAATTATAATCAAAGTAACTACTTAAGAGAGTCTGAGCCCGATTCTTGGAGTAAGAAGAATACAGGTAAATCGGAGAATCTATATTTAAGTCCTCGTGTGGGGTATTTTGTAAATGAATCATTTTTATTAGGCTTGGGTGTTAGTTATTCTCAGTCTAAATATAAATCTACTACAGATTTTGACGATTATAGTAATCATTATGAAACCACTAAAAATATGGTATTTATTAACCCTTACATTACTAAGTATCATAAGATAGGAGAGAAACTATATTTCAATTATACATTTAATGTTTTATTTGGGAAGGGAGTGGATAAACTCGAGGATTATGATGAGGAATCTTATTCTGATTATAATAGAAAAACTGAAAGTAAAGTATCTGAAGTTAAACTAAACGTAACTCCAGGGTTGACTTATTTTGTTTCTGATAGAATAGCTTTCGCAGCTAATATTGGTCGTTTACATTATAGTAAATCTAAAGAAACCCTACAAGATTTAGAAGATGAACCAAAGACAGAGCGTGAGTATTATGGCTTGGATTTGAGCTTAAACACATTCACTTTAGGATTTCAATTTTACCTAAGATAGTTACGAGTTTAATAATATTGAGATTTAATTTTACAAGATACAAATGAAAAAAATATATATAGTGACATGTGTAAGCATGTTATTTTTGAATTTGAGTGCCCAGTTTGAAAAAGGAAATTTACTTATTGATGGCTCGTTTAACTGGAATGGTGGTAGTTACGATGGAATCAGAAATGTTTATTATGAGGAATATGATAATATAAAGAGTAAATCAAATAGTTATACAATAGCGCCAAGTTTCGGTTATTTTGTGTCAGAATCATTATTGGTAGGTATTGGAATATCATATAAGTATAGTACGAGTAGATCAGAATACAAAGAAGAATGGTATAGTGATTATTATAACAGAATAATAGAAGAGGAAATGGGTAATGTTGAAAAAAATAGACTATTCCTATTTAACCCTTACGTTACCAAATATCATAAATTAGGTGAGAAATTATATTTCAATTATACTTTTAATTTACTGATAGGTTCAGGTTCTGAAACAGGCTATTATTATTCGTATCCTATAAACGATGAAGATATTAAATATACTTATTATTCACATGATGATCCTATTGATATCTTTGAATTTGGGGCAAATATAACGCCAGGCTTAACTTATTTTCTTAACGATAAGTTTGCTGTGAATTGTAATATAGGTCAAATATACTATGTCAAAAATATTCGTAAGCCAGCTGAAGGTTATAACAAACCAGAAACTACAAATGAGAATTTTGGGATGAACCTTGATCTAAATACCTTTATGTTAGGATTTCAGTATTATATACGATAGTATGTGTAGCTTAAATGTTTAAAGCTTTTAATAGAAAAACCATATTCTATAATGCTGATGGTTTTGAGTATAAAAAAAGTGAGTTCAATAAAATGAACTCACTTTAATCAGTATCAATATTTTGTAATACTATTTAGTTTTAAAGATATCGCTAGGCGCATCGTCTAATTCAATTTTAAAACCTATAGCATTTTTAACCGGGCGTTCTTTAGGGAGCTGAATAATTAACTCATTATCCTTCTGTATCCAATTAATAGTTTCATCGTAACCCATTATTGAAACGCTTTTTATAGCATCGTTAATAACTCTATTCTCAGAACCTAAAGCGCTTAAAGAAAGGGTTTCTTTACCTTCTTCCCATTCCAATAGAAATGCATAAATAGTTTGGCCTTTCTGTGTGTATCTAACATCATCAGCAGTAAAGCCTTTATCTTTCATGTTGCCATGCAATACCATTTTAGCATTGGTAGGTCCTTGTCCGAACACAGTAAATGGAGTAGTTGAATAAATACCTTCGCCATTAATTTTTAACCAAGCACCAATTTCTTTTAATATCGCTTGTTGGTCGGCAGGTATCTCGCCATGTTTATTTGGTGCTACGTTTAATAATAGAACGCCATTTTTACTTACAATATCAATTAAGTCGTTAATGTAAGCTCCCGGTTTGCGCATATCATAAGGCTTTGAGAACCCCCAGCGCCATCCGCCAAGCGACATATCGGTTTGCCATGTTTCTTCGCGAATACGATCTAATTTTCCACTTTCAATATCTAAAACAGCAGCTCCGTCAGGTATTGGTTTCCACTTAATATTTTTGTAGTTCACAACAACCTCTTGGTTATTTTTTAAACCTTGATTGTAGTATTTCGCTAAGTACTTTTTACGTGCTTCTTCATATTCAGGTTCACATAAGCCAAGGTCGAACCACATTAAATCAGGTTTATATTGCGTCATCATATCAATGGTGCGTTTGTACCAATGGTTTACAAATTCAGGAGTGGCTGGCGACCACCTTTCGTGGGCTTTCCAATAAAAATCCTGTAGTTTCGGGTCTGTAGTTTCATACTTCTCGTCGTAAGTCCACCAGTGCCATGCATATGCATAGTGCGACGACATACCCACTTT
This sequence comes from Saccharicrinis aurantiacus, assembly GCF_001660705.2. Taxonomy (GTDB): domain Bacteria; phylum Bacteroidota; class Bacteroidia; order Bacteroidales; family Marinilabiliaceae; genus Saccharicrinis; species Saccharicrinis aurantiacus. The sequence goes on from NZ_LYBV02000001.1 coordinate 53,110, forward strand.
CATATCTTTGTTTTTGGCTTCTTTAAATAATTCGCCTACAATATCACGTTTAGGACCCATATTTACGGCGTTCCAACGCGTAACCTTAGAATTGTATAACGCAAATCCATCGCAGTGCTCGCCTACCGGAACCACATATTTAGCACCTGCCTCGTTAAATAAGTCAATCCATTCTTTTGCATTAAAGTTTTCAGCCTTAAATTCAGGAATGAACTTTGTATAACCATAATCCTCTGGCTTACCAAAGTTTTCAACATGATATTGATAGGCTCTCGAAGGTTCTGATGTAGGATTACCCAAGGCATCTACAGTACCCTCATTCCACATATGGTATCCATACCATTCACTATCTTTTGCGGGTACAGTTGTAGGTCCCCAATGTATGAATATACCAAACTTCGCATCTTTATACCACTGTGGTATTTCGTATTTTTTTAATGATTCCCAATCTGCTTTATACGGCTTTTGTGCAAATACTGATAGACTAAAGCAGATTGTTAATAGAGTTGCAATAAACTTGAATTTGTTCATTTTATGTCTGTGTTTGTAGTTTTGAATAAATCGTTTATGTATAAAAAAGTTATGGTGTAAAAGTAAGCTTTAGACTTGCTTTTTTAGGTAAGAAAAAATGAGTAATAAGGGGGATATATTAAAGAAAGGAGATGATTTGGAACAATCTGATAGACAGAATTGGTTTAAGTAAGGTGGTGTATCAGAATAGACAATAGAATGTGCAATAATCCTTAATAATAGTACCCCATACACATGTTAATGTGTGCAGTTTAATTGGTGTATGGGGTACTTGTTAGATTAGAGAAATTTTATTGTTTGATAGATGTAAATAAAGCTTCGATGTTTTCAGGAGCAATGTCTGGTAATATTGCTTCATGACTAGGTGAAATAATTAGTCCAGATGGAAACAGTTTTTTAATTTCATGAACTCTTTCCTTAATTTCGTTAGGTGTGCCGTTAACTAATAATTCTTGAGCATCAACACCACCACAAAATACACCATTATTAATAGTTCTGTTCAAATTCTCAGCACTCATATCTGTTGCTAATGCTTGTATAGGATGCACAATATCAACTCCCATATCATATAGATCGTTAATTATAGGATGTATACTTCCGCATGAGTGATGAATTACTTTTAGTCCGTAACTTTTAGCTTGTTCAACTAATTTTTGTGTACCCGGAAAAACATATGTTCTCAGCATATCAGGGTCAACCATTAAAGCAGTTTGGCTTCCAAAATCATTTCCAATTAGTACACCATCTAGTCTTCCTTTAGTAGCCTCGTAGAATTGGCCATTCAATTCTAAATAGAAATCAGTTATTCTATTAATGACTGCTTCAAACATATCAGGATACATCATCATGGTAGTAAGGGCATTTTCCATACCAAAGGCCGCACAAGTATCCTGAAAATGGGCACTCCACATAATACCAAGTTTAAAGTAGTTGTCAGGCGCTTCATTTAAAACTTGTTCGGTTCTTTTAATATCGAGATAATCCATCGGGTTTGGCCAGTCAAAGGTATCTATGATGGAAGGATCTATTTGCCCCTCAAAAAAACCTGGTGCCGTTAATGTTCGTTCATCTTGGGTGCCGCCTTCATCTATTTTGGCAAATTGCAAGGCACAACCAACATCATTAAATGGCGCATTATTATAAGGAACTTCAATGGGCCAAACGTCGTCTTGTAGTTTTTGTTTCAAAGCTCCAATACTATCTACATTAAAGTATCTAAATAATTGGGGCAGCGCGGCCGGAACAGGTAAACCCAACCAACTAGCAGGGTAATCAACAGGTTCTCTGTTGATAGTGGCAAAAACTCTTTCTTTTGGTGTCATATTGTAGATTAATTTAAAGCTGAATACAATGGTGAATTTAACTTGAATAGTAATTTTTACCCCCTAATATTCCGACTAAATTTTGCATAAATCCGACATTTTGTTGCGTACTATTGTAATGTTGTAAAAACGATTAAATTATGTTGGCACCAGGACTTATAAATGACATTAAGGTTAATATTTTTAATACCTCCAAGGTTACAGTTGGTATGGATTGGAATTATTCCAATATTGTGAGTCCGTTTTCACGTATATATTTAATTACGGAAGGAGAGGGGTTTGTGCATCCAAACAATCAGATGTACAGATTAAAACCCGGATACTTGTATTTTATTCCAAGCTATACACACTGCGGTTATCACTGTGTTGAATCCTTGAGTCAGTATTATTTACACTTTACCCATCAACTATCAAGTGGTATTAAGATATTTGATAATATTACGATACAACACGAGGTGAAGGCGAGTTTGTTAGATTATAGTTTGTTTAATCGATTGTTAGAGTTGAATCCATCTTTGGCATTAAAATATTCCGACCCTAATATTTACGAGCAACGTAATTGGTATTCTAATAATATGTCGCACTTATCTAATGGAGTTCAGCTCGAAACTATCGGAATATTAAAACAGCTGTTTAGTAGGTTTATTGTTGATATTCCAGGAGAACCATCAAGCTCAAAGGCTAAAAGCAAGATGTATAAGGTTTTTGTTCATATTTCAGAGAATCTTTATCAGGATATAAAAGTTGAAGATCTTGCACAAATAGCTTGCTGCTCAAAAGACCATTTTTCTCGGCAGTTTAAAAAGCTAACTGGTATGTTGCCTACTGATTTTATAAATAACAAACGAATAGATAAAGCAAAGGAAATTTTAATAACTACTTCAAAGTCGCAAAGACAAATTAGTGAAGAAATAGGCTTTAATAGTCAGCAGTATTACACCCGTATCTTCAAGAAGATTACAGGAGAGACTCCTGCAGAATACCGTAAGATGGGGGGCTTAATTTAGATGAAAGAGGGAGGTCTATGATATTTTCCCTTGAAAAAAACACTCAATTTGTTGTGAATAAAGATGTAGGGTTTACCACTGTTATTTTTGAAAAAGGACACATGTTATTAGTTATTCCTTAGGATATATTTAGGCCTCAGAAATATATCACTAAAGTTTAATTAAAAAAGTATGAAAAAAAATTACATTTTATTAGCAATGGCATTTATTGGTTTAAATGTAAGTGCTCAAACATTAACAACGGTTTATGAATCGGATTTTACTTCATTAAATAATGGACAAAATATTCTTTTAGAAAAGGAAGGAGAGACCCTTGTTTGGACAGGAGCTAATCAAATATGGCAAAATTTTGTAAAAAGAGAAGGTGGTCTTCAAACTCAAAGTAATTGGAGAGGGGCCCATTTGAACGGGAAACCTGTTGGAGAATGGTTAGCAGGTAAGAGTGTGCAAATAACTACAGAAGTTGTGATTACTGATGCAAGTATATTTGATGAGTCTTTTGATATTGGTGGTTCAACAGCGAGAGATTTAATGTTTGGAATTACTGAAAGGATGGATCATGATTCTGGTAATCCAGATAGAGGTGATGCTCCATCATATGGGGGTGCAGTTTCTATAGGTTTTGAATTAAGAGATATATCAGAAACAGAAGGCGAAATGCAAGTAAGATTGGCAAATGAAATTGATAAGTCATTTGTAATTGCAAACCTTGCGGATAATGATGTTATTAAGTTTGAATATTTAGTAACGAAATTAAACGATGCTGATAGTTTTAGTTCAAAGCTGGTTATTACTCGTAATAATATTGAAGTATCTACCTTAGAAAGTACTTTTACCCAAGCTATAATTTATAATGCGGCAGCTAATAATACTGTATTTACAGCTTATACAAAGATACCTTATAATGCAGGTGGAATTTCTAATGGAACCGATGAGGATCATGGGCTTCTATGGTCTTCAGTAAAGTTAGAAAAAGGGGATACTCCTACTAGTATTTTACCAGAGACAAAAGACGAAGTAAAAGTTTACTGTTCAAATAGCGTATTATTTATTAATAATGTGAGTAACGAAGTTTCAGCCTACAAAATCTACGACATCCAAGGTGCTATAGTTAAAGAGGGGACTTTAGCATCCAATAAAATACAAATACCATTAACCCTAAATAAAGGTATTTATTTGGTAAGGGTAGGAAACACTACCACTAAGATTATTTTATAGATATCGTTTTCAATCATTAATTTTTGTTTTAAAGAGAGTGCAGTTTCTGCATTCTCTTTTTTTTGCATTAATATTTATGGGTTTAATGCATTGAACTCTTATTTATTATTGGTTTTATCCCCTAATTATTCAAAAGTTACCCACCTTTATTTTGTTGTGTAGAGCATATATTGCATTTGTTAATTAATGTTTAATAAGTATAAAATATATGTATATGAATAACGGATACACCAATTTAAAAACAATATTGCTTTTTGTTTTTCTTGTGCCTTTTACATTAGTGAATGGACAGTATACAACAGTTTACGAAAATGACTTCAATAGTTTTGTCGGTAATTTAGGTACAGATAAGTTAGATGATAACACAACCAATGTTTGGGTAGGATCTAATCACCCCAATGGTTTAGCTTCCGATGGTGCTGGCGGTATAACTACTATAAGTACTTGGAGAGGTTATAATATGTCAGGTAATCCTTTAAATTATTGGAAGCCGGGTAATTCTATACGAATTACTAGTGATGTGAAAATTAATGATGTTGACAATTCTACTAATGCTGCCCGTAATTTTATATTTGGTATTACACAAAGGGTACCTTTAAGTGGAGCAACAGTTACTGCAGATAAAAATTCAAGTGGTTCAGATGTTACTTTAGGTTTTGAAACTTATACTAATAATGGATTATTCTTTCGTTCAATAAATGATAATTCAATTAGTCATACTGCTGCAGATATTACTGATGGTGATATTGTTAGGTTCACTTATACCGTTACAAAAAAGGCAACAGAAAATATGTTTGATATTGAGCTAAAAGCTGAAAAAGTTGAAGGGGAAAGTCTAACAGAAATAACAACATTAAATAGAGTAGATCTTCAGCATGAAAAATTGTATCAAGAATGGGGCGATTTGTTAGCATTTACAGTTTATTTTAAGCAAAATTTAGGTGGAGCTATGACATGGGATTATTTAAAATTAGAAATGGAACAAGCTCCATATCCTCCTAATCCATCTACAATAATTACTTCTGCTACTGATGGATACTCTCGCGGTGATAATATTACAGTAATGGCAACTGCAACACCCAATGCTACATCAGGATCTCCAATCGCTAGTATGGAATTGAGTGATGGTGTTAACACTTATACTATGACCAATAATGGAGGTACATATGAAGCAAGTTTTATAGCTAGTAAATGGCAGTATAACCTTACGGTAACGGCAAAGGATGAAGATGGTATTGCGGATTCTGACATGAGAACAATTACAATGGTTGAGCCTGCTTATGCAGGAGGTGATGGAGATACGAATCCTTATCAAATCAATAGTGCTGCGTTGCTAAGCGAGGTATCTCAATATGTAGGGCATTATGGTAAGAATTTCATATTAACCTCTGATATTGATATGGATGGACATGTTTATTATCCAATGGGCTATACTACTGTTGATGGAGATATATCTAAATTTACAGGTAGTTTTGATGGAGATAATCATGTGATTAAAAACTTAACGGTTACTCGCCACGAAGATCAAAATAATCAGTTCTTTGGTATGTTTGGAGATGCTTCGGGTGATATTATGAACCTTGGCTTAATTAATGTAAATATTAATGCTGATGATAATCAAATTGATGAGCGTATTGCGGCATTCTGTGGCCAATTGTACGATTTACATTCAGTTGAAAACTGTTACGTTTTAGGAGGTACAATTAGAGGTAGTGGAAAGGTTGGTTCTATTGTAGGTTATTTGCCTAAAGGTAGTGTCACAAACTGTTTTGCTGATGTAAATATTGTAGCAAACTATAGTAGTGGAGGTATTGTTGCTATGCTTGGTGATACTTGGGCTAATGGTAACGCTGCAGTAAGTAATTGTGCATTTTATGGTCACATTAAGGATAATGGTGTTGACGCCACTGCAAATGCTATAGTAGGTCTTATTACTGCTTATACTGGAGATCCTGTTTATACCCCTACAGTTAGTAATTCTTATTATGATGAAAATTGCGGTGTTACCGATGATAATGCAACATCTTTAACTTCTGTTGAATTACTAAATCAAGGAAGTTATGTAAATTTCGATTTTGCAACTACACCTACTTGGAAAATGCTTACAAATGGTGTTGCGGTTTTAAATTCATTTGATGATATTGATTACGGTGGTATTTTTGGTAGTGTTGAAGCTACTATTGAAGTGGAACAAAATGATGAAGTAACAGTTCCATCTTATATAAATTCACTTACTGCAATAAATTGGGAATGGACGATTTCGGATAATAGTATTTCTTTGAATGGATCGGATAGTAGATCAGCTTTATTTACAGCTCCTGTTGTAAGTCAAGATACTGATGTTACATTAAGTCTTACTGCTACCAACGATAATGGAGACATATTTACTGGCTCAACTATTGTTACCATTATTTACGATACATCTACAGCATTAGAGGTTGATAAAACAAGCAATATTGTGGTGTACCCTAACCCAATTCAGGATATGGTGTATATTAACAATGCAGTTGTTGGTGATAATGTAATTGTTTATAGCGCAACCGGAAATGTTGTAAAAGCAGTAGTTGCATCAGATGAATCATTATCGATTGATATGTCAGGACAAGCTACAGGCGTTTACATTATAAAAGTAGGAACAAAAGCTATCAGAGTATTAAAGAGATAATTTTCAATCATAGATTTTTTTTTAGGGGGATACTTTATGTATCCTCCTTTTTATAACATCAATTCAATTTTAGAATTGCCTTAAATTATTTTCAGCAGTTTTATAATGTTAGTATACATATGAGCCATTTAAAACTTAAATAAGCAATATTGATGTTTATCTCACCTAATAAATTACAATCAAATACCCTATATCAAAAGTATATACCACATTACGTTAGGTTAAATTTAAAAAGAGAGGAAATATATAGTGGAATGATTGTTCTATTATTGCGGGTAGATATCTCTAACTTATATATTATCAACCAGATACTATAGCTATTTCTCGTGGTTTTCAACTTTTAAATTGCTGTATTTTATTTAAATAGGGGGTGTTTTTTTCGCATCGTTAAATTTGTTAATCTCTAATTTACCCCTTTCTTAAATTCTAATATCTTACCGTAGAAAACAGGCTAAGTCTGTAATTTTGATTCATAATAAATGTTAAAAAAAATTAATTAAGATTTTAAAACTTATTTTATGAAAAGATTTTACACGATGTTATTAGCTTGTTTAGTGATATTAAGCACACAAGCACAATCATTAGTATTTGAAGAAACTTTTGAAGATTGGTATTCTGGTAAAATGATTCAATGGAATGATGACTGGACATCAACTAGTAATACAAATGGATGGTCAGCAACAGGGGATGGACGTATACAAGGATTTGATTGGAGAGGAGGCATACAAACTTTAAATCCCTATTCAAACTGGGCAGTAGGACAAAGTGTTGTATTAACAGTTGATATTGATGTACAACTACTTGATGCCCCAATTTTTGATAATCGAAAGTTTACTTTATTTGGATTAGTTGCTGATGGATTGAATACAAATGGCCAGAATAATATGGCTGGGGAAACATATAACGCTAACACTCTTGGTTTTGAAGTGCAACAGAGTTCATGGGATGACAATGGTTCATTACCAAATGGAACAATGCGTGTATTTTCGTATTTTGGTGCTTCAAATGCAGAAGCGTTATTAATAGATGCTAATAAATGGGGCTTAGATCCAAATGATATTGCAGCTGCCGGTACTCCAGATATTCAAAGTGATGTAATTAGAATTACTTATACAGCTACAAAAACAGCAGTACAAGATATATTTTCAATAGATGTAATGGTAGAGAACGTTGATATTGGAGATTCTTGGGTACTTCGTAATACTCAGGTTGAAAACAACACTATTTATAGTGCAAGTGATGTTTATTTTACTGCAGCATCTGAATTTGGAGGTAACTGTATGTTTATTGGTAATGTTAAGATTGAGTCGATGACTGTTGCTGAAACATTAGCAATGGCAAAAGCTAATTTGACTTTAGGAGATGTTTCTGCAGTTACTGAAGATATTGTTTTACCATTAATGCAAAATGGGGCTACTGTATCTTGGGAATCTTCAAATCTATCAGTTGTAGCCAATGATGGAAGTGTAGTGCAGCCTTCAGGTAGTGATGCAGCGCTTACATTAACTGCTACTATTGAGTTAGATGGATTAACAGAAACAAAAACTTTTGAAGTAATAGTTAAAGAAGGTACTGCAACTAATCTTGAAAATAAAACAAAGGAAGCTGGAATAAATGTATACCCTAACCCTGTAATTGATGTATTAAATATAACTGATGTAGCTGACGGTTCAGTTATTACTATACACAGTGCAACAGGAAGTATAGTTTCAGTAATAAGAGCAGCTGGTGGTTTAACTCAAGTTGATTTATCATCTCAACCAACAGGAGTATATCTTGTTAAAGTAGCTGATAAAGTTACTAGAGTACTGAAAAAATAATTTTGGATTAGATTTATTATAGAATGTAGTTTGGAGGAGGATGCAGTGATGCATCCTCCTTTTTTTATTGTATCTGTTTAAGTATGTTTTCTAATTGGGCTAACTCGCCACTTAAATGATAAACTCGTTGAAAATGTGTAATTGAATCATTAGGCATTAATTCTTTCATTGCTGAGGTGCTTTCTAATTCGTAAAATGCATTCTCATTAGGTTCGGAAAAATCCATTGGTCCATGATTATAAACTTGTATAGGTTCCCCTAAGTATGGATTATCTTGTATACTAACCTCAGAGTTAAAATATAAGGTATCATCCGTTCTTTGGTATTGTACAATTGTTAAAGTGTTGTTTTCAGGAGAAAGACTAGCAAAAGTATTTCCCATTAAAACATCAGGATTAAAACCTAACTTATTTCTATACTTTCCATCTGCCTTGTATTTCAAAATGCCATTATTAATAAGAATTCGGTCTTCATTAATATCACTTAAATAGATGCCAACTTCATTAAGTTTTACGTCTTTTTTTAAGGGTATGTATACATTGGTATTGTCGCTTCCTGGAAGCATAGCTAAACTCCAAATACAGGGTAGTCCGCTTTGTTTAGTCCACTGTATGGTATCTTTGTTAATAAGAGAATGTTTACTGTTAAAAGCAACAGCTTTTATGCTACTATTCAGTTTAATGCCTAGGTTTGTTTCTATCTCATGTTTTTCTAATAACGAAATAGTTTTATTCACTCGTATATTAAATTCGCTTCCTATAAAATTTCTTAACAGCATTTCTTTATACATCAAAACCAAATTTTCACTTTGGTTAATAACTTCATAGGGTTCAGCATTAAAAGCATCTGGTACTTTCCAATTATCCTCGTCAATAGGCTTTATTTGTTGATAGTAGAAAGAGTATTGTCCACCAAGTGGCCCTATCCACAAGCGATCCTCTCCGCCAATATTTTGTCCCGTATTAAGGCTGTCATTATCAAAAGCATTGTAGTTAACCCAACCATTACTTGTCCCCTTAAGCCCATTATTTGATGAGCTAATAACTCTTCCTTGATAGTGCGGGGTAATCATTACTCTCGATTGCCCATCTTCTGAGCTTAACTCAATAACTTCCGTGTTCTTCTTAATAAAATCAAGGTCGTAATTATAGGTTTTTGTAGGAGGTTTTGTACAAGAGTATGCTGTAAAAGCGATCACTATTAATGATAAAATATTTTTCATGATATAGTTTGTTTAAGGGTGATTAATTTCTGAAGCAAAAAAAAGGTAGAACGTAAAAGCTCTACCTCTGTATGTGTTAATGATATTAGTCTTTATTCAAAACCTTTGTACTTTTGTTTTAATTTGTTGAGCTCTCTCGCCAAATTCTGTTCTCTTTCAAGCGCCCATTTACGATGTTTATCCAATTCGTCTTGTTTATCGTTAAGAGATTCTTTTGTTTTAGTGGTAACATAGTTACTTCGCTTAAATAAGAATACCAATACCGCAATTGCAATAATTAAAACAAGCACAATTAACCACATCATTGTACTGTAAGTACCCTTAAGCATCAAAAAGCCCATAAAAGAGAAACTATCCTTCTCATTACTAACTAAGGTTAATTTCTCATTAGTTTCAGATAAGTTTTCTTTTAGCTTATTTATTTCCTTAATATGGTTATCGTTAATTACTTCTAAATCCTTAATTTGATCTTTGTAAATCTGAATAGAATCTAGAGAATTAACTTTTAATTTATTTAATGAAGAGGTTTTTACAACTTTGTATGATTGGTAGGATTCTGATTTAGTAATTACAAAATCAAATTGTTCTTTTAAATTTAATTCTTGACCTTCTAAGCCTGATTTAACAATTTTGGCAGGCGTTGCGTTTTGTTCTTGTGCATTTATATCTTGATTGAATATTCCAATAATAAAAGCAAGAATAATAGTTGTTGTGTAAAATGCATTCTTCATGTAGCTATCAATTATATTACAAAACTAAATTTAAACCTTTTTTTTAGTTATAACAGATTAAATTTTAGTTCTATTGTTAAAGAGATTAATTAAAACGACACTAAGGTAACGCAAAAAATAGCATAAGGTTATATAAAATGATGTTTTTTGTTGATTAAAGGTGTGATTTTGGTGATGAATGATGATTATTCATGTCTGCAAATAAAAAATCCTGAGTCGGAGCTCGACTCAGGATTCAATTGTATATTTTATAATACTAAATTATAAGCTACTTGCTAAGTCAGCATTGGTTTTTTTAACACCAGCAGCAGACTCTGTTAATTTAGCTTTTTCAGCATCTGAAAGTTCAATTTCAATGATCTTTTCAACACCATTTTTACCTATTACACAAGGTACTCCGATGCAAATATCGTCTAAACCATATTCTCCATCTAATAATACCGAGCAAGGGAAAATTTTATTTGAATCTAAAGCAATAGCACGTACCATTTCAGAAACAGCAGCACCTGGAGCATACCATGCGCTAGTACCTAATAACTTAGTTAATGTAGCACCACCTACTTTAGTTTCTTCAACTACAGAACTTTTTTGATCCTCAGAAAGGAATTCAGAAACAGGAACACAGTTACGTGTAGCTTTTTCAATTAAAGGAACCATACCTGTATCGCTATGTCCACCAATAACCATTGCACTAACTTCTGATGAAGGACATTCAAGAGCTTCAGCTAAACGGTACTTGAAGCGAGCGCTATCTAATGCACCACCCATACCAATAATTCGGTTTTTAGGTAAACCTGTAGCTTTAGCGGCAAGATAAGTCATTGTATCCATTGGGTTACTTACGATGATTAAAGTAACATCAGGAGAGTATTTAATTAAGTTTTCAGAAACTTGCTTAACAATACCTGCATTAATACCAATTAACTCTTCGCGAGTCATACCTGGCTTACGAGGTATACCACTTGTAATAACAGCAACATCACTACCTGCAGTTTTTGAGTAATCACCAGTTACACCAGTAATGGTAGTATCAAAACCATTTAAAGAAGCAGTTTGCATTAAATCCATTGCTTTACCTTCAGCAAAACCTTCTTTGATATCAACTAAAACAACTTCAGCAGCAAAGTCTTTGATAGCTACATATTCTGCTACACTTGCCCCTACGTTACCAGCTCCAACTACGGTTACTTTCATAATTATATTTCTTTTAATTTTATTGAGATAATTTATTTCTATTTTTTCCAAAATGCTAAGGTGTAATATCATTATAAATTCTACACGAAAGCGATAAATTACGATTTTGGAGAGACAAATATAAATAGATGCATTTAATTGAAGATATTTTTCAGTAATTAAAACAGATGTTTCATAACATTATTAGTGCAATTTCCACTATCAATTTAATAGGCTTTTAATAACTTCAGTTATGAGGTACAGTTAATCTTTTATTCAAACTTATTTGGGCGGGTTAATAACACGGTTTCATTTTCGCTGATACCTTCTATAATTCTCATTTTTGTTTCGTTTTCACCTCCTGTTTTAACGTATGTTTTTATTGGTAATCCGCTAGTTTTTTTGAATACGTATTTAATGGTATCATTACCAAAAATAGCTTCACGTGGAAGTATTAGTTCAGATGGATAATCAGCAACCGTTATCATATTGGTGGTGGTCATGCTAGGGAGAATCTTTTTCTCTTTTGCATTTATCTGAATCAATACCTTAAAGCCATTCATGCCTGTACCTGATATGGGTTGTCCTATATTGGCTATTCGAATAACTTCACCCTTAAAATTATCATCAGGAAATGCATCAATACCAATTTTTACTTTTTGCCCAACTTTCACTTTAGCGATATCAATTTCCTTAACAATTGCTTCAGAAACAAGTGTGCTTAAATCTGGTATTATTGCAATTGTAGGACTCCAAGGGCCAACATCACTATTAACTTTTACTTTATGACCACCCCAGCCTCGCGCATACACAACCATACCGTTTGAAGGAGATGTAATTTTTAACTGTGCAACTAATTCAGTTAGTTCGTTTTGCAGTTTAAGGGCATCTTGCAGCCTTTTATTTGCTCTGTTAATTTTTACTTTATGTCTATTTTGCTCTTTACTTAGGGTTCTTTTTTTTCTACTTAATTCTAATTGAGCCAATTCTAATTCTATTGCAGTCTGACGTTGAATGGCCTTTGATTCAAATTTCGATTGTTCAACTTTTATTTCTTTTTCAAGAATATCGTCTGAGGCGTTAATTATCTGATCGCGAAAAGCTACAAGGGCAATAGTGCTATCCAAGGCGGCATTATCAAAAGCTAACTGATATTCATCTACTTTTTCCATGCTTTTTTTAAGCCTGTCTTCAACATCAGCAGGATCAAGCGTAGCCACATAATCTCCTTTCTTAACCTGAGTGCCTTCAGCAACTAGGTCGGTTATTTTTAAACCCCAAATACGGAGTTTTCTATTATTAAGTAGGGTAGGTATGGAAATTTCCTCATATTTTAAAGCTTGTATCTCTCCTGTAGCTTCAACTTCCATAGTAAATGGACCTTCTTTAACATCCACTGTTTTACTACTATTAACTATTGCTGAAGGTTTAAATATAAAAAAGGCAATTAAGCATAAGGCGCTTATTCCTATTATGAGTTGATTTCTTTTGGATACTTTATTGAGCATAATTTTATTTTACGTCTTGTTATAAAGTGAAGCTTTTATAATAGAATACACATCTTATTTCTGAAGTAAATCATCAAGTTCATGAATTAATGATTCATGAGTTTCAAAATCAAAAAGTGTTTTCTTTCTGATGGAGAAATAACTATTCCAATAAGATTGTATACTACTGATGTAATTTCTTTTAGCGGCATCTAACGAGTTTCGAGCAGCATTAAGTTTTATCACGTCTACTTTATCAATTAAAAAGCGTTGCTTGGTTACTTCATAACCCATTTGTGCAATGGTATCAGCTTTAGATGCAATTTTAACTTGTTGTTCTTGCATGTTAAATTCCATTACGCTGATAAAAATATCTTGTTCAAAATCTATCTTAGCCTGCTTTACGGTGGCTTCAGTAACTTCTCTGTCTGATTTCGCCATTTGTACTTTTCCTTTTCGTTGTCCCCAATCAACGATTGGCATATCCAATGAAAAGCGCAAGTTTTCCTCTGTTCCAAAAGGGGTTTGATAGGCAAGTCCTAAATCATCCGTATTTTTATTAAATCCTACGTTTCCGTAGATGTTTGCATTTATACCATTTTGACTTCTGGTCTGCGCTAAATTCCTATCGGCTTCAATTAATTGTTGTTGAAACTGCAAAATCTCCGGATTATTGGCAAACGCTTCATCCATTGCTTCATTTACATTTATTTTAAATTTTGGGATGTCTCTAGGAATTATACATTGTATGAATACATTATCATCAAATCCTAAAAAAGAATTTAAAGAAATACGCGCCTGGTGCAAGTTAACTTTTGCACGAGCCAATGCCATACTTGCATTCAGATAACTTAATTCTAAATCTAATAGTTCGTCTTGCGTTACAGTACCAATTTCAAATCTACCTTTTCCTATTCGATAAAGTGTATCTGCGTTTGAAACATTAGTTTCAGCTATTGATAAGTTAATTTCGGCATTGACCAGGTTGAAAAATGAATTAGTTGATCTAATTGAAAGTTCCTGTAAACTTTGCAAGTATTCTCTTTTGGCTTGTTCAAATTTAAGAGGTTCAAGTTTTGCCTGCCACTTAAATTGGTTGAAACCATTTAAAGGTTGCGAAATACCTATGGTAACCGGAGTTGTGTAATACGATAGATTTCCAGACTCAAAATTTTGTATGCGTTGTAGACTCGTAGATGCGTTGATTTTAGCACCAGTAGGTGTAATATTCTGACTAATTTGTAACGAAGCATCAGATGTGAGTCGTTCTGTTGGAACAAATACATCTTCGTTTGTATCAGGGTCGTACCTTGAGATAACAGAATGCTGATAGTTAATTGGAGTAGAGGTTAAGCCTAATAAAGGTAAACGCTCTGCTTTGTAACTCCTGAATTCCCAGTATCGGGATAGATACATGTTTTTTTGTCGGAAACTATAAATTGACTGAGAATAGGCAAACTCAATTGCCTGATCTAGACTCAGGCTGAGTGATATACTATCAGTTTGCGCATAAACACAGTTTATTGAAAAGGATATTATGAGGGCAATTATTATTTTTTTCATCTGTATACTGATTTGTACTATGGAATAAAATCCAGTTTACTTATATGTTCTTTATCTGCAAATAATCTTACTATTAGTGCTATTAGTGGCGAAGCGATTCAACAGGATCTTGACTTGCCGCGCTTTTTGCTGGGATATAACCAAAAACAATTCCTACTGTGGCAGATACTCCAAAGGCAATAAATACCGATATAAAGGAGACAATTGTTTTTATGCCAGCAGTAGCTTCTATGGTGTAGGCCAATAAAACGCCTAACACAATGCCAATTAACCCACCTCCAATACTAATTAGGGTAGATTCTGCTAAAAATTGAACAATAATATCTTTACGAGATGCGCCAATAGCTTGTCGTGTACCAATCTCTCGGATACGTTCCCACACTGAGGCTAGCATAATATTCATAATACCAATTCCCCCAACTATAAGCGATATGCTTGCAATGGCTCCTAGTACTATGTTAAAAATATCATTGGTTTTCTGTTGTTGTTTCAGCAATAATTCAGGAACAGTAACCTCAAAATCGTAAAGGTTAGCATGCCTTCTTAACAACATCCTTTTTATTATATCAGCTGTAGCACTCAACTCGTTGGTTTCTTTTACTTGAATGATAATTTTATCTAGCTGATTTTCAATCGTGGCTTTGTCTTCAGAGTTTGAATTATTACCGCCACGGCTCATTTGTTCAAATATTTTCGGATTAATTCTGGATCTATCTTTAAACCTTAAAAGAAGTGCTTTTGTGGGGATAAATATTTTATTATCCGATGAGGAAATTCCCATTTCATCAGATGCAGAAGCTGTAAAGTCTCGTTTCTCGGCAACGCCAACAACTCTTAACCAGTTTTCGCCAACCTTAATGTATTTGCCAATTGGGTTTTCTTGATTAAAGAATTTTACTTTAATATTATCGCCAATAACACAAATGGGTACTCCCTTTTCGTTTTGCTCATCGCTAAATATTTTACCCTTAACAATGTCAATGTTTAGTAAGGAAAAATACTCAGGAGCTACACCCTCTAAAACAATGGGATAACTTTTATCGTATTTAACCGCATAATAATTCATTGATATAACCGGACTAACTTTATCAACACTTGGTATGGTTTTTTGAATAGACTCGGCATCTACCAAAGTAAGTCCTTTTGATTTTCGTTTTGATTTTTGGTTACTATCATCATCTGAATTGGTGCCATCTCCACTAATTACAGTTTCCTTAACAGGAGTGATAATAATGTTATTTACACCAACCATTTTAATTTGCTCCAACACCTCTTGTTGAGCACCTTTTCCTATGGCAAGCATACTAATTACTGCTGCAACCCCAAACATAATTCCAAGGGCAGTTAGTAATGATTTTAGTGTATTTGCCGTAATGGCCTCAATGGCTATTATTACGTTATGAATGTATCTTGTATATAGCTTCCTTATTGGTAAGTTCATGTTATATAATTTATAGGGTGAACACTAAATAGGAGCTATGATTCTAGCTTCATTTTATTTCCACGTTTTCTTTTAGCCTTGGGGCTAATCGAATCAGGTTTAACAATTTCTTGAGGTTTTTTAATTTGTATCGTGTCATACATTTCAATTCCTTCAATTTGGCCTGCTTTGTTAATAGGTTCGTTAAGGTAAACAGACTCTTTTTCGCTCAAGCCATGTTTAATAACAACATAGTTTTCGTTTTCAGGACCTAGATATACTGCTTTTTTTGTGTTGTTTTTATTGGTGTAAACAAACGGTATACTATCTTGATAAAATATAGCTTCAAGCGGAACATAAATTACATCTTCTAAGGTTTGGGTTGTAATTTTATTACTTGTGGTCATGGCTGGTCTTAGATCTGTATCAGAGCCATTTATTTTTATGGTTACTTCAAAAACCTTTGAATCTCCGCCAGGGATTACTTGTCCGATATTCGCTATTTCTAATACTTCACCTTCAAATTGTTTTTCAGCAAATGCATCAACACCAATGTGAACAATCTGGCCTACCTTTACTTTTGAGATATCAACTTCATTAATAAAAGTTTTAGAAATCATAGCTGTTAAATCTGGTAGTTCGGCAATTTTTGGAGCCCACCTGTTAACAGAACTTCCCACTTTAATTTTATTACCCATCCTATCAAAACTATAAATAACCATGCCTGGTGCCGGAGCTTTTATATCAAGTGCCTCAAAAAGATTCTCAATGTCATCTACTTTGTCTTGTACTTTCTTTACTTCGTTGTAAGCACGTTTTACCTTAAATTGACTTTGTTGTTTTTTGAGTTTGTAGTTTCTCAAATCTTGTTCAAGTTTTCGTTCAGCCTTTGATAAATTCAATTCTGCCTGTCTGATAACGGCAGGAGATTCGTATTTAGATTGCTTTAAAACCAAATCTTTTTCTTCTAAATCAATACGGGTACTTTGTAAATCATCACGCAAATTACTAAGGTTGATGTTGGTGTCAATCTTAGCATCTTCAAAAGCTTCCATTTTTTCGGTAAGTGCAGTTAATGCATCAGCAAGTTTTTCTTCAACAGCACTGTGATCTAATGAGGCTACATACTCTCCTGAGTCAACCACAGTACCTTCTTCAATAATTTGGGTAACCTTAATTTCGTATATATTTATTGATCGAGCCCCAAGCTCTTTTGGTACATTTATGGAAACAGATTTTTCGGCCTGAAGTTGCCCTGTGCTGTATACGAGTGATTGAAATTCACCCTGTTTAACTTTGCTAACAATGAGTGTGTCTTCGGTTATGGTTGTGCTAAAAAAGAAGTAATAAATTAAATAAGTGAGGAGCAGGCCTCCGCCTGTATAAACTCCGATTTTTTGTTTTTTCGTCATTATTCTGAGTTATATTATATCAAGTTTTGATTTGATGAAGTAATTTGAAGTCGGCTAAAGGTAATTATTTAGTGCGAGTGCAACAAGTAAGAATCTATATAACAATTGAATTGTTTCAACAAGCAATTAAGTGCTTAATTGATGAGAGTGAGTGTTGTTTACAATTGAAATTGTATGCAGAGTGAACTAATAAAGCCGGTAGAGCTTATTATTGTAATTTTAGCATTAATTTAGCCTTTCAATTATTTATAGCAATGTATAAAATGAAATCACGCATAAGTATAATACTTCCTATAGCAATAGTTAGTTTAATTATTGTTTTTGCCTCGTTTGGTGTAAGCCTCGAGTACTTTTCGGTATCAAATAAATTAATGGCTCAGTTATGGTTAGGCATAACAAATATTGGGGGTGTAGCAGGTAGTGGAATTATTCTACTTTTAACCGCCCTTTTTATCAGTATTATCAGAGGGAAATTTAAGTGGAAATATTTCTTGATGATATTTGTTGTTTTCTCAGGTGTTTTTATTGGGGTTGCTCAAATTAACGAACACTTTATTAAGGAAAAAATAAAAGCTCCACGACCAAATATTGAATGGTTATCAGAGTTTAACAAGTTTTCTTTAGAAGAAATGTATAGCCTCCATTCTAAAAAAGAGCGAACAGAGTACTTAAAAAATGTTATAGCTGAAACAAATCAAAGCCCTATCGTGTTAGGGGATATGGAAGTGCAACCCATTATTTGGAAACACTGGCTAAAAGAAACAGGTTACTCGTTTCCGTCAGGACATTCAGTTAATGCCTTTTTAATGGCATTTCTGATTAGTTATATTTTTTTGTTACGATTTAGTTGGTTTAACAAGTATGGTGTTGTTACTATTTATTTAATTGCCTTACTAATTGCTTACTCGCGAGTCTTATTGGGTGTTCATACAAACCTAGATATTAGCTTAGGTGCATTGTGGGGAACAATTATTGGCATTGGAATTGTGTATACTGGTTTATTCGATTACCTGGATTCAAAAAATCAGGCAAATGATAAAAAATATAAATCATAGGGTTTGAATGTGATGTTTAGGTTAAAAAAATAAAAGTATTTGGTAATGGGTAGTTAATATTGAAATGATTTCTTTGATCCGAGTATAAATTTGATAGAAAATATGAGAATAGTAAAATTTGTGGCTTTAATAGCCATTTTTGTAGGGGGGAGTGCAGTTACAAGTGCACAAGAAAATTATAAAGATAAAGCGGAAAATCTGAGTTATCAGAACGAGGATTTTTATGAGGTAAAAAAGTATACTGAGAGTGAGCTAAAATTTAAAAAAGAGCCTAAAAATATTATACTATTAATTGGTGATGGAATGGGCGTTGCCCAGGTTTTTACTGGTCTAACAGCCAATAAGGGCGAGTTAAATCTTTGTAATTTTAAGCATATTGGTTTTTCAAAAACCCAAAGTAGTGATAATTATGTGACGGATTCTGCTGCAGGAGGAACAGCTTTGGCAAGTGGAGTTAAAACTACCAATGGAACAATAGGCTTGGATGCTAACGGAAAGCCAGCAAAGACTATTTTAGAGTATGCTGAGGATAATCAGAAAGCCACAGGATTAGTAGCTACTTCGTCAATTACACATGCTACACCGGCTTCTTTTATTGCACATCAGCCATCAAGAAAAATGTACGAAGAGATTGCTGCTGATTTTTTAAATACAGATATTGATGTATTTATTGGTGGTGGAGCTGCTCATTTCAAAAATCGTAAAGATGGTAAAGACCTAACAAAAGACTTATCTGAAAAGGGTTATCAGATCGTTTATTCGATGGAGGAAGCAGAGAAAATCCAGAATAATGGAAGATTAGCAGTTTTTACTGCCGACGAGCATAACGATGATTATCAATTAAGAGGAAATATGTTGGTTGATGCCACTAATAAAGCCATTTCAACTTTATCAGCTGATTTACATGGTTTCTTTTTAATGGTTGAAGGATCCCAAATTGATTGGGGTGGTCATCAAAATAGTACTTCATTTGTAGCTGGCGAAATGTTAGATTTTGATAAGGTTATTGGTGAGGTATTAAAGTTTGCAATTGAAGATAAAGAGACTTTAGTAATTGTTACAGCTGATCATGAAACGGGAGGTATGGCAGTTACAGGTGGCGATATGTCAACAGGAAGTGTTAATGGTGGCTTTGTAACAGGGAATCATACAGGAATTATGGTGCCTGTATTTGCCATCGGTCCAGGAGCTGAAGAATTTATGGGTATATATGAGAATACTGAAGTGTTTGATAAAATGATGAAGCTTTGGAAATTTAAGAAGTAATATTTTTGTAACAATATAACAAAGGCGCATTGTACTTAATTACAATGCGCCTTTTGTTTTTATTCGTCTACTTATCCGTTTTTTTATTTATTTGTTTCTGGATAAAATAGAAACTCAATAAACCACTTCCACCAAAGAGTAACATCATTGAAAAATATGCAACAGCTTCATTTATATCGGTGCTTTTAGCCAAATAATCACCGACTAATAAACCAATGCCTAGGGCTACTGCAACAATACCAAACTTTAAGGCTCCAGATGTTTTTTCTTTCTTTTCCCCTTCATTAAACAAGCCCGCATCTTTTCCTGCTGCAATTAAGGCAAGGCGTTCTGCTTTTCTGGTTCTAAAATGAGCTATTGATATTATAATGGCTGTTATAGAGCCAAATACGATTGCAGGTACTAAAATATTTTCCATAATTATTATTTTTTATTTCTATTTATGTTCTGCTTAGTAAGACAACATCTATTGTAAAGAGGTTACAAAAAAAGAAAGAATCCGTGCAAAAAATAATACTTTTGCGGCATGCAAATAAATAGGGCTCAGCAAATTCTTAAAAATACTTTTGGGTATAGTAAATTCCGTCCAACACAAGAGGAGGTTATAAAAACTGTACTTCAAAAAAAGGACTGTATGGTTTTAATGCCAACGGGTGGAGGTAAAAGTATTTGCTTTCAGGTTCCTGCTTTATTGGGCAAAGGGCTTACAATTGTGGTTTCTCCTTTGATTGCTTTAATGAAAGATCAGGTTGAGGCTTTACGCGAGAATGGAGTATCGGCGATGTACCTAAATAGCTCGCTTGGCGATATGGAGCAACAGCAAGTGATGAATGATTTAGTAGATCACAAAATCAAGCTGCTGTATGTATCTCCTGAGAAAATGAATAGCGAGCATTTTTTCTATACTTTAAAACAACTTCAAATTAGTTTAATTGCCATTGATGAAGCCCATTGTATTTCATCGTGGGGACATGATTTTAGACCTGATTACAAAAAGTTAGGGTACTTAAAACGTCAGTTTAAAAATGTGCCAATTATGGCATTAACAGCAACGGCCGATCCGCTTACTCAAAATGATATTCTGCAGCAGCTTAATTTAGTGGAACCGGTTGTTTTTAAAGATTCATTTAGTAGGCCTAATATTTTTATTGAAGTTCAGCCTGCCTATAAACGTAAAGAAAAGATTCTCGAATTTATTAAGCAACACACAGATGAATCGGGAATAATATATTGTTTGAGTAAAAAAAACACAGAGGATCTATCAAAGTACTTAAGGGATAATGGCATATCTTCAGGGTATTACCACGCTGGTATGGAGGCAGGATCGAGAAATAGGGTTCAAAGTGATTTTATTAATGATAGAATCAGGGTTGTTTGCGCAACAATTGCTTTCGGTATGGGTATTGACAAATCTAATGTTAGATGGGTAATACATCATAACCTGCCTAAAAATATTGAAGGGTACTATCAAGAGATCGGGCGAAGTGGAAGAGATGGGATGGCAGCTAATGCTTTGCTGTTTTATGGCGTTCGCGATTATAATATACTAGCTCAATTTAACGAAGAGGCTGAACGTAGAGTGATTTTAAATGCCAGATTAGATCGCATGCTTCATTTTGCAGAGTCGAATCATTGCAGGCGAAAGTTGTTGTTGAATTACTTTGGCGAATGGACAACAGAAGATTGTGGTGCTTGTGATAATTGCAAAGGGCGACAGTTTTTATTTGATGGTACGGTGTTGGCTCAAAAAGCTTTGTCGGCAGTGGTAAGAGCCAAAGGTAAGTTAAGTAAGGAATTGCTGCCATATGTATTAGTGGGAGAATCACGACCAGATGTTTTAGCTGGCGATTTTCATAAAATTAAAACCTTTGGTGCAGGAACCGAAAAAACAGCCGACCAATGGGCTACAATATGTAATCAACTATTAGGTTTAGGATATCTAAAAATTGAATACCAACGCGGAAGTATTTTAGCATTAACGCCTTTGAGTAATAAAGTGCTTTTTGAAGGAGCTCAAGTTCAGTTACATTTACTCAATCAAAAGATTGAGAGAGAGACAAAGGTTGCACCTAAAAAGGTTTCGCATAAAGCTTCAGTACCTAAAACAGAAGGAAGCTTATTCGAAAAATTACGACAATTGCGTAGAAAGATGGCTGTTGAAAGAGGCGTTCCTCCATATATATTGTTTTCAGATGCTACATTATCAGAAATGGTATCTCACATGCCAACTAACGAATGGGAGATGAAAGAAATTTCAGGTGTTGGAAATCAGAAATGGGATCAGTATGGTCAAGCTTTTGTTGATGAAATAATCACTTTTAAGAATAAAGGAAAAAGAACAAAACCAGCATACGAAAAAACTTACGATTTATATAAAAAAGGAAGTTCACCAGAGGTGATTGCTGCTCAACTCGGAATTAATTTGATTACCGTATATTCTCACTTAGCTACGCTATATCAGAATGGAGAATCTGTTGATATTGAGCAATACGTTATGCCTTATGAGCAAATGGAGGTTGAAGAAATTTTAAAAGGTAACTCTAAAGCAACTTTGCAAGAAGTGTATGAGTCCGCCAATAAAGCAATACCGCATCATGTGGTTCGTTTGGCAATGGTTTTGGCCGAAAAGAATTAAAGATCGCTATGGTTTAGAATGATAATATTTCAAAACCATAGCATATTTGTTACAAGAATTAGTTTTGGGACCTAATCCCAAATATTGTTTTTAGAGAATGCGTATTTTCCTCCACCAGTAAAAAACAAAGCAAGGGCGCCAAATAAATAGAGTCCTAATAACTCAATAGCCCAACCGCCATGTTTGCCAAGGCTAAATATATCATTACTGTGTGCCATAAAAATGGCGACTAAACAATTAATTGCAAATACTGCTGAGGCTAACCTTGTTCTTATACCAATTATTATGGCAATGGGAGCTAATATTTCTCCAACAAATACTCCGTAAGCTAAAAATTGAGGTAAGCCCAATTGTGATACCATTCCTTTAATAAAGTTAATTCCTCCGCTGAGTTTAGCTAAACCATGAAGTAGCATTAACAAGCCTATAGATAAACGGATCAATAGTAATCCGGCGTCTGTGTTCTTTTTCATAATTTATTTTGATTATTTTGTTGTTTACAATATAACAACCGTTATTGGTAGTTTTTGTTCCAACAGAAGAAGTGCAAAAAGTATCTTTTTGTGGTGTAATTAGTTTGTAACCTAAACTTCTTTCAATATAGAAAAGTGATTATTGTAGGATGGAACCCAAATGGTTAATCTTTGTCCTGGGTGTATATCTTTTGATTTTAAGTGATTCCAATGTAATATGTCTTCAATTGTACATCTATGCATTATGGCAATCTTATGGAAGTATTCTCCCTTTACCACTGTATGTATGATTTTTTTTGTGCGAGGAAGAGGGTATTCTTTCTTTAATTTTTTCAGTTCCACATTAGAACCCGTTTCGATAAATCGAGAAATATATTTTTTTGGTAGAAAAAGGCAAGTTGGTTTTTCTCTGTTCGGAATTATATTTTTCGTGAACATTGGGTTTAGCTGCTGTAGTTCCACTAAATCAATACCTGTTCTGCTTACTATTTCATCAAACGATATTTTTTTGTGAACGTATACAGTATCTAAATCAGAAAATACATAATTGGGTTCAAGGTTTGGCGTGTCGTAATATTTTGAATATTCAATGGCATACGTTGCTGCAATAAAAGCAGGTACATAACCTTTAACTTGTTCGGGTAAATATGGTCTGAGTTCCCAGTAATTTGTAATACCGCCAGATCGTTCAATCGCTTTTTTCACTACACCTACACCACCATTGTATGCAGCCAACGCCAATTGCCAATCGTTAAAATTGCGGTATAAATATTCTAAATATTTGCAGGCAGCTTCAGTGGCTAAAATAGGGTCGCAGCGTTCATCAACATAGCTTGTAACCTTTAAATCGAACATTGTACCCGAGTGGTATAAAAACTGCCAAAGCCCCATAGCTCCCGATGAGGATTTTGCTTTAGGGTCGAGTGCTGATTCAATAACAGCAAGGTATTTAAGTTCTAATGGTAGATTGTATTTTGCTAAATATTCCTCAAACAGGGGGAAGTATAGTTTTGAGCGACTAATAATGTTAGCTAAGTGATCTCTTCTTTTTACTGTGTAAACATCAATATAAGCTTTTACATTTTCGTTATAATTAAGCTCAATAGGTGTTTGTTCATTTAGCGTTTCAATACGTTGCTTTATCATCCACTCCGGAAACTGTGGTATGGTATTATCTTGTCCTGAAATATTGCTATAAATAGTAATAGCGATAATCAAAACCCACCAATTTTTATTTCCTAATAGCATCATAAATTAAGGTATTGTTTTGATATTCGTTCATTTAAAAGCCAAACGAAATGCTTTTATCTCAATTATTATTTGAGAGTAAAAGTCATTGTGCCAATATTTCTTTCATCAGCAAAAATATCAGCGGTATATTCTCCCTTTGTAAGTTCTCCTGAATCTACTTTATAGTATAAGCAAACATCCACTTCTTCGCCACCGTATTCAATTACCCTCTTACTCGAAAAATAAATCTCATCACTCTCGTATTTGAAAATATCTTCACGCGAGTGAAATAATAATGCGCCATCAGGTCGAAGGATTCTTAAAAATATTTCTTTTTCACCAACCTCGGCTGTAATATTTTTTTGAATAGTGAAGCAAATCTTAATTTTATCTATTCGAGATAAACGTGTGGTTTTGCGGCCATTTGCATTCACTGTAGAGGCTTCCATATTAAAAGTTTCTAATTTGGAGGCTATATCTACTACCTGCTCTAATTTTTCTTTTTCGGTTTCTAATTGCTGCGCACTCGATTGCATTGAGCTAACCCTTTTACGATAAGCAATATTTTCTTCTGTTAGTTCTTGGTTTTTCTGATTTAACGAATCTATTTGTGAAACAAAGCTTTTCAATACCCGACGCATTGATGTTAATTGCTTTTTATATTCCCTAATTTTAGATGAATTGGTAGCTTTAACAGTTTGGATCTCTTCAATAAGTTGAGCAATCTTTTCCCTTTCCTGCTCAAGCATAATGTTTAACGTATCACTATTTGATTGAAGCGAATCAAAATTCGTAGCTAGGTCTTGATATTCGTAGGTAAGAATTGCTTTTTCCTCCTGCATTTCATCTATATAGCCTTGCATCTCACTTTTGTTCTGAAAGTACAAGTAGCCAATAATAAATACCAATATTGCAGCTGTAACTCCAATAATAATGGTGGTTTTATTCGACTTCTTTTGAGGGGGTGTGCTATTTTGCTCCATCTTATACCTATGCTTAATTTTCTACAGCCCACAAAAATAAGATTTTTTACGGATGTCACAAGGTACAGCTGTTAAGTTTAATGTGTTGGCAATTTTCCATTGTCGGGCAATTTTATTTTCTTAGCACCGTTTTTAAAAAAACTTCACATTAATTGAATCTTTAACATGATAAGAAAAACGATACAAACTGTTGCTTTAGGATTATTAGTGACTTTTGGTGCACAAGCACAAAACAGTTCTACACTATTGACAATTGGAGATAAAGAATTCTCTTCGGAAGAGTTTAATTTCATTTACGATAAAAACAACAGCTTTTCTGAAACAAAGCAATCAAAAAAGGAATATATAGATCTTTTTGTAAACTATAAATTAAAGGTTGCTGAAGCTGAGGCTCAAGGTTTAGATACCGTTCCTGCTTTTGTTAAAGAGTTTAATTATTATAAAAAAGAACTTGCTAAGCCATATTTAACCGATCAGGCAATAACTGATCAGTTGCTGAAAGAAGCTTATGAACATTTAAAAGTTGAAGTTGATGCGAGTCATATACTCTTAAGGTTAGATGAAAATGCTTCGCCCGAAGATACCTTAAAAGTTTATGAAAAGTTAATGGGTATCAAAAAACAAGCTGAAGAAGGAGCAGACTTCGGAGTATTGGCTCAGAAATATTCTGAAGATCCATCGGCAAAACAAAACAAAGGTCATCTAGGATATTTTAAAGGTTTCATGATGGTTTATCCGTTTGAGCATGCGGCATATAACACTGAAGTAGGGCAACTATCTGAGATTACACGTACATCTTTTGGTTACCATTTGATAAAAGTAAATGATAAGCGAGAGGATAGAGGAGAGTTATTAACAGCCCATATTATGATGATGTTTCCTCAAAATGCAACTTCAGAAATTAAAGCAGAGAAAAAAGCTAAAATTGACTCTGTTTATCAGTTAGTCCTTAAAGGGGATGATTTTGGTGCTTTGGCCACTTCTTATTCAGAAGACAGACGCAGTGCCACAAACAACGGTGAGTTACCATGGTTTGGTGCAGGTAAAATGATTCCAGAATATAGCGAGCCTGCATTTGAGTTAGATAGTGTAAATAATATTTCAGCAGTAGTTGAATCGCCATATGGTTTTCATATCATAAAGTTATTAGACAAGCGCTCTATTGCTTCTTTCGAAGAGATGGAAGAGGAAATAAAAGGGAAAATTAAACGTGATGAAAGAGCCAATAAAGGCAC
Source organism: Saccharicrinis aurantiacus (assembly GCF_001660705.2). GTDB lineage: Bacteria > Bacteroidota > Bacteroidia > Bacteroidales > Marinilabiliaceae > Saccharicrinis > Saccharicrinis aurantiacus. Next base: position 79,558 of record NZ_LYBV02000001.1, read on the forward strand.
TAAATCTTTAGTTGCTCGATTGAAGAAGGAATATTCGTATAGCGAAAATGGGGCTAATATGAGCTTGGTTAAAGATAAGGGTACTAGTACTGATTTATCCAACGAGGATTACGTTGAACTATTGAATAGTGAAGATGCTGTTTTATTTACTTTGGCTGATTCAAGCTATACAGGAGCTGATTTAGCAAAATTTATTATTGATAATAGAACTTATACCAAAGCCAAAAGAATAAAAGAATTTGATGCAATGTTTGAGGCTTTTGCCGATGAAAAAATCTTGAGTTATGAGGAAGCACATTTAGAAGAAAAGTATCCAGAATACCGCTTCTTGGTTGATGAGTATCATGATGGTTTATTGATTTTTGAGATTAGTCAAGCTGAAATTTGGAATAAGGCTAACGAAGATTCTATAGGAATACAGAACTATTTTAATGCCAACTCTAAAAGCTATTACGAGCCAGAACAAATACAAGGTGAGATTGCATTTTTTAAGTCAAAGAAGGATCAAAAAGCATTTAGTAAAATAGCAAAATCCACTATTTTATCTGATTTTGATTCCATAAAGTCAACAATGCCTGAGCCCAATAAAATTAAATTGGTGAAGGGAACCTTTTCTCGTGGCGACTTTAAAACAGTAGATGCTCAAATTTGGAAAGATAAAAAATCGGAAGGCAATGTAGATAAAGAATTTCCTTATAGCTTTGCACGTGGGAAAACAATTCCTAAAGTTTACAAAGCTCTTGATGAAACAAAAGGCCAGGTTATTGCAGATTATCAAACAGAATTAGAGGCACAATGGCTTAGTGTGCTAAAAGAGAAATTAAATCCTATTGTAAATAAAAAAGCCTTATAATAATAAGGCTTTTGGCTCATACTAAATGCAAATAATTATTTGCATGCATATTATATTCAACAACACATAATGAAGTTATTAATCGTTAGTATTTATATCACACTTTCATTGTTCATGTTTTCTTGTATTCAAGAAAGTGATACTGAGAATCTACAACCTGTAGCTCAAGTTGAGAGTTACATTTTAACAGTAAAAGAATTGTCGAGTGCAATCCCTGAGAACTTATCAGTTGCAGATAGTACATCTTTTGCACAAAATTATATTGCCAGGTGGGTGAAAAGAATGCTGCTTCTTCGTAAAGCGGAGTTAAACTTATCGGCTAAAGAAAAAGATGTGGCGCAATTACTAGAAGATTATAGAGCCTCGCTTTTAGTGCATAAATATCAGCAGAAACTCCTTGAGCAAAAGTATGCACCTGATATTACCAATAGTGAAATTGAAGCCTACTATGAGGATATGAAGGATAATTTTGCCCTACAGCAAACCATTGTGAAAGGTATGTTTATAAAAGTTCCGCTAACGGCGCCTAACTTGAATACCGTAAAAGCACTATTTAAGTCTGATAAAGAGGAGGATGTGAAAGAGCTAGAAGCTTACTGTTATCAAAACGCAAATAAATTTGAGAATTTTGCTGATAAATGGACCGAGACAACAAAGTTTAATGCTTTGATGCCAGAGCCTGTACCTAATGATTCTCGCTTCTTTAAAAAGAATGAATTATTCGAAACTCAAGATTCTATCTACGTTTATTACCTTTATATTAACGAGTATAAACTCAAGAATGAGCTAGCACCAGTTGAATTTGTGAAGGGTAGGATTGAATCTATTTTATTAAATAAAAATAGAATTAAGTTTATACAAAATCTCGAAGAAGAACTCTATGAAGAAGGCCTAGAGCAAAAACAAATAAAGTTCTATGAATAAGTTTCTGTAAAAGCTTAAAAGAATGTTTTTATGATACTTCAGATATTGCCTCTACATTTAAAGTTTAACTAGTTTTTAACTTTACTAAATATTAGCGACTAATTTAATATTACTTATATTTGTGCCTTTATTACAAGGAAACCTCTTGGATTTAATTTATTATACTGATGCTAAAAACAAAACATATTTTCATAGTAGTTCTTACTTTTCTTATAGCAGGAACTACTGCTGAAGCCCAAAAAAACATTATTGACGAAGTAATAGCCGTTGTTGGAGATAATGCCATTCTTAAATCTGATGTCGAATATCAATATCAACAAGCTGTTATGCAAGGTATGTCTGCTAAGGGAGACTTAAAATGTAAGCTTTTTGAACAACAATTGATTCAAAAGTTGATGTTGAACCAAGCGATATTGGATAGTGTTGAGGTGAGTGAGAATAATGTAATTAATGAAGTTGATAGACGTATGAATGAGTTTATCAACAGAGCCGGAGGTAAAGAAAAGCTTGAAGAGTGGTTTAATAAATCGGTATTACAAATTAAAAAGGAGCAAATGAAAACCGTTCGTGAGCAAATCATGACGGAATCTATGCAGCGAAATATTACTGAGAATATTGAACCTACACCATCACAAGTACGTGCTTACTATCGTAAAACAAATCAGGATAGTTTGCCTATGGTTCCTGTTCAATACCAAATTCAGAAAATCGCTGCTTATCCTAAAATTGAGCAAAAAGAAATTGACGCTGTAAAAAATAAACTGCGCGATTTCCAAAAGCAAGTTGCTGATGGTAGAGATTTTTCAACTTTAGCAGTATTGTATTCTGAAGATCCAGGTAGTGCCACAACAGGTGGAGACTTAGGTTGGAGTACACGTGGTACTTTTGTACCCGAGTTTGCCAACGTAGCATTTAACTTACAAGAAAAGGATAAGGTTTCTAAGGTAGTTGAAACTGAGTTTGGTTACCATATCATCCAGTTAGTCGATAGAAAAGGGGAGCGTATTCATGTTCGTCATATTCTTCTTAAGCCAAAAATTTCATCTCAATCCAATAACGATGCAATTGCCCGTTTAGATTCTATTAAGGGGTTAATTGACGATGAAAAAATGTCTTTTGATGAGGCTGCATTGCGTTTTAGTATGGATAAAGAAACACGAAACAATAGTGGATTAATGGTAAATATGCGAACGCAATCTTCAAGTTTTGAGTTATCAGCTATTCAAGATCCTTCTTTGGCAAAACAATTGCAACGATTAAAAGAAGGAGAAGTATCTGAACCTTTTAAAATTAAGGATGAAAAGGCGAAAGATGTTTACGTGATTATTAAACAGAAAGAAAAAATAGAGCCACATAGAGCCAATCTTAAAGACGATTATCAATTGGTACAAAACATTATGACAGAGAAAAGACGTAGTGATGCCATTGATGATTGGGTAAGACAAAAACAGCTCGAAACCTATATTACCATCAACGAAGATTGGGCTGGCTGCAGCTTCGACTTTAAAAACTGGATTAAATAAAAACCTTGTCTTAAGCGAGGGCTTTTTTTCTATTAAAGTAATACTTCAATAATGAAGAGTGATTGTGTAAATGGTAGCGGAATCAAAAACAAGGTGTTATTCCTACTGATTCTTTTTACTGTTATTGCGACTAATGTTGTAGCTCAAAAGAAAGTAGATATTAAACATGCTGATTTTTTACGTCATAATGAAGTGAAATTCGGTGCTGATGTTCGTGTTTTAATAGGTAATGTTGAGTTTAAACACGGTAGTGCTTTAATGTATTGTGATACCGCTTATCAATACGAAAATGCCAATAGAATATACGCAATAGGTAATGTTCATATTATCCAAAATGACACCTTAAATTTGTGGGGAAATACGTTAGATTATGATGGACAAACTAGTTTAGCAAAAGTGCGAGGTGATGTTAGATTGCAAAATAAAGAGACAACATTAACTACAGAGTTTCTCGATTTTGATAGAATAAATAATATAGCCTATTATTTTAATGATGGAAAAACGGTTAACAAAGAAACTGTTTTAACTAGTAAAGAAGGCTATTACTATCCCGATACCGAAGATGTATTTTATAAAGATAGTGTTGAAGTGGTGAATCCTAAATACACTATGTTTTCTGATACTTTAAAATACAACACAATTACCGAAATAGCTCGTATTGAAGGGCCAACCTTTATTGTTAGTGATAGCAATACAATTTATGCTGAGGATGGTTATTATGATACAGCAAAAGATTTTGGAGTGCTTAGAGAAAATGCTTACGTTGAAGGCGAACAGACCCTTTATGGCGATACAATCTACTACAATCGTAATACTGGTTTAGGGGAAGTTTTTAATAGTATGGAATTACACGATACTATTAATAATACCATAATAAAAGGCGAGTACGGTTACTATAACGAGCAAACCAAATACGCCTTAGCTACCGAAGATGCCTTAATGATACAGATTTATGAGTTAGACACTCTGTATTTGCATGGCGATACGCTTCAAGCGGTCCCTATTGAAGAGGAGGAAGGTGAGAAGCTTATAAAAGCATACAGACACGTAAAGTATTTTAGGCGTGATATACAAGGTAGATGCGACTCCATGGTATTTGATTCCAGAGATTCTACCAATACTTTTTATTACGACCCTATAATGTGGTCATTGGGTAATCAACTGACTGCTGATGTAATTAAAATGTACAGTAAGGATGGAGTAATGGATAGGGTTGATTTATTAAATCGAGCTTTTATTATTTCCGAGGAAGATACTGGTTCTTACAATCAGATTAAGGGTAAAGAAATGACCGGTTTTGTAAAGAACAATGAGCTTTATAAAATTGATGTGAATGGTAACGCTCAAACCATATATTATCCGATGGATGATGAAGTGGTTATTGGCTTAAATAAGGCAGAATGTAGTAATATGACCATAAAGCTAAAGGAGCGCCAATTAGAGCGTATTATAATGCGTGTTTCTCCAAATGGTACTATGAATCCAACGCAATTGGTTGTGCCAGAAAATACAAAGTTAGTGGGCTTTTATTGGCTCGATGTTTTTAGGCCTAAGGTATATACTGATATTTTTACTTGGGAGGAACTGCCCAAATTTGATAGAGGAGAGGATAGGACAGAGTATAACCTCGATAATACCTACGATGACTTTAAGGAATAGCTAGGTAATTACGATTTACAACATAAAAAAAGGAGGCATTTGCCTCCTTTGTAGTTTTTTTGAGTTTAATACTCATCCTCGTTAAAGAAAAAATCATCTTTACTTGGATAGTCTGGCCAGATATCTTCGATACTCTCATAAACATCTCCCTCATCTTCTATTTCTTGAAGATTCTCAATGACTTCTAATGGAGCTCCAGAGCGAATGCCAAAATCAATCAATTCGTCCTTTGTAGCAGGCCAGGGTGCATCCTCTAATTTCGATGCTAGTTCTAGTGTCCAATACATACCCTGAAATTTTTATAGTTTATTATTATGTAATTATTATTTGTATTTTCTGCGAATATAGAAAAAAAGTAAAAACTTACAACTCTGGAACCCATGGAATTTCATTTATATTGTAATATTTTGATAAATATCGAGATAAAACAAATAAGTAATCAGATAATCTGTTAACATATCTGATCACCCAAGGGTGAATTTCACTCTCTTCCATCATGCTTAATATTCTTCTTTCGGTTCGTCGGCAAATGGTACGAGAAATATGACAATAACTAACTGCAGGATGACCGCCTGGTAGCACAAAATACTTCATAGGAGGAAGCTCGCTTTCCATACGATCCATTTCGCTTTCAAGCTTTTCAATTACTGCCTCGTCATACTTTATTTTTTCTCGTAAATCAGTAACGTTTGAATCAGTTGCAAGAAAGGCCCCAATATAAAAGAGCTTGTGTTGGATATCGATAATTTGTTTGTCGGTAACTTCATCAAGTTCATATGACCTAATCATCCCAATAAAGGTATTCAGCTCATCAACCGTTCCATATGCTTCGAGCCTGTAGTGGTTTTTAGGAACCCTTGTTCCACCAATTAAACTCGTTTTACCTTTATCTCCTGTTTTTGTATATACTAAACTTTTACTCATTGTTTTACTGTTTGTTTCTATCCATCAAACACTAAACATTATAAAAAGTTTATCATAATGGCTAATTGATTTATTAGCTTTACTAACTAGAAATTTGGAAAAGCAGTACAAGTTCGGATTATTACTTAAAGCATATTGACTATTGCAATACAACAACCTCTTTGTTAACTATATCGCTTTCAACCACGCCATCTCTAAGCCTGATTATGCGGTGGGCATGTTGAGCAATATCTTCTTCGTGAGTAACTAATATTATGGTGTTTCCTGATGCATGAATATCGCCAAATAAGCGCATAATATCTACAGAAGTTTTGGTATCAAGGTTTCCGGTTGGCTCATCGGCCAAAATTATGGATGGGTTATTTACCAATGCACGCGCAACAGCGACACGTTGGCGCTGTCCACCCGACATTTCGTTGGGTTTATGTGAGGCGCGTTCTTGCAGTCCTACTTTGTTAATAACCTGACTAGCACGTTCAATTCTATCGGGTTTTGAAACTCCTGCATAAATAAGGGGGAGCATTACATTTTCTTGAGCTGTGTAGCGGGGAAGTAGATTAAAGGTTTGAAAAACAAAGCCAATTTCTTTATTTCTAATTTCGGCAAGCTTTTCATCTGTTAGGTGACTAACATCTGTTCCGTTTAAAATATATTGCCCGCCAGAAGGAGTATCTAAAGCCCCTATTACATTCATGAGGGTACTCTTACCAGAACCTGAAGGACCCATTATAGCTACATACTCTCCTTTGTTGATTTGAACAGTAACGCCTCTCAGCGCCTTTACAACTTGTGTTCCAACTTCGTAATGTTTTATAATGTCTTTAATTTCTATAACGGGCTTGCTCATAAATGTAATTGTTAGATGTGTAAAGTTAATGTTTTGATCGAGTTTTTTATCATAACTGTATCCTTTATGGCCAAGATACTTTATAGTGTTGCTTGCGAACATTCATGTTAATAAAAGCCAGTCCGAAACGGAATAAATCAAAAGACACAGAAACTTCGTTATGAGCTATTATTTCATTCCATGCTTTGGTCATTTCTTTCGACCAGTTGATATCATCAAAAATAAATAGTGCTGATTCGTTTGCGTGTGGCAAACACATTTGGAAGTAATTTAGTGTGGCTTCATAATTATGATGGCCATCAAAATAAACCAAGTCTACTTTATCAAGCTTGTTTAATACTTTGGGTAATTTCTCTTTAAAACTGCCAATATGTTGTGTTATATTTTTAACCTTCGATTGTGCAAAAGTATTCTGAGCTGCTTTAGCAATAGCTGGGCAGCCCTCAATGGTGTGTATGTTTGCTTTTGAATTTGGTTTCGCTAAATATAAGGTGCCTACTCCTAGCGAGGTGCCAAGCTCCACTATATTATTAGGTTTGAGGTGGCATACCAACCTCGAAATTAACTCGCCTTGTTTTTGAGGAGTTGTGTTGTATTTAGCAATCTTGGCAATCTGTCTGTTATTCGATTTAAAAACTTTTGAGCCGGCACCAAAGTCGCTTACCTCTATGGTTTCTTTATTTCTTAACAAAGCTTTACGTACCTCACTAATCTCATCAAAATGATAGTAAGGATGCTTTTCGAAGAAAATGTTGCGAACTAAATTAAATGCAAAAGGCGGATGTATTCTGTGCCCTTTTCGGTATTTGGCTCTTCGTTTATGTTTTACGTAAGCTTTTAGTTTGTATCTATTCACTGTAAATAATTTATTCGAGGTCGGGAAGTATCTTTTTCTTAATTATTTTTTTTGCAGCATAGTAGCCAAGCTGAACTATTTCGTCCATTTTATTAAAATCCCACATTGAATAATCAACTAAGGTTGGAGGCTCAATAAAATAGTCGCAGTAGGTTTTACTAATTCTGAGGTTTTGAATGATGGATAAGTTAAAAACACGCTCGGCAACATCTTTGGGGTTCGATATTTCATCAATCTTAGAATCGGCAACAACATTTGAACCTATAACCGTATCGCAATTTAAAACCAAAGGGTTAGAGGGTAAATTCATAAAAATGCCACCATCAGAATAGTGGGCATTATTTATTTCAACAGGCGTAAAAATAACAGGTACACTGCTGCTTGCAATAACCCATTTTAAAAGTTGGTTTCCCTCGCTTATCACTTTAGCTTTGCCCGAGTGTAGGTTGCTAACCGCAATCATAAGCGGCGTTTTTAGTTTCTCAAACTCGTTGTGCTTAATGTGTTTAAATAAATTCTTTTCTACAGTATTTAGGTTTACAAAACCACCTTTAAATAAATCTATTTTAAACCAATTCCACACCTTCTCATCATGAAGAATTTGTAGCATTTCCCTTGGCGAAAAGCCAGCACAATATAGCACCCCAATTATTGAGCCCATGCTAGTGCCAGATACAATATCAATCGGAATTTTAAACTCTTCAATGGCTTGTAATACGCCAATATGAGCCAATCCCTTTGCACCTCCGCCACCGAGGGCTAAACCAACTTTGCCAAGTTTATGCATATGTTTTATTTTTTAGGAGCAGGTCTGTTAAAGCTCAACCATTTTTGAAGACCAAATAAAAAGCGTCGTAAAATCTGGTCTTTACACGTTCTGTATTGTCCCTGACCTGGCTTTCTGAAAAAAGCACTTAGCTCGTGTTTGCTAATCTCAAAATCAGCCACCTTCAGAATTTCCAACATATCCGTATCCTTCAAGTTAAAAGCAATTTTTAGCTTTCGAAGTATGATGTTGTTGTTCAGCTTTTTTTCGTTAATAACAGGCTTGTCATCTTGCTTGCCTCGTTTCATAATGATAACACCATTTAAAAAGGCTGATAATTTTATATCGTATAGCGATTTATATTTTTCGTCTTCATCACTCAAAAACCAAGCTTTCACTTCCTCTAAAGGCACTTCAATACCAGCCGATTTAAGTAACTCAACAGTATGTTCATCTCTCAGGTTTAGTGTGAACCTAAGGTTTTTTAATATGTCGTTATTATTCATTCATCTAAAATTTTGTCAAAGATAGTCATTCGGCACAAATATCAATTGTATACCAATGTAAGTATAAGAACTAAATAGTTTTGTGGGCACCTTAAGCCGCCATCCACTATAGCCTTTATTATTTTGCCTAAGTGTTACTAGTTAATGCGTGTGCTCCCCTGTCGCATCCGCTTAACAAGCGCCACTATGGCAAAATACCAAAGGGCTGCCGTTTCTGTCAGCGGTGCGGGTTGGCAGTAATTTATTTCGTATGCCTCTCTTCTTAATTTTGCCGACGCAGTGTGGATAGAAATGGCAGTAAGTGCATTGCTTGGCCTTTTTATAAGGAGGGCGTAGGCGACCTCAGGAAGCCCACGCACCGACTATATAAAAAGAGCTAAGCATTGTGCTTGCTATAACGGATAGCCACTTTAACTGCCCTCAAAAATTTAGACAAAAGAGAAGAGAAGAAAGACTTTTTGCTTTGAGTGTGTAAATTAGGAGCTTCTATTGCAAAACCATAATTATAACTTATTTTTGCAGAAATTATACCCAATTAAAATAATTAAGATGACTGTAATAGGAACACCTTTATCGGCGGTAAGTAAAAAAGCCGTTTTATTGGGCTCAGGGGAGCTAGGGAAAGAAGTAGCGATTGAATTACAGCGTTATGGCGTTGAAGTGATAGCGGTTGATAAATATAAAAATGCTCCGGCAATGCAGGTGGCACACCGTTCTTACGAGGCTTCGATGCTTGATGGAGAACGATTGGCTGAAATTATCAGAGCTGAGAAGCCTGATTTTATTATTCCTGAAGTTGAGGCTATTGCAACAGATACATTATTAGAATTGGAAGATGAGGGTTTTAATGTAATACCTACTGCTAATGCTACTAAGTTAACCATGAACCGTGAGGGAATTAGAACTTTAGCAGCTGAGGAGTTAGGCTTGTCTACTTCGCCTTATCGTTTTGCAGGTAGTCGTGAGGAGTTTAATCAGGCGGTTGCTGAAATAGGATATCCTTGTGTGATTAAGCCTATAATGAGCTCGTCGGGTAAGGGGCAGAGTGTTGCGAAAAGTGATGCCGATCTTGATTATGCTTGGACTTACGCCATTGAAGGAGGAAGAGGAAATAGCGATAGAGTAATTATTGAGGGTTTTGTTGATTTTGATTATGAAATAACGCTTTTAACCATTAGCCATGTTGATGGGATTTCGTTTTGCGAGCCTATTGGGCACAGGCAAGAAGGCGGCGATTATCAAGAATCGTGGCAGCCACAAGTAATGACAGACGTAGCATTGGCCGAAGCCAAAACAATTGCAGAGAAAGTAGTACGCGCTTTAGGCGGATGGGGTTTGTTTGGCGTAGAATTCTTCATTAAAGGCGATAAGGTATATTTTAGTGAACTATCTCCGCGTCCGCACGATACGGGAATGGTAACTATGATATCTCAAGATCTTAGTGAGTTTGCATTACACGTAAGGGCTATTTTAGGATTGCCAGTTCCAAATATTGCATTTCACGGTCCATCGGCAAGTAGTGTTATCATGGTAAAAGGAACTTCTAATCAGGTTACTTTTTCAGGATTAGATTCTGCCTTAACTCAAGAAAACACGCAGGTGCGATTATTCGGTAAACCAGAAGTTGACGGAGAGCGCCGCATGGGCGTTTGTTTAGCCCGTGCAAACTCAGTAGAAGAAGCGCGTGCCATCGCTAAAAAGGCGAGTGGCTCTATTACAGTTTCACTGTAATGAAGTTATAAATGATAAGTGTTAAGTTATAAATTGCTTTACATCATCTAGGCGTTTATAACTTAACACTTATAACTTATCATTAATTTTAAAAATGTATGGCAGCTAGTATTGTTAGGGATAAGAGTTTTAGTTTTGCAATTAGAATAGTTAAGTTGTATAAGTACTTAACTAAAGAGCAAAATGAATATATACTTTCAAAACAAATATTAAGAAGCGGTACAAGTGTTGGAGCTATGATTAGGGAGGCTGAGTTTGCAGAATCGAAAGCAGACTTTATTCATAAGATGGCAATAGCACAAAAAGAAATTAATGAAACTAAATATTGGCTCGACTTATTGAAGGAAACCTCCTATTTGTCAGAGGATATGTACAATTCGATAAATAAAGACGCAACTGAAGTAATTAGTTTAATCACCAAAATAATAATCACATCAAAAGCAAATTTAAAAAAGTTATAAGTGCTAAGTTATAAATTGCTTTACATGAAGTAAGCGTTTATAACTTATCATTTAACACTTATAACTTAAGAAGGCGTTTATAACTTAACACTTATAACTTATCATTAATTTTAAAGCGTGAGCGACTTATCCACATTAGATATAACTTACCTGCCAGGTGTTGGACCCAAAAGGGCAGAGGTACTAAAGCGTGAACTGAAAATTCAGTCTTACGAGGATTTGTTGTATCATTTTCCATACAAGTATGTGGATAGAAGCCGTACTTATTTGATAAGAGAAATTGACAATTCGGCATCGCATATTCAGCTAAAAGGTAAAGTCGCCTCTTTAAATACAGTTGGTACAGGAAAAGGGCAGCGTTTGGTGGCCAAATTTACAGATGGAACCGGAGTGCTTGAATTGATTTGGTTTAAGTATATCGATAAGATGAAGAAAATACTCGATGCCAAATCGGAGTATATCATCTTTGGGAAACCTTCTGCTTTTAAAGGTACATATAGTATTGTGCACCCTGAGATGGAGAAGGTGGATGAAAGCAAACCTAAAATAGCATCGGCCTTACAAGCCTTTTACAATACCAGTGAAAAAATGAAGAATAGCTATTTGAATTCAAAAGCTATTCAGAAGATGCAGCAAGGTATATTTCTATCTTTTAAGGGAGCCATTTCTGAAACATTACCAGCTTATATTGTGAAGCAATATAATTTAATGATTTTAGATAGTGCTCTTCGTACGGTTCATTTCCCAACTGATGCTAAGTTGTTGGAGCAGGCACAATTTCGCTTAAAATTTGAAGAGTTATTTTATATTCAACTCAATATATTAAAACAAAAAACACAGCGCAGTAAAAATATACAAGGACATATTTTCGGAAAGGTTGGTGATATATTTAATCAGTTTTTCTTTAATAATTTACCCTTTGAACTCACAGGTGCTCAAAAAAGAGTAATTCGTGAAATAAGAAACGATGTAGGTACAGGTCACCAAATGAATCGCCTGCTGCAGGGCGATGTTGGTAGCGGAAAAACAATGGTGGCACTCATGGTTATGCTTATCGCTTTGGATAATAATTTCCAGGCTTGTTTAATGGCACCTACTGAAATATTGGCATCGCAACACCTGGAATCTATTCAGGAGATGCTAAAAGAGATGCCAATTAACGTGAAGTTATTAACCGGTTCGAGCAAAAAGAAAGAGCGCGAACAGATACATGCAGAGTTATTAAGCGGAGAGCTGCAAATTTTAATTGGTACACACGCCTTGCTTGAAGATGTGGTGCAATTTAAAAACCTAGGTATGGTGATTGTGGATGAGCAACACCGCTTTGGGGTAGCGCAACGCGCCAAGTTATGGCGTAAAAATAGTATTCCACCACACGTGTTAGTGATGACGGCAACTCCAATTCCTCGTACACTCGCCATGACGGTTTATGGCGATTTAGATGTATCCGTTATCGATGAGCTTCCACCAGGGCGTAAACCTATTGAAACGAAGCATTATTTTCATAATAAGCGAAATAACTTAAATCAGTTTATAAAAGGCGAAATTACAAAAGGTCGTCAGGTTTATGTGGTTTATCCTTTAATTGAAGAGTCTGAGAAAATGGACTTTAAAAACCTTGCTGAGGGTTTAGAGTATATGCTAAGTGCATTTCCTGAGTTTAAAACAACTATGGTTCATGGGCGCATGAAACCCGCAGAGAAAGATGCTGCCATGCAAGAATTTGCTAGCGGTAAAGCACAAATATTAGTGGCAACTACCGTAATAGAGGTGGGCGTTAACGTACCTAATGCTTCGGTAATGATTATTGAAAGTGCAGAGCGTTTTGGTCTTTCGCAGTTACACCAGTTACGCGGACGAGTAGGTAGAGGTGCTGAGCAGAGTTATTGCATATTAATGACGGGCTATAAAATGGGCGAGGATACTAAAAAACGGATGCGCATTATGGTGGATTCCAATGATGGTTTCGAGATAGCTGAAGCAGATATGAAACTACGTGGCCCGGGTGACCTAGAAGGTACCCAACAAAGTGGACTTCCCTTTGAACTAAAAATTGCCAATATAACCCGCGATGCCCAACTCATGCAGCATGCGCGCAATGTGGTGGAGGTAATTTTAGAAAATGACCCAGATTTAATAAAACCCGAAAATCAAATTCTCAACAAACAACTTACTAAGCTAGCTAGGCAAAAGATGAACTGGAGTTTAATTAGTTAATAGCTAAATTATTGTGATCTAATAAGTTTCACAAGGTAATGTTTATTAAATATTTTTAACATAAAAGTTAAAGAATCAATTAAACAAAAGAGGCTTAATATTATTTTATAGCATGAGGTTTTAAGTGAAGAAAGTGGGGGCTTTTAACTATAATCAAATATAACGTTAATTATTTTTTTAGTTATTATGTGTAGTTAATAGGTTTGTTAGTGTAACTATTTTGAATGTTTATAAAAAAATATGCTTTTAGCTGATTTATACAAGGGTAATAGTAGATGTTTTTGTGTGTTATAGATGAAACTTTTATGATGTTATTAAGTATAAAGGCAGAAGCTCACACTACCTACAGTAACAAATAAAATAAGCAAATTGAAAAATTGCTTATGGTGTTGAAAAAAAAACAGAATAATGATTAAACCTAATTTTTCAGGTAAGATAAAAGGGATTATATTAACTTCTATTTTCTTACTAGTAAGCGTAAATCTTTTTGCAGAAACCTGGTACTCACTAGCTAGTGGTGATTGGGATGATCCTACCATTTGGACTTTAGATCCTGCTGGAGCGGTTTTTGTTAACCCAAGTAATACCTACCCTAAATTATCAAGTGATAACATAGTTATTCTTTCGGGTAAAACAGTAACAATGCCAGATGGTATTGCACCCTATGATTCTCCTTTACGCAATTTAAGTGTTATCTGCGGAGTGCTTACTGTTGACGGTCGCTTAGATTTGAGGAGTTCTGATCAATCAACATTCTCGGCAATAAGGGGTGGAGGTAAAATTATTTTAGGAATAAATAATTTTCCTATTGGAGACAGAACTCATTTTGTAAGCAAGGGGCAAGGGGAAGGAACGGTTGTTTATAATAATAACTATCCTTGGCCTTGGCAAGAAGAATTTTTTAATGTAGAGGTAGATTTTATCGATCTTACAGATAATAGACGATTGACCATAAACCACGAACTTAAGGTTAACGGTAGCTTAACTATTAAAAATGGAAAAGTAATACTTGGTGGAGATAGTGGGGCCGTTAACGTTGTTGTTAGTGAGGATTTAATTGTAGAGGAGGGAGCTGAATTGCTATCGTCTACAGATGGTGGAGTAACGGGTTTTCATACATTAGAACTATATGGTGATTTTATAAATAGAGGGACTGTTGATTTTACCGACGGTGATCAATATGCAGAACCTAATACCAGTGCCGTGAAAGTTAGGTTCCTAGGAGCAAGCGATAATACCATGCTTTGTGATGGACTAACGAACCTGTATCGTATTTTTGTAAATAAAGGAACAGATAAAACTTACGGACTAACAATTAGTGCCAACAATTCAAATAACTTTACTTTATATGGACCAGTCACAGGATCTACTTCAGATAACACAGATGGCTCTGGCGGTTGGCAAAAGTTACCTTTGGTTATAGAGAACGGAACTTTACAATTAGGTGATAATATAAAAATTGATCGTTTAGGCGAGAATATGAATGGTTCTTCACCTAATGAATTTACTATTCCGGAAACTGCTAGATTATGGATTAATGGAGCAGATGTTGTTACTGGATTAGAAGGGAAATATTGGCAACAAAACTGGAATGGAGTATCTGTTTATGGTGAATTAAAAGTATCATCAGGTGCGTTTACCTGTCCGCAATATTCGGCAGGTATTTCTTATTACACGCCTGTTAATAGCACAGGTGCTTTGGTAATTGAGGGAGGTGCGGTTAATACGCCTCAATTGGCTCAAATTGACAATGGAGCGCCTTTTATCTACCGACAGAGTGGAGGTGTGTTTAATGTCGATGTTGAGGTAGAGCAGGATCACCTGCACCCATTCTTTGAGCTTAGAGAATCTACATCAGTGTTTGAAATGAGTGGAGGTACAATTATTCTTGCAGAAGATAATGGTCAGGATAACGGAGGTTTTTATGTGGCTTCTGCTGAAGGGAATTACAATGTAACAGGAGGTACCATTCAGGTTGAAACTTTTGGGGGAGATTGTAAAATATACACTACTGCCCCTTTGTATAATCTTAAAATTACTAAAGGTACAGGGGGTAATAGAGCAGTGATTGTTGATTATGACGGATTAACTGGCACAACTTGGCAACCCCCATCATTGACAATTCTTAATGACCTTACTATTGAAACAAATAGCATATTTGATGATGGTTCCTATCAGGTTTTTATTGGAGGTGCTCTTAATATTGGAGGTACATATAATCAAAGCGGAAAATTGGTGTTTAATGGATCGCAAAATGGATCTATTAACAATACAACAGGTGGCACCATAGAACTGAATGGTTTATATATTAATAAAGAAAAGCATCCTACAAGCAATCAGTTCTATTCTGTAGTTATGGGAGGTAATAGTAATATTGAGATTAATGGAACTATTAAATTGCAACGAGGTTCTTTTGATCCGGTTAACTTTTGGCCTACAGTTACAGATAGTGTATGTATACAAGAGGGGATGCTTACCTCTAGCGGAACCGGCGGTTTAGAGTTAGTAGGGTCGATAATGCAAAATATAAAAGGTAAATTTGGTAAGGATTATGACTTTGGGCGTATACATCTAAATAATGCCAATAATGGTATGGTATTGGCTTCTGATGTAAGGATTAATGATTTTAATTTTTCGTCTTCAGGCAATGCTAAGGTAAATATGGGCGCTTATCAACTTAAAGTTGATGGGGTAATTACCAATGCTAATAGCGAACGATATTTTTATACTGCCGGTAATGCTAGTGATAAAGGTTTATCCATTAAAAGCACCATTGGATCCTCGGTAGGTCATTTGGTAACTTATCATTTAGGTACATCTACATCTGATTATTGTTATGTATCGCTTTCTACCATTGCCGCACAGTCGCCTGAAACAACAGGTTATTTCTCTATTACACCTGTTAATAGTCCACATCCATCAACAACTGATCCATCAAAAGTTATGGCCTACTATTGGAAAAGTACGGTAGAAGGCTTTGATAATCTAGTAGATAATATTATTAGCCTAGAGTTTACTTCCAATAAGAACCTTAAGGGTTGGAGTACTGCCTACATGGAAAATCTAGAATGGCAATTAGGTGATGCAAAGTATGGAAAAAATGAAGAAACCCTTATTGTTGATCCCACTGCTAATTATGGTTCTTATAAAAAACTTATAAATAGTGAGTATACAGCAGGTTTGGATAACGGTAACGGACAAATACCAATAGCTGGAGCTAAAACATATACTAGTACAGGTTCGCATAATTGGCATACTACTAGCTGGATAGACCAAGATGGAGTAAGTGGTCAGCCAGGTTCATCAGATATTGCTATTGTTAGAGAAGGCGATACAGTAACTATAACTGAAAGTGATGCAGATGCTTCACAAGTGAGTATTAGTGGAATGTTAAAAGTGAAAAATGGAACTTCAGGTCATGATATAGGAGTAATTAAAGGTTCTGGTCATTTAATATATGAAAAGAATGGTAATTGGGCAGTTTACACCACAATAAATGGCGATCATACTGAGTTTTGTGATAATCCTGAAGCAACGATTGAATTTACCTCTACCGATAATAACCTCAAAGTATTTCCAGATCAAAGTATTATACCATATTATCCTAATTTAGAGATTACAGGTACAGGTACAACACAAATAGATCATGGAAATGGTAAACAGGTCGAGTTGGTAGTACTAGGAGATTTCTCAGTGAACGGTCCTGCATTCGATATAAAAGGCATGAATGATGGAGAAGTGGAGGTTTTTGGTGATGTTATAATAAATGCAGGAAGTATAAAATTTCCCGAAGCTCATAATCATAATATGACTGTTTATGGTGATATAAGGTTTATAGGTAATGGAGAATTTATAGGTAATATAGATAGTAAACTGTTAACTCTTCATGGAGGCATTGATACCGGTACCTCAGGTGTTTTTAATTTTACCCAAACAGATGTAGTATTTGAAGGTGTAAATTCTTCGGAGGTAAAAGGTGATGGAACTCTTATGTTTCATCGTATTTATGTTGATAAACCTATTGCAGAAAAGCTAGAGTTTACATCAAATTTTAGTGTTAATGGCCCAACCAATGATGCTTCTAAATCATTGATTATAAAATCAGGAGAATGTCATTTAAATAATGCTGCAATTAATATCAACCTTACAACAGGAGGAGATAACTACAATATTCCCTTAGAGTCGAAATTAATAGTTAGTAGCGGTACAATAAATGCTTCAGGTAATTCTGGTATTCAACTTAGCGGTGCCTTGATCTTAAATGGAGGTATGGCTAATTTTGATGGTACAGGAGGAAGTAATAGTAGTTTTATAGAGTACACTACTTCAGGACTCTCTTATCTCGAAATTAGTAACTCTAGTATGCTTCAGGTGGGCGATCAAATTCGACGTTCCGTTAATACTGATCAAGGAATACTAACTTATGTTCAAAATGATGGATTGGTTTTCCTTGGAACAAAGGCCACAAATATGGAGTCATCAAGAGGAGTATTTGAGATTAGTGGAGAAGGGAGCTCTTTTTCTCAAGGCGAGAGTGACGTTATTCTAATAAATAATAGTAATGGAAGTAGTAGTATGGCATCTTTGTACTATTACCCTGAACTTGTTAATGTGGCCACTGGTTCTGGTTTTGTTATTGGAGCTTCTGGAGAATTTGGGGTAAATGCAAGTCAGGCTATTAATAATCTAATTCTGGCAGGAAATAGTAATAGTCATGTAAAACTCTATACTAATGCACTTACAGTTACTGAATCTTTAAATATTGGGTCAACAACAAATTTCGATGCCAACGATTTGTACTTATATGTAGGTGGAGATATTACCAATGATGGAACCTTTACTCCGGGCACTGGTGCTGTATTTATGACAGGTACAGACGCTCAAACCATTAATGGATCTGCTGCATCTACACTATTTTATGATTTTACTAAAATTGGCGGAACTGGTGAATTAAGTTTAGAATTATCAGGAGTAGAAGTAAATCGTTTCTTAACACTAGAGGATGGCTCAATCAACACCAATACTAATATTATAACAGCCAAAGGCGATGTGGTTAATAACGGGCAGTTTATAACTACATCTGGTGATGGTCTTGTAATGGGAGGTTCTGAATTACAGGGTATTCAAGGGCAGGGAAGCATTGATGTATTAACCATAAACAATACAGCAGGTATTAATTTGCCTACACAATCATCGGCTTTTGCCATTGGTAAAAAGTTAAAGTTGGCTAATGGTATTTTTGATATTGGGCGTAACTTACTCGAAATAAATGATGAGGCTATTATAGTAGATGCAAGTGATGGTTTAACAGGCTTTAGTTCTGGTAATATGATCCAAACAAACTTATCCTTTACAGATGCAGGTATCAAGAAATTCTTTTCATCCTCATTTGTTGGAGATTTTGTTTATCCAATAGGTTCTTTTGGAAAGTATACACCAATAACTCTTGATGTTAGCGGTAATACTGTAAATGATGGCTCAATACGAGTAAAAGCAGCTAACGAAGCTCACGTTAGTGTTTTAGATCCAAGTAAGGTTCTTCAATATAATTGGACTTTAGATGCAGATCAAATTTCAGGGTTATCAGCAGATGTTGTTATGCAATATGAGAATGCGGATGCATTGGGTGATGAGAGTAAGTATATTAATGCTAAAATATTATTAAATTCTGATGAGTGGAATAAGTCAGATGGAAGTATTGATATTGCAGCAGATCAAATAAAATATAGTTGGACAGGTGCTGATGATTTGGTGATAGATGGAGATTATACAGCTGGCGAGCCTGATGCTATTCCTGATAAATTAGCTACTTATATTACCACGAGTGATGGTTCATGGGATGATGAAAATAATTGGGCTACTTATGATCCGGATACAGGAGTAAAAGGTACACCTGGGGATATGATTCCAGCTGGAGGCCCGTCTGGGGCAATTGTTTATGTAGAGCATGAACTGACCTTACCTGCTAGTCCAAGTAAGGTAGCTTATCGTACAATTATTAACACAATGGGTATAATTGATGTAGGATCAACTTACGGGCATCGTTTAGGTACAGTGAGTGGAACTGGTCTTATAAAAATCTCTGATGGTGGATCTTTACCTGCAGGGGTTTATGATGCTTTTATTGATGCTGTAGGGGGAACTATTGAATATTATGGTTCTACTGATTATGATATTATGAATGAATTGCCTGTCTATAATAATGTTACAATATCGGGTAGTGGAAAGCGTAGGTTACCCAATAGTGATGTTGTTGTTGGTGGAAGTTTGCTTATAGAGGGTGCTAACCTAGTAAATGAATATAATGAGGTGCTGTATATTGCAGGAAACTTAACATTACAAGGTGGCGGTGTTTATACTGCAAATCAAGGAACAACTTCTTTTGTAGGAAGTACAACTCAAAATATTGATAGTGAGTTTTCAGATAGTAATGCATTCTACAATTTTGAAATTGATAATCTAAAAGGGGTAAATATCAATAGCAATGTTGAAATAAAGAATAACCTAAAGCTCAAAAATGGAATATTAAATATAGCAGATGGTTTAGCCTTAACTTTAAGTTCTCATTCGAGCAATATTGTTACAGGAGGGAGCGACAATTCGTATGTCTCAGGAAAAGTAAGAAAATATATAGTATCTGGTAGTAGTTTTGTTTACCCGTTAGGTGATGGGTATCGTTATGGTTACATTAAAGTGCTTCCACAGGGAGGGTCTTTAGGATACTGGGATGCACAATACTATAGTCAGGGAAAGGATAATACTGTTAAGTCAGATGATGTAGAGTATGTTAGTAATAGTGAATATTGGCAGTTGTCTGCTCCATACGAAAATGCACTTGCAAAAGTGACTCTCAGGTGGGATGCTCTTAGTGGTGTTGATGCAAGCGATGTGCAAATAGTAAACTGGACAGACAATACAAGCTCAGGTAATAAACGTGAAGAATGGGATGTTTTACCTATTAGTAATGTGATAGGAGATAATAATTCAGGCACTGTCGAATTACAAAACTATTTAGAATTTGGGTATAAAGCAGGAGAAGTTCATCATTATTTAACATTTGGTTCCGAATCCGAACCACCTGCGTTTTCATGGACAGGAGACGTAGATACAGATTGGTTTGAACCCGGTAATTGGAGTACTTTTGAAGTGCCGCATTCAGGTTCAGATGTTACTATAGTAAACACAACAAATAAACCTGTTGTTTCAGCCCTAGGGCATGTGTATTGTAATGACATAGAGATACAAAAAGACGCAAGTTTAACAATTCAACCAGGAGCACGTGTTGATGTATTAGGAAGTGTAAATTGTACAGATTCAGAGCAGTTGGTTATTCAAAATACAACTGATTTACCTACTTCGGTAATTATAGGAGGAATTGTTAGTCACAATATTAAATCAGAATGGACTTATGCGGAAGCAAGTAGGTATTGGTATATAGGACAAGCTATTAATGGTGCTACTGTAAGTGATTATGGAACGTCAGGTGTTGATGTAATTATCTATAATTATTTAGAAGGATGGAATAACCTCACATCAGGTACATTAGATGCAAAGTTAGAGGGGTATAGCGTTAATTTTAAAGACGCAAACACAAAAGTTGCAGTTACCGGAAGTATCAATAATGGAGAATTAACATCTAGTTTATCAGAAGGTTGGCATTTAATAGGTAACCCTTATTTATCATATTTAGATGTTAATCGCGAATCAGCATGGGATTTTGATAATGATAAAATTGATCAAACAGTTTGGATTAGAACTGACTTAGCTAGTGTTAGAGGCTTTGCCACTTATAATATTACTGAAGGTGTCGGTGCAAATGGTGGATCAAATGAAATTGCTCCAGGTCAAAGTTTTTGGCTAAATGCAAATACTACTGCTAATTTTAAGATTAATGAAGCAGCACAAATTCATGGAACGAACTCCGGTGGTGAAGGAAGTTTAAAATCAACATCAACTATTGAAAGAGAAGAGGTTTTTAGATTTACAATTGGAGATGGTGTTTATGCCGATGAATTAATTGCTGTATTCAGACCTTATGGAAGTACAGTATTAACCTCACGAGATTCAAAAAAGAGATTCGTTTCTAATGCTGACTTTCCTCAAGTATACGCAATAAAATCATCAACACAAGTTGTAATAAATATTGCTTCAAGTTTAATTGATGAGCAAAGTATACCATTAGGTATAAGCGTTCCTGAGAGTAAAAGCTACGTTTTTAAAGCAACTAATTTAAATACATTTTTACCAACATATGATATGTCTCTTGAAGATAAGTTAATGGGAGAGTATTATGATCTTAGGATTAATCCTGAGCTTGAGATAGAAATGGAAGAGGGAACAAGCGATGATCGTTTTGTTCTGCATTTTGCCCAACGTAGTACTGATTTAGAAGAACCAGTAATTGCAAAAAAACCAACTATTTATGCAGCTGATGGTGATGCTTACATAAATATTGACACTGAGCAATTTAATAATAACACAGGAGGCTGTTTTGTAGAGGTTTACGACTTTGCCGGAAAGAAACATATTATTCAAGACCTACATGCAGCACTAACCCAACTAAAATTGCCAGAAAGTAATAAGTTGTGGATTATTGTAGTACGTATTGGTAATAAAAGTTACCACGAGAAAGTGAGTAGTTTTAATTAAAAGCTATACTAAATACATAAAAAAGCACCCCCCTCATTCATTTGTGGTGGGTGCTTTTTTATAGAGTAATCAGTAAACTTTGCATCAGACTTTATATAGTCTTTTTAGATGGATAGAGGCTACGATTTACTTCTAGGATGCTCCAAGTAATTTTACTCACAGGGTTAGTTTATTACTTAATAAAGCAAGGGTATTTCATTATATGAATGTTGAGAACAGGCTTACTTCGTTATTTCCGAAGTCAACGGATACCTAGCCCCTTCAACATCAACAAACATAGCTTTAACAGAGCCTACTAAAATCTTAGCTTCAACAACTACTGGTATACGGTTTTTATCATCTGTAACATAAACAGTCATTCCTTCTCCTGATGAGAATATGGTGCCTTCTACTAACAGAGGTGTGAATTTTAAGCATCTAAATTTGCGTCCGTTGCGTGTCTTCACTTCTTGTTTACCTAGGTAACGAATGTATAGGTCGTGTATTTCTCCATCTACAATCATTCTAATGGGTATTTTATCGCCTTCGTTATAGTTTGAGAAGTCAAGGTTGCGCGCCTTATAAACCATCGTAATTAAGTCTCCTGTGCAATCTTTTAATTCAATGGAGGCATCTTTGTAGTTTGCAGGCTCTCCTTTGCTAATGTGAGTGTCAACTTTGTTATTTTCGTAATCAAAGTTATATTGATGGTGCGACACTGTGCTGCCTTCTTTTGTAACTCTATTAAAGAAAAGAGGGTTGAAATTACTCTTATCTATGTAAGTTTCAAAGGTATCCCTAACTGTCATGAATTTATCGTAACTAGGATATGTTTTTCCGTAGGCAGATAAAAACCATGTGTCTTTATCATTATACGTTTTATCCTCCACTGAGAAGTGAACAATACCTGCATTTATCCATATAAAATGCCAATTATAATAAGCATGGTAGGTTACCACTTCGCCTGATTGAAAAGCAAAATTAGTTACATTACATTGGCTATAGCTATTTTGTAGTAAGCCTACGAATAAAGCAATTACGAAAAGTAGTTTGCGCACTAGTTTGTTATTTAGTAATACTCAATAATGAGTTTATGGAGTCAAAACAATTTCGTATTAATGATTCACAGGACCTATGTTGGATTCAATGGCTTCAATTTTTGATTCCATTCTTCCCATTTCTCCTTTTCTGGCATCAATTGTTATGCTCGAATAAACTCTTTCATGATCTTTCTCAAGCAAAGAGTATGCCTTGTTTACAATTTCCAAGGCTTCCTGCATGGTTTCGGTTTCTACAGTAGTGCTCATGGGGCTCAGTTTATAGCTGACTCCACTTTTTTTAATCATATCTAAAACCTGACTAACGGCTTTGCTTTTGCTAATGCCAGCATCTGTTGGAAACATGGCAAAATTGAGTAAAACTGACATATTGTTGTATTTAAAATATTAAAGACACCTTAGTTACTAACACCTAACACCTAGCACCTAGTATTTATTCTCTCTTTTTCGCTTTTCGATTGTTTTTAACAAACTCGTAGATGTCAAATTCGTATGGATCCCATGATATTTCTACATCCCAGTTCGCTCTTACGTTAACAGGCTCTGCATAGTAATATACTTTTTCTGGTTGACGTTTCTCAGAGTAATCACCCGGATCCCATTGCCCATTCATATTTTCATCAATCACTAATTTTATGATGTATGAACTAGGTTTGATGTATTGAAATGCTAATTTTCCTGATGCTGGAACATACTTTTGTTGTAATATATTTCCTGAGGCATCTTGTAGTTGTATCAGCCAATTTTCTTCAGAGTTAGCAATATCTAAAAGGAATAATCCGTAGCTGTCGAGTTTCTTTACCGAAAATTGACTGCCAATAGAATCGGTATGTAGGCCATAAATATCAGTAATGGCTAATGAGTCTATCCCAAAACTATATTGCCCTCCTGGAGTCCATCTTGTTTTTACCCAGTATTTGCGTTTAAAGAAAGCATCTTGTTCTAATTCAAAGTCAAGTTGCTCGGTAATCGTATCTATTTGTTGGTATAAGTATAGCTTCTCTCTATCAATATTAGCAATTGGCGTAGGCATTATAAAGGCATAGTTGCTATAAACATCAACTTGCGATGATGATTTCTGAACTTTAAGCATTTCTTTTTTCTCAACTTGATCTTTATCGCGTTTACGCTTACGTTCTTTTTTTACAAACTCAAAATGGAACATAGTTAATGTATCACGCATTAAAGCGGGATTAAATAACGTATCTAAAGCCATGTAGTTGAGTTCTACCTTTAGCGTATCTTTTTTATAAAGGTTGCTATCAGCTACCCAAACTAATACAGTATCATTATTTACAGAAGGTTCGTAAATGGCCCAATCAGGTCCAACAACGGTATCTATTGGCGTAATCTTAAATTCTTCAGCAGGATTGTTGAAAAAGAACGACATGGTATTTTTTGTCTTTCTTTCGTTACCTAGCATATATTGGTTCCCATTGTCTTCTGTAAACAAAAACATTCTTACGTCATTAGGGCTATACACAAGCTGATCGTAATAGTATATGGAATCTTCTGAAATTGTATCTGCAAATTCAACGTATTCCATCGATGGCGATACGATTGAGTCGAACCAAGCAATTTGTTCTGCTGGCTGATCAAACATGTAATTGTTATTGGCATCACCAAGTGCATATAATCTATATTCGCCCGGACTTAAGTTTTTAAGAGCAAAAAAGCCTTCTTCGTCTGTTTTAGCAAGACGTTCAGGTACGCTATTGGTAAAGGCAGTATCGTTTAAATTTTTGTGCGCTAAAATCAGTATGCCTTCCATTGGGGATAAATCTTCAGCATCCCAAAGATTACCCATTATGGCAAATGAATCTACCACTTCTCCGGTTGAAAACGAAAATACAAAACTTGGAATTGGGTTACCTTCATTATTATCTTGTATGGCATTACCAAAGTCGAAAGTATAGGTAGTGTTTTCCTGAAATTCTTCTTCTTCGTCTAGTTTAATTCTAAGTTTTGCACCTCTAGCATCTATTGCAGGGCGCTTTTTAAGAGGTGGCGAAGTAACAAATTTATTGAATACATCATCAAGCTTAATAATTTCATCAAACTCAATGTTAATTGTTTTTTTGCGGTAATTGAGTGCATTAAGCTCAGGAGTTGATTTCTTTACAACTGGTGGCGTTTCATCCTTTGGTCCACCCGTTGGAAAACCTGGGTTAGCGCATGAGTATGCAATAATTATTAAGGCAACTATTGCAGGTATAAAACTATATTTGGTATTATGCATATCGGTTTAATATTTTAAAACTCAAACAAAAGAATAAAACTATTTAATTAAAGCTTCAATTTGTGCTTTATCTTGAATATTCGGGAATTTTGCAAGTATGGTTTTAGCTGTTGCTTTTGTTTTATCGGCTTTATTATTTTTCATATATAAATTTAATAATGCCATATAGTTGTTTGCATCATTTGGATTGATGTTTATAGCTTTATTTAAGTATTTTTCAGCATTAGCTAGTTCGTTTTTAAAGTCGTACATCATTGCTATGTTATACATTACTCTAGGATTATCAGGAGATAATTTAGCAGCCTTTAATAGGTAAGTCATTGACTCATCATAGCGTTGTCGTTCTGATAAAAACAAGGCATAAGTAAAGGTTGTTGATCCATCCTCAGGTGAATGTTTTAAGTAGTCGAGCAATAGCTTTTCTGCTTTGTTGTGCTCTCCTTTGTTGTTGTACAAGATGGCCAAGTTAACTTTAATAGCGTGTAATTCGGGATCTTGTTTTAGTGCTCTGATATAAAATTTCTCAGCCTGTTGCACATTATTGGTATTGTAATAAAAATTAGCCAAGTTGAACTTTCCTGATGGGAAATCAGCGCTATACTCTAATGCAGCCTTATAATCCTTATTGGCTTTGGCAAACTGTTTTTTATATTTTGCTGGTATCTGATCTTGCGAAACATTATTAAGCTTTGTAGCCGCTTCAATTCTCATGGCTCGTGTGGGATCACTTAATTTATCTAATACCTTATCAAGCGATTTTTCATCATCAACCATTAAAGCTTGCAGTGCATTGTACCTAATGTGGCCGTTGAAATCATTCATAGCTTGATAAAGAATCTCTTTACTACGAGTTTGATAATGACGGCCCATATAACTAATAGCTGTAGCTCTAACAATCTCAGGATATACTTCGTCGTTATAAATATTAACTAAGCCTTCGTATCCAGCATCACTTCCTGTTAAAGCCTCTTTGAAAGCCTCACCATATTGTGATTTCTTACTAGTTCCGTGCCATTTGTCAACGTTATCCATAGCCCATTGGGTTGATTTATCGGCATGGCATTGATTACAGGCATTTGGTGTTCCTAGTGTTTTGGTTAAATCCGGACGAGGAACTCTAAAACTGTGATCGTTTCTGTAATCCGGTCCCATATAAAATTTAGCAGGCATGTGGCAATTGATACAGCGTGTACCTTCGCCAACCTCAAACTTTACTCCATCATCAGCAATAACAGCTTCTCCACTTTCGCCATATCCTTTATGGAAGTGATGATTATAAGTATCGTAATCATCGGCACGGTGGCATTGTGTACAAAGTCTGTTGTCTTCGAAATGACGTTTGGTACTGTGTACATCATGGCAATCGTTACACTTCACATCGCGCATGTACATTTTACTTTGCGTAAATGAACCATACACATAATCTTCATCCAATATTTGACCATCAATATGGTAATTATCTGGCATAGGAAGATTTGGGATAGAGTGATTGTAAATGTCAGCACTGTGGTGGAAATCAGACATAGAACCTCTTCGTGTATGGCATCGCATACATAAATCAACATATTCTTTGTTGTCAATTCCGCTGGTTTTTAGTACTAAACCGTAGTTGTTATCTGTATCTCGGGCATATTCTGCTTTAGCAGCCCATTTTAAGTGATTGGAAGCTGGCCCGTGACAAGCCTCACAACTTACATTTATCTCACTCCAAGTGGTATTATAGCTATCCGACTCAACATCGTATCCTTTTACCAAGTTTGTAGAGTGGCAATCGGCACACATCCCATTCCAGTTTTGAGCTTGGTTGGTCCAGTGTAACCAGTTTGTACTTTCAATCATTTCAGTAGGATACACCTCAGTGGCCATATGGTACCACTTGTTGTTTTTTGAATCCCAAGTAATTGGTAAACACTGTAAGCGACCTCTGCTAAACTCAATTAAATATTGTTGTAAAGGGTAGTAACCGAAGGTGTATTTAATCTCGAACTCTTCCATTTCACCAGATTCTCCATCTGTGTAAACCATGAACTTACCATCTTTCTTATACATTTTATGGGTCATCCCATTGTACTCTAAAGTTTGGTTATTAAAGTCGCCAAGTACTGTAGAATCGTTTACATGTTGCATGGCTTTATCATGATCAGAGCCCACCCAACTATTGTATTCGTTTAGGTGACATTCTTTACAAGTTTCTTTACCCACAAATTGCGCTTCCTCATTAAGCGGTTCTGTACCCTGGTAGGTTCTGATAACCGTATATAGCGGAATAGTTATGATGGTAACTAAAAGTGCAATTAAGCTGATACGTTCTATTTTTTTACGATTCTCCATTATGCGTAAGTTAATTGCGATTTTAAGTAGGATGTTCTTTTAAATGGTTTAGTGGTATCAATTAATACTTCACCATTTTCAATGATAACCGGAAATAAATCAAGCGGGCGAGTTGCTGGCGCGGCCATTACTTCTCCGTATTTATTAAATTTTGATGCGTGGCAAGGGCATGCAAAGCCTTTACTATCTTGATTAACTACACAGCCTAGGTGTGTGCATTTAATTGACATTGCAAGAAATCCTCCATCTTCAAATCGTCTTAAAAAGAATTGATTTGATAAATAAGGATAGGTCTTTCCGTTTGAGAAGTTCTCGGCACTACCCGCATTAAACAATTCCTTTTCGTTACTACTAACACTTGATTTGTTAATGCCTCCTTTAATAAGGTATATCGCTTCTAAGGCAGCAATTCCTGCCAATAGACGTTTTATGAATTTTCTTCTGTTGAATTTCATTTTATTTTCAATGTAAACGGAAAAGTAATCAAATTAAAAAATTAAAGTCATTCCTTCACCTCTAAGCAGCAACGAAATAAATAACATGGATAGGTATGAAGAAAGAAGAATGCTTGTGCATGCCAATAATATTTCTGTATTCTCAGCTTGTTTTTTTGCCTTCCAAAAATATACATAAGCACCCATTGGTAGCATGTAAGCTAAAAATGGCAATATACCGTTACTAATCCACATTGGCCACGAGGTAAACCATAGCTGAAAGTGTAAAAAGTGATCGAGTAGGTATATTAATACAAAAGTAAAAACAAAGGAAACAATGCTTGATTGTATGGTAATTTGTTTGCCTAATGGCGAATTAAACCAAACGCCAACGTTTAAATTCTTTACTCTAAAAAATGGCAGATAAACAAAGAAAGCAGTTACAGCTAAAGGAACCAATACCGCACCAAAAACTGGGTGAAGGTGGAGTAGTAATTCTTGAGCTCCCAAGAAATACCAGGGTGCTTTACTTGGGTTTGGACTTACCAAAGGGTTGGCTTCTTCTAATAATGGGGCATGGTAAAATGCCGATGTTAAAAATAATGCAGCAATAACAATAGCGGCTGCCATTATCTCAATCCAAATTAAATTTGGATTTACATTAACTTTCTCTGGTTTCTCTATTTTAGGTAGTGCAACACCTCCTGCTTTTCTGATTAACCAAAAATGCATACTCATTAATACTATAAATAATAGAGGTAGTATGCCCGTATGTAATGTATAAAAGTTTAATAAAGTTTGTTCATCAACTGTTGAACTGCCACGCACCATATCAGCTAATGGAACACCAATAAAAGGAATGTATTCGATGATCTGAGTAACTACAGTAACTGCCCAAAATGCCAACTGATCCCATGGTAAAAGGTAGCCTGTGAAACTTGCTGCTACCACAAAAAACATCATTACTAAACCATAAATCCAGTTCTCGGCTCTCTTCTTAAAAATAGCCATAGAGTATATAACCCTTACCATATGTAAGAACGATACAATAATCATAAGTTTAGCTGACCAATGGTGTAAGTTGCGAAGAAAATGACCAAAGATAGTTTCTCTCTCCAAAGCTAATATTGAATCATAAGCTCCGGCAACAGATGGTACATACGAAAAACGTAATACCATTCCGGTAACACAGAGTATTATAAACAATAATGCAGTTATGCCTCCTAAGCCAAATGTTCGTGTAAATTTTACAGCCCGAGCATCAATTTTTATGGGATGCAGGTGAAGAAGGAAATTTTCAATGGACTTCGGAAAGTTAATAGCTTTTTTATCTTTCATTATTGAATGACTTGTAGTTTCAATTTGAACAATATGACAAAGAAAGCCAAAAAGCTGCTAAAGTGAAAATGATATTCCAATAGATTGTTAGGCTATTGGATAATAGACATTATACTTTCTTAAAGTTGCTTTAGGTTAGGTGATTATAAGAATTGCCTTTTACAAAACAAGCATCATTTAATAAGACGAAAAGCTAAGGTAGTTAAAGAGTTTAAGGTTTTTAGCTAGAGTTAGGAATTAAAGAATAAGGTTAAAAAGATAACCCAAAGCAACGATAAACACGGTTATTGTCCCGAAAAATATAATAATAAGCTTCCATGTCATCACCTTTTTTAACAGGGTGGCTTCAGGTAAAGAAAGTCCGACTATTGCCATCATAAATGCAATTGCAGTGCCTAGAGGTACGCCCTTGGCAACAAAAACTTGAATGACAGGAACAATTCCGGCTGCATTAGCATACATGGGTACAGCTAGAATTACGGCTAATGGCACTGCATACCATTTGTCAGCTGAAAGATAACTTGCGAATAAGTTTTCAGGAACATAGCCATGCATAGCGGCTCCTATTGCAATGCCAATAATTACATACACTATTACTTTACGAACAATGCTCCAACCTTCTTCAATTATGGAAGGCAATCGATCTATGAATGGTGTTTGCTCTGATTCCCAAACTTCTGTTTCTTTTTCAGAATTGGTCTGTATTTGTTTTACCCATTCGCTTAAATATCTATCTAGTTTAAACTTTCCTAGGATATAGCCTCCGATTGATCCTAACAATATCCCGCTTAAGGTATACACCATTGTAGCTTTTACTCCAAACAAACCCAAAAACATGGCAACAGCAACTTCATTAACAAGAGGTGAGGTAATTAAAAAAGAAAAAGTTACTCCCAATGGAATGCCTCCTTTAACTAAGCCGATAAAAAGTGGTATAGAGCTGCAGGAACAGAATGGGGTAATAGCTCCAAAAAGTGCTGAAAAGAAGTATTGGAAACCATACATCTTTTTTGTGGTCAGATAAATCCGTAATCGATCTATAGGAAAGTAGGCATTTACTATTCCCATTAAGGTACTCACTAGAAATAGTAAAATAAGAATTTTGATGGTATCGTAAAAAAAGAAATTGATGGATTGCCCAAGGTGAGAGTCGGGGTTGAGTGTGAATAAATCATAAGTTACATAATCAACAATTGTAGCCAAGTAGTGGTATAACACTATCAAAGTAGGCAGAACAAGTGCAATGGAAGTTATGATATTGATTTTTCTTTTATTAGCAAGTTTATCTCCTTGGTCAGTATTGCTTTCAATGCTATATTCTTCAGTTGTAGATGGCATAGTTTATTTATATAGATAGTTATGAATTGGGTGAGTTATTTTATACGAAAAAGAATATGATACTTTGGTAGAGTCCAATACCAATAAACACAAGAGCAACAATTCTTCTAAACCAAGTTTCAAAGGTTTTGATGTTATTGTATACTTTTCCCAAAGACCCTACACTGAAAGCAATGAGCCATGCAAATAGGATAACAGGGATTCCTGTGGCTAGGGCAAAAATAATAGGAAGTATCAAGCCTCCTGTGCTGCTCATAGTCATGGGTATTAACATGCCAAAATACAATACGCCACTATAAGGACAAAAGGCTAGGGCAAATACAATACCCAATAAAAGCACTCCCCAAAAACCGGTATTTGATTTCTCTTCCATTTTTTCGCTGAGCGAGCCAAGTATTGCAATATTAAAGTTTAACACGCCCAACATAAATAAACCAATAACGATAAGGATTGGTCCAAGTAGTTTTTCGCCCCATTCTTGAACTATGCCACTCAATTGAAACTGATCTGCTCCCAAATAAAATACCATGCCTATGGCCGTATATGTAATGGCTCTGCCTAAAGTATATATAAGGCCATTTAAAAACACCTTGCGTTTGTCTTCTATATCTTTGCTGATGAATCCAATGGCGGTTATATTGGTAGCCAGTGGACATGGACTTATGGCAGTCATTAGTCCTAATAAAAATGCCGAAAAAATAGGGAACTGTGAGTTCTCAAGAAAGTTTTGTAAAAGCTCCATTCTACAACATTGAATCTATGGTTGATTTAATTTTTTGTTTTAGCTTTTCAGGCTTTGTGCGCGCATTCATAAAAGCATCGTTGGTTAAATTTACCACCTTGTCGCCTTTAATAATCAATAAAGTCTGTCCACTAATTTTATATTTTTCAATCATAAGGTTATCCTTATTTTCATCTCTATTAATCGATGTAAATGATACGCTAGAGCCATAGAATTCTTTTAAACTTTCTTTTGTAACGGTTTCTACAGCCTCGCAGGTAGCGCATCTGCGTGTAGCATGAAAATAGTAAGCATTAATTACAGTAGAATCATTTTTAGTAGAGCAGCATCCTGTTTCGGCAGAATTACCTGCTTCTATTTTTGAAGCACAACAACTTTCTGTTTGCCCTGTGTTTTCGGCTACAGTCTTTGTTTTTGAGTTTGAATTAGCGCAAGATTGAATAAATGTTGCCACTAATAATACGATGCTGAACTTGTAAATTGTGTTTATCATCTGAGTATATATTGAGCTTTATTATTTAGTTAGTAATTCTTTTACTTCTTTGGTAGATAGTAACTTTCCTTTTGACACAACTTTACCATCTATAACTAATGCTGGGGTTGACATTACGTTGTAATTCATAATCTCAACAATATCCTCAACTTTATTAACCTTTGCGTTGAGGTTTAATTCTGTCACAGCTTCTTCAGTGTTTTTTGTTAATGTTTTGCATTTGCTGCAACCTGTTCCTAAAATTTTTATTTCCATCATTTTATCTATTAATTTTCTAATATTTATATGTTCTTAACCCAATGGTTTTAGGTTGATAATTCTATTGCAATAAAAATAGGGTTCTATTTAAAATTGTATTCATTGCTGACTTCTGGCTATAAACTAGATACTATTTTCAATTACGTATTTCGCAAAACAACGAACAGTAGGTGCAAATTTTTTTAAAGATTCAAGAATTCTTTAAATAGTAATTGTGCTTCACTCCAATTTTGCTTGTTGATGCAATATTTAATTTTGGGAGATTCAATTTCTCCTTGAATTAAACCTGCATCTTTAAGTTCTTTTAAATGTTGCGATAATGTAGATTTTGCAATGGGCAGTTTCTCGCTGAGGTCGCCACTATAACAACAACTTTGCTCCGATAGTAAATTTAAAACATAGATGCGCACAGGATGTCCCAATGCTTTTGCATATCGAGCTATCTTTTTGTCTTTATCTTTTAATTCGCTCATTGTAGTTCGTTAATTTACGAACAAATGTAATTGTTATTTTTTAATAGCAAAAATTTCAGTGGAGAATATTGCCTATTAGGTGTTGTTCACAATTCAGCCTTCACTCTTATAAACTAAGTAACTATTACTATATTCACATCCTCAATTAATTTAAGATTTTTGCAAAAATACCTCGACATATTAAAAAAGTACTGGGGCTACGATGGTTTCAGAGAGAAGCAAGATGAGATTGTTAAATCAATAGCTTCTGGTAGGGATACATTGGGGCTATTGCCTACAGGTGGTGGAAAATCCATAACTTTTCAGGTGCCTGCTATGGCGATGGACGGAGTTTGTATTGTAATAACTCCATTGGTAGCTTTAATGAAAGATCAGGTAGCCAATCTTCAGAATAAGGGAATTAAGGCACTGGCTGTTTTTAATGGTTTAAGCAATAGAGAAATAAATATTGCTTACGATAATTGTATTTATGGCGATTATAAATTCCTATACATGTCGCCCGAGCGTTTATCAACAGA
The DNA here is from genome assembly GCF_001660705.2 of Saccharicrinis aurantiacus. GTDB lineage: Bacteria > Bacteroidota > Bacteroidia > Bacteroidales > Marinilabiliaceae > Saccharicrinis > Saccharicrinis aurantiacus. The sequence continues at coordinate 112,675 of NZ_LYBV02000001.1, forward strand.
ATTATTTTTAACAAAGCTGCCGCAGTTGAAGGTGAGTATGTTGGTGGTGGATGAGGCGCATTGTATTAGTCAATGGGGATATGATTTTAGACCATCGTACATTAAAATAGCTGATATTCGTAAAGAACTACCTGAGGTTCCTATTCTTGCTTTAACAGCTACAGCTACGCCGCAAATTGTTGATGATATTCAAGATAAGCTCTTGTTTGAAACTAAGCATGTGGTTCAAAAAAGTTTTGAACGTAAAAATTTGGCTTATATCGTTCGTAATGTCGAGGATAAGTTGGGTGAGCTTATTAAAATAGTAAAAGCCATTAATGCATGTACTGTTGTATTTGTTCGTAATCGTAAAAAAACAAAGGAATATTGTGAGTGGCTTATTCAAAATGGTATTTCAGCGCACTATTATCATGCAGGTTTAACGCATCAAAGTAAAGATAAAAAGCAGAAGGAGTGGATGAACGACTCTGTGCAAGTAATGGTTTGTACCAATGCTTTTGGTATGGGAATAGATAAGCCTAATGTACGTTTGGTGGTTCATATGGATGCCCCGGATTCTTTAGAAGCTTATTTTCAAGAGGCGGGAAGAGCAGGGCGTGATGAGAAAAAAGCCTACGCTGTTATGCTGTGGAATAACGCTGATAAAACACGTTTGAAAAGAAATATGGCCGTAACATTTCCTGAAAAGGATGTGATTAATAGGGTGTATCAAGCCTTGGGTAATTATTTTCAGATTGCCGTGGGGCATGGAGCAGAGCGCACCTTCGATTTTGAAATGATTCCCTTTGCTAAGGCTTATGGTTTTAATTTGTTGCAGGTGTTTAATAGTTTAAAGATTCTACAACGTGCAGAATATGTTGAATATACCGAAGAGTTAAACATTCCCGCCCGATTGCATATTACGGTTGGTAAAAGTGAATTGTATCATTTACAAGTGAGTAATTCTAATTTTGATGCCTTCCTGAAATTATTATTACGTTCCTACACTGGTTTCTGGACCGATTATGTTGCCATTGACGAACAAACCTTAGCCAAAAGAGCTAACGTGCCACTGAAAACCATATTTACTTATTTAAATCAGTTAAGTAAGATGAAGGTGGTGCATTATATACCGAGAAAGAAAACTCCTCAAGTGTTTTATGTTCAGGATAGGGAGGAGCAGCGTTTTGTAAAACTACCCAATGCGATTTACAAAGATAGAAAAGCCGATTTTGAAAAACGCGTATCGGCAGTTATCAATTATAGCGATGATACACACATGTGTCGCAGCCAGTTTTTGCTCCAATATTTTGGCGATAAAAAAGCCAAGTCTTGCGGACAATGCGATGTTTGTATTGATAAAAAGAAGAAAGGAATTAACGCGGATGACTTGCAAGAATTAGAGCAAAGTATAAAAGAATTTCTGCAGGAACCCAAATCAAAATTAGAGCTTACAGCTAAGTTTTCAGATAAAAAACAGTGGGAGTCCATATTAGATTGGCTCATTGATAATGAAATAATTTATCAAAACGAAGAGGATAAATGGTGTATGAAATGAGTTATAAAATACCAAGGTATTTCAATTTACAGTTAACAATTAATCCTAGTTAATCGCCTTTAGCGCTAATATACTGTTATCTTATACTTTATTTTCTTATTTTTGCAACGCAAAATTTAAAAATGATTGAATAAGAATGGAAGAAGGATTAGATCACGTAGTATATACAAAAAACGTATTGGAGTTTGTAACCGTTGGTAACGAGTTTTGTCAGCAGTTAGAACATTCGGCAGAGGCCACCTCCGCAGAACTGGTTTACGTTATGGTTCGAATACTTCCTTTATTATATGTAAAATCATTAACGCTTCCTAAGGTGGATTATGAGTTAGAGGAACAAATTGAGAAATATATTTCTGAGGAAGATTACATCAGAATGAATCATTCTTTATTAGGAACTTTAGGTGCTAATGATGATTATTTAGAAGTTTTTGTTCCTGATAATGAATATGAGGAACAGGAGGTTGCATCAAGCATTAGTGAGAATTTAACAGATGTTTATCAAGAGGTTAAAGATTTCTTATTTTCATACCGAATTGGCCAAACAGAGATAATGAATGATGCTTTGGTTGATTTAGTAAATAATTTTGAGTTACATTGGGGACAAAAATTAGTGAATGTACTCCGTGCCTGTCATAGTTTAGTGTATGGAGGTAAAAACCTAGAGGATGAACTAGGCGGAAATGAGCTTGGTGATAACCCCGATGGAAATAGTGGTTGGTTCGATAATTTCCAACAGCAATGGCAAGATTAAATTTAATAAAATAGCAAAGTAAGGTTCAGCCTTCCACGACTAAAATAAAATATTTTGATATACAATTCGATAAGTAACGATACCTTAAACGAACTTCCATTACGCCATTACGAAGGCGAAGTTGTAGTAATTGAAAATGCAGAAGAGATTCCTCAAATGATGGGTCACTTGAAAAAATGCAAAGTTTTAGGCTTCGATACAGAAACAAAACCAGCTTTTAAAAAGGGCCAAACTAATCAAATTTCATTACTACAGATTTCAAGTGAAGAAAAAACCTTTTTGGTACGGCTGAATAAAACAGGCTTAACAAATGAGTTAGTTGAGCTTTTGGCATCGAATGAGATATTAAAAGTTGGCGTGGGTATTCGCGATGATATTCGCGGATTAAAACGACTCTCGGAGTTTGAAGATGGTGGTTTCATCGAATTACAAACCAAAGCAACTGATTTAGGAGTAAAAGATTTTTCTCTTAAGAAGTTAGCAGGTATCTTATTGGAATTTAGAGTATCTAAACGTCAGCGTTTGTCAAATTGGGAAACAGAAACCCTCTCTGAAGGACAAATAACCTATGCTGCTACCGACTCTTGGGTTGCACTCGAAATTTATAAATCGCTCGAAGAGCTTGATCCTAGTACACTGCAGGATTTACCAGAAACAGAATAACACATCAGATAGAAATTATAAAAGCATGTCATATATTAAAGTAGTTCTCAAGTCGGGAAAAGACCAATCAATGCGCCGTTACCACCCATGGGTATTTAGCGGAGCCATCAAAAAAATTTACGGTCAGCCAGCGGAGGGCGATATTGTTGAAGTATTCGATAATAAGGATGAGTATTTAGGAACAGGTCATTACCAAATAGGCTCTATTGCCGTTCGTATTGTATCGTTTCAACAAGTAGAAATCAACGAAGCATTTTGGAAGTCTCAAATCAAAAAAGCTTACGACTTACGTAATGTGCAGGGTTTTATTAATAACCCAGAAACCAATGCTTATCGTTTGGTAGGTGCTGAAGGCGATAACTTACCAGGATTAATCATTGATATGTATGACGATACTGCTGTAGTACAAATGCATTCAATTGGTATGTATCTAATTAAGGATACTGTTGATGCTATTCTTAAAGAATTATTTGGTGATGCATTAAAAGCCATCTATAATAAATCAGAAGGAACCATTCCTTTTAAGGCAGATGTTACGCCGGAGAATGGCTACACTTTTGGTCAGTCAGAAGCACGTATTGCTTTGGAGAACGGATTGAAATTTCGTGTGGATTGGGAAAAAGGTCAGAAGACAGGTTTCTTTGTCGATCAGCGCGACAACCGTGCCTTGTTAGAGCATTATAGTAAAGGGCGCAAGGTATTGAATATGTTTTGCTACACAGGTGGCTTCTCGTTTTATGCCATGCGTGGAGGTGCTGAGTTGGTGCACTCGGTTGATAGTTCAGCAAGAGCGATTGATCTAACAAATGAAAACGTGGAGTTAAACTTCCCTGAAGATCCTCGCCACGATGCATTTGCGGTTGATGCTTTTAAATATTTAGATGATATTAAGGATAAATACGATTTGATTATCCTTGATCCTCCGGCCTTTGCCAAACACAATAATGTGTTGAATAATGCTTTGCAAGGTTATAAAAAGCTGAATGCAAAAGCATTTGAGCAAATTGCACCAGGTGGTATTATCTTTACGTTTTCGTGTTCAGGAGTAGTGAGTAAAGAAAATTTCCGTAAGTCAGTTTTTGCTGCTGCAGCTCGCTCAGGACGTACAGTTCGTATCTTAAATCAATTAACACAACCAGCAGATCACCCGGTAAATATTTACCATCCAGAGGGAGAGTACCTTAAAGGATTAGTGCTGCAAGTTGAATAAAAATAATAGGGTTTAGTTTAAGCTTGAAGGCTGAAGAGAAAAAACTGAAGAATTTTCTCTTCATACTTATCACTAATTTTTACTACTTATCTAAAATAAATAATGAAGTTTACTGAATTAGATTTTACACCCGAAGTACTAGAGGGATTGGATGCCATGAGGTTTGAAGATACCACGCCCGTACAAGAATTAACAATTCCGGTTATTAAAACTGGTAAAGATTTAATTGCTTGTGCACAAACAGGTACCGGAAAAACAGCAGCTTATTTATTGCCTGTTTTAGATAGGATAGTGCGTGATAAACCAGAGGGCTGTAATACCCTAATACTTGTGCCTACACGTGAGTTAGCCCTGCAAATTGATCAGCAGATTGAAGGTTTTGGTTACTTTTTGCCCGTAACCTCATTGCCTGTTTTTGGTGGTAACGATAAAAAATTGTGGGATCAGCAAAAAACAGCTCTAACACAAGGTGCTAATATTATAGTTTCCACACCAGGACGTATGATACAGCACCTAACAATGGGATATGTTGATTTTAGCACCATCTCCCACTTTATTTTAGATGAGGCCGATCGTATGCTCGATATGGGTTTCAACGAGGATATTATGCAAATAGAAAGTCATTTGCCTAAAAAGCGTCAGAACTTATTGTTCTCGGCAACTTTTCCTCCAAAAATTCGAACGCTAGCTAAAAACTTATTAACAGATCCTGAGGAAGTAAATATTGCTATTTCAAAACCAGCTGAAGGAATATTACAGGCAGCTTATGTGGTTTACGAGGCGCAAAAAGATCCTTTGATTGTTGATCTTTTAAAAGATAAGGAGCTACAGAGTATTATCATATTTGTGGGTCGTAAAGCTCGAGTAAATGATATTACCCGTATGTTGCGTCGTAACGATTTTAATGCGCGTGCCATACATTCTGATTTAGACCAAAATGAACGCATCGAAGTATTACGGGAGTTTAAAAATCGTAACGTACAAATATTAGTAGCCACTGATATTGTGGCGCGTGGTATCGATATTGAAAATATCGATTTAGTAATTAATTACGATGTTCCGGGTGATGCTGCAGATTATGTACATAGAATAGGACGTACTGCACGCGCAAAAACCACAGGTGTAGGTATCACCTTTGTGAGTGAAACCGACCAGGCTGATTTTCATCAGATAGAGCAACTTATAGAGTCAACTATTTATAAAGTGCCGTTGCCTCCTGAGTACGATGAAGCACCAGAATACAATCCTCAGAAAAACCGTAAGTTCAATAAAAAAGGTAAAGGTGGCGGAAAAGGCAAAAAACCCTTTAAAAAGAAATCACCTCCAAAAGATAAAAAGTAACGCAAGTTGTTGTACTTATAAAGACGTAAATGTTATAACATTTACGTCTTTTTTTGTTGGTATAATTAGCTAATTTTGTAATTCACCAAAACTAAATTACATGCGTTATTCAATAGCTACACTTACTTTTGTCTTCACCCTATCTTCTTGTCACTTCAGCTCTAAATCATCCTCAAATATTAAGGAGGAGAATAGTAACTCAAACGTATTCAATAAAGAACTGTCACTACAAGGTATTGACTTTTCAGTAACTTCAATAACAGAAAGCTATACAACAAAGCTCCATGTAAAATCATCAGGTCTTGAGATAAGAGAGTACGATGAAATCATAGATGTGCAGGGAGATTTTATAGTTGGTGCCGAAGTATCAGATTTAAATTCGGATGGTTCTCCCGAGCTATTTGTTTTTACCCAAAGTCCTGGCAGTGGTTCTTATGGTAAGGTATATGCCTTCTCTGTGAATAATAAAAAGTCGATGAGTCAAGTGTACTTTCAGCTAACTGCTGAAAATAAGGCTATCAATGAAGGTTATATGGGGCATGATGTATTTTTAATATCAGAAAACAGTTTAGTGCAGCGGTTTCCTATTTATAAAAGAAGCGATAGTAATGCAAATCCAACAGGAGGAATGCGAAAGGTATCTTATAAAATGCTAAATGGAGAATCCGGTAGAAAGCTTGTTGTTGATAGAGTTGCAACGTATTAATTGTTCTGTAAATAATATGAGGCGTGTTACTTTTTTTTATGGTTTCCTTTAAGCTTGATAGAGTGCGAATTAAAGCCAAATAAATGAATAGAATTGCAATATTATATCAGGCTCAACTTCCTCCTGCAAAGGATGGAATTCAGAAGCCTATGAAAGTAGGAGGGTATTCTGATAGTGGTGCTGATATCGCATTTGAGTTATTAGAAAATAATTTTGATGTGATTACGCCAGTTGAAAATCCAGATATAACTAATGATAAGGATTGGGTTTTCCCGGATACGAAAGATGGGATTGAGGCTGCATTACAAAAGGGAGTAAAAATATTTTGGTTGAATACAGTTTTGTATCAGCAGCATACCATTGAAAGTTATCTTTACAAAGGAATTGAAGTTGTAGGTCAGGTACCAAGTTCGGTAGATGTTTATGATGATAAATTGTTCACAAATAGTTTATTGAAATCCCATAATATTCCCATTCCTAAAAACAAACTTATCACAATTGAGAATTATAATAATTTATCCTTAGAATTGGAGTTTCCCTTGGTTTTAAAACCAATTAGAGGAAGAGGTAGTCAGGGAGTTATTAGAATTGACAGTCGATATGAGCTCAATGAAAATCTAGATAAATTATTCTCTGATAATCAATATGGAAATGCTGTGTATGTTGAGCAATATTTAGAAGGACAGGAAATTACCATTACGGTAATGCCAAAAGGAAAATACTGGATTAATAATAATGAGGAATACTTCAGCACCCCTTGGTGTTTACCAGCGGTTAAAAGATTCAATCATAATAGGGGAATTGCACCTTATAATGGAATTACTGCAGTTATTGAAAATAGTGAAGTTTTGGATGATGACGAGTTGCAGACAATCGAAATTCAAGAAGTGTACCAACACTGTATCAAATCAGCCGAGTTAATTGGAATTAAGGCTCCAATTAGAATTGATTGCAGAGCCAATAATCAAGGAAGATACTTGTTGTTTGACCTAAATATGAAACCGAATATGACTGGCCCATCACGGCCTCATAGAAAAAGACAAGATAGTTTAACGCTACTTTCTGCAAGGAAAATAGGCTGGAATTACGTCGACTTATTGAGTAATATATTGAATCAAAGATGGAAGGCTAGTAGATAAGCCAGAATTAAGGAAACAAACCCCTTCGTGGGAGTATATAGTAGATGATGTAAGGGCATAAAAAAAGGGATTTCAACCGTTGTTGAATCCCTTTTCTTTAACCTAAACCCTAATCTATGAAAAAAAACTTCTTATGTCTGTTTAATGTGGATTTCTATAAAATAGGAATGCCTTGGAGCCATTCCTATTTATAACCTAAACCCTAACTTATGAAAAACTCTCATGCTCTTCGGTATGGGGTAATACAAAGCTTGTGCCTAAAATTATCTGATTTGAATAATTAACTCTTGTTAACGGTATTGCCCCTGATAGAAGCGGCAGCCCTATGTAATAGTGGCTTAGTGCTGGTTGGCTGGCGGATGCGACCTTAGGAGCACACGCACTGCCTAGCAGTACTTAGCCAACATTACATAGGCTATAGCGGATAGCGGGATATGGGCCCAAAAAGTAGGGTTTGTTATTTATATTTGATGACTCCTTTGTTTTTCCATTTGCCGCTTAGGTAATAGATTAAGGAGCCTAGCATGCCGGTGCACCATCCGGCTGGTATGGCCCACCATATACCTGCAACGCCTATTTTTTCGGAGAAGAAGAGGGCTAGTGGTATACGGATTAGCCATAGTGATAATAGGCTAATAAACATGGGTATTAGTGTGGCACCGGCTCCTCTGAGTACCCCATGCAGCACAAACATGGTTGAAAATATGAGGTAGAACGAGCTTACAATTACCAGATAGTCGACTCCGTATTGAATTACGGCAGCATCGGAGGTAAATAGTTTCATGAGTTGCTCGCCAAAAAGATAGGCACTTGCCATTACAATGATACTGATTCCCCATGCCATGAAAAGGGTGGCTCGGAGTCCGTTTTTAATTCTATCGAGTTTACCTGCTCCTAGGTTTTGCCCCACAAAGGCCGAGAGGGCCGAGGCGAGGTTAAGTGCTGGCAGTGCGGCAAGGGAGTCAATGCGTCCGGCGGCTGTATAGGCCGCTAATACATCGGGCTCAAAGTTATTAACAATACGAATTAAGGCCATGATACCGAGGGCCACAAAGGTTTGCTGAAAGGCTGTGGGTAAACCTATGCGCATGCTTTCTTTCAGCAGACGAAGGTCGATAACCCACTTACGAAGGTTAAAAGAAATGATGTGTTGTTTTTTCTGTAGGTGTATAATGGCCGCTCCAAATGTGATGAATTGTGCGCTTACCGTGGCATATGCTGCACCTTGTATGCCCCATTTAAATACCATAACAAACAATACATCGAGCACAATATTTAATACGGTGGAATATATCATGAAACGGAGTGGGGTTTTTGAATCGCCCAAGCCTCGGAGTACAGAGGATACGCCATTAAAGCCAAAGAAGGCTATCATGCCCGTCATGTAAGCATTAAAGTATTCAACCGATTGGGGTAGGATGGCTTCGTCTACTTTAAGGAGTGTAAATATTTGGGTGCTGTAGCCTATGCCAACGGCCATAATAATGAGGCTGGCAAAAAATAATACAGAGAATATTGTGGTAATGGTTCGTTTTACTTTGGTGGTTTGTTTGGCGCCATAAAATTGCGATATTACTATGGTGGCTCCACTACCAATACCAATCATAAAAGCAATGAGTGCATAAAAAACTGGGAACGAGGCACCCACGGCTGCTAGGGCTTCTTTGCCTAAAACTTGGCCTACAATAATACTATCGATTACGTTATAAAGCTGCTGCAGTATATTCCCCAATACCATTGGGATTGCAAATCGGAATATAAGTTTTGCTTCGTTTCCTACCGTAAGGTCTTTCATGTATTAATGCTTTCTATAATTGAAATAGTCTGCGGCTTAAGCCGGATGTTAGAGCTTAAAAGCAGTGTGTAAAGCAACATAAATAAAAACTTTTATTCAAGTTTTAAACTCGCTTAATTAAGGGTAGGTGCTTGGTTTTTGAGTTAAGGTGAGTTATGGGGTATAAAAAAAGGCCGCTTATGGGCGGCCTTAATATATTTTAGTTTTCAACTAAAGTAATCTATATGAAAAACTTAAAGAGGAATAGTATCGCTAGTATGTACATAATAGGACTTAACTCTTTTGTTTTGCCAGTAAATAGTTTTAACAGAACGTATGATAATAATCCGAATACAATACCATCGGCAATACTGAAGGTAAGTGGCATCATAATTACCGTTAAAAATACGGGAATTGATTCTGTGAAATCATCAAAGTTTACTTTCAGAATAGGACTCATCATAAACGAACCTACTAATATTAATGCCGGAGCAGTAGCTGCACCTGGAACCATTAAGAATACTGGCGCAAAGAAAAGAGCTAAGAAAAACATACCAGCAGTAGTAAGCGAGGTTAAACCAGTACGGCCACCCTCAGCAACACCTGAAGCACTCTCAACATAAGTTGTTACGGTTGATGTTCCTAACATAGCACCTGCTGTAGTACCAATTGCATCGGCAAGTAATGCTTGCTTAACTCTAGGTACTTGTCCTTTTTTATCTAACATATTTGCTTTTGAAGCCACACCAACTAAAGCACCAATGGTATCAAACATATCCACAAATAATAGAGTGAATAATACAATTACCATATCAGCTGTAAATATATTATGGAAGTCGAACTTAAATGCAATAGGTTCAATGCTTGGCGGTAGAGAAACTAAAGTTCCATCAGGAATGGTTGTAATACCTAAAGGAATACCTACTATTGTTGCAGCAAAAATACCAATTAATAAAGCGCCTTTTACATTACGTGCTAAAAGTATACCGATTAAAACAAGCGTACCCAAGGCAATATAAGCTGCTGGCGACGAAAGATTACCTAAGGCAACAAAAGTGGCATCGTTTGATACAATAATTCCTGCATTTTTAAGACCAATAAAAGCAATGAACAGACCAATACCCGTGGAGATGGAATGCTTTAAATTCATAGGAATGGCATTCACAATCATCTCTCTAATATTAAACATGGTTAATAATATAAAGATGATACCTTCAATGAATACCGCCGTTAAAGCAAATTGCCAACTGTGGCCCATTCCAATTACAATGGAAAAGGCAAAGAAAGCATTCAGTCCCATTCCTGGAGCTAAAGCAAAAGGAAGTTTAGCAACTAATGCCATAACTAATGTACCAACAATGGCAGATAGTGCAGTTGCTGTGAAAAGTGCATTTTTGTCCATTCCTGTTGCAGAAAGGATATCAGGATTAACAGCAAGTATGTATGCCATCGTCATAAACGTGGTAATACCTGCAATTACCTCAGTTCTGATTGAGGTATTGTTCTTTTTCAGTTGAAAAAACTTTTCTAACATAGTATACTATTTAAAATGTATATTTTGCTGCTACAGTAGGGTTTACCATCCAGCCTTTGTTTAATGCAAAGTTGTTGCTGATTTCAATTTCAGAACCTAAGGAGAAGTTTTTGTTAAAGTTATACCAGAATTGAGGTTCGGTAAGGAAAACAGAACTTGCAGTTTCTTCGTTAAGGCCAGGGATGTAAGCACCATTTACAGGAACTTTCTCAGTCCACCAGTCTGCAAAACCAGTAGCAGTAAATTTGTTATCGAAGAAGTTAAGTACCCAAACAGCAGTAAATTGAACGTTGTTGTAACCAAAACCTTCAATGTTATTAACATTAACCGATTGTTTGTATAATGCTTTAAAGGTTAATACTTTCGACCAATCTTTGCTGTTCATGGTGTAGCTTGGTCCTGCCAAGTATGCTGTAGATAGTGGGTAACCTCCAGCAGAAGCATCTCTTAAGAAACCGCCATTATACTCAACAGTCATTTCAATAGGAGCTTCCCAAAATTTAAAACCACGTGCAATCTCAAAATAGGCTAAGTTCATATTGTTAGTGCGCTCACCAACAAAATCTGCTACAGGAGTACCATTTGTGCCTCCAAAGTCCATGTCAACAAAAAAGAAAGTACTACCATACTTATCTGGTTTAAACATTTCAATGGTTGCTGTGGCAAGTTTTCTTGATTCTCCGAAATCGTAGTGTAATTGAATGTTTTGTGCTTTTGCTGCTACTAGGGAAATAGCGACAAATAATACTAAAAAATAAGCTTTTTTCATAAGTGTTTTTTTTGAAAATAGGATATAAAACGTTGAAATTAATATTTTTAGCTTAGGTTTTAAATTTGAAGGCGCAAAAGTAAACTTTTTTTTTAAACCAATAAGTGATATGTTCACATTTTCTTAATGTTTAATCAGAATATTATCTTATTGTAGATGTCCTTAATATGTCATTTGAAATAGATAATAGCGCATTATAAAAAAGAGTTTTTCTATCTTTGTCGGCAATGAAATTAAACTGTATATATTTATTCTTGTTTCTTATCAGTATCAATTCAACGTTTGCTCAAGGCAGCTTTGAAGAGGAGCCAGAAGAAAAAGAAGTTGAGACGGTTGATGTGCACGACCGATTTAGAAATTGGGTGTTAATTGACAACAATACTTTTATAGATAGCGTTGCTATAGATACTACTTTAGCAGGCTTTCATGTTGATAACTTATCTTTTAAAGAGAGTTTCTCAAATACTTCTACAGGTAATATAGGTTCTCCATTTACTTCCAATTTATTATCGAATCAAGAGAGTTTTAATGAGTTTATTTTTGTAAGTAATATCAAATATTTGCTGAATCAACCCGAAGATATTGTTTGGTTTAATACTAAAACACCTTTCTCTGAATTAACTTATCGTAATGGTCAGCCAGCTAGGCGTAAGGAAGAGAACTTTTCTGCTTTCTTTAGTACTAATGTTACAAAGGATTTTAATTTTGGTGCTGAGTACAATACTTTATCTACGCAAGGTATGTATAATGCGCAAAATGTTGATGTGCGTAACTTCAAGTTTTTTACAAGTTACGTTGGAGAAAAATACGCCATTCATTCGGCTTTCTTATATAATAAAGCACTTCACCTTGAAAGTGGAGGTTTACTTAATGCAGATCATGAGTATATAACAAATCCTAATCCTGAGTCTGGCGATTTTAGTAAGCCCGAAGATATCCCCGTTGAATATCAGGATGCTTTTAGTAGGGTTCAAAACTATAATTTCTTTTTATCGCATAGTTATAATATTGGTAGTATTACTATCAATAAACCAGCTTCTGAGGAGCTTGATTCTTTGGGTAATGTTATCAAAGATGATTCATTTGAACCTATATCGGTACCGGTGAGTACCATATATCACACATTGAATGCTAGTACTTATAGGAGGAGTTATAATATTGATGATTTAACAAATAAGTATAACGATGCTGGGGAGATTCCAATTTATGATAGTATTTATATCAACCCTTACGAAACAATGGATAGTACAACCTATACGAAGTTAAGTAATGTATTCCAAATAAAATTTAATGAGGAAGCCAATTCCTTATTGCGTTTTGGATTAAGGGCCTATATAGGTAACGATATAAAAACGTACATGATGCCTGATGAGTCTATCAAAGATGAGGATGATAATGGTGATCTTGTTTATACTTACCAATACCAAAAAGAAACTCTTGTCACGAGTTATTTTGGAGGGCAAGTTTTTAAGAACCTAGGAGATAACTTTTGGTGGAATGCAGACGGCCGTTTGTATTTTCAAGGATATAAGGCCGGAGATATACATGTATCTGGAGAAATAAACTCATTATATCGTGTTTTTAAAGATACAGCAGGTATCTATGCTAAAGGGTACTTAGATTTACGCTCAGCTGAATATTTTGAGGATAATTATTATTCTAACCATTTTCAATGGGAAAATGCAATTAGTAAACAAGAAAAAACAATTAACCTAGAGGCAGGTATAAATATTCCTACACGACGAATGAAATTATCGTGGCAATCGAAAACCATGAGCGATTATATTTATTGGGATCAAAATGCTATGCCTAAGCAAACAACAGATGTAATTAGTGCATTTCAAATATCTTTAAATAAAGATTTTACGGCAGGGCCTTTTCATAGTAATAATAAGTTAGCCTATCAGTATTCTAGTAATCAAGAGTTGTACCCTGTGCCTGATTTCGCGGCATTTACCTCAAATTACCTAAACTTCTATTTGGCAAAACGTGTTCTTCAGTTTCAGGTTGGGGTTGATGTACGTTACCATACTGCTTTTTACGCCAAAGCTTACATGCCGGCTACTGGCCAGTTTTATTTGCAGAGTGATCAAAAAATTGGGAATTATCCCTTTATGGATTTCTTTATAAATATGCATCTAAAACGTGCTAACTTCTACTTTAAACTTGATCACTTCAACGAGAGTTTTATGGATCAAAATTATTTCGTTTCAAAGGGTTATCCATATCAGCCTATGCGAATTAAGTACGGAATTACATGGCGTTTTTATGATTAAAATTGTAAACCTTATTGCCAATTACCTCGTATGTACTTATAAAACAAATTATTCTCTATGAGGTTTCTTATTGCTGTAATTGTATTATTGTGTTCATTAAGCTCATGTAGTACGCCTTCTGGTACAAAATCAGAGGAGGTATATGAGGAGGAGGTAAGTATCGACTTTGATGAAATAAAAAAGCGTGGCAAATTAGTTGTTGTTACAGATTACAATTCAATTAACTATTTTATTTATAAAGGTACTCCCATGGGGTATCAGTTAGAATTGTTAAATGCTTTTTGCGATAATCTTGATTTAGAGTTAGAGTTAATTGTTGATAACGATTTTGAGAATAACCTCGGCGACTTGAGAAGGGGTGATGTTGATCTTATTGCCAAAAACCTTACGGTAACCAATGACCGTTCTAGGTTAGTTACTTTTACAGAGCCTCATGCCTATGCGCGTCAGGTATTAATTCAGCGTAACGATGCCTTAATTGATAAGGCAAATTCAGATAGTCCATTCAAAGAGACCATCACCAACCAACTAAACTTAGCTGGTAAAACCATTTATATCCCCAAAGGCTCAGCGTATAAGTCGCGCTTGAATCATTTATCCGATGAAATAGGCGATAGTATTAATGTGGTTGAAATTGCGCACTATGAAGCTGAGCAACTAATAGGATTGGTTTCGGAAGGCGAAATAGATTATACGATTGCCGATGAAAATGTAGCCAAAGTAAATACAAACTACTACAGCAATATCAATATTGATATGGCCATTAGTTTTCCTCAAAAAATTGCATGGGCAGTACGTAAGTCTTCGCCTGATTTATTATCCGTATTGAATAACTGGATAGTACGTTTTAAGGAAACTCGCAGGTATCGCTACATTTATAAGAAGTACTTTATCAACAGACGCTCAAGCCATATTGTCGACAATAGTTTTAATTCGTTTAAGGGAGGAAGTTTTTCTCGCTTTGATGATATTATAAAAAATGAAGTAAATGATTTCGATTGGGATTGGCGATTAGTAGCATCACTTATTTATCAAGAATCTCGATTTGAGCCTGAAATTGAAAGTTGGGCAGGAGCAAAGGGATTGATGCAATTGATGCCAGCTACGGCAGAACGCTTTAAGGTGGATGATGTGTATTCACCAGGCGAGAATATTAGAGGAGGGGTTGAGTTATTAAAGTGGCTTGACAAAAGAATGGCCATCAGAATTCAGGATCCTGTTGAACGACAGAAGTTTGTATTGGCCTCTTACAATGTTGGGATAGGGCATGTGCTTGATGCGATGCGCTTGGCTGAGAAATATAAAAAGAATCCAAAATTATGGACTGATAACGTAGACTTCTATTTATTGAATAAATCCAATCCTAAATATTTTAAAGATCCTATTGTTCAATTCGGGTACTGTAGAGGTGCTGAGCCATATATGTATGTTAAAGAAATTATTGAACGATACGAGCATTACAAAAATTTAGTGGATTAATTCTTCCTCGTAATGCAAAAGTAATTGTTTTAATTCGCTAATAATCATTGCGGTTGCACCCCATATTCGGTGCTTATCTATATCAAAATATGGCGCTGTGATATCATGTCCATTTATATTCTTTTCAAATTGCTTTACACTATTCGGATTCATAATCTGATGCAGTGGAGCTTCTATAATTTCATCAACCTCATAATTATCGGGCTTAAATTCCGGTTCCTCAGAACAATAGGCAATAAATGGATAAACGTTAAAGTTACTATTGGGAATGTAGGTTGGTGTTAGTGAGCCTATGGTTGTAATGGAGTTACTGTGAATGCCAATTTCTTCGTAAGTTTCTCTTAGGGCAGTATGTTCAAGGTCTCTATCTGTTTCTTCAACCTTTCCTCCAGGCAAACTGATTTGACCGCTATGCGCCCCTTTATATTGTGCCCTTAATGTAAACGGAATGTAAATGCTTCCATTTTTAGGATATAAAAGGATGAGTACACTGCTGTTTTTAGCTGAATTTATTGGGTATGATCGGTTGGAAGTATTTCTGTCTGAGGGAGACATGATAAGTTGCGCTGCCTTGCCAGGGAGTTCTGTTTTTGTTTTTTCTTGAATGTATTTTATGAGTTTCAGATTCATGCTTTAATAGTTTTGTTTTAAACTACTAAAAATCTCACAAAAGTCCATAAAAAAAGCCGGTTTCCCCACCGGCTTTTTTTGCATTGTCTTTGTCTATTATTAATCTAAACCTTTGTCTAAATACATATAGAGTATTATAAATTTCGTGCCAAAAAATCTCGCTACGATAATTTGTTTGTTAAATATTGTTACTAGGCTGTGCTTCTTAATCAAAGCGTATGGCTTCAACAGGTGTTATCTTGGTAATTAAGTAGGAAGGCCCTACCATCATTAAGTAAGAAACAAGTAGGGTGCCAATGTTTAAATACACAATATGTAAGGCATTAATGTATATTGGTACAGTATCTAAATAATAGTTTTCTGGATTTAGTTTAAACAGGCCAAATTGCTGTTGGATTAAGCAAAGTGTAAGCCCAATTATATTACCAATTACAACTCCTCGTATTATTATAAATGAACCGAGGTAAAGAAATATTTTTCTGATATTCCAGTTTTGTGTTCCTATCGATTTTAAAATACCAATCATTGATGTTCTTTCAAGAATGATAATTAGTAAGCCTGATATCATATTAAAGCCTGCAACAATTACTATTAAAGTTATAATAACAGCTACATTCATATCTAACAAGCCAAGCCATCCGAAAATTTGAGGTTGTTGTTGTTGAATGTTTGAAATGCGTAACATTCCACCATCTGGTGAGATTCTGGAGGCTGCAAGAATATCAATTTCTCGGCTGAGTTCCTCTAATTGATCAAAACTATCTAGCGTAATCTCGTAGCCAGTTATCTGGTTGTTATTCCAATTGTTTAGTTTAACAATTTGTCTGATGTCAACAAACATAAACATCTTATCAAATTCGGCTAGGTGCGTGTCGTATATTGCTGCTATTTTAAAGTTACGCGCTCTTATTTTATCCTGGAAAAAGTACATTGGTACCTTATCTCCAATATTAAGTTGCAGTAGTTTAGCTATTGTATTTGAAATGATAATTTCATTGGATGTTTTAGAGGTATTGTAATTGGGAAGTTTCCCTTCTGTGATGGTAGATTCCAAGTAGCTCCAATCATAATCACTGCCTGTTCCTTTTAAAATAATACCTTGTATATTATCCTTGGTTTTAATCAGTCCAGGCTTAGTAGCAAATTCTTGGATGTGTTTGATGCCTTCAAATTCATAAATTTCTTCAACAAATATGCTATCCTTTCTGATGGGATTTGTTTCAAATGAAGAGTTGTAATCATAATTTATTATTTGAATGTGTGATCCAAAGCCAACAATCTTATTTCTAATTTCACGTTTAAAGCCTGTGCCAATGGTAAGGGATAAAATCATTACTGTAACTCCTAAGATAATGCCTAGGGTTGCAATGGTAATGACAGGGCCCGCTATTTTTTTACCGGTTATTTTCCCTTTTCGTATTTTATTGGCAATATATAGATTGATGTTCATGCTTAGAAATTAAAAACGCCCTAAAGATAGTATTTAGAGCGCTTTTATTCCTTAAGAATTATTATTTCTTTCCAGGATAAACTTCAAGAGCTTTTTCAAGGATAATGAGCGATTTTTTTAAGTCTTCTTGCTTTAGTACGTATGCGATTCTCACTTCATCCTTACCCAAATACCTACTGTGGTAAAAACCAGATCCCGGAGCTAACATTAAGGTTTCGTTATTGAACGAATACTCTCCTAATAGCCACTCGCAAAAATGATCGGAGTCATTTACCGGTAGTTTCGCCATTGTGTAAAACGCTCCCTTCGGAGTCAAAGATTTCACACCAGGTATTTTATTTAATCCTTCAACAAGCAGATTTCTACGTTCTAAATATTCCTTATAAACATAGCCACTATATTCAATAGATGCATCTAGCGAGGCGCAAGCAGCTAACTGTCCAAACAGGGGAGGACTTAATCTGGCCTGAGCAAATTTCATTGCAGAGCTAATCACACTTTTGTTTCTACTAACTAATGCCCCTATTCTGATACCGCATTCGCTATATCTTTTACTTACAGAGTCTATTAGTACAACATTTTCTTCTATGCCTTCTAGTTGTAATGCAGATATGTGTTCTTGGTCATCGTAGCAAAACTCGCGGTATACTTCATCTGAAAGAAGGTATAAATCGTGTTTTAAAACAATGTCTCTCAAATGATTTAACTCTTCTTGAGAATATAAATAACCCGTTGGGTTATTGGGATTGCATATAAATATTCCTTTTGTTTTATAGGTAATCAGTTTCTCAAACTCTTCAATTGGAGGAAGTGCAAATCCATCCTCAAATTTTGAAGAAATAGGTTTGATGTTAATACCTGCTGCAGTAGCAAATCCGGCGTAGTTCGCATAAAATGGTTCAGGTATAATTATTTCATCTCCAGGGTTGAAACAACAAAAGAAAGCGAATAAAAAAGCTTCAGATCCTCCGGTTGTAACCATTATATCATCGTAAGCAATATCAACATTGGCTTCTTTGTAATATTTGGTTAGTTTTTTTCTATACATTGGCATACCTGCCGAGTGAGTATATGCTGCAACTTTTCTATCAAAATTTTTCACCGCATCCAAGGCTTCTTGTGGAGTGTGGATGTCGGGTTGGCCTATGTTAAGGTGGTAAACTTTAATACCTTTACTTTTAACTTCTTCCGATATTGGTACCAATTTTCGTATTGGTGATTGAGGCATATCATTTCCTCTTTTTGATATTGATGGCATATATGTATTTTAATTTAGGAGGTAAAAATACCTAAAAGCTATCTTTTATCATGTTTTATTTACAAAAAAGATAAATAAAAATTTCAATGCCTTGACTGGTAGTTCAGTGTAGCATTGTGAAGTACGTATTAGTATATGTTTTATTTGATTATCACTATATGTTTGTTTAATAGGCTAATAATTTGTCCTATTTTTGCTCTACCTAAGTCAAATTTGCAAGTATGTTTTGTTATGATGGAGCTTGCAGATATTAAAAGTCATTTTCTATAAACCGTACTTACTTTATGAGAGTATTTCTTTTGTTCCTTTTAGCTTTTCTTTGTTCCGAATTCTCTGCGCAATCTGTATCAGGAACTATTTCTTCAATCGACGGTCAGAGTATTCCTTTTGCATCTATTTATATTAAGGAATTAACCACCGGAACCACAAGTAATGCCCAGGGAATATATAGCCTAAGGTTAGATAAGGGCGAATATCATATTTACTTTCAGGCTTTAGGCTTTGCCCGTAAGGAGATTAAAATTGTTGTAAGTAATGAGGATATAGAAATGGATATTACTTTGCAAGAGCAAGATTATCGACTTAAAGAAGTAAAGGTTTATTCAGGAAAGGAAGATCCTGCTTATGCAATTATGCGCAAATCAATTAGTCTAGCTCCTTATTTTCAACAGCAAGTTAAACGTTATAATGCTGATGTTTATTTAAAAGGAGGGTTTGATATGGATAAGATTCCTCTGATTATGCGCAAGCAATTAAAAGAAGAGGGTATTGAGCAAGGGCAGAATTACGTATCCGAATCGGTAAATAAAATAAAGTTCACCCTCCCTAATCAGTACGAACATATACAAGTTTCAAAGCGTTCTAGCATCCCAAATGATAGCGAAGATCAGGTAATGGGATTTTTAAATTATAGTTTTTACGATGTAGATAATGAAGATTTAATTAGTCCGCTTTCTCGTAAATCATTTTCATTTTATAAGTTTCAGTATATCGGTTTTTTTAAGCAGGGAGATTACTATGTGAATAAAATAAAAGTAATTCCCAAAAGGAAAAATCAGAAGCTGTTTTCAGGATACATATATATAGTAGATCAACTCTGGAATATTCACTCCGTAAATTTATCAAATACTCAGTTTTTTGGCACTATTAAAGTTAAGCAAGTGCAGGAGCAGGTTAAAGAACGCGTGTGGCTTCCTGTGAGTCATTTGTTTGATGTGGATGTTAAATTGATGGGTTTTAAGTTAAAGGCTAATTATAGTGGTTCGGTTGATTATCATGATATTGAGTTGAATGACGCCTTGGTTGTTCCCGAATCGGTGCTAATTGCTTATGGGGGAATGGAAGAAGAGGAGAGTGACAGTATACCGCAATTATCAAAAACTGAAAAAAAAATCGAAGCCTTACTCCAGAAGGATGATCTAAGTAATAGGGATATGCTAAAACTAACTCGTTTGGTGAATAAGGAGAAGAAAGAAGAAAAAGATGAGAGTTTGGAAATTGATGATTGGAGTAGTAATTATAAGGTAGTTAAGGATACTGTGAAGCGTGATAGTATTCAGTGGGATGTAATAAGACCAATCCCTTTATCAGATAATGAGATCAGTAGCTTTAATAAGAGAGACTCAATAAATATGTCTCTCAGATCAGCAGAAGGAGATACAACTAAAGCTTTTAATAATCATAAAAATAGGAGTCTGTTTTCGAAAGTAATATCAGGGTATCATTCTTTTTCAAAGGATAGTGCCCTGCAAATAAGCTATCCCGGACTCATAAACCTTAAAGCATTTGATTTTAATTCAGTGGCAGGGTTTTCATATATGCAGACAATGGAGGCCCGTTGGAAACTGGATACAATTCACCACCTAACTGTTCAGCCTTATTTAAAATATGCTTTTGCACAGGAGCAGCTCACATGGAGGTTTGAGAATAAATACTATTTTGCCCCTTTACAAAGAGGTGTTCTTAGTTTGTCAGCAGGTCAGTGGTTTTCCGATTTTAATGATGAAAGTGGTACACACCCATTGCTTAACGCGATGTCTTCGCTTTTTTTTAAAGAAAATTATTTAAAGTTATATCAAGGCAATTATATAAAGGGAGCAATCGATATAGATATAGTAAATGGTTTGCAGTTCTCAACTGGGTTAAAACATGCTAGGTATATTGAGCTTGAGAATAGTACCGATTTTGCATTAGCATACCCTAGTAGGTCGTATGAACCTAATAACGTGGTTTCAAACGTTGATTCAACATATTTTAATTCCCGATCAAGTAATAGTTTCAGCGCATCGTTACATTATACCCCTAAGAATTATTATAAAATTGTACATGGCCGAAAAGTAATGCAGTATTCTGATTTCCCTACTGTTTCATTAAGTTATAGAGGAGCGTTTGATTTTGGTAATACAGAAATGTCGAATTACAATTTAATGGAACTAAGAATAAGGCAAGAACTTGATTGGAGTTTTATGTACGCCTTTAAATACGACCTGAGTATTGGAAAGTTTTTTAATGTTGGTGAAATGCATTTTTCAGAGTTCAAACATTTTAATACTTCCGAAATACCAATCTCTTTTAAGCAATGGCACAATGGCTTTGTGTTGCTAAATGATTACGAGTATAGTAGTAATGATTGGTTTATTCAGGGCCATTTAAATTATAAGTCACCTTATCTCTTACTTAAGAATCTACCATTTCTTCAAGATAAATTGTGGAATGAAAATTTATATCTTCATTTTTTGACGAATGAAAAAATATTGAATTATAATGAGCTAGGGTATGGTATCTCAGATATCCTATTAGTAGGTTCTGTTGGTGCTTTTGTTTCTTTCGAAAATACCTCTTTTAAGATGTGGGGAGTTAGGGTTGCTATTACTCTATGGTAGTTATTTAGGTATTTATGCAACCTATTTACATATCTTGCGTATCAGCGAGTAAAGGAAGCTGGTGTTGTGTGAATGTTTAAATTTCTATGCTATGAAAAATGTAAAATTTTATGATGTATTAAAACGTGTATTTAATTTAGTTTCGATATTTATTGTATGCTGCTTATTATTTTCGGCTTGTACAAAAGATGATTCTTTGTTAGAAGAAGCTGACGAAATATTTGACGAACTGCAATCTGAAGATAATAAAGAGAAGGACGATGAATCAACAAACGATGAATCTGATAATTCAGAAGAAGAGGAAGACTCAGAGGTGGAACAAAACGATGAAAATGATTCTGAAGAAGAGAACTTAGATGAAGGTGAACACCAAGAAGAGGAAACTGATGATTCAACAGATTCTGAAGAACAAGAAGTTGAAGAAGAAACTAGTGTGGATGTAAGTGATGCGATTGGAGTAAATAACACATATGATGTAGTTTATAAAATTACGGATAAAATATACTTCGACATTGAGGATGTTGATTTGTCAGGGATAAGTAAAATTAAAGTAGTTGGTATTAATGGGAATATGTACATTGGCCTACTAAGTAAAGAGAAACACAGTAAGTACATATTAATGGATATGTCAGCTACAAAAGCAAAAGTTACTGTTGGGGGTATTAATAATACTATTGAGGTGCTTGGATTAGAGCCATCAAATTGCAGAAAGTTAATCTTATTTAGTGTGATGCCGAAAACTTCAAGTATTTATAAGAAAAATGGGAAGGTGTATGTAGAAATAATACCAATAAATGATAGCGAAAATTATGGTTCGAGAGTATTGGTATATATTGGAGAAGAGAGTAAAATGAGTGACGCTGAAATTAAAACACAGCAAGACAGAATTATGAAAGATAATATTGAAACAGATTCATGGTAATAGTTGAGTAAAATAATCATTTACATAAAAGGAGGAAGTACAGCTGTACTTCCTCCTTTTATATTGTGTATTGGCTTAAGTTTTAGAAACAGAATCTAGCATTAAAACCAAAGCTATCAGCATTAAAACTCGTGTTGTCAATTATTTCTAAAGTAGGTCGCCAATCAATTCCAAGAGCAATCGGAACTCCTGCAAAATGATATTCAATACCAATTTCACCAGCAACACCTAGTTTAAAATCATCACCAATAAATGTTGTTACACCGGCACCTGTATACCAATTTAAACCTTCTACATCTCCAAGTGGTTTATACAAGAAGTCCCATAGCGCATCAATTCCAACGCCATCACCAAAAGATACATCAGCATGTATTCTGCTAAATTCGCCTAATCCAAATACTCCGTCGATGGCAACGTTATTTCCACTAAAGCTACCAAATCTTACACCGACTTCCTGTGCATTGGCACTAGCTGCTAATCCTGTAATAACAAGAGCAATAAATAGTAATTTTTTCATAATGTTCTAATTTCTAAGTTAGTGTATTTGCTTGTTTAACAATATACATATAAAATAGTTCGTAATAAAAATTAAACTTACGTTTAGTATTAAATCAAAATTATGTATTGTATGTGTGAATGTCAATAGCTCGCAAGTAAATAATAAAGTAATTATTAATGATGCTTTACTTTCATAAATATGAAGTTAAAGGCTATTTTTTTGTACTTTTGTCATCCGAAAATTGAACAACTTTATTTAAATGCATACCTGCAAATAAGTTGTGTAGTAATTAAGTAACCATAGTATTATTTATAAAATGGAATTAGCAAGTACATACAATTCGGTTGAAACCGAGGATAAGTGGTATAAGTATTGGATGGATCAGAATCTTTTTCATTCAGAACCTGATGAAAGAGAGCCCTACACTGTCGTCATTCCGCCACCTAATGTTACCGGAGTATTACATATGGGACACATGCTAAATAATACTATTCAAGATATTTTAGTTCGTAGGGCTAGAATGATGGGTAAAAATGCTTGTTGGGTTCCAGGTACTGATCATGCATCAATTGCTACCGAAGCAAAGGTTGTGAATAGACTAAAAACTCAAGGTATTGATAAAGCTGATTTAACGCGTGATGAATTTCTTGGCCATGCTTGGGATTGGACTGAAGAGCACGGAGGAATTATTCTTGAGCAATTAAAAAAGCTAGGTGCTTCGTGTGATTGGGATAGAACTTGTTTTACATTAGATAAGGAACGTAGCGAATCGGTAATTGATACATTCGTTAAACTACATGAGAAGGGTCTTATTTATCGTGGTGTTAGAATGGTCAACTGGGATCCGGATGCCCTAACTGCTGTATCAGATGAAGAGGTAGTTTATAAAGAAGTAAAATCTAAATTATACTATTTAAACTACAATATTGAAGGAGAAGAGGGAACGGTAACAATTGCAACTACTCGCCCTGAAACCATATTGGGTGATACTGCAGTTTGTATTAATCCTAACGATGAGCGTTTTACTCATCTTAAAGGAAAACGTGTTATTGTGCCTTTGGTAAATCGTTCTATTCCTATAATAGAAGACGATTATGTTGATATGGAATTTGGTACAGGTTGTTTGAAAATTACGCCTGCACATGATATCAATGACTACGAAATGGGTATGCGTCATAATTTGGAGAGCATCGATATATTAAATGATGATGGTACCTTAAGCGAAAAAGCCCAGTTATTTGTGGGTAAAGATCGTTTTGTGGTTCGTGAGGAAATAATCCCAGAATTACAAAAAGCAGGTAACGTATTAAAAATTGAAGATTACGATAATAAAGTTGGTTGTTCAGAAAGAACGGGTGCGGTTATTGAGCCAAAACTTAGTACGCAGTGGTTCTTGAAAATGACCGAGATGGCCAAGGTTGCTCTTGATGCTGTTATGACTGACGAAGTTCAGTTCCATCCGGCTAAATTCAAGAATGTATACCGCCATTGGATGGAGAATGTAAAAGATTGGTGTATTTCACGTCAATTATATTGGGGACATAGAATCCCAGTTTACTATCTCGAAAATGGAGAGTTTGTCGTTGCTAAGAATGATGAAGAAGCCGTAAGGTTGGCGAAAGAAAAAAGGGGCAATGACGCTTTAACTATTGCTGATCTTCGTCAAGAAGAAGACGTGCTTGATACATGGGCGTCATCATGGTTGTGGCCTATTTCTGTTTTTGATGGTTTTAATCCTGAAAAAAATGAAATAGATTACTATTATCCAACAAGTGATTTGGTAACAGGTCATGATATTATATTCTTTTGGGTAGCACGTATGATTATGGCTGGTTACGAATTTAAAGGAACATTCCCATTTAAGAATGTATACTTTACTGGTATGGTTCGTGACGATCAAGGTCGTAAAATGAGTAAGCAATTGGGTAATTCTCCAGACCCATTAGATTTAATTGCTAAATATGGAGCTGATGGTGTACGTGTTGGTATGCTATTGTGTTCTCCTGCAGGAGGTGATTTATTATTCGACGATAGCTTAACTGAGCAAGGCCGTAACTTTGCAAATAAAATTTGGAATGCTTTCCGATTGGTTAAAGGATGGGAAGTTGACAGTTCACTTCCGCAGCCTGATAGTGCAACAAAAGGCATTGAGTGGTTCAGTCATAAATTAAACCAAACCATTGAAGTAGTTAACGATCACTTTAGTAAATATCGTATTTCAGATGCTTTAATGTCTGTTTATACTTTATTTAGAGATGATTTCTCTTCATGGTACCTTGAGATTGTTAAACCAGGTTATCAACAACCAATTGATGAAGTTACCTTAAAAGCAACTATCGATAATTTTGATAAGATTTTAAGATTACTACACCCATTTATGCCATTTATCTCAGAGGAAATATGGCAATTACTTGAGCCTAGAAAAGAAGGCGAAAGTATTATGGTTGCTCAGATGCCGGAGGTAACTAAGGTTGATGAAAAATTGTTAGCTAATTTTGAGTTGACTAAAGAAGCTGTTGCAGGAGTACGTAATATTCGTAAGCAAAAAAATATAGCCAATAAAGAAGTAATTGCTTTAAGTATATTAGATAATGATGGTTCTTTGGATAAAACATTTATTCCAATACTTAGTAAATTGGCTAATGCTAGCGAAGTAAACTTTGTAACAGAAAAAGTATCCGGTGCATTATCGTTTATGGTAAAAGCTACAGAATATTATATTCCACTTGGTGATTTAGTTGATGCAGAAGAAGAAATTAAAAAACTAGAGGAAGAATTAAAATATCAAAAAGGATTCTTGATTTCTGTTAGTAAGAAGCTGAGTAATGAGCGCTTTGTTAATAATGCACCTGAAAAGGTTGTTGCTATTGAAAAGCAGAAACAAGCAGACGCAGAAGCTAAAATAAAAGCAATAGAAGAAAGTATTGCGAACTTAAAATAAAAAACCATTTAAGGTTGAAAAATGAAGGGAGTTTGGTATCAGACTCCCTTTTTTTTGTATATGCAATTCTGTATTGTTAATAAGCACAAAAAACACTCCCTCTAATTACGTAATTTTCATCCTTTATTGTACTTTTGCAGCAGATTCAATAAATCTCAAAACAGGAAGAAACATGGTCCTTTTCTTTAAAGGTAAATCTGAACAGATTTTAGCAGTAGGCTGCGATGCTAATTTAGCAGCAGAAGATGTAAAAAAGCTTGAATGGGCTTTTAGTGGTGCCACCAAAACCGATGAAACGGACTTAGGTGGTTTTTTTGTTGGACCTCGTAAAGAGATGATTACTCCTTGGAGTACCAACGCCGTAGAAATCACTCAAAACATGGGCATCGAAGGTATTACTCGTATCGAGGAGTACTTTAAAGTAGCTGATGAAAAAGCTGAGTTTGATCCAATGTTACAGGTATTGTATACCGGATTAAATCAGGAAATTTTTAACATCGACAAAGAACCAGATCCAATTGTAGAGATTGATGATGTGGGCGCTTATAACAAATCGGAAGGTTTAGCTTTAAGCGAGGATGAGGTTCAATACCTTGAAGGATTGGCCGTAAAATTAGGTCGTAAATTAACAGATAGCGAAGTGTTCGGTTTCTCTCAAGTAAACTCAGAGCACTGTCGTCATAAAATATTCAACGGTACTTTTATTATTGATGGAGAAGAGAAAGAAAGCTCTTTATTCAACTTAATCAGACGTACTTCAAAAGAAAATCCAAATTTCTTAGTTTCAGCTTATAAAGATAATGTAGCATTTGTTGAAGGACCAAAAGCGGTTCAGTTTGCTCCAGCATCGCACGATAAGCCTGATTATTTCCAAACCAAAGAAATTGATACTGTTCTTTCATTAAAGGCAGAAACACATAACTTCCCAACAACTGTTGAGCCTTTTAATGGTGCTGCAACAGGTGCAGGAGGAGAAATCAGAGACCGTTTAGGTGGAGGTAAAGCATCTCTTCCATTTGCTGGTACAGCTGTTTACATGACTTCTTATTCTCGTTCAGAAGAGGGTAGAGCATGGGAGCAAGCCAACGAGGCGCGTCCTTGGTTATACCAAACACCAGAGCAAATCTTAATCAAAGCTTCTAACGGAGCTAGTGATTTTGGTAACAAGTTCGGTCAGCCAATGATTTGTGGTTCGGTGCTTACATTTGAGCACTTCGAGAACCAAAAGAAATTTGCTTTTGATAAAGTAATTATGTTGGCCGGAGGTATTGGTTTTGCTAAAAAATCGGATGCCTTAAAAGATACTCCAGATAAAGGCGACAAAGTGGTGCTTTTAGGTGGCGATAACTACCGTATTGGTATGGGTGGTGGAGCCGTTTCGTCGGTAGCAACTGGTGAGTTCGACAATGCCATTGAGTTAAATGCCGTTCAGCGTTCAAATCCTGAAATGCAAAAACGTGCCATGAATGCCATTCGTGCCATGTCTGAGGCCGATGAAAATCCAATTGTGTTAATTCACGATCATGGTGCTGGTGGTCACTTAAACTGTTTATCAGAGTTGGTTGAAGAAACAGGTGGTGTTATCGATTTAGATAAACTTCCGGTGGGAGATCCAACCTTATCTGCCAAAGAAATTGCAGGTAACGAGTCGCAAGAGCGTATGGGTCTTGTGCTTAAAGAAAAAGACATTGACAAATTAAAAGCGGTTGCCGATCGTGAGCGTTCACCAATGTATGTGGTGGGTGAAACAACAGGCGACATGAGCTTTGTATTTAAAGATAGTAAAGGTAATGCGCCAATCAATTGGCAACTTTCAGATATGTTTGGGAATCCTCCTAAAACAATTATGGAAGATAAAACAGTTGAGGAGTCGTACGAGGCAGTATCTTACGATGCTTCTAAAATCGAGGATTACCTAAAGAGTGTATTACAATTAGAAGCTGTTGCTAGTAAAGATTGGTTAACAAACAAAGTTGACCGTTCGGTAACTGGTAAAGTGGCCAAGCAACAATGTGCCGGTGAAATTCAAATTCCATTGAATAACCTAGGGGCTACTTCTATTGATTATACAGGAACTAGCGGATTGGCAACATCAGTAGGTCACGCACCTGCAATTGCCATGATCGATCCTGCTGCAGGTTCAAAAGTAGCCATTGCCGAGAGTTTAACCAACTTAGTTTGGGCACCGTTTGCACGTGGTGTTAAAGGCATCTCGTTAAGCGCCAACTGGATGTGGCCTTGTAAAAACGAAGGCGAAGATGCCCGTTTATACAAAGCTGTTGAGGCAGTAAGTGAGTTTGCTTGCGATTTAGGAATCAACATCCCAACAGGGAAAGATTCTTTATCGATGACTCAAAAATATAAAGATGGAGAGCAAGTAATCTCTCCGGGAACGGTAATTATTTCTGCTGCTGCAGAGGTTAGTGAAGTGCGCCAAATTGTTGAGCCGGTATTAAAGAAAGATGTAGATACTAAATTAATCTATATCGATCTTTCTTTCGATGCTTTAAAATTAGGCGGTAGTTCATTTGCACAGGTGGTAAATAAACTAGGTGCTGAGGCTCCAACGGTTGCCGATAACCAATATTTCCTTACGGGATTAGAAACACTTCAATCTTTAATTAAGGATGATTTAATTCTTGCAGGTCACGATATCTCTGCCGGAGGTATGGTAACTGCAATGTTAGAGATGTGTTTTGCCAATAAATCACATGGTTTAAACATCGATTTATCAGCTATCGAAGAGCAAGACCTAGTAAAAGTATTGTTTGCCGAAAATCCAGGTGTATTGATTCAGGTTAAGGATGAAGCTAAAGTAACGGCTTTATTAACCGAAAAAGAGTTGGCTTTCCAAGTGATTGGTTCTCCTGTTGAGGCACGCACATTAAGCATCACTAAGTCGGGCGAAACAATGAGCTTCGATATTGATGAGATGCGCGATACTTGGTACAAAACTTCGTATTTATTAGATCGCAAACAAAGCGGCGAAGCGCAAGCCAAAGCACGTTTCGAAAACTATAAACAACAACCATTACAATATAAGTTTAATGCCGATTTTGCAGGAACACTTGCAGCTTAC
This sequence comes from Saccharicrinis aurantiacus, assembly GCF_001660705.2. Taxonomy (GTDB): domain Bacteria; phylum Bacteroidota; class Bacteroidia; order Bacteroidales; family Marinilabiliaceae; genus Saccharicrinis; species Saccharicrinis aurantiacus. Next base: position 141,515 of record NZ_LYBV02000001.1, read on the forward strand.
GGTTTAGAGGCTAAGCGTAATGGCATGTCGGGCGTAAAAGCCGCTATCATCCGCGAAAAAGGTGTGAATGGCGATCGTGAGATGGCTTATTCAATGTACCTAGCTGGTTTCGATGTAAAAGATGTTCATATGACTGACCTTATCACAGGTCGCGAAACTTTAGAGGACGTTAACTTCATCGTATTTGTAGGTGGATTCTCTAACTCTGATGTTTTGGGTTCTGCAAAAGGTTGGGCCGGAGCATTCCTATACAACCAAAAAGCAAAAGCAGCACTTGATGCGTTTTATGCACGTCCTGATACTTTAAGTTTAGGTATCTGTAATGGATGTCAGTTAATGGTTGAGTTAGGGTTAGTTTACCCAAATCACGATGTGAAACCAACCATGGAGCACAACGATTCGCATAAATTCGAGTCGAACTATGTGAACATGAATATCCAAGATAACAACTCTGTAATGTTAAAAACATTGGCAGGAAATACCTTAGGTGTTTGGATTGCACATGGCGAAGGTAAATTCAACATGCCAAAAGCAGAGGCAGAGTACAATATTGCAGGTAAATACGCCTACGATGCTTATCCAGCTAATCCAAATGGTTCTGATTTCAGCACCGCAGCAATCGTATCAAACGATGGTCGCCACTTGGCTATGATGCCTCACTTAGAGCGTGCTATTTTCCCATGGCAATGTGCACACTATCCTGAGGACAGAAAAGCCGATGAGGTTACCCCTTGGATCGAAGCTTTTGTAAATGCTCGTAAATGGGTTGAAGCAAACAAGTAAAGAAGAGTGAAGTAAGAAGACAGAAGTGTGTTTTTACCATAGATATTAAGAAAGCCCGATTCTTACGAATCGGGCTTTTGTATTTTATGCTTTTTGAATCTTGTTAAGTTAATCACAAATGCTTGGAAGGGCAGAAATTAGGGTTCGGTTGATATTTATTAACTACTTTAACTTTTTTGAGCAAACTATAATAAACTTGGTTCCTAATTTACCATCAGATTCTACTTTAACCTCGCCTTCGTGTTTATCCATTATCTTTTTTACAATTGAAAGTCCTATGCCAGTGCTTTCGTGGATATCTTTATGAGCAAGAGTTTGAAATACTTCGAATATCTTTTCGTGATATTTAGAGGGGATTCCAGGGCCATTATCTTCAAAGCTTATCTCGTAAAAATTAGGCTTTTCTTCACTTGAAATAGTTATCTGGCAAAGTTTTTTGTCGTTATACTCGATGGCATTGTTTAACAAGTTCGATATTAGTTGTGATATCTGTGTTTTATCTCCATTTATGGTAGGCAAAGTACCTTGAATTTCGAGTTTTACATTATTTAGGTTCTGGTATTTTTCATACTCCTCATGTACCAAAAGGTTAAGGTTAATGGCTTCAACGGTAATTTTACCAATTTTAGAATAATGTAATATTCCATTAATTAAATTTTCGAGTCGCTCAACTTGTTTTAATAGTGTGTTTAAATGATCCTGAACCTCTTCAGTTTGTCCGTCCTCTAAATCTGCTTTTATGAACGATGCTAGGCTATATATTCCCCTGAGTGGAGCTTTTAAATCATGCGAGGTAACGTAAGCAAAGCGTTCGAGTTCTTTATTTTTTAGTTCGGTATCACTTAAGTTTTGGTTTATTTCTTTAATTTTTTTAAAGCTATCTAGTCCTGAGCTAACCACAATAAATACAAAGTGTGAACCCAATAAGAATATTATCCCAGACAGGAACTCGAGTAATTCAGAGCGACCTAAAATAACCAATAGAACAACAAATAGATAACCAATAAAAAAAACAAACATGGATATACTCAAGCCTCGCCATTTACCCCTTAGTTTATTTGTGGGTAACATATTAAGGATTCTTTTTGTGCGGTTTGCGCTTAATAGCATAATAACTGCACCTACAGAAATAAAAGTTATTGTTATGTAATCGTATAAAGTCATGAAGGGCTATTTTAAAGTAGTTATACTTAATACAAAAATGCGAATGTGCCTATTTGTATTACTAAAATAACTATTGCTGAGATATTTATTATGCTTTTTGAAATATTATACCATTAAAATTTTAAAAGCCCTTCTTTTATTGAATGTTTTATATTTACTGTATTATACCAAAAACACCACCAAATGATTGGTATAAATTGTTTCTATAAAGCTTCTACTTCTTCATAAAATGTCAATTTAGCTATGGCTATATTTCTATTTTATTCATTGTAGAATCTATAAATAATTCAATTTCTTATCAATCATTTGATGGTGTTTTTGGTATAAGCATCAATTTAATCTTTGTTCACTTTTAATAGATAACCACTTCCGTGGATGTTTACAATTTCTACGTGTTTATCTTCTCGTAGGTATTTTCTCAGCTTGGTTATATAAACATCCATGCTACGCGTAGTAAAATAATTATTCTCGCCCCATATTTTGGTAAGGGCTTTTTCACGAGGCATTACTTTATTAATATTCTCGCATAACATTTTTAATAAATCGGCTTCTTTGGGTGAGAGTTGTTGCGAGTAGTTTTCAGAACTTAGAGTACGCATTTCGTAGTTAAATTCTAAAAAACCTAATTTGTATACGCTTTCTTTCGGACTAACTTCTTGATGAGTAGATCTGCTAAGTATGGCATTTATTTTTGCTATAAGTATTTCAGAGTCAAAAGGCTTGGTTATGTAATCATCTGCTCCAACGCCATACCCCTGTAATACATCCTCTTTTAGTGTTTTTGCGGTTAAAAATATGAGGGGGATATTTTCGTTTATGGTTTTAATTTCTCTTCCAATGGTAAAGCCATCAATGTTCGGAAGCATAACATCCAAAATGCAAATATCAAAATAATCGGGCATGTAGGTTTTCATTGCATTAGCGCCATCCTTCACCCAGGTTACATTGAACCCATTTATTTCGAGGTACGATTTCATAACAGTCCCAAAATTGAGATCGTCTTCTACCATAAATACCTTCTTCATATTTCTTAGTTTTAGTTAAGTTGTTTTTCGTTTAGGGGTAAAGTTAAGGTAAATTGACTTCCCTCGCCAAGTTTACTTTTGAGTTTAATATCGCCTTTGTGTTGAAGCATAACTGCTTTTACGTAGCTTAAGCCAAGGCCAAATCCTTTTACATTGTGTATGTTGCCTTTTGTTGCTCTAAAAAACTTATCAAAAGCTTTGGCTTGCTGTTCTTTACTCATTCCAATGCCATTGTCTTTTACGCAAATTTCAATGCTAGTTTTTGTATTTGTAGTACTTACCTCTATATGAGGTTCCTCTTTACAATATTTAATAGCATTTTCGAACAAATTAAGCAAAACATTGGTAATATGCACTTCATCAACCAAGCAAGAAGTTTTTGGAGCATTAAAATTTGATAAGATAACCCCTTCTTTCTCATTCACAAGAAGCGCTATTTTATTAATGGCTTCTTGAATTATTTTATGAATATCAACACTAATAGGGACCAACTGTAAATCTTTTTTTTCTATCAAAGACATTTGCAGAACACGCTCAACTTGTTTATTCATGCGTTGATTTTCTTCCTTAATAATCCGTATAAACGGAGAAATATTTTCCGGACTGTTCAATATTATTGGATTTGCAATATTATCTGCAGCTAAATTAATGGTTGCAATAGGAGTTTTTAGTTCATGAGTCATATTGTTGATAAAGTCCGATTTTATTTCCGAAACTTTTTTCTGATCAACAATAGTTTTAAGGGTGAAATAAAAAGTAAGAAGTATAATTACTGTAAGTAAAAAAGAGCCCCCAAATAATAAGGAAAGTGATTTCATAATAAATCGATCTTTATCGGGGAAGTATATATCGAGAACATAACTATTTTGGCCTCGCATAATATTATCCGGAAAGAGCAAGCAACTAAATAGTTTTGAACTTTCATCAACCTCATAATATTTAGATGATAAAGTGGTTTTGTTAGATCGGTTATTGGTGTATATACCAAATTCGTAATCTAAATTGACACCTCTATTAAATAACTCACTTTTAAGTGTTTTCTGAAGCTCCTTTTTATTTATAAATTTCCGTTTATCCGATTTTTGCATATGAAGCTCATAATTAAACTGATTAAAAAGCGTCATGGCATTTATCGTTCCGTTTTGAATGTGATTGATAATTTGGTTTAATGAATCTGTTAAATGATTCATAGCCTTTTCAATCTCATACATATTAGCACCGTTTTGAGGATCTAAAGTATTTCGTGATATCTGATATTTTCGGCTAATGCCATTCTCGGTAATATTTGCTTGTGCCGAGAATATACCATACGGATTGTGCTCCATTATTTTTACAACGCCCGTATTAGTAGCTTGTTTGTTGTTTTGAGTGGCTGTACTAGGAAAATATGGAACCGTGTAGCTTCTACTATTTTTTGCAGTATCAATACTCAATGAAACCTGATTATTTGGCGCATATTGATTCAAGAAATAATTAGCGGCTTGGTTTCTTTGAAGTTTATATACGGTTTGATTTAAAGCATCAAATACCGAAGCATTAAATTTCTCAGTTTGTACGTTAATTGCGTTGCTTACCCAAATGTACTGTAGTGCAATAATCCCAAACAGAGAAATGCACATTAATGTTACTAAACCAACTAAAGTTCTTTTTTGCATATTGTAGATTAACCTTTATACCTATACAAATATAGAGTTTTATAATGCCTGCAATTACACTTTAACTAATCCTTAACTCACTTTAACCCGCCCTTAACCCTGTACTATTTATAAGATGCATACTTTTACAATGACAATAAAACAAGGGTTAATTTTCATAGTGTAGTGTAAAATAGTAGAAGAACATGAATTTGCTTGCAAGTTCATGTTTTTTTATGCCTAATTTTTAAATTAATGTAATGTTGGCCGTTGATGTGCTTAGTTCATTACTCGATCTTTTACTTTAATGGCAGGATTACCTCGATAAATTGAAAAAGCTTCAAGATTATTGGAGGCCACAGAATTAATTGCCAATACCGAATGTGTTTTGCAATGTGTGTTAGCTGTTACAATAGATTTTGCGCCTATCCATACGCCATCTTCCAGGGTAATGGGACCGATCATTAAGTCAAAGGTTTCTTTAGTGTAATTATGGTTTCCGCAGAGTAAAAGAACACCTTGTGATAAGCAACAATTAGCACCAATCTTCACTGTATCTAAATTATCTATCCACACCTGTTCTCCTATCCAAGTATTTTCACCAATTGAAAGTTTCCAAGGGTATTTAATATTCACACTGGGTTTAATTACTACACCTTTGCCTATGTGCGCCCCAAAACACTTTAGCAGAAATACTTTTATACCCGATATCGGAATTAATGAATGATTGAATACCAAGGCATTTGTCCAATACCAAAGGGTACGCATAATAATGTTTCCGGGTTTATACCAACTATTATTGTATTTCGATAAATCGGTTCTTTTCATTATTTAGTTCCAAAAATGAGTAATGTGATACCAATAAGTATACCTAATAAATAAAGCGCTTTTACTTTAATGTTCTTTTCATTAAAGAAGATGGCGGCAAATGTAAACGCTATAATAACACCTCCTCTGCGTAAAGCTGATATTACTGAAATCATACTATCAGGAATGTGTAAAGCATAAAAATAGAAAAAATCAGCTATTATTAAGAAAATACCAATTAATGGGATGCTCCATCTCCACTTGAAGGGGGTAGTTTTGCCTTTTTGAGGTAACCAAATAATTAGTACAATAGGAATCATAAGGGCTACTTGGTAGAACGTAAAATAGCACTGTACGGCCATTCGGTTAATTTTTTGAAGTAAAAATTTATCGTATAAACCACTTACAGCACCTAATAAGGTTCCTATTATTATAAATAAAATCCATTTGTTACGTTTAAAATTGATGCCTTCTGTTTTACCTGCTATAGAGAAAAGGTAAAAGAACCCCAGAGTTATAATAATACCTATCCACTGAAGTGGACTTAGGCGTTCATTAAAAATAATGATTGCTCCTATCAAAGTCCATAAAGGCCCTGTAGCTCTTATTGGTGCTACAATGGTAAGGGGTAAGTGTTTTAATGCAAAAAATGAAAAACTCCATGATCCAACCACAATCACTGATTTTAGTAATAGCATTAAATGCTCAGTGGTACTTATTGTGGGAATATAAAATAAACTAGATTCGTTTAACAAACCAGATTTGGAAAAATATAAAAGTGGGATAAATAGGAGCGAACTGCTTATTGAGCTGAATAATAATATGGGAAATACAGCATTATTATTTAATGATACTTTTTTTACTACATCGTATACACCTAAAAACAGCGCTGATACTAAGGCTAAGATCCACCACATTATAAATAATAGTTCTAATTAGTTTAATTCTGCTGCAAAACTATTAATTAGATTGAGTGCACGAAAGTAAATAGAGTTATTGTTTTGTATAAAGATGTGAAAACGCTAAATTGAGTTGTCTAAGAATATCTATATATGAACTATCTGCTATTAAAAAACGGTTTTGTTGTTAGTCCTCATTCTATTAAAAAGGAAGATATTTTGGTAGGTGGTAATAAAATATTAGAAATTGCCCCTAGTTTAAAACGACCAACTTCAGAAACGCCGGTTATTGATGCATCAGATAAATACATAATGCCTGGTATTATAGATATCAATAGAAGTTTTCTCGAACTTATCAAATGTCAATCAGATACTGAAGAAATCTTAAGGTTGAATCAAGCACAGATGTATAATGGAACAACCATGATGATTGATTCAATTGAAGATAATCCTAAAAAAGATTACCAAAAAAATATTGAAGCAGCTAAAAAACGTGGTAGCCAGAATAGTATTGATTTTAGTTTTCATTTAAAGTTTAATAAGCTCAAAAACATAACAACAGATATTATTGATAATAGTTACTTGCACGAAGGTATAAGTAGTTTAACCATAAACATAGGTAGCCTTTATGCAGTTTCTGAAGAAGTTATACAAAATATACTATCTGGTATTTTAAATAACGACCTTTTGTTGGTTTGCGATTTAAGTATCAACCACAAAAAAGAAGAGAAGTCTTCAGAGTTATACAGTACTAAAACCATTGAGGATCATTTTCAAACATTGAATATGCTTATCAATGTAGGTGTTTCATATGGTTGCTCAATAATGTTTACCAATATATTATTTGTAGAAGAGTATAACCTTATTTACGGAGGTATTGAGCGAAAAGCAGATTTTTATGGAAGTTTAATTCTTCCATTCAATATCGGAGAAACTCAAAAAGTAAATGGCCTTTCAAATAGAAATTATCTATTTAAAGACGCAACTAATAAGTTAACATTTCTGAGTGAAGAGGCTGTTTGGCAAATTATAAACTCAAATAGATTTATAATTGCTAGTCCTCCATTTAATTTACAAAGCTCTAATGATGTTTCGAGCGAGTTGGTTTACAATAGGCCAGATAGGTATCATTATTTAAGAAATTATCAAAGTGTTCTTTTTACTTCTGGGGTTAATCAAAAGCAAATTAGTATACAAAAGTTGAGTAATATTACTTCAACTCTGCCTGCAAAACTTATGGGTGTATATCCTCAAAAAGGTATTTTAGCAATTGGATCAGATGCAGATATAGTGGTTTGGAATCCTGATTTCGATAGGAATTTATATTGTACCTTGCCATCAGCAGAAGCAAATCATAATGAATACAAATTAAAAGGTAGGTGCGATTTCGTATTTTTAAAAGGACAAATGGTATACAATGGTGAACTTTTCGACTCACGTAAAACTTCGGGGAGTTTTATTTTCCGAACGTCCTTAGAGCCTCTAAATTTGGAATAATTATTGTTATCTAAGTCTACTAAAATGTAGTATTATGCGTATTCTTCTCCTTTTATTTGCCATTGTTTCAACATCTTTTTGCGTTAAAGCACAAGATAATATTGCAATGCAGAATATTGATCATGGTAGCGATATTATGCTTCAACTAGATTCTTTGGAACTAGTTTATAATATACAACCCAAAGTGAGTTATGAATTGGGTACAAGTGCTTTTACTAATTTCGATGGTTTTTACGGATTCAATACTTATGTATCTCCGCATATGGTATTTCAGCCAAGTAAAAAGTGGATTGTAGACGGAGGGGTTTATTTGGGCAGAACGCAGGCTTTTAATGTGCCATACTACAACAATACAAGTGCGGATCAAACTATAATAGACATGGGGGTTTATGCCAGAGGAACCTATTTGGTTAACGATAAGCTTTATGTAGGAGGAGCAGGATATATGAATTATGCAAATGTAGAAACATCGTTACCAAATGATAGAAGAAATGCCTATAACAATATAACCGGAGAAACCTTTGTGGGATATAAATTCTCTGATTCATTTCGTGTTGAAGCAGGATTTAGCATAAGTAATTATAATACTAATAACCCTGCATTTATGAATCAAAGAAACTTTTAATTATTCTTCGTCTCTGTAATTATCTCTATTTTTTATATTGACTACGAATGATGCGTGGTGCATTTTCACATATTGATCTAACAGTCTAAAACCATCTCCGCTTAAATTTATAATTGAGGGATAAAACTCAACAATTAATTCTTTGGCTTTGGCATGACTTAGCTCGATGAATTCAGAAACTCCTTCAAGAGCTTTAATCTTTTTTACCACCCTTTCTACTCCTATTAGTTCTTCCTTTTTTCTGTAATCAGGATAGTTATTATCCTTATCGAGTACTGATTCAGAGGTGGAAATAATTTGATTTGCAAAGGTCTCAATAATTTCTTCAGCAATATCATCTTCTTTACTATTAGGGTGATACTTATGAAACAACATAAGCATCTCTAATTTAAATTTAGTTCTAAATTTAGCATAAAACTCATCTGTAGCTTCAAATGCTTTTAGTAGTTCTCGAATCTTATCTTCTTTATTAAATTGCTTCATGACGTATTCTAATTCAAATGATTATTACCTATAAAGGTCTGAATATTAGAAAAGTTTAGTTTGATTCCATTCAATTTACGTCAATTTTATTTATCAGTCTACATTTTTGTCGAAAAATAGGTAATTATGTTTCCATTCTGTAGGAAATACTTAGTGATAATATGTCCATCTGCTTGATTAGTATTGGATTGTATTGTTTGGCATAGGTTTTATAACACACCCTAAGTATGAAACAGCCTTTTAGTATAAATACAAAACTCGAGATTGATAAAAATGGTGTTCTATTTTTAAATGAGAAGAGAATACGATTATTAAAACTTATCGGAGATCTGGGGTCAATTAATGCAGCTACTAAGGAAATGAAGATGTCATATCAGCAGGCATGGTCATTTATAAAAGAGATGAACGAAATGTCACCTCTTCCATTGGTGATACGAAAAAGAGGAGGTTCAAATGGCGGAGGAGCCTACTTAACTAAATCTGGTGAGAATGCTTTGGCTGTTTATAAGCAGATTGCGGCATCACAAGAAGCTTTAAATAAGCAGATAGTAGAGCATCTAGGTTGTCATTTTTTTTAAAAACCGTTATTCATTTCTATGAATAATGCAATTCAGTAATCTAAAAAATAATCATATATGAACACTATTAGTTTCGTGGCGATTGGAACTATTCATACGCCGCATAAAACACTATCCGATATGCCAATTCAGCCCAATGGTGCGAAAGGCATAGGTGGGTTTATTGAATTACAAGAAGAGCTTATTGAAGGCTTAAGTGATTTAGATGGCTTTTCGCATTTAACTCTTTTGTATCATCTGCATAAAGTAGAAAAGTGTGAATTAAAGGTAACACCATTTATGGATAGTGTCCCTCGTGGAATTTTTGCCACACGATCTCCTATTCGACCAAATCCAATTGGTTTATCAACGGTAAAACTCAAAAATATTGAGGGCAACCGAATTCATATTGAAGATGTAGATATGTTAGATGGTAGTCCGTTAATTGACATTAAACCTTTCTTCGGAGAAATGGATAATCGTTATAATGTTTCTTTAGGTTGGCTCGATAAATCAAAAGGTTCGTGCTGTGAGACAGTTAGATCAGATGAGCGATTTTTGTAGTATAAACCCAATCCGTCAACATTTTTAAATTTTAATTACCGTTATTCATTTTTTAGAATAAAGCTTATGAAGTACAATGCAATATTAATTTTCCTATTAATAATAACATTTCAGGTTGCGCGAGCTGCAGAAGAAGAGAACGAAATAAACCCATTTATTAAATTAGATAAGAATAAGTTATTTCAACCAGTGCTCGATCTTGAGTTTTGGTATGTATATAGTATGAACGAGAAACAATCAGGGGAGGAAGTGTATGATCGATCAGATGCGATGTTTAGAAGAGTTAGAATTGGAGCAAAGGGAAATCCTACACCATGGTTAAATTATATATTCAGATTCAGTGCCGATAGGGTTGGTGAAGATGTATATACTGCTGTTAAGGGTTCTTACAATGGGATATCGGTATGGAATGGTTACTTTACAATAAAACCGTTATCAGATAAAAACCTTTTGAATATTCATATGGGATATTTTTGGACAGGTGTTAGCCGTGAATTTACAAACTCTCCATGGAATGTCGCAAGTTTAGATAAAACTAGGTCAAACTATTATTTGCGTCATTTTGTTAGTGGAAAGGGTAATGGTATTGAAAGTGGAATTGCCCTAGGTGGTATTAAAAACTTTAATAAATGCGCCATTAGTTATCGTACAGGGGTATATGAACCAAGTGCCTACTCATGCAGTAATTACGGGAATAAATTATTTACAGGTAGGGCGGTTTTAACTATTGGAGATGGAGAACAGTCGAAATATAGTTATATGGTGCCCGCTAATAATTGGCGAAAAACCAAAAGTATTTCAATCGGACTAGGAGGTTCTAGTCAGCAAAATGGTAAACTTTGTGATTCTGTTTTGTTTAAAACATCTTACACTTATGGTGCCGATTTGTTAGTTTGTTACAAAGGCATTCGTATAGAAGGAGAATGTTTTGCTATGAAACGAGAGGATCAAGCTAAGCAAAAAATAGATGCGATAACATGGTATGCAAGAGCTTCGTATAACTTTATTATTGCCAATAAATATATTGAAGCGGTGGTGTGTTATGATTCTTATGATGCAAGTGGAAGTAAATCTGTATATAAGTTTATTGGTGATGACAATTCATTAGATATGGGGTTAAATTGGTACCTAAGTAAAGATAAACTTAAATTAGCTCTCCATTATATTATACAGGATGGTACAACATCGCCAAACTTAGGAAACTATATAGGAACAGCTCTACAATTTAGACTGTAATAAAAATCTAACAAATAAAGAGGATATTAAGATGAGAGATATTAAAATAATAATAGTTGTAATTGCAATAGTACTTTGTTCATGTGTCAACAATACTAAAAAGGATGCTAAAAATAGATTAGTTGTTTTTGCAGGCGCTGGATTAACTGATGCTTTAACTGAAATTTGCGATTCTTTTTTTATTACAAACGGAGTGGAAGTAAAGCTTAATTTAGCCTCAAGCGGAACACTTGCCCGCCAGATAGAACAAGGAGGAGAACCGGATTTATATATATCTGCAAGTAAAAGGTGGGCCGATTATATTGATAGTTTAGGCTACGTTGTTGATCAACAAAAAACGATGGTTGCAGGTAATAAGTTATCTCTTATTCAGCCTATAAATAGTAAAACTAGTGTTGATATAGATTCAGCAATTATTTGGAGTGATATACTAGCAGATGATTATTTTTCGATAGGAGATCCAAGTCATGTTCCAGCAGGTAAGTATGCTGTTGCAGCGTTAAAACATTATGGATGGTACACTACAATAAAGCCTAAGATGTTGCCTGCAAAAGATGTACGATCGGCTTTAATGGTTGTTGAATTGGGCGAAGTCCCTTACGGGATTGTATATAAAACCGATGCCTTAAAATCTTCAAAGGTTAAAATTGTTGCCGATTTTGCGGATGGATCACATCCTGCAATTCAAAATATAGCATCTGTAATTAGCGATAAAAGTAACGCCCAGTTGCTGTATAAATATTTGCAATCTCCACTAGCTAAATCAATATGGATGAAGTATGGATTCTCTGTGCCAGAATAAAATAAATGAATTCTCTATAATCAATTAATGGAAAAGTAAGAAAGCTTGTTGGTTGAATAACAAGCTTTCTTACAATACTGTTTTATTCAAAGCTTAGCTTGAATTTTTCAGCCAAACTCTTTAAATCCTCTACTACCGGGGGAAGAAGGTCAATGCCATTTTTAAGTCGCTCTGCGGTAATGGCTCTTTCAGGGTCACCAGGAACCAATACTTGATCATGTCCTTCGCTAGGAACAGCATTTCGGAAAGTAGTTATCCAATTGTCCATATGTGATTTAAATTCGTCAGCAGGTCTAAATGCATCCACACGCATAGCTCCTAAAAAGTGTCCTATACCTTCACCAACTGGGTTTTCAGGTAATGGGGCATAAGCAACAAAAGGCGGAACCCATGGTCCGTAGTTCGCTCCTGGTAAAACAGCCGATAAAATATCTACCAAAGAACCTAAGCAATACCCTTTGTGACTTCCATGCACTCTATCGCTTCCCAAAGGCAACATTGCACCTCCTTTTTTAAGAATGGCAGCATCTGTTGATGGGTTTCCGTTTTCATCTTGAGCCCAACCTTCGGGTATACTCTCGCCTTTACGCTGCAAAACTTCTAACTTACCATTAGCCACAGGTGTAGTTGCCATATCAATAACAACAGGAGGTTCCTTATCGGCCGGAATTGCAACCGAAATAGGATTGGTTCCTAAAAATTTACTTTTTGAGAAGGTAGGAGAAACCAGAGCGCTTGCATTAGTCATACTCCATCCAATCATATCTTCCTCAGCAGCCATCATAGAGTGGTATCCGGCGATACCATAATGATTTGAGTTTTTAACAGCAACCCAACCGGTACCAGCAAGCTTCGCTTTTTCCATGGCAATTTTCATAGCCTTTGGAGCCACCATTAAACCTGCTCCTAGGTCACCATCAATAACGGCAGTACTGGGAGTTTCGTGAACTATTTTCACATTAGGTGTTGCATTTAAGCGACCCTTTTCCCATAAGCGAACATAGCCACTTAACCTTGCAACGCCATGAGAGTCAACTCCACGTAAATCAGCAGAAATAAGAACTTCAGCTGCTAAACTAGCATCGTTATTAGTACTACCCATGGCTAGGAATACATTTTTAATAAAATTTTGTAAATATTTTGCAGTATACATGTATCTGAATTAAAATGTGCAGCAAATATAACAAAAGTGAAATAAGTACTTTAATCAAAAAATAGTGAGAGAATTATTATTTTAGAATTAATCATAAATTTATTGTGATCTGAAAATAGAAATACACTTCCTGAAAACAGTTACTTATTTAAAGGGAGAGTATATGCTTAATCGTAGAATAATAATAGTAATCCTTAAGTGAAAAACATACCCTGAAAAGAGGAATAGATTATACCATCATTGGATACGACTCATACTCAACTAGAGTTTACTATGGATTGAGATTGTTTTATCGTCAATGTACGTTTTCATATATAATGCGATAAGGTAGCTTTACTTAAGCTAATGAGGAAAAAAGAGGCTGTCTCACAACTGAATTTTTCAGACAACAAACTTTCAATTTGTAAGTTGACTTGGTAAAGAAACTTTGATGTTATTAATTTCAAGGTGAAATATTGAGTTTAAGGAATGTTTTTGTGTTTTTAAGTTGGAGTTAGCTTACGAATTTGTAACTAAAAAGAAGAGGCCGTCTCATTCTGAGACAGCCTCTTTTACGATATATGTTATTTTTTGATTATCCTCTTAATTGAGCGTTTACTTCACGCTCTAGGTTTTTAATCATGCTATTCATAATCTTATCGATTTGTTTATCGGTAAGGGTTTTGTTTTCATCTTGTAGAATGAAGTTAACGGCATATGATTTTTTATCGGCAGGTAAATTTTTGCCTTCGTAAATATCAAATAGAGATACTTTCTTTAAAAGCTTCTTTTCTGTTTTTTGCATTACAGCTTTAATCTCGCCAAAATTAACTGACTTATCAATTAGTAATGCTAAATCTCTGCTAACCTCTGGGAATTTAGGGATATCAGTAAATAATACATTCTGACGGCCAGCTATTTTTAATAAGTTATCCCAGTTAAATTCTGCAAAATAAACCGATTCTTTAACTTCAAGCGACTGAGCAACTTTTGAACTTACTAAACCAAAATCAACTAAACTAATTTTGTTTTTAGTGCTAATATTGATGCCCTCTGCAAATAAATCATTGTTAGCATCTTGCTCGCTTAATTGAGCTTCGCCAATATTTAATCGCTCTAATATATTGTTTACAACACCTCTAATATCAGCAAATGATACTTTGCGTTCTTGGCTATTCCAACTTGCCGGAATCATATTTCCTGTTAAGAAAATACCTAAATGTTGTTCTTCTCTAAACTTCTCTAACGAACCTTTTTCGCCTTCCGGATTTAAGAAATAACAATTACCGAATTCGAATAATTTAAGATCGCCTTTTCTGCGGTTGATATTGTGTTTTGCCGACTCTAAGCCACCCATTAAAAGCGTTTGGCGCATTCCGCCTAAATCTGAACTCAATGGGTTGAATAATGCTACCACATTCTTTTCAGGATAGGTTTCTGACTCAGCGTACAAACTTGGTTTTGTAAGTGAGTTGTTCATAATTTCGTTAAATCCTAACGAAACCAATTGGTTGGCAATAGTATTCACTACTTTGTGGTTATCTGGCTTATCAGAGTATACTAAAGTTGAGTGAACAGCTTGTGGAATCTCAATATTATTGTATCCGTAAATACGAAGTATATCTTCAATAACATCAACATCACGTTGTACATCTACTCTATAAGGAGGAATAGAAAGCAAAACAGCTTCTTCATCTTCCTTGATAATATTCATATCTAAAGCAGCAAAAATGCTTTTTATTTTTTCTTCACCTAATTTTTTTCCAATTAAGCGGTCAATGTTTTTCCATTTTACCTCAACCTCAAAGTTTTTAATAGGTTCAGGATAAATATCTGTAATTTCAGACGAGATGGTACCACCAGCAACTTCTTGTATTAATAATGCTGCACGCTTTAAAGCGTAAATTGTGATGTTAGGATCGATACCACGCTCAAAACGGAAAGAAGCATCTGTACTTAAAGTATGGCGTTTAGCTGTTTTACGAACATAAACAGGATTAAAGTATGCACTCTCTAAAAATATTTTAGTTGTTGATTCTTTAACACCACTTTTTTCGCCGCCAAAAACACCCGCAATACACATTCCTTCTTCTGCATTGCAAATCATCAAATCATTATCTGATAATTCTCTTTCAATACCATCAAGAGTTGTGAATTTTGTTTTATCGTTTAAGGTTTTAACTACAACTTTATCGCCTTTAATTTCAGCTCCATCAAAGGCATGTAAAGGCTGACCTAATTCGTGTAGTACAAAGTTGGTAACATCAACCACATTGTTAATCGGCGTTAAGCCAATAACTGATAATTTGTTTTTTAACCAGTCAGGTGATTCTTTTACTTCAACTCCACTAATTGTAAGTCCTGCATAACGAGGGCAAGCAGTTGTGTTTTCAACGCTAACTTCAACAGGGTAATCAGTATTTTCAACTTTAAAATCATCAACAGATGGCCATTTTACTTCAGCTACTTCGTTGTTCGATTTTAAGTACGCTGCTAAATCACGAGCAGTACCAATATGTGAAGCTGCATCAACACGGTTTGGTGTTAAATCAACTTCAATAATAATATCAGACTCAACATTAAAGAAATCTTTAGCTAAAGTACCTGCCGAAACTTCTTCTGGCAGTTCCATGATACCGCCATCAGCAGCACCAACACCAATTTCGTCGGCTCCACAAAGCATACCTTGTGATAATTCGCCTCTAATTTTCGATTTTTTAATAACAAAGCTTTCATCACCGCTATAAAGAGTAGTACCCACAGTTGCAACAACCACAGTTAAGCCGGCTCTTACGTTTGGTGCTCCACAAACTATTTCTAAAGTTTCGTCGGTACCAATGTTAACGGTTGTTTTACTAAGTTTATCAGCGTTTGGATGTTTCTCGCAAGTAAGAACTTTACCAATAACTAAACCTTCTAATCCGCCTTTTATAGATTGAACCTCTTCGATTCCACCTACTTCAAGACCGATGTCTGTAAGGATTTTTGAAACCTTATCAGTTTCGATGTTAATGTCTAAATAGTTCTTTAACCAGTTGTACGAAATTAGCATTTGTATATTTTTTGGTTCCTAGTAATTACAAAAGGAACTTTGTTTTACTTTATTATTTTATGAGAAAAGTATTATTGCTCATTTTTGGGAGAACAAAAGTAACTATTTTGAAGTCAACTTCCTTAATAGAAGATTGAATTTTATCTTTAAAGTTAAATTTTTTATAAAAGCGAATAGGATATGTAAATATTGTAGCACGTGTTGTATATTTGAAAACTGAAAAAATAGTGTTTAAATAATAATGTTTAACTATTATTTTCTACGCTTTTATTACACACTTCTTATTTAATTATGAACAATAAAAAACCAGTTATTTTAGTTAGTAATGATGATGGCATTAATGCCAAAGGTATTAATGAATTAGTAGATGCAGTTAAGGAGTTTGGGAAGGTTTTTGTTGTATCTGCTGATAAATCTTTTTCAGGAATGTCGCATGCCATCACAGTAAATGAACCTCTTAAAATAAAAGATTTAGGAGTTAGAGATGATGTTCATTATTACGAAACTAATGGTACACCAGTTGATTGCGTGAAATTGGCAATTCATTATCAGTTGGCTGAGAAGCCTGACTATGTTGTTTCTGGCATTAATCATGGAACAAATAGCTCAGCAAGTGTTCACTATTCAGGAACGCTCGGAGCTGCTCGTGAAGGGTGTATGAATGGAATTCCTTCTATTGGTTTTTCTTTATGTAGCTATGATGCCGATGCTGATTTTTCAGAAAGTAAACGAGTTGTTAAATCGGTATTGTCAAGTGTAATAAAATCGGGCTTACCTAAGGGAACATACTTGAATGTAAATATTCCGGATTCGGATAAACTTGATGGCATTAAAAAGGCAAGGATGGCTAAAGGAAAGTGGGAAGAAGAGTTTGTTGAAGGCCAGGATCCACGAGGAAGGAAGTATTATTGGTTAAGTGGGCAATTTAAAAACGAAGAGCCAGAAGCAAAAGATACAGACGAATTTTTCTTAAATAATAATATGGCTTCTGTAGTTCCCTGCCATATTGATGTAACCGACTATTCTACACTAAATAATACAAATCTATCATATGAACTGTAAGTGCAATAAATTATATATAGGACTATTAATAGGCTTAATATTACCAATAATTACAACATATCTAATATTTTACTTCCGTTTTGGAGATAATATGGAATACGGTGAATTTATGAGTCAATTAACCCAGGCGCATGGTTTAACAAAGTTGTTAAGTCTTAGCGTTCTTCCTAACCTTTTGTTTTTTTTATTAGCCATTAAATTGGAGCGATTACTAGCAGCAAGAGGAATTGTAACAGCAACTTTGTTGTACGCAATTGCAGTAATAGTTTTACGCTTTGCATTATAACCCATACACCTACCTATAGTACCGTAGATAATTAGATTAATTGAAATAATGAGATATTATATAATAGCAGGAGAAGCTTCAGGAGATTTACATGGTTCAAACCTAGTGAAAGGATTAAAGAATGAAGATACGGAGTGCGAGTTTCGTTTCTGGGGAGGTGATTTAATGCAAGCTGAAGGAGGTGAGATGGCAATGCATTATTCTAAAACTGCTTTTATGGGAATAAAAGAGGTACTTAGTAATTTAGATAAAATAAAAGCCAACCTTCGTTATTGTAAATCAGATATTGAAGCTTATAATCCTGATGTTTTAATACTTATTGATTATCCAGGTTTTAATTTACGTATTGCCGAGTTTGCCCATAAAATGGGTTTAAAAGTATTTTATTACATCTCGCCAAAAATATGGGCTTGGAATACAGGAAGAGTAAGTAAAATTAAAAAATATGTGGACAGAATGTACACCATTCTTCCATTTGAAACTGAGTTTTATAAAAAGCATAATGTACCAATTAACTATGTTGGTAACCCTGTTCTTGATGCCATTGATGCTCGACCTAATAAAGCAGAAACGGTTGGTGAATTTACAAAGCGAAATGGTTTAAGTAATAAACCTATGGTAGCTTTGTTGGCGGGTTCGCGTAAGCAAGAGTTGAACTACATTTTGCCAACAATGCTAAGTGTTGTAGAGTCTTTTCCTGAGTATCAATTTGTAATTGCTGGCGCACCTTCGTTTTCGGCGGAGCATTATCAAGAATTTGTAAAAGGGAAAGATGTTAGTATAATATTTGACCAAACATATGAGTTGGTACAGCACTCGCAAGCTGCCTTAGTAACTTCAGGAACAGCAACCTTAGAAACCGCACTTTTAGATTGTCCTCAGGTAGTTTGTTATAAAATGTGGGGAGGTAAATGGTTTTATGCTTTTATCAAGAAGTTTATCCTGAAAATACCGTTTGTATCCTTAGTAAACTTAGTACTAAACAAGGAAGGTGTTAAAGAGTTGATTCAGGATGAGTATACTACCGAATCTGTTACAGCAGAACTTAAAGATTTGTTACATAATCAGGATTACAGAATAAAGATGTTTATCAGTTATAACGATTTACATACAATTATGGGAAGACCAGGAAGTAGTGCTAAAGCTGCAAAACTAATGGTTCAAGAATTGAAGAATAACTAATTATGTGGAGTTTATACAAAAAAGAAATTATTTCGTTTTTTAGTTCCTTAACAGGCTATTTGGTTGTTGGTGTTTTTCTAATGTTAAGCGGATTGTTTCTGTGGGTTGTTCCAGGAGAATTAAATATTTTATTTAGCGAGTATGCTAGTCTCGATTCTCTGTTTTACTTAGCACCTTGGTTGTACTTGTTTTTAGTGCCTGCTGTTACCATGCGTCTTTTTGCCGATGAGAAAAGAATAGGAACAATGGAGTTGTTATTTACTCGTCCGTTAACTGAAATGCAAATAGTTTTGGCGAAGTACTTTGCCGGTTTAACTCTAATTATTGTGAGTTTATTACCCACTTTGATTTACTACTTTAGTGTTTATCAATTGGGAAGTACAGTTGGAAATATTGATACAGGCGGAACAAATGGCTCTTATATAGGATTGTTGTTTTTGGCATCTATTTATGTTGCCATCGGTGTATTTAGTTCAAGTCTTACTGATAATCAGGTGGTCGCTTTTGTAACTTCCGTAATACTATGTTTTGTATTTTACTTTGGTTTTGATGCACTTTCTGATGTTGTATCTAACAATCAATTAAGATCCATAGTTTTAAATTGGGGTATCGATTCTCATTATCAATCCATAAGTAGAGGAGTAATTGACTCTAGAGATATAATCTATTTCCTTAGTGTTATTGGTGTCTTTTTGTTTGCATCAAAAACTGTTTTGTTAAGTCGAAAGTGGTAATTAAAAAATGCAATAGTTCAGATGCTTAAAAGTAAAAAAACACAACATATATCTCAATTAATTCTAGTTATTGGAGCTGCTATTGTTATTAATATGATAGCAATCAATTGGTTTTTTCGAGTTGATTTAACTAGCGAGAAGCGTTATACCCTTGCTGATAATACAAAATATTTTCTCAAAGATTTAGAGGAGGTTGTTTATGTAAAAGTTTACCTGCATGGAGATTTAAATGTTGGGTTTAAGAATTTATCGCGAGCAACTAATGAGTTGTTAGATGAATTCAGAGTTTATGCTGGGAGTAATATTGAGTATAGCTTTATCGATCCAATGGAAGGATCAAAGAAGGAACAAAAGGAGCGCCTAAGCGAGATGGAAAGTTTAGGGATGGCTCCTCAACAAGTTTTTGAGGCAGGCGAAGATGGTCGAAATACGCGCACTTTGGTTTATCCTTTTGCAGTAGTTTACTATAATGGAAAACAGTTGCCGATAAATTTATTAGAAAATGTTCAGGGCTTCTCTGGTTCTGAAAACTTAAATAAATCACTAGAAACCTTAGAATATAAATTTGTAGATGCTTTTCGAAGAATTACGAGTGATGAGAAGATGCGTATTGCATTTTTAGAAGGTCACGATGAGTTGGACGAATTAGATGTATTGGATATAACTGATCAGTTATCGCAAAATTATGAAGTAGATAGAGGGGTTTTAGGTGATGATCCAAACATATTAAGTCCGTATAAAGCAGTTATTATTGCTAAACCTCAAGAGAGATTTTCAGAGTTAGATAAGTATATCCTTGATCAGTACTTAATGAATGGTGGACGCATAATGTGGTTGGTTGATGCAGTGAATATAACTGTTGATAGTTTGCGTAAGTCTGGTGAGGCTGTGGGTATATTGAGCGATATAAATATTAGCGATCAACTTTTTAAATATGGGGTTCGCATTAATCCTGTTATTGTTCAGGATATACAAGCAGGTATGATTCCTGTTTCAATTGCAAAACCCGGGCAACAGCCAAGTATAGTACCGGCTCCGTGGCTTTACAGCCCTTTGCTAATACCGCAACCCAACCATTCTATAACACGAAATTTAAATGTAGTAACATCCGAATTTGTTAGTACTATTGATACTGTAAATAACGATTTAGATCTAGAAAGAAGTGTTTTGTTACGTAGTTCGCGTTACTCAAAGGTTGATCAAGTTCCAGTTTATATTACTCTAGCTTTGGTAAATCAGAAACCTGATAGGAGAGAATTTACACAATCGTTTTTGCCAACAGCAATCGCGCAAAAAGGAGTATTTAAATCAATTTTTGAGAATCGTTTAAAGCCAAATAATATTAATTCTGATTTGCCAATTTTAACATCTAGTAAGCCAACAAAAATGATAGTTGTAGCTGATGGCGATATCATTAAAAATAAAGTGCGCTTTAAGGGGACAAACCCCAAAGTGTTGCCTCTAGGTTTCGATGAAATGACCAATACCACCTTTGGTAATAAGGACTTTATTGTTAATGCTGTTAATTATCTTTGCGATGATGAAGGTTGGATGAATCTGCGTAGCAGAAGTTATACTTTACGAATGCTCGATAAAAGCAAAGTTTCTGAGCAATCATTTTATTGGAAGTTGTTTAATTTAATAGCTCCGATTTTCTTTCTTGCACTAATTGCCTCTCTAGTGTTCTATTATCGCAAGATTAACTATAAAAAATAAGCCAATATGCGCACTAAAATATTAGTTGCCTTTGTAATACTTGTAGGGTTGGTTCTTTTCTTTATGTTTAGGTCTAATTCAGGCACAATGAAAAAAGCTTTAGATCTTAAGGCTGATAAGGTGAATAGTTGGACGGATATTTTTATTGTATCTGGTGACGATTCGCTCCAAATTTCAAAACAAGGAGAGTTGTGGTCGTTAAATGATGGTTTAGAGGTTTCTAAGCTCAAGGTAGATATGTTGAAAGACTACTTATCTAACCTATCTGTGCGATACCCCTTAACCGGACCTAAAGGCGAAACTGTAAAAAATAGCATTAAACAAGTTGGAACTCGGATAACTGCAAAATCAGAAGGGAATGAAACTTATGAAGTCTTTTTGCAGCAAGATCATAATATATTGTACGCTTATCGTAATAAGGCCAAATATCCTAATGTATTGTACGACTCAGCCGAAGCTGATTATATATTCTCGAATGACCTCGTAAATCCAATATTTTGGAGAAATAAAACTTTGTTTTCACTTCAGAAGGAATCCATTGAAAACGTAAATATGGTTTGGGCCAATAATGATGATTCATTTGTAATCAGTCAAGAGGATGAAGAGATAATTGTAAAAAGTAATAATAGCAAGGTTCTTGATAATGATATAGCCAAGTTTTACTTATATGAGTTTAAGCACCTCGAACTATCTCGTCGGATTTCTAAAGTAGATACTTGCATAGGACAAAAGTTATGTGATTTATCAATAAGAGAAAAATTAGGTAAAAATCATAAGATACAGTTTTATCAGTTTCTTCAATCAGGTGAGGTTTCAAAAAGTGAACTGCTGGTTAATGTATCTGAATCTAAAGAATGGGGAGTTGTTTCCTTTATACAAGTAGATCCAATTTTACGAAAAGCCTCATTTTTTATTAAAAAGTAGCTATCAAATTCTCGACTTTACTTTTTTTGACCGGATGTTGAAAAATTGTAATAACTAGCTCAAAATAGGCTTGCTAAACTCAAAGAATTCTCTTATAATTACCAATGCTTATTAAAATTTCACCTGCTTTTTAAGTCTTTGATTTTTAACGAGCAGACAAGTAGTAATCAGTAAAATAAAAATTCATATAATGAAATTTGTTGTTTCAAGTTCCGAACTTCTTTATCACTTACAAGCCGTAAGTCGTGTTGTTAGCAATAAAAGTTCAATTCCTATTTTAGAAAATATTTTATTCGAATTAGCAGGGGATAAACTAACCATTACGGCTTCTGATTTAGAGTCTACAATGGTAACATCAATGTCTCTTGATAATAGCGAAGGTGAAGGTTTAGTGGCATTGCCAGCTAAAATATTGCTTGAAACGCTTAAAAAATTCCCAGAGCAACCCATAAGTTTTGATATTAACAACGATTCATTAGCTGTTGATATTCTTACGGATAGAGGTAAGTATAGTGTTGTTGGATTAAGTGGAGATGAGTTTCCTGAGATTCCAGAAGTGGATAAAGATAAATCATCGAATTTATTATTGCCAGCATCAGTTTTATTAGCAGGTATTAATAAAACTTTGTTTGCCACTGCTGACGATGAATTACGACCAGTGATGAATGGTATTTTAATGGAGATGTCTCCAGAGAATTTAACATTTGTAGCGAGTGATTCTCATAAATTAGTTCGTTATCAGCGTATGGATGCTACAACTGAGTTTAGCTCTTCATTTATTTTACCTAAAAAGCCAGCTTCATTTTTAAAGAGTGTTTTGGTAAAAGAAGATGGTGATGTAACAATTGAGTTTGATGATAAAAATGCATTCTTCGTTATGGAGAATCATCGTTTAGTTTGCCGTTTGGTAGAAGGTAATTATCCAAGTTATAATGCTGTAATACCTCAAGATAATCCGAATAAAATTATTGTTAATCGCCAGGAGGTTGTAAATACTTTGGGTAGAGTTTCTCTATTTTCAAATCAAGCTAGCAACTTAGTGAAGTTATCCATTACTGGAGATAAGATGATGGTATCTGCGCAGGATATTGATTTTTCTATCTCAGCATATGAAAACTTAAGTTGTCAGTATAGTGGTGATGCAATAGAAATTGGTTTTAAATCAGCATTTTTAGCTGAATTATTAGATAATATCTCGTCAGAAGAGATTGTGATGGAGTTAGCAGATCCTGCAAGAGCAGGGATCTTTTTGCCTTTAGAAAATGATGGGCCTGAGGATGAGCTAATGCTTTTAATGCCTATGATGATAAATTAAAATATATAAGTCAATATATTGAAAAAGGGAAGCGAAAGCTTCCCTTTTTTTATTCTAACAGTTTGGCTATATTCAAACCATAAAATAGTGAACAATATAATTAAGTTCATGTTTCCTAAACTGAATAAACAACTAATTAAAGAAAAAGAATTATGGAGAAGTCATATAGTTTAGAAAACCCGTGGGGGTTCTCTTTTAGAGGAGTATTTTTAATAATACTAGGTGTGTTTGCATTAACCAATAAGCCAAATACATTTGAGCCTTTAATGTTGATATTATCAATGTTGTATCTGTTTGCTTCATTTATGACTATTGCAGGTATGTTTGTGTTAAAAAAAGAACCAATCACAATTTTTAGTTTTTTGCGTTTGTTTTTAAATGTGGCATCATTTGTTTTAATGGCTGTTGGTTTTTTGGCCTATTATAATAGTGCAGTCACATTGGATGCTGCAAGAGAGTATGCTATTACGCTTATTTTAATAACGTTTTTGATATCCTTAACGAGGATAACTGTTGATTTAATATATAATATAAAGCAGAACCCTCATTACGCATTAATCTTAATAATTGAGTGTGTATTGATGTCGCTTTTAGTAATGTCATTTTATCAGGTTTATACTGAGTTGGGGAATCTTGTTATAACAGGAGATGCTGAGCATATTATACACAACCTTACTGTTTTTGGTAGTATTGGTATTGCTTTCGGAATTATAGAAATTGTATTAAATAGACTAATTGTTGTCTTAAAAATTAAGTAATTTATTAGATGCTTTTATCTTGAGGTTTTCTGCTTCAGGAAATCGCTATTTCATTCATACAAAAAGAGCTTGTCACTTAATAAAGTTGACAAGCTCTTTTTGTATATAAGTTTTCTTTTGTTACGGGAACTTTGGGAACTGTTTAAAGTCAGGATCACGTTTCTCAAGAAATGCATGTTTTCCTTCCTGCGCTTCCTCCATTAGGTAATACATTAAAGTAGCATCACCAGCCATTTCCATAATACCATGTTGTCCATCTAATTCAGCATTTAATCCTCTTTTAATCATGCGTAATGCCAATGGACTGCGTTTCATTATTGTTCTGCACCATTCAACAGTAGTATCTTCTAAATCTTCTAGAGGTACCACTTTGTTAACCATACCCATTGTTTCAGCTTCTGCAGCAGTGTATTGTTCGCATAAGAACCAAATTTCACGGGCTTTCTTCTGCCCTACGTGGCTAGCTAAATAAGATGAGCCAAAGCCAGCATCAAAACTTCCTACTTTAGGACCAGTTTGCCCGAAGCGAGCATTGTCAGATGCAATGGTAAGGTCGCATACAACGTGTAATACATGTCCTCCGCCTATAGCGTATCCGTTTACCATAGCTATAACAGGCTTAGGTAACGATTTAATTTTTTTATGTAAATCCAATACATTCAATCGAGGTACGCCATGTTCGTCAATATAGCCACCTACACCTTTAACCTTTTGGTCGCCACCAGAACAAAATGCTTTATCTCCAATTCCGGTAAGCACAACTACGCTAATATCTTGGCGTTCACGACAAACCTCAATGGCTTCTAATAATTGCATAATTGTTTCCGGACGAAAAGCATTGTATACTTCAGGCCTGTTGATTGTTAGTTTGGCAATGCCTTCGAAGAATTCAAATTTGATATCGGAATACTCCTTTATAGATTCCCAGTTATATTTACTCATATCGTGTGTTTTATATTATCTATTGTTACTAAAATTCTTAAAGTAATTACGAAGTATCTTACCGTTAATATCTCCAGGTGTAAAAACCTCAAGTAATGAAGCTTTGGTGTTGTTGTTTACGAAGTTATTATAAGTATCTTCTAGTTCCTCAAGTGATGATGCGCTAAAATAATCTAATCCATAGGTATAAGCAAGATGTTCTGCTTTATATTGGTGCTTGGCTTCGAAGAATTGCTCCAATTCTGGTGAATCTGATGGCCCAGGAATGAATCTGAAAATTCCACCACCACCATTATTGATAACAATTACTTTAAAGTTCTTTTTCAAATACGAATTCCATAAACCATTTGAATCATACATAAAACTAAGATCTCCCGTAATAAGGATAGTTGGGTTCTCAGAGTTAATTGATGCTCCAACAGCAGTACTTACGCTACCGTCAATACCACTTGTGCCTCTATTGGCAAAAGAGTGAACCTTAATATCGTCTTGGAACAGCTGCGCGTAACGAACAGGAGTGCTGTTGGCCAATTGTAATTGAGATTTTTCTGGCAAATGGGTAAAGATGTGATTTAGTGCTTTTAAATCACTCCACTTTGTTTGCTCAATAAACTGCTCGTGTAAAGCTTGGTTTTTTAACGAGCGCTTTTGCCAAATATCTTTAAATCTGCCGGTTTCAACCTTTAAGTGCGATGCTACTTGAGAGAAAAACTCATAAGCATCCATTTTTACTGATAGGCTTAAACGTTGAAAAGTATCAATAACTTTATCGGATTGAGAAATGTGCCAATGTTCTTTTGGAGGATTGTTACGTAAGAATTCTTTTATCTTTTTACTAACAATTTGTCCGCCCAATGAGATTAATAAGCTTGGCTTAAATAAAGCAGCTTCATCTTCGTCAATAGAGAATATTTGCCTATCGATACAAGTGATGAAATTATCGCAAAATTGATTTGTTGTTGTTTCAGTTAAGAATACTGTATTTGATAGTTGGCCTAAGTGACTAAGCACTTGGCTCATTTTTTCACAAGGAGCTAAAACTCCTGCGACAATCATTACGGACTCTGCTTTATTCCATTTTGTGGCTAATTCTTGTATTTGATCTGCGCTTAAAGTCTGTTCCGGAATTAACTGTTCAATTGGTCGCGATACTCTTTTTTCAGCGGCAGTTCTTCCGTATAAAGGTTCGCGTAAAGGAATATTAATATGCACAGGGGCAGGCACGGGATGCATGGTGTTATTCAGTGCTTCGGATATTGACCTGTTGGCGTACCATGCATCATCATCATGAGCAATCTTTACAGGCAGGTCAATACTATGCTTAATGTAATTGCTAAAAATGTTACTTTGATCGATTGTTTGACCATCGGCTTGACCTACCCATTCTTTTGGTCTATCTGCTGTGAGAACAACTAGAGGAATCTCTTGATAATATGCTTCAGCAATTGCTGGTGCATAATTTAAAGCTGCAGTTCCGCTGGTGCATATTATGGCAACCGGGCGGCGCAGTTGTTGTGCCATACCAAGTGCTACGAAGGCAGCGCTTCGTTCATCAACTATAGTGAAACATTCAATGTTTTCAATAGCGTTAAATGCTATTATTAATGGAGCATTTCTTGATCCTGGAGAGATTACAACCTCGCGGATTCCTTTTTTTATACATTGTTGTACAAGTAACTGTACGACAGATTTGTCTGATGTGGTTTTACTCACTTAAATCTTTTTAGTTTATAAAATGCTTAACATCAATCCTTATGGGTTTATAAAATATCCATATGAATCGATGAGGTTTGAGCCGTGTAAAGATAGGAGAATATAGTATTATCAAAAAATGTAATAGAATAATCTTTGGCCTATAATTAAGGGATGAGAATTTGTAGAATCACAATAATATTTTTTCAAATGATACTTCCATTAGAAAGGAGTTGATATTTGTATTTTTATTGATGCCGATAAATTGATAAGTGCATGCAGCCTCCTTTATTTGTGTATAATTAATTCGTACTTCCTGTTCACAAGCTACCTCATGCATGTAGTTAATTGATACATTGGTTACTTTGTTGTTAATATGCCAATCGCGGGGTAGGCAGTCGAGTACCCAATCTAAATAGCGAATGCTGTTTAGGTGGTTGTTCATATCTAAATCATTGTATCTTACCTTTCTTATGCATTCGTCTTTTAAGGAAAGTTTGGTGGGTTTTATTCGTTCTGTTGATACTTCACTTAAACCTTCTCCAAAAACATAAGGAATTGTAGCAAGTATCTTTGAAGGGTCTTGTAAAACTCGGCTTTCTAAATCGGCTATAATCCAATCAGAACTACCTTTTGCACAAACAGTATCGTTTAAAATTACTTCAAAGTCTCTCCGTGCAAAAAGTCGGTTGGCGCTTACAGTCCATGTTCTTAAGGTAACTTTATCGTTCCATTTAGGATATTTATTTACATTGATGTGTAATCGGCTTAGAGCCCAGAATGAATTGTGATTTTCCTTTAGGTGGAAGAATCCAAACTGTAACTCTTCAGCATGAAGCCAAGCCACTTCCTGGAAGAAGGCAAAAATTCGGCTGATTCTTATGTTTTGATTTATATCAACATCGTAGGTGCTTACTTCAAATTCTTTTGTATATATATTGCTCATTGGTATCTTTTCGGGGTTTTTAAAGGTGTTAAGTCAAATTACATATATTTAGTTTGTTCTTCTATAATTTATTTTGAATAGTGTTCAATTATTTGTTTTACTGCAGGGTTATTTAAACTGTCTTTAGCATAAGATAATCCAATTTCTCTGTAATATTTTGGTCCATTATAAGGTTTTACAACAAATCCTTTAGCACCTTCTATTAAATATTCGGGGAGAAAAGAAATCCCTAAACCAGCCATCAGCATGGTTAATACATCCGTTTTTGTGGCGCAATTTGCTACAGTATTCCATTTGTCTCCAGTTGTATTTAAAATAGATAGGCTTTGTTGGTGTGCTTCGCAAGGAGGACAATGAATAAAAGGTTGATTCTTCAAGTCAATTAAATCAATAATGTCTTTTTCTGCTAATGGGTGATTTTCGGGGATGCACAATACGTAATTTTCTTTCCAAAGAGGTAAAAAGTGATGAGACTCAAACTTCCATTCTCTAACTAAAATATTAAGTTCGCATTCTTGCGCCATTGGTCTTAAGTCCCATTCAATATTATTTATTTCATTCGATAATATATTAAAGAAACTTCGTTTGTAGTGTTGAGAAATACTATCAGCAATACCAACAACTACTTTTTGTTTTAAAGATCCCTCTCTAAATATTTCAGGAATTGACTGTAATTCACCAATAATGCGTTTGGCAATAGGGTATAAGTAATGTGCATCCTCTTTTAATTCAACCCCACGTTTGTGTCTATTAAAAAGAGGTTTACCAATCAGCTCTTCCAATTGTTTTATTCCGTTGGAAATATTAGGTTGAGAAACAAAGCACTTCTCTGCTGCGCGTGATAGGTTTTTTTCTTCGTAAACAGCTACGAAAAAACGGAGTAGTCTTTCATCCATAATTATAACTTATAATAGCTATATAAAAATAGTATTTTGAGCGGGTAAAGTTAAGCTATACCTTTGTAATATAATAATTCATATAAAAATGGATTGCTTATACATTGCTAATAATAAAGAGTTGGGGATGTATGTGGAAGTTAAAGTGGTTTTAAAAATATATCATTATGAAAACTAATAATAAATTAATTGTTATTACAGGAGCAAGTTCTGGAATTGGGGCTGCTACAGCTCAGTTGTTCTCAAAAGAAGGATATTCTCTTTTACTATTAGCACGAAGAGTTGAAAAGTTAGAAGCTCTTTCTTTACCCAATACCATTTGTAAAAAGGTGGATGTTACTGATATTGCTGCTGTAAAAGATGCTGTTGCAGATGCTGAAAAAAAGTATGGTACAGCGGAAGCGATTGTTAACAATGCGGGAGTTATGTTGTTAGGGGATTTAACAACACAAGATCCACAAGAGTGGAAAAGAATGTTTGATGTAAATATTATAGGAGTTCTTAATGGTATGCAGGCTGTTTTACCGCAGATGAAAGCGCGTAAAGGTGGAACTATTATAAATGTTAGTTCAATTGCTGGGCGAAAAACTTTTCCGAATCATGCCGCATATACAGGTACTAAATTTGGAGTTCATGCTATAACTGAGAATGCAAGAGAAGAAGCAGCTCCATTTAATGTACGTATGGTTACCATTGCTCCAGGAGCTGTTGAAACCGAGTTGTTATCGCACACTACTTCTGACGAAATTAAAGCTGGTTATAATGTTTGGAAAGAAGAAATGGGTGGGGTTTTAAAACCTGAAGATATTGCGAATGCAATATGGTATGCTTTTAATCAACCTCAAGGTGTAAATGTGCGCGAAATTGTATTAGCAGCAACAAAGCAAGAGTCGTAAAATATGCTGATAGAAGTATTGCTATCTTTCTTGTATTTTTTGTTAAATATGTAAGAAAGGTGCTACCTTGCTTTCTGAATAAATAAGAATACTATGAAGACTTTAGAATTTACGAATGGCGATATGCCTATTTTGGGTTTGGGTACATGGAAATCGGCACCCGGTGATGTATACAATGCAGTAAAGGAAGCGCTTAAGTTAGGATATAGACATATTGATTGCGCAGCTGTTTACGGAAACGAATCAGAAGTAGGTAAGGCAATTTCAGAATCAATTAGTGAGGGAGTTGTAACAAGGGAAGAGTTGTGGGTGACTTCTAAATTATGGAATAATATGCACGGGAAGAGTAATGTTGTTACTGCCATAAAGCAAACATTGTCTGATCTTCAATTAGATTATCTTGATTTATACTTAATTCATTGGCCGGTACCATTCAAAAAGGAGGTGCCAGCAGCCTCTAAACCTGAAGATTTTGTTTCGTTAGCGGATCAACCAATTGCGGATACTTGGTTGGGTATGGAAGAGGCGTATGCTTTGGGTTTGAGTAAGAATATTGGAGTGAGTAATTTTAGTATTAAAAAATTAAAAGACCTGATAAGTAACTGCAAAATAAAACCATGTTTAAATCAGGTTGAGCTTCACCCGTATTTTCAACAAGATGATTTGGTGGATTATTGCCAAAGTGCAGATGTGCATGTTATGGCTTATTCTCCATTGGGATCTTCAGATCGACCACAAGGTTTAAAAACAGCAGATGAACCTGTTTTATTAGAGGATATAAAACTAACGGAGCTGGCAAAAGAAAAGGGTGTTTCTATTGCTCAGTTGATTTTAGCGTGGGCAATGCAAAGGTCTATTTCAGTTATACCAAAATCAGTTAATCCTGCCCGATTAAAACAGAATTTAGATTCTGTTGATTTATCATTGACAGAACACGAAATGGCTCAAGTTAAAGCTGTAAACAAAAACAGAAGGTATGTGAACGGGAGTTTCTTTGCGATAGAAGGTAGTCCTGTTACTCTTGAAAATCTGTGGGACTTATAAAATATTAAGTTATGGAAATCCAATTACTTGGATTTCCTATTTTTTTATTCCATTCCAACTTAATTCAAAAGCTTCCTCTATCGTCTGATCCGAAATAGTGTAGGTGCCTAAGAAGTGTTCGGCAGCAATTTCTCTTATAAAGCCAAGCATTGAGTAAAATAATAAAGCAGCGTCAATATTAGATTTCACTTCGCCTTCCTTTTGGCCTTCTTTTAATAGGTTGATAATAGGTTTTTTTAAGTCGTGTGCAATTCTGCGTTGTTCCTCACTAATGTACGGAGAGCGGTAATACTGTTCAAGAAAAACGCTTTCTTTATGGAATTCAATTCTGTGGTTAAAATAGTTAATCCAAATACCTTTTATTTTATTTTTAAAAGGAGCAGTTTTATCAAAGTTAGCTAAAAACCGAGAGGCTGCATTCTCTTGTAGTTCAAGATAAAGAGCGTTAATTAGTAATTCTTTCGATTCAAAATAAATATAGAGAGTACCTGTAGCCAATTTAGCTTGTTTGGCTATTTTACTCATTGTTAACCCTCCAAATCCTTCTTTTTCAACAAGAAACATAACTGCATTATATATTGCAATCGTCTTATTTTTATCTTTAACTCTCATATTTCAAAAAAAATGTACTCTAGATAATATATTCTTTTGCTATCGATTAACGTAAAAGGGTTAAATAAGGTTTCATTAGCATGATAGATGAACAATAAAATTTGGTGAATCAATAAAATTATACCATTAAATAAATTCATCAAAAATTTAATGCACTGCTTTTTAGATGATATTATCTTATAAAAGTTCTAGATAATTCATGTTCACCTTTTGTTAAATAGTAGTTTATCCAAATTAACTCAGAATCGTCTTTAGGTAATATCATAAAGAAATATGTATCAAAAGAAACGGGGATATCATTAAAAATTACAAGTCCATCTTTATTGGTATTCAATATTTCTATAGAATTCTGTCGGATGTTTTGAGATGTCATCGAATTATTTTCCCATAACATGTTAGCAATTTTACTTGTTATTAGGGCAACTTCAGTGTTTTCCATAGGAGTAACGGAGTTGTTGTCTGTTTCTTCTTGAAATAAGGATAGTTCAAGTGATCCAATGTTACTTAATGGATCCAATACTATGTTTTTATTGGTAATGGTAAGTTTATTTATTTGCTTTGAATCTTGGAATAATTTACCCTTATTTTCAATTTGTGCATATATGGCAAAGCTTTCTTTTTTGATGGTATTAATATCAATTGATAAGTTTGAAGAACTTACTTTTTCTTCATTAATAAATAATTCAGCATTCTGACCTATTACATTAATGCTAATGTTTTGTTTATTAGGTGAATTGTAAGTAATCTCAGAACTGTCGTTTTTGCATGATGTTAAAAACAAACAACTTAATAATAGATAATTTAATGTTTTCATAGTTGGTTTAAAAATCAGAACCTTTCTTACTATAGCAATGTCAGCTTGTTAGTGTGGTAGGGTTCTGAAGTGTATTTGCAATGTCTAATATCGGGTGCAAATATATGAAAACAATTATTATCATATACACTAAATTATACCATTCAATAATTTAGTGTATAGTAAGAGCTTGTTATTGTTGAACTAGAGGAGTTTATTTTTCTTCTTCTGGTGTATATTCTTCTATATTTCCATTGTAAGAAATTTGTTGTAAGTGGTCGGATCCAACAGATAGGCTGGCAGACCCACCTCCAAACATATCAAGAATACACCTGTAATTTTTGCCATCATCTTTAATTTCAAAGATTAAAGTTACCTTCATTTTCTTTTCGTTTATTTCTATGCTTTTTTCAATCATTTCTGATTCAAAACGGATGCCACCTCTTTCGCCTGGAGTTGCAGAAAAAGCTCGACCAAAATACGGCATTTCTGCATGAGCAGAATCATTAGATATGCGCAGAAAATTAGGGTTTGTAGTTAAATCAACGTTTCGGTACCCGGTAGGAAATGCTCTATCTGCAATAAATTCTAACTTTTTATTTGAAATTAAATCTTGTAGTTTTTCAAATTCTTCTAATTTTTCAAGCTGGCGTTTTTCCTTTTTACTTAATTTATCTTGAGCAGTAATAGTTGAAATACTTACCATCAGTACTAAAAGTAATCCTAAAATCTTATTCATAACAATAAATTAAATGGTTATACTACTTTTGTAAAGCAAATTCAATACCAAATATAATTTTTGAAATATTGATAGCTATTACAATATAGTAATAATAAGGAAAAAGGTAATTTAAAACGTATCCGTTTGAGGTACAATTTAGTATAGTTAAGATGAATTATTTATCGGTTGAAGACCTAACGCAGCACTGGGGAGAGATTAAGTTATTTGATAATCTAACGTTTGGTATCTCGGAGGGACAGAAAGTTGGATTGATTGCAAGAAACGGAGAGGGTAAAACAACTTTGCTCAATATTTTAGGTAAAGTTAAGCCTGCAGAAACAGGTTCGGTTGTTTATCGTAAAGGAATTTCTTTAGGATACCTGTCACAAGATCCGGTTTTGAATAACGATAATACAGTAATCGAAGAGATTTTTGCTTCAGAGAATCCTCAGGTAATTGCAATTAAGGCTTATGAAAATGCGCTTGCAAATGAAGATCATGAAGCTTTAGGGGATTTAATTGAGCAACTTGATAAATTAGGTGCTTGGGATTTTGAAGCACGTATTAAGCAAATTCTATCTCAACTTAAAATTACGCGTTTTGAACAAAAAATTAGTCAGCTAAGCGGAGGGCAAAAGAAACGTGTTGCTATGGCTAATATTTTAATTAACGAACCTGATTTTTTAATATTGGATGAGCCAACAAATCACCTTGATTTGGAGATGATAGAATGGTTAGAGGAGTACTTGAAACGTTCAAAGGCTACTTTAATAATGGTTACGCATGATAGGTATTTTTTGGATCGTGTTTGTAACGAAATTCTTGAGATGGCGGATAGAACACTCTATCCGTATAAGGGTAATTATGCCTATTTTCTCGAAAAAAGAGAAGAGCGTATTGCTACAACAGCACAGCAAGTTGAAAAAGCAAAGAATCTCTTAAAGAAAGAACAAGATTGGATGAATCGTCAACCACAGGCTCGTGGTACAAAAGCGAAATATAGAATTGATGCTTTTCATGATTTAAAAAAGAAAGCCAATAGCGGAACAACAGAGAAGTCTATTAATCTGAATATAAAATCAGCTAGGTTAGGTAAAAAAATTATTGAGTGTTTTGATATAAATAAGAGTTTTGATGACTTAGCTATACTAAAGGATTTCAGTTACAAATTTGCCCAAGGTGAAAAATTGGGTATTATTGGAAAAAATGGTACGGGTAAATCAACCTTCTTAAATACCATTACAGGCGCTTTGCCTCCGGATTCAGGAACCATTGAAACAGGTGAAACTGTTGTGGTTGGTTACTATCATCAGAATGGAATGAAGATAGATGAGTCGAAAAAAGTAATTGATGTAATTGCTGAAATTTCGGAGAATATTACATTAGGTTCTGGAGATTCAATGGGCCCAGCTCAGTTTTTGCGTTACTTTTTATTTGGAAACGAAATGCACCATGTGCAGGTTGATAAATTGAGTGGAGGCGAGAAGAAACGATTGTACTTGATGACTGTATTGATGAAGAATCCAAATTTTCTGATTCTTGATGAGCCTACCAATGATTTAGATATTTTCACCTTAAATCTGTTAGAAGAATACCTTCAAGCTTTTAAAGGTTGCGTTATAATTGTTTCGCACGATAGGTATTTTATGGATAAAATTGTAGATCATCTTTTTGTTTTTGAAGGGCAAGGAGAGATTAAAGATTTCCCAGGAAATTATTCAATTTATCATGATTTTAAAGTAAACGAAGAAAAGGAAAAGCGCAAACAAGAGCGAGCAGTAAAAGAACCTGCAAAACCAAAAACTGAAGTAAAAGAAAAGCCTCGGAAATTATCTTTTAAAGAGAAGAAGGAAATGGAAGAGATTGAAGCTAATTTGGAAGCGTTATCTGCGGAAAAAGAAGAGATTGAAAACGGTTTGAATTCGGGTACGTTGGATAACGAAACGCTTACTGAAAAATCAAAGCGCTTAAATGAAATTATGGCAGAGCTGGACGAAAAAGAAATGCGTTGGTTAGAGTTGAGTGAAATTGGCAGCTAACAGTTTATTACGTATAGGAAGTTTCAAATGACAAATTTCATTAAAATTCGGTAAATTTTAATCAATTTATTTTTACCGCTAAAAATAATTATTACTTTTGTCAGCGTTACAATTAAAACAAGAGATTTAGTGATGACCCACATTGCATATTTTTATAGCTTTTATTTTTACTTTTTTGGTTTCTGTAATCCAAAAGAGGTGGGTATATAATATATAATTACTAACAAGAAATTATAAAAGTCCCACCATAACAGGTGGGACTTTTTTTTTACGTCAATATTAAACGAAGAAATAGGAATGAGCTTAAGAAAAGTAGCTATACAAGGCGGTGCCGGTTCAAATCATGAGATTGCCGCAAATGCTTTTTTTGAAGAAGATAGTTTGGAGATGGTTCCTTGTGAGTCTTTTCCAGAGCTCTTTGATACTTTAAAAAGCGACAATAGCATATACGGTATTGTGGCTATTGAGAACACTTTAGTTGGAAGTATTCTTGAAAATTATACTTTGCTTAAAGATTCGGGTTTGGTTATCATAGGGGAGTATAAGTTGCGTATTAAGCATCAGTTAATGACTTTACCAGGTCAAAAAATTGAAGATATAACAGAGGTGCATTCTCATCCAATGGCACTCGCTCAATGTCGTCAGTTTTTCAAGGATTATCCCCACATTAAATTAATTTCTGCTGATGATACAGCCCTAAGTGCAAAGCGTATTAACGATGGTCAGCTAACAGGTGTTGCTGCTATTGCTCCTGATTTGGCCGCAGAGCAATATAATATGGAAATTATAGCTCAGGATATTGAAACCAACAAACGAAATTTCACACGTTTTTTAATTGTTTCAGATAGAGGAAAAACGGAAGTGGATGATTTATTAATCAACAATAAAATAAATAAATCGTCTATCGTATTTGCGCTTCCTCATTCAGAAGGAAGTCTATCAAAAGTGCTTTCTATATTAGCATTCTATAACATAAACTTAACTAAAATACAATCATTACCTGTTGTAGGGCAGGAGTGGGAATACTTATTTTACGTTGATCTAATATTTGAAGATTACATAAGATATAAACAATCATTAGACGCTATAAAGCCACTGACAAAAGGTTTGCAAAGCCTAGGTGAATATCATGTTGGCAAACGTTCTTTCGATACTGTTAGTAACGATAATAAACCTTTATCAGAACAAAAAACCTTCTAATAAAATGAGCATACAACCTGCAAAAAGAATTAGCGAAGTAAAAGAATATTACTTTTCTAAAAAGCTAAGAGAAATTGATGAAAAGCGTCAGCAAGGCATGTCTATTATAAACCTAGGGATAGGTAATCCAGATAGACCACCGCATGAGGATGTTTTAGCGGAGTTAACACAGGCTTCTAATGCATCTACTAATCATGGTTATCAGAGTTATGTTGGTATTCCCGAATTACGCGAAGCATTTTCAAAGTGGTATTCAAAGCATTTTAGTGTTGAGTTAAATCCTGCAAAAGAGGTATTGCCATTAATGGGGTCTAAGGAAGGTATCATGCATATTTCAATGGCTTTTTTAAATAAAGGCGATAAAGTGCTTGTGCCAAATCCAGGATATCCTACTTATGCTTCGGTATCTAATTTGGTGGAAGCGGAAATGGTTAATTATGAACTTAAGGAGGAGTTAAATTGGCAACCTGATTTTGATGAGTTAGAAAAGCAAGATTTATCAAAAGTAAAACTCATGTGGGTAAATTACCCCAATATGCCTACTGGTGCCAACGCTACTATTGAGTTGTTTGAAAAACTAGTTGCCTTTGGTAAAAAGCACAATATATTAATCTGTAATGATAACCCTTACAGCTTTATATTGAATGACAAGCCACTTAGTATATTTAGAGTAAAAGGCGCAAAAGATATTTGTATTGAGTTAAACTCATTAAGCAAATCGCATAATATGGCGGGTTGGCGTGTTGGAATGGTAGCTGCGAAGTCAAGTTATATCCAATATATATTACGTGTAAAAAGTAATATGGATAGCGGAATGTTTAAACCATTACAATTAGCTGCAGTAAAGGCTTTAAGTCTTGAAAAAGATTGGTACGGTGAGGTAAATAAAGAATACCTTGAGCGTAGAGAATTAGTATGGAAGATTATGGATATGCTCAATTGTAAGTACGATAAAGATCAATCGGGTATGTTTATTTGGGCTCGTATTCCTGAAAATATTAGCTCGGCCATTGAATTGTCAGATGTAATTTTGAATAAAGCACATGTTTTTATTACACCGGGCACAATATTTGGTAGTCAAGGTGATAAATTCATCAGAATTTCATTGTGTGCCAATAAAGAAGTGTTAAAAGAATCAATAATAAAAATACAGAACAGCTTAAAATAAAAGAGAGATGGATAAATTAAATCTTGAAAAAATAAGCCTTCCAGGGCTTGACCTAGAGCGTCCGTGGGTAATTGCAGGACCATGTAGTGCAGAAACAGAAGAGCAGGTTTTAGAAACTGCTAAACAATTAAAAGCCGAAGGGTACAATATTTTTAGAGCTGGAATATGGAAACCACGTACTCGTCCGGGTGCTTTCGAAGGTGTTGGAACTTTAGGTTTACCATGGCTTAAAAGAGTGAAAGAAGAAGTAGGTATGTATGTTGGTACAGAGGTAGCCAATGCAAACCATGTTTTCGAAGCTTTAAAATATGGTGTTGATATTCTTTGGATTGGAGCTCGTACTACTGCAAACCCATTTGCTGTTCAAGAGATTGCTGATGCACTTAAAGGTGTTGAAATACCTGTGTTAGTAAAAAATCCAGTGAATCCTGATCTTGAGTTATGGATTGGTGCTTTAGAGCGTATCAACCGTGCAGGTGTTACTAAATTAGCTGCTATACACCGTGGTTTCTCTACTTACGATAAAACAAAATACCGTAATCATCCACAATGGCAAATTCCAATTGAGTTAAAACGTCGTATTCCTGAGTTGCCAATTATTTGTGATCCATCTCACATTAGTGGAAAAAGTGAGTTGATTTACGAGATTTCTCAAGAAGCAATGGATCTTGATTTCGATGGTTTATTAATTGAATCACATCGTTGTCCTGAGAAAGCATGGAGTGATGCATCTCAACAAGTTACACCTAAAAACTTAAAAGAGATTACAACAAAAATTGAGTTACGTGATCCTAAAATTGGTGAGAAGCCACGTACTGAATTAGATAATCTTCGTTTAACTATCGATGAGTTAGATACTAAAGTATTAGAAGTTCTTCAAAAAAGAATGGAAATCTCTGAATCAATAGGTAAATATAAAAGAGACAATAATATTACCATTTTACAGTCTCGTCGTTACGATGAGATTATGAATAACCGTAAAGAGCGTGGTATGAAATTAGGTCTTTCAGACGAGTTCTTAACGGATCTTTTCGAAAGTATTCATAAAGAATCTGTATCGCGTCAGAACGATATAATGAATAAATAATTTAAGTATCAAGTAATAAGACACAAGTATCAAGATATCACTCTGATATTTGCGTCTTATTCTTGAAATAAATTAATTCTACAAATAATGAAGATAAAGTATAGTAAGGCCTTGAAAAACATCTTGTGTCTTGATACTTGCATCTTGATACTTTAAAATAAAATGAAAATCTGTATACTTGGAGCCGGAAAAATGGGGACTTGGTTAAGTGATGCACTATGCCTCGATCACGAAGTAGCCCTTTACGATCCAAACTTAGAAAAATTAAAATACGTTTTTAATACGCAACGTCTTACAAAGCTCGAAGAAATAACTGAGTTTGCACCCCAAATTCTAGTTAATGCGGTTACTTTAAAGTATACCATTCAGGCTTTTGATGAGGTAATTCCTTACCTACCTAAAACTTGTATTATTTCTGATATCTCATCGGTTAAAACCGGATTTAAAGAGTATTACGAAGCATCAGGTATGCCGTATGTTTCTACCCATCCAATGTTCGGACCAACTTTTGGTAACCTCAAAAGCTTAGGCGATCACCATTCAATTATTATTTCAGAAGGTGATCATTTGGGTAAAACATTTTTCAAAGATTTTTATAGTAGTCTCGGACTAAATATACATGAGTACTCGTTTGTTGAGCACGATGAAACAATTGCATATTCATTGTCTATTCCTTTTTCATCAACTCTTGTGTTTGCATCGGTCATGAAAAAGCAAGAAGCACCTGGTACTACCTTTAAAAAGCATTTCGATATTGCCAAGGGTCTGTTAAGTGAAGATGATTATTTATTATCTGAGATTTTATTTAATCCATTCACAAGCGGACAGGTTGAACAAATTAGGCTTAAACTAAAAGAGCTATTAGCAATTATTGAGACTAAAGATACCAAGAAGATGCAAGAATTTTTGGCTGAAGTAAGAGAGAATATTGAATAACCTTTTACTGGTTGTTTACAAGGTGTAAGTTTACAACTTAATGAACCTATTTATTTAGAACAGATATTCTATATAAATAGGTTTTGCTTTATAGGGCTTTATTGATTTGATCTAGAAATGATTCTACCTCATGTAGGTTTATGTCTTTAACTATACGTGAAAGTACCTTCCCGTCTTTTAGTTCTAGTTCTAATTCGTAGTTTTCACGATAATCTTCAACGTTAAATAGTCTTCTAACACTAAATGGAGTTTTTACCACTGCTAGAAAACTAAGCCAATAACTCAAGCGAGAATGAATAGGCGTATATGCTTTTTCGATAGTAACTTCTTTTAAGCTATCAAAATCTATTTTATGCTCTTGGGTGTAATTGTCATAGAAAATGATTTGTTGCTCTTCTATAGCTAATCCCAGTTGTTGTAATATTTCTATATCACTCATAGGGTAATAATACTTAATATGATCGGATACTCCAATTAGATTCTACGAAAGTTAAGTTATTTAATTATGGAATTTATTTATAAGGATCTTGTTTTTCTGGAGTTAAGTGAATTCTTATTTTTGAATTTATGAGTAGTAATACCTATGCACTCGTAGTTGTTATTTCTTAATTCTCAGAAAGTGGTTTATAGTCAAATATGCTGAAACAGAATTAATGCTGATAGTTATTTTAGTTTCTTTTAATTCAGTTTTTTTGCACGAGGTGGAAAATTATTAAACGTCTGTAGTCTTTTCTTTAACAAACTCATTATCTTTGTGCGTTTTTTGATATTAAAATATTCATCATATGGTTAAAATAACCTTCCCCGATGGCACAGTGCGTGAGTACGAAGCAGGTGTTACCGGTTTAGAAATAGCAAAAAGTATTAGTCCTCGCTTAGCAAAAGAGGTTTTATCTATATCTGTTAACGACGAAACGTGGGATATATCTCGTGCGATAACGTCTGATGCATCTATTAAATTATATAAGTGGGAAGATGAAGAAGGAAAGCATGCTTTCTGGCACTCTTCAGCTCACCTTATGGCCGAAGCCTTAGAGGCTTTATATCCAGGTATGAAATTTGGTATAGGACCATCTATCGAAAATGGTTTTTATTACGATGTTGATCCTGGAGATGGAGTTGTAATTCGTGATGCTGATATGCCTAAAATCGAAGCTAAAATGAAAGAGTTGGCGCGTTTGAAAAATGCATACCAACGTTCTGAGGTTAGCAAAGCTGAAGCATTAAGCTATTTCACTGAGAAAAATGATGAGTATAAGCTTGAGCTTATAAATGAGCTTGAAGATGGTACTATTACTTTTTACAAGCAAGGTGAATTTACCGATTTATGTCGCGGACCACACTTACCATCTACTAGTGCCATAAAAGCTGTAAAAGTATTAAGTATCGCAGGAGCTTATTGGCGCGGTGATGAAAAACGTAAACAGCTAACGCGTATTTATGCAATTACTTTTCCAAAGCAAAAGATGCTTGAGGAGTGCTTGGTTAAGCTTGAAGAAGCTCAAAAACGCGATCATCGTAAAATAGGGAAAGAACTTGAGTTATTCGCTTTCTCGCAAAATGTAGGTCAAGGATTACCGTTGTGGTTACCTAAAGGGGCTATGTTACGTGAGCGTTTAGAAAATTTCTTGAAAAAAGTTCAACGTAAATATGGTTACGTACCTGTAATTACACCGCATATTGGAAACAAGCAACTATACGTTACTTCCGGTCATTATGCAAAATATGGTGAAGATTCATTCCAACCTATAAATACACCTGCAGAAGGAGAGGAGTTTTTGTTAAAACCGATGAACTGTCCACACCACTGTGAGATATTTAAAACAAAGCCTGTTTCTTATAGAGATTTACCAATTAGAATGGCTGAGTTTGGAACTGTTTATCGTTACGAGCAAAGTGGAGAATTGCATGGATTAACACGTGTTCGTGGTTTTACTCAAGATGATGCCCATATTTTCTGTCGTCCTGATCAGTTGAAAGATGAGTTTAAAAAGGTTATTGATATTATTCAATATATTTTTAAAGCGCTCGATTTTAAAGATTATATAGTTCAGGTTTCTTTACGAGATAAAGAAAATCATGAAAAATATATCGGAACAGAAGAGAATTGGGAAAAAGCAGAGTCTGCGATTATTGAGGCTTGCGACGAACGTGGTATGAATACCATTGTAGAGTATGGTGAGGCTGCATTTTATGGGCCTAAGCTTGACTTTATGGTACGTGATGCTATTGGTCGTAAATGGCAATTAGGTACTATTCAGGTTGATTATAACTTGCCAGAACGTTTTGAATTAGAGTATATGGGTAGCGATGGAGTAAAGCATCGTCCTGTAATGATTCACCGTGCACCATTCGGAAGTATGGAGCGTTTTGTTGCTGTATTAATAGAACATACAGCCGGAAAGTTTCCATTATGGTTAACTCCTGAACAAGTGGTTGTTCTGCCAATTAGCGAAAAATATAACGAATACGCTGAAAAAGTTTCAAATGTTCTAAATAATTCCGATATTCGCAGCGTTTTAGACGATAGAAATGAGAAGATCGGAAGAAAAATCCGTGATAACGAGCTGAAACGCATACCATTCCTGCTTATTGTAGGCGAAAAAGAAGCCGAAACAAATACCGTTTCAGTACGTAAACAAGGGGATGGAGATAAAGGAGCAATGACAATTGAAGAATTTTCAGCCTTTATTAACAACGAAGTAGAAGAACAATTATCTTCAATAGATAAATAAATAAATTATTAACTAATTATAGGAGGACTTAACAATAGCAACTCATAGAAGAAGGACAGGCAGGCCCCCTCAAAAAGAAACGCCGCAATTTCGTGTAAATAACGCGATTCGAATTCCAAAAGTAAGACTTGTTGGAGAAAATATTGAGAACCCGGGGGTATTTTCTACTACTGAGGCTATGAAAATGGCTGATGAGTTAGAATTAGATTTAGTTGAGATATCGCCAAATGCTGATCCTCCTGTATGTCGTGTAATCGATTATCAGAAGTTTTTGTATCAGCAAAAGCGTAAACAAAAGGAACTGAAATCGAAAGCAGTTAAAGTTGTAGTTAAAGAAATCAGATTTGGTCCGAATACCGACGACCATGATTATGAATTCAAACTAAAACATGCGATTAAGTTTCTTGACGAAGGTGCTAAAGTGAAAGCTTATGTATTCTTTAAGGGACGTTCGATATTATTTAAAGAGAAAGGTGAAATCTTATTATTAAGATTTGCACAAGATCTTGAAGAGTATGGGAAAGTTGAACAGTTACCAAAGCTTGAAGGAAAGAGAATGATTATATTCTTGTCTCCTAAGAAAGTTAAAAAGTAACGATCAATTATATTAAACAATTTAATATTAGTTACAATGCCAAAAATGAAGACGAATTCCAGTGCTAAAAAGCGTTTTAAAATCACTGGAACTGGTAAGATTAAAAGAAAACATGCTTTTAAAAGTCACATTTTAACAAAAATGTCTAAAAAGCGTAAAAGAAATCTTACTTACGCAGGTCAAGTTCATGCAGCTGATGAGAAAAACATCAAGTTATTATTGAACATGAAATAATAAGGACGGTACCTTATTACAATTATTATTAATCGAATGAAGTTAGCTAGAAAGACTCCAAGAGTGGAGCGCTAATCATTCTAAAAAGCAAAAAAATGCCAAGATCAGTAAATGCTGTTGCTTCAAGAGCAAGAAGAAAAAGAATTTTAAAAGAAACTAAGGGTTCTTTTGGAAGAAGAAAGAATGTATGGACGGTAGCCAAAAATGGATATGAAAAAGGTTTAGGTTACGCATACCGTGATAGAAAAAGAAAGAAAGGTCAATTTAGAGCATTATGGATTCAAAGAATCAATGCTGCTGCTCGTTTAGAAGGAGTTTCATACTCTAAATTAATGGGTGCAATGACTAAGCAAAATATTGAAATTAACCGTAAAGTTTTAGCTGACTTAGCTGTTAATCATCCAGATGCTTTTAAAGCTGTGCTTACAAAAGCAATGGAAGCTGCTAAAAACTAAGAGTAGCTCAACAAAATAGAAGCCGTTAAGAATATTTCTTAACGGCTTTTTTGTTTTTATACTTACAGAAACCAAGTAACATCCTCAATTTCTCAATTAGTCACTTATAATTGGGCTTAGTTATTCTGATACCAGGGTAATACCAATACTACATTAAAATGAGCCTTATTCTTTCGTCCTTTTTAACTTATCCATCGTTAAAAAATATCGCCGTAGCTAAGGCTATGACTCAATTTTTCGCCTTGCTTAGCTAAAAATACACAAAACAATTTAAGGCTCACTTTAAAATAGAATTGGTATAACCTATTTTACGAAGAAATATAGGTACTTATGCAGTGTTTATTCGGGTTGGATAGACATAGTATCGTAAAAAAAAACAGGCCGTCTCAGAGATTGAGACGGCCTGTTTTTTATATATTATTTGTAATGCTTAATCTGAATTCATAGAGATTAAAAACTCCTCATTAGATCTAGTTTGTTGCATTCTATCTTTTAAGAAATTCATAGCTTCAACTGGAGTCATATCTGCTAAGTAATTGCGTAAAATCCATAATCTACTAATGTTATCTTTCTCAACAAGTAGATCATCTCTACGAGTACTTGATAGAGTAACATCAACAGCAGGGTAAATACGTTTGTTAGATAATTTTCTATCTAACTGAAGTTCCATATTACCAGTACCTTTAAATTCTTCAAAAATAACTTCATCCATTTTAGAGCCAGTCTCAGTAAGGGCAGTAGCTAATATGGTTAATGAACCACCATCTTCAATATTTCTCGCTGCTCCAAAGAATCGTTTTGGTTTGTGAAGAGCATTTGCGTCAACACCACCGGACAATACTTTACCAGAAGCTGGAGATACTGTATTGTAAGCTCTCGCTAAACGAGTAATAGAATCTAAAAGTACTACCACATCGTGCCCACACTCTACCATACGTTTTGCTTTCTCTAATACAATATTTGCTACCTTAACGTGTCTTTCAGCTGGTTCATCAAATGTAGAAGAGATAACTTCTGCATTAACGCTCCTTGCCATATCAGTAACCTCCTCAGGTCGTTCGTCAATAAGTAGTATAATCATGTATACTTCTGGGTGATTAGAAGCAATAGCGTTGGCAACTTCTTTTAAAAGAACAGTTTTACCAGTTTTAGGTTGTGCAACAATAAGTCCCCTTTGTCCCTTTCCGATAGGAGCAAACATATCTACAACACGTGTTGATAAGCTATCTTTGCCACTTCCTGCTATTTTAAACTTCTCATCTGGGAATATTGGCGTTAGGTGGTCGAATGAGACTCTATCTCTAACGATTTGAGGAGAGCGTCCATTTATTTCTTCAACTTTAATTAACGGGAAATATTTCTCACCTTCTTTTGGTGGTCTGATGGCTCCTAATACTGTATCACCAGTTTTTAATCCAAATAACTTTATCTGTGACTGAGATACATAAATATCATCAGGAGAATTTAAGTAGTTATAGTCTGACGATCTTAAGAAACCATATCCATCTTGCATGATTTCAAGAACGCCAGATGCTGAAATTATGCCATCAAAATCAAAAGATTTGTCTTGGTTCTTTCTATGGTGTTGGTTGTTGTTATCTTTTTGGTTCTTGTTGTCATGTGGCTTGTTTCTTTTGTCATCATGACGATTGTTTGCTTGTCTTTTATTTTCGGATGCAACAGGAGGATTCTCTTTTGCTTGAGGTTCTTTCTGTTCTGGTTTTTTATCCGAAGTTTTAACTTCTTGAGGATTGG
Organism: Saccharicrinis aurantiacus; assembly: GCF_001660705.2. Taxonomy (GTDB): domain Bacteria; phylum Bacteroidota; class Bacteroidia; order Bacteroidales; family Marinilabiliaceae; genus Saccharicrinis; species Saccharicrinis aurantiacus. The sequence goes on from NZ_LYBV02000001.1 coordinate 186,498, forward strand.
TTTCCTTTTTGATTTCTGCTTTCTTTTCAGGTTCAATCACGGATTCCTTTTTAACCTCATTTGCAGCAGCCTTGGCAACTTCTGCAATCGGAGAAGTTTTTTCGGTAGCTTTTTCTGCAGGTTTCTTTTTATCTGTAGTGGGTTGCTTTACAGGCTTGTTAACTCTAGGGCGCTTGGTGTGCTTTTTATCTGCTGGTTTGTCAGTTTTCTTTTTTTCAGAGGCAATAATGGCTTGCTCATCTAGGATTTTGTAGATTAAATCCTGTTTTTTAAACGAATCAATTCGTTTAATGTTAAGCTCCTTAGCAACCTCTTTAAGTTCTGCTAAAAGCTTCTTGTTTAATTCAAGAATATCGTACATAATATAATACTACCAATAAATAACTGGGGAAATAAGTGAAACGAACTAATGTTCGATATAATAAGTTTAAAATGTTCTGATTTGTCTGAGTTGACTGTATGAAATACATTATTTTAAAAGATGTGATACTCAGAGGTACATTGCAAACTTAGTAAATAAGAAATGAAGATGCAAATTTGATTGTTTAAATTTTAATAATGATGATTTTACAATTCGTTATTATGCAACTATGGTTAGTTAAGATTTGAATGAGTAAATAATTGGTCTTTGTATGATAATTTTACACTTTGCTCTTAGATTTCCTAAAATTTATGTAATGTAACACCCTTTTTATTAGCGTAAAAAAACCAAAAGAGCTATTTTTTGTTATATTTACTGAACGCTGCATAAAACTAATATTAATTGAATCATTTATTTAATGTTGGTATACATAGCGAGTATTTGGCTAAAACTATTATTAACCCATAATTTAAACCTTGTAAATTGTTATGCGACAATTAAAAATAACGAAGCAGGTAACCAATAGAGATACTCCTTCCTTAGATAAATACCTCCACGAGATTGGTAAGGTGAAATTATTAACGGCAGAGGAGGAAGTTAAACTAGCCAAACGTATTAAGGATGGTGATACCGTAGCTTTAGATCGCCTTATTAATGCCAATCTTCGATTTGTAGTTTCGGTTGCGAAACAATACCAAAACCAAGGCCTGAGTTTGCCAGATTTAATAAATGAGGGAAATCTTGGATTAATCAAAGCAGCTCAAAGGTTTGATGAAACTCGAGGGTTTAAGTTTATCTCCTACGCAGTTTGGTGGATACGTCAATCGGTACTTCAAGCACTGGCCGAACAAGCTAGAATAGTTAGGTTACCGCTTAATAAAATTGGCTCAATGAATAAGGTGAATAATACCTTTGCTGCATTGGAGCAGGAGTATCAAAGAGAGCCTACAACTGAAGAGATCGCTCAAGTGTTAGACCTAACACCGAAAGAAGTAAAGGATTCATTAAAGGCAATGCATAAGCATATCTCTATGGATGCACCTTTGCGAAAAGATGAGGATAATAACTTGTATGATACATTGCTATCTACAGATTCTATTAGTCCTGATAATACACTTCTAAGTGATTCCTTACGTAAGGAAATAGAGCGTTCATTATCTACATTATCTGATAGAGAATCAGATATTATTAAATTGTATTATGGTTTAAATGGTGAACCGCCATATTCTTTAGAGGAAATAGGAAACTTATTTAATCTAACACGTGAACGAGTAAGGCAAATTAAAGAAAAGGCCATTAAACGACTAAAACATACTTATAGAAGTAAGATTTTAAGATCTTATTTAGGTTAATTAATTTTAAACCTTCCCATTATTATTAGTCGGAAGGTTTTTTTATTCTTATTTTTGCGCGCAAACTAAAAAATAGAAATGAAACATCTTATAGCACCATCACTACTAGCTGCTGATTTCAGCAAAATGGAGTCGCAAATAGAAATTATAAATAAAAGTGAGGCTGACTGGCTTCATTTAGATATAATGGATGGTCGTTTTGTGCCAAATATTTCGTTTGGTATGCCGATATTGAAATCATTAAGACCGCATATTGATAAACCTTTTGATGTGCACTTGATGATAGTGGAACCAGATAATTATATTTCTGATTTTAAGAAAGCAGGTGCTGATCTGCTAAATGTGCATTATGAGGCATGTACCCATTTGCACAGAACAATTGATGCCATCAAAAAAGAAGGTATGCAAGCGGGTGTTACTCTAAATCCGCATACTCCGGTATTTTTATTAGAAGATATTATAACTGAGGTTGATCTAGTATTACTAATGTCAGTCAACCCTGGTTTTGGTGGGCAGAAGTTTATTGAAAATACCTATAAAAAGATTGCTGAGCTAAAAGCTCTTATAGAGCGTAAACATAGTAGGGCCTTAATTCAAGTTGATGGAGGTGTTACTGTTAGTAATGCCCAATCGTTAATAAACTCAGGTGCGGATGTTCTTGTGGCAGGGAGTGCTATTTTTAATGCGCCAAATCCCATACAGGCTGTTAAAGAAATGAAACATTTCTTACCAGATCCACCTGCATCAAACCTTGTTTAAACATATATAGAATTGAGCAATCAAATAATTTTCTTCATAGAGGTTAAATGATAAAAGGATATCTTAATTACCTTACTTTAAGGTATCTAAGATTATAACAAAATAAGGTTGTAGCCAGAAGTATTCAAAATACATCTGTTACAACCTTATTTTTTTTATTGTTTCTTATTCGATTAGTCGTTCCAATGTTTATCAACAATGGCTTTTAGTTCGGGGTAGTTAGCATCCGTTTCGTTTAATTCTTCACGTGTTTGTTTAAGTTCTGCTTTAAGCTCTGCTATGATTGCTTTGTAAGCAGGATCGTTATAACGGTTGTGTAATTCATTAGGATCATTTTTTAAATCGTACAATTCCCAAGTATGCGGTGTTTCTTGCGCTATTCCATTATAAGTTTTACCCCAATAGAACTTACTGAACTCTTCCTCGGGTAGGTAGTGTTTACCGTAGTAAAAAATCAATTTATAATCTTTAGTGCGTATTCCAAAATGAGCCGGAACATAATGATGAATAATATGCATCCAATAACGGTAATAGGTTCCTTTACGCCAATTAACTTCAGGTTTTCCTTGTAGGGTGTTGATAAATGATTTTCCTTGCATATAATCCGGAGTTTTTCCACCGGCAAGCTCAATCATGGTAGGTGCATAATCTGTGTTATTAATAATTAAATCACTCACTTGATTTTTTTCAATCATTTTAGGATTGTGCACAATAAAGGGCATACGCATGGCTTCTTCGTACATCCAACGTTTATCTATCAAATCATGCTCACCAAGCATCATACCTTGATCTCCAGTATAAATAATAATTGTGTTTTCCCAGAGGCCTTCATCTTTTAAATATTGAAATAACCTCCCTAAATTATCATCCACACCTTTTACACATCGTAAATAATCTTTTAGGTATTTCTGATAAGCTAAATGAGTTGCTAAGCTTGCGTCGATACTATCTCCGAACCAACGATCAGAATAGTTGGTGTCGTAGTTTATCTTTTGCTGATGACGAGGAGAAATAGAAGTGCCGATGTAATGTATTAAACTATCGTTTTTTCCTCTAGTTCCTTCAGAACCCCAGAAGGGTTGGTTATACATACTTGAAGGTTCAGGAATTTCAATATCGGCTAAGTAATCTTCGTAGCGAGGTGCATATTCAAACATATCATGCGGAGCCTTGTAGTGGTGTGCTAAAAAGAAAGGTTTCGACTTATCTAGGTTCTTTAAATAGTCTATTGATAAATCAGTAATCACGTCAGTTGAGTGTCCCTCAGTTTTAACTTCATTCTTTGGCCAAGTGCCTTTACCTTTTTCCCTAAAAGTAGGGTTAAAATATTTTCCTTGACTATGCAATACTTTATAATAATCGAAATTAATAGGCTCCTTTTTTAAGTGCCATTTCCCGATGATAGCTGTAGAGTAACCAAGAGCTTTTAATTCTTTGGGCAAATATTGCTTTTCAGGATCTAATGCGCCATCTAAGTCGAGTACTCCATTGGTTTGAGGATATTGACCAGATATAATACTGGCTCTACTAGGTGTACAGATAGAGTTATTACAAAAAGCATTTTCAAAGCGGATACCTCCAGCCGCCAATTTATCAAGGTTAGGGGTAGGGTTTAAGTTGGCTAACAATCCTCCGTAGGCTCCAATGGCTTGGGCGGTATGATCGTCGCTCATTATAAAAATAATGTTGGGTTGTTTCTTCTTAGCAGATACAGGCAAGAGTATGCAGGCTAATAGTGCAATAAATATGTATTTCATTTTATAAGATTTTTGTGAACCTCTTAAAGGTTTAAACGGTATTGTACCAATGTGTAATTGGCATAGCAAATTTGTTAATTGTATTTGCTATTTGCTAAAGAAACCAAAGTATTTTGAGGGGGGAAATACAATTAATTGTGGTGTCTATTTAAAATCGAGTTGAGTTTTGTTTAGGTTCACTCATAATAAGAACTTGCAGGTAGTTTAGTCGGCAATTATTGTTTCGAGAAATAGGTGTGTTCTATTATTTTTCTAATCTTTTTACCCCATTGTTGCCAATTTAATTCATTTAAGTATTTTGTTCGCGATGTTACTGCTAGTTGTTTAAGTTTTGTCTTGTTGTATAATAGTTCTGAAATTACTTTGTAGTAATTTGAACTTGTCGCTGATAAAGGCAGTATATACCCATTTACTCCATTTTCAACAACAGAAGAAGTGCCTCCTGTATTGGTTGTTATTACGGGTAATCCATAAGCATTAGCTTCACAAAATACTATCCCATAACATTCTGCTCTAGTTGGCATAAAGAATAAGTGCGCTTGTACAAAATGATCTCGAAAAGTATCCATATCTTGTTTTTTATTTTTATCCAAAAATGGAACTACCTTCATTTTTTTGTGTTTGATGGGAGGGGTACATCCAATAACAGTTAATTCAACATTAAAGCCATTCTTATTTAGTTTATCAATTGTATCAATTGCAATATCTCCACCTTTACGTTCCCACTCTACTCCTACGAATAGTATTTTAATACAGTTATCATAATTCTTTTCTAATTCGTTTTCAGTAGGCTCTCTATCAATGTTTGCACCCATTTTTACTAGTTGAGGGTTTGTTACATTATAATTTTCTTTAGCTGAATTACACGCCCACTGTGATGAGAAAGCATGAGAAATTGCTTTATCAAAAGCTTTTTGTTCAAGAGAATGAGCAATTCTGTTAGAGAATTGAGAGAAATTTGAGTATTTCTGATAATAGTTAACAATAGTTTGATAAGTGGTATCAGAGTAATAACAAATAGGAACTGTTGATTTAAGTTTTGCGATTTGTGGCGCAGAAATAGGTGCAAAAATTACATCAACTTTATTTTCTTGAATTTTGGCATCAAAAAACTTACCGTGGTATGAGCTTTTAATTCCGCAATTAATTCCATTATATTTTCGTTTCGTTAAAAGTCGATGAATGGCAATATAAAAAAGCTGTTTATACCGCATTACTTTTCTCTTTTTCTTAGTTAGTTTTACTGGGCCCAAATAAGAAACGTGCTCAAATTCTTGCTCTAAAGATTTTGCCATGCAATAGATAATACCCGACCAGCTTCTTTTGTCATTCGGGTCAAGTTCTGAAAGAATTGCTACTCTAATGTAATTATTCTTCATATTATCAATTGAGTTGATTTACGTTAAATTACTAAATAAAATGGAGTAAGCGATTTTTTATGATTTATATATTTTTGTTACCCATCAATGTGTAATAGAACGAGATTAATCTATGTTAATTACTATGCATAAAACAAACGTAGGTTGCATTAGTTTATGAAATCCTTTATTTACCCACCTATATAGCTCTATTTTTTGGTGTGTGGCTTTACTTGAATTGTATATTTTTGTTGCACACAAGTACACACTATGCAAGTATCTTTTTATAAACAAGATTTCATTGGAGAGTTAATAGGAACTTTTATGCTCATCGTATTTGGTTGCGGCGCTATTGCTGTAGCTACTACATTAAATGGGTATGAAGGAATTTTTCAGGTGGCAATGATATGGGGTTTGTCTGTTACCCTAGGAATTTATACCGTTCGTCATTTATCATGTGCTCATTTTAATCCGGCCATTACCTTGGCTATGGCGTTTAGTAGGCGGATGAGTTGGAAAAAAGTACCTTCCTATTTTCTAGGGCAGTTTATGGGGGCGTTTTTAGGAGCTTTAATGGTGTATATCCTATTTTCGGCACCTATTGCCGACTATGAAAGTAAGCACAATATTGTTCGAGGGTCCATAGAATCAGTAAAAACGGCACGCATATTTAGTGCATTTTATATTTATGGCGATGGTACTTCGGTAATTACATTATCTGCTGCAATGATAACTGAGTTATTTGGAACCTTTATGCTGATGCTATTAGTATTAGCCTTAACAGAAGGTTGTCATGTGGGCCGACCAGGCAATAATCTGTCGCCCATTATAATTGGTTTGGTTGTAGCGTCAATCATCTGTTTAGTAGGCCCATTAACACAAGCAGGTTTAAATCCTGCTCGCGATTTAGCACCACGGTTAGTAATCTGGATTATGGGCTGGGGCGAAGCCTCTATGCAGTCGATCAACGGAGGTTTCCTTTTAGTGTATACCTTTTCTCCTATACTAGGAGCTGCTGTTGCAACAGTGTTTTACGATAAAGTTCTTAAGATGTCAATGACGGAAGCATCTTCATCTTGCATTTGCAAGGGTGAAGATTAATTTAAATTACCTGTAGCATTATTATTGCTCAAATTTCACGCAGCACACTGATGCAACTCCCTTTATTTGCGATCGATAATTAAGCGTACCTTTATGCACATCTATGCCAAAGCATACAATGGATTCAGAATCTTGATTACCAACAATTAATACTTTTCCATCCGGGGATAGTTCAAAATCACGTGGAGTAATACCTCTTGTATCTGTTTTTTCAATCAAAAGTAGCGTTTCGTTTTCAGCATCAAACTTCAAGGTTGAAATGCTATTTGAACTTCTAAGCCCAACATATATGTATGCTCCACATGTTGATATTTTAATGGCAGAAGCCGATGCATGATTAAGATGAGGTGTACTTATGGCACTTACATTTTTAATCCATTTCCACTTGTCGGTTTCCCATTTAAGAAGACTGATTTCAGCCGTCATTTCATTATTGACAAATAGATAATCTCCATTCGGGTGTTGTACCATATGGCGAGGGCCGCCACCTTTAGGTATGTCAACGGAATTTACTTGTTTGAATAGTTTGTTTTCCATCTTTAAACAATACACCTTATCACATCCTAAATCAGCCAACAACAGCTGTTTGTGTTTGCTATCAAAATGGGCCATATGTGCGTGCGGATCTTCTTGCCTTTCTTTGTTGATGCTATTACCACAGTAAGTAATATTCTGAGGATTAGATTGAGGGATGCCATTTTCGCCTAAATCGTAAATTAAAAAATTACCAGTTTCATAACAACTAACCACAATACAGTTGTAATCCTTAATATGTAAAATATGACAAGGTAATCCTCCCGTTATCTCTTGTTTATATAATAACTCAGGCTTGTTTCCTTCAATATTAAAGCATAATAAAAGAGGTAGTTTGGTCTCTAGTCGTTCCTGAAAACTGTAGAGTAATTGCTTTGATTGGTTAATACATAAATAGCCTGGGTTAATAGTTGCCGAACTAGTGAGTGGAGTTATTTCTCCCGACTGATCATCTAAATTAAAGCATTGTATGCCTACTCCATTTCCAGCTAAATCTCCGCCAACATGTTCTGTATATGATCCTGTGTAAAACTTCATAATTTTCTCTTTCAAAATGTGTTCATATTTGTTGAGGTTGATTTAAGGTTTTAAAAATAGTTATTTTATCATTTTTCAGAAATGATTGGTGTATATACTTAAACTATAAAAAAAGTCCCCTTCAATTCTAAGTTTGAAGAGGACCTCTATTAATATTATTTAATTATTACTTTACGTGAATTTTATGAGTTGTATTATTTACTCGAACTATGTAAAGCCCAGGTTTCAAATGTCCAATATCAACCTTGTTGCTTGTTACTTTTGTTTGATACACAATATTGCCTATTGCGTTATAAAAACTAATAACACTATTATCAGATACACTTGTAGTGTACACGAATTGGTCTGCTGGATTTGGATATAGAATTACTTTACCAGTTTTTATATTAGATGTACTTAATGGGGTGTTGGTACCCTTAAGATTAGTCCATGATCCGTTGCTATACCAACCATCACCACATCTATTGAGATCAGCAGTTTGACCGTTGCTATTGTTAAAAATAAGATTGATACAATCGTTTCCGGTAACAACATATTCGTACCAACCATCATTATCGGTATCCTGCATTTCAGTGCCAGGCCATGCAATATCAGCATTTAGGTTATCATCCCAAGTATAAATATGCGTATAGTCGCCTTTGTAATAAATAGTAAATGATTCTGAGTTATCTGGTTTTGAAACCCACCCGTTGTTGTACCAAACAATACCATCAAATTCACCATCATTATCAGATATACCAATTAAATCGTCCGACTGTCCTCCATTACCATTGAAGATTACGTTGGCAGATTCACCTTCAATTGTATATTCAACCCAACCTGAATACTCTGTACTTGTTTGCATACTTGCACCTGGCCATGTTGTTAAATCTCCAGCTACTCCATCTACATTCCAAATATGTATTGTTGGATTATTTGAAGTAGTAGTTTTCCACATAAATGTTAGTGTCTCTTGTACTTCGGCTTTCGCTGTTTCAACAGTAGAGGCACCAATGCTGTTGTATGCAATGGCTTTAACTACTTCACCCAAACTTACCTCGAATGAGTTTTCGTATAAAGTGCTCGACTGGCTAGGTTCTGAACCGTCGGTTGTGTAATAAGAAATCCCGTCTTCAGTTGCACTAATTGTAACATTAAACTGGTCGCTTTCTCCTATTTGAGACATATAAATAGAAACACTTGGTTCTTTTGGTCCAGGGCAATTAGAAGGACAACTATCAAACCAGCTACCATCTTGATACCAACCATCTCCTGTTCGATATAAATCTTCAGTTTGTTGCGTATTGCTACCTCCGTTAAATACAATTACGTTAGCTGTGATTGCCGTAATAGTATATGAGTACCACCCGTTTCCTTCATCAATCATTTGGGCTCCAGGCCATGCTATTACATTGGATACGCCTTCGCCTTCAGGACTTAATTCATCATAGAATAGATAAGCACCAGCCCAATCAGATGGTTTGTAAAGCCATAAGGTCATTGGTTCAATAGGTCCAACGCTATACTTTTTGCTAGATACGCGTGATAAGTTACCTTCTGCATTGATACCAACAATTCTGATAGTTTCTGTTGTTTCTAATATAAAAGGTTGTGAGTATACGTTCCAGAGGTCTAAGCTATCTGTACCTATATTTTCATCAAAAGTATAGTATAAAATAGGGTTAGGATCTTCTTTATCTGTAATACTCAATTCGATACTAATTGGATCTTCAGACCATTCAATTTGTGTTACAAAACTAACAATTGGCTTATTAACTTGCACATAATCTTTATCCCACAGTAGTATTATTCCTTCACTATCAGCTGTAAAGCTTACTTTTCCATCAACAACAGTTTGAGTATTTCCGGTATAATGATCAACGATTGTATGTCCATCAGGGAAACGATCAGCAACATCAAATTCCGTATTTCCGCTTGCATTGATGGCTATGATTACATTATCTTCGTAACCAGTTATTGGATCAACATAATCGCGGGCGAAAGTATACGGTGATTCAGAAAGCTTAGTGTGTGTACCTGCTCCAACAGCTGCATGCTCGCGACGGAAAGTACCTAATTTAGTCCATACGTTAAATGTAGCATCATCAAAGTTACCCCAGTTCATATCCGAACGCGTATTCTGTTCTTCATCATCGTAATTGCCTAATGGTCGGGCTGTTTCATCACCATAATAAGTTTGAATTCCTCCAGGGAGTAATAAAAACCCAGGAGCAACTTCTTTTAGTCTGGATCTGTCGTATAGCTCAGTATCATGAGATGACAAGTAACTTAAACCATTCCAAGTTCTATCGTCGTTTACTTTAGCATAATCAGTAAATAATCCGTCAAGATTATTTCTGTCTAATGAATTTCCTTGTAAATCAAAATTAATAATAGAGTTGAAACCAGCATCAGTGTGGTAGTGGCTTTTTGCAAAACCATGTCCCCAAACCTCACCGGTAGTCCAAAACTCATCATCATTCATTACTTTATCAGGGTTAGCAGCTTTCCACTCTTTTAAAGCTTCTACTGCCATCTCTTTAAATCGTTTTAAAACATCCTGATCAACATGCTTTGCAGTATCAATTCTAAATCCATCAATACCAAATTTACGAACCCAATCAACCAACCAGAATATCATATAATTTGATACAGTTCTGCTTAATCCAGTTTCGTTAAAAAAGGAGTCTAAATCTGCTTTTTTCTGATCAAGAGTTCCTTCTGCAGTCCATTTAGCAACTAAAATTCCTGGGATGTCTAGCTCTGTTGTAGATTCAGTTTTTAAGTCGGGTAAGTAACCAACGCACATGGTTAAATCGTCTCCGCCAACATCATAACCTTTAATGTCAGGATGTCTGATCCAGTCGCTGCCCCAATAATTAGATGACCAATCACCATTTTCATAATCTACGAATAAGTCGTGATAGCTATGCCAAGTTTCACCATTACTAGGCATCCAGTCTCTCCAAGCCGCATCAACGGTACCATAATTAAATTCTTCCATTTCGTGCATGGTTGCGTAGCCCGTATGGTTTATTACAACATCCATTACAATGCGAATACCTCTGCTGTGAGCTTCATCAACAAACTCCATTAAATCAGCTTCAGTTCCCATGTTTTTGTCTAGTTCTGACCAATCTAGGGCATAATATCCATGGTAACCATAGTGTCTGAAATCGCCAGCAGGTCCGCCGCCACACCATCCGTGCATTTGTTCTACAGGTGATGTAATCCAAATGGCATTAATGCCTATTTCTTCAAAGTATCCCTCTTTTAGTTTTGCGGTCATCCCCTTAAGGTCGCCACCATGAAATTCACCAGCACCAGAATTACTATCGTCAGGATATTCTTGTCCATTTCCATTTAAGCCTCTTCCGTATGAAGTATCATTGCTAGTATTACCATTATAAAAGCGGTCAGTCATCACAAAATATATATTTGCGTTGTCCCAAGTAAAATAATCTGTATTTGCAGTACTTTCTCCTTGTTTAGTAAAAGAAGCAGAAACAACCTCAGATATATCACCATTAAGTTCTGCTATTGCTTTTACAGTTGTTGATTCCGTAAGGCTTAGTGCTGATGAATATACCTGAGATGTTTCAGAAGGGATTGTTCCATCTGTTGTATAATATATTTTCTCACCAGTATTACAAGTAATTGAAACCGTAATGTTTGTATCAAATATTCCTCCATTAGGAGAAATGATTGGTTTGTCAATTTTATTACTTGTTTTTGTAAAAGTAGCGCTACTTACATTTGAATATGTATCGTCTTTTATCGCAATTGATTTAAGGGTTAGGGTTTTATCAACTGTAATTGCATTTACATATTGTGAGCTTGAGTTACTAGGTGTAGACCCGTCTAAGGTATAATATATAGATGCACCATTGTCAGCACTGAGTATTACGGTTGTATCTACCGAGAATATAGCGCCATTAGGCGTGATTGTTGGAGCATTAACAATTGGAGTAGTGCTGCCATTTCCATCTGTCCACCCATTATCATACCAGATAAGACCATCGGCAGAATTGCTATCGGAATCGGTGATATTGACTAAATCTTCAGTTTGATTACTACCATTATCACTAAAAATGAAATTACCCCCAGACCCGTTGATTGTATATTCAACCCATCCTGGATTATTAGTGCTTGAAGTCATGGTTGCACCTGGCCATTCATATGTTTCATTTGTACCTTCGTCAGTTATACCCCAAAACCAAAGTCTTGGATTGCTTACGTCGGTTTTCCATAGTAAAGTTATACTTGTTTGTTCATTAAAAGTATAAGTGTTGGTTATTACTTCAGAGCTTCCATCGTTGTTGTAAGCAATAGATTTAATAGTAGAAGGTGTATCAAGTAAAAAACTTTGAGTATATAATATTGAACTTGTAGAAGGTTCAGTTCCATCAAGAGTGTAGTATATTGTTCCATTATTAGTTGCACTCATGGTAATATTCACACTTCCTTGCGAATAATTGCCACCATCAGTTACGGTTAGAACGGGAATGTTTGATTCAGTTATATTAGCCCATACTGCATAGTTATTACCAGAAGTTTGTAAAGTAAACTCTGAACCTGGAGACCAATCGCCTGAACCTAGTTTTACAGCTACATTTCCATTAACAATTGCAGCATAGCAATCGGATTGTGACTTAACAATATCAAGCGTGCTAGAGTTTGTTACCCCAGCTGCTTTTCTTACCGCAATAAGTTCATTAATTTGATCTTTTACTCCCCAGTCGAAATAATGAGGCCAATAAATTGTTGGTGTTCCAGGATGCGTTAATAAATAAGCATATCCGATACAAACGTTGTTTGAATTCCATATATCTCTTCCGCTGTCATATCTAGGAGTATCATGATTTTCAATAAACGTGGTTGATTGTGCAGGCGACCAACCTATAAGTCCTGAAGCACCCCCTTCATATTCTAAATAAGAATAATTGTTATCCTTAACAGCATCCTTAATTGTAGAGTAAGTTGGGAAATCGAAGGCAGTTGATTTTTTGTTGGTACCATCAACCCAGTCTTGTACTTTTTGTTTATCAAAGTCATAGAATTCACCAACAGAGAATGAAGGGGAGGAGGCGTCGTTATATTCAGCATTATAACTTGGGGCATAGCCTTTTACTAAATCGTACCTCCAGCCTTTATAGCCAGCATTTTTTAAAAGCTGTAGCCAGTCTTTAATACCTTGTCTTACAATACTATTTGTATGATCAACATCTCTACCAGCATCATAACCTTCACCAGTATCATCACCGCCACGTGGTAAATCACCATATCCAGGTTCATTCCAAACTTCATCATTATTAACTATTGATCTTGTACCATCCCATTCAGGGTTTGTAAAATCGGCCCAGTCTGAAGTTCCATTTCTGTGATTAATAACGATATCAGCAATAGGTTCAATTCCTAATGAGTTTAACTTGTCTAGCATCGATTTGTGTTCACTTTCTGTACCAAAGCTATTGCTTAACACATTTAATTCAGTAGGCAAATACCCCATTCCTCCTGTAGAAGCACTCGGAGCAGGCAGCCAAATCATATCAATTCCTGAGTTGGCTATTTGATCAGCATTATTGGCAATTATATTATACCATTCTCCTTCGTTCCCTTGATAGCAATCCCAATAAAATCCTTGTAATAGAATTCTAGAATCATTGGGTTGTTGGGCCATTGATTGTGTTGTACTTAGCAATCCTATTATGCACAGTATTGCATAAAAGAATTGAGTTGATGTTTTTTTCATGATTATATATTTAATTGATTAAAAAGGATTCATGTGGGCTTATACAATTCAAAAAAAATAAGAGATTTCAACTGTTAATCAATGTTAATGCTTAAATGTGATTTCGAGGATTCACTATTGAAGAAATTAGAGAGGTATGCATATATCTATGGTGTCAATTTATATAATGAATCGTGTAATTGATTCATTATCAACACCAAGTGTGTGTGGTGGTGAGAGAGCGTATTTTTGAATTCTGCTTCCTTAAAAAGATATGAAGTGTCTAATAATAAAGAAGAAATTAAAAAGTGATACTCATAAGATGTTTTTATGATACGGTTTTACTACAAAAAGAGATACAAAATTGAAATAATAAAAACGAACTTTAATAAGCCTGTATAAATTATGAGTGAAATATGGTAAGTTTTAAGTATGAATTTTTCTTGAAGAAAAGTATTCACTTGGGGTTGTATTTTTCACCTTTTTAAAAGCCCTATTAAAAGCCGATTTTGAATTAAAGCCCACTTTAAATGCATGGTGCAGGAATGTTCTATTGGTATTGTCGTTTTGTACTATATCTATAAAAAGCTTAATTCTATACGAATTAATATAATCATTGTAGCTTTTTTCAAATCCTTCGTTAATTAACTTTGATACATATTGGTTGTTAGTACCTAATAAAAGTGATAAGTCTGATAATGTGAGCTCTGGATTTAAGTATACCTTATCCTCTTCCATAAGATTGACAAGTTTCGACTTGAGTTTCATCCAATTGTTATTCAAATGTGAATCTTTAATTTTACTGTTTTGTAATTTATGAGAAACGGAATTTTTTTCAAGAATTGTTGACCAATGATAGTAGATTAATGAAACCCCAATAAATATCCATACTAAATGTTCATACCAATCAGTTACAAACTTAATATCTATATCTTGACTGATATATAGTAAAACAGCAGCTATTGTAATTGAAGTAATTGCGTAGCATGAGTATTGAAATATCTGATAAGTTCTCTTTTGATTCTTATTGAGCTCTAGGTTGGAAGTTACTGATTGTATATTGAAATAAAGTATTAGCATAAAAACAGAACTGAATCCGTATAAGCTAAAAAATAGGTGGTTGTATTTATTGGTCACTAAACCTAGAAAAAAAGTATCCTTTGATACTGAATAATAACTAAGATACCATAATAACACTAAGATAAGGGGTAAATAAAGAACCCTTTCTATTGTCTTAAATTTATTGATGCTTTTCTTTAATTTAATGTAGTATATAGGAATAATGGTAGAAAATAGTATGCCAGTTAGTAAGTATCCTTTAGGAAAATGTGTTAGAAAAGGAAAGTCGAGATATAGATATTTTAGGAGTAATGCTAAAATTACAAGTACATTTAATAGTAGTAATTTTATGCCGCTTTTATGGTGTAATTTAATTACTATTAGTACAATAGATTGTAATATTAATAAAAGAAATATGGCTTTTAAGCTCACCTTTTTTGTTGATAAATCTTGCCAATCTGCAATTTCAGTAACAACCTTACGATCCCGATTACTCGATGCAATAAATGTTCGATTCGAAAGCATTCCACCATCCCATCTACTCTCTATTGATTCCCATGGACCTCTAATAAACTTGTAGGAAATAGTATCATATCCAGGAGGTATTTTTCCGCTATAACTTCCATCACTATTTTTTGATAATTTGTAATTAGGATCATTATCAATCCAATTGTTAAAGGTGCCTGTTAAAAATATAGATGCATCATGAGGCGTATTTTCAGGAATTGACTTTACAATAATATCTATTGGCGGATAAATTGAATGGTGTAAATCTTGCCAAGTTAAAACCTTAAGGTGAATTTCGAATATGGAATCATTATAAACAAACTTACGGTTTAGCCTATAATCCCCCCAGTTATTTCCTTCAACTTTATCCCAGTTACCACGATTAATTTTATACTCAAAGAAACTGTTATCCTTAAGGTCAACAGTTAAGCGATAAGCTCCATCAGGAAAATGTCGGAATCTTTTAGAATCATTACTTTCTATCCATCCATCAAGCGAAGACGAAAGATATAGGGTATCTGTTTTTGGAGTGTACGATGGAATTTCTGTGATTACTAGAGTAACAGTATTTTGTGCAATTCCAAAGCTTGGAATTATTAAAAAAAATATAATCCAATAATAGTGTAGTACATTAATTTTTGTGCGATAATCCATTGGAATAGGTTTTAAGGGTAGGCTAAAGATTAAAAAAAATCAATGCATAACCAAATTTTCAATTATCCCATATATGCTTATCTATATAATTATTACGATACTCAATAAAAAAGTATCTATGTAAATTTTGCTATAGAAGTTGTTTAAAGTTGTATTGAAAATCTGCGAGTAACACCTTGATTTCATTGGCTTCAGCTAATTTTTATTCCGTAGCTACGGCTATGCAATAGAAAATTGAGCTTTGCCACTGATAATCAAATTGTCACTCTCGAAATTCCCCTACAACCTTAAACAACTTCATAATAAAAGTGGCTATTGCACTATTAAAAATGCTGATTTTCTTATTTTTGTGGAAATTAAATTGTGCTTATGCCTAATTATTATGCGCCCGCTTTAGATAAGGGTTTAGATATCTTAGAATTCCTTTCAGCTCAGTCAGTTCCGCAATCACAAGTGGAAATCGGAATAGGAATTAATCGTAAACCAAACGAGATATACCGAATGTTGGTGTGCCTCGAAGATAGGGGATATGTAAATAAGGAGCCTATATCGGGCAAATATCAGTTAACCTTGCGTTTGTTTCAGCTGTCGCACCATCACTCGTCAATCGATAAATTGGTAAAAGCCGCCATGCCTTACCTTGAGCAGTTATCGCACACCATTAATCAGTCCTGTCATTTAAGTTTCTTTTATCAAGGAAAACTCTTAATCATTTGTCAGGCTAAAAGCATGACACCAATTTCTCTGTCTGTTGAGGTGGGAGGGGTGTTTCCCATCACCCAAACCAATTCGGGTAAAATAATATTAGCACACAAAACACCAGCAGAGCGTAAGCAAATACTTAAGGCTTCCGACGATTATAAAGAATTATCGAAGGAAGAAAAAATACAATTAGAAGAAGAGCTTAAAGAACTGAAGGATATCAAGTGTTTAATCCGTAAAAGTACCTTAACCGAGGGGGTTACCGATTTTGCTGCGCCTGTATACGATGTAAATAACGATGTAATGGCCGTACTTATGGTATCTGGTTTAACCTCGCAGCTTCGTAAATTAGTATCAAACGATACCATTGTTGAAGAGACCTTAAAAACAGTGAAAGCCATACATGTATCTATAGGCGGAACGCAAGAGTAATATGATTTGGGCAGCTCAACGCGCTATCCACTATAGTAGCAACTTTGCTTGGGTGTTTTATATAGTCGGTACGTGGGCTTCCTGCGGTCGCCTCCGCACTCCCTATAAAACAACACAAGCACAGCCGCCACTGCCGTTCCTATCGCGGCTGCAGCGAATGACTGTATAAAATAGAGACTCAAAGATGGTACTTGTAGTTGAGCATAAGATATTTTTTTCTACTTTCATATCTGAATTATATATTTCCACAGTTGCTTATATTACCCAATGAGGTGAGTATGCAGAATATACGGTAATTTTGTATAGTGCGGTGGTGAGTATATGATTTAGTTGAGCGTCATGCATGCAAGAGAAAAAGAGTGAACAGTAGGTTAATATGGAATTTATAATTATACATTTTTCAGGAACAGGCAATACAGAATTAATAAGTAACAAAATAAAACAAAGGCTTGAGAGAAATAATCATAGAGTAGATTTAATCTCTATTGAGGACATAGACATGCTAAAAACTATTGATTTTTCCGATAAAGTTATTGGTTTTGGTTACCCCGTTTATAAATTTACCTTCCCTGATAATTATCTGAAAGTATTTCCTGTACTACAAGAAAAGTGTAGGAATAATACATGTTTTCAATTTTGTACTTATGCTCGTTTTACAGCAGATGTATTTTATGATTTTTCGAAAAAGTTGAAAAAGCTTAATTTTAAGTTAATTGGTCAGAAAAGTTTTAAATCACCTTCAAATGGAATATCCGCAAGAAAACCTGAAAATGATTATGAATATGAAAATGTTATGTTTTTTGAAGATGACATTACAAGAAAGATTGATGATTTTGTAATCGAAATATTGGATAATATAAATGGACATAGGAAAATTGTACAGAAAAAACCTCATATCCTTGCCCCACTAAGACTGAAAATTGTTAAAGATATTGAAATTACGAAATATCCAAAATTGCAGATAGATACAGATGCTTGTAAAAATTGTGGTTTGTGTGCAAAAAAATGTCCCGATTCAAATCTTGTAAACCAAGGAGATTATATTGAAATAGTAGATAACAAAGAC
The DNA here is from genome assembly GCF_001660705.2 of Saccharicrinis aurantiacus. Lineage (GTDB taxonomy): Bacteria > Bacteroidota > Bacteroidia > Bacteroidales > Marinilabiliaceae > Saccharicrinis > Saccharicrinis aurantiacus. The sequence continues at coordinate 204,387 of NZ_LYBV02000001.1, forward strand.
TGTTTGCACTGCTTAAGATGTATGCATCATTGTCCGTCGAATGCAATTAATTTCGGGAAATTAACACAAGGCGATAATCGTTATACAATCAAAAAACGGAATTGCTTTTTTGAGAAATCGGCGGGTGGACATAAAGAAAGATACTGGGAAGACTTTGATAGAACACGGGCTATTTGGCGAAAAAATACTATCAAATATTGGTGGAAGCATAGGAATAAACCTGAAAAAGAATTAGTAGATTGCAAGAAAACACGAACGCACAACAAATTATAAACGTAATGCGGGGCGAAGTGAGTAACTTAAAAGAAAGTAAACTAAACAACGATAGCGGTAATCAATCAGTAATACTTACGTAGTAATATTTTTGAAATGAAATACACCTTAGTAATTATGTTTTTTGGATTAAATATATTGACTGCATTTGCAACAACTGCCAGTTATTATAAGATAGAAACGGAGAAAATAACATTTACATCTAGTAATTTTAACAAAGAATATCGATTCAAATACAATTGTATTACATCAACCATAGAAGATTATTTGAAGGTTACACTATCTAAGAAGGAGTATAAAGAATTCCCTAGAATTGAATTTTCAGTATCTTCATTTAATAATCACAATTCCTTACGAATAAGGAAGACAGGTTTTTTCATAATGCTTCATGATACAACCATTATGACTGAGCGAGTATTAAAAGTTTTCAAACATCTTACATTTAACTACACAGATTATATTGCAAGGCATAGTGATGAAGAAAACAAACAGTTACTTGATAAAAATGATTTCAGGCATCTATATGCAACTGAACTTGATAAAACTCAAAAGAAACTTTTAGCAAAAGAATATTATAGAGCTTTTGGATATACGGATAAAAGTCTACACGAAAATACACTATATAGTTACTCAAACGATAGTATTTACGTTTTTTGTAAAAAAAGAGTCCTTCTAAAGCTTGATAATATTTCAGGAATATTAGATACAGATCATTTAGGTTTTTTCATTTTTGATACTGATAGTTCATTTTATCATATAAATCCATATTATGAGCATCATCCTACCGAGGACAGAGAAAAGTGGCTAAAGCCAGGTTATGAGCGTAATATTATATATGGAAAGCTATCAAAAAGGCATGAATTTGAAAAAGGATATTCATGTGATTTTGAGCTTTTATACGAAGATATTGATAATTACCAAGTATGTTTTTATTACAATATTGGTAGATCAAGTTTTCGATATCCAGGTTCTAGGCTTTCTTTTAGTTTAGGTAAATTCAATTCAAAAGAAAAGTTTCTGTATCTAGTGAATGATGATATACTTATTTCAAATTACAACGAGTTAGAGCAAGAGTTAATTGACAATATAAAAAATGACGATCGCTAATAAATAGGAATGAATGGTCTGCAAGACCCAGCGATTATTCGCGGTTGAACTACAACCTGTTTTCAATACCACTCAAGTATTTTAGTCGGGTTTTAAAGTTCTTTATTAGATTTTGGGATTCGTGTTTATTGTATAATTTTCAAATGTGCTTTAGCCCTCTTTGCTGCTACATCTGTCCTCACGTGTCGTCCAACTTTAAAGTAGTATAAAAATGAACGCGAAGGGATTCGCGCACGAGCGGCGACTCAAAGGTGTTACGTGTAGTTGAGCATAAGATATTTTTTTCTACTTTCATATCCGAATTAGATATTCCCACTTGTGCGTATATTACCCAATGAGGTGAGTGTGTAGAATATACGGTATTTTTGTATAGTGAGGTGGTGAGAATATGAGTTAGTTATGGCCAATTAAAAAAAATGAGCAACCGATTTATAGAATATAATAACAAGAAATACGAAATTCCGAATACTTGGGAAGAATTTGTTAATTCTATGACTTTAAAAAACATTCAATTCAATTCCATAAAACGTGAAAGGTTTGAAGAAAACTCTTCTTTAATTCGACTATTAGATTCATACTTTCAAGCGCAGCATTCAAAAGGGGAACTTACCCTTCCCGAACTAAAAACAATGGGAAATGAATCAATAGCTATATTCTCAGATTATGGAGGAGAACACAAAGGCAGTAAATATAACTCATACTCTTTCTTGTTTTGCGGTTGGAATCATTGCTATCACATTAGCGAAGCATTAAAAAAGGTCAGAAAAAAATATGATTTGAGTAAGAAAGAAATCTCATTTAAAGATTTGGATTACGGTCCTTCTTTTAGAGCATTAGACGAATATTTAGAGACAATTGACCGTAATGTTTATGGATTTTCACTTACAATTCTTATCGACAGGAAATTGAGTTCATTGTTTATTGGAAATGAGAATATACATTTGCTTAAGGAAATAGAAAATGCAGGATTGGGTCGTTGGCATAAAAAAGCCGCTGAAAAGCTTATGAGGATATTACATGTAATAGGATATGTATTACCTCTTATTGCAGATTCAGACCAGAAGGTTATTTGGATGAGTGATAAGGACCCTGTTATTCAAAATAGTGAGATGTTCAATAATGCTTTAGGTTTATTGAAAGCTGTGCTTAAAGTATACTCTGACAATAAATACAAACAAATTGGTGGATCAAAATTGCCTTTTGCAAATAAAGATATCCATACAATGGATTTATTAAGTGTAACAGATTTGATTGCAGGGTCAGTTGAACAATATTTTACAACTGAGCAAAAAGAAGGAAGTCCATTTTTGAAGAATGGAGCCGAAAAAGTTATCAAATGGTTGGCAACATCAGGTGATTTCTTGAAAAAGGAGGTGATACGTATACATAATGTTGACAATGAGTTAAGAATTGAAGGAATTAAATTTAAGAAAGAATAAAAGGCCATAACAATGCATCACAAAACATAAGGACAACAGTGGATTATGGAACTTTTGAGCATTTAATCGAGCCCGCCAAATTTGCAATTTGATGTGTTGATTAAAAAATTTAAATTTGTGTCTAATTGCAAATTTGGCTCTGAGCAACAAGGTAATTTTGTGTTTAAAAATCCTTACGTTTCATATGCCAACGTTATGGATATGCACATTTACTTTTTAAGCAAGCTCCACCCGAGCTGGAATTGCACATTTAATTCATAAGCAAGCTTCACCCGAGCCGGAAATGCACATTTACTTCAGCAGCAAGCTCCACCCGAGCTGGAAATGCTCTTTTACTTCAGCAGCAAGCCCCACCCGAGCCGGAAATGCACATTTACTTCAGCAGCAAGCTCTACCCGAGCCGGAAATGCACATTTACTTCAGCAGCAAGCTCTACCCGAGCTGGAAATGCTCTTTTACTTCAGCAGCAAGCTCCACCCGAGCTGAAATTGCCCTTTTACTTCAGCAGCAAGCTTCACCCGAACATATTCTTATGATATAAATAACTTGATTTATTGAGACTTCTGCCCAGGCGATAATAATACCAAGCTAAGTTTCATAAAAAAGGCCTGCTTCATTTGATTGGAGCAAGCCTTGATAAAAAATGCTTATAAATATTTATTTATCCTTTTTATTCGCCAATAATATATGATCACAAACCAATACTAGCTCGTCTTTTTGATTGAATACCTCAACGTGTTCGTTTACTTGTCCGAACTCTGGTTTTTTCGATTCTGTTTTTTCAGAAATCGTAACCTTTACTCGGATGGTATCGCCAATATGAACCGGCTTAATAAAACGCAAGCGGTCGTATCCTTTAGAGAAAGCCTCAGGATTAATCTCTGTAGCCGTCATGCCAATAGCCACACTAAAAGTTAATGTGCCATGTGCAATGCGTTGCTTAAAAGGCTGTGTTTTGCACCACTCAGCATCCATGTGGTGTGGAAAAAAATCTCCCGTTTGACCCGCATGAACAACAAAGTCGGTTTCTGTAATCGTTCTACCAAGAGTCTCTCTAAAATCTCCCAGCGTGTAATCTTCGAAATATTGTGATTTGATATGCATATCTGTTTTTTTAGTATCAAGTAACTAGTATCAAGTATCAAGACTGAGTATCGTATCTTGATACTTGTGTCTTACTACTTGATACTTTATTTAATTAGCGCCCCATCCAGCCGCCATCAACAAGCATTACAGCTCCTTGCATGTACGAACCTGCTTCAGAACAAAGGAATACAACTGGTCCTGCAAAATCCTCAGGCTTACCCCATCTTCCTGCTGGAATACGAGATAAAATTTGCTCAGAACGAACTGGATCCTGACGTAAAGCCTCAGTGTTATCAGTATCGATATAACCTGGAGCAATAGCATTTACGTTAACTCCTTTTGAAGCCCACTCGTTGGCAAAAGCCATAGTCATTTGACCAATAGCACCTTTACTAGCTGCATAACCAGGAACGGTGATTCCACCTTGGAATGTTAATAACGAAGCGGTGAATACAATTTTACCCGATCCACGAGCTACCATTTCTTTACCAATTTCGCGAGTTAAAATAAATTGTGCATTTTGATTTACCTCAATTACTTTATCCCACATTTCGTCTGGATGCTCAGCAGCTGGGGCTCTTAAAATAGTACCCGCATTGTTTACCAAGATATCGATAACCGGATTCTCAGCTTTTACTTCTTTAATAAATGCGTATAAAGATGTACGATCAGAAAAATCGCATGTGTAAGCCGTAAACTTACGACCTAAAGCAGTTACCGCTTTTTCAACAGCACTACCTGTTTTTTCCAAAGAAGCACTCACACCAATGATATCAGCTCCAGCCTCGGCCAATGCCACGGCCATTCCCATACCAATTCCTCTTTTACATCCTGTTACTAAGGCAACTTTACCTTCTACGCTAAATTTATTTAAAATGCTCATTGTTTATTTTTTAGTATCAAGTATCAAGACACAAGTATTAAGATGCCTTACATTCTTGATTAATATTTGTTGTTAATTGTTATTACGTCATTCCGAGGAACGAAGGAATCTCAAGGCGCCTTGAAAAGACATCTTCTCTTGAGATCGCTTCTTGCATCGCGAAGACGCAATATCGTTTGTAAATCACTACTAACTAATAGCTAAAAACTACTAACTCATTACTGACAATCCACTAGGAACTTCATTCCTGTTGGCGTAGCGTTAATATCTTCGAATAACTGTTGAATCTGATCCAATGGTTTTGTATCTAATTATTGCGTCATTCCGAGGAACGAAGGAATCTCAAGGCGCCTTGTAAAAAACATCTTCCCTTGAGATCGCTTCTTGCATCGCGATGACGCAATATCGTTTGTAAATCACTACTAACTAATAGCTAAAAACTACTAACTCATTACTGACAATCCACTAAGAACTTCATTCCTGTTGGCGTAGCGTCGATATCTTCGAATAATTGTTGAATTTGATCCAATGGTTTTGTATCAGTAATAATACTTTCGAAAGGATATTCGTTTTTAGTAATTAACTCGATTGACTCTTCGTAATCTTCTTTTTCGTATACACGAGCACCAACTAATTCAAGCTCTTTCCAAAAGAATTTGAATAAATCGATTGGTTTTTTCTCGCCATGAATGGCAACCATCACAATTCGTCCTCTGATACCAGCCACCTCAGTCATTACATCTAATGACGGTTGAACACCTGCCACTTCAAAAACAACATCGGCTAAACCGCCATTTGTTTTCTTTTCAACGTATTCAACTAAATCTGTTTTCACAGGATTCACTACTTCAAATCCCATTTCTTCGGCCATTTTAATGCGAATTTCGTTCACCTCAGAAATAACAACATTAGCACCTTTGCTTTTTGCAACCATGGCAACTAATAATCCGATTGGACCACCACCAAGAACAACTGCTGTTTCTCCTTTTTGTAAACGACCTCTGCGCACATCGTGACAAGCAACTGAAAGCGGCTCAATTAATGCAGCTAATTTAAGATCAGTCTCTTCTTTTAATTTGTGTAAAGTAAAAGCTGGTACATTCCAATATTGCTGCATGGCACCAGGACTATCGATACCAATAAACTTTAACGACTTCGCAATATGTCCGTGCCCTTTATCAGAAGCTGTTTCTCCACGATTATCCAAAGGACGAACCGTAATTTTTTCACCAACTTTATAACCCGTAACACCTTCGCCAATGGCATCAACCGTACCCGACATTTCGTGTCCAATAATTTGTGGAATATCCACACGTTGATCCATCATACCATGGTAAATGTGTACATCTGTACCACAAACACCACAATAGGCTACTTTAATTCTTACTTCACCTGCTGCAGGTGCTTCAATTTCTTTTTCGACTACTGAGAAGGATTTATTTCCTTCGTACAACGTTGCTTTCATTATGGATGTTGAGTTTTAATTATTTTTAATTTAGTGTTGGCTTAAATTCATTAAGCATCTTTCCTTGAGACTGCTTCATTCTTCGCAGTGACGCAATATCGTAAGTCAATTGAACCTTAATGAGCGCCTCGTCATTCCGAGGAACGAAGGAATCTCAAGGCATTTTGTAAAATTCATCTCACCTTGTGATGGCTTCTTGCATCGCGATGACGCAATGTCGGATGAGATTCACTTCTGACTTCTAGCTAATTACTATTTAAATTGAATCGTATTTTGGAGCAATGCCACCCGCATCGCTCGATGCATAAGCTGCTTCAACAACATGCATGGTATCTAATACATCATCTACCGAAGTGTCTAATTTGTCTGTTTCGCCATTTGCGTAGCAAATTAAAGATGACATAGTTCCGATAAATGCATCAGGGAACCACGATCCCTCTAATTTCATTGATTTCCATTCTGGCTTTTTACCTTCTTCCAAAATGCAATATTCAAAAGCATCAGGCACACCATCAGGATAATTCATCAATAAACCCATTTTTGCATAAATGGCTCCTTTAGTACCTTCCCACTTCACATAGCTTTCTTGGTGATTGTGACCAAAAATATGATCGTGATTCGTACTTACTAAGGCGCGTACATCATCGCCATACTCCATAATAACATTGGTACGTGTTGATGACATCTCTTTGCCAGGATGTTTCAGTGTTTTAGCCATAATTCCTTTAGGGTTACCCAAGAAAGAACGCACTAAATCGATATGATGAATACTGTGTTGTTGAATTTCTAAACGTGGGTGATACATTACATTTGGAAATAATTCCCATGGCATATGCACGGTTACCTTTACTTCCATATCGTAAATCTCGCCAATGGCACCTTGCTTAATTAAATTACGAGCCGCCATAATATATGGAGCAAAACGCAGTTGACAATTAACAGCAGCAATTAGTTTTTTACGACGGCAAACTTCAATGATTTCTTTGGTTTGCTCAAAGTAATCGCCCAAAGGCTTTTGAATTAACACCGCTGCTCCATCCGGTAGTTTTTCTAATGTATCAACAAACTGATTGGGCATTAATGTTAAGTCGAACACTGCATTTTCAGGAGCTTGAGCAATGGCATCATCGATGCTATCGAATACTCGTGGAATGCCGAATTTTTCAGCAACTTTCTCAGCTCGCGCTTTGGTTCTGTTGGTGATACCATATACTTCGAAACCTGCCTTTTTGTAGGCTGGCATATGTGCATCGTTTACAATACCTCCGGCACCAAAAATAATAATTGGGCGAGAAGTCTTTGGTAATGTATAGTTATAATTGATTTCCATCTCTTTTAATCTTTTACAGCTTGTTTACTTTAGTTTGTGCAGTCTCTAAAATAGACTCAATGGCTTCTTCTGTATTGATTACTTTCAATACCAATTCATCAATAATATCTGCAATTTGCGACCAGTTACCCATGCGTGGTAACGATTTTGTATTTTGGTGCAGCTCTTCTAATTTATGATAATAGGGTATCTCGGCATTCACCTTAGGGCTGCGCCATGTTGATACTCTACAGCCAATACCTCCTTCGAGGGTTAACAACTCATCGTTTTGAGCCGAAGTAGCGAATTTAATAAAATCATAGGCTACTTGCTGCTTTTTACTTCCGGCGCCAATCACATACATCCAATAGGCATTTAAGGAAACGCCTTCGCCGCCTTCGCCTGCAGGGATATAGGCAACATCAACTTTACCTTTTACTTGAGAATTGGCATTCACTTCGCAGTTGGCAGCAAAACCAAACCAGTTTACACACATGGCTAACTCGCCAGCAGCAAAGGCCAATCCGGCTTTTACAGAATCGAAATCGCGCGAAGCAGGATGTATAGCATCTGTATTCTGAAGTGCTTTGCGGTAGAAATTCATACCTGCTACAGCTGCTTCTGAATTTAAGATTACCTTTTTATCATCGGTAATTAATTGGCCACCGCGTGTCCAAAGCTGCAGACAAAAATCAAATACCGTATTGTGTCCGTCAGGATAGGCAGCAAACGTAGTTCCGTATAAATTATCTTCAGGACGGTTAAAGAAAGTGGCTACTTCCATTAAATCGTCCCAAGTTTTTGGCAATTCTAATTCACGACCATATTGTGCCTTAAAAGCTTCTTTTTCTTTGGGATCGTTAATTAAATCTTTACGATAAATTAAGCACTCAGGGCCATTGTGAAATGGCAAGCCCATAAAGGCATTATCAAAACTTTGTTTGCCCAACATAGAGTTACTCCATGCTTCTGTATCAATAGAAGAATCATTATTGATAAACGGAACAAGATCGAGAATAGCATTGGAGCTATATGCCTCAGTAATCCAATCGGTATTGATTAAGGCAATATCCCATTCTCCATTTTTAAGGCCATCATTTTTTAAAGTGCTATCGTATAAAGGATGTAAATCCATTGGGATAGCTTCCAACTCTAAGTCGCAGTTATTCAGCTTGCAGAAGTCGGCCCATATTTTATCTATAGCACTCTCAAAAGGACCGAATTTACGAACGGCAATTCTTAATTTTTCCTTCATTGTTTACTAGCTTATAGTTCGCTTAAAATTTTTGCTGTGTGCTCACCAATTGAAGGAGAACCAAGTGATGAAGTTAAATACTCTCCATCTATTTTAATAGGACAGCGTGTGGTTTGATACTCGAAACCATCGCCCATTTTCACATTCTGAATCATCTGCAATGCCTTGAAGCCATCGTGAGCAAAAAGCTTGTCCCAACTCAATACATCAGCACACCAAATATCAGCAGGCTCAAGAATAGATAGCCAATGCTCAGTACTTTGTGCTTGAAGATGTTTTGCTAGAATATCTTTAATCTCATCACGCTGCGTAAACCAACTATCAGGCTCAGGATACTCCGTTAAAGCTTTGCAACTTAATAATTCTCCTAAAACAGGAATAGCACCCATGGCTAAAGCCAGATGACCATTCTGTGTTTCGTAAACACCATAAGGTGCACCAAGGTAAGCGTGTGCATTATTACTAGCGGTACGCACAGTAGGCTCTCCGCCATCATGGTAATAGGTAGTGATGGTTTCAAATTGGAAATCGAGAATAGATTCCAACATACTTACAGAAACTTTGCTTCCTGTATTGCTTTTAATGCGTTTCACTAAAGCAGCTAAAATACCTTGCGCTAAGTGCGAACCTGCTAAAATATCAGCAATGGCAATTCCCATAGGTACTGGACCTTTATCGGCATTTCCGCTTAACCAAGTAACTCCCGAAAGTGATTGTAATAATAAATCCTGACCTGGTTTTTTTGCCCAAGGACCTTCTGATCCGTAACCAGAAATCTCACCATAAACAATAGAGGGGTTGATGGCTTTAACAGTATCGTAATCCAAGCCTAATCGCTCAATTACTCCCGGACGGAAGTTGTGCACTAGCACATCTGCTTTAGCAATAAGCTTGAGTACTTTATTTTTATCGTCTTCAGTTTTTAAATCTGCTTGAAAACTTTCCTTGTTTCTATTAATCGCTCTGAATACTGAAGACTCGCCGTTGAGCATTACGTTAGAAACGTATAGCTGACGACAGATGTCACCTGTTTCGGGGCGTTCAACTTTAATTACTCTGGCACCTAAATCGGCTAAGCGTAAAGTAGCTGAAGGAGCAGACAAAAACTGGCTTAAATCAACTACAAGTATATCTTTTAATGGTAGCATATCTTTGTCTCTACAGGTTAAACTCTTTAGTTATGGCATCCGTATCCTGTCCTACACGCGGTGCAGGTTTTGGTGCAAATATTTTTTCATCGTTTAAACGGATAGGGCAACGTGTGGTGTGAATTTGCTCACCCGTATCTAAACTCAATTTCTGATCCATTTGCAATACTTTGTAAGCTTCGTGGTTTAACAGTTGTTCGTAATCGAATACTGCCGAAGACCAAATGCCTGCAGGTTCAAAAATATCAAGCCACTCTTGCGTTGTTTTGGTTGAAAGTATGTCTCGTAATATGGCCATAATCTCATCGCGTTTGGTAAAGGTTTCAGCCTCGCTATATCCTTTAAGTTCGTCTGCATTTAATAGTTCGACTAAAGTATCGAATGAACCCATGGCCAATGAAATATGACTATCCTTTGTTGCATAAACTCCGTATGGTGCGCTTAAGTAGGCGTGGCCTGAACCTTGAGCAGCTCTTTCAGGAAGTTTATTTCCATCGTTGAGGTAGGTTGTAATTACCTCAAATTGGAAATCGAGCATGGACTCCAGCAGGCTTACTTCAACCATGGCACCTTTTTGTGTTTTAGCACAGCGCAATAACGCGGCTAAAATACCATGCACCATATGAGAGCCTGTTACGATATCGGCAACAGCCAATCCGAATGGAGTAGGGCCATCTTCTTTATCGCCACTTAGGTTAGCCAAGCCCGACATGCATTGCACTAATAAATCCTGACCAGGCTTTGCCGACCAAGGACCTACAGTACCATAACCAGTTACTGTGGCATAAACTAATTTAGGATTAATAGCCTTTACAGTATCATAATCTAAACCAATTTTCTCCATTACACCAGGGCGGAAATTGTGCGTCATCACATCCGCTCTAGCGATCAGTGCTTTTACTCTTTCTAAATCATCCGCATCCTTAAGGTTAGCTGCGTATGATTCTTTATTTCTGTTTAAGGTATGAAATACCAAGCTGCTGCCATCAACCCTAAGGTTTTTAATGGCGATTTGGCGGCCAGCCTCACCGTGGTTTGGTCGCTCAATTTTAATTACACGAGCTCCTAAATCCGCCAAACGAAGTCCGGCAGATGGTCCTGCCAAAAATTGGCAGAACTCAAGTACCAACATACCCTCTAAAGGTTTTGCATTACTCATTTTCCGAAAGGGATTTGATGTATAACTCGTTTAATTGTTTCAGTAATTGTTTAGGATCGCCACCATTCATCATGTATTCACGGATAGGCGCACCCGCTCTATCTTGGAAGTACATATGTCCGTTGTATCGTGGACGTAAAAAAGCACGATCTAAAGCAGGTAAAGTATCTGAAAAGAAATTCATACACTGGCTGTTTACTCTTTCGTCAGTCCAAGCTTTTCTATGTCCAGGTTGTCCACCATTATCAAAGAAAATTCCTTTTTGTACCTCTAAAGAACCTGCGTACTCTAAGAATTTAGCTGCTATTTCTTTTTCTTCACATTTAGATGAAAGTGCTAAACCTGTTCCTCCTAAAGTACTGATTAGTTTTTGATTGTTAATAGCAACCATATCATGATACTTTAAGGTAACACGTGCATATCCTTCGCGAGAATAATTGGTGTATCCATATCCAAACGGCGCGTAAATATAATCGTCAGTTAAAGTCATGGCTTCACAAACCTTAATTGGGTTCCAATCATAACTTTCTGGTTTGATATTCTCTCCTAAATCGCGTAGCATTTGTAACGCTTTTAGGCCTGTTTCGTCAGATACTACGTAATCTTTAGTTTCGCATACATTCTCACCTAAAGTAGAACATACCATATAAAAACTCATTAAAGTATCCTGAGGAATACCAGGGATGGCTACTTTACCTGTTTTTGAAAGTTCAACTAAATCGTCCCAAGTTTCAGGGAATTTAAGTCCTTCTTTTTGGAATAAATCTGGACGACTAGAGGCAACCGGTGTAGCAGCATCTACAGCCAATGCCCATTGGTGATTGTTAAAAGAATAACTCTCGTGAGAACGCCCAACAGAATTCTCCGCTAAATCTGTCATTAAGTCTTTAGATAGAATTGTATCCAAAGGCATAATCACTTGCGTTCGAGCTGCAAAACCTGCCCATGGGTGATCAATAATTAAGAAATCGTAACGCTCAGCCAGTTGATCGATAGGCTCATCAGCGAAAGCTTGTAATGATCTTTTCTCCCATGAAATTTGAACACCTGGGTTTAGTTCTTCAAAACGTTGCGATACAGCAACAATTGAAGTAAATCCACGACTATGGTTCCAAGTAATTCCTTTTAATTTTTTAATATCAGTGCTCATATGTATATTTTCTATTTTTTTAATCAGATGAATGTGAATAGCTTGTTAGGTTTGAGATAATAGTATTTGGCCTTTAGTATTAATTTTTCACTATTGGCTTCTGGCTGAAAACTAATTAACTCTATTTTAGTGCCCAATAGCCTCAGTGCCCATGCTACTTCCGTAGGTCATAATTAAGAATGATGAAATTAAGACAGCCAAGGCAAAAACTAGTGTTCGGTAAGTTCGTTTAGAAACCTGCGACCATTCTTTCATTACAATACCTAGTATGTAGCTAAAGAATATTAGCATTGACATGTGGATAACCCAACTAGCGAACTTAAATCCGCCCATGCGTACGTGTGCCATGTTGTAAAAGAAAAATTGTCCGTACCAAAGTGCACCACTGATTATTGACATAAACATGTTAAGTCCTATTGTTTTACCACCAAGACCTTTTACATCAACTATTTCTTTTAATGTTTTTTGTTTTATGCCAACCACAACAAACCAAATTAAGTTTGTAGCAAATGCACCCATAGTTGAAAGCATTAAGTTGGCATTTCCTTCAAAATGGCCAGCACCATGTTTTCCTGCTATTTCTGCAATTGGAGCACCTACCTCTAGCGAGATGCCAAACACAGCAGATAATACACCCGCAATTAAAGTAAGGGTAAAACCTTTTTTCATATTGAAAGAAGATTTTTCACCTGACTCTTTATTTAATTCGGTAAGATCTTTTTCTTTTCTATATCCGGCTACACCGCATAAGCTAATTCCTATTAAGGAGATTAGCATTCCTAGATAGATAATATTGCCACCTGGTTCATGAAATTTAGAGATAAGTTCACCGTGCATAATTAAGGGAACGATAGTTCCGAGGATGGCTGAAATACCAATTGAAATAGTATAGGTTAAAGAGTATCCAATATGTTTAATGGCATAACCAAAACACATGCCCCCAAATCCATAAATAGAACCCAACAAAAATGCTTTTACAATTAAATCGAATGGCGATTCAGCAAATACCTCCCATAAATTGGGTACAGTTATATACCCGACAATTAATGGAAAAATTAACCAAGCAAAAGTAGCTTGAACCAACCAATAAGAATTCCAATTCCATTGTTTTACTTTCTGAAATGGTACGTAACAAGTAGAGGCCGAAACACCACCTACAGCATGTAATAAAGTACCCATTAATGGATTTTGTTGTATCATAGAATTTAAATATGAATGAGTGTTTTAAATATGAAATACAAAGAAGCAATTTAATATTGAAAGCTACAAGAGAAATAGGTACGATATATAATTACCCCCTTAAAATAAATGGAAAGTTCAGCTATTTATCAGGCTGTGAAACCAAGTGTGATTAATTAGTTAGTTTGCTTAAGAGGGAGTAATGGGGTGCTAATTTGCTATTGGATGTTCAAATACCCCCTAACTTTATAAATTATATTCCACGAGTGGAATTTTGTAGGTATTGTATCTTGCAGTCACCTAAAAATTAGTAGAGTTATTCACCCTTTGTGAATACCTCATTACAAAAAATTAAAAGTGATTATATGCAAAAAATCTACAAGCTATTTATTTACATCTTTTGTATAAGTTCGGTAGTTGGAGTTAAAGCCCAAATGGACCAGGATTATTTTGATAAATTACAAACGGAGCGAATAGAATCAAGTGATGTAATTGAGTGGACCCAATTTGGTCCTGGAATGTCTGGTTATTGCGAGGAGTTTTGGTGCCATCCTACAGATGAAAATGTGATGTTTCAGTCGCCAGATATGTACAATAGTTATGGTACCTGGGATAATGGAGTATCGTGGCAAACTATAAAAGATGAGGATGGAAATGGAAAAGATATGCGTCGTATTCAGGCGATAACTTTTTCGCACCAGGATGCTAATTTTGGATTAGCAATTGATGTTAGAGGGCATCTATATAAATCTACCGATCAAGGTAGAAATTGGAATTTAGTAAGTGATAATTTTGGAGGAAAGCATTCTGAATTAGCCGTTGACCCAAGTAATGATAATATTTGGTATATGGGTGCGGGTAATTTCTGGAATGTGAAATCTAATCATCGTAGTCAAGAAAGTTTTGATGATCCGACAACGGGTTACTTTTATGACTATGCAGAGTATGGTCATATTTATAAAAGTACTAACAAGGGCCAAGATTGGATTAAGGTCACAAGTGTATTTCCTGCTAAAACCGAATTTGGGAAAATAATTGTTGACCCAAGGAATTCTGATGTAGTTATTGCAGTTACTAATTATGGAATTTACCGTAGTTCAAATCAAGGTATTGATTGGGCATTGAGTATAGAAGGTTTACCGCATCATTTGGCGCGAGATATGGATTACTACTACAACGCCAGTGATGATGAATTTATATTGTACTGTATCCTTCAAACTAAATATGAGGCTGACGGATCATCAGTAAAAAGTTCGGGAGGCGTATACAAAAGTACAGATGGGGGTGTTAATTGGATTAGCGCAACAGGAAATCTTAATCATGATTTGATTAGTATTACCGACTGGTCCTCGCGCGATAAATACTATAATACTATCACCTATTGGTTTGGTATTACAGAAGATGAGGCACTAGCTGCATATCCAGATTACCCGAGTGAAATATTACCTGTTTTTAATCGTATTGTTGTAAATCCAATTGATAAAAATGAAGTGTATTTAGGCAAGAATGTAAAACATGATAAATCATTCGGAGCAAGCGATGTGTGGAAAACGAGTGATGGCGGAAGTACTTGGAAACCATCGGCACGTACAGGTACTTATTGGGATAGTGATAAAGATGAGACTTATTGGTCTGATAGAAATGTTGGGAAAACAACAAATACAAAATTTGCTCATCTGCAACGTGTTGTAGATCATGAAACAGAGACTTACGGTAATCGTTTTCTCACGATTAACAGCGTAGGTGATGTTTTTATATGCTTGGATCAGCAAGTATTACGTACCAATAATAATGGAGAATCGTGGGAGCAAGTTGATGATTTTGAAACCTATGATGGAAGCACAGCATGGGTTGGCCGTGGAGCAAGTAACCTGCCAGGTAGGTTTATGCTTTTACAAACGGGTATTGATGGACGCTATTTTTTCTGTTCAGGGGAGCATGGTCTTTGGCAATCAGCACCATTGGAAGGTTACCCCGATAAAAGAGCCATTCCTGTTACTCAAATTGAAGGCCAAAATGTTGATGGCGGAGCAACTTCCATTGCTGCAGTTGCTGTTAATCCGAAGAATTCAGATGAGGTTTCCATCCTTATGTTTCGCCAAGATCATAGTGGATATTATCGCAAATCAACAGATGGTGGAAAAACATGGGCTAATATTTCTAAACCTATTGATTGGGTTGGAAATGTATCTGGGGATATGATGTTTCAAAACTCTTTAATGATTGATTATAATGATCCGGATAATATTTATTTTACGCAACCTGAGAATGCGATTACTGATGTAAGTAAAGATAATGTGCCAGATGATTACGAAAACTTTGGAGTGTACAGAAGCACGGATAGTGGAGCAACGTGGACTAGACCGAATACTGGATTTCCGTCAAATTGTAGTGTGCATCGATTAATTATGCATCCAGAGAATCCTGAAATCTTGTATGCTGCTTTAAACGAAAGTAAAACGGGCGTTGCTGGCGGTTTATATAAATCAACTAACAAAGGTGATAATTGGGCAAAGTTGTCTATCCCATCGCAAATAGTTGCGGTTAATAATGTGTTTATGGATGGAAAATCCAAAGACTTATTTATCTCTTGTGGTAGAGAAGAAGGATCTATCTCAGAAGGCGGTGTTTGGAAGAGTACCGATGATGGCTCTACGTGGACAAAAATATTTGAAATGCCTTGGGTTTGGCAAGCAGAAGTATCGCCTGTAAATTCAGATATTATAACAGTTTGTGTTGCTTTGCCACACGAAAATAAAGGGGCTTCTAATTTTAATCCAGGCCTTTATGTTTCTTTTGATGGCGGTGATACTTGGGAAAAAGTAAATCAGAATATTGGTCAGCCCGATACTGTGGTGGACTTTAAACCTGATCCAAAGGATGAAAATATATTTTGGTGTGCGCTTAAGGGAAGCGGATGGGCTGTTGGTTACCATAAGGATTATACAGGAAGTGGTTGGGCTCCTGAAGAAGAAGAAATCAGTAATTCTGTATCGGAGTCTAGTTTTGAAAAGAGTATTGTTATTTTTCCAAATCCGGTTAACGATATATGTAATTTAAGTTTTGGGATAAGTAAATCAAGTAATGTTTCTATCAGTGTCTATGATGTTATGGGCTCAAAAACGCTAAGCTTCGAATATCGAAATGTAATAAATGCAAATGAACTAGCGTTTTCAACTAAGGATTTGGCTACTGGGTTTTATTTTATCTCAATTGTAATTGATGATACAATGTATACTAAGCAATTTTTAAAACAATAAATAAATCTAATGAACAACAAATTTTTAATTCTAATGAGTTTGGTGTTGTGCGTGTGCTTAAATAGTTTTGCGCAAAACATCAATTTTAACGACTCGTGGCGTTTCTTCAACGATAAGGCTGAAGGAGCAGAAAAACCACAATTTGATGATTCGAAATGGAGAAGCCTTGATTTGCCGCACGATTGGGCAATTGAAGGACCATTCGATATTAAATACAATGCCCGTAGTGGCGGTTTACCATTTCATGGTACAGGATGGTATCGTAAAACTTTTAAAACGCCAGAAGGTGCAAAGGGAAAAGTAATTCGTTTAGAGTTTGAAGGGGCTATGTACGATGCTCATGTATGGGTAAATGGTACTTTCGTAGGTAATCGTCCGTATGGATATATAGGTTTCGAATTTGATATTAGCAAGCACTTAAAGTACGACGGTAGCGATAATGTGGTGTCTGTACGTTTAGAGCCTAAAGATTTATCATCGCGTTGGTATCCGGGTGCAGGTATTTACCGTTCGATTTGGTTAAAGGTTGATGCGCCAGTACATGTAGCACAATGGGGTACTTTTATTACTACACCAACGGTTAGTAATGCAAAAGCAGTAGTACAAAACGAGACTACCATTAATAACAAAAGCAATAAGGATGCAGTTATAGAGGTAACTCAAGAGTATTTCTCTCCTGAAGGGAAATCGGTAGCAACGGTTAGTGAGAAATTAACCATTAAAGCCAATGCATCGGCCGTATCTGGCTTATGGTGTAATATCGAGAATCCGGCAAAATGGGATTTAGATACGCCCAACTTATACAATGCCGTAACAACTGTTAAACAGGATGGTAAAGTTGTAGATACTTACAAAACGCGTTTTGGTATTCGCACCATCCATTACGATAAGGACGGCTTTTATTTAAATGGTCGTAAAGTTCGTTTTAATGGCGTTTGTTTGCATCATGATAATGGAGCTTTAGGAACGGCTACATACAGAAGAGCCGATCAGCGTAAGCTTCAAATTATGAAAGATATGGGTGTGAATGCCATTCGTACCAGTCATAATATGCCATCGCGTGAGTTATTAGAACTTTGTGACGAATTGGGTTTAATGGTTCAGGATGAGGCTTTCGATGTTTGGAAAATGGAGAAAGTAGAGAACGGCTACAACGTGTTTTTTGAAGAGTGGGCTGAGCGCGATATCAAAGATATGGTACTTCGCGATAGAAACCATGCTTCAGTTGTAATGTGGAGTATTGGTAACGAAATTATTGAGCAAAAGGATAAGAAGAATGGTTGGAAAACAGCGAAAATGCTGAACGACTACGTAAAGGAGTTAGATTTAACACGTCCTACTACAGCTGGCTTTAATCATTACGATGCGCCATATAAGCACAACATGGCTCAGCAAGTTGATATTGCAGGAGTAAATTACAAGCCTACTAAATATGGTGAGCTTCGTGAGAATTATCCTGATATGCCATTGTATGGTTCAGAGACTTCCAGCTGTACAAGTAGCCGTGGTGTGTATCACTTCCCAGTAGAGAAGTATAAAATTGCCGATGACAACCAAGTTACGAGTTACGATATTGTTGGTCCGCCATGGGCATATCCACCAGATATTGAATTCCACTTTCAAAAAGAATTTGAGTTTAGTATGGGTGAGTTTATCTGGACAGGTTTTGATTACCTAGGTGAGCCAACGCCATACGGAGGTAGAGATAACTCAACCAACGGATATTGGAACGATAACTGGCCATCGCGTAGTTCTTATTTCGGGGCAGTTGACCTTTGTGGATTCCCTAAAGATCGTTTCTTCTTATACCAAAGTCAGTGGACTACAAAGCCAATGGTTCACCTATTGCCGCATTGGAATTGGAAAGGCATGGAAGGTAAAACTATCCCAGTATACTGTTATACCAATTGCGACGAGGCTGAGTTATTTGTGAACGGAAAGTCGATGGGTAAAAAAGTAAAAGGAAAAGACCTAAGTACTGTATTGGTCGATTTCTTACGTTACGAATCTAAAACATTCGATTCGCCATACCGCTTATCGTGGGATGTTCCTTACCAAGCAGGATCTATTAAAGTGGTAGCTTATAAAGATGGCAAAGCTATTTTAGAAGAGCAGGTTAATACTGCAGGTGCACCAGCTAAAATTAGCCTATCTGTTGATCGCGAAAGCATTGATGCTTCAGGTGAAGATTTGGCTTACGTAACTGTGCGTGTTGAAGATAAAGATGGTAACCTTTGTCCGAATGCAGATAACCTAGTCAACTTTAAAGTAAAAGGAGCTGGTAGTTTAGTGGCTGTTGATAATGGTAATGCTGCTTCGTTAGAGTCATTTCAGGCACCGTATCGTAAGGCATTTAACGGCATGGCACTAGCAGTATTAAAATCAACTAAATCATCGGGTACTATTCAACTAGTAGCAAGTGGTAAAGGTTTAAAATCAGCAAAAGTTGTGGTAACCACAAAATAGAATAAATTGATTATACTGCATCACACAAGATCTGTGGTGGAGTTTTACTGACTATCATATTAAAGAAGCATCTTCATTTATTTTGAAGGTGCTTTTTTGTTTATTACCTATTCAAGCATATCATTTGGCGGTCGGTGGTGCTTTGTGCATATAGGCAAGGCTACCTTTATTCGTTTTTTTAGCAATGTCTATTTTATTTAATTTGTACTATTAACACTTGTTTAATGTGTTTTTATCGATTTTAGATGTTAACAATCTTTCAATAACACGCATCTATATTGTCATTTATCTATTGTACTATAATTTCTTAGTGCAGTTGTTTACTCCATTAGGATTACTTAAATATTTAATAATTGTTAAAAAACCATTATAAGTATATATAAGTAACCGTAGAATTGATCTTAATTATAATAATAGCATAAGGTTAATTTTAAGTTGAAGTGCAATACATCGCGTTTATTTGCCATCGTTAATTAAGATGAAGAAAGATAAATGATGAACTCTCAATTAGGCATTATTTTTATGATGCTGCTCATTCCTCTGAATACATTTGCTGAGAAATATGAGGTAAAAGGTAAAGTAACTGATAATAATAAAGAGCCTTTGGTTGGCGCAACAGTTGTAATTTCTGGCACAACAGAGGGGTCAGTAGTGGGTTTTGATGGAAGCTACATAATAAAAGGATTAGAACCTGGCGAATATACCTTTACGGTATCGTACATTGGATGTAAGCAGGAACAACATACAATAAAGCTTACCAATAATGAAGAAATCAGCTTCACGCTTGATGAGGATGACTTGTTGATGGGGGAAATAGTGGTAACAGCAGGTGGTATTAAGAATACTATTTCAAGTGCGCGTGCTACAGAACGAATGGCTCCTATGGTTGTTAATGTGGTTTCGGGAGCTGCAATTGAGCTTTCACCCGATTTAAACGTAGCTGATGTAATGCAGCGCATCTCAGGGGTATCACTTGAGCAGAGTAATGCGGGTGTTGGGAGTTATGCCATAGTTAGGGGAATGCCCAAAAGGTATAGCTACACTCTTGTAAATGGGGTTAAAATTCCATCTCCTGACAATAAAAATAGATATGTGCCATTGGATATGTTTCCATCAGAATTGATGGATCGTATTGAGGTAACAAAAGCCTTAACGCCCGATATGGAAGGGGATGCAGTTGGTGGAGCTATGAATTTAGTTATGAAAAATGCACCAGATAATTTTATGTTTAAAGTAAATGCATCTGTTGGTATGTCAACTTTATTTAGTAAGGATGGGATTCCTTTTAGATCTTACAGTCAAAATAACACTGATTATAACTCACCACATAGCAAGCATCCTGCAGGTTATAGTGCCAGTATTAATGATTTTACCAATAACAATCACGGACAAACTCAAAGCTATAATCCGGTAGATTACAATTTAGGATTATCTGTGGGTGACAGGTTTTTTAATAATAAGTTAGGGCTTGTGATAGCTGGTAATGTACAATCATTGCATAGAGGTTCAGAAACTGATTTTTTCACGCTCGGAGCCTACAATATCGAAGATAATACTGTTGCAGTACAAACCATGCAAGAGCGTGAATATTCATCGTATTTATTTCGTGGTGGTTTTCATAATAAACTCGATTATCAGTTCAATCATAATCACTCCATCAGTTTATACAATGCTTATATATATGAGCGAGAAGATCAGGTTCGTGAAAACAACAGGATACTTTTTACAAACTACGATTTTGAAAGTAAAACAGGCGAGGTAGTACATCGAACGCGTAACCGCACAACGGAGCAATCCATATATAATTCAACTTTGCAAGGAAATCATCAGCTTACTGCTAGATGGAAGATGGATTGGTCGGGTGTATATTCAATGGCGCAGCGTATAAGACCAGACCAGCTCGATTTTAGAAGAAGAATTACGCATTTGGGAGGCAATATATTGGCATATGATATTGACCGATACGAATATTTGCCAACTCGTCAGTGGGAGGATAATAGCGATAGAGACCTGTCTTTTTACATAAATACTCAAATAGATTTATCGAGCCAATTTAACATAAAGATAGGAGGGATGTATCGCGACAAAGAGCGTGAGAATAACTTTGTGCAGTATAATTTTAAACCCGATACTGAGTTTTATGAAAGTGCTATTACCCGCAAGGATAGAGATTGGAGATATGACGAAATTACTTGGGAGTTAGGAAACCCAAGAGGAAGCTCATCAAACCCTTTAAACTACGATGCTTCAGAAAAAATAAGCTCAGCCTACACGCAGTTTAAATGGGATATTGATAAAAAAATAGAATTAGTAGGTGGGGTGCGTGCTGAGCATACCATACAAGGTTATGAACTCAGAAATCTAGGCGACTTTAGTACTTTAGATCCAATAGGAGAACAGGAGTATACTGACTTTTTACCTTCTTTCCACGCCAAATACATTGTTAATAATAAAACGAATATTCGTACCTCTTATTTTCGATCAGTAATACGTCCTGGCTTTTTCGAGATAGTACCTTATAACATTGGTAGTGCATACTCCGATAGTGAGTTTGATGAACGAGGAAATCCTGATTTAAAGCGAACATTAGCTAATAATATTGATCTGCGTTTTGAGTTTTTCCCCTCTCCACAGGATAATCTTTTTATAGGAGCTTTCTATAAAGATATAAACGATCCAATAGAAGAAGGAATTGTAGTAGATGGAAATTCAACCTATCTGCAACCAGGAAATTACGGTAATGCTACAAATTATGGTCTGGAGTTCGATATGACTAAGTTTTTCAGACAATTTGGCGTAAAGGCCAATTATACATTCACCGAAAGTAGTATTACTACGGATAAGGTTATCTACGAACGAGAAGATGTTAATGATAATAGTTCGGATATCGTAGCTCGAGAGGTGGAGCAAACCCGCCCATTACAAGGGCAGTCGCGTCATATAGGTAATATTTCATTATTGTATAGAAATCCTGATAGGGGCCTCGAATTTCAGTTGGCTAATGTATTTACTGGTAAACGTATTGCTCAGATAACAGCCTATTACGAAAAAGATTATTGGCAAGAAAGTATGTGGCAGTTAGACTTTTCGGCAGAGAAAACTTTTGACTTCGGTCTAGTTGTTTTCTTAAAGGCGCGCAACTTGCTCGATACCGAGCGAGTTTGGTATATCAACCAAGGGATTACAGAAACACAAGTTGATTACGAAAGTCAAGGAAATGTAGGTGATAACCTTGTGGTGCGGAACGATAGGTATGGACGAAATTTTTTAATCGGATTAAAATATAAATTTTAAATAAAATCAATTAATTAAACTAAAATGAAAACAGTTAATTTTTTCAAAACGCTTTTTTTTGCAACAGCTATAGTTGGTGCGCTATCTCTTAGTTCTTGTAATGATGATGACGATCCAAAAACAGATGATCCAGATATTGAGAATCCGGAGGATGGTGATACCGATGTTGACGAAGAGCAGGTAGTTATTGATATTGATGGCAATACTCTTATTAGTGAAAATACAACATGGAAAGCTAATTCAATAGTAAATTGGGCAGGACACATTGTAATTAACCCAGGTGTAACGCTTACTATCGAAGAAGGTGTTACAGTGTTGGCCGATAAAAGTGTAGGCCCAGAGTTATATATTGAGGGGAGTTTAATTGCTATTGGAACAGCTGATAAGCCAATTAAATTTACTGTGCCAGAAGCAGACAGAACTGAAAATAATATTCTAAAATTAGCTGCTTGGGGTGGTTTTATCTGTTCTAGTACTGCTGAAAACTTTGTGATGGATCATTGTGTTATGGAGTTTTGTAATGCAACGCTTACGGATGAGTATCCATCAATACAAAGAGGTGAGGTTAAGTTAGACGAAGGGGATCCATCTTACGGATTTTACTCAGAAAACCCAAATACTAAAGTAATTGTTCATAACTCTGTTATTGCTTATACTATCGATGATGCTTTTCGTCCAGAGGGTGGTCAGCTTTCGTTCTACAACAATGTTTTTGCATTTATTGGTTCTACAGGTGGCGAAGCTTTAAACATCAAAAAAGGAACTACTGGAGATATTGCTTATAACCTATTTTACAACTGTGCTACCAATGGTCCAAAATGGTCGAGCAAAAATGCTGGCGAAGTACAAACCAATATGAATGTGTATAACAATACTATTTTAAATGGTGGTTACCGTCGTTCTTCATTAGGAAGAGGAGGTTCAATTAACATTGAAGAGTCTGCACGCGGAACAATTAAAAACAACCTAATTGTAAACTGTCGTTATGGGTTCCGTGTAGTTGATGAGTCTGTAGATATGGCCAATACAGCTTATGGTTACCAATATTATTTTGGTAATGATGCAATTATGGTTTCAGAGTTTGTGCCTTCAAATGGTTTATTAACTGAGGCTGCAGCTACCTCTATTACAGATAATAATGACCCTATGTTTGCCAACTACGATGTAAACTCATTTAAAGTAACTTGGGATACTGTTGATGATGAAGGTACTTCAGTAAATGTGCCTGTTTCAACTACTGAAACGCTTAAGTTTGAACAATGGACAAATTTTGATTTTCACTTAAAGTCAGGTTCTCCTGCCTTAAGTGTTGGACAAGATGGTATTTCGGCTACTTATAATCACAATGTTGCAGGTAAAACATTCTCTGTTCCTGCTTCGAAAAATTATATAGGAGCTTTCGGAACAAATTAATCATTTGTAAAAACAATATTTTAGCGGCCCTTTTATGGGTCGCTTTTTTTTTCAAGAAAATGAAACAGCTCTATTTATTATTAGTCATCTTTTTTTATGCGTGTGATACGCACGAATTAACGGAAGGGATTGAAGATGTGGATTACATTCCTTTTGAAGTAAGTTATAATCCGCTCTATTTTGATGTTGATACAACATATTTTGAATTTAGCAAAAGCATTAAAGTTGTTAATGCTATTGAAGAGGCTTCAGGGCTAGCACAAGGTAGAGTAAATTTAGATTGTTATTATACCCATAATGACAGGGGACATTCTAATATTGTATACTTGTATAATAGCCAAGCTGAGCAACTCGGCAGATTTCGTTTAGGTATGGCCTGGAGTATCGATTATGAAGATATCTCAAACTTTACATCTAAAACAGGTGAGCACTTTTTATATGTTGGCGACTTTGGCGATAATCCATTAAACCGCGATTGGTACGAAATCCATTACTTCAAAGAGCCTGAAGCTCCTGCTGAGAAAGACTTTTATGTTGTGCTTGATGATGTTAAAACCATTAAATATCAATACCTGCCGAGTAAAGAGATTGAGGAAACTTACCCAAACTACGATTGCGAAGCTATGTTTGTAGAGCCCGAAACAAATCATATCTATTTATTTACTAAAGCAGCTACTAAGTGTTTGGTTTATCGAATTAACTATCCGTTTTTAGAGGATGAGCAAAATGAAGCCGAGTATCTTGGAATGATTAAAATAAATGGACAAAAAGTAACAGCTGCTGATATTTCAAAAGACGGCACAAAAATTCTTATAAAAACCTATGAAACGGTCTTTTATTGGGAACGTGACCATAGTGAGAGTATAGTTGACCTCTTGCAATCTGAACCTTTACGTGTACCCTATGTTGGAGAAGTGCAAGGAGAAGCAATTTGTTTTACTACAGATGGGGGTTACTTAACCACAAGTGAAAAAGATAAAAACGTGCATCCTAGCTTTAATTTTTATAAACAGAAATAAATTAAGATTAATATGTTGAGGCAAATAAAATACGTAATAAGAATAGGGACGGCCATATCCATCTTAATATTGCTATTTATTTATGCTTGCACTCCTGTTGGGAGAGTTAGCGAGGGATCAAAAAAACATCAGAGCCTTATTAAACCTAGTGTTACAGCTAAATATGAAACAGACCCCGTTCCTGCCGGAATTCATGAGGATTCAGCTGACGATCCTGCTATTTATGTGGCTGCGCAGCACCCTGATTCTATTTATATTATCGGAACTAATAAAAAAGGAGGAGTAGGAGTGTATACCCTTAAGGGTAAGGAATTGCATTATTACTCGTTTGGCAAAGCCAATAATGTAGATGTTCGTTACGGATTCCCATATAAAGGTGGGTTAATTGATATTGTAGCTTTTAGTAACAGAAGTTCACACTCTACAGATATCTATCAAATTGATAAAAGTGGCGCTTTGCGTCCCTTAAGTGTTGGGCAAATAGTTTCCGATTTCTCCGATGAGGTGTACGGATTTTGTTTGTATAAAAATCCGCAAACCAATAATTTTTATGCCTTTATAAATTGTAAGCAAGGCTCGGTAGAACAATATCATTTTTGGAGTGAAGCAGATACCATTGGCTTTAAAAAAGTGCGCGCATTTAAACTGCCATCTCAAACCGAAGGTATGGTTGCTGATGATGCACAAGATGTATTGTATATTGGAGAAGAAAAAAGTGCCATATGGAAGTATGGAGCCGACCCAAAACATGGTACTAAGGGTACGGTTTTAAAGGAAAGCATCATTAAAAAGAATCCTCTTTTTAGAGCCGATATTGAAGGACTCGCCTTATATCCAACAACAGACTCAACGGGATATCTGCTAGCATCTATACAAGGGAATTACTCGTATGCTCTTTTTGAACGAGAGGGCGATAATAAATACCTGGGTTCTTTTAAGGTGATGGATGGTATTGTTGATGGCGTGGAAGAAACGGATGGTTTAGAGGTAATTAATATTAATTTGCCCGAATTTCCAGTAGGATTTGCAATTGTGCACGATGGTTATAACTACGATGGAGAAGAATTAAAAGCACAAAACTTTAAGGTAATAGATTGGCGCAATATTAAACAAGCGGTATTGAACAGGTAAATTGTAGATTAAAGAATTGGTGTCATTTAATTATTGTTAATAACTTCAATTAATTTACCAAATCCAAAAATATAGTGCGTAACGCCCATAAAAAGTGAACACTATATTCTGAAAAAAAAGACACTATATTTTGAATGGATTATAACTATAATTTTCTCAAAATATAGTGTCTTTTTTTAGTTGAATATTTTTAGTGTCTTCCTTCTTCATAATTTAGTTTTTTCAAATGCCTTCTTTAAAAATATTCTACATAATCCCCATTAATGGGGATTGTGTAAATAAAACCTTCCAATAGGACGACTTGTAACTATGTGATTTGTGCATCGTTTCCCCTATGTTTCCAATAGGTATAAAGCTTCTAATAAGCTGTAATGCAGTGCTATGTAGCGGTGTTTGTGTGTGCTGATATTCCCTTGCGTTAGTTCTGATTTTACCTGATTAGGCATATTCCCCTCTTTAGGGGATTGTTAAAATTTTAAGATAGCCGCTTCTTTGTATCAATAAAATAAAGAAGAAAGGTGAAGCAATTTTATTTATTAATTATACTGGTTTTTGTAAGTGGTTTTTGTGTGGCAGCAGAGACTTATACCGTGTCAGGAAAAATAACAGATACGAAAAAACAAGCAATTCCATTTGCAACAGTAGTAATTGCAAATACATCAGTAGGAACATCTACTGATATGAATGGTGAGTTTACTCTAAATAATATCTCAAAGGGCAAGGTACAGTTGCTAATTAATAGCATGGGATACGAGCAAGTATCTATAGATGTGCAATTGAATAATAGCCTGCATGTAATTGCCAATGCGGTTTTAAAAGAATCGAACCATAACTTAAACGAGGTATTTGTAAAAGGCGAAAGTAAGGCAGCTCAAATAGAGCGTAGTGGTTTTGCTGTTAGTTCTGTAGATACCAAACAGCTTCAAAGTAAAAATTTAGAAATTAATGAGGTGCTCGACCAAACTCCCGGACTTCGCGTTAGAAGAGATGGTGGTTTAGGCTCCGAAACAAGCTATAATATCAATGGTCTGTCGGGCAGTGCAGTCCGAATTTTTATTGATGGTGTTCCAATGGAATCATTTGGCTCTTCGTATTCAATCAATAGTATTCCATTATCGCTAATTGAGCGTATCGATGTATATAAAGGCGTTGTTCCAGTTGAGTTTGGTAACGATGCCATGGGAGGTGCCATAAATGTGGTTACAAAGCAAATGCCCTCCATGCAACAAAAAAACTACACCTTAGATGCATCTTATTCAGTGGGATCTTTTAATACGCACAGGGCAGATGTAGCCGGAACTTGGCGCGATAAAAAAACGGGTTTAACAACGCGTATGTCTGCTTTTTATAATTATTCTGATAATAATTACTCAGTGTGGTCTGACGATATAAAAATTAAAGATTACAGAGAGTTTTTGCCTGATGGTTCAAGAAACCCTGATTATTTAGCGGTAATAAAAACGGGAGAAAAAGTACAGCGCTTTAATGATGCTTACGAGTCGTACGGTATTAAGGCTGATGTAGGTGTTACTGATAAAAAATGGGCCGACCAGCTTTTTTTCTCCATTAATGCTTCTGAAGATTATAAAGAAATTCAGCATGGTCCACGAATGATAACGCCTTATGGCGAGCGTTATTCCACAGGCTGGACTGTAGCTCCAAGTGTAAGTTATAGTAAAAAAGATGTGTTTACCGAGGGGCTTAACCTTACAGGAAATTTTCAGTACGTTAAATCTCAACGCGCATTAACCGATACCACAAGCAATAAATACGATTGGTACGGAAATCTTATTCCTCCTGTAGGCGGCGTAACGCCATTGCCAGGAGAAAGTGGTACGGCAACTTTAAATGTTGATAACAACGATAATTACATAGGTCGTTTGTCAGCTTTTTATAGTCTATCAGAAAACCACTCCTTAGCATTAAGCTATTCATACAATCAATTTGTGCGTTCTTCGGATGATGAAATGGCAGAAGCCGAACAACGAAATTTTGGAAGCACTAATAATGTAAACAAACAGATTACGGGCTTTACTTATCAGAATACACTTTTTGAAGACAAAATGAGAAACTCAGTCTTTGTAAAGCACTATCATAACTATTTGCAACAAGATAAGGTTGAAATGAATGATAATGTTTTAGATACCATTCATTTTTCAAGAGCCGATAATAATTGGGGCTATGGGGCAACCACAAGCTACGATGTAAGTGATAGAGTAAGAGTAAGTGCTTCCTTTGAAAAGGCCATTCGCTTGGTTGGTACCAATGAGGTATTCGGAAATGCAGCGCGAGAAATAGTGGAGTCAACTGATCTTCAGCCTGAGAAAAGCTACAATTTTAACTTGGGTGGCGATTTTACTTTGTACGATAATACTTACAGTTCTGTAAATCTGAATACAAACCTATTTTATCGTAATACTATTGATCGTATCCGACGTAATGTAGTAGTTCAGAGCGGTGATAGTTATTCGGTTTACGAAAACTTGGGTCATGTAACTTCTAAAGGTATCGAAATGCAGCTTGATTATCGTATCAAACAAAAATGGCATTTCATGGTGCAGGGGTATTATTTAGATTCCCGCTTTATGGAGAAATACGCCGATAACGGATCAGAAAACCTACACTATCTTTCAAGGGAGCCTAATGTGCCTTGGTTAACATTCAGCGCAGGTGCTGGATATACCAAATCAGACTTATTTAAAAATGGCGATCGATTATCCATAAACTGGTATTCATCTTACGTTCATGAGTTTCATTTTGATTGGGATGTAATAGGTGATCAGAATAAACCTATTGTACCGAGCCAGTTTATTAACGATGTAAGTGTGGGTTATACTTTCGCTGATAGAAAAATGACCATCAGTCTCGATGGTAAAAACATATTTAACACTATGGCATTCGATAATTTTGCCATTCAAAAACCCGGTAGAGCATTCTACCTAAAGTTGTCATATAGAATTTTCTAATCATTAAATAATAAAAAACAATTATAATGAAGTACTTAGTTAACTTAAAACTTGCTGCTATAGCTTTGCTAGCCTTATTTGTTACTGCTTGTAACGATGATTCGGATGGTCCGAATAATGGAGGAGAAAAAGAAACAGTAAAAACGAATCATATAACCGCACGTTTCGATGGCGACGATGCGCAAGTATATATTGCTCCGGCAGATAACCTTGAAGAAGGTAGTTTAACCTTTAAAGGAAACGGATATCACTTAAACCCGGTGCGTTCAGCCAGAGTTTTTACCGATAATACTGGTTGGGTTTATGTTTTTGATTATGGCGGTGGATACTTAAAAAAGTTAAGTTATAAAGATGGTACTTATACACAAGTTCGCGAGCTTGATATTGCTCCAGTTATGGGTGGTAATCCTCACGTGCGTCCTTGGAAAATTAACGAACAAAGTATTTTAATACATAATATTAATACCGAAGATGTTGAAGATCCCGGTAACGGCATCACAAAAAAAGGGAGTATGTATGTTACGCGTGTGCAGATTCCGGAAGTAGTTATTTCTGAAATTATGGAAACATGGACGTTACCTGTTACCGATTGGGATATCGATGAGCAATCTTATCCTTTCCGTATCGATGCTCCAACTGTTTTAGATGATAAAATTTACTATGGTGTTGGTCGTCGTCAGTTAGATGAAAGTATTGACTTAACAGGTATTCATACAATTGTATTGGATTATCCAACTCTTAAAAACCCAAAGTATATTCGTTCAGAAAAGGCTAACGGAAATACCAATGGTTACCGTGGCGAAAATATGCATGCTATTGATGGTTATGTGTACCAGGCAAACAGATCAGAAAAGGCTGAAGATGCTACAGTTATTGTACGTTTAAAAGATGGTGAGTACGATGATAGTTGGGAGTTTAATGTAAGTGAAGAATTAGGTATGCCATTTAACTCAAACAACTGGTACCATGTTGGAAACGGAATTTGTTATATGTCGGCTGAGTTTTTTAGCGAGACCGATGAGAATAATACTTGGGGTGTAGTTAGAATTGATATGAATCAGAAAACAGCCATAAAAATGAATGTGCCATTATCTGATTTATTTGCTTATCAGCATGGAATAGATAAAGATGGTAAATTTTATATGGCCATTAGTCCTGTTGGTTCAAGTGGCGAGTCTGATCCGTATGTTTATATTTTCGATATAGATTCTACTGATCCAGATGCTTTTGAAACAGGATTATCATTAGATAAAGGAAATATCTTTATTGAAGGAATTTTCTAGAACAACTTAAAAATAAATAACCAGAGTTTTAAACTTTGGTTATTTATATTTACATACTCTTATGTATCCTAATCACTGAAAAATGATCCACTATCTTTAGTAAATAAATTTTATCATTCCAAATACAATGTCGAATCACTCTACTACAAAATCCATACTTAAAAAGGCCTTACTTCGTAAAAAGAAGAAGAGCGAAAGTACCTTTAAATATATTTTATTTCTATTGCACCTTTGGTTAGGATTAATCGTTGGTGGGGTAATTTGTTTTATTGCCATTACAGGGGCTTTGTATGTATTTAAGCACGAGGTAGAAGATTTGTCGGTATATAGTTCTATTCATCGCGAGGCTCCTGCAGAATCCATTGTAAGTATCGATGTGGTGCAGGCTAATTTTGAAGCTTCTTATGATAAAACGCCTCATAAGATTACTATTCCCGAAAAAACCAATCATAATATCAGAGTTCAGTTTACTGAAAGAGGTAAAGCCGGAATAACTGCCTTTGCCGATAGAGAAACTGGCGAAATTATTGGTGAACTTTCGCCAAGTGTGCCAAAGTTTTTTAATACCATTATGTTTTTACATCGTTGGTTTAATATGGAAAACTTTAAACTGGGCCGACAAATTACAGCTGCCTGTACACTTGTTTTTATGGTATTATTGATATCCGGTTTAATTCTTTGGTTTCCTAAAACAGGTAAAAAGAATGCTTGGAGAAATAAATTCTCTTTTGGGTTTAGATACAAGTTTAGTGTTTGGAATAGAGATTTGCACATTAACATGGGGATGTATGCATTTATTTTTTTAATAGTTGTGGCATGGACTGGTATCTTTTTTACTTACGGATGGGTTAAGGATATTACGGTTAACTCTTTAAAACCGGCAGAGTTGCGACAAGAGGCATCTCACAGTCATAATCAAAAATCGCAACGTAAACCATCAGGAGGAAATCAACAAAAGAAAAAGGCACTGGAAGTTAACTTAGATGTTTTACTTGCAGAGGCTAATCAGCATTTAAATTATACGGGCGACCTTAGCGTTATGCTTTCGGGTAAGGGAATAAGTTCACCAACCATACGTAAAAAGAATACGCACAATTTGTTGGGTGCTCAGTTATATGATGATGTTAAGTTTTCGGATAAAGGTAAATTAATGAAAGTTGATTTATTTAAAGATAGACCGCTATATCAAAAAGTGGGAAGTATGATAAAGCCTATTCATACAGGAGAGATACTAGGATTGAAATCGAAAATATTCGCGTTTATTCTGTCTATGTTTGCCGCTTATTTACCAATATCGGGTTATATTATGTGGTTTAAAAAGTTAAAGGGCAGAAGCGAAAAACAATCAGCCTAAGCTGGATAATAAATTTAAAAAAAGCCGAGTATTTTATCTTTGATGATAAAGTACTCGGCTTTTCTTAATTAAGAGTAACTCCTAATAAAATGCTAAAACTATTACTATTTATTATGTCATAACTTTTATCAAAGGGCATAACTTGCAAATTAGTACTATTCACATGCGTTTTATTAAAGGCAAAAGCAAGGTTATAGGCCCACCGTTTATTTATTTGCCAAGTTTTACCCAGTGTAAACTGAATTGCAGCACCAATATTACTTATGTTGTTTTGGTTATTTACTTTAATGCGATAGCGAAAATTTGTTATGCCCAGCGAACTTGAGAAATATACTCCATTAATGTTATTGAGGTATTTACCTCCAATTCCTAAAATGAATTCATCAAAATTAGAACTATAATCCGAGCTTATCCTTTCTCCTTGTAATTTTAATAGGGGGTTTATGGTTGTTTTCGTATTAAAAATGATGTGCCCAAAAAAGTGCTTACCCATATTACGCTCAATTTTAATGTCTAACATAGGTCCAAAGCCATACATAAAGTCCGACATTATATCACCTCTTGCTAAATCAATTATCGCATAGCTAATTCCTGTACTTACCGAAATATACATATTTCGAGGTTTGGTGTTTTTACGGGTGTAACCGCATATTTGAGCACTTAGTGCCGAAGTAAATAATAAGCAGCATGCAATAAGCTTAAGTTGTTTCATACTATAGGGTTAGTAATTGTATCTTAACAACGTACCCAATGCCACATATAGTATATTACGAATTGATATTATGTAAGTTTGTTATTAAATAAAGCCGCCCTGGTTATTAAGAGCAGCTATTATTGTTATTGTGTGATGTAAGTGAATTAGAAGAATGCCTTAACAATTAAAGGCTACACCAAGTGGTTTTTATTTACAAGTATTTGTTGCGTAATAAATAGCGGTTACTATTCAGTATAAAGTATAAAGACAAAAGTATAAAGATTATCAAATACTTAAAGTTTTTATTATTGTTATAAAAAGGATACTATTTTGCTGCAATTTCATTAATAGCACTATTTTTTTTAACGTTCTTAAAAAAAGAAAAGTTGTAACATCCTAAGTCTTTTGTCTTTATACTTTTGTCTTACTACTGAATAGTTACAAAAAGCGAATACGTGTAATGAAAGCAGAATGTTAATTCACTGATACTTTAAAGTTTTGTAATTACTCAGTAAAATTCCATTCAATATAAACCGTTTTTTGAATCATCTGTTCCTTTGGGTTTAGGTTAACACCTGCCGAGTTTCTGTTGCTTGAGCTGTTCATTAATTGTTTTTCATAAACAATATCTGTTCTCGGGTTTACAGATGGCGATGTTCCGTAGGTAATATTGGCAATACCGCTAAGTTTTAAGCCCGATGCTTGTGCAATTATTTCAGCCTTTTCTGTGGCATCTTTAATGGCTAGTTGAAGCGCATCTTTTCTTAATTTTGTTTTCTGTTCTTCCGTAAAGCCAAAGCTAATCCTATAGTTTAAATCTAAATTTTCCTGATTCAAACTATTCAATAAAGCTTTTGAATACTTTTGTGTATATATTTCTTTTAGTTCTAAGTTAATGGTAGAAGAGTAGCCTACTTTAACCTTTTTATTTTTCTGCCATTCATAATTTTCGTTAACCACTAGATTTTTAGTATAGATGTTCTTCGGATTAATTCCATTGCTTTTAAAATGACTTTTTAATTGTTCAAGAGCCTGCAATGAGTTATCAAAACATACCTGATATAAGCTGTCCTTAATACTTAGGTCAATGCTAACAATTATTTCTTTAGGTATTTCATTAACCTGTGCAATGCCGTTTACATTAATTTTATTTTGCGCAGTTACCTGTGTTCCTATTCCTATCATTAATAGAATTGCAATAATGTTTAATTGTCTCATAATCCTTTATTTTTTAATTAATTATTTTGTTTTCGAATATAGGATGCAGGCATTATATCAATTCCATAAAAATAATTGCACTTTTTTATTTTATTTAGAAAAGTTCATCTTGTTAAATTGATACCGTATTGATATGTAGTATACTATAATGATGTAGATGTGGCGTATAAATGAATAATATTGATGATACAAAAATTAAAAGGAAGTAGATTGAAGATATGTTAGCACAAAGCTATTTTTTTAGTTCACCAAAGCTAAGTTTATTATTACTTGTACTTACAATAATTTTGTTTCAATTAACTTTAATATTGTTGTTGCTAATAACAATTCCACTCTGTTTAAGTACAATATTGTTTTAACTAAAAACAATTTTACTGCAATTAACATTAATGTTGTGCCCATTAACTCCAATGTTGCTTTAATTAACAACACTTCTGCTCATTATAAGTACCTTGTAGCATGGTCTAAGTGGTATTATATAGTAGCTACGGCTAATGTAAATGAAAAACCACAACATTTATTGTGGTTTAAAGTAATGGTATAATAAAGTTATATGAATTGCATATGGGCAATCTTCATCAAAAACGCACTTTATACAAAATAGCTTGTAAGCATTACTTTTTAATATATTCGTTCAGAGCTTTGTATAAGCTGGCACACATTATAATTAATATAATAGCAAAAGGCAGACCTGTTAACATCATAGCCGTTTGTAGTGCCACAAGTCCACCGCCAATTAATAAAGTAGAAGCTACCAAACCCTCAATGCTTGCCCAAAATACTTTCTGTTTTTTAGAAGAATCATGTCTGCCACCGCTTGTTAAGATATCTACAACATACGATCCTGAATCGGATGAGGTAATAAAGAACGATGCAATAAGTATAACGGTAACAAATGAGGCTACCGACGATAAAGGATATTGTTCAAATAAGTAAAAAATAGCAGTTGATATGTTGTCTTTAACTGCTGCAGTAATATTATGATTTCCTAATAGCTCTTGAAATAGTGCACTACCGCCAAAAACAGAGAACCATAAAAATGTAAACACCACAGGTACTGACATAACACCAAGTAAAAATTGTTGTATGGTTCTACCCTTCGAAATGCGAGCAATAAAAATGCCTACAAAAGGGCACCAAGTAATCCACCATGCCCAAAAAAATACATTCCAATCATTAATCCACGTGTTTACTGAATTAACATCGGCATGGTATGTATTGGTCCAAAAACTTAGTTTTATAAAGTTGGTGATATAGTGTCCTGTATTTTCAACAAACCCATTTAGTAAAAAAATGGTAGGGCCAACGGCAAGCATAAAAACAAGTAAAGTAACAGCTAAACGCATGTTCCACACACTTAAAAACCGTACCCCTTTAGCTAAGCCAAGTGCCAAAGATAATGTGGCAAAAAAAGTGATGATTATGATAATAGCTATTTGTACAAACGATGAATTAGGAATATCGAATAGATAACTCAAGCCTGAATTGATTTGTTGGGCTCCTAATCCTAAAGATGTGGCCAATCCGAATATGGTAGCCATTACAGCAATGGAATCAACAATGTCGCCAAGAGGGCCATATATTTTATCGCCAATTATAGGATAAAAAACCGAACGTATAGTTAGTGGTAATTTTAGATTAAAAGTAAAAAAAGCCATTGAAACCCCAACTATGCCATATAATGCCCAAGCGTGTATTCCCCAATGCACAAAACTTATACTGATAGCCATTTTTGCCGACTGTTCAAAGGTTTCACTATTGCCAACCATTGGGTTACTAGCAAAATGCAGAATAGGTTCAGCTACACCATAAAAGAGTAATCCAATTCCCATACCTGCGCTAAATAACATAGCCAACCATGATAAAGTTGAGAACTCAGGTTTAGCATTTTTACCGCCAATTCTAACGTGTCTGAATCGTCCCGAGAATAAGTAAATGGCAAATGCGAGTATTACATTTACAAACAAAATAAAAAACCATCCGGTCTGGTTTGCTATGTTGGTTTGTGCTTTATCAAACCAATCTTTAATGGGGGTGCCAACAGCTATTGTGGTAATCACCAATCCTAACACAACAATTAAAGATGTTATGGTAACAGGACCATTGGTTTTGATACCCCATAATGTTTTTTCGTCGCTTCTTAGTTTTTTTCTTTTGTTGTCTTTGCTCAAACCAAATTGTATTCGTTAATAAATGGGCTACAATAAATAGCCATTGCTGTATAGATAATTGGTTAATGTATAAGAAAAGTAAAAAGGCATTCGACAAACAATGTATTATCGAACAAAAAACAGAGGGGGTGACTAATATACTGGGCAGTTAAATATCTCTATTCAATGATTTCCTTAATGAAACTCTTTTTCACATTTGTGATAAGCTAGAATTTGGCGCAAATGTACTGTAAATAAAAGGTATTCGCAATTATTCGTTAATTGGTTTTTATAAGTGCTAGCTAAAGCCTTGGCTTGTTATGAAATCAATTTATTGTAGTTTGAGCTAAGTAAACTAGTATTCCATATGTTTTAGTATTGGTATTGAACAGGTACTCCATTTCCCTTTTGTGTTTATAGAGGAATATTTTATAGTTATGGATGAGAGTTGCAAATTCAATCAAACTTGTACTAAAGAGGTTTACTCTCTTGATACCATTTGTGTTCATTGGCATATTTAACGGTATCTCTTATCCAACTATTGTTTTCATAGTATTTTCTATAATCTGCTAGCAGTTGTTGATAATTGTTGAAGTCTGTGTTAGAGTTATCTTTATTCCAAGTTTGCCACGATCGACTTAAATATACTTGCGCTAATTCATATTTATCCCATGGAGTAGCTCTGTGTCCCGATTTTAACGCTTTAATCAATGATGTATATTGATTGGGTTTTAAGCGGCTCATTAGTTCGGGCTGTATTAATAATTTAATGGCTTTTTCTTTATTGGTATTTGATTCTTTATCATCTAACTGAATCAACATCGAAAAATATTCTACAGCTAAAGCCTTATCTTCATTCTGTTTATATTTAATAATATTAGAAGTATTATTGGGCGAATACGCCATTCCAAGTGTCCATAATTCGGGTGCGCTGAGGGCTTTTCTTTTAGGAAGAAAACTTAATGCCTTAGTTTTAATTTCAGCGTTACTAACATAACCAAAGGTAATGGTTTTCTGAGCAGTTTTCTTAACGGCAATATGCTTGTTATCAGATAAAGCTTCAAGTTTTAGCTCACAATTCTTGAGGCAGCTATCTGGCAAAGCTTCACTTAAGGTATGGAGGGTATTGTTGTATGAAAGTTTTATTGCTTCTGGATTTCCATTTTTATTAAGTGAATAGTAATGGTTGGTTGCGATAGCACTAATCTGATCTTCTATATTTTCATCAGAAGCATCAATGTTATGGCGTACTATTTCTATTCCTAATGATAATACTGTCATTAACACAGCAAAAGCCATTGATACGTAAATAGATTTTAAAAATGTAGGACGTGGATTATCTTTCTTCTGTTCTGCTTTTAATAGTTCATAAACTTTAATGATGCAAAATATACTTACGCCCATTGCACCAGCGGCTGCAAGTTTGGTTATTAAGTTAATATCCATGTTTGTGTAATAAGATGATAAATTAGGGTAATTTGTTCGCAAAATAGTTATTATATGTTTAATAGCTGTTTTGTAATAGGATAAAGAGTAATATTTTGTGATAAAACAGGGAGTTGATCTGATAAATTGTTTAAAAATGCGCCTAAAAACTTTCTTTTAGTATCAACACCCTTATATTTGTAGCTCATCTCCAAAAATAAAGTGTTTTATGCAAGAGTTAAATGAATTTCTTTTACTCATCGATTCTTATATAGGTAGTCATAATTGGTTTGTATACCTTTTATTAGGTACAGGATTATTTTTTACCATGTATTTAGGATTTCCGCAATTCAGGTATTTAAAGTATGCGTTTCAAATTGTTAAAGGTAAATTTGATAAAGAAGATGATGAGGGAGATACATCACATTTCGAAGCTTTAACTACTGCCTTGTCAGGTACAGTGGGTACCGGAAATATAGCTGGTGTTGCATATGCAGTTTATTTAGGCGGACCCGCAGCATTATTTTGGATGTTGCTTACAGCTGTTATAGGTATGACAACCAAATTTGTTGAAGTAACCCTATCTCATAAGTATAGAGAAAAGGCCGAAGATGGCACCATATCAGGCGGACCCATGTATTACATGAAAAGCCGATTGAATTTTACCACTAGATCCGGAAAGGTTATTAAAACAGGTACGCTTATGGCAGTTATTTTTGCTGTAGCTACTGTTTTTTCGTCTTTCGGAACAGGAAGTTTGCCTCAAATTAACAGTATTTCAAATTCATTAAATAGTACATTTAATATACCTCATATTGCCACAGGGATAGTATTATCGATATTATTGGCAGTAGTTATAATTGGAGGAATTAAAAGAATCGCTAACGTAACTTCTAAGTTAGTTCCTGCAATGGCAGCCATTTATTTTGTAGGAGCATTTGCTGTTATAATCTATAATTATCAGAATATTTGGCCATCATTGGTTTCTGTTTTCGCTGATATATTTACAGGCTCGGCAGCAACGGGAGGTTTTTTAGGTGCTACCATTTCATTCGCATTTAATAGAGGTGTAAACAGAGGCCTATTTTCTAATGAAGCCGGACAAGGTTCAGCACCAATAGCACACTCTGCAGCGCGTGCTCATGAACCTGTTTCTGAAGGATTAGTAGCATTATTAGAGCCATTTATTGATACTATTGTAATTTGTTCCTTAACGGGATTGACCTTATTATCTTCTGGAGTGTGGAATCAAAAGCATCAGAATGTATTTCAAAAGTCGGATATTGAAATAATAGACGGTGTTTATTCTGATGTTAGCGATTCAGATAAACAAACTCTCGGTAATCATGTAATGGGGGAGGCATCTTTACCATTATTTACAGGTTCTCTTGATGTGGTTGAGGGAGAAATAAAAAATGATGTATCTATTATACACTCTCGTTCTTTGGCAGAATCGGTCCATATTTTTAAGGGAAAAGAATTATTTAGCGGTGAGCTGCAAGTAGAAGAAGGAATCTTAATAAAATCTAAAGGAATCACATTAAAGGGAAAATCATTAATGCATAGTGCGCCACTAACAGCATTGGCCTTCACCAAAAGTTGGTTTGGTAGTTGGGGCCAATATATTGTGGCCATTGGCTTATTACTTTTTGCTTTCTCAACAGCAATATCGTGGTCGTATTATGGTAGTAGGGCTATAATATTCTTATTCGGCGTAAAAGGTGTGAAGTACTACAGATTGGTTTATGTATTGGGCTTTTTCTTTGCGTCATTTATTGATACCACAATTATTTGGACAATGTCGGGTATAACAGTTGCTTTAATGACTATACCTAACCTTATTGGCTTATTATTCTTACACAAAGAGATGAAGACAGAAGTGAGTAGTTTTTGGCAAGAGTTCGGTAAGCGATTCCCAAACGATAAGTTGCCGTTGTTTGAAAAGAAGAAAGAGTAAATTTTGTGTACATAATAATGTCATTAATCAACAATTTATTTGCTTGTATGTAAGTCCAACAGTTTAACTATAACATCGTATCATTTGAATCGTATGATGTACCCATGAAAGTAGAATACCATTTCGCCTACTCTTTCGATGAAAGAGATAACATATTGTCTGTCCGATTATACAATAAGTTACATTTAAAAAATGCCATTGCAATATTGCAAGAATTATTAATATGTATAAAAAAGTATCCAACATGTGGTATCTTAATGGATTGCAGGGAGGTGGATTATACAGATAATATCTCGACGGTAAATACCTTCGCATCTTTTTTAACTAAATATTATACGGGTATAAGTAATCACAAAATTATATTCATATCCGGTAGTCCAAAACAGGTAGTTTTTGCAACGCTGTTTAAGCATATATTAGGTGTGCAAGGAGAAAAGGTACAAATATGCTCAACAGAGGAATATGCAAAATCATATTTAAGTTTAAATTATTAATTCTACTTTTTGCTTGTATAATTTTATTATATCGTCATAATATTCTAACTTATTGGTAATTAGTTTCAATAATAGATACTATTATTGAACATATTTACTTATAGAAGAACGTTATTAAATTTAATACAAACCCGCTTAAACCCATTTCACATGAAGCCAGCATACAACTTTAAGGTTACTTTCTTGAGTCAAGAAAAACTTACTATAGTGAAGGTTGAAGGGAGAATTACCTTAAAAAATGTGATCAGTACAATTGATTCCATTCAATTGAATCCTAATTATAAGTCTGATTATTCTTTTTTAGTTGATGTTAGGTCAGCTGAATTTTTCAATGAGATAAATATTGTAAAAGCATATTATGTATATGTGAATAGGAAATATCCACATATCTTAGAGGAGCAAACGGTTTGGCTTGCATCTAAGGCAAATCAGGTGGTTATGGTAACTTTGTTTAAACTTTTACTCGGTAAATTACAACGTAATTCTTCCGTTGTTTCTACAGTTGATTATGCATTGTCGAAATTCAAGCCTTCGAATAAAGTATACATAAAACAGATACTTGAAAGTTTTCATAATCAAGATGAGCCTGAATATTATTAACACGTAACTCATCTTGATTTTATAAAAGTTTATTTCTTATTTAAAGCTTCTTGATAATATTCTTTTAAGTCATTCAAATTTCCAAGTGATTCCTGTAAACCGCCATCTCGATTTCTAAGAAGCCAAAGTTTTTGGTGATTTTCAATAATAATATTAATATCATTAATTAATTCTTCAAGTTCTGCCCTTGATATGTTTTCAGTAGATTTCTTAGGGGCGGCTAATCTTGCCTTTCCTAGCATAATACCATGTTTAGCCATGTCAGCTGCATGTTTCAGCTCATCTATTACAATTAAAGAATCTGAACTAGGTGAAGCTTCATGAAGAATTAATAGGGCATCATCAATTTCTTTATTTGCCTTATCTAAGTTTTTAGCTTTTAAATGTTTTGTTTGATATTGACCATTCATGGTCCAAGCATATCTGCGTAGCATTAAATGAAAAGCATTGGCATTGCCCGAAGGTATCTCAGCTTTTAAATAAGCATTTCCAAGTTTTAAAACAGCTTTAGCAGTGTTTCCTGTTTTATCTTTAAAAACGTAGGTGTTTAATTGATTTTCGAGATTGATTTTCGGATCGGCATCTGAATTCCAACTATAAGCAGCACCTGTCATTATGCTTGGGTAAACAACAGAAAGAGGTTGCCAATGGCCATAATCACCCCAAGTGGTATTTAAATAACCTTTGGCACCATTTGCTTTACCATAAAAAGCTGCTCGTCGCTGATTTTCAAAGGCATTTTTATTTCTACCTATTAGGGAGCGCCAAGTTGAGGTTCCCGGACAAACGTAAAAATCTAAACCTGCATCTTTAAATTTTGGTAGGTTTGTTTCAAAAGGATATTCAGCTTCGTAGCCCCAAATTACTGCAGTCATATTAGTGGGGATATCTTTAATTAATTCAGGATGGTTTAAAACAATATCACCCCAAAATTGAGACTCCACGCCATTTTTATTTGCAGCACTATTTAATTTTTTAAGATACTCAAGATAGATTGTTCCTTTGCCTTTTTCTTTACAAATCTCCTTTGTTTCCCCACAACCTAATTCAACTGTTTCATCGCATCCTATGTTTAAATATTTACTATTAAAGTTTGGCAATAATTCAGCATAAAGTTCTTCCATGAGCTCTAAAGATTTAGGATCAAGGGGATTAAGACTTGTTCTTTTGCGCATTCCCCAAATGGTTTTACAGTCTTCAGGGCACTCTGCTAAATGCAAGTATTCATCATGTCGTAACCAATTTTCCATATGCCCAAAGGAGTTTTGATTAGGAACCAAATCAATATGCTTACTTTTACAGTATAGGTCTATTATTTGAATTTCTTCGGGTGTTATAGGGCTGCATCCTTCCCAAACCGTTTTGTGGTTTTTATAAGCAAATGTATGTTCTGTATATAACTGAAATTCGTTAATTTTTAATGAGGCTAACAAATCAATTAATTTAAAAATAGATTCCATTGTAGGAACCTTATTTCTACTTATATCTAACATGTAGCCCCTACGTTCAAAATCTGGCGCATCGCTAATATGCAGTGCTGGTATGTTTTGCTGAGTCGTTTCGCTATAGCTGATGAGTTGCTGCAGAGTTTGTTTACCGTAGTATAAACCAGCTAAGTTTTTTGCTTTAATACTAATGCTGGCAGAATCAATATCAAGTGTGTAAGCATCGTTAGTATTTATTGAATCATCTAATAAAAATGAGATGCTGTGTTGTGCATACGGGCTTGTGAAATGCGTTATTTGACCCACATAATCAAAAGCACAAAGTGATTTCAAGAATTGGTACAATTCTTCAGTGGGCAGTTGTGTATTTAATTGTTGGTTCAGTTGTCCATTTTTAATTTCAAGAGTCTTTGGTTGAGGAATTAAAAAAGCTTCTATATTTTGGCTTTTGATTAAACTGGTGCAGCAAATAAGTAGAGCTATAGCTATGTATTGTTTCATGTGTTTATAATTTATTTTTCTATGGTCAAATGGAACCTGTCTTCCGTTAGGCAGGCTCACAAATAAATTTAATCATCCACCTGTGTGTCAATTTGGATAATTAAATTTTACATGTTCGTTTCATTTGATTTTAAATATTTATCGATGAAAAATGTTTGAAAAGTGTTTGTTAAATAATAAGCAAACCAGCCTCTCTTAATTTTTCGAAAGCCTCACTTTCCCAAAACAGGTCAAAGTCGCCAATTTCTTTATTAATATATGAATCTTCAAATTCCCCAAAGGTAATTTTTTTTCCAAGCAATAATTCGTCAATGAGTTGTATAATCCATTGGCCTAATTTCTCATTTACGCTAAATATAAGAGTTTCTTTTTTTGTGAAAATACTTAGTTTTAGCAGTGTTATGTTCTTTCCTTTTTTATTCTTCTTATTATATCTATTAGCAGTACATTTACCACCAAGCCATATTATTTTTTTATTGGGACTAAGTTCCTCGCCTTCGTAATTTTCAATGGATGAGTAAATATAGTCTTTACTTATACTTGCGTTAGGAACCTTAAAATCGAACCATTCTTGCAAAGGGAGATCAAAGCCTACATCATGCATATAATTAAATAAAGATTTTTTTAACCCTTCACTAAACATCTTATGTTTTGCTCCTTCTGGGTCAGTGTGATAAAGGTCGTTATTTGCAAAAGAGTTCGTTTCTTCTTGATCAATACTTACCATGAAACGATCAGGGTTTTTACCCACAGGACTGTGACATGTCATGGCAAATTGATGCCAAAATCCGGATTGCACAATATTAGCCTCAAAGCATTGACGGACAATTTCTAATGAGTCAATCGTTTCTTGCTCGGTTTGCGTTGGGAATCCATACATCAGGTAGGTGTGAA
The DNA here is from genome assembly GCF_001660705.2 of Saccharicrinis aurantiacus. Classification (GTDB taxonomy): domain Bacteria; phylum Bacteroidota; class Bacteroidia; order Bacteroidales; family Marinilabiliaceae; genus Saccharicrinis; species Saccharicrinis aurantiacus. Next base: position 247,404 of record NZ_LYBV02000001.1, read on the forward strand.
CCATAATTCCGGATAGCGTAAAATTATTACATACCACAGCAACTTTACTTACACTTACCCCTTTGTTAATAAGTGATAGAATTCTATCGGAAGCAACCTCCATTCCTCCTGATACCGCTATGCATCCCGATGCCTTTAATAATTTGCAAACATCCTCTGTGAAAGAACTCTCAAACCTAACATTGGTCCACCAAGTAACTGATAATTTACGTTTAATAATTTCTTGGGCCAAGGCAATCATAAGAGCAGGAGGAGCAGCTTCATCGGTAAAATGAAATCCCGTTTCACCAGTTTGCTTAATCATTTCCTCCATTCTATCGCATAATACTTTTGCTGTAGATGGTTCAAAGCGTTTGATGTAATCTAAAGTTGTATCACAAAAAGTACACCTGCCCCAATAGCAACCATGCGCCATCGTTAGTTTGTTCCACCTTCCATCGCTCCACAAACTATGCATTGGGTTTGTAATCTCAATTACTGATAAGTAATCTTTTATAGATAAGCCTTCGTAACAAGGTGTTATGGCTTCTCGCTGCGAAATGTCTTTAGTATCTGAGGCATCAATATATTCTATAGACTTACCTTTTAATATCAAAGTTCTTTTTAATTGATTAATAGGTCTATTCCCCTCGATGTGTTCAATCAAATTGATTAGTGGAGCTTCTCCATCATCCAAAGTTATAAAATCGATAAACTCAAATAAGCGTATATCTTGTATTTGCCTAAGTTCTGTATTTGGGTACCCTCCACCGATACTAATTTTAATTTCAGGATAATGAGTCTTTATAAATTGACTACACTTTAGTGCAGAAAACAGGTTGCCAGGGAAGGGAATAGAAAAGCCTATAAGTTGTGGTTTTTCACGCTCTATTATAGATTGAAGTATCTCTAACTGTAAACTAATGATTGGAGTGTTGTCACTTATCAATTCGTCATATATAGGATCGAATGATGCTGCAGCAGAGCTTATTCTTTCTGCATATCTGCTAAAACCAAAATGCGGATCAATAGCTTCAATTATAAAATCAGATAAATCTTCAAGAAAGAGTGTGGATAAGTGCTTGGCTTTATCAATTATACCCATGGCTCCAAAAGCCCATTCAATATCTTCTTGCGTATTAAATCTACTCGCTTCGGGTAAAAAATTACGACTACATATAGTATGGGCTAAGGTGTTATTTTTACCTTGTAAGAATTGGATTACCGCATCAATACAGCCAATGTAGTCATCTTGTAGTGCTATTATTCTATTTGTGTTAGCAGTATAGGATTGCTCCTTATTTGAGGCAATATTAAAAAGAGACTCTAATTTTTCGGCAGAAAATATTTGCAGAATAAGGTCTATTCCTAAATCTACCTGAGAACAAAGCTTGCCAATTTTGTTAAGGTAACCTTTTAGGTATGTTGTTGCAGGATAGGGAGTATTCAGTTGTGTAAAAGGTGGAGTGATTAATAAAGTTTTTGCCTGCATTATCTATGGTTTTTTATAAATTACAAAAGTATGAAATTGTAACGAGTTTATTAAGGCTTAATAATCTGAATTACTTTTATTATCCGAGCCAATTAATAATATCAATACGAAGCGATGATTGATTTATATGTTAAATGTAGATTAAGAATTGTAATACTTATTTATTAGCTTTGGGGTTTAATTGCTTAATGTCAATCATATAATAATATAGGATTTCTTATTAACAGAATGCTTATTTGAAATACTCAATAAAAGGAATGATATTTGAGTAATTACTATTACGCTACAGAAACATTTTATTCACTACTATACTAAGGTTTTATGCTTATAAAACACACAATTAGCAAGGCAGGGGTAATATTTACCTTATTATTACTAATTATTTCCTGTAAAGAATTGCCTGAGAAAGCACCAGTTGTGCGTATTGATTCACCCGAAGTTCGGAATGTTGAACTTTATGGAGAGTACGTTGGAAGGGTACGCGCATTTAAACATGTTGAGGTTAGAGCCCGTGTTGAGGGTTTCTTGGAAAAAAGGTTGTTCGAAGAGGGAGGACGAGTAGAGGAAGGAGAGCTTCTATTTGAAATTGATCCTACCATGTACAGAGCAAAGCTCAATGAGGCAAAAGCAAAATTAAAGCAAGCACATGCAGCTAGGGCTAAGTCTGAAAGGGATGTACAGCGATTAAGACCATTATACGAAAAAAATGCAGCCAGTCAGCTCGATCTTGATAACGCGGTATCTTCTTTAGAATCAGAAGAAGCCAATATTGCCATTAGTGAAGCCAATGTTGCTCAGGCTGAGCTTCAATTGAGTTTTACTGCAGTGCGTTCTCCTTTAACCGGAAGAGTAGGAGAGAGGAAGGCTGATATTGGAGCTTTAGTAGGAGGTTCTGGTATTTCCTTATTAACAACAGTTTTTCAGACGGATACAGTTGCTGTTTTGTTTAGTTTAACTGCTTTAGATTACCTGCGAAGTAAAGAACGTAATGTAAATTTATCACAATTGGATACCACTAAAAAGTGGAAACCTACCATAGAAGTAACATTGGCTGATAATACGGTTTATCCGATTAAGGGTATTGTAGACTTTACAAATCCTGAAGTAGATACTAAAACGGGTACTTTTATTGTGAGGGCAGAACTTCCGAACGAAGGAAGAGTACTTTTGCCAGGGCAGTTTACCAAGGTAAAACTGTTGATTGATGTACTAGAAAAATCGGTTGTTATCCCACGTAAATCTTTAATTATTGAAGATGGAGGGGCGTTTGTTTACGTAATGAGAAATGATAGTGTTGCTGAAAAACGATTTGTAGAAACAGGTGCCGAACTGCAGAATGAGATAGTGATCAACAGAGGTTTATCGTCTTACGACAATATTGTGGTGGAAGGACAGCACAAGTTAAATCCAGGTATAAAGATGTTGCCAATTGCTGAATCAGATACTATTTACCAATTTAAAAAGGAGGAATAATATATGAAGCCTGGATTTTTTATAGATAGACCAGTCTTCTCGATGGTAATTTCCATTCTGATAGTATTGGTAGGAGTAATTGCAATTTCAGTATTGCCCGTTGATCAATACCCTCAAATAACACCGCCCCTTGTAAAAGTAAAAGCTAGCTATGCAGGTGCCAATTCCACAACAGTTTCTGAGGCAATTGCAACACCAATAGAACAAGAATTAAATGGTACACCAGGAATGTTGTATATGGAATCTAATAGTTCTAACTCGGGAAGTTTATCATTGGATATTACATTTGAGGTTGGTACTGATCCTGCAATTGCCGCGGTAGAAGTTCAAAATCGAGTAAAGTTGGCTGAATCTCGTCTACCTGCCGAAGTAGTTCAAAATGGTATTAGTGTAGAACGGCAAGCAGCAGGGCAATTATTAACGATAAGCATTACCTCGAATGATCCGAAGTTCGATGAAATATACCTGAGTAACTTCGCAACTTTAAACATATTAGATATTGTAAGGCGGGTTCCTGGGGTAGGACGAGTTTCCAATGTAGGAAGCCGTTATTATTCAATGCGTATTTGGGTGTACCCCGATAAATTAGCAAGTTATGGTCTAACCGTAAGTGATTTATCTTCTGCCATAAAGGATCAAAATAGAGAATCCGCTGCAGGGGAGTTGGGATTACAGCCGAATAATAGTATTGATATTTCAATGCCTATTTCTACCCCCGGTCGATTAACAACTCCTGAGGAGTTCGAAAATATTGTACTACGAGCCAGTGAAGATGGAAGTATTGTTCGCTTGCGCGATGTAGCAACTATTAATTTAGAGGCATCTAGTTATAATCAAGAATCTGGTTTTAATAATGAGAATGCTGCAATCTTAGCTATTTATCTCCTACCAGGGGCTAATGCTCTAGAAGTTGCTGATAGAGTTAAAGCAGAGATGGAAGAAATAAGTAAAAACTTCCCTGAAGGTATCGAGTATGATGTGCCATATGATATGACAGATTATATTATTTCGTCAATTAAGGAAGTTTACATCACACTGTTAGAGGCTTTGTTTCTAGTTGTTTTGGTAGTTTTTCTATCCCTACAAAACTGGAGGGCTACTTTAATACCAATTATTGCTGTTCCCATATCCTTAATAGGAACTTTTGGGGTAATGCTTGCTCTTGGATTTTCCATTAACCTTTTAACCTTGCTAGGATTAATATTGGCCATTGGTATTGTGGTTGATGATGCCATTGTTGTTGTGGAGAATGTGGAACGTTTAATGTTAGAAAAGAAACTATCTGCACGAGAAGCTACGCATGAGGCGATGAAAGAATTATCAGGAGCTTTAATTGCAACATCTCTAGTGCTAGCGGCGGTATTTATACCAGTAAGTTTTTTAGGTGGTATATCAGGCGAGTTATACAAACAATTTTCGGTTACTATAGTTGTCTCAGTTCTATTATCTACAGTTGTGGCCTTAACGTTGAGTCCGGCTTTATGTGCTATTATTTTAAAACCTGCTAGCGGACAAACCAATTGGCTATTCAAAAGAATTAATAAGGTATTAGAAACCGGGAATAATAAATATCTCGGATATATATCGGCTTCAGTTGCTAAACCCAAGAGAATTTTTGTTGCTTTCGGATTGGTAATAGTATTTATTTTTGTCGCTATTCAATTGGTGCCAGAAAGTTTTATTCCTGAGGAAGATCAAGGGCAATTCACTGTTGAGATTGATTTACCAGAGGGAGCTGCTTTACAACGTACTGTTGAAGTTACAGAGAGAGCTGTTGCTTATATATTGAAGCATCCGGCAGTTAAGGCAGTTGAGAATATTACAGGAAATAGTCCTCGTTTGGGAACATCGCAAAGTAGAGCAAAATTAACGGTACTACTTAATGATTGGTCAGAACGCGAAGAGGATGAGTTGAAGTTGAATGCTGTTATTGATAATATTAGAGAGGAACTTTATCGTTATCCGGAGGCACGTATTTTTATATCGAAACCACCATTAATTCCGGGCCTAGGAACCTCTGGAGGTTTTGAGATGCAGTTGCAGGCAAGAGCAGGAGCAACATGGGAGAATTTGGTTGCGGCTAATGACACCTTGTTATATTACGCGAGTCATTCAAAAGAACTTCAGGGAGTTTCTTCTAATTTACAGGCAGACGTTCCTCAAGTTAACTTCGATGTCAACAGAGAAGCTGCGTTATTTTTAGGGATACCCCTTTCTGATATATTTTCAACAATGAAAGCCTATCTAGGGTCTTTGTATGTTAACGATTTCAATATGTTTAACCGTATTTATAAAGTGAACCTTCAGGCTGATGAAAACTACAGACTTACCAAAGAAAACCTGAATATGTTTTTTGTTAAAACAAATAACGGTTCAATGGTACCGGTTACAGCTGTTGGAACACTCGGCTTTAGTGCCGGTCCAGGTAGTATAAAACGATTTAATATGTTCAGCACCGCAGTTATCAGAGGAGAATCAGGCAGTGGTTATAGTTCTGGTCAAGCGATGAATAAACTCGAAGAAATAGTACGAACAAAACTCCCTAGTAATATAGGTTATGAGTGGAGTGGAATTTCTTTTCAGGAGAAGCAAGCTGGGGGCCAAATTGGAATTATCATGTCATTGGTTCTTATTTTTGTATTTCTGTTTCTGGCAGCACAATACGAAAGTTGGTTGATTCCAATTTCAGTTATTCTATCCATTCCAATTGCAGTGCTAGGAGCATTCCTAGGTATTTGGGTGGTTGGTCTCGATAATGATATTTATTTCCAAATAGGTATGGTTACGCTAATTGGCCTGTCTGCAAAAAATGCCATATTGATCGTAGAAGTTGCTAAACAAGAAATGGAAAAAGGGGTAGAGTTGGTTGAGTCGGCCATAACAGCTGCTAAGTTACGATTTAGACCCATTGTAATGACTTCGCTTGCTTTTGTGTTAGGTATGTTGCCATTGGTATTTGCATCAGGCCCAGGTTCTGCAAGTAGGCACTCTATCGGAACAGGAGTGTTTTTCGGAATGTTAGCTTCCATCACCTTTGGTATTATATTAGTTCCTTTCTTTTTTGTAATGATTAATAAGGGAATCAGTCGTTTACGTAAGAATAAATCTAATTAGATGAAACTACTATATATTATATCATTCGCACTGTTTATTGTTACAGGATGTAAAGTTGGTAAAGAATACCAAGCACCAGAAATGGATATACCCGATGCGATAACAACAGTGCAAGCAAATGACTCCGCATCATTAGCAGATTTAAAATGGTATCTTTTATTTAAGGATACGATTCTTGTAAATATGATACATACTGCTTTGGAGAATAATCAGGATATGAAAATAGCTGCAGCGCGAATTCGTCAAACAATGGCTTTGAAACGGATTGCTGCAGCACCAATGTTTCCTGAAGTATCAGTGTTTGGAGAAAAGTACCAGGAAAATATTGATTATTCAGGGACTAGCGATATTAATCGTTTACGTGCAGAGTTGAGTTGGGAACTCGATTTATGGGGAAATATTCGCTGGGGAAAAGAGGCTGCTATGGCAGAATATCTTAAAACAACTGAAGCACAACGATCTGTTAAGATGTCTTTAATAGCTAATGTGGCGCAAACTTATTTTGAATTATTTGCTTCCAAGCGAGAACTTCAAATAATTAAGGAAACAGGGCGTGCGAGGCAAGAGGGGGTCGATTTAGCTAAACTCCGTTTTGAAGGAGGTTTAACTTCTGAAACATCTTTGCGCCAGGCTGAAGTTGAATATGCGAAAACGATGACACTTATTCCTAAAGTGGAAAGAACCATTGTATTAAAACAGAATCAGCTTGCACTATTGTTGGGTAAGATGCCGACGGTATATGATATTGAAGTGGATATAACAGAAAATATTATACAAGATTCTATCCCTGTAGGGATGCCTTCTTATCTTCTAGAAAGAAGACCAGATGTAAGAATGGCGGAACAAACTTTAATTGCCGCTAATGCGGATGTTGGTGTTTCATTAACTAACTTATTTCCTAAAATTACTTTAACAGCGCAATACGGTATGCAGAGTAAGGATTTAAGTGATCTTTTGACCAACCCATACAGTTATTTTGCAGGAGATATTTTAGCGCCAATCTTTGCTGCTGGGGCTAATAAAGCAAGACTAAAGGCAAGCCGAGCTGCTTTTGAGCAACAATATTTTGAATATGAGAAAACCGTTTTGGGTGCTTTTCAGGAGACAAACAATTCAATAACTACATTTTATAAAGCTAAAGAAGTGCGAGCATTGATGAAAGAGCTTGAAAATTCTTCTCGTACATATTTAGAGTTAGCAAATCTGCAATATATTAATGGAGTAATTAACTATTTAGATGTACTAGATGCACAACGTTTACTATTTGATGCAGAAGTTTCGTTGAACGATGCCTATTTAGATGAAATGACATCTTATATACTTCTGTACAAAGCATTAGGAGGGGGATGGTAAAAATTAGTCTATTCGGTAACTTTTTACCTTTAGCATCGTAATATCACAAAAAAGATATTACCCAATTCACACATTTTGAATATTAAAAGCCCCGTATACCACTCCCACAGGTACGGGGCTTTTGACTTTTTAGTACTTCCTATTTAATACATATTCTCAAGATTAGGGACCTTCAAGTTTTTTATCAATATAAAGCATTGCATTATAGTTAGATATGGCAACCTTTAAATATCTAAACATCTAGAAAGTTGTATATGTAGAAAATTAGATATATGTTTGTGTTTAAATTATCAAGTGACAATGAAGCTTGATGAAATAAATAACAAACATTAAGTATGAAATCAAAACTAATAACACAATTTGCTATTACATGCATGTTATGTATTGGAATAGTTGCAGAAGCTCAAGAAGCAGCAACTGAAAGGTTGTTGTCCTTAGAGCAAGCAATTAGCCTAGCTTCTGCTAATAATAGGGTAATTCAAAAATCTCTTACTGAGGTTGATATTGCAAAAGCAAATAACCAGCAAACAAGTGCAGCATTTTTACCATCAGTTGATGTGTCTAGCGCTTACTTTTCTACCAATGATCCACTGAATGCATTTGGCTTCAAGTTACAACAACAGAATGTAAGTGCTGAAGATTTTAATCCGGCTATATTAAACAATCCAGGTTCTACCAATAATTTTCACACACAGGTGTTAGTAGAACAACCATTGATTAATCTTGACGCTTGGGCTGGAAGAAAAGCAACGAGTAACCAACTAAAAGCTACTGAAATGAAATCGGAGTATACCAAAGCATACATTAACCTTTTGGTTAAGCAGACTTATTTTGGTTTACAATTGGCATTAAATAGAGTTGATGTTTTAAAGAAAGCTCAAAAGACAACAGAATTATATCTAGAAACTGCAGAGAATAATATAAAGCAGGGATACTTAAAAGATGCTGATGTAATGTCAATTAAAGTAATTAAGTATGAGCAAGAAGCCAAGCTTATTGAAGCTGAAAATAAGGTTAAATCAGTACAAGAATCACTAAATTTTTTAATTGGGAGAGATATTAATACGCCAGTTTTAGTATCTGATTCTATTGTGCAAGTATACTTTTCTTTTAACAATGTAACTACCGTAAATAATCGATCAGATGTGCTTGCAATGCGTTATGGCTTGGGAGCCTATGAAAGTATAAGGAAAAGTGAATCGTTTAAGTTTGCACCTCGAATCAATGCATTTGGTGCCTATAATATGTACAACGCTGATTTCGGCCAGTTTGGCTCTGATAGTTATTTGGTAGGTGTTAAGTTGCAGTGGCGTATTTTTAATGGAGGAAAAAACATTGGCAAATATAAATTATCTAAAGCCAACTACAACAAAGCCCAAATCTCTTATGAGGAGTTTTTAGATAAAGGAAACCTTGAGCTATCGCAGGCTGCACGAGAAATAATTGTTGCCGAAAGCCAATTAATAAGCTACAACATGGCTTCTGATGAAGCAATTGAATCCTTAAGAATTCGTACCAACAGGTATAAAGAAGGCTTGGAGAAAACTTCAGATCTATTAATGGCAGAAACAAAAGCAGAAGAGAGTCTTTTAAAAAGACTGAATGCTATCTATAACTATAATGTGGCTGTTTTTAATTACCAATTACTCTCTTCAGAATCAGCTATTGAATAATTCTTATGTAAAAATGAAAAATATTATAAAAATGAGAACTCTAAATGTAATCATATTCACAACGCTTGCTGTATTATTTCAAGCTTGTGGAGGAAACTCCTCAGAATCAGAAAAGGATACCAAAGCTATGTTGGTAACTTCCGAAACCGTTCAATTATCAACCGTTTCTAAAATATCTCAGTATACCGGAACTGTTGCGTCAGTTAACCAGTCAACATTGAGCACTCGTTTGCTAGGGCAAGTAAAGAAAGTTTATGTTAGCGAAGGCGATGTGGTTAAAGAAGGACAGTTATTGGTTTCTATTAGAAGCAATGATATTAAAGCAAAAAAGCAGCAAGTAGAAGCTAATATTTTACAAGCAGAATCGGCTTTTAAGCATGCAACAGATGACTTTAAGAGAATCAATAATTTATTTTCAAGTAATAGTGCCACTCAAAAAGAATTAGATGACATCACAGTGCATTATGAAATGACTAAAGCACACCTTGAAGTGGCAAAAAAGGCCAAGGATGAGGTTGATGAAATGCTTTCTTATGCAAATATTTCTGCGCCTTATTCAGGTGTAATTACCCAAAAGTTTATCGAATCTGGAGATATGGCAAATCCCGGAATGCCTTTGTTAGCAATTGAGGCACCACGTCTTTATGAAGTAAGAGCTAAAGTTCCGGAAATAGAAATTTATAAAATAGAGAAAGGTGATAAAGCAGAGGTGTGGATTGATGCTAGTAATCAAGCTATTTCAGGAATTATAACCCATATTAGTCCTTCAAGTCGTTTTTCTGGTACCCAATTCGAGGTTCGTATCAGTTTACAACCAAACGAGATTCAACAATCGTTAATAAGAAGTGGATTATTTGCTCGAGTAAATCACTTGAAAGGTGAGGAAAGAAAGTTGTTGGTAGATGAAAAATTAGTAATAGAGCGAGGTCAACTAAATGGAGTTTGGACCATAAGTAAATCAAATCAGGCCTTATTACGTTGGGTTCGTTTAGGAAAAACCTACGGTGCTAAAGTAGAGGTTATATCAGGTCTTTCAATTAATGATATACTTATAACATCATCAACAGAAAGACTTTTTGATGGTACAAAAATTCAGGTAAACTAGAATTCCGCACATAAAATCAGAATCATTATGAAAACAGGATTTGCCGGGACACTAGCCCGCATGTTTATAAAATCTAAACTCACACCATTATTGATGGTAGCGTTTATGATAATTGGTATTTACAGTTCATATCTAACCCCACGCGAAGAAGAACCTCAAATTGATGTTCCAATTGCTGATATTTTTATAGGCTACCCTGGTGCCAGCCCAAAAGAAATAGAATCAAAAATTGTAACTCCCATTGAAAAGGTTATTTCAAATGTTAAGGGAGTTGAATATGTATATTCTCAATCAATGTCTGAACAAGCCATGTTAATTGTTCAGTTTTACGTAGGCGAGGATGTAGAACGAAGTTTAGTAAAACTTTATAACGAGATTATTAAAAATATGGATGGTATGCCTGCGGGTGTTACACTTCCTTTAATAAAAACCCGTTCTATTGATGATGTTCCGGCAATGGGCTTGACTTTGTGGAGCAGCTCTTATGATGATTATCAATTAAAGCGTGTTGCTCAAGAATTAACATCAGAGATTGAAAAGATTACAGATATATCAGAAACAAAGGTTATTGGTGGTCGTAATCGCGAGATTCAGGTTATTTTAGATAGAGATAAAATGAGTGCTTATCATGTCGATCCTTTGTTAATTTCGCAGCAATTAGTGGCATCAAATCAGCAAGGTTCTTCAGGGAAGTTTAACCAGAATAACCAAGAGTATTTAGTTCAAACAGGTAGGTTTTTCGAAACATCAGAAGAGGTGGCCAATTTGATAATTGGTGTACATCAAAATTCACCTATATATCTGCATCAGGTTGCTACTATTACTGATGGGCCAGCATTACCAAATTCTTATGTAGCGTTTGGGTATGGTAAAGCTAGTGATAAAATGGTTAAATATCAGGATGAGTATTCTGCTGTAACTATTTCCATTGCTAAAAGGAGAGGAGCTGATGCCATGCGTTTAGCACAGCAGATTGAGACAAAAATAGAAGTGCTTCAAACCGAATTGATTCCTTCAGATATTAATGTAAGTGTTACTCGAAATTATGGTGAAACAGCTTCTGATAAAGTTGGGGAATTGTTAATGCATTTATTGGGTGCAATTGTGGCTGTAACTTTTGTTGTAATGTTAGCCATGGGATGGCGTGGTGGATTAGTGGTATTTATTTCTGTACCAATAACATTTGCATTGACTATGTTCAGTTATTATTTTATGGATTACACCTTGAATAGAATTACCTTATTTGCTTTGGTATTTGTAACAGGTATTGTTGTTGATGATTCAATTATTATCGCTGAAAATATGCATAGGCATTTTAAAATGCGTCAATTACCGTTTTGGCAAGCTGCGCTGCGATCTATCGATGAAGTTGGTAATCCTACTATTTTAGCAACATTTACCGTTATAGCTGCTGTAATACCAATGGTATTTGTATCGGGTATGATGGGGCCTTATATGAGCCCAATGCCTATTGGTGCATCTATTGCCATGTTGTTCTCTTTATTAGTTGCTTTAATGATAACGCCTTGGTTGGCATATCGTTTATTAAGGCATGATGATGGGAAGGAAGATGAAACAAAAGATTATTCCCTTGAAAAAACAATTATATATAAACTGTATAATGGAACAATGCGTCCTCTAATTGAAAGTCCAACAAAGCGTTGGATATTTATTGGAGGAGTCACATTATTGCTTTTTGCATCCGTTAGCTTGTTTTTATTTAAAGCCGTTACTGTTAAGATTTTACCATTTGATAATAAAAACGAGTTTCAGATAGTAATTGATATGCCTGAAGGAACAACTTTAGAACAAACAGCTAATGTAACCAAGGAGTTGGCTGCTTATGTTAGAAGTCATGATTTGGTATTAAATTATCAAACTTATGTTGGAAGTTCAGCTCCAATTAATTTTAATGGATTGGTTCGTCATTATGATTTAAGGCGAGGATCAAATGTTGCTGATATTCAGGTTAACTTGGTTTCAAAAAAAGAACGTGATCTTCAATCACATGATATTGCGAAAGAGCTTCGTCCTGGTTTGCAAGAGATTGGTACAAAATACAATGCTAATGTAAAAGTAGTTGAAGTACCACCAGGACCACCTGTAATGTCAACACTTGTAGCCGAAATATATGGTCCAAATTACGAAGCTCAGATGGACGTAGCCAAACAAGTAAAAAGTCTGTTTAAATCTACAGAAAGTGTAGTTGATGTTGATTGGATGATTGAGGATGATCAGAAAGAATTCTTGTTTGATGTGGATAAAGAAAAGGCGATGTTGGCAGGAGTAGCTCCTCAGCAAATAATTCAGGCTATGCATATGGCGCTTCGTGGTTCAACTATTTCACACCTATATGCAGAAAATGATCATCAACAGGTTGGAATTACACTTCGTTTAGCCGAGAATAGTAGAACTAGTATTGATGATTTAAAAATGATTACACTTAAGTCTCAACGAGGTGAAATGGTATCAGTAGGAGATTTGGTAAAAATAAAAGAGAGTATTAAGGAAAAGAGCATTTTCCGAAAAAATCAAAAACAATTGGTTTATGTTACTGCTGATGTAGCAGGAGACCTAGAGAGTCCTGTTTATGCTATTATGGATATGAGTGAGCGACTGGATGAAATAGAACTTCCCAAGGGATACTCTATTGAGGAATTTTATAATGGCCAACCCTTTACAGAGGATAATTATAGTATAAAATGGGATGGCGAATGGCAAATTACCTATGAAGTATTTCGCGATTTGGGAACTGCTTTTGCCGTAGTGCTGATTATAATATATATGCTAATTGTAGGTTGGTTTCAGAATCTGAAGGTGCCTTTTGTTATGATGGTTGCGATACCTCTCTCATTGGTTGGGATTATTGGGGGACACTGGATGATGGGAGCATTCTTTACGGCAACTTCAATGATTGGTATGATTGCGCTAGCTGGTATAATGGTTCGGAATTCCATATTGTTAATTGATTTTGTAAATATCCGGCTGTCAGAAGGGGCTCCACTGCGAGAGGCTGTAATTGAAGCAGGTGCAGTGCGTACAACTCCAATTTTATTAACAGCAGGAACTGTTGTAATTGGAGCTGTGGTTATTTTGTTCGACCCAATATTCCAAGGTCTAGCCATTTCATTAATGGGAGGAACTATTGCCTCAACGGTTCTCACTTTAATAATTGTACCTCTTATTTACTACATGACAGAGAAAAATAAATTGGAAAATGGAATAGAACAGCTTTCAGAAAAAAGAGAAGAAGAGATCGTTGAAGAGCAATAATCAAACATAAAAACATTTAACTATGAAATTACTAATCGCAACAACAGTTATTGAGTACAGAGAACAACTGCAAGAAATATTTAGCGAATATAAGGTGCCTTATTATAATGAAATTGAAATGAAGGGAGTTAAGCGAATGGTAGACCAACACCGATTGGGTAATTGGTTTGGAACAGGAACTGCTGGTCTTGAAAATATTGCCTTTGTTTCTCTAATGTCAGAAGAACAATCAAGTAGTTTGTTTAAGGTATTAACGGAATATGAAGATTCAGCTAAAAATAAAGTATTTAGTGTTTATATTCTCGAAGTAAATAAGGCTATAGAAGTAAAATAGTATAAACAAATAATTTTATAAGGATAATATTATGCAAGAAAGAATTGTAAGAGCTGTTGCAGGAGTAATGGTTTTAATTAGTTTGCTTTTGGCAATAATAGTAAATATAAACTGGTTATATCTAGCAGGTTTTGTGGCTATTAATTTAATTCAATCATCAATTACTCGTTGGTGTTTTCTATCAGATATATTAACAAAGCTAGGTATACCTAAATAATACGATTATTAGCACTATCAGAAAAACTGTGTAAATAGAAACTACCGAAGGGTCATCCCCTTGGTAGTTTCAACCACATAGTTTTTCAGATAGTGCTTTACATGATACCAAATGATATAATGCTGACTAAACGTACAAAACCAAAATGAGACCATTTCGTTCTGAAACAGCCTCATTTTTTATTACTATTATTTTTCTATTATGTATGAGAACCAACTAACTCATTTAGTTTGCTAAGAACTTCCTCTTTTGTTAATGCATCAGGATGTGTATGGTCAGTAATCCACCAGATTAACTGTTGAATATTTGCAATTAATATGGCAGCTTCTTCGTTAGTTAATTGCCCCATGCTAATTTCTCCAAGTAAAACATCATTAGTATCTCCTAACCAATCATATCTTTCGTTATTTACATAGAAAAGTAAGTCTAACATTAACTCATTTTCTGTTACACCAACAGCTTTGTATTCAACAGAGAAAGCACTCCCGTTTAATCCTTTGTTAAAGCAGAATAGATTAAGTGCAACTGTTTTTGTTTCACCACCATCCAAATTTACTAACATCTGAGTGAGTATCATTCCTCTTTGGAATTCAGTAATGTCATAACCTAAACCATCTACAATTTCAAAAATTAGTCCTGGCTTAAACAAAACTTCAGTTGGATCATCATTTCCATTAACAAACTGCATTACTAAGGTAATAAATTGACCTCCTAACCCGTACATTTCATCTATTTCATCATATGTTAATGGATCATCGCTTGTTGATTTAAGGTTTGCATACATAGGAGTAATTCCTTGTATACCACCTACTATTTCAACACCTTCAGGGAGTAGAAATTTCTCTCCAACTTCAACATCTTCGGCAACGCGATCCCCAAATCCAGCAACACCCGTTTCTGTTTCACTACCAGGGCCATTACCATTATTATCCTTTGTACAAGAATACATCCCTATCATAGCAACAGCTACAACTAATAAAAATAACTTTTTCATATTTCTCAGGTTTTTAATTAATTACATTTTTAATTACTTACCACCGCAATTTAGTGCTAGGTATACCTAAAGTCAATGAATACTCTTTAATTTCGGATCTTTCCATAAGTATTGTTTTGGAGTTAATATACTTGTAATTAGATGTTTAGATCTGAATGGTGGGAGTGATATTAAAGCTTTGCTTTGACGAATGAAAATATTATTAAGATTACTCTGTAATTTTATATGATTAAATCTCAGTATTATTGGCTAATAGCCCTGTATTGAAGTATTTCCAGTTAATTTTATTATTAGAAAGGTTAAGTTGTAGCAAAAAAAAGGCTGACATTGTTGTCAACCTAATAATTTCTAGACTTTTGGAATGTTTAATAAAATATCTAATAAATGTTCCCAAAACTTTTTAACAGTATCTATTTCTATCTTTTCATCAGGAGAGTGGGCACCTCTAATAGTTGGGCCTATTGATATCATATCTAAATTAGGATATTTCTCAAGGAATAAACCACATTCTAATCCTGCATGAATTGCTCTTACAATAGGTTTTTCGTTGAAGAGTCTTTCGTAAGAGTTTCTTGTAATATTCAGTATTTCCGAATTTGTGTTTGGCTGCCAGCCCGGATAACCATCACCATGTGTAACATTAGCTCCTGCTAATTCAAATACACTTTGTACCATTGATGCAATATCATACTTCGCAGATTCTACAGAACTACGTTGGCTTGTTGTAATCTCAATCTGATTATCATTTTGTTTGATTGCAGCCAGATTTGTTGACGTTTCAACTAAACCTTTGATATCTTTACTCATGGATATCACTCCATGCGGACATGCATAAATTGAATTCAGTAACTTATGTTGATCTTCTTCAGAGATTATACTAGTAGGCAGGTCACAAGATTCTAATTCTAATTTTACCGTAGGTTCAATTTGATTCAATTCTGTTTGAATCTCATCACTAAATATATTAAAAGCAACACGAATAGGTTCTTTCTGATGCTGGGGAACAACAGCTATAGCAAAGGCTTCTCTGGCGATTGCATTTCTTAAGTTACCACCATTAATTTTACTTAGGCGTAGTCCAAATTCCTTGGAAGCTTTCCAAAGAAACCTATTTAATATCTTATTTGCATTTCCTAAACCTTTGTCAATATCATCGCCCGAATGGCCACCCTTTAAGCCCGCGATACTAATTTTAAAAGGGAACATATTGTTAGGGGTGGCATGGTTGGCTATTTTAAATTTAGCAACTGTATCAATACCTCCTGCGCATCCGATAAACAACTCACCATCGTCCTCACTATCTAAATTGAGTAGAATAGAGCTTTCAAAGAAATTTTCTTCTAAGTTAAAAGCTCCGGTTAAGCCAGTTTCTTCATCAACTGTAAATAAGCATTCTATTGGGCCGTGTTGTATATTATCAGATGCCAATAAAGCTAATTGAGCAGCAACACCAATCCCATCATCAGCACCAAGTGTAGTATCTGTTGCTTTTACCCATCCATCAACTATTTGAGGCTTAATGGCATCATTTTCAAAATCATGATTAATCCAACTATGTTTTTCACAAACCATGTCAATATGCGATTGTAATAAAACAGATTTCATCTTTTCAAAACCTTGTGTAGCAGGTTTTGATATGAGTATATTGCCAATGGCATCTTGCTTATATTTTAATTGTTGATTTTTTGCAAAAGAAATGAGATATGAAATAATCTTTTCTTCTTTTTTTGAAGGGCGGGGTATTTGGCATATTTCCTCAAAGTAATGCCAAACTACTTTGGGCTCTAGTGAATTTAATACAGACATAATTATAATTGAGTTTTGACCTCAAAGGTAATCGTATAAAGACAATAAGAAAATGGCTAAAATCAGTCTATTGAAAGATTGTCAGTAAATCTTTTATCTCGTCTGATTTATTATCGTTGCCTTCATTTTTATAGGCATAAAGCAAGTTAAGAAGCACACGTTTAATTATATCAATGTTTGTGCAGGGCAAATAATAGCTATCGTTTTGTTCTAATTTCTGCTGCTTTATAAAATACTCAACTTCTCGTTGGCCTAATATGGCACCTTTATTAACCGGATTAATGTAGAACATAACCTTATCTTTCCGGTTGAAATTTAAACTTGCATTTTCATCTAAAAAACAAAGTATAAAGTTTTTAGGTAGATTAACGCCAAATATTGGCAACCCTAGTCTGCGTGCAATTACAGAGTAAATAATTGAAAGAGATATTGGGTTACCTTTTTTTGTTTCAAGAACATCATTAATAAATGAATTTTTCGGAGAGTAAAAGTTTGTACTATTTCTAACAAACTTATGCAGGTCGAAAAGAACATGATTTATAATTCTTACTTTCTCAAGAGATGTTAGATGATCATTTATCTCAAGCCAAACGTCTTTTTTGTATTTTTCAATTTTGGTGTTAAGATCGTCGTAATTAAGCTCGGGGTACTGAAACTTAGCAACAAGGAAAGCTCCATAAAATAAGCTTTTCCCACCTTCAATGTGCCATTTTTCAAGCAAGCGCTTAACGTCTCTTAGCTGTAGGCTATGAATTATATTTTCTACTCTTCGTTGAAAAACGTCATCGTGAGAATGTTCCCAAGCTTTTTCGAGTTCATCTACTATGTCTATTTCAGACTTAAGTAATTCTTTTTCAACCGAGCTAAACACGTCTTTACTTGGATCATCCAATAAATATATTAATGCATTTACTTTACTCTTATCCATAATTTACTGCATTTATACTTATGTGTTGTTGACGTTTGGTTTACAGCTAATTGTTATATTAATACCAAATATGAATATTTTTTTGTTATTGTGCCAAACTATCTAATACTTTTTTGATTAAGTCAAATATTACGGGTTTATAATCTTTACTATAGGTTCCTGCTTTTCTGTTGGCAATAATAGCACATACGGTGGCTGCATTATGCCCTAATAGTTTTGAGAGGCCATAAATTGCAGAACATTCCATCTCGTAATTTGTAATGCGTTCATCATCAAATCTAAAGTTAGATATTTTCTCATTGATATCAGCATCGGCAAGGGGTAAGCGAATTACACGACCTTGAGGTCCGTAAAATCCAGGTGCAGATATAGTTACTCCTTGTTCAAAATTGTTTTCTGAGAACTTATCTAAAAGTGTTTGTGAGGCTTCTACTACATAAGGTGATGCTAAATAATGACTCCAATCTAATTCAGATTTAAAGGCTTGCTCAAAGTTTATATCAGTAACTTCATTTCTATTAGCGTAAAAATTAAGTAAACCGTCAAAGCCAATTGCCTTAGTTGACAGTAGGCAGCTATCAACAGATAAATCTTTTTGCAAGGAACCCGAAGTACCTATTCTAACAAAATTAAGTGTGGTTTTCTCTTCTTTTACGAATCGAGTATTAAAATCCACATTAACTAGAGCATCTAACTCATTTATAACTATGTCAATATTATCAGTGCCAATGCCAGTTGCCACTACGGTAAATTTAGTGCCTTTATAGCTTCCTGTAACACTAACAAATTCTCTATTTTGACGTTTGATATCGATAGTTTCAAAATACGAAGCTACCGTTTCAACTCTTCCAGGGTCGCCAACTAAAATTATATTTTGAGCTATTTCACCTGGTTTTAAGTGTAAATGAAAAACACTCCCATCAGGGTTTATTATAAGTTCAGATTCTTCAATTCTTCTGTCCATACTGAATCCTTAAATGATTAATTATTGATTGAAGCTTGAAAGTTAATAAATAGTAGCAAATAGAATAATGATGATATCCCATATAATTCGGTTTTTTATCAACAATCTATACATACTTTAGAGATATTATCTTTTTACTTCTGAGTATTATATTTATTTTTGGCAAAATTTAAAATTATGATTCAAAGAATACAATCCATTTACTTACTAATAGCCACATTATTTGGTCTGTCAATGCTGTTTGCCAATCAAATTGATTTTATGAGTGAAACAGCTAATTATGCTCTTAATTTTAAAGGGTTTTATTCAGTTACTAATACTGCCATGCCTGAGGTGACATCAACGTTAGCACTTAGTATACTTTTATTTATAACTCCTTTAATTTCATTAGTTAATATCTTTTTATTTAAAAAAAGAATGGTGCAGATTCGTTTGTGTGCAGCTAATATAGGGTTGTTATTAGGGGTAACTGCCATGGTATATTATTTTGGTATTGTTGGTATGAAAGAGTTAATGGCAACGAGTAAAACTTACGGAGTGACAATGGTATTTCCTATTGCCTCTGCAATATTAAATTTCTTAGCAATGCGTGGTATCATTAAGGATGAAGCATTAATAAAGTCAATGGATAGAATAAGATAAAATATTATAGAATTTATAAATAGTACAAAAGCGAATTGGTTTCATTAATCAATTCGCTTTTTTATTGGTTTTAATAGCTTCCTGTTAATTTCTGTTTTTGCAGATAGTCATATGACACATTGCAGCGGAATAGCATGCAGTTTTGCTGATAGTATATTTGCAAAGTCGCAGCCGAGTATTAAAGAATTTGTATATAGTAAACCAGCTGTTTGTCTTGAGTGATAATGTGGTAAAAGTATTGTAAATCAATAGGCTATGATCTGGTTCTTCTTATGTGTATTGCATGCCAGATTCTTATACACTTTATCTATAAGACCGATTTGTTATAAACAAAAAAACCTCGATGACTAAAGCCATCGAGGTTAATAAAAAAGAATATTTTATAAGCTTATTAAGCTGCCGATAAAATCACAACTAGAAGACCTAAAATTGCATATAACTCAGGGAATACACCTAAAATCATAGTGTTAGCAAATACTTTGTGTCCTGAACCAATTGCAGCAATACCGCTAGCACAAACTTGACCTTGACGGATACCTGAGAATAAACCTCCAAGTCCCATTGCTAAAGAAGCACCAAATACAGTTGCAGCAGTTGTCCATGAAACATCACCTGAAGTAACCATTGGTTGCATCATAAAGAATCCTACGAAACCATAAAGACCCTGTGTTGATGGTAAAGCTGAAAGTACCATATAGTTACCAAAAGCAGATGCATCTTTTTTCATTGCACCAATTGCAGCGTTACCACTGATAGATACTCCGTAGATACTACCGATACCTGATAAACCTACCATTAAACCAATTCCGATGTAAGCTAAAACGATTGCTTCCATAATTTCTATTTTTTATAAATTTTATATTATTCTTAAACTAAATTACTTTTTGAAAGGTGCGTATTTTTCGCCTCCACCTTCGAAACCGGCGTTTTTGTAGAACTCTACAAATGTTAATCGTAATGGGTGAACAAAACTACCAAGCAGTGCCATAAAGAAATTTAAACTATGACCAAAAGCTAAAATAAGGATTGTTACTAAAATACCTACCACTGGAATATCTGGCGACAAATTAAAGGCCAACATATTAAATACATTACCTAAAATTGCACTTGATAAACCTAAGGCAAATAAACGGATATAAGATAAAACATCGCCCAATAAACCTGATGCCATACCGTATGTTTCCCATAATCCAGATCCTAAATTTAATAAAGGATTTTTACCCGGAGTATTATAGAAAAGTGCTGGTATTGCTCCAATAATACCTACTGCTGCTGCAATAGTATTGGCCAACGAAACATCAATCATTTCTTGCATACCTAAACCATAGGCTGGTAATGCAATACCAATAATTAATATCCATCCAATTTGTGAGATAGCGTATTTAAAACCATATCCCTTACTTAAGTTTACGGCTTTAATTACCATACCAAATATAACCTGGAAGTACCCTAATATTAAGGACAGTACCATCAAGTTATCCGTAGATAAAATCCATGTTTGATATGATTTAAGCCAGCTCGATGTTGCTTCCATTTCAGCAAACATAACACCAAAGGCAGTACCTCCAAGTATTCCCATAATTGTAGTAGATAGTCCTAAAAAGAATCCTAACCACAACAAAGGTTTTACTTTTTGACTTGCTTTTGTCATGCCAAATAAAGTACCTAGCATAATTAAAGCACCATAACCTGCATCACCTAAACAAAAACCAAAAAACAGCATGTAAAAAGGCGCAAAGAACGGTGTAAGATCTAACTCACTACTCTTTGGTAGTGTGTATAAATCCCCAATTGGTTCAAATAAGCGCGAGAACCAGTTGTTCTTTAACTTAATTGGCATCTCATCTTTTGGCGTTGGTGCCTCAGATAAATAGATAACACCCAATTGATCTACTTCTGCGTCGAACTCTGTTTCGTTTTCGGCAGGTATCCAACCCGATAAAACCACCAACTTATCATCAGCCACTTTATCACCGCTATTTACCGCTTTCGAGAAATCAAGTTCTGCCTCAATAGCAGCAATACTATTATTCAGAATCTCGGGAGCATAAGCACTTATATCATCCAACTCGCGATTTAATCGTTCAAACTCCTCACGCTCTTGCGTAATTTGCTTTTGAAAATGTGAAATCGGATACTCAATACTTACCTCATCCAAGTTGGCATCTTGCAATTTCTGATCACCCTTGGTAAGCGCAACTAAAAACAGTTCACCATTATCCTGATTTACTATTTCTATGTCAGCACTTGAAGCCCAATCATCATCCCAATTTTTCTCTTCGCAAACAAAAAACTGAACATTATATCCAGCCTCTTTAATACCTGCTAGAGATTGCGGATTGTATTCTCCCCAAGGAATCATATTATCATATTCCTTTTCAAGAGATGCAATATCTTGAGATAGATTATTTGATACCTCTTGTTTATCCTCAATAACTTTCAATAATTCATCAGCATCGGTAATTAGGGCTTTCGACTCATTCTCGCTTCCACGAGATTCGAGATCACGCACAATACCTTTGATGTGATTTATTCGAGTTATTTTAGCTGCATTTTCGTCGCTTAATTCACTTTCCGACGCTTCTATGTGAAGCACACCTAGAGAACGTAATTTCTCTAAAAAAGGCGTATAGTCTTTGTGATAAACTAAGAACGAATACTTTTTCATTGCTTGAATCATGATTCCGCCTCCATTTCTGCTAATGCGGCTTGTGCAGCCTGTCGGTTTTTCACAATTTTCTGTGCCGATTTAGAAAGATTCTCTTCATCTTCAAGGAATCGTTTAATTTTTCTGATGGCATCTTTATATCCTGGAATCTGTACTTTTTCGTATAAATTCACTTTCTGAGTAGTTTTTTTACGAGCTACATCAAGCAATTCCATCTTTCTAAGAAAGACTTCGCGCTCAATGGCAATTTTTGCCAGTTTTTCTACAACTGTTACTCCATCTAAAAACCACACTGGTTTACTAAACAGCGCAAATGGCTCTTTTTTAAATACTACGTCTGTTAAAACAGGAGTTTGCACACCGGCTATTTTTTTACTCTCGAGAACTACATCCTCAATAGAAATAATATCGGTATCAAACTCGCCCCATAAACGAGACATTTTATCTAAGTCCGCCATTTGTGTTTCAAGCTCCTTTTCAAGCTCTGTGGCTTGCTTTTTGGCTCGCTTCACCTCAATACGCAATGCTGCTTCTTTATTCTGAAGCGTAGGTAAAGCGCGCTCACGAATCTTGAGCTGCTTATCCAGCATTTGCTGAGAGGTTTTATTATATTGAAACTTTACGGACATATATTTAATTTAGATTTTAGATAAGAGATAAGAGACTCTTAGATACTGATCAATGCTATTTGTCTATTATCTAATTATCCATTTTCTATATCTAATTAACTATTCTTTCCAGTATTTATCAACAAACTCCTGACGCACAACAACCTCTTCTCGTTTGAAGTTATCTTGGAATAAATCCCAAGTGGTGTCTAACATCTTTTCGGTGTCGATATTAATATCGATAGCTAATATTTGCTCAGAATATTCCTTCGCGAATTTCAAGGTACGCTCATCGTAATCTGATAAATCAAAACCATTATCCTGTTTTGTTTTTGCATTAGCAGCATCGGCGTATAAACGGATAGCTGCATTCATCACTTGTGGATGATCTTCGCGTGTTTGCTTACCAATTACTAACTGCTTCAAACGAGATAGAGAACGGAATGGATCTACAATTACTTTACCTACATCAGAATCCATACGTAAGAATAATTGTCCCTCGGTAATATAACCTGTGTTATCCGGAATAGCGTGAGTAATATCTCCACCATTCAGCGTTGTTACCGCAATAATGGTAATTGAACCACCATGTGGGAACTGCACTGCTTTTTCGTAAATACGAGCTAAATCAGAATACAGCGAACCCGGCATACTATCCTTAGATGGAATTTGATCCATACGGTTAGATACGATAGATAAGGCATCGGCAAACAGCGTCATATCTGTTAAAAGAACCAATACTTTCTCTTGCTTTTCCTCAGCAAAATATTCTGCTGCAGAAAGTGCCATATCAGGAATTAGAAGACGCTCTACCGGAGCATCGTCTGTTGTATTTACAAAACTCACAATGCGATCTAGGGCACCTGCGTTATCAAATACATTCTTAAAATACAGGTAATCATCGTTAGATAATCCCATACCTCCAAGAATAATTTTATCCGCTTCTGCTCTTAAGGCCACGTTTGCCATTACCTGGTTATACGGCTGATCGGGATCGGCAAAGAACGGAATCTTCTGTCCTGTTACCAATGAGTTATTTAAATCGATACCCGCAATACCTGTTGCGATAAGATCGGATGGTTGTTTACGACGAACTGGGTTCACCGATGGACCACCTGTATCAATCACTTTTCCATCTACATCTGGGCCACCATCAATAGGATCACCAAAAGCGTTAAAGAATCGTC
Source organism: Saccharicrinis aurantiacus (assembly GCF_001660705.2). Taxonomy (GTDB): domain Bacteria; phylum Bacteroidota; class Bacteroidia; order Bacteroidales; family Marinilabiliaceae; genus Saccharicrinis; species Saccharicrinis aurantiacus. The sequence continues at coordinate 271,214 of NZ_LYBV02000001.1, forward strand.
CGGCTAGTTGCTCACCTACTTTAATTTGCGGTGGTCGGCCTAAAAATACCACTTCGGCATTAGTAGGAATACCCTCAGTACCTTCAAAAACCTGAAGAATAACTTCATCCTTCATGATTTTTACTACCTGAGCCATACGTCCGTGCACCAAAGCCATTTCTTCGTTACCTACATCAGTTGCTGTAAGTGTTACGGTAGCCTTGGTAAGGTTCGTAATTTTAGTATATACTTTTTGAAATGCTTGAGTTTCCATGCATGTATAATTTTCAAAAATTAATTTAATCTTTCTTTGATGATTCCTTCAAGCTCTTCAGAATAAGTCTTAAATGTATCAGACTCCCACTCAGAGTAATTCATTTGCTTGAATGTATTGATGATACGTTTGAAGTATACATTTACATCTTCGAAAGAATCAAAGCTGAACTTCATTTCGGTAACATCTAATACTTTCTCAAGCATGAATTTCTGACGGTGTAAAGGACAGTTAGCATCAACTTTATCAAATGAATCCTGCTGAAGAATAACGGCATCTACTAATTCTGAATTCCAGAAACGCTCATGAAATTCTAATGGTACACCATCATCACCTAAAATATTGATTTGCTCTTGCGCCTCTTTACCTCTTAAAAGAAGTGTTTTGGCTTTATTGACATTATCTAACCAGTTTTCGCCAATTGTTTCCTTCAAATTTTCAACTACCTCTGGATACTCTAAATATTTAGAATAACTATCGATTGGATCGATTGCTGGATAACGCTTACCATCGGCACGAGTTTGGTTAAGACCATAGAAACAACGAGCTGCTTTACGCGTAGATTCTGTTACTGGCTCCTTAAGGTTACCCCCTGCTGGAGATACCGTACCAATAAATGTAATAGAACCTGACTCTCCGTTATTTAAGTATACAAAACCAGCACGAGCGTAGAAACTTGTGATAATTGCCGTTAAATCCATAGGGAAGGCATCCGGTCCTGGAAGTTCTTCCAAACGGTTACTCATCTCACGAAGTGCCTGTGCCCAACGCGAAGTGGAATCGGCCATTAACAACACTTTTAGTCCCATTGCACGGTAATACTCTCCTAATGCCATTGCTGTATATACAGAAGCCTCACGTGCTGCTACCGGCATGTTAGATGTGTTGGCGATAATGGTGGTACGCTCCATCAGTTTACGACCCGTTTTTGGATCTTCTAACTCAGGGAACTCAGTAAAGATTTCCACTACCTCGTTGGCACGCTCACCACAAGCTGCTATAATTACAATGTCAGCATCGGCAAATTTAGAGATACTGTGCTGTAATACAGTTTTACCCGTACCGAAAGGACCAGGAATAAAACCAGTACCACCTTCAACAATTGGATTTAAGGTATCCATTGTGCGTGTTCCCGTTTGTAATAATTTAAACGGACGTGGCTTTTCCTTATAGGTTTTAACCGCTTTTTTAACAGGCCATTTCTGAACCATAGTTAATTTAATGTCATTACCTTCTTCATCGGTAATCACAGCGATTTCTTCATCAACAGTATATTCGCCAGCAGCAACAACACTTTTAACAGTGTAAGAACCTTCTAATTTAAAAGGAACTAAAATGCGGTGTGGCATTCCGTTTTCAGGAACTTCTCCTAACCAATCTCCCGCTACAACAGCATCTCCTGCTTTAGCAATTGGCGTGAAATCCCATTTCTTTTCACGATTTAACGGATCGGTGTAGTCCCCTCTTTTAAGGAAAACACCTTCCATTTTATTCAAATCGTTTTGAAGTCCATCGTATGTACTAGAAAGGATACCAGGACCTAAAGTTACCTCAAGAAGGTGTCCTTCAAACTCCACATTTGTACCAATCTTTAGCCCACGGGTACTTTCAAAAACCTGAACGTAAACGTTTTTACCCAAGATCTTAATTACCTCAGCCATCAGGTTACTTTCTGGATGCTGAATAAAACAGATTTCATTTTGGGCCACAGGTCCATCAACCTCAACAATAACGAGGTTGGCAATAATACCGGCTACCTTACCGATGGTTTTATTATTTCTTTCCATGGCTTAATTTATATTCTTCAGGAAACTCGTAACTTGTTTCCAATTCATTTAATAATCTCTTGAATAGCTTTCTGCCTTCTTCTTCAGATAGTAATAACCAACGTTCCACCATAAATAGTTTATAAACAAAGGCCATAATGCGCTCAACGGTAAAGTAATTGAAGAATGTAGCATCCTCAATAAAATCCCATTTTAATTGATCTATCTTTAGTTCACGATCCAAAATATTTGACTCCTCAAATAATTGAATCATAGGCTCTATATATTCTAATTCTCCGGCTAAACCAAAATCGCGCGAACGACTTTTTGCCAATGCCTCTACAATATCTCCACCTCCAATTAGCTCCTTTTCTACATCTATTTGGTATTTTCTACCGTTTAAGGCTGTGAAAATATTTTTTTGATTGACTTCAAAATCCAAATATTGATTTAAGAAAAGGTTATTGAAATTGCGCAAGTATGCATAATACTTTTGTGTTAATAGTATCTCGGCTTGCGTTTTATCAATTGCTTCTTCAGCATTAAGAACCTCATTGGCAAAACTTACCATGTATGAGGGAAAGGATACATCTTCGAGTGTATCAAGATGTTTCTTATCTGTTAATGGTTCTAACTCTAAAGTGGTGTACACACCTCGCGGATCGTGTTCTTTCTCTTCCTTATAAATAAGGTTAAGCAAGTTTCTATGATCAAAAGGTAAGTAAAGTGCTTGTACCATATCAATATCCTTGGCAGCAAGCTCTTCCTTTAAAGCTTCTAGAAGCGTTAATGAAGTATACGTAGTTTTTTTATCACCCAATAATATATCAGGTAATCCGGCAACCAAACAATAGTATTTATTTGCCATACTAATTACTCCTCAAATAATAACTGATTTGTTTTTGGACGAAGGAATCCTTTAAAGAAGTTTTGGAAATCGCCTTCAGTAAAGCTGATTACGTAGCTCCCGTCTTTAGGTCCAACTTTAAAACCTGCTTTAATTCCTTTGTTGAATTCGAATGATAAACCTGCGTTTAATTCTTTAGACAAACTGTTGGAGATATATTTATCCATTTCAGTTTTATCTGCTTCAGCTAAAGCTAAATTAATGTCGAAGTTTCCAGATTTTGTCCATCCTTCTACAACTTTTACAATAATTTCTTTGAGATACTCAGCATTTCCAAAAACTTCTTTTACTGAAGGTTCTGCAACTTTTAATGTAATGCTGGTTTCAATTTGCTGTCGAAGTGATGAAATGGCTTGTTGTGAGCTCATTTTTAACTCTGATGCAACATTTTTAGTAATTTCTGCGGCTTTTGTATTAGCCTCGCTTACTACTTCTTCTGCCTTTTTATTAGCATCTGCTAATACCTTTTCAGCATCAGCTTTAGCTTTCGCTAAAATTGCTTCAGCTTCTGACTGGGCTTTCTGAACCCCTTCGGCATAAAGTTTATCAGTAAGTTCCTGGAGTTTTGACTGCATGATATTTATTTAAATTTAAATAATACAAGTATTTATATTTCACTCGTTCTCAACAATTTTAAATCAGATTCCAAATTATAAATTTGATAATGAATAAACAATCTTTTTATAGGTTGATATAAAAAAAAGATATAATCCTATGTGTTAATCGATCTGTTAAACATTTTTTAACAATATTAGTTCATCAAAAAGATTGCTTATTTTTAATTATAAATCTTATCCCGAAATTTATAGTAATTGTTACTAAATCTTCATTAAATAATACTGAAACATCAATAATAAAAACCGAAATGATGGTTTTAAATACTGAATTTTATATTCGTTAGCATTACAGGTTCTTTTTAGACTAAAGTATATTATTATTTCACTTGTTTGATACAAAAATACTACTAGTGGTTTTGTTGTACAATAACACTTTGGTGTTATACAATTACCAATAGTAAAATGAGAATCAACAGAGTTGAAATAAGGGCAGGTTATGATATTCTATTCTTGATATATGATCACCTATTAGCTTGATATAGAAAATAGGAATAGGTGGTGATTGTGTGATGAATTCTCTTGCAATATTTTAAAATGAATCCAATTAAACAATCAAAATTACATATATTAACATGTTGTTAAACATCATGCTTAGGTCATTCTGGTTATGTCTGTTATAATTAGCGCATTTGTTATTTTGGGTCAATATTATTCCTTTATAATTTGATAACAATGTATATTTGAGCAGCTGTGCAGTTACAGTATAAAGCGAAATGAAAATTAATGCCTGTTACCCTCATTGTCGTTCATGAGCGGAATATCAGTATTGTTTAGAACATTGAAAAGAAATCCATTATTTAATTGCAGGCTGTGATGGGATAAGTTAAATATTTGCGCAAATGGCGTTAAAGAGATAAGTATTCAAAGGCACTTCTATATGCGTTAATGTCATTAATGTAGTCGAGAAATGCGCCATAAAACTTATCATTTCCAATAGTCGCACTATCTCCTAAAACTACCATTTTCTTTTTTGCCCTTGTTAAAGCTACATTCATTCTTCTGTAATCAGATAGAAATCCTATCTCACATTTGTCGTTGCTTCTAACCAAGCTTATATAAACTATGTCTTTTTCTTGACCTTGGAATGAATCAATAGTATTGATAGATAGTTTAAGTTGTGGGTGTATTGTGTTAATTCCTTCAAATATACTCTGTAGGTAATTTACTTGTGCTTTATAGGGTGATAAAATTCCAATTGAAATTTCTTCTTCATTATAATTGATTGCCTCAAGGTTCTCAATATAATTAGTAAAGTGCTTTAATAATAGATTGGCTTCTTCGGGGTTAAAAGAACTCTTGTTTTCTTTTTGTGATTGTTCTTGAAATCCACAACCTGCTGTATCAATAAATTCAATTTCAGAATCTTCAGGGAATAACTTCCAGTTTTTTACAGCTTCATTTGCTTCTAGTTTATTATTATAGAAGTACTGGTTCGAAAACTGCATAATGTTTTTATGCATTCGGTATTGCTCTTGCAACATTACATCAGCTTTATTTCGTTTAAAAGCTTTTTCGAAAAGGGTTTCGCTTAGTCCTTTTTTTGCAGCTTCAAAGCACTTAACAGTAGGAGGTAGTTGAAAGTGATCTCCAGCAAAAATCACTTTATTCACTTTTGTAATCGGAATCCAGGTAGCTGGTTCAAGACCTTGTCCTGCCTCATCAATAAATACGGTGTTGTATTTTCTATCTCTAATTTGAAAGTTGGAAGCCCCAACTAAAGTACACGCAATTACTTGCGCTTTGTCCAGAACATCATTAGTGATATAATATTCTAGTTGTTTTGCTTCGTCTTTTAGTTTGCTAGATTCTTTTAGAAGTAAGCGCCTTTGTTCGCGCTCTTCAGAGCCAAAGTTGCGTTTGTATTTGTGTGCTATGTTGTAACACTCATTACTTTGTTTTTTTATTGCCCTAAGTGTTTTATAGCTATTGTGATTGGCAATTTTAGCATCAATAGTTAGGTCTAAAATCTCCTCTGTTACTCGTGCAGGGTGTCCTATTCTTACTACTTTTAATTCTTTATTATGAAGTTTTTCAACAAGTAAATCAACAGCAGCATTGCTAGGAGCGCATACTAACACTTGCTTTTCGTAATTCAAAGTTTGTTTTATCGATTCTACTAAAGTAGTTGTTTTTCCGGTGCCTGGAGGGCCGTGTATTATGGCAATATCTTTCGCTTTATGGACAAGGTTGATAGCCGCAGTTTGACTGCTATTAAGTTTATTCTCTGTTTGTTCTATGGTAAAATCGTCTGAAAAATATGCCTCGGAATCAGATAAGAGGATTTTTTTAAGAGTAGTTAATCTTTCGTCTTCCGTATTGATTACGATATTTAGTGCTCGAATCATTTCAAAGTAGGCGTTTTCATCAAACAGTAGTTGTACCCCTATGTTGCCATCTCTAATCCAATCAGGTTCATTATCACCATTAATGGTGATAATCATTTCATTTTTCTTTACTCGGTTAATAACCCCGCTTACTGCATTTTTAGCTTCGGAGTTTGTGCCGTTATTAGAAAAAAGACTTACGAGTTTACCCGATTGAAAAATATGGCTGTCTTTGTGTTCTATTGGTCTGGTAATTCTAATTAAAAGACGTTCCCCTGCATTATAGCTCGTTCGCTCAATATTGACGGGATACCAACATACACCTTCTTTTCGCCGTTGCACAATTGATGTACTCGCCATTTTATGTTGATACTGTTTTAAGTCTTCTTCTTTTTCAAGGAGGAGAAGTTCAGAAACCCATTTAAGTTCAATATTTATTTTTGACATGCTATAATTAATATATTGTACTATAAAGCAAAAATGGGAGTAATACACAAGAATGTATTACTCCCTAAGCTATGTTTTAAAAGATGTTTTAGTTAACATTACCTTGTACTCTAAGTAATATATTACTAGCCATAGGGTCGTTGGTAATAACAGTTACAGACTTATTTTGTCGACCTGTTTTTCCTTGTGAGTTAAAGCTAGCCTTCACATTTGTACTTTCTCCAGGACCAATTACTTTTTTATCCGGAGTAACGGCTGTACATCCACAAGATGCTTTAACCTTACGAATAATCAAGTTTGATTTTCCGCTATTTGTAATAACAAATGTATGTTCTGCTTTGGCTCCCTGTTTGATTTCGCCAAAATCAAATATTTTATTATCAACGCTAATTTTAGGAGCATTTTCTTTCTGATCATCCGTCCAATTAGCAAAGTCTTCTTGAATGTTAGCATTAATACTAATACGTTTCTTATAGTCAACTTCATCATTGATGTTCACAAATATTTGATCGTAAACAAAACCCCAGTCTTGTTTTTTAGAAGCATCGTAACTTGCAATAAACTTTCCTTTCTGACCTGGAGCTAATTTCGCAGGAGATGCAGTTATCGTGATGTGATTAGGTACTCTACCAAAAGATATACTAATTGCCTCTTTAGAATCGTTAATAACTTCTATTTCCTCTGTTTTTTTTCCTTGAGGAGTGATTTTTGTGAAGCTTAGGTGAGATGTTTTAAGCCTAAGAGGACCAAGTTCTCTTGGATAGATATCAGCTAAAGTCTTTTCTCTCTGTTGTACGTTTCCTGTAATTCTTAAAACGGTGTTGCCAGGATCTGTGTTTGCAGTAACAGTAATGGTTTTGTTAAAATTACCAGGTCTATTTTTCGGATCAAAAGTAGCTTTCACATAACCACTAGCACCAGGAGCAATAGGTTGCTTTGACCAATCAGGAGTTGTGCAACCACAACTGGCTCTTACGTTATGTACTACTAAAGGTTGAGCACCAGTGTTTTTAAAGGTAAACTTGTAAGAGACTTTACCATCAGCTTCTTTTATTGCACCAAAATCGTGTAACGTTTTATTAAATGAGAATGAAGGTTTAGCGCTCTGTGCCCATGTTGTTGATACAATAAATAAAGCCATTAGGCTTAAAATTAGGTGTTTCATATGATTTTATTTTTCTAATACCTTTTATTTCAAAGAGGTTAATTTTTTGAATTAGTTACACAAATCTACTAAAAGCTTCAGAAAAACAAATTACTAGATTGTATTTTAGCATCTCTTTAACTTTTTCTGCTAATAAAATTAAATAGGTTTAACTTTTAAATATAAATTGCGATCTCTAAACCTTATGATTAATTTAGGAGTGAAATATAAAATCTCCTGACTTTTTTATTAAATCAATCAACCTTTTTATAAACACATTGTTAATTTATTGATATCCCAAAAATGAGGAAATCATTTTAATCAAAATAATTACAAATAGAATAATATGCAATACGATTTAGTAGTACTAGGAAGTGGCCCAGGAGGTTATGTTGGAGCCATTAGAGCTTCTCAATTAGGAATGAAAGTAGCTGTTGTAGAAAGAGCTGAGCTAGGTGGAATTTGTTTGAATTGGGGGTGTATACCTACAAAATCTTTACTTAAAAGTGCATCGGTATTCGAATATTTACAACATGCCGAAGATTATGGGATTAAAATTGAAGGTGAGGCAAAGGCAGACTTTGACGCTATGGTTAAGCGAAGTAGAGGTGTTGCTGATGGAATGAGTAAAGGTATTCAGTTTCTGTTTAAGAAAAATAAGATAGATGTTATCAATGGATTTGGTAAACTTAAGGATAGTAAAACTCTTGAGATTACTAAAGACGATGGCTCAAAACAAGATGTTAATGCAAAAAATATACTATTAGCTACTGGGGCACGTAGTAGAGAGTTGCCAAATTTACCACAGGATGGTGAGAAAATTATAGGTTACAGAAAGGCACTTACGCTTGATAAAAAGCCTGAATCAATGATTGTTGTGGGTTCTGGTGCTATAGGTAGTGAATTTGCTTACTTTTATAATTCAATTGGTGTAAAAGTAACTCTTGTTGAGTATCTTCCTAATATTGTACCACTCGAAGACGAAGAAGTATCTAAGCAATTAGGTAGATCATTTAAGAAGTCTGGAATTAATGTGATGGTTTCTTCTGAGGTATTGAGCGTAGATACAAGTGGTGCTAAAGTTAAAGCAACTATCAAAACTAAAAAAGGCGAAGAAGTTCATGAAGCTGATGTGGTGCTTTCTGCAGTTGGTATTAGTCCAAATATTGAAGGTATTGGTCTTGAGGAAGTAGGAGTAGTAGTTGAGAAAGGTAAGGTTAAGGTAGACGCATTTTATCAAACTTCTGTTGCTGGAGTATATGCGATTGGAGATATTGTTCCGGGGCAGGCTTTAGCACATGTGGCATCTGCTGAGGCGATTACTTGTGTTGAGAAAATTGCAGGAGAGAAGGTTCAGGCAATTGATTATGGAAACATACCTGGTTGTACCTATACAACACCTGAGGTTGCTTCTGTTGGAATGACAGAAAAAGCGGCTAAAGAAGCTGGGCATGAATTAAAGGTTGGTAAATTTCCATTCTCTGCCTCAGGAAAAGCAAGTGCAGCTGGTCATAAAGATGGTTTTGTGAAGCTAATTTTTGATGCAAAATATGGAGAGTTACTAGGAGCTCACTTAATTGGAGCAAATGTAACAGAAATGATTGCGGAATTGGTTGTGGCTAAAAAACTAGAAACAACAGGTCATGAGTTGGTTAAGGCAATTCATCCGCACCCAACAATGTCAGAAGCAATTATGGAGGCTGCCGCAGCTGCTTATGATGAAGTTATTCATATTTAGAATTAAATAGTATTATATCAACAAAGGGTATTCATTTTTATGAATACCCTTTGTTGATTATAGCAGTTACATAACAATTTAGAATTTCCAACCCATTGTCATCACAGCATAATGGTCAGTGGAATTATAATTTCCTTTAGTTGGCGCACCAAAACCCTCATCGTACTCAGTATCCCAATTGTAATTGTATTGGCTGAATCCATATTGAGAATAAACGTAAGCAAAGTCAATAAAGAAATTATTTACTCGGTACCCGAATCCACCAGTGTAGCTTTTAATTTCATTATCATAAGGTTCATCTTTAAATGGAGAGGCTTGAAGCGAAGCTCCACCTCTTAAGCTAAATTGAGGATTAAATCGTATTTCAACACCAGCTCTAAAATTATTAGATTGAGTGTAAGTGTCTTCAATTACCTTATTGATATTATCTAAATACTGAATCTCTCCAAAATCGTTAGTAGTACTTTTAAATTGAGCAGCAGTGTAATCTATGTATTCATAATCAAAACTCAATATGGCAAATTTACTTATGATTAAAGATGCGCTACCAATGGCTTTTAATGGAGAGGTAAATTTATAATCTGTATAAAAATCACTTCTTTGGCTTTCTGATGGATGAGAATGGAAATCGGCGTCAATTTGGCTTCCATAATCTTCATTTATTGTGTACCAAGTAGGGGAATGGAAAGATCCGCCTATTCTTAGAAATGGTAAAGGTTTAAGAATAAATCCTGCTTTTAAGGAAATGCCATTGCCTCTTACATCTAAATAATCGTACATGCGGTATTGAGAAAATACATCAGGATGGGGTTCTCCATTGCTTTGTGCATATTGTTCGTAATAGTTCGACCTTTCCTTATACGATAACATATTAAAATTGAAGGAGGCACCTAATTGTAAAACATTGCTGATATTTACCCCCGTTGAAATATTTAGGTCACTACTGTTACCACTTTTTTCAAGAATACGTGTTTGATCAACAGTATCATCTCCGTATAGGTTGTTCGTATAATATCCTCCATTTGGATTAGAATTGTCATCCACCCAAGGAATCAAATAAGTATTATTCGCAAGATCTGTTCTATAATCAAAATTACCATTGTTGGCATTAATCATGAACATATCTGTCATTGAATTTCCATAATTAGCTGCGGACGCCATTGATTTGTAATTGAAATTATTATTTCTATTGTATCCAATTGCAAAATGCGTACTAACAATTCCTTTTTTAACTTCGCGCATTGGCTTGAAGGTGCCTACATATCCAATTTGATTTATGGCAAAAGTAGTTTTCCCATCAGTAGTAATGTCTCCACCATTAAAATCACCATCAGTAGAGTTTATGATTAAGGATGGAGTAAAGGAAAACTCAGAGGAGCGGTATGTTGCTATACCAGCTGGGTTAACCCCAATAGCACTATAATCTCCACCTAAAGAACCAAAGGCTCCTCCCATCGACATAAATCGGGCAGTACCTTGGTATTGAGGTTGCGAATATCTTAAAGCATCTAAATATGTTTGTGAATATGCAGATACACTTAAAATGCATAACAACACTAGTGTTTTTATTTTATTCATCATACTGTTTAGGTTTTACATAGTTATTATCTACTTCTTCTTGATCCACCGGAAGATCCGCCTGATGATCCGCCAGAACTACCGCCGTATGAGCTTCTACTCGGACTCGAGTAGCTTGAAGATCTACTTTGGTTTGAATAACTTGAATTAGAGTTATTCGTATTACTACTTCTGCTTGAGCGAGAAGGTTGGTAATTATTTGAACTACCAGTGTTGTAATTACTATTACTTTGCCTTGTTGAACTATTATTTCTTGTGGTAGTACTTTCTGATTTTGAACTCCTTGTATTGTAGGTGCTACGCGTATTCCTTGAGTTTGTTGACGAACTTCTTGTGTAGGTAGGTGTATAGCCTACTCTGGCTTTACTACTATTTGCATTACTATTGCTAGTTCTTGTTACTGAACTTGATGGAGTATATGAAGCGCGAGTTGCTCTTCCTGTAGTATTTGATGATTGCCTAGTTTGTTGCATCGTACTTGAACTTCTTGTAGCTCTTGATGGAGTGCTTGAAGATGTACGCGTGCTGTTTGAAACTGTAGATACTCTATTACCTCTTGTAGCAGCAGTACCTGATGTTCTTGAGCCATGGCTTGATCCTGAAGAATAGCGTGGAGCCCTTTCTCTTGCTATAAGATTATTTCCACCTCCATACATTGGTGGATATGGGTGTCCCCATCCGTAGCCAGGATAACCCCATCCATAACCCGGGTATCCCATTCCGTAACCTGGATATCCCCATCCATAATTTGGGTAACCGTAGCCATAGCCAGGATATCCCCACCCGTAATTGAAGCCTCCATAAAAGCCCCAGCTTGATGTAGGTCCATAGCGCCAATTATTATAATATCTATTATTCCAGTCTGGCGAAACATAAGCGTAATCCCCATCCACATAAACATTATAATTAAAGCCACTATTAAATATTACATCGTTATACATAGGTGACCAATATGGTATTCCGACCATAGGACCATGGAATCTAGCTATTCTTTCTGCGTAATCTTTATCTTGTTGCGATCCGTTAAATTCATTTACCCAATATCCCGTATTATCATCGTAATATAAAAGTGAATCAACTTCTTGTATGCTATCATTACTTAATATAGATGCATATTCGCTTTGTATAGCAGTAAAATCCCTTAAATCTTCATTTTCTTCAGCTCTATCAGAACTATAGTATTCATTTTGAAGCTGTGAATAATTACGATTTTCTTCTTTTTTTAATTCACTGTCTGGTTTTGGCAAAGGAGAATATGACTCCGCTACAGTTACAGGTTTATCCTTTGCATTATAATATAGATCATCATCATATACCCCAGAAGAGTATTTGTAACTAGATGAACAAGCACTTACTAGTGTAAATGTTATGACGGATAATATATAGAAATTAACTTTCATGAGCGTTCGTTTTTGGGTCAAATAAAATAGGATTTATTTGGTTTATATGCAATAATTATACCATACACATAAAGTTATTGGTTTTTATTTATAGCATTGAACGATGTAAATATATTAAATTGAAAATAAAAACTGCCTAAAGTACTTGTTACTATCTTACTTTTATTTTACGTATATACATTGCCGAGGGATAAAGGTGAATTTTCAGCTAAATTAAACTTTTTGTTAGCCCGATGAAGAGTAATCATGTTGGCAATATGTTTTTATATAACACTTAGGTTTAATTAGTGCGCTAAATTTTGTTTCTTTGTGCTTTATTTTTCGCATTTGCATATAGATTGCAAAAGTTGATTAGAAATGTTGAAATAATAAGTTATTACATAGATGGCAAAAGGATTAACAAAAAGAAGTGTCGACTATTCTCAGTGGTATAATGAGTTAGTTGCAAAAGCCGATTTAGCAGAAAATTCTGCAGTAAGAGGATGTATGGTTATTAAACCGTATGGGTATGCAATTTGGGAAAAAATGCAACAAGAATTAGACCGTATGTTTAAAGAAACGGGTCATGAGAATGCATACTTTCCGTTATTTATTCCTAAGTCTTTCTTAAGCAAGGAGGCTGATCACGTTGAAGGTTTTGCTAAAGAATGTGCGGTTGTAACTCATTACCGTTTAAAAAATGATCCTGATGGCAAAGGAGTCGTAGTTGATCCAGAGGCCAAGTTAGAGGAGGAATTAATAGTTCGTCCAACTTCAGAAACAATTATTTGGAATACATATAAAAATTGGATCCAATCTTATAGAGATCTTCCTATAAAATGTAACCAATGGGCTAATGTGGTTCGTTGGGAAATGCGTACGCGTTTATTTTTGCGTACAGCTGAGTTTTTATGGCAGGAAGGTCATACAGCACATGCTACAAAACAAGAAGCTATTGAGGAAACTCAGACTATGATTCAAATATACGCTGATTTTGCTCAAAACTTCATGGCAGTTCCTGTTGTACAGGGAGTAAAAACAGCTAATGAACGTTTTGCAGGTGCTTTAGATACTTATACTATCGAAGCTTTAATGCAGGATGGTAAAGCATTACAATCAGGTACATCTCACTTTTTAGGACAAAATTTTGCAAAAGCATTTGATGTGAAATTTGCGACTAAAGAGGGTAATGAAGATTATGTATGGGCATCGTCATGGGGAGTTTCAACTCGTTTGATGGGTGCCTTAATAATGGCACATTCTGATGATCATGGATTGGTATTACCTCCAAAATTGGCTCCAATTCAAGTTGCCATTGTTCCTATTTATAGAAGCGAAGAAGATTTAGCCAAAATTACAGAAAAGGTTGATGTTGTAGTTGCGAATCTTAAAAAGAGAGGTATATCAGTTAAGTTTGATGATTCTGATAATCGTAAGCCAGGTTGGAAATTTGCACAATACGAACTGAAAGGTGTTCCTGTGCGTTTGGCTGTTGGAATGCGCGACTTAGAAAATGGAACAGTAGAGGTTGCGCGTAGAGATACTTTAACCAAAGAAGTGGTTAATATGGATGGTGTTGATGAGTACGTTGCTGATTTATTGGAGCAGATTCAGGAAACTATCTACCAAAAAGCTTTAGATTTTAGAGCAGAGAAAACAACTCCGGTTGAAACCTTTGAGGAGTTTAAGAGTGTTCTTGAAGAAAAAGGTGGATTTATCCTAGCGCATTGGGACGGAACTTCTGAAACGGAGCAGAAAATAAAAGAGGAAACTAAAGCAACCATTCGATGTATTCCTTTGGAGGGAGATAAAACTTCTGGTGTTTGTGTTTATTCAGGAAAACCTTCAGAGCAACGCGTTTTATTTGCAAAAGCATACTAATAGTATCATAACTTACATGATATTTATCAAGGGAACAACGATTATGTTGTTCCCTTTTTTGTTTTCTTACTTAAACAAGTAATTTTATATAATCATTTATCGAAATACATTCGAACCCCTTATAAATATTACATAATAGTTTGTATCATGACAACAATATTAGATAGATTTTTAAAATACGTAAAAATTGACACTCAGTCTGATCCGAATACCGGATTGACTCCTTCAACACCCAATCAGTTTAAATTTTCAGAAAATTTAGTAGAGGAACTAAAAGCTATTGGCTTAAGTGATGCCAGTATTGATGAAAATGGATACGTAATGGCAACCATACCATCGAACATAAATGCTGAGATACCCGTAATTGGATTTATAGCACATGTGGATACGAGTCCTGATTTCTCGGGTCGTAATGTAAATCCTCAAGTCGTTGAAGATTATGATGGAGGCGATATTGTTCTTAATGAAGAAAAGAATATACGCCTATCGCCATCTGAATTTCCAGAGCTTAACAATTACAAAGGTCAAACCATTATTACAACAGATGGAACGACTTTATTAGGAGCTGATGACAAAGCCGGGGTGACAGAAATAGTAAGCGCTGCTGAATATTTAATGAATAATCCACACATTAAACATGGTGATATCAGAATTGGATTTACACCTGATGAGGAAATAGGTGCTGGTGCTGATTATTTTGATGTGAAAAAGTTTGGTGCATCATATGCCTATACTCTTGATGGAGGAGAGATTGGGGAGTTGGAATATGAAAACTTTAATGCCGCGGGTGCAAAAATCACGGTACGTGGTAGAATGGTTCATCCGGGTTATGCAAAAAATAAAATGCGTAATTCAATACGTATTGCCAACCAAATTATTACAATGCTACCTCGTCATGAAACTCCTGAGCATACAACTGGATATGAAGGTTTTTATCATTTAATGGATTTTAATGGTGATGTTGAAAAAACAGAGATGTCGTACATCATCAGAGATTTCCGTGCGGATAGATTTGAAGATAGAAAAAAAGAACTTCAGCATATTGTAAATAAAGTAAATGCAGAATATGGTGCAGGCACTGTGGAGTTAGAAATCAACGACCAATATTATAATATGCGTGAAAAGATTGAGCCTGTTTTTCAGATTGTTGAAAGTGCTAAACTCGCTATGGAATTAGTAGGTGTTGATCCCTTGGTTAAACCAATTAGAGGTGGCACGGATGGTTCAAGATTATCTTATATGGGCCTTCCTACACCAAATATTTTTGCAGGAGGTCATAATTTCCATGGGCGTTTCGAATTTGTACCACTGCAAAGTATGGAAAAAGCAGTAGAAGTTATTTTAAAAATTATTGATTTATCGGTGCAACCACAAAAATAATTTCAGTGTATTTTGTTGATTTGTTGAGGTATAATTTCAGGACTTTATTTTTTTATTAAAAAAGTGAATTTCGCAAAAACATTTTCAAAATAGTGTTGTTTGAGAAGTGTAATTAAACAATGAACAGATTTAACAAACAAAATAATAAATAGAAATTATGGCAGTATTAGTAGGAAAAAAAGCCCCTGTATTTAGTGCAGAAGCAGTTGTAAATGGTGGAGAAATGGTTGAGAAATTTTCTCTTGAGCAATTCGTAGGTAAAAAGAACGTAATTCTTTTCTTTTACCCAGCTGATTTTACATTTGTTTGTCCGACAGAAATTATTGCTTTCCAAGATAAAATTGCTGAGTTTGAAAAAAGAGATACTCAAGTAGTTGGTGTATCTGTTGATTCTGCTTTCTCTCACTGGAAGTGGTTACAAACTGAGAAAAAAGAAGGTGGTATCAAAGGAGTTAAGTTCCCTTTAGTTGCTGATAATGCAATGACTATCTCTTTAAACTATGATGTGTTAGCTGGTGAGTACGATTATGACGAAGAAGGAGCAACTGTGTTTGAAGGAACACCAATGGCTTACCGCGGTCTTTTCTTAATTGATAAAGCTGGTGATGTTCGTCATCAAGTAGTTAACGATATGCCATTAGGCCGTAGCGTTGATGAAACTTTACGTATGATTGATGCTTTACAATTCTTCGAAGAAAATGGAGAAGTTTGTCCTGCTGATTGGCATAAAGGAGATGAAGGTTTAACAGCTTCACAAGAAGGAATCTCAGATTATTTAGGAAAAAGAGACTAATTAGATAATCTTAAATACATATTAAAGCATCTACTTTACAGTAGGTGCTTTTTTTATGCATTCAATTTGCATAACTATTGTGCCAACTCCATTTTTAAGTAAATTTGCGGCATGCGTAAATATGTTTCTTTTATAGTTAAAGACTCTGAACAGTTCAAAAAACAACTTTTGTTTTATCTTAAAAAACATCAGATTTCTGCTATATATGATAGTTGCAATTATAAATCATCACAAAGTTATTCTGCATATGATTTTATTGCGGGTTTTGAAGCATTGCAAACGTTCACCGGCGGATTACAGAAAGTAAAAGAAGCTTTTGATTTAGGCGATTGGGCTTTAGGATACCTTGCCTATGATTTAAAAAATGAATTAGAGCATATATACTCGGTTAATCACGATGGTTTACAGTTTGAGAATACCAGCTTTTTTCAACCACGATTTTTGTTTTTATGTAATAGCAATAGTTGGCAATTTTCATATTTAGACGATTGTGATACAGAAGCTCAGGTACTCTCGATTATTGATGAAATAAAGAATGTAGTTACTGAGGAGCATGAAAATAAATCTATCAAAATAAAACAGCGAGTAAATAAAACTGCTTATTTAAAATCAGTTAAAGGAGTTTTAGATCATATTCATCGAGGAGATATCTATGAGATGAATTACTGTATGGAGTTTTATGCTGAGCACACTAAAATAGATCCATTTTCAATTTATAAGTCATTACATTCAGTATCGCCAACACCTTTCTCTTCATTTTTTAAAATGAAGGATAAGCATATAATTTGTGCATCGCCCGAAAGGTATATTTGTAAACGAGCTCAGCAGGTTATTACTCAGCCAATAAAAGGTACAGCAAAAAGATCTGCAGATATTGAGGTAGATAAGGCGAATAAGTCGAAACTAAAAGAAAGCATTAAGGAGCAATCAGAAAATATAATGATTGTGGATTTAGTGCGTAATGATTTATCAAAAATAGCAGAACGAGGAAGTGTGAAAGTTGATGAATTGTGCGGAATTTATCCCTTCAAGCAGGTGTTTCAAATGATATCAACGGTATCTGCAAAACTTAATCATTCTAATACTGCATTCGATGTAATTAAGGCCACTTTCCCAATGGGCTCAATGACTGGCGCTCCAAAATTAAGAGCAACCAAATTAATTGAGAAGTACGAAGAAACTAAGCGTGGGGCCTACTCAGGTGCTATGGGGTACATCACACCTAATCAAGATTTTGATTTCAATGTAATTATCCGAAGTATATTATACAATAGTGCTCAAGAATATTTATCTTTTATGGTAGGAAGTGCCATTACCGCAAAAAGCAATCCTGTAGAGGAATATGAAGAGTGTCTGTTAAAAGCAAAAGCTATATTTGAAGTGTTGCGTGCTAAGTAGTTTTACCAATAAAATTTTCAGAAGGTGTTACAGCAGTTTAAAAAATATATCCATGAGTCGTGCCAAGTTAAAGACTCCGCTAAAGTATTAGTTGCCTTAAGTGGTGGGGCTGATTCTATGGTATTGTTGCATCTATTGTCGAAAGCCAATATTCCTGTTATCGCAGCGCATTGTAACTTTAATTTGCGAGGCTCGGAATCTGATGCAGACGAAGATTTTGTGCGCACTCAATGCGAACATCGAGGTATTAAATTATATGTAGAGCATTTTGAAACTAAAGAATATGCAGCAACACATAAAGTTTCAATTGAAATGGCTGCCCGCGACCTTCGATATGCTTGGTTTAATAAATTAATAGAAAATGAGGGAGCCAACTATATAGCCACAGGCCACCATAAAGATGATAGTATCGAAACCTTTTTTTTAAACCTAACGCGCGGTACAGGTATTAAAGGTTTAACGGGTATCAAGCCAAAAGTTGGGAATATTATTCGTCCTTTATTGACCTTTACACGCACTCAGATCGAGGAATTTTGTAAGCAAGAACATATTCAATATGTCACTGACTCTAGTAATCTTGAGTCGGTGTATACACGAAATAAAATAAGAAATAAGATTCTCCCTCTGTTCAAACAAATCAATCCGTCATTTGCCGAAACCATGATGCAAAATATGGATGTTCTGTCACAAGTAGAAGCTATAAAAGATTCTTCAGTAGAGGCTATTCGCAACCGAATTGTAGTTGATCAAGACGGCGAAATGCTCATCTCTCGCAAGCACTTAAATGAATTAGACCATTTGCTGTTATTTTTATTCGATTTGCTAAAACCACTTACTTTTAATAGCAGTCAAATAAAAGAAATTGCCACTTGCCTCAATACTAAAAGTTCAGGTAAACAATTTTTTTCGCGCACACATCGTTTAATCATCGATCGTTTCAATATTATCGTTTTACCAAAAGAAGAAGGTATCGACGAGTCGCTTTTCTTTATTGACAGTTCGGTAAAATCCATAACTGATCCACTCCAAATTGATATTAACTCAAATATTGAAGCAGCCGATTATACTATTAAAAAAGATTCAACCATTGGTCAGTTTGATGCCGATTTACTAGAATACCCTCTTACTGTGAGGCGTTGGAAACATGGCGATCAGTTTCGTCCTTTGGGTATGAAGAACTTTAAAAAACTAAGTGACTTCTTTATTGATCAAAAATACTCTCTTAAGCAAAAAGAAGATGCTTGGTTGTTGCTATCAGGAGATGATATTATTTGGATTATTGGCGATAGAGGAGATGATAGATATAAAATTACCGCTAAAACAAAACGTGTAATTACCTTTCAAATTAATTAACAGGGCAGTTTAACGGGCTTTCCACTATAGTAGATACTTTGGTTGTCAGCTTTTATATGGTCGGTGCGTGGGCTTCCTGCGGTCGCATCCGCCACTTAAAGCTGCCTAAACCCAAACCATAAAGGGCTACCACTTGGTATAAAGCCAGTAAGTTGGTGCCTTAGCATTAGGAAAAGCCATCTAGTAAAGATTAGCTATCCTATAGTAATATCTACTGTCGTTCCTATCCCTACTGCGCGTATAACTCAGTTCGTTTTGGTAATAAAATCAATAGTGGATTATTTTAACACTCTAGATATATCATTCTTTTTAAGCTTGCCATAAGGTTAAAAGCGTTTTGTAAATAATTAGTTCTTTTAACCATTGATTATGTGTTTCGTATGAATACCTGCTTGATAATAATATGATAATAGTCATGTATTTTTTGTATTGTATTATATAAAATGTTATGTTTGCCTCCTTTTTAAAATTAGGCTATCTAAGGCCATTTAACACTAAACATTTTTGTAATGAAAAAACAATTATTTTTTTTAGCATGCGCAGTAGCATTTTTTTCTTCTTGTAAGAAAGACGATTTAAACATTAACATTAACAACGCAGGTACTCTTAAAGTAAAAACTGTTGATACTGCAGGTGAGGTTTTACCTAATACTAACTTTTTTGTTAATAATTGGGATGGTGAATTATTAAACGACTCTACAGATGAAAAAGGTACTTACAACGTAGGTGATCTATTAGAAGGTACATACAATGTAAGTGCAGTCTACGAAAAAGACAATCTTGTTTATACAGATAATATAGTAACGCAGGTGATTGCAAATAAAGGTAAAGAGGTTGTTCTAGATCCATTATCTAATGTAACAGAAGCTAAATTAACTTTTACAACTGAAGTTTATAATGAGGACAAGTATGAGTATGAATATGTTCCAATTTCAAATACTGAGGTGATTGTATTAACAAGTAAGGTAGATGATAAGTATTGGGATCTAGATTCAGAAGATAGAACTATTTCTTGGTTAAAGGGTATGGCCAAATTGACTGGTAAAACAAATAATGATGGGGTTGTTACAATTAGTGGTATCCCATTTCAGAAAGATAATGGTTTACTTTATTATGTGTTTTTATATAAGACTGAAGGTGACGTTGAATATATAGAGCAATATGGATTTTACGTAGAGGAAGATGCGGATTATAATGAAAGAAACATCAGTTTTTATAAATGGTATAATTAAGGAGCTTTAAATATTCTGTTGGAGGGTACCCGATAAGTAATCTTACTTATCGGGTTTTTTATGTCTATTACTCTCATTTAAATTCCACCTCATTCACAAAGCCACCACCCATAACAATATCATTCTCATAAAAAACCACCGATTGTCCGGGAGTGAGAGCCCAAACTAGTTCAGAAAATTTAATATGTAGTTTATTCTCTACCTTATTAATAGTGCATGGTGTTGGAGCTACAGCATCTAATCCTCTAATACGCGCATCGGCTTTTTGTTCACTGTTAAAGTAGTTCGGATCACAGCTCATAAAATCATCAATGATAATGGAATCAGACATGAGTTTATTTTTAGGCGATGTGATAAGCGTATTTTCGTTGGCATTAATTTTGGCTACGTATTCTCCATGGTTTTTCTCAAGGTTTAAACCTCTTTTTTGTCCAATAGTATAATGGGCCACTCCTTCATGTGTGCCAATCTTTTCTCCAGCTTCATTAACAATGCAGCCGGGTATATTTCCCGTACTTTCTGGTTTATTAGTTTTAATGTAATCTCGGTAATCTTCGCCCTGTAAAAAGCACACACCCATGCTTTCTTTTTTTGTAGATACACGTGCAAAACCTAGTTCCGCAGCTTTCAATTTCACTTCCTTTTTATTGTACTTAGCCAAGGGAAAAACACAGCGACTTAATATCTCTTGCGATAAGTTCCATAGAAAGTACGATTGGTCTTTACTAGGATCCTGACCTTTTTTGATGTGATAGAACTCATTGCGTACAGCAATATCAACGTAATGGCCCGTAGCAATTTTATCACAATTATATGTGGCAGCATATTCTAAAAGAAGCTTCCATTTGATGGTTACGTTGCAACGTACACAAGGGTTTGGTGTGCGTCCTGCAGCATATTCATCAACAAAGTAGTCAATAATTTCGCGTTTAAAATCATCATAAACATCAATGGTGTGATGTTCAATTTTTAGTTTGGCTGCCAAATCTTTGGCATCCTGAATAAACTGAGTTGACTTTTCTGAAGAAAGAGGCGAAAGTGTGTTAAAGGTGATACCCACTACCTCAAAGTTCATTTGTTGCAAATACCATGCACACATCGAACTATCCACTCCACCACTCATACCCAATAAAACCCTTTTTCTCATCTCTCTAAAATTAGTAAAATCCAGATACCTGGTATTATTTACAACTACCCTTTACTGTGATTTAATTATTTCATCAGTCAGTAAAGCTTTGATGGGCAAAAGTACAAAGCTCTTTTATTTTGCGAAAGTTTAGCGGCATATATGTTCTTATACCGATATAATTATGCCAAAGCTGCCCGTTTACTATCTAAAATTATGTAATTTGCTTTTCTAAAGTTTTTCTGAACTGAAATGATTTAAACTATGGCAAGGAATATAAGAGTAAAGTGCATCAATAGTAATAATTATATTGAGCTTGATCGTGGAATAACATTAAAAGAGATCGCTAACAGAGAAAATATTACACTACAAAGTGATATACTGGGGGCATTAGTTAATAATAGGTTAGAGCGATTAGATTACGAGCTCTTTCATCCTAAAACAATTGAGTTTATTGATATAACACATCCTGATGGGATGCGTATGTATATACGTAGTTTATCGTTTCTATTATTTGTGGCCTTGGAAAAAACCATTCCAGGTGCTAAGTTGCGAATTGAGCATTCCGTATCCAAAGGGGTGTATTGTAAGTTGGCTAACACCGATGAACTTGATATTGAAAAAGTAGCTGAAGTATACGAGTGTATGCGTAATTTGGTGAAGCGCAATATCCCTTTTCAGTGTATTGAAGAAGAAGCAAGTACTGTTAGAGATATCTTTGTTGAAGAAGGATTTATTGATAAAGCTGGTTTAATTACCAGCCGAGGACAAAGTTATTCAACTTACTATACATTAGAAGAAAAGGCGGCTTCCTATTATGGCCATTTGGTTCCTTCCACAGGGTATTTGAAAGTATTTGATTTACAAAAATATTATAAAGGAATTTTGTTGTTATTACCACAGCGTTTCTCGCCAGAAGAGGTGGAGCCTTTGGTGATTCAGAATAAGATGTTTGAGATATTTCAGGAGTATAGCCATTGGAATAAGGTTTTGAATATCACAAATATCAATGATCTTAATGCGCTTTCGAGAAATGGTGATTCTGAGACTTTAATTAAAGTGTCTGAAGCTTTTCATGAAAAGAAGATTGGCCAGATTGCAGATAAAGTAGCCGAGCGAAAAGAAGAGGTGAAGATTATTTTAATAAGTGGACCTTCGTCTAGCGGTAAAACAACTTTTAGCAAAAGGCTTGCTGTTCAGCTAATGGTAAATGGCTTACGCCCTAAGAACCTGTCGTTGGATGATTATTTTGTAGATAGAGAAGCCACGCCACTTGATGAAAATGGCGAGTTTGATTTTGAAGCACTAGAAGCCATTGATGTAGAACAATTCAATGCCGATCTAAGTAGTCTTCTTAAGGGCGATGAGATTGAAGTGCCTAAATTTTCGTTTGAAACAGGAAAACGTTTTTACGATGGTACAAAAATGCAGCTACACGAAGGGGAAATTCTTGTGGTTGAGGGGATTCATGGTTTAAATCCTCAGTTAACACACTCAATTAAGGATAGTCATAAATTTAAAATATACGTATCTGCTTTAACGGCTATTAATATTGATGACCATAATAGGATACCTACTACAGACAATAGATTAATCAGACGAATAGTAAGAGATTATAGGTATCGAAATTATTCTGCGGCAGATACCATTTCAAGATGGCAAAGTGTTCGAAGGGGAGAAGAAAAACATATCTTCCCTTATCAAGAAGAAGCCGATGTGATGTTTAATACAGCTTTGTTGTATGAGTTATCAATTTTAAAGCATTATGCCGAGCCTATATTGTTAGAGGTAGAAAATAATAAAGCTGAATTTGCTGAGGCTAACAGACTGCTTTATTTTTTTAGTTATTTTAAGCAGATGGCAGAGAAGAACATCCCTCCCACTTCTATAATAAGAGAGTTTTTAGGGGGTAGTAGTTTTTCTTACTAGTAAATAATCACCAAAGATGACATTAAGTAACCTGCAATTTACACCTAAGCGCTTTCACCTTGAAGCACTGATTTGGATAGTAGCTCTAATAAGTTTGGCTAATATGGATCCGACGGCAGAGCAGCATTATACCTTTTGTTTATTAAGCAATTTAGGTTTCGACTTTTGTCCGGGTTGTGGTATCGGCCATTCCATATCGAGTACATTAAGAGGCGATTTTTTGCAAGCCTTTAGTTATCATCCCTTGGGAGCTTTTGCAATTCTTATGTTATTGTATCGTATTTTTATTATTTTTAGGCAGAACCCATTATTTATAAATAAACAGACCATCGTGAAATAATTCTAAGCCATTGAGCACTTGTTGGTGCTTGTATTTAAGTTTGGGTTGTTTTATGCGGACTTTAAACAATTAAAAAAAAACATGAAAATTATTAACTTATTACCTGAAGTTGATCTAGAAGAAGCTCTGTTCATAGATAACTTGTTAAAAGACAAAGACGATGAGCAAATTAAAAGTTTTGCTAATGTGTATCGTGTACGCAGAAAAGATCCACAAACATTTTTGTTATTGGCTTTAGCCGGATTTGTTTGTTTTTCAGGCATTCATCGTTTTTATGCAAATCAAATTGGAATGGGATTATTGTATTTCTTTACAGGAGGTTTGTGTTTTATAGGAACAATTGTAGATTTAGTAAATCATAAAACATTGGCATTGGAGGTTAACCAAAAGTCGGCCATGGAAGTAGCTGCATACCTTCAATAATAGTATCCTTATTTTTAAAAGATAATAAAAAGCTTGCTGCTAGTATTCTAGAGCAAGCTTTTTCTTTTATATAGCTTGCTGATTGTAATTGGTTCAATTATTGTATCTTTGTGCGCTAATTCTCAAATAGGTACATATTGTATTGGTTTGTTAATGGCTTATTATCAGAATAAAGAAGTAAAGTTCATGGAAAAGAAGAAGGTAGTTATAGGTTTATCAGGTGGTGTTGATTCAAGTGTTGCAGCGTACGTGCTTAAGGAGCAGGGGTACGAAGTTATAGGCTTGTTTATGAAAAACTGGCACGATACAACTGGTTTGCTTGAGTCGGATTGCCCATGGCTTGAAGATCGTTTTGATGCCATGTCAGTAGCCAAAAAACTCGATATTCCTTTTCACTTTGTCGATTTAAGTGAGCAGTACAGAGCGCGTGTGGTCGATTATATGTTTAGCGAGTACGAGAAAGGTAGAACGCCAAACCCCGATGTGCTTTGTAATAGAGAAATTAAGTTTGATGTTTTTTTAGATAAAGCCTTTGAATTAGGTGCTGATTATGTAGCTACTGGTCACTATTGTCGTAAGGAAACCATTATGAAAGATGGACAAGAATACCATCGTTTATTGGCAGGTAGCGATACCAATAAAGACCAGAGTTATTTCCTTTGTCAGTTATCGCAGCAGCAATTGTCTAAGGCATTGTTTCCTGTTGGAGATATTGTAAAGCCCGAAGTACGTAGAATTGCCAATGAGTTGAACTTAATTACAGCGCATAAAAAAGACTCACAAGGAATTTGTTTTGTGGGTAAGGTTGACTTGCCTGTATTTTTGCAGCAGAAGTTAACTTCTAAAAAAGGGAAGGTTTTTTTAATTGATAATGATTCTGATCTTTACAAAAGAGATTGGCAACAAGCAATTGATAACCCTACTGATGAGGTATTAGAAGAGTTATCGAAGCCTTTTATGTTTCATCCTAAATATGGTAAAAAAGTTGGTGAGCACGGAGGTGCACATTTTTATACTATTGGTCAGCGTAAGGGTTTAAATATTGGTGGTTTTCCTGAGCCGCTTTTTATTATAGGTACAAATATCGATTACAATCAAATATACGTTGGTATGGGTAAGCAAACCCCAGGTTTATACCGACAAGTTTTAAAGGTTGATAAAGATGAGTTGCATTGGATTCGCCCTGACGAAAAATTAAAAGTTGGAGAAAGTCGAAGATTACAAATACGAATTCGTTATCGTCAGCCTTTGCAGGAGGGTATCATTCATCGCCGTGAGGATGGTATGTATGTGGTATTTGATCAGCCACAGCGAGGTATTGCTCCGGGTCAGTTTGCTGCTTGGTATGTTGAGGATGAGTTGATAGGTTCAGGTGTAATCTCGTAATTATCGAAGCTTCGAAACAAAATATAATAGAAACCCACATAGTTGAAATATTATCAGATAAGCAGCGTTTATCTGAATATGTTTTGGGTAGGTTTAAAAGTTATCCCACTAATAGTGGGATAAAAAAAGCCATCAAGAGGAATCAAGTTCTATTGAATGGTAAAATTGGAAAAACATCCGATTTTGTTAGCGGTGGCGAGCGTATTCAACTGCTCGAACCCTTATTATCCAAACCCAAACCAGTAATTGATATTCCCCTCCAGGTTCTTTTTCAAGATGAATATTTTGCTGTAATTAATAAACCTGCAGGCATTGAGGTAAGTGGCAATAAAAAGTGGACGCTCGAAAATGCTCTATCCAATCACATTTCAAAAAGTAATTTATCAGATGCTTTAAACAGAGCACAACCGGTGCACCGACTGGATTATCCCACTAGCGGAGTTCTGATAGTTGCAAAAACGGCGAGCATGGTAATTGCGCTCAGTAAGATGTTTGAGCACAAAGAAATTCAGAAATACTATTTAGCCATCACCATTGGAGCAATGCCATCTGCATATGCCGAAATAAAAGAGCCGGTGGACGAGAAGCCCTCGCACTCCACTTACAAAGTGATTCAAAGTGTAGCATCGCCTCGTTTTGCGCAATTGAATTTGGTTCAGTTAGAGCCGCATACAGGCAGAAGGCATCAGTTGCGCAAGCATATGTTACATATTGGTAATCCTATTTTGGGCGACTTACTTTATGCCAAGGAAAATTTAGCCCTTAAGGGGAAGGGTTTATACTTGCATGCGCATAAAATTGAGTTTAA
This sequence comes from Saccharicrinis aurantiacus, assembly GCF_001660705.2. Classification (GTDB taxonomy): domain Bacteria; phylum Bacteroidota; class Bacteroidia; order Bacteroidales; family Marinilabiliaceae; genus Saccharicrinis; species Saccharicrinis aurantiacus. The sequence goes on from NZ_LYBV02000001.1 coordinate 297,416, forward strand.
ACACCCCATTAGTGATGAAGCACTCAGCATATCGGCACCAATACACGCAAAGTTTAGTAAGATATTTACGGAAATTGAGCCATAAGGCATCAAATAAAGTCCGTAGGCAAGCTAGTTTAAGCTGTAAGGGCTCATTTACATTAAGGGCAAGTACCTTTTTTTGTTAAATATGCCTGTTAACTCAAGGGCAGGGCTCATTTCAACTTTAGGCATGCGTTTACATTAAGGGCAAGCACTTTTTTTGCTAAATATGCCTTGTTAACTCAAGGGCAAGGCTCATTTCAACTTTAGGCATTTATTTACATTAAGGGCAAGTACCTTTTTTGTTGAATATGCCTTGTTAACTCAAGGGCAAGCTTCATTTGCATTTTGTGTATACATTTAACATTAAGGGCAAGTTGTATCCGCACCTTAATGATTTGATTAATGCTGTATAAACCAGACTATAGTATTAATATACAATGGGCATTTCTTTTTTAAATGGAATATTTACCACTCTTATCAATAAAAAATATCCCTCAATTATTTTTTTAAATATTTAAAGCTTTGAATCATCAGGAAGTATTATTGCGAATTAAATATTCGTTAGTTCTCCATTTTTGGGAACATGAGCTTGATAAATTTTACTAGGACATAGTACGAGCTAAATAATTTAAAAATATACTTCTTGAAGAAAGAAAAAGCGAATGTTATTGTGCTTGAGATACAGAGCCATAATTAATACGAAAAAATATTTCCCATGAAAAGAACTCTTAAACTACTCTATTTATCTTTAGCGATGCTATTGCCCAACATTTTCAGTATTGTTCATGCTCAAGTTAATCTTGTGGATTTACCGCATTACAACCAAGATGTTTCAGGAGTTTGGCGACAAGTGGCTCCGGGAATGGCAGGGAGTAACCGCGCCATTTATACCGATGCAGTTGATCCTTTAAAAGTTTGGGTAGCACCCGATATGGGTAATGATTATTTATCTAACGATGGTGGAAAACATTGGGAGAGTATTATCCCATTTGATGGAGTATGGAATTGGCGCAATACCTTAAGTGATGAATGTGTGATGAGCGATTTTAAGGACAATAATATTGTTTTGAATCTGCGTCAGAAAGACATTCAATTTAGCACCAATGGAGGGAAGTCATTTAGTACCATAAACGATTACGCATCTGGTGAAGAGCCAAACTCTGTTTGGTATACTGCAGCAGCGCATCCCACAGAAGGGGGAACATGGTATGTGGCCAATGGACTTGCTAACAGATACCTTCGTACGGGGGTAAATACAAACCCACTCACTAATATTGATGTTAACCAGCCCAAGGTTTGGAAAATTACTAACATTACTACAAGCTCAAGAACCATTGAAGCTGTGTCGGACAATGGAATGGATGCACAATCGGCAGTATTTGATTTATTTTGTCATCCCGATACTGAAAACTATCCTGATATGCTATTTGCTGCTACTTCAACAGGTTTTTACCGTAAGGATAATGCATCTGCAGCTTGGTTAAAAATATCAGCGGGATGTTCAAGAGCCGATTTTCAATGGGACGGTAGTGTCTTGAGTGTTTTTGTTTTGAAGCAGACAACCTATCAGGTAGTTGATAATATACTTTTATCAGATGGAGGTGTTTTTAAAAGTACTACTCCCGAAATAGCTACCCTTAATTCTGGGTGGTTTGATAAAACAGAAGGCCTGCACATTGATTTATCGACCTTAGATATTAATAAAACGCATTACAGATCAATGGTAAAGGCTTGGTTTGGCTATTCAAATGGCGAAGAGGAATTGGTTGGAATACCAGAGTCTTATTTGCATGATTATGCTGATATAATATGCGATCCCACAGACCCTAATAAAGTTTACATGTCTGTATGGGGAGGTACTATAGCTAAACTCATCACAGGTTCTGTATGGGCTTCTAAAGATGGAGGCAATAGTTGGTATGCTGCTTTACGCCCAGGTAATGGTTTTACCAATGATGCGTATTGGAAAGATAAACAGCCTGAGCATTTAAATAAGAATGTTGAAATTGGTGTGCATGATAAAAAATTCCCAGACTTTGTTAATTATGGCAAGCGTGGAGTGCGCTCAATGGCCATTGCTGTTGACGGAACCTTGTATGCAAGTGCCATTAAGGGATATTTAACTATAAAGTATAATGCTGATGAGGATGAATGGCTTAGCCTAGATAATACACAAGATGGTGATTTGTTTTACGGACATGGCAATGCCAATACAGGTGCATTTTCGGTTGTGCCTGATATTCAACGCCCAGGAGAAATGTTTTTACTTCAATACGAAGCTTCTGCTTATAAGTCTACTACGCAAACGCATCCTGATTATCCGGGTATTGTAGGCGTAAAACGCGTACCTGAGCTAATAGATATAGGTCCCAAGTGGGCTCCTGGTCAGCCAATTTTATCGCCATCCACATTGGCTAGTCATCCCACAGATCCTAATATATTTTATTATATGTCTACCCGCACGGGAGATATTAGTAAATGTACTGTAGGTGAAACTGAACACGAAATAATGGGAGAACCAATTGAAGTGCCCAATACCACAATTATCTCAAACATGAAGTGTGCGTATTGGTCTGATTTGCGTATTGCTTCAGATGGAAAGACCATGTATGCCATTGCTGAAATTATTGATACAGATAATCGGCCAATGGGGCAGGTGAAAATTTTTAATCCGGATTCTCAAAAAGGGATTTATAAGAGTAATGATGAAGGACACACCTGGATGTGTATGAATAGCGGTTTGCCAAAAACAGCAGGAGGTAGAAATGCTTCGGGTTTAACGCGAGGAAATAATAGTGCCAGTGTAAAAGCATTAATTATTGACCCTTCGGATGAGGATTGTTTATATGCTGCCGTAAAAAGATATCGTGCACCGGCAGGAGAATCAGGTTGGGTAGAAGGAGGACTTTACCGAACAGGGAATGCGAGTGCTCAATGGTCTGAAATATTAATTCCTGAAGGCATAAAATCTTTATGGGATGTTTGGATTCATACAAATGATGGAATGGGTAGTAAAATATTTATAGCTGGCGGAGGCGAAAGTGATGTTTCAAATTGGGGCGAAGGCGGTGTTTGGGTTGCCGACTATAACGCAAACGGAAATTATACGGTTTCAGATTGGCAAAAGATATTTGAACATCCATTTGCATCAATAGTGCGAACTAGTCCGAATAATGCAGAGCATATTTTAGTAGTTACGCGCGAATCCACAGGAAATAATAAAAAGGATGCAGGTACTTTTTATTCCTTAAGCGGAGGTTCTGAAAACAATAATAGCGCTTGGACGAAATTTAATACGGGTCGCGGAAGTATGATGATTGGGTCTATTGCTTTTGATACAGGAAATCCTAACAGAGTGTGGTGCTCGTGCGAATCATCAGGTACTTATACTGCTTTAATAAATACATCAAAAATAGGTGAAGTTGACAGTATTGCCATAAAACAAATTGACACTAATGTAGAGTTAAACAAGAAAATTAATTTACACTGTAATGTGTATCCCTTGGGGGTTACGCCAATAACACCCATGTGGAAATCATTAAATGAAGATGTCGCAACAGTATCTAGCGCAGGCGAAGTGACTTTGCTAAAAGAAGACAAAGTGGGTATTGTGGCTTATATAAATAAAGGTAATGAAGTAATCAGTGATACTTGTTGGATTAATCCTATGGATAACGGTATTGCTAGCCATAAATATGAAACAATTCAATTATACCCGAACCCAGTAACAGGGGATAAATTGCACTTTAGCAACAGTAGTTATAGTAATAATTATACCATCTATAACGCAAGTGGCAATCCAATTATAAATGGATTTGTGAATTCAAATAGTATTGATGTGAGCGTATTAATAGCGGGTATGTATTATATTATTATTGATAATAAGCGCTTAGCTAAGTTTATTAAGGTATAGGTTAATATATTAGTAAGTAAGGGCGGAATTCCTATTTTGGAGTTCTTAACTTACTTATTCTATATTCCATAGGAGCTATTTTATAATGTTTCTTAAAAACTTGTGTAAAGTATTGATTCGAAGAGAAACCACAATCGAAAGCAATTTCGGTTATTGATTTATTGGTATGCTCAATAATAAGATCGCGGGCCTTTTTTATTCTTAATTGAGTAAGGTAGTTCATAGGTGTTGAGTTGGTAATTTCGTGACAATACTTTGAGAATTGCGTACTCCCAAGGCCACAATATTCAGCCATCCTTTTTAGGCTCCAAGGTTCTGTAAGCATCGAATCTAAATCTTTAAGAAATATAGCTACACTTCGTTGGCTTTTAATAAGTGAATCATTCAATAGGGGCTTTTCTTGGGTAAATAACTCTAAAAGCAGAATAAGTATCTCATTAATGAGGATTTTAATTTTAGAGTCTAAAAACGCTTTTTTATTTTCTTTAATATGATGGCCAATTTGAACAAAGCACTTTTTTATTTCGGGCCCAACCTTCCAAACAGGCTGTTCATTTCTTCTGAGGATGTTAGTGAGCGTATTGAGGTTTTCTTTATTGAGAATAATCCAATCAGGCCAAATCCATTCTTGATGCGGTTGGCGCACTTCAACATCAATAATAAACCAATGTAATTTACTTGAGTCAATATTAGGGTTACCCAATCTGTGAGGAATCCAAGGGCGTGTTATGGTTAAGGTATTTGGACTTAGATGATGGATGTGTTGGTTAAGTTCAAATTCAAGACTACCAGTTTCTAAAAAGCAAATTTCAATACCTTCATTTCTATGCCAATCTAAACCCCAAATTTGTTTTTTACTTGCATTCCAATAACCGATATTTTTTATGCTTGTAAGATCATTGTCATTTAATGGATATCCGGCATACGTTCCGCGCTTTAAAGCTTGCAACTCTATCTCATTATTTAGCCATGCTTGCTCTAATGGTTCACACGAATCGGGATTGTGAATTATACCATCGGTAGATGTGTAAAGTGTATTATCGTTCATGAATAGGATAATAGGTGTTGTAAAATATTTCAGTGTAAGATAATGGAATATTTTGTATCACTAAACAATTATAATTGTAGACATTAAATAACAAGTGTTAGGATCTCTTATTTTAAACAAAATTCACATAAGTAGTTAGCGCGATGAGGAAGTGTTTTTTTGCATTTATATTAATCTGGTTTTTTATTGGGATACCCTTAATAAAGGTTGAAGCAAAGTCGAAAATTAAAGTTTTATTGCTGAGTGGAAATAATAACCATAACTGGAAAAAAACTACACCAGCCCTTAAAAATATACTTACAAATAGTCAGTTGTTTGAGGTGGTTGTTACCGAGAAGCCCGAACAAATAAATACTGACATGCTAAGTGATTACCAACTTATATTGAGTAATTGGAATGATTTTCCAAATCAGAATTGCAAGTGGTCTGAAACAACAAAAAGCGCGATCCTTAATTTTATAAAGCAAGGAGGTGGTATTCTTTTTATCCACTCAGCTAGCAGTGCGCATACAGATTGGAAGGCCTTTCAGGAATTATCTGGAGCGAGTTGGCGAAAAGGAACCAGGCATGGTAAAATGGCCCAGTTTGAAGTGAATATTAGGGATGTAAATCATCCTATTACCAAAGGGATGAGTAACTTTTTTATTCACGATGAGCTATGGGTTAATATGTATAATACAAATACATGTAATGTTTTGGGCGAAGCATTTGCTCCTAAAAGTAATAAGGGGATGGATAAAATGGAGCCTGTTATGTTTGAGCGTACTTATGCAAAAGGGCGTTCGTTTAATCTGATTTTGGGGCACAATGAGCAGGTGATGAAAAACATCGGGTTTAAAACCTTGCTTTTACGTGGTGCAGAATGGGCCGCCACCGGAAAGGTAAAACAAGCTATCCCAGATGAACTTAAAGCCCCAAGCGCTTATACCAAATTATCTTGGAAGAAAGAGAAAAGTAGTTTATCATTAATGAATAACGAGAGGGTAGTTTGGCAGTACAATCTTGATGTGGATGAGGGGAAGCCTTATTTTCATCCGCTTTCAACTTCTGATGGAACATTGTTAACAGCGCTAAAGCCATTAGATCACCCTTGGCATAGAGGAATATGGCACTCTTGGAAATATATTAACGGAATAAACTACTGGGAAGAAGACCGCAAAACAGGTATATCAGAAGGTACTACCGAGATAAAAACAGTATCCTATACAAAAACAAAACAGTTTGGTGCTGAATTCAAATTAAGTATTGGATTTCATTTACCAGGCGAAGCTGATATTCTGCGAGAAGATCGTATCATAAAAGTATCACCTCCTGATGAAAATGGAAATTATTATATCGATTGGCAAAGCACAAGCATCGCTATGGCGGATGAGGTAGTTTTGGATAGAACACCAATTTTAGGTGAAGATAAGGGCAAAGCCTTTGGTGGATATGCGGGTTTTTCAGCTCGTTTAAATACCCAACTGAGCAATGTGGTGGCTATTAACGATAAATCAGAACAGAATAACTTACATGGTAGCACTTCAAAATGGATTAATTTTCAGATGAAGAGTGTATTAGGAAAGCCAGCATCTTTGGTGATTCTCGACCATCCTGAGAATATGAATCATCCCAATAAATGGTATATCACAATCAATCCAGAAGTGCCTTTTTATTATTTCAGTCCGGCAGTGCTGTTTAGCAACAAACTTGTACTAAAGAAAGGAGAAAAATTCACACTAAAATATCGATTATTAGTGAATAATAAAGACTTAAGCCAACATCATATTCAGCAGATTTATGATGAATACGTGTTACAATAAAAAAATCTACATCAGTAAACCATTAGTAATTATTAAGTTTTACTGCTCTACTATTAAAACTCAAATCAATTTAAATTTATTTCTATGGCAATTAAAGTAGGATGTTTTGCGTTAATTAACCCTTTTAGCAAACTCGATGCGCAGATCGACCAGATAAAGGAATGGGGCTTTTCAAGTGCCGATTTAACAGATAATTCGGACGGTGCTTGTTTAGGTGCCGAGTATGGATTTACCGCTTTGGCTAGCCTTGATGCCAATCCATTTGATGTAAAACGCATGTTCCAGGAGAGAGACCTGTCCTTATCAAGTATTTGTGCGCATGCCAATTTGTTAGATCCAACAGCTCCATCGCGCTATGGTACTGCACAATTAATTAAGGCGGTAAAAATGGCGGGTGCCATTGGAGTTAAGCATGTAATAACAGCAGAAGGAGATGCTAAAACACCATTTGGTAAGAACCTTACGGTATCAGAATCGATCTTTTCAATAACAGAAAAATTATACGAACCCTTAAAGTTTGCCGAAGATTATGGCGTTAAAATTCTTTTAGAACCCCATGGTCATATTACTGATTCCGTTGATTTGATGAGTGATGTACTAGATCGTTGTAACTCCGATGCTTTAGGTATTAACCTAGATACAGGTAACCTATGGTTAGGAGGAGGGGAATCCTTAGAAATGATTGAGAAACTAGGTTCTAAAATTGAACATGTACATTGGAAAGATCTGCCAGAGGAGATGATAGAGCAGAGAGGCAAAGTTTATGGTTGCGGCATGTCAGCTACCGCCTTGGGTGATGGGGTCATCGATATCAAATCCATTTATCAGGCACTTGTAAAATCGGGGTTTGATGGTTATACAACCCTTGAAATTGCGGGTGAAGAAGCTGTTTTAAAAAGCTTTCAGTTTTTGAAAAATCTAGGTGCTATTTAATTATAAAGAACAATTGATATGACTATTAACGGAAAGAATATTTCAAGAAGAAATTTTATTAGAAATACCGGAATTATTGCAGCAAGTACTGCGATAATTCCTTCAATTTTTAGTTCGTGTAATACAAAAAAGAAATCGATTAACGGAAAAGTTAACGTGGCTTCAATCGGTGTTGGTGGCCGAGGAAGTAACCATGTTGTGGGAGTTCTAAAGTTGGCAGCTATTGCCCAATTGGTTGCTGTTTGCGATCCGTATGAAGATAGAAGAACAGTTAAAGCTCAAAAGGTAAATGAGTTTTATGCAAAGCAAAAAGGTTTAACATCTTATAAGGGATGTAAGGCATATAATCATTTTCAAGATGTTTTAGATAGAGAGGATGTGGATGCTGTTGTTATTTCAACACCCGACCATTGGCATGTGCCAATCGCTATTGCTGCTGCTAAAGCGGGAAAGCATGTATATCTTGAAAAACCAGTTGGACTTAGTATTCCGCAAGGTCAGAAACTGCGAGAGGCAATTAATGATAGTGGTGTAGTATTTCAATATGGCACGCAACAGCGTTCTGGTAAAAATTTTAGGCACGCCTGTGAACTTACGCGAAATGAAGTGATAGGTAAACTTGAGCGTATTGAAGCCTGGTGCGATAGTGGTAAAAATAATTTTGCACCTATACCAACTGAAGCGGAAGCTATTCCTGCAGGGTTTGATTACGATTTATGGCAAGGGCCAGCATTAAAACGCCCGTATTCAAAAGTCAGGGCCTCAAATAAAGGCGCATGGTTTATTGATGATTATGCTATTGGTTTTGTAGCTGGATGGGGTGCACATCCTTTAGATATTGCTCAGTGGGGAAATAACACTGATGAAACTAGTCCAATAGAATACTCCGGTACAGGAAGTTTCTTTGCCGAGGATAACATTTTTAATACCATGAATTCTTGGGATATTCATGCAAAGTATGCCAATGGGGTTGATATGCACTTTTGTAGTTACGATGTGGCCAAGCCTATTGTGAGCAAGTATAGACCTTTTATGGGACATGGAACCACATTTTTTGGCAGTAAAGGCTGGGTAAGTGTTGATAGAAAAGGAGTTCATGTTAGTAATTCCGAGTGGCTAAATCACCAATTTACGGAAGGTGATATTAGATTAGTTAAAAGTTCTGATCATATGCGAAATTTTATTGAGGCCATTAAAAATGGGACGCCAACAGTTAGTCCTATTGAATCGGCTATTCGATCGGATACCATTAGCCATTTATGTGATATTTTAGTGCGTTCAGGAGAGGGTTCGTTAAAATGGAATCCTGAAGCAGAGAGAATTGTAAATCCAACATCCAAAATTACTTCATTATTTACCAAAGAAAGCAGAAGTCCTTATGGGGATATTTTGAACGGATAATTGATAGAAATCAATGGCACAAAAGTTTTCGAAAAAACTATTGTTGTGCTTTTTCAAGCTAGTGCCATTTTTATCAAGCATAGTAAGGAAGGCAAAAAAAGAGGCTGAATCATTCTATATTGAGACAGCCTCTTTTTTCAATTTATATGGTAGTTACCCCTTCTTAGCTGGTACAACTTTAGTTTCGTAACCCAACTTTTCAAGTGCTTTTTTAAGCTTATCGCTATCGGTTTTATCGTCGCGGTATTTAATTTTAACCAATTTGGTAGGAATATCTACTTGAATAGACTTAACGCCTTTCTCGTAAGAAATATTCTTCATTATTTTTTCTTTACAATCGTGGCAATCAATACTGCACTCGTAAGTTACTTGTTTAACAGTTCCCTTTTCTTTTGCGCTTACAAGGTTAACGCTAAGTGTAAATAGTAATACTAATAGTAAATTTTTCATTGATTTATTATTTTATTAGTTATTATTTTAATGTCTTAAAGTCTATTTTCCAATAATATACTTAACGCCTACATAGGCCATTGCACCATATAAAGGAGCATAAATTCTGCTGGCATCAAAATCAGACCCAAATGGACTATCCGCAGCAATAATAGCATTTTTTTGAGTGTAACTACCTAAATTCTCGCCTCCAACATAGAAACTCCAATTTTTATAATTCTTGGTAATTTGAGCCAATAAAACCACATAGCTTTCTGATCTATCTTCGCGTTGATTTTCAATGGCATTATCTTGGGTTGATGGCAAACGCTGATCGCCATTAAATTGCGCGGTAAAATCAAATTGCCATTTATCCATATTAGTTCGGTACGATGCCGAAATCAAGCCTTTGTATTTATTAGTAAACGGCGTTTCTTGCAATTCGCCATTAAAAGTACTTTGTACATCGTTATATCGGTAAGCAGCACTCAAGTCAAAGCGATTAAAGAGTTCGTAACTAGCTTCAATCTGGTAAATATTTGAGAATGATTCTCCATTTAAGTTATAAAAATGTATCTCGTGTGTGTTCTGATCCATATCTACAATTAACTGATTCTGAAAATCGGTTCTATAATACTCAACACTTACATTAATATGCTTTTCACCCACAGGTATCTCGCTTACCATGCTTAGTCCATAATTCCAAGCCTCCTCTTGTTTTAAATTTTCATCAAAATTAAAAGATTTTGAACTGGCCATGTATTTCGAGTTTTCACCAATAGCATCAGGTGTTCTGTAGCCCTTTCCGGCACTTGCTCTAAAGGTTATATGCTCCGTGGCATTGTATTTTGCATGAACACGCGGCGTTATAAAGCTACCGTGTAGCGTACTATAATCGTAACGCAAACCAGCTAAAAAAGAAAAGTTCTCACTCGGAATGTAGTTGTACTCTGCAAATACACCTGTGGTAGTTTCTTCATAACCCACATTATCTCTCGAACCATTGTAAATAGCATCATTATTATCGTACACCACACTTAAACCCGTGTTGTAGGTATGTCGTGTGTCGCCAATATACGATTGAAAAATAATGTTGGCATAAGCATTCTGTTGCAGCACATCATAAGTATCGTTACCATAATACGAATTTCTATCAAAGTAATTGTACGAAAATATTGTACCCAAGCTGGTAGCCTCTCTATCGAATATATAACCATTTTTGGCATAAGCCGAAAAACGTTCCACATCAACATAAATACCATATAAATCGCTGTCGTTAAACGCGTAATTGTTATGATTGTATCCAACCTGTCCACCTTCTCTTTTTTCGTTGAGGTATGAAAAACCAAATTTAGAACTGAAGTGATCGCTATCGTAATTCCACTGATTCATAAAAGTGGTCATCTGCGACATCGGCTTATCCAAAAAGCCATCGTTATTCAAATCCATTTCGCGGAAATTGCCATTGGTATGTGCCATTATCGAGGTACTCCATTTCTCATTTAAATCAAAAGAATATCCAAAGTTTAGCTCCGCTTTGCCATCCAAATTCCCATAAGTGTAAACATGCAAACGTTCCTTACCATCAGGTTCTTTTAACTGAATATTTATCTGACCAGTGATTGATTCGTAGCCATTTTTAACGGCTGCCGTTCCCTTCGAAACCTGCAAACCTTCCATCCATGTACCCGGAAAATATTCTAAACCAAATGCCGTTTCCGCCCCTCTTAGGGTAGGAATATTGCCCATGGCTATTTGCGAATAGCGACCCGATAATCCCAAAAGCTGAATTTGCTTCACGCCAGTAACGGCATCGGCAAAAGCCACATCAACCGAAGCATTTGTTTCAAAACTTTCCGATAAATTACAGCAAGCACAGCGTTCCAGCTCCTTACCCGATATATTCTGCACCATACGCGGACTAAGCTTTGAAATACTCTGTGCAGCCGTTCTGTGTGTTACCGTTACCTCTTCAATATCCGCACCCTGATTTAAATAAACCGTAATGGGTTTATGGCTATTAATTTCTAGCGTATCGTTTTGGTAACCTACAAAACTAAAAACCAAAAGGTTTGTATTTTCAGGTGCATGTGGTACCTCAAATTTGCCATCAGCATTTGTAATTGAGCCCGTTGTACTACCCGCCCAATAAACGTTAACACCTATAAGTGGCAATTCTTTATTGTCTTTTTTCTCAAGTACCTTGCCTTTATAGTCTTCGGCATATACCGAAAACGAAAAAAGTACAATACTCAATGTTATAATAGATTTAAGCATTTTGCTAATAAGTTTTATGTGGTTAAAATCTCCTCTGTTTTTAGAAACCTGTTAGGGGCTTCCCCTGTGGGGCGGGCTATCCGCTATATCTTTGTTTCGCCCAAAGGGCTCACAAAGGATGCCGCTTCTATCCCTAAGCCAAATCCCACTCTAATACCAACTATTACCATTAATAATTTTAAAATCACTTTACGGTAAAATCAGTGTAATACAGAAAAAAATAAATAGAATATCCCCTTCGCATAATTATATGCATAGGTTGTTATACCAACCATAGAAGTGTGTTGGTATTTCTGTAACACAGCACGTGTTACCTCATAAAATAATTAGCAGTAAACTTTAAATGTATTCAGGTAGGTTACCAAATCACGACCGTAAATCGGAATAGGTTTATGTTCCTTAAAATTGTAATACTGAGAATTGTTTTGAGTAACAATCTCGCTTCTTAATTCTAATTTAATATTCTCAAATGGCAATTCGAGAGTTGAAGGCTCAATAGCTATTTCCTCGTTAGAAAAAGAAAGAGGAATATCCAGCTTAGCCGTTTTGCTGTTAGTTTGGTGATCATCACAACACTTATCTTCTTCATGAACAGTACAGCAGTCAGCACACGTGTGTAAATCTTCGTGTATTTTATGATGTGCTGATTCAGAACAACTCTCAGCCGTAGAATCTACATAAACGCTTACCACAACCTCGTTAGAGTATTGGCAAAAATGGTAATACATTACCATACCACTAGTACTTACTAAAAATAAGCCCAGCAATAAAAATGCAATACCTCGTTTTATTAAATTCTTAAAAGCCATATACAAATATCCTAATTTTCAGCTTTGATTAGTGTTATCAACTTGTTAATGTGATTTTGTTTTAGCGATTTCCCACTTTCGCGATTCGTATTTATGCGATTTTTTCACCTCCTGAAGTAATTCTGTTTTAGCTGAGCATCCTGAACATCCACCGCCACAGCTCAAACTAGTTTTGCTTATAAAGCTGTTATAAATAACTTTTCCAAACGAAATAGCTACGTAAATAAAGGCTCCTAAAACACTAATTCCGGTTAATATATCTTGTATCATAACTATAGTATTAAACTTCCTATTTGATAAACGGCAAACGACATTAACCATGCCAAGCCTGTGGTGTATACTACTGTAAATATGGCCCATTTCCACGAGCCTGATTCTCGTTTAATTGTAGCAATAACACCAATACAAGGGAAGTAGATTAAGATAAAAACTAAGAAACTAAAAATAACGATAGGAGTAAATGTTTTACTGCCATCTGCATTTTCGGCATTCTTAATATTAGTGGTTAGTGAGTTGGTCTCATCATCTGCATCAGCTTGGTAAATTACAGCCATGGTACTTATTACCACTTCTTTTGCTGCCACACCGCTGAGTATGCTAACCCCAATTTTCCAGTCAAACCCTAACGGACGAATGGTTGGTTCAATAAACTTTCCAATTCTACCAATATACGAATGCGCTTGTCTCTCAAGCGTAATGCGTTTGTTTATTTCGTTAACTTGCTTGCTGTGTTCTAAAGTAAAACTGTTAATATCACTTTCTTGTTCATTATAGTTTACCTCTTTCTCAAAATGATTATTCAATTCTGTTTTTTGAGCCTCAAAATCCTCAGAGAAAACTACATCTTTAGGATAATTGTGCAAAAACCAAATAATAATTGAGGCAACCATAATTATGCTACCTACTTTTTTGAGGTATTGGCCACCTTTATTCCACATGTGCTTAATGGTACTTTTTAAAGTAGGCATTCTGTAAGGAGGTAATTCCATTACAAACGGAACGTCCTTCTCGCGAAATAAAAATCGTCTGAAAATATTTGCCATTATAATGGCTAGTAAAATGCCAAGTCCGTATATGGCAAATAATAAAGTACCAGAATGTTCAGGGAAGAACGCTGCCAAAAACAATATGTAAACTGGTAGTCTTGCACTACAACTCATAAATGGGTTTATCAAAATTGTAATCAACCTGTTGCTTTTATCTTCAATAGTACGGGTTGCCATAATGGCTGGCACATTACAACCAAATCCCATTATTAATGGGATGAAAGATTTGCCATGCAAGCCCATTTTATGCATGAGTTTATCCATAATAAAGGCGGCTCGCGACATATAACCAGAATCCTCCATAAAGGATATGAAGAAAAACAGAATGAGTATGTTGGGAAGGAAAACAACTACACCGCCCATACCACTTATTACGCCATCAACCAGTAAGCTTTTAAACGAGCCATCGGGCATAATGCCGTTTAGCAAGTTCATTAAGGATTCAACACCTAACTCAATCCAATTCATTGGATATTGCCCCAAAGTAAAGGTACTCTGAAACATGAGCCACATAAAGAATAAAAATATAGGAAAACCCCATAGTTTATGAGTTAAGAAAGCATCAATTAGTTCTGACCTGCGAACCCTTGTTTTAGAGCTTTCTTGATAAGTTTCTTTTAAAGCACCTGCAATAAAACCATATTTGGCATCTGTAATAATAGTTTCCGAAGTGTCGTTATATTCCTCTTCAATATCTTTAATAACCTTTTCAGTAATCTCCTTAAGGTGACTATTTATAGGTTGATTTAAATACTTTCCATATAGTTCTTTATCGCGTTCGAGCAATTTAATAGCTAAAAATCGATGCGATATGTTGTTTGGTATATTTCCACTAAGCTGAAATTCTTGGCTTAGTTTTTCAATGGCACCTTCAATTGTTCTACCATAGTTAATTCTAACATGTCGTTTGTTATGGTTTGTATCTTCATAAACATCAATAATTTTATCAAATAATTTATCAAGACCTTTATTTTTAGAACTAATGGTTGGCACAAAATTAAAACCAAGCATTTCGCCTAGTTTTTCATATTCAAATTTGTCGCCTTTTTTCTCAAACTCATCGAACATGTTTAAAGCACCTACAATTCTAACATCCATGTCGATAAGCTGGGTAGTTAAAAATAGGTTACGCTCAATGTTTGAAGTATCTAATACGTTTACTACAATATCAGGTAACTCTTCAATAATGTGTTTTCTAACGTATAATTCTTCAGGAGAGTAGGCTGATGCCGAGTAGGTTCCCGGTAAATCAACAATGTTAAATTTGTATCCTTTGTGTGTAAAGTTCGCCTTTTTTGATTCAACAGTAACTCCACTATAGTTTCCTACGTGCTCTTTTGAACCACTTACATAATTAAAAAGTGTTGTTTTACCGCAGTTTGGGTTTCCAACTAAAGCAATGTTTATTGATTTTCTTTTTTCTAAAGCAGTTTCTTGTAGAATCTTATCGCTTATGGTACCGAAAAATGGTGTCTCTTGAATTTGTTGCGCATCTTCTTTAGTAACAATTTCTACTAAATTGGCCTCGCTTCTTCGTAAAGAGATTTTATAATCCATTATCTCATACTCAATGGGATCTTTAAAGGGTGCGTTTTTTATTACGGTAACCTTTTTTCCTTTAACAAAGCCCATCTCCAGGATTCTTTTTCTAAAGGCACCATGGCCTTTAACCTTTACAATGACTGCACTCTCTCCTGTTTGTAAATCTGATAACTTCATTAAGAATTCAAAAATATGTTTTTTGATGGTTTAGTGAGAACCACAAAAATACACATCTACTATTAGTATGGCAATACCTATATGTAGTGATTTTGCGTTTTTGTTAAAGAAGATGTGGATTATTAATATGTTTGTGAACAGAAATTAATAAAAGATATACTTTATGAAAGATTATATAAATGAGAATACTGTAAATATTGCGGTACAAGTGTTACCGGTTTCAAAAACTAAAGACTCTTATGATTTGGTTGATAAAGCCATTGAGATTATTCAAAACTCAGGAGTGAAATATATTGTAACTCCTTTTGAAACTGTGATGGAAGGAAAATATCCAGAGTTGATGAATATCGTGAAGGATGTTCAGAATGCTTGTTATTTGGCAGGTTCAGAAAAAGTGATGTGCTATGTTAAAATTCAATCGGTATTGAATAATGATGTAACTATAGATGATAAAGTAGGGAAGTATAAGTAATTAGATAAGACATTAATAAATAAAAAAAGCTGCATAGAGCAGCTTTTTTTATTTAATATAAATCTGAATTTTATTTCAAATCTAAAGAGATGGTTTGTGTCTCAAAACCTTCAGCTTTAACGTTTACTTTTAGAGTTCCTTTAGTTTTATTAGCTTGAATAATTGCTAAACAACGTCCTTTATCAGTTACTATAGAGTTCGATTGGAAATCTTGGTTGTTATGGTCAGCACCAGTATCTACTCCTAATAAACGAGCGTCGCCCACAATCTCAAACTCAACTTTTGTATTCTCGGTTTTTACTTCTCTTCCTTTTTCATCAACTAGTTGAACAACTAAGTGCGATACATCATATGCGTCAGCTTTTAATGTTGATTTATCTGGAGTAACCCTTATACCAACAGGTTTTGTTGTTGTGTGTAATTCGGCAATGACTTCTTGCCCTTCAAATCCTGCTTTAGCAGTAATAGTACCTGCTTCGAATGGGATGGTCCAACGGAAAATACGGTCGGGGCATTCTGACATACTTTTACGACCCATTGAGCGACCATTTACCAATAGTTCTGCAATTGTGTGGTTTGAGCAAATTTCAACAGTTACCATTTCGCCTTCTTCGTAATTCCAGTGCATGTTTGAATCTCTCCAACGATATGCACCACTGTTTTCTGGTAACTGCTGTCCTGAAATACTAGTTCTCTTAAAACCTGATTCACTCAATGGTAATGTACCAAGTGAAATATGTGGTTTGTTAACCCAAATGCTTTTAAAGTAATTCCATCCTTGAACTTTAAATCCTGCGATGTCTAATAAATCAGACCATCCACTTTTTGATGGCCAATCACCATGGCGTTCTCCAATGTAGCCAATACCAGTCCACATATAAATACTAAATACCCCTGGATTCTCAAGTACCATTCTCCAATCGTCCCATGTTCCTGGGCACTCATTAATGGTTACTTGTTTGTTAGGGAAATGCTTCTGCGACCATGGAATATCAAGGTTTCTGTAACTAAAACCAGGAACGTCAACGGCGTGTCCATAACCAGTTACCATACTCACGTGAGGAATCACAAGGTTGGTAGTTGTGGTTCTACTAGGATCAAGCTCTTTTACCCAACCATTTAGTTTCTGTGCAGTTTCGTGTAGTTTGTATTCTGTTTTTTCAATTTTATCGTAACGTTTTTTCAATTCCTCAGGACCATACATTGGAGCACTTCCCCAATATTTACCTGAGTTTTGTGGTTGCTTAGGATCTTTCCAGAAACCGGTTACATAACGATAATGTAAATAGGTCCACTCAATTTCGTTACCAATGCTCCATTGGAAAACCGAAGGGTGGTTACGATCACGAAGAATAGTACGCGTTAAATCGCTTTTTGCCCATTTTTGAAAATGTCTGTCATGACCTCTAGTAATATAATCATCGTGTCTATCGTGATAGTTCTGACGCTTATCTTTAGCATAATCAAACTCATCGAAAATCTCATCTTGAACCAAGAAGCCCATTTCATCACATAAGTCTAAAAACTCTTCTGAGAAAGGATTGTGCGAAGTTCTGATGGCATTAACACCACAAGCTTTCAACTCCTTAAAACGACGTTCCCAAACGCCTCTTGGAACTGCGGCTCCTACTAATCCACCATCGTGGTGAATACAAATACCTTTAACATCCGTTTCAACACCATTTAAGAAGAAGCCTTTTTGTGCCTCAAAACGAAGACTGCGAATACCAAAAGGCGTTGTGTACTCATCAACTACTTTGCCGCTTTTTGAAATTTGTGTTACGGCCTTATACATATTAGGTGTATCAGGAGTCCATAGCGCAGGATTACTTACTTTAAAGTTTTGAGTAAAGGCCTTTTTATTCTTTTTCCCCAGTTGCGCATCTTGACTAGCGCTTGCTACAACTGTACCCGCTTTGTTAATAAGTTGGGTAGTTATAGTAAATTCACTTTTATTGTTTAAGTCGTTTTCTACACTTACTTCTAATTTAACAGTAGCTTCATCTTTGCTTACCTCAGGAGTTGTTAAGTAAGTACCCCAAATTGGAATGCGTGTTTTATCAACGGTAATTAATTTTACGTTACGGTAAATTCCACTACCTGTATACCAGCGGCTATCTGCATATCTTGAGTGATCAACATGAACGGTAATAATATTATCGCTTCCGTCAGAGCTTAACAAATCCGTTAAGTCGAAATAAACAGGAGAGTATCCATAAGGGTTTTCACCTAGTTTGGTTCCGTTTAACCAAAATGTAGCGTTATTATAAACACCATCGAATAACACAAAAGTGCTTTTCTCGTTTTTATCAACAGGTGTAGCAAAATGTTTTTGGTATACACCAACGCCTCCTGGTAGGTAACCAGTACATCCTTCTAAAGTAGAATCGAAAGATGCTTCAACACTCCAATCGTGTGGTAAACGAATATCTCTCCAATCGGCATCAGCCATCGGAATTTTTGTTGGAATGGTAGTGTCTTTTTGAAGACTAAATTTCCAATCGAAATTGAAATCTGTTTCGCGCTCTACTTTTTCTTGCTGTTGGCAGGATGCAAAAGCAATCGCTAAGATTAGTACTAATAAATTTGAAAGCTTCATGTATTATTTCTTTTAAGTTTTGTCTTGTGCAATACTACCACATAAAGCTGAGTATGGTTTTCTTGTGTGAATAGATAAAAACTAGACATGCTTTGAATTGTTTTATACCTAGGGGGGCAAATGAATATTGAAGTAGGGGGAATGATATCTCTAGCTTTGAAAGATGTGTTATAAATGAATTACTTATGGAGTAGCGAACATTTGCATGTTGCTTTTTAACAAGTTTTCTGCAACAAAAAAAACTTTTTTAGGTAGACTTGTGCACACATGTTCATTAATATTCTATGTTTCTACGGGAAAAGATAAAAATTTGGAGAAGGCAAGTATGGCGTTTGTTTTGGTATCATTTGGCTTTTTGGAATTTGGCTTTATTCCTTTTCGTATTCCTTACGGGAGATGCTTCATTGTTCTCTAACTTTTTTAGCGGTGTTGTTGAAGAATCAGAGTTGCCTGTATACTTGCAAATATCTAGTGTAGCTTATATTATTGCAACGCTAATTGCCATTTCTGAATCTCTATTTTCAGATAGAGTAATGCGAAAACTTCCAAATTTTATGATTGTATTACCAAGGGGCGTTTTTTATGTTTTTATAGCTTATGCAGTAATCTTTTTTTCCACCACAAATTATAAACTGGTTGCCGAAATCAGATCACTTGAAGACTTTGCAGCTTTAACACCTGAACTTACCCTGTATCACATCAAACTTCTGGTATTTTTTGCCATTGCCTTTATTATCAATTACCTCTTTAAAGAGATGTATAAAAAAATTGGAGTTGCCAACTTTCGGTATTGGGTTACAGGGCAATTAAATAAACCGCGCGAAGAAAAGAGAATATTTATGTTTGTTGATATGAAATCGTCAACTACACTGGCGGAGAAACTCGGGCATAAGCGTTTTAGTCATTTGGTGCAAGATGTTTTTAACGACCTCGCAATTGTTGATAATTATGAGGGCGAAATATATCAGTACTTGGGTGATGGGGCCATTATAACTTGGAGCAAAAAGAGTGGAACAAGAAACAATAATTGTATAAGAGCCTATTTTGCTTTTTTAAGAGTTATTGAAAGGCGTAAAAGATATTATAGTAAAAGATACGATGTTGAACCTAAGTTTAAAGCCGGCTTACATTATGGTGATACTATGGTGCTTCAGGTGGGTAATGTAAAAAGAGACATATCGTATAATGGAGATGCTATAAACACTGCGGCTCGTATTGAATCTATGTGCAATGAATATAAGCAGAGTATATTATTATCAGGGCTATTGTACGAAGGCTTAGATCCGAAAGATGGTTTTGATTTTAAGGAAGTAGGAAATATAAAGCTCAAAGGTAAAACTAAAGGCACGCAGATATATTCGGTTAAGCAAAATAAAAAGAAGAAAAAGAAATTCTTGTACTAAATGACACGAGTTGCAGGAAGAAGGATCGTACACTTCGAACTATGTTTTAATGTTTGATTTGAGATGGCCCAAATTTCTTGATGTTAGATGCCGAATGAGTAAATATTTAGATAATTTCAATATTTTTACTGATCAATACCATTCGCGATTATATGTTCAAAAAATCTCATCTTTTAATTAAGTGTATCCTTATATTTCTTTGTTTAGCAATAGAACCTATCAGTGCATCTAGTACACTTAATTTTAATAAACAATATAGCATAGCAGATGGTCTATCGGATAATGGAGTAACCCTTGTTTTTCAGGATAGTAGATCATACGTTTGGATTGGTACCTATAACGGACTGAATAGATATAACGGTTACGAATTTGAAGTTTACAAAAATACACCTCACAAGAAAATTTTAGCAGGCAGGCGCATTCGATCTTTTTGCGAGGATGCAAAAGGAAATATTTGGATTGGTACCGAGTATGGTGTTTCTGTATACAATTACGAAAAAGATTTCTTCTTTACGCTTCAAACACCCAAAGCTTATGCATCAAAAAGTCTTATAGTTAGGAGCATTGTATTCGATAAGTTAACCGATAAGATATTTTGTGCTACAGAAAAGAGTGGGATTTTAGTATACGAATCTGATTATAGTTTTTCTCACAGAATATCGTTTTCAGATGATTTGGGTTACATTATTTGCGGAAAGAATAGTCAGTCCAATATTTACTATGGAGGTTCAAAGGGCTTAATAGAGTTTGATAAGGCTTCAGAAACATGCAGACTTATTGAAACATCATCAGTCGGAAAAATTCAAGATTTAGTATTTCTTAATGATAGCAACTTATTGTTAGCTTCTTCTAATGGAATTATACATCTCCAAAATGAAAAAAAGTCTGGTGAATGGTTGGTTCATAATCAATTTGAGAAAGACTATTGTTTTACTTCAATCTTGAAAGGTGCAAATAATAGTTTTTGGCTAGGTACTTTGCGCTCGGGTTTATTATTTGTTGATGATGTATCTTCAATATTGAAAGATCAAACCTTATTAAAGCAACAACTTTCAAAAGGAATTAGTAGGGTAAGCAGTATTATAAAACTTAGTAATAATAGTATATGGGTAGGCAGTTTTGATATGGGAGTGTTTCAATATTCGTATCAGCCCAATATCTATAAATATATCAATTCGTCAAATGAAAATTTTAGAGTTGATAGAATTCAGCATATTACTCAATCAGACTCTAGTTCAATTTATCTGGCAAGCAATAGTAAACTCATAAAATACAATAAGCAAAATAACGAATTTGAGTCATCAGATATTAACTTCTACAAATGGTTGAAGAAACAAATTAGTAAAGTTTTTATCGATTCGAATAATAGAAAATGGGTTTGTGTGGGTACGCAATATCTATATTTAGTTGATGCAACAGGAGAGGTTTTGTTTAATTTAACCGCTCAATTTCCATCTTTAAATAGTATTAAAGCTATTAGTGAAGATGATAAAGGGCAAATTTGGTTAGCTACGGAGAGTGATGTTTTCAGAATTGTGGTTGGTGAAAGTGTTGATGTGTTATCATTAAAAGAGGCAGGAGTTTTCAAGGAGAAGTCATTTAATCATATCAATAACATATATGTAGATCCACTATATCCTGATTTATGGCTAACTACATATTATGAAGGTTTGGTTCGAATTACGAATATTGATAAGGACGAATTTGCATTTGAGCAGTTCGTAAATATTCCAAACGATAGCTTAAGCATACCTAGTAATTTTGTTACATCCATTGTACGATTACCTAATAAGCAGCTGTGGATTGGCACTGAGGGTGGTGGTTTGTGCGAGCTTAAAACAAACAATAATAAAACTAGTTTTAAGGCCTTTACTGAGCGCGATGGTTTGAGCAATAATATTGTAAGAAGTATTCTTACGAAACACAATACACTTTGGGTTGCCACAAATAATGGTTTAAACATATTAAATACCGATAATGCGGCTATTACCAAATTAAATACCGATGATGGCTTACCCTTTAATTCATTTCGATTGGGGGCTGCTAAACTTCAGGATGGTACAATGTTCTTCTCGGGTTATAAGGGCTTTTTCTACTTTAACCCCGATGATATTAATACTAAAAAAGATATTCCGAACCTCGAATTTGGTGCTTTAAAACTCAATAATAGAATTATTCATCCTGGAGATACTGTCGCAAATAGAGTTCTATTGGATAAAAGATTGAATGAGCTTGATAAAATTGAATTGAATTATAACGAAAATGTATTCTCTATAGAGGCAATTCCTTTACACTTATCAGCTCCTAATTCACATTATTTACAATATAGGCTCTTACCTCTGAATAAAAAATGGATTGAAGAACGAACCAGTCAGAGATATATTAATTTCAACGGTTTACCTCATGGCGATTATACCTTAGAGGTGAGAGTTTCAAACATTAACAAAGAATGGTCAGAGGCAAAAACTTTGCATATAAGAATTAAGGCTCCATGGTGGGAGTTAATGTGGGTAAGGTTATTAGTGGTGTTTATAATAGTTCTAGGAATCTATATTGCGGTTAAAACCCGATTTAAATTAATTCAGTTAAACCACAAGGTTGAATTAGAGCAACTAGAGAAGAAAAATGTAGAAGACTTAAACAATGCAAAACTGCGATTTTTCTCTAATATTTCGCACGAGATTAAAACGCCACTTACTTTAATATCTGGACCAGTAGGTGTTTTGCTCGATCGGTTTAAGGCACAACCAAATATTAAGGATAAGCTTGATATGATTCAGCGTCAATCCATAAAAATAGCACAGTTGGTTGATCAGGTTCACGATTTTCAACGTTCAAATGCCAATCAGTTAGAGTTACAAAAGTCGCATTTCAAATTCGATGAATTTATAAAACAGTTAGTCAGTCAATTTGAGTTTGTTGCTACCACCGATAATAAAAAGCTTGTTTTAAAGGGACCAAGTAATGTATATGTATGGGCCGATGAAAATAAGTTAGAAAAAGTAATTAATAATTTATTAAACAATGCACTTAAGTTCACCGATTCTGGTGATACTATTGTATTTGAGTTTGAGTTGAGTAATTCCGATTTGTTATTTAAAGTTACGGATACTGGTTGTGGGATAGATCCCGATGCATTGCCTTTTATTTTCGATCGTTTTTACCAGGCTGGTAAAGCAGGTAAGTCTTATGCAGGTGGTTCTGGCATTGGTTTGGCATTTGCAAAAATGTTGGTTGAGATGCATTATGGAAGCATTAGTGCATCAAGCGTTTTGTCGGAAGGAACATGTATTACAGTGCGATTACCCATTGTTGAAAATGAGGATATTGACCTTATTAAGAAGATGGAAAATGAGGTGTTATCCACTGAAAAGAGTTCTGTCACCTATAGTTTCCTGTCGGGAGATACTGAGGATGAAAATATACAGGTGAATTCTGATTTCGCAGATGCGCTCATCTTTTTCGCTGAAGATAATACTGAGTTACGTCGTTTTGTGGTAGATACCTTAGGCCAGTTTTATAATATAAAAGCCTTTGAAGATGGACAACGCTTGTTGGAGGCAATGAATCATCAATGGCCAGATATTATTATTAGTGATCTAATGATGCCAAATTTAAATGGGTTTGAGCTTTGTAAAAATGTAAAAGCAGAAATAAAAACCAATCATATCCCTTTTATTTTACTAACCGCTTCGTCTTCTCTTAACGATCAAATAAAGGGATTAGAAAAAGGAGCAGATTTGTATATTAAAAAGCCATTTAATATGCAGTATTTGGTTACAAGTATCGATGCATTATTAAAGAGCAGAGTACAATTAAGGGAGCGTTTTCAAATGGAAGTTCCTTTAAAACTAGATAGAGGAGATAAACAATCAGAGAATAATTCTTTCCTCACAAAACTTTACGAATTATTAGATGAGAATTTATCCAATACAGAGCTTGAACTCGATAGCTTAGCAAGTGCATTATTTTTAAATCGTACCTTTTTCTATCAAAAAGTAAAGGCACTCACCAATCAAACACCATACGAATTATTAAAATCTTACCGAATTAAGAAAGCTGCATTTTTAATGATAAATGAGCGTTTATCTGTTCAAGAAACTTTTGAACAAACTGGTTTTAAAAGTCGTGCTCATTTTAATAAAATGTTTAAGGATACATACGGAGTTTCTCCAAGTCAGTATATGAAAAATAAGCTGTCAGAAGAATAAGTTCTTATTATTTTGTGAATCGTGTTTTAACAATATTTATTTTCATAGATGCATGTATTATAGTGATTTGTGTTCCTGTTTTACTCGGGAGTAACTAGTCTTTATGTACGAGTAAGTCTTTGTGCGCATCATTTGCCTTTTTTGTTAAACCATTTTAAGCAATAGTTTTTTGCAGGATGGTTAATGAATGAAAAAAATGTTTTTATGAAGTAAATCTTCGGTTTAAAAAGATACCACTTTAGAGTTTTAGAGGTATGCTATTGGATTTGAAGAAATGCATCAAAAGCCCACACGAAAGCAAATATTAAACACATGAAAAGAAGAGATTTTTTTAAGAAGGCAAGCGCGGGTGCTGTAGCAGCAACTATGGTTCCTGTTATTGGTAAAGCAGCCCCTGCTCCTGAGCTTTTAGGTGACCGAAAAAATGATAAATGGTACCAAGTTGCTACCGGCAAAATGGCAAAGCCTGATCGTAAGCAAACCCTTGAATACGATGTTGCTGTAATTGGTGGCGGAATGGCAGGTATTTCAGCAGCTGTTTCGGCCGCTCGTAATGGCGCCAAAACCGTTTTAGTGCAAGATAGACCTGTTTTAGGAGGAAATGCATCTAGTGAAATGCGTGTTACTGTAAATCAAGGAAGCCATAAGGAACGTGAGTCGGGTATTGTTGAAGAAATATTAATTGAAAACTGGGTTTATAACCCTCAGGATTCTTATCCTATTTGGGATCATGTGCTTTACGGATTTGTAACACGTCAGCAAAACTTAACCTTAATGCTAAACACCCAAGCGATTGACGCTACAATGGATGGGAATGTTATTAAAAGTGCTATTTGCTGGGGAAGTACTAACGAAACAGAATTTACCATAAATGCCAAGCAATTTATCGATTGTTCAGGCGATGGCTTGTTAGCTGCCATGGCTGGTGCAGAGTATAGAACAGGGCGCGAGTCAAAGTCTGAATTTGGCGAAGATCATGCACCTGAAAAAGCCGATGGTTGGACAATGGGCGATTGTATTATGATGGTTACAAAAGATATGGGAGTTCCTGTACCTTTTAAAGCTCCTGATTATGCAATTCCATTTGATTATGAAGCTGCATTTAAAGATAAACACCGCAGAATTAAGCAAGTTAAAGAAGGTTATTGGTGGGTTGAAGTGGGTAATGAGTTCGATATTATTGCCGACCGCGAAAATATCAGACATAAGTTAATGGCTTATTTTTATGGCGTTTGGGATTACATTAAAAATTCAGGAAACCACCCTGAGGCCGAAAATATAGCATTGGATTGGGTAGGTTCAATTCCTGGTCGTCGCGAGTCGCGTCGTTTTATAGGCGATACGCTTTTAAATCAGGTTGATTTATCATCGGGTAAAATATTTGATGATGCCGTAGCTTTTGGCGGATGGTCTTTTGATGAACACAATCCTGGCGGGATTGAAGATTTATCTCAACCGGCGAGTTATTTTCATAAAGGGATTAAAGAGTTGTACCAAATTCCATACTCAGCCTTGTATTCGCGTAATATTGATAACCTTTCCCTTTCAGGTAGAAATGTTAGTGTAACGCACATGGCATTATCATCTACGCGTATTATTGGAACCTGTTCCACAATGGGCCAGGCCACCGGAACAGCTGCCGCAATGTGTGTAGCTAAAGGTTTAAATCCTCGCGATATTCGCAATAAACATATCAATCAGTTGCAAGAGCAGTTATTAAGAGATGATGCATTTATACCTAAACGACCAGCTAAGGATGTTAATGATTTGGCTCGAATAGCCGATGCAATTATTGGTTCATCAACGCTTTCGGGCGATACTAAATTGCTAGTTGATGGTATGTCGCGCGATAGGAAAGATGCAATACACCATTGGGAGGCTGAAGGATTAAACGCCGAATTAACTTTAGAATGGAAAAAACCTGTTAAGATATCTCAGGTTGAATTAAAAGGAGAAACTGTTGTGTCGCGTAAAATGATGATGCATAAAAATCCTGAAAAGTATACAAGACAAGGACAAATAAAAGCCGTGCCACCAGAACTTATAAAGACTGCAAGTATTGAGGCTAGAGTAAAAGGGAAGTGGATTAAAGTGGCGAAAATAGAGGATAATATTACACGCTTGATGAAGACCAATTTTGAACAAGTTAAAACAACAGCTATTCGTATAAAGTTTGAAGAAACTTGGGGATACGAAAATGCAAAACTTTACGAAGTTCGTTGTTATTCTTAATTAACTGATTAAAGCTTATAGGTGTGTGCTTGCACACACCTTTTTTATTAACTGAGTATGAGAGTTTGTGTTTTTGTAAAGTGTCTAATTGTAATAATATTGTCCTCAGCATGGCAATTTTCATCTTTTCAGGATACACCCAATTCTGATTCTTATCGAGTTACCATAAGTCACCCAGGGAGCATCGAAAAAGGTACTTCTATTGGTTTGAGGGTAATCAAAGACAGTAATAATATGCCCTCTGCGTATTATGCAGTGGTGAAATCAGTTTATTGTTATGATGAGGTTTGTAAAATTGATCCGGTTACAATTTACTGGAATAGTATTGGCGAATACCTTCGTTACGAATTACCGCCAGATGTATATCTTGAGAAATATGAAGGTGAGGCTTTTGTAAAAACAGATTACGAAAAATTAGATCGCATTCTTCATGATGAAAATTCGCCCTTTAAAGATTTGAAGATTGATGAAATTACAGCTTCTTACTCAAGGCACATAGAAGAAGGAATTGATGCAATTTCTGGAGCAACCATTGTTGATTTAGATGAAAGTTCAACCATTGAAGGTTCAAGTTTAACTTGTTATACCCTTTGGCATTGGGCTAATGGTAGTATAAAAGATAAAATTCAAGAAATTACAGCCAAAAATATTAGCTCAAATCAGCTATTACATTTATTGAATAATAGTGAAGCTTATCAATCATTTGCCATAAAGCATCTCACAGTTAGAAAGGCTTATGGCGAGAAAATTATACGTCAGATGACGGCTTATTCTTCTCAGGCATCAAAAGTAAATTTAAATGAGTTTGTTAAATACGCAGAAGGAGCTCCTGATGATATTTATTTTAATATGATTGATGCATTAATGCCAAAGGCAAATTCAAAGCAACGCGTTTCTTATCTTAGTTCGCTTCGAAAGACTAGCTATTCAATCCCTAATGGATATTACACAAAACTCAGTTCTCAATTAGCCGATTATCTCAATTATCAAGAAGTAGATTTGTTAATTAGTTTAATTGAAGATAAAAATGAAATAAACAGTGAGGTGCTTCAAAATGTATTTTTACTTTTAGATAAGGAAATTCTTGTAGCCCGAAGAGCTTATTATTTTCTAATTAATCAACAGCTTAATAAGGAACAATCAAAGCAGCTTAATAAGTTTTATAAAAAGAATAAAGACTATTTATAGACTCTAACAAAATTATAGTTAATCTAAAATCTATTGAAAAATGATCACATTTTTAATTTGTATCGCAGCTCTCATAGTTGCATACTTTGTTTACGGAACCTATATTGAAAAATGTTTTGGCGCCGATCCAAATAAACCAACTCCTGCCATTACCAAAAACGATGGTGTTGATTTTGTACCTCTTAAGTTGAGTAAAATATTTCTAATTCAGTTTTTAAATATAGCTGGTCTGGGGCCAATTTTTGGTGCCATAGCAGGTGCCTTATGGGGGCAGGTGGCCTTTTTGTGGATTGTATTCGGATGTATTTTTGCAGGATCTGTGCACGATTATTTCTCAGGTATGCTTTCCATTCGTCATGGGGGAGAGAGTATTGCTGAAATTGTTGGCAAGTATTTAGGCCTAAGTGTTAAACAATTTATGCGAATATTTTCAGTGGGTTTACTAATCATTGTAGGTGTTGTGTTTGTTAAAGGACCTGCCACAATATTGCAGGGCATAACAGGTGGAGATTTAACCGTAATAATGGTAGCAATTTTTGCCTATTACCTATTAGCAACCATGATTCCTATTGATAAACTAATAGGAAAAATTTACCCTTTATTTGGGATGTCCTTATTAATTATGGCTGTAGGTTTATTGGTAACCATTCTTTATCAGGATTACACCATTCCTAATTTGAATATAAGTTCTTTTCAAAATTTTCATCCGTCACCTGAGAAGTACCCAATCTTTCCAATGTTATTTATTACAATTGCATGTGGAGCTATATCTGGTTTTCATTCCACGCAATCACCATTGATGGCTCGTTGTATTTCCAATGAAAGAGATGGTAAAATAATCTTCTTTGGAGCAATGATAACTGAAGGTATTGTTGCATTAATATGGGCTGCAGTTGCCATGGCATTTTTTGGTGGTGTGCGTGAATTAGGTGCAACAATGGCCGAGCCTGGTCATAATGCCGCATGGGCAGTTAATACCATTTGTAATACCATGTTAGGCAAGATAGGTGGAGTTTTGGCATTAATAGGAGTAGTGGCTGCACCTATAACTTCGGGAGATACGGCTTTTAGAAGTGCAAGACTTACTATCGCAGATTCTTTAAACTTAAATCAGGGTAGTTTACTTAAAAGACTATGGGTAACCATACCTATATTTATTGTGGCTCTAGCATTAACCCAAATCGATTTTGCGGTAATATGGCGTTATTTCGGATGGGCAAATCAAGTATTAGCAACAATTGTTTTATGGGCAGCAACAGTATATATGCATACGGTAAAGAAAAAGGCGTGGTTTTTATTAATACCATCCATGTTTATGACGGCCGTTGTATCAACCTATATTTTAGTGGCACCTGAAGGTTTTGGATTGCCTTATGTTTTATCTATTTCTGTTGGAATTGGACTTGCCGTTATTTTAGGAGGATGGTTTATTATAAAACACCTTAGTATGGATAAAGAAAAATATTAAATGAAGATTAATTGAAAGATAGTTAGGTAATCATAATTGTAGGCCTGATTATTGAAAGCCCTAATTTGTTAATATCAGATTAGGGCTTTTTTATGTTTTGAATACCCCACACGTTCGCGCGTTCAATGTCATTAAGTTAAGAAAACTCACTTTTCTGACAAAGAGTCACTTTTTACCACCATACCTAAACTTTGTACCACCATACCTTGCCTTTTTATGATCATACCTCGCCTTTTACTGACAAAGAGTCGCTTTTTGCTACCATACCCCAACTTTACAGCCTCATACCTTACCTTTTCAGCTTTAGACGACCCGAATATGTGATAAAGGCATTTTTATTTTAGTTCTAAATTAACATATGTAGATGTACATAATTAAAGTTTTGCTATTTTCATAGCCAAATTGTGTAATCCCACTTGCGTATATATTGCCATTTAAGGTGAGTATACAGATATACTCTATGATGATATATGCATAGGGTGAGTATATAGAACATACGGTAGAATGATATACGCATATGGTGAGGATATAATTAGTTACAAAACATTAAAACAGACTGCAAACAATAAAGTAATGAGTGATAATACGATTCAAATTCGGGAAAAAGAAAACCCGCCAAGGAAGAAAGAAGAGTTTAGTAAACTGACAATTACAGTAAGCATAAATGGAGAGCCCAAGAACGATAAAACATGTAAAAGTACTTCATTGAAAATGCCAAAGCCTTTAGTGAAAAAAGTAGAAGGACCATTTATTGAAGAAGGAAAACTTGTTGAAGAAATGATAGAGGGGCAAGAGTATATCTTTAAGGCTACGGAATTTCAAAAATCTACTATGTCACCTATAAAACATATTTGGTGGGCGGAAAAAATTGATGATGGAGAAATAACTGACTTAGAATATAAAAAAGGTGAGAATCCATATTTAGATGATAAGAAAGTTGTATGTTTTAAATACAAAGCAAAAAAAGGTAAAAAGATAAGGATATATGCTTATGTAGTAAGTCCTGCTGAAAGGGTTAGTGTTGAAGTTCCGATAGTTTCGTTTCCGTTTTGTGTTGACAGATTTAAAGTTCCAGGCTTAAATCCATCAGGAACAAATATTTCACAGGATTTGACATATGGCAAAGGGGTTGCGACTAAAACCATAGATAATGTATATGATGTAGATTCTGTCAAACAATTTATAAAGGAATATATTAAGAGTGGTTTTGATGTTGATAAGCATGCAGCTTTTGCAAATATTGAAGGTTTAAAAGAAAATCCATTTGATGAGCCTTTTAATTATTCAAGTCCATCTGAAGGTTCTGACCATTTTGCTAATGTACAAAGAGATATTGATGCTCAAAACAATGCAAAAATGATGAAAATAGCTGATGAATTTGATAAGGCCAATTATCCTAAAGCCATTTATTCAAAAGAAAGAATATATAATGCCAGAGCTTGGTTAATTGAGAATTGGGTTTTTGAAGCATCAGGTAAGGATGTTAAAGATTATCACGAAGGCAATTTAATGTTTTGGGACACAAGTGACGAGAATATTTTTAAAGCCTTTGAAGATTGGGCTACACTATGTTACTCCTATGGTAATCTTGAAGGAAATATAAAACGAATGATAGCCAAATTCAAACGCAACGAAGGAGGTATTTATGAAGATTCTGTATTAACAGAAGATATAGCAAACCATAAAAGTACATTGGAATATTGCTCAAATGTAGAAGATTTTATTGCCGAGCAAATAAAGATAAGCAAAGGAAAATTATCCAACATAATTGAAACTGGAATTGATTACACCTATCAACACCGAGGAGATAAAGGTAAAACAACAGCGAAAGGAGCAAAGTTTGCAAAACCAACATTTGGTTCTCTTTTAGATACTATAAGAGGGGAAACGATTGCTTTAAATGATATATGGGCAACTGAAGTATATATATCAGGGGTTCAGTTCGACAATGATAACTATAAAGTAAGCTATGAGGTAACCTTATGGGATCACTTTGGGTTGGACATTACAGATATTGAAGATATCCCTAATACTATTCCTGTAGCAAAGGAAGCCTTTGCTGCTTGGTTTGCATTACAACACCTAAGAGGATACAAACCATTTATAACTAAAATGACTTTTACCAAAGAATTTCAAGGTAATATAAATGAGGGGAAAATAGAGCGTAATGATAAGAGAGAGGCTATAAAAACAAAACAAGCAAAAGAGAGAATTGATAATTTACCTAGTTTTAAATCCTTGTAAAGAGACTTATGAAAATAGTTATTTTTATTTTAGTTATAGTTTTAGCTTCCTGTACTCCAGAGGAAAGAATGAAAAATGATATAATGAGATTGGGACATCTTACGAAAATTTATGGTTTCAATAGTTTAAATGAAACTGTTCTACTAAAAAAACAGAAAGAGAACTATATCTATGACAGCATTATAATAGATTATTTATACAATCGTAGTTATTTAGCAACCGATTCTTTTGTTTGTGATACCACAGCAGATATCAAGAGTTTCTATATATCATTCTTCAAAGAAACTCCTTGCACCCAATATTATATGCATAATGGAGAAGATAAAAAGCACGAAATATATGGTGATGGCACAGGTAGAAATGGTGATTGTAGCGAGGACTGTATCGCATTTTATAGTTATCACCGTTCCGTAGATAATCCCAATATGTGGTATTGTAATCACCCAAAAGAAAGGAAAGATACCATATGGACTTGTAAAGAATAACGTTTTGTAACAATGCATCATAAGTAATGCGGGGAACGCAGTGTTTATGGAGGTTTGTGCGGTATTGTAGCCCCGCTAAAACTACGATTTGACGTGCTAATTAAAATTTGAAAGTTAACTGTAAAATCGTAGTTTTGGCTACTTAGTTATTTGAGACAGTTGTGGGTTAAATCCCGCACTACTCATATACTCACCGTTAGCTAATTTTAAAAAATGACAATCCGAGAAATATTAAATACGACTGAACGCAGGCCTTGGAAAATGCCGACTGAAAAATGGAAATTTTATCAAGAATGGAATAACGTAATATTTCTTCATTGGCAAGTAGAGTTATCTGAATTGAAAAAGTTTGTTCCAAAAGAACTTGAAATTGACCTTTATGGCGGAAAACCTTGGGTTTCTGTTGTGGCTTTTACAATGGAAAAGATAAGACCGAAGAACCTACCTTCTTTTGCACTAATTTCAGATTTTGATGAAGTAAATATTAGAACATATGTGAAAGCAAATAATAAAACGGGTGTTTACTTTTTGAGTATTGAAGGTGGAAAAAAATTGTCTTGCAAAGTTGCAAAAGCTTGTGAGTTACACACGTAACTCTTAAATAGTAGGTCTTTGTACGTAAATATTGTTAGATATTCATGAAGACCTGTTGCTTAGTGACACCAAGTTTAAACGTATAACGGAAATAAATGGATTTCTTCCAAAGTTGGTAGAAGCCATAATTAGAGATAAATCGCAATCAACATGAAGTAAGGTAGATGCGAAACGCGAATTAAGTGATGCTGTAACTGCATTACCACCTCTACCTTGCTTGTTGAGAGCTTTAGAAACTCAGGAGCTCGGTTTATTATAAAACACCTTAGTATGGATAAAGAATTATAATAAATGAAGATTAATTGAAAGATAGTTAGGTAATCATAATTGTAGGCCTGATTATTGAAAGCCCTAATTTGTTAATATCAGATTAGGGCTTTTTTATGTTTTGAATTCTCAATAATTTCTAGGATATTGTTAGGTGCAATGATTAAGTTGTTGAATGTGTGATTATTGATAATGGTTTGCAGTTTAAAAATCATCTATGCTTATATATGAAGATAATAAGTGTTAAATAGCATACCGTAAAAACTAAAAATAAATCTGAACTAGTTATTAACTTTATTAGTTATTAATATAAATATTTGAAACCTAAATTGGGTTTCCCAAATAGTCCAAATAAAAACAATATGTATAGTTGTAAATATCTATTAGTATCCTTACTAAGTATATTATTTCTTAGTGTTAATGCTCAGGATAATCCTGTTCGTCAGCGACAAAGCTTTAATTATAACTGGAAGTTTAGTTTAGGTGATAGTATTGCTTATAGCAGTAGCACTTATAATGATAGCACATGGAGGGAGTTAAGTTTACCTCATGATTGGAGTATTGAAGCTGATTTTTCTAAAAAACTGAGTGGCAGAAATGCATGGCTTCCCGGAGGAATCGGATGGTATCGAAAACAATTTTCGCTTTTACCGGAAGAAGAAGGAAGGCATTTTGAGTTGCAATTTGACGGTATTTACCGACATGCAAAAATTTGGATTAATGATATATATGTAGGTGTACAATACGATGGGTATACAAGTTTTTATTACGATATCACAGATTACCTTCATTTTGATAAGCCAAACACAATTGCTGTACGTGTAGATAATTCTGATCAACCTAATGCAAGGTGGTATACAGGCTCTGGGATTTATCAAAATGTGTGGTTAAATAAAGTGAATCCTTTACACATAAAGCATTGGGGAACATACATAACAACGCCTACCGTTAATAATCAAGAGGCAGAAGTTGACATTACTACCGTCATTGAAAATATGGGCGAAAGCAAAAAAATAGTATTAGAAACTACTATATATACGCCTGAAGGAACTAAGGTAGGTTTTAGAAAAACCAAGCCATTCGAGATTGGTCAATTTGAATCGGTTGAGAAATTTAGTGCCATCGTAATTCGTAATCCTTTTCCATGGTCGCTTGAAACACCTAATATTTATACTGCTGTTACTCAAATAAAAGAAGGTAATACAATAATTGATGATTATACATCAGAATTTGGAGTGCGTACCATCCGTTTTGATGCAGATAAAGGTTTTTTATTAAACGAGCAGAATATAAAACTAAAAGGAGTTTGTGTGCATATGGATGGTGGTCCATTGGGTGTAGTTGTGCCTAAGGCTGTTTGGCGCAGAAGGCTTGAAAATTTGAAAGAAATTGGATGTAATGCAATTCGTACTGCTCATAATCCTGCAACTCCTGAATTCTTGGATTTATGCGATGAACTTGGTTTTCTGGTTATGAATGAATTTGTTGATAAATGGGATGATGAAAAATGGGCAAATCCATTCTTCGAAATGGAATGGAAAAAGAATTTTGCCAGTACCATTGCCCGCGATCATAACCATCCTTCAGTTATAATTTGGAGTGTAGGAAATGAGAATTATTCGCCCGAAGATATTCGCCAAACAATAGGCTTAAAAAAGTATTGTAACTATGTACGATCATTGGACCCAAGCAGACCAGTAGTTTCAGGAATGGAAAGGGGAAAGGATACTGATGTTGCTGCAAAAGTTGATGCTATTATTGAGAGTTGCAAGTATATGGATTTAATTGCACTTAATTATGGAGAGCAATGGTGCAGTGAAATTGGAGAGCGTAAACCAGGAAAAGCTTATATCAGTACAGAGAGCTATACTTACTTCACAAGTGATCCTGAAAAGAGATTTGCCAACAACGAAAGGAGTCCGTGGTTTGATGTGCTCGAAAATGATTTCAATGCCGGATTATTTCTTTGGGTTGGAATTGATTACCTAGGAGAGTCGAAGAAATTTCCAAAAATCGGATCTGATAGTGGACTTCTCGATATTGGAGGAAATATTAAGGAAAGGGGGCGTTTTTACCAATCCTTATGGACTGAAGAGCCTATGGTAGAAATTTTTGTGTACGACGATGATCCTGATGATTTTTCAAACTCAGGTCGTTGGGGCTGGCCTTCAATGTCGCAGGCATGGAACTTTTTAAAAGGAGATCAATTAAACTTGGTAACTTACACTAACTGTGATGAAATTGATTTATACGTAAACCGACGTAAAGTTGGAACGCAACAAATGGCCGATTCTTTAAATCATATTATGAAATGGAAAGATGTAATTTATAAACCTGGAGTAGTTAAAGCTATAGGTAAGATAAAAGGAGAAGAGGTTTGCGAGTTCGAGATTCATACAGCAGGAATAGCTGAAAAAGTTAATGTTAAAGCAGATAATGAAATGCCAGAGTCATGGGATATAGTTCATGTTGAGGTTGAAGTTGTTGATCAGGACAATTTTGTTCTTCCAATTTATTCCGATGTGCTTCGATTTGAGATTGAAGGCGATGCTAAAATACTTGGTGTAACAAATGGAAATATGAACCGAGCACCTATTTATCCGGATAAAACAAAAAGTTTTGCGCATAATGGCAAGTGTCTTTTAATTCTAAAAATGGGCAAGGAGCCTAGCGATGTAAAACTTACAGTATCAGCTGTTGGTTTAGAACCTGGCATAATAGAAATAAATAAAACAGTTGTAGAAGAAATTGAAGAATAAACTTTAAAATAATCTGATTATCGAGTCCTTACAGGTTTTAATTGTAAGGACTTTTTTTGTGGGTAATTGTACTAACGTGTACAATACCTACTATGGCTATTTACTTTCAGGTACACAGAACGTACTTATGGACACAATGGGCTAGGCAAAATTGAATTACTTTACGTTGATAAAATAAATAAACTATTCACTAAAGAATAACTTAAATTAATATATCAGGATGAGGAAATTATTCATTTTAGCAATTGTATTATGCATAGCTGTTGGCAGCTTCGCTAAAAAAACACAAGATCAACCAAATATTGTAGTACTTTTTGTTGATGATTTAGGATGGGCCGACTTAGGTTACCGCAATCCATTATTTGATACGCCCAATGTTAATAAGTTAAGTGAAGAGGGTATGGACTTTGAGCGTGCATACGTTGCAACGCCTACTTGTAGTCCCTCAAGAGCATCATTAATGACCGGGAAAGAGCCTGTACGCTTTCAAATGGTTCGTCATATTTCTGAGGAAGATAAAAAAACAGGGCGCAATGAAAATAAGTATCATTTATGGCAGAGAGATCCAGCGCAAACACCATCAATAACTCGTTTGCCACTTGAAGAAATTACCTATGCAGAGCGCTTAAAAGAGTATGGCTATTATAATATGTTTGTGGGTAAATGGCATTTAGGTCACGAAGAATATCACCCAATACACCAAGGTTTCGATGAGCAATTTGGAACAAGTAATCATGGTCATCCAACTTCTTATTACGAGCCTTATTTCAGATACGCTAGTCCATTTGAAGAAGGTCAATTTCCAAAGGACAAATATTTAACTGATATATTAACTGATAAAGCAGTTGACTTAATAAAGAACTACAAAAAGAAACAACCATTTATGCTTAATTTATGGTATTACGATGTTCATGGTCCGCATATTGGAAAAAAGGAATTAATTGAAAAGTATGAAGCAAAAGGTATGGAAAAGCGTTTTGCAAATTATGGAGCTATGGTTGAGGCTATGGATCAATCAGTAGGGCGAGTGCGTGCCGCATTAGAAGAAAAAGGAATTGCAGATAATACAGTTATTTTATTTACTTCAGATCAAGGAGGATACTTTACAAATTACCCTTTGAGAGGTAAAAAGAATGGTGGTAACACACTTGGTGAAGGTGGCGCACGTGTTCCTTTTATTATTTATTATCCAGGAGTTACTAAGCCTGTAAAATGCGAGGTTCCAATTCAAACCTTAGATGTTTATTCAACATTGGTAGAAATTGCCTCAGGTAAAGATCAAAAAGATCCTCAAGTAAATGGTGTTAGTTTAATGCCATTGATTAGAGGTGAAGAAGTTGCTGATAGAGATTTATTCTTTTATCGTTCTTACGAAGATCAGTACGCTGCAATAATCTCAGGCGATTGGAAGCTGATTAAGTATAGAAGCGGAAATTATGAGCTTTTTAACTTGAAAGAAGATGTTAGCGAAGTAAGTAACTTGATTTTTGTTAACCCTAAAATTGCGAATCCACTAAAAAAGAAGTTGCAAGATTGGGAAGATGAGGCAGTTCCTAAAAATCCTAAAGTAAGTTTCTAGAGTTTTTTAAATAATTAAAGCCTAGGTTGTTATTAACAGCTTAGGCTTTTCTGTATAGCAGAAAAGAATACACATTATAATTTATAAACCGATGAAGAAAAGTCTAATAGTTCTATCCTTTCTTTTAGCTGCAGTTTTAAATATGTCAGCTAAAAATCAACCTAATATCATTTGGATTATGGCTGAGGATATGAGTATCGATTTAGAGTGTTACGGCATGAAAGCTGTAAAGACACCAAATTTAAATAAGCTTGCAGAACAAGGTGTACGTTTTGATGAGTGTTTTGTAACCAACCCTATTTGTTCGCCTAGTCGTTCAGCTATGATGGTTGGTACGCACCAAGTGAGAATAAATGCCGGAAATCACAGAAGTAACAGAAATGTACCTTTGGATGAGCAGTTCAAGCCATTTACATATCATCTGCGTAAAGCAGGATACACTTGCATTTTAGGTCACCATAGTGTGATGAAGAATGGACGCAAAATAGATTGTAATTTTAAAACTGAAGCCTTAGGTGAGTGGGATGGTAAATCAAAATTCGGACTTTTTGATAAGTATGATAATTTTGAAGCACAAGATCAGCCTTTCTATGCTCATATTCAGTTAGTAGTTACACATCGTGGCGATTGGTGGAATGAAATCCGTGAAAAATCAGCTCATCCTGTCAATCCAGATGATGTTGAATTACCAGATTATTTGGCAGATCATCCAGTGATTAGATTAGATTGGGCTAAGTATTTAGACCAGGTAGAGTACATGGATGGCGAAGTTGGAATGATTGTGAAGGAACTTGAAGATAAAGGCCTTGCCGACAATACCATTATTGTTTTTATTGGGGATAATGGTAGATGTAACATAAAAGGAAAGGGGTATTTAAATGATCCAGGTTTACATATTCCTTTTATTGCATATAATCCTAAAGGTTTACCCGGAAAAAAAGTGCGTAAAGATGTAGTTTCAGCAACAGACATTACTGCAACTGTTTTGGATTGGGCAGGGGTAGAAATTCCTGATTATATGACAGGGATGCCTGTTTTTGATAAGAAATTTAAGCGCGAGTATTCCTATGGTGCCCGAGATCTTTGGGATGAGGTGGAAGAAAAAATGAGATCAATTACCGATGGTGAATGGAAGTATATTAGAAATGATAAAACCGACTTAGCGTGGGATGCACACCAAGCTTATCTTGAGTTTTATCGCCCAGCAGTGCATATTATGCGCGAATTGAATAAAGAAGGAAAACTTACTAAAACGCAACAATTCTTCTTTAATTCAACAAAGCCAAAAGAAGAGTTGTACAACCTTAAGAATGATCCTCAAGAACTAGTTAACCTCGCGAATAATCCTGAATATGCAAAGCAGTTGAGTAAAATGCGAAAAGCTACGGAAGAATTCGACTCAGAGTACGTACCCGTTAATAATATTTACGAACCTATTGCTCCTGTATCAGTAGATGTTTTAGAATGGCTTAAGACAGAAAAACCAGACGCTTATGAACAAATGCTGGCAGGAGTTGAGATTGGTTTTAAGAAGTATACAACCGAATATAAAAAGGCCATGAAGGCAAAGAAGAAAAAATAATACCAAATGCATTATTGAATGAATGATAAGAAATTGAATTATTTATAGATTCTACGATGAATAAAATTGAGCTATAGCCATAGCTACATTGATATTTTATGAAGCAATAGAATCTTTATAGAAACAATTTATATCAATCATTTGATGATGTTTTTGATATAAGATTATTATGGGTGAAGCATGCTATTGTTTCACCCTCGAAATTGCAATGTTTTATTGAACCTTATTATTGGCAACTACAATGTTTTTGATTTTAATAAAACATTGAATCTAAATTGATATTTATGAAAAATATTTATTTTATAATTATAGCTTTATTAATACTTCATTCATCCTGTCAAAATCCGAATGAAGCAAAACTAAACTTTAATAGTAATTGGAAATTTAAGCTACTAGACGATGCAGACTCTGAGTCATCTTTATTTAAAAGTGATTACAATGATTCTGATTGGGAAAATGTTAGCTTACCCCATACAGCTCATCTCGAACCTCTAGTGGTAAATGATCAATGGCAAGGTACATGTTGGTACAGAAAAACTTTTGAGGTGCCAGAAACTAAGGGGAAGCAGATATTTATTGAGCTTGAAGCTGCGATGAATCATTCTAAAATTTGGGTGAATGGTGAGCTGCTGACTGTTCATCAGGGAGGTTACCTTCCTGTTGTTATTGATGTTACTAAGTATGTTAGAAAAGGGAAGTCTAACTTAATTGCAGTACGACTAAATAATACAGACAATGCCATAACAGGGCCTAAGCCACTTGCTAAGCTTGATTTTAATATGTACGGCGGGCTATATCGTAATGCTTGGTTAATCACTAAAAAGAAGGTGCATATCTCACATCCTATTTTAGCAGATAAAGTAGCAGGAGGTGGAATATTTATCACAACACCAGAAGTTTCTTCCGATAGGTCATCTGTAAACATAAAAACGCACATTAATAATGAAAGTTATCACGATAAAGAGGTAGCTCTTGAGCATGTTATATCTTTTAATGGAGAAAAGATTCAAACTCAGTTCGCTTCGAGTCAAAGTATAGGATCTAAAAAATCTGTTGAGTTCGTTGAGCAGTTTTGTATTGAAGAGCCAGCTCTATGGTCGCCTGACGAACCAAATTTATATACAGTGCATACCAAAGTTTTGATTGCCGGAAATATTGTTGATGAAGAAATAAATCGTTTTGGAATAAGAAAATTTGAGTTTAAAGAAAATCGATTGTATATAAATGGTGTTGAAACCTACTTAAGGGGAGTAAATAGGCACCAAGAATATCCATTTATTGGGTATGCCTTATCAGACAATGCCCAATTTCGAGATGCTAAAAAAATTAAGGATGCAGGTTTTAATTGTATTCGTCTATCTCACTATCCACATTCTTCCGCATTTATGGATGCATGTGACGAGCTTGGTTTAATTACCATTGATGCTATTTTAGGTTGGCAATATTATCTCGATAGTGATTCATTCAGAGAATATTGTTACCGTTCAGCAACTGAATTGGTGCGCAGAGATCGTAATCACCCATCGGTTCTATCATGGGAGGTATCTCTTAATGAAACTAAGATGCCCGTATTTTTCATGCAAAAACTACACAATATTGTACACGCTGAGTATCCATCCGCTTTAACGTATTCTTGTGGTTGGATGAATGATGTTTATGATATCTACTTTCAGGCTCGTCAGCACAGAATAATGCATCATTACGATTCAATTCAGGCTAAACCTTATTTTGTGTCAGAATACGGAGATTGGGAATATCACTCTAAAAACCCAGGTTTAAACCAGCATCAATTTAATGATATTATGAGGGCCGAAAAAAGTAGCCGTCAGCTACGAGGTGATGGAGAAAAACGAATGTTACAACAAGCTACGAATTGGCAAGAAGCTTATAATGATAACCTAGCTACTGCTGCTTTTGGCGATGGTTATTGGGTAATGTATGATTACAATAGAGGATATCATGATAATATTGAATCATCAGGTGTAATGGATATATTTCGTTTGCCAAAGTTTGGATTCTCATTTTATCAGAGTCAGAGGGATGTAAGTGATACAATAATATTAGATATTGCTAGTTATTGGAACGAAGAATCTCCTTTAGATCTAAAAGTTTATAGCAATTGCGATGAGGTTGCACTTTATTTAAATAATGAACTTATAGCAAAACAATTGCCTGATGCTGATAGTATCACAAAAAACTTAAACCATCCGCCTTTTACATTTAATTTAGGGGCGTTTAAACCCGGAGTGTTGCGTGCAGAGGGGTATCTAACTGAGCAAAAAGTCGCTGACAATATAGTACAAACACCTGGTAAAGCTACGGCTTTAAAAATTTGGGTTGACGAAAGTGGTAAAGCACCTCAAGCCAACTTAAATGATGTTGTATTTTTATACGTTGCAGCAGTTGATGCC
Organism: Saccharicrinis aurantiacus; assembly: GCF_001660705.2. Lineage (GTDB taxonomy): Bacteria > Bacteroidota > Bacteroidia > Bacteroidales > Marinilabiliaceae > Saccharicrinis > Saccharicrinis aurantiacus. Next base: position 338,311 of record NZ_LYBV02000001.1, read on the forward strand.
AATGGTACTATCGTGCCTAACTTTGAAGGAGAATTGCATATCGACACAAATGCTGACGTCAAGGTTTTAAATGTTGGACCTATTATTTGTGAAGCTGGAATAGCCACAGCCTTAGTTAGAGTGGGAGATGAATCTGGTGAGGTATCTATTGATGCAATGCTAAATAATCTAAGAGCAGATTTTGCATTTGAAATAAAAGAGTAATAAAATAAATTACGGATTATATACCTGTTTTTAATTTCGAAATGAAATTAGGGACAGGTATTTTTTTTAATAATCAATGTTTTCAGTTGCTTATCTGTATAAAAGCAAAAAATGACGTTTTTAGTCAGAAATGATTCTTAAATTGAGTTATGTTAATAAGTTATCATTAGTATATAGGTAGTTATTGTTAAATTGTATGAACCTTGATGGTTTTTGTAATTATTGTCCTGATGAATGGTGCAATTTTATGGATGAAATTATCATATTTATAAATATGGATCAATCTGTATGTGTTTTTATTTGTTAAAATTGATGTTGTTTAAGTGGTCTTAAGTCTTATTAAATAGGGAGTTAGTTTTTGTTATTTTTAAATTTTATTGAATATATATAATGTGTTGGGTTTCAATACTTGCCTTGTGAAAGGTTAATTATTTTCATTTAGTTTTATATTACTCCATGAATTACCAGCTTGTATTATATTCTTTCTGTATTTATTTTTGCAAGCAATATTAAACATAACAAAAGAAATTTAAACCATGAACAAGTTGAAATCATTTATTCCGATGAGTGCTTTAGCACTAGGCCTATTATTCACAAATTGTGTTGATAATACAGAGTCTGATGGAGTAAACGCTATGAGAGTTGCACAAGCTGATTTAATTACAGCAAAAGCTGAATCAGAACGATTAAAAGCGGAAGCTGATGCTGCATTAGCAAGCGCAAATGCAGAGCTAGCCCAAGCTACTTTACAGAATGTATTATTAGAAAACCAAATTAAAGAAATTGAGCTTAAAACAAAACAGTTAGAGTTAGATTTAGCTAGTGCCGAGACTGAAGCAGAGATTGCTCTAATAGAAATGCAATTAGAGGTTCAAAAAGCAGAACAACAAGCACTTTTAGTAGAGGCTAATGCAGCTATAGAAAAAGCAACTAATGAGGCAAATATCGCACTTTTAGAAGCTGAAGAAAAGATGATTGCAGCTACAACTTCATTAGAAGTAGCAATTGCAGCTGCTAGTGTTGAGAATAGAGAGGCTTTAACTTTATTAAAAGATGAATATGCTGGATTCTTAGGTGATATCGTAAATAAACAAAATGAAATTATTGGTGTAGAAACTGAATTAGCTTACTATGCGATATATGAAGGTTTTGGTCTATCTAGTGAGCAAGATAAAAAAATAATCGAGCTAAATAAAGCGGAATTAGAAGGTAGAAAAGAAATTATTGAAGCATGGATTGTTGATTATGAAGCTATTAATGTTTCTAATGATAACGAACAGCTTTATTTAGCTGCTAGAGTTGATTCAATCGATTTTGAGAACCAGATTCTTAAATTAGAAGAGGAGAAAGTATTATTACAGAATTCAGCTGACAAAGCGGAAGATGATAAAGATAATGCATCTGACGCAATGGATGACTTAGAAGATGCAATGGATGAAGCAAATGATCTATATTATGTAGCTAAAGCAAATCAAGATTATGTAACTGATTTAGGCAATACTACAGATGTTAAATCTGTTTCTTTATCAAGTCTTAAGGATGAAGATGGAGAAACATTTGATTTTGTTTTAATGTTAGATTATCAATTAAATGATTATGTAAATGGCTTAAGCACAATTTATAGCTTAAAATATTACGAAGATATGATTGATGCTACTTCAGGAACTGATGATGAGGCTGATTATATCGCACAAAAAGCTTTTGCTGTAAAAGTTAGAGATTATTTATCTACATATTGGAGTGTTTCAGATCGCAAAGCTACTTATGATGTAGCACGACAAGATTATTTAGATGCTGCTACTGCTTATACTCAAGCAGTTCAATTATATGAAGATGCTAATGATGCAGTTGCTGATAAGGGAACAGAAATTTCTTTAGTTAAGGATAATCATAATTACAACAACGAATATATAGACGCACTATATGGTACAAAAGAAAATGTTGAAGAATTAATTCGTGATGCAAAAGAAGATTTAATTGATGTTGAAGAGCAATTACAGGCTATTGAAATAAATGCAATAGAATGGGCAGCATTAACTCAAACTAAAGAAATAGAACTTGCTACTTTAAAGGTAGAGCTTGAGGTTTTAGAAAATCAAGCAGCAAGTGTTAAAGCTGAAATTGATGATCTTTTAAGTTTATAATGATTGATATTATTGGGACTATGATTCTTAGTCCCAATACAATAATGTTCTACACAAATAGAACCACGATTGAATTGTAATAGGTTCAATCGTGAAATAATTAATCATTTAATACCTAGTGCTTTTGTAGTGAGGGTAAAATAAATTTTAGATTATGAATTTCATTAAAAAAATAGGTATTTCAAGTATGGCTTTAATGCTATCTGTTTCTGCTTTTGCTCAGGACTATGGTATTAAAGCAGGCGATAAAATAATTTCGCTTAACTTGGGTAGCAAAGTAAATTACGGCTATGTAAGCGAATATGACGTTAACAGAACCGTTAATAATTACGATAATACAGGTTATTTATCTCAACCAACTTATATAAGTAGTTATACTAACGATGTATCTAATGCTATTGGTGTTGAGTTTAAGTATTTTGTAACGTCGCAAATTGCAGTTAGATTAAGTGGTGCTGGAATGATTTCAAGTGCTCCTTCTCAAGATTATATTGAAGGTATTGATGATTTAACTGGTTCTAATGACCCGAGTGCAAGTGTGCCTTCGTATGCAATGACAGAAGGAAGAAACACACAAAATTACTATGTTGATTTAGGGGCTGATTATTATTTTGTAACAGGTATTGATCGCTTAAATCCTTATATCGGAATTCAAGGTAATTTTATCTACGGTTCATTAGAATTAACAGATGGATATAGAGGTCTTGATGATAATGGTGAAGTACTACCAACTTATGATACTCGCCAAGGTGAATCGTATGGGTTTGGAGGTAGTTTAGTTGGAGGTGTAGATTATTATTTGGCTCCAGGTTTTTTCTTAGGAGTTGAAATTAAAGCAGCTTCTTACCTACAAACTACTAAGAATATTTATCACCAAACAGGATTAGAAGCTCAAAGTACTTATTCGCATAATACATCTTTTTTAACGCAGCCTTTAATTAAAGTGGGTTTTAAGTTTTAGAGGTATTGTAATGCATAAATATAAAAGGCTGCAAGAATTAATCTTGCAGCCTTTTTCTGTAAATACCTCTTTCGGTATTTAATATTTTAAATAAGGAGAAGCTTAGTCTTCCTTCTCCTCTGTTTTTGCTTCTACAGCATCAAAGTTTAATAACTCTTTTTCCTGAAGTAAGTTATACCACATAATTACCTTTTTCATATCAGAAACATAAACTCTATCCTGATCGTAATCTGGTAAAATTTCAGAAAAATAGGCTTTTAGTTCTTTAGCCGATACTTTATGGCTAATTGATGCTCCACCATTTTCTTTATCAGAGATGTTTTTAAAAACATCAGCTAACTTAACATCAGCTTCCTCAGTAAAAATAGAAATATCTTCTAGTGCACTGATTCTTGATGTTGCGTAAGCTGGCATTCTTTTGCCATCAAGCAATGACTCAACAATAATGCTATTTTTTGCTTGTGATACTAACTTAAATAATCCTCCTTGCCCTGATACTGCAAGAACTCCCTTTAACATTTCACTCATGTTTATTATTTTATTAAGGGTAATACCTCTTAATTATTCAACTTTATTAATTGCTGCAAAAATAGAAGTTTTATAAAACAATGTGCAATTTTTTAGGTTTAAAACTTAAAAAATATGAGATATGATATTTGGTACAATTATCTGATACCTCTCTCTTTTTTAATTTGCTCAAAAGCTTCATTCACCTTTTGAAACTTCTCTTTAGCTGATTGTTGAAATTCCTCACCCAAGTGAGCTACCTTATCAGGATGAAATTTAACCGCCATCTTTCTGTAAGCTTTCTTCACTTCATCGTCAGAAACACTCGCTGCTATTTCAAGTACCTTATATGCGCTATCTACATTTTTGTAATACATAGCCTCAATAGAGTTGTAATCGGGCAAAGAAATGAGAAGCATTCTTGCGATAAACGCGATTTCATTTCTTTCACTCTCTGGAATATTACCGTCAGAACTTGCTACGCCAAATAGCATATGAACAAGTTGAACTCTTGAATCATAATCAACATGATTCGCTATTTGGTTACAAACTTGTCTTGTATCAATGTCTTGTTTTAATATCTCACGTAATGATAACAATGCATCAGAGGCGTGTGATTCTCCAAGCGAACGAACTAAGTATAGTTTTACATAGTCAAGTTCTGCTTTTACAACTTTACCATCGGCTTTCATAACAGCTGCCATCAAAACTAAAAGTGATGCAACAAATCCATCTCGTGGGTTGCCTTCATATTGTTCTGCTTCGCGCTCGTCAAATTCAATTGATCCAAAAACTAAACCAAGTAATGCGCCAACGGGTCCTAATAACCACCATCCTAATCCAGCTCCAAGTAGTGAGCTTCCAGATAATCTAAATTTCTTCATTATTTTCTTAATCTTTTATCTATTTCTAATATTTGAGGAATTACAAGATGCGTATCATCGGCATAAATAACTTCATCAGCACGTGCAATTTTTTCGGCATCGTTCATCTGATTATTTATTCTATCAAGTATTTCTTCTTTACTAATTCCATCGCGCTCAATAACGCGCTTTACTCGTATCTCAATGGGCGCAGTTACGGTTATTATTTTGTCTACGGTTTTGTATGCTCCACTTTCAAAAAGAATAGCTGCCTCTTTAAGAATATACGGAGCTGTTTGTTGCTGATACCACTTTTTAAAATGTAATGCAACAGCAGGGTGGGTAACCTTATTTAGTTGATCTAATTTTTGCTTATCCTTAAAAACTATATTTGAGATAAAAGGGCGGTTTAATTTGCCATCGGCATAACTATTCGCTCCAAAAAGTGTTTTTATTTGGCTAATAATTGTATAGTCTTTATCGATTAGATTTCTAGCTTCTAAATCAGAATAATATACAGGTATCCCTAATGATTCAAATATCCTACATACAGTAGTTTTTCCGCTACCTATGCCACCGGTAATTCCAACTTTTAACATTATTTTTTCTCAAATAAACATTCAACAAACAGAGGAGAATAATTAACTGTGTTAATCCATTTGGGTTGCCTTAGCAATCTAACTTTTAATTTATCAGGTAAACCTTCGCCGGTAAAATTATCATAATCAATAACTGCATGAAACAGAACGTCATCAATTTGATTAAATTTACTCGCCGGAACTCTACAACTTAAGTTTATTTTTGCAGGAAATGTTCTCACCTTTAAGCTGTCGGGTAGGTTAATAGCTAATACAGGTATACTTATCTTCTTTTCAGTGAAGGGTTCAATAGGTAAATTTAAATTAACTTTTTCAGGATTTAGAATTACATTTTTAATTGGCCTAATCGCAACAAACTCATCAATAGAATCTTTTAGGTTAGCGAAATCCTTAGGAATAAGTTCAACGAATTTAAGTGTGTCTATTATTGAAGAAGGTCCAGACACTTCAATTCTTTCTGGATCTATGTCAACATTTCCTGAAGGATAATACTCTGCTGCATATGTAAATGTTGATTGGTGTTTAACAGGAACAATTTTCCGTTGCTTTTTATCAAGTGAAACGGAAAGGGTATCCGGAAAGATTTCGATTAATTCAATATTATTGGCTAGGCGCGATGATACAGCATTAAGGTATTCGCGTGATAACACGTAAGCAAATTGACTTTCGCCTTCTGATTTTAATTTGAAATTTGAAACACTTAAGAATAGCGGTGCTTCATCTTTACCAAAATAGTAGGGGAGTAAAGAGTATCCTTGAGCACGGATTTTTAATTGTAATCTATCATCGGTAGTGCCATGTAAAATATAATCATCAGGTAAGTTCGAATATTTAATAGGATACGAAATATTCGTTACATATTCTTTACGTAATGCATTTAAGAACCATAATGCAGTGGCAATTAAGAAAAATATGAGGTAAATAAATAGGTCTCTATTTTCTTTTATCTTCTTTAAAATTGAAACAAGGTATGTTCTCCAATTTTTTAATTTGTCAACATTGTGCTTCATCCTCATAAATAGTATTTATTGATGGTAATGTAAGGATGATATCTGAAATTTATAGCCATAATATTTATAATAAGAATAATTCATGGCATAAAAAAAGCCAATGACTCCATAAATTTAGTCATTGGCTTTCTAAAAAAAAATTATCGTTTCGCATTTGCGTCAGACATATCCATTATAATGGCAGATTTATCAATTTTGATAACCACACCTTTAGAAATTTCAACGTTAACATGCGCTTCTTTAATCTCTGCTACTTTACCATAAATACCACCTGTAGTAATTACTGCATCACCTTTTTTAAGTTCTTCGCGGTATTTTTTTAATTCTTTTTGACGTTTCATCTGTGGACGAATCATGAAAAAGTAAAAAACTACAATAATTAATATAAATGGCAATAATTGCATTACAACGCTTTGCCCTTCTGCTGGGGCTGCTTGTAATAAAAACGACTGTAAGTTCATTTCAAAAAATTTAGTTTAATTTATAACATTAGCCGATATGACCAACTCAATAAATTGATTGGGTATATTGGCCTCTACTTTGATTATTTTGTATTGCTTGCCTGAGAAACCCTTGCTGTTAAATCGTATTTCAATTTCACCTTCTTCCCCTGGTAATACAGGTTCTTTTGTGTAATTGACTGTTGTACAACCGCAGCCTGGTTTAACGTTATTAATTAGCAATGGTGTTTCCCCTGTATTCGTATACTTAAAATAACATCCCACAATTTCACCATTCTTTATTGAATTGAAATTATGTAACTCTTTATCAAACTTAATTTTTGTTTGGTTTTGAATTGACTTTGTAGCTATTTTATTCTGTTCCTTAGCACTAGTTCCGCACGAAATTAGCACTAAGCTTAGAAGAAATACAATTAAGGTTCGCACAATAATAGTTATTTATTATCAATTAATCCTCTACCGGCTTTTTTAACTTTGCCATCAGCTTCTAATTCTTGTAAAGCTTTATCGAGAATACCGTTAATAAAAACGTTACTTTTATCTGTGGAGTAGTGTTTTGCAATTTCTAGATACTCGTTGATAGAAACTTTTAATGGAATGTTGGTAAATTCAACAATCTCTGCTAAAGCAATTTCCATAAGTACAATATCCATAAAGGCTACACGCTCTACATCCCAGTTTTTTGAGTGTTTTTTAATAAGTGTATGGTAATCTGAATGGTTTACAGCTGATTTTCTGAATAATCTTTTTACAAAGTCTTCATCGTCATCATCTTTAAATTGTCCCATTAAGCTAATGGATTCATCACCTTCATTTATGCCTTTTATGGTTTTAACAACCATACTCAAAACAAATTCAACCTCATCATTCCAATAGATACTTTGCTCTTCGAATGTTGGATAAATTGGCTCAAAATATGCAATTACCTTTTCAAGAAGACGAGCTGCAAATTTTTTGTCAGCTTCAAAAGAATCTTCCTCAGCATTCATGTAATCCTTATATTGAGTAGACTCCAGAATATGGTTATAAAGGTTTTTTACAATGTCTTTATAATTAACCCAATTATTCCCGTTGTTATTAACAAACTTCACAACAGCTTCACTATCGATAAATTTTGCTAAAACTCTGTTGTTTACAAAACGCATGTTTGGATTTAACTCCGCTTCACTTGGCATTTTTTTATTCTTACCAAACTCAATTCGTCCTACTGCATATTCTCTTATTTCAAGTAATAATAAGATATATAGGAAATAAAGATCATGAGATTTTGAGATACTATGAAATAACTCCTTTTCGGAGTTTTGAATTGAGGTATCGCCATTTTTATAATGTGCATAGAGCACTTGCATAACCTTAACTCGGAGTAGCCTTCTGTTTAGCATTCTGTAAAGAACTTTAGTTTTATAATATATGCCGCAAAAATAGGTCTTTTTTCATACCAATCCATAAAACAATTCTATTTTTTCAGCATTTTAACAGCTCTTAAGTAAGCTAAAAATATGCCAAAAGTGAATATTAGTAATATTTAATTATTATTGAGCTAACTATTATGCTTAAAAGCATTACGTTAAAATGTGGAGTAGTAGAATAAGAACATTAACTATTGATGCATGTAGCTTATAATATATAATCAAGAAGTGGATTAAATCTTCAATTTATAAGAAGTCTTCCTATGAAATACTGCTTTTTGTTAAATTATCTTTAGATTAATTCATAAATATTTCCCACTTTTGAGATATAATTAAACTCAGATAATTAAAACCCTACAATTTTTTGACGATGGATGGATATGTGAATAAAGAAGGCAATGAAAGAACCGATAAGGAAGAAATTTTTTCAAAAGCCGTCCGTGCTGGTAAAAGAACCTATTTTTTTGATGTAAAGGCTACTCGCAAAAACGATTATTACCTTACAGTTACTGAAAGTAAAAAACGTTTTGGCCAAGATGGCAAGCACTACTTTGAGAAACACAAAATATTTCTTTACAAAGAAGACTTTGATAAGTTTGCTGATGGCCTAGAGGAGGTTGTTTCTTTCATTAGAACTAAGCAAGCTGAAGAAAATAATGAGACTATTGGCGAAACCAAAGCTACCAACGATTATACAAATGTTGAATTTGAAGATTTAGTAAGCCAATAGTATTGATAAAATATAGGAGGTAATAATTTGCAATCTGTTGCTATAAATCTTCAGAAAAGATTACCTCCTTGCTAGATTGTGGTATTTCAATAATGATGTAAGGACTTGTCATGACAGTCATTACTATACCTTCAGGTTTGTCAATATGATACTTAATTGTTATAGAATTATCTGTTTTGATAATTGTATCTACAATAACCTTGTATCCACTTGATGGTTTCTTCCCGATGAATATCTCAGCTAGCATAGTTGTTTTAAAATCAATAGTATCAATATTAAACTCGTCTAATGATTTAATTGGATGCTCATTTTTATTTCTAACAATATAGGTGCTTTTTTCATTAACCTGCGAAAAGTCACCCTGAGCATTTACCTTATATTCAACAGCCGTTGGTTTATTTGAGGTATTCTTGCTTAAACTACATGATGCTAGTATCACTGTTATTAGCAATGCTATTTTTAACCTTAACATTTTCATTTTAAATGTGTTTGTTAATTATTATATGTATACTTTATTTAACTCTATAATCTTGGATGGTTTTAAAACCATTTAAGAATTCTTTAGTGTTCATTCTTTTCTTCCCTGAAATTTGCAAGGACTTAATACTTAGTGCGCCTCCGTTGCCATTTATGATTATGGATTGTTTTCCATCAGAAGTAATCTCACCAATAATGTTTTCAGACTCTATAATCTCAGTATCAAATATTTTAAGGGTAGTTGTAGTGCCATCCGTGTGGGTAAGTTCTGTCCAAGCAGCAGGGTAGGGACTTAATCCTCTAATTTTGTTGTACACACTCTTAATTGGTTCTGACCAATCGATTTTACAATCATCCTTAAAAATTTTAGGGGCTGGATTCAGAATTACATCATCCTTGAAATATTCTGATTGAGGCTTGGTTTCTGCAGTGCCATTGCAAATTTTTGCGACAGTTTCAAGAACAAGATCGGCTCCTAATACCATCATTTTATCATGAACAATACCTGCATTATCATTTTCAGAGATTGGCATTGTTTTTTGATCTATAATGTTACCTGTGTCAATTTCATGTTGCAAAAAGAAGGTAGTAACGCCGGTTTCTTTGTCGCCATTAATTACAGCCCAGTTAATTGGAGCAGCACCACGGTATTGCGGTAAAAGAGATCCATGTAAATTAAATGATCCTAATTTAGGCATATTCCATACAACTTCAGGTAGCATTCTAAATGCTACAATTATTTGCAAATCGGCATTTAAAGCTTTAAGTTCTTTTAGGAATGTTTCATCCTTGAGTTTTTCTGGTTGCAGAACTAGGATGTTATTTTTAACCGCAAAATCTTTTACAGGTGAGGTTCTTATTTTCTGACCCCTACCAGCTTTTTTATCAGCTACAGTTACTACGCCAACAACGTTATATTTATTTTCAACAAGTTCTTTAAGGCTTTCTACGGCAAAATCAGGTGTTCCCATGAACACGATTCTCAACTTTTCTTTACTTATCATCTTTTTTCTTTAATACTTATTGTAATTGATTATTCCCTTTTTGATGTTTTGGGTGATACGGACAGTTCCTGCAGCCGTTACCACAACAATAGCCTCTTTCAGTAAGGTGTTTTTTTGTCATAATCCTAAATCCACGAGGATCCATAGTAAAGTCTACTCCTTCTTTTAAGGGTTCTGGATTGTAATAATCATCAATGTAATTCGTCATTGTATAAAATGAGTTATGCAATTTTTATCTTGTACTTAAATTAAGTTATAAAGTTTGAATTGATTTAATAAAGTAACAAAGATAGTTTTTACAAATATATTGCTAACCTTTTTCATTATAGTGTTGCATAAATTGGACCCTAGAGTGAGCTGCTTGATTTATGTTAACATCTTGGCTTAGGATTCCTCTAAAATCGTTAATTGTAGAATAGTTATGTTCCTTCATCCAGGTTTCGAGCTCGAATCGCATTTTTCCAAGGTGTTCAAATCCGTTTTTATATAGTACGCTTGCTATATGTACTGTTTTAGCGCCAGCTAATAGCATTTTAATTAATACTTCGGAGTTATGTATACCAGTTGATGCAGATAGGTCGCAATGTGCTCTTTTAGATAAAACCCCGATGCTGCGTAATGGTAAGCTGTAATCATTTTCTGAGCTATATTTATGGTCGTCTATAAGTTTAACCTTATTGATATCTATATCAGGAGAGTAGAATTTATTAAACAAAACCATACCATCGATTTCAGTTTCTGATAGTTTTGTTAGTGTGCTCGTTATTTCTGAGAAAAAGGGGCTTATTTTTATTGCTATAGGGATTGTTATGTGTTTTTTAACCGCCTCAATAATTTTGTAATACATTTCAATACTTTGGTTAGTTTTATAGTTGGGGTCGTAGGTATTGATTGAGATATTTAGCTCTAGTCCATCGGCACCTGATTTTTGTATGAGTTCGGTAAAGTATGGCCAGTAGTCTGATGATATGCAATTGATGCTTGCTATTATTGGAATTTTTAGTCGTTTCTTGCAGTTCGTGATTAAACTTAAATAACTTGTTAATGTATCTTCAACATTAATGTTTTTATAGAAGTTCATCGATTCAGTTTGAACATTATTTTTAAGAGATATATCTCTAAAATTCTGTTTTAATTCTGTAACTATTTCTTCTTCGTATAAAGATTGTAAAACTACTGCACCAACACCATTTTCTGCTAGTTTTATAATATTATCTAATGAGTTTGTTAAACCAGAACTACTTGCTATTATCGGATTACTTAATGTTAATCCCATGTATTTTAGAGATAAATCTATCATGGCCTGTTTATTTATGGGTAAGTAAAAATACATTACATTTGTCGGATCTTTAAGGTAGATAATAAATTAGTTATTAGCCACTTTTATTCAAAATAAGTATAATGAGGATTGTTTATAATGTTCTGGGAATCATGAGTGGTACATCTTTGGATGGTGTAGATTTAGCTCTTTGTAAATTTGTATATTTAAATGGAGATTGGAGTTTTTCAGTAACGAAAAGTGCTTCGTATGAATATCCTAAAGAGTGGGTTGAAAGACTTTCTTTTGCTCAAAATTTAAACGCATATCATTTTGTTAAATTGCATCGGGAGTATGGGGTGTATATTGGAAAGCTAGTAAACAAATTTGTCTCTAGAGAAAAGGTTGATTTTATATCGAGCCATGGTCATACTGTATTTCATGAGCCAGAGAATAATGTGTGCTTTCAAATAGGTTGTCCAATGCAAATCGCAGCTACTACTAACCTTAAGGTAGTGGCAGATTTTCGTACTTTAGATATAGCTCTCGGAGGTCAAGGTGCACCTTTGGTACCAATTGGAGATAAGCTTTTATTTTCAGAATATGATGCTTGCGTTAATTTAGGTGGGTTTGCTAATATTTCGTTTGAGACAAATTCATTAATGTGTGCTTTTGATATTTGCCCAGTTAATATAATTTTAAATGAAATAGTTAATGAGGCTTTCAATTTAGCATATGATGATAAGGGTATGTTAGGAAAAAAAGGTATGGTTAATTCTAGCTTATTAAAAGAACTAGATGAAATTAATTTCTACTCAAAAATGCGACCCAAATCATTAGGAAGAGAGTGGGTTGAAGCTATAGTTAAACCAATATTAAAAAAATATGAGGGTATTGGATATTATGATATATTGGCTACTTTATATTATCATTTTGCCAATCAGATTGCAAAAGTGTTGAATGATAATGAAATTGAGAAGGTTTTATTTACCGGAGGAGGAACGTTTAATACTTACCTAATTGAACTGATACAAGGTATGACAAAGTGTGAGCTTACAATTCCTTCACAAGAGATTATAGAATTTAAAGAAGCAATAATCTTTGGTTTTTTAGGCGTATTGCAGCAGGAGGGTGAAGTGAATTGTTTAAAATCGGTAACGGGTGCTCGTAAAGATAATTGTGGAGGAAGCGTAACGAATTAGCTTCCTCCATATATTTTTAAAGTATTATTTACTTTTATATTTAAAGAACTCGAGTTGATGTCCCATGCGTTCTTTTTTTGTTTTCATGTAAAACTCATTGTGCTCGTTTGGCTCAATCTCGATAGGTACATTTTCAACAATCTCTAAACCATATCCCTCTAAACCGATTCTTTTAATTGGATTATTAGTCATTAATCGCATTTTTTTCACACCTAATTCGCGTAAAATTTGGGCGCCAACACCGTAATCTCTTTCATCAGCATCAAAACCAAGTTGAGTGTTTGCATCTACAGTATCAAGTCCTTCTTCCTGAAGTTTATAGGCTTTCATTTTATTCATTAAGCCAATACCTCGTCCTTCTTGGTTCATGTATACTAATACACCTTTACCTTCTTCTTCAATGCTTTGTAATGCTTTTTCAAGCTGCTCGCCACATTCGCATCTTAGTGAATGAAAAATATCGCCTGTAGCACAAGAAGAATGTACTCGTACCAAAACAGGTTCATCTTCATTCCATTCACCCTTAATAAGGGCCATGTGTTCAACTCCATTAGATTTCTGGCGGAAAGGAATAAAATGGAAGTTACCTCTACGAGTAGGCATGTTTACTTTCTCACCCTTAACAACAAGGCTCTCTTGTTTTAGGCGGTAAGCAATTAGATCTTGTATAGTAATTAATTTTAAATCAAATTTCTCTGCAATTTCAACAAGCTGCGGTAGGCGAGCCATTGTGCCATCTTCATTTAAGATCTCAACCAATACTCCAACAGGCGAAAGTCCTGCTAAGCGGGCTAAATCAACAGCAGCCTCGGTATGCCCAGCTCTTCGAAGTACACCCCTATTTTTTGCTTTAAGCGGGAAAATATGACCTGGTCTACCCAAATCTTCTGGAGTAGTTTTAGGATTACTAAGAGATAATATGGTTTTTGCTCTATCTGAAGCAGATATACCTGTTGTACAGCCTTGGCCAATTAAGTCGACAGATACAGTAAAAGGAGTTGCGTGTAATGCAGTGTTTTTACCAACCATTAAATCAAGGTCTAATTCTTCTGCGCGTTCCTCGGTGATAGGAGCACAAATTAACCCTCTACCATGAGTTGCCATAAAATTAACCTTTTCAGGTGTCATTAATTCTCCGGCGGCAATAAAGTCACCTTCATTCTCTCTATCTTCGTCGTCAATTACAATAATTAACTCACCTTGTTTGATGGCCTCAATGGCGTCTTCAATACTATCTAATTTATAGGATTGATTGCTCATGGAAATATGCTTTTTAATGAATTCTTCTTTCAGAGTGCAAAGGTAATAAATAATTTACCTGTAACAATGTTTATCTATTTAGTCTTGTTTTTCTTTTTGGGCACGACCTTTTCAACATAAGGTTTAATCTTCGCATATATTTTTTGAAAGAAGATGACATAGGCATCTGAGTTTAGTATTGCACTATCTGTTGCTGCCTTGTAAGTTAAGAATACTCCTAATGGAAAAAGAACTGCAGAAGAAAGCCAAATGCCAAATACAGGAGGCCATACGCCTTCTTTACTTACCTTCAGTCCAAATGTGTCGATAATATAATAGACGATAAAAAATAAAACAGAGATAACCACAGGCATTCCCAACCCTCCTTTGCGGATTATGGCACCAAGTGGGGCACCTATAAAGAAGAAAATAAAACAGGCAAATGATAAGGTAAACTTACGATGCCATTCTATTTTATGTCTTCTTATTTTATTTTCTACACTTTCAATATGTGTTAACTGATCTTCTATAACTGTTTTAGAATCCCGAGCTCTTCGTATCGCATTTTCTAATACCATTACTTTATCTTCGGTTCTAAATTGAGTAAAGGCACTATCGCTATCAAGTGCTGCATATTCATCGAATTTAGGAAGTTTGAGTAATGTTGTATCCTTAAAGTTTGCTGAATTCTTCTGACGTTGAACTGCTCTTCTTCGTTTGCTATTTATAAAGTAGGCTCCTTCAACACGAGGCTTGAGTTGCTCCACAAACTGGTTTCGAGAATTTGTTAAAGAATCTTCATCATGAGTAAGCTGATCAAGATTCTTCATTCTATCATTACTCTTAAATCCACCTTCGTCAAATCGGTTGAAATCTAAACCATGCATTGGTATCAAGGCAACTTGTTTTCCGAAATAATCAGTTCTAAAGCTTTGCCGGTCGCGCTTGGAAATCCGCCCCCGTTTATCATCTGCTTTAGCATTATATTTGTGTCCGCTAAATAAGGTTAGCCGGAGTGACTTTTTGTCTTCTGATATTTGCATTTTACCAGAATCAGCCAAGGTAACGTTACTGTTTTTAGCCAATTTATTTCGATGATCATAAATCATAATATCATACAACATATCTGTTGTTTTTGATTTATTTTCAACTTTTATACTGAAATCAGTTATGCCGTCATAAAATATCTTTTCCTTGATGTCGAATTCAGGACTAGCCCTCCGAACCGACCATAGTAAGGAATATAGTTTTAGGTTTGCAACGGGCAGAATATTATTGGAAAATTTAAACGCACCGTAACTTACCATAACCGTGAATATAATTAATGGCAGCATTATCCGAGGTAATGAAATTCCGGATGATTTTATTGCTGTTAGCTCATAGTTTTCGCCCAAACTACCAAAAGTCATTAGTGAGGCTAATAGAATGGCTAAGGGAAGTGCTAAGGGTACAACTTGAAGTGCTGCGTATACCATAAGTTCAGCAAGGACAGACATCTCGAGGCCTTTACCAACCATGTCGTCAACATACTTCCAAAGGAATTGCATTAATAGAACAAATAAGCAAATTAAAAAGGTCATTGACAGTGGAGCCAAATAGCTTTTTAAAATAAAAACATGAAGTTTCTTCATTGTATCAATATAAATATGGCAGTTTAGTGCAAAAAAAACACCTATAAACAAAAGTAGCTTATAGGCGCAAAGTTATATGAAATATCGTAAAAATTATAGCTTCAGAAGCCAAATTGCTTAAAGAGCTACAAAACAGTTTTATACAGATCCAAGACCATGTTTTAATTGATCTACTTGTTGATTCCACAATTCTATAGAATCTTCTTTATCATCAGCCTCAGCAAAGTCAGTAATTACCAAAGCAGTATCTCCGGTTAAATCATCAACTACAATACTAAATTCAAAAAAAGTATCTTCCTCTTCATCATCCAACCAATGGAAGCGAATATATTGATTCTCTTTTTTTGATAACAATTCAGCCTCTTGTTCAGAACCATCCCAATAGAAAGTGTATTTGCTAAGTTTAACATTAACATCATCAGAAAACCATTCGGATAAACCGCTAGGTGTTGAAAGTCTATTGTATAAAATAGCAGGAGATGTTTTTATAATAAATTCGAGTTGATATTCTTCTTTTGTATCTGGCATAGTACAAGTAGTAAAAGGTTAATATGTTATTAGGCAATATAGGGTTTTTTACCTGAAAAAGAAATTTATGTAGTTCTTTAAGTACTTAAAACACTAATAACCGCGAGGTTTTTGATCTGATTTTATAAAAATGATGCTGATGTGATTTTTTAATCCGTTTAAACGAAAAATATTAATCGTACCATTATTAAATTTTGATGAAGAAAAAGCAGGCTAAAGACCTGCAATTTCTTTTATATCGTTTATAATAGTTTGAGCTAATTGATCAGCTTCATCCATAGTTGCCGCTTCAGAATAAATACGAATAATTGGTTCAGTATTCGATTTTCTTAAATGCACCCATTTATCAGCAAAGTCGATTTTAACGCCATCAATATCATTAATTTGTTCGTCGCTATATTTGTTTTTAACGTCTAATAGGATTTTATCAACATTAATCTCAGGAGTTAATTCAATCTTATTTTTTGAGATATAATACTCGGGATATGTGGCTCTTAATTCAGAACATGTTTTGCCCGATTTTGCTAAATGCGTTAAAAATAAACCGATACCAACCAAGGCATCTCTACCGTAATGAGATTCAGGATAAATAATTCCACCGTTACCTTCACCACCAATAACCGTATTGGTTTCTTTCATTTTGCTAACTACATTTACTTCTCCTACGGCCGCAGCAGCATACGATCCACCATGTTTTTCAGTAACATCGCGCAAAGCACGTGTTGATGAAAGATTAGATACAGTATTGCCTGGTTTGTTGCTTAAAATATAATCGGCAACAGCCACTAAAGTATATTCTTCGCCGAACATAGAACCATCTTCATTCACGATGGCAAGTCTATCAACATCAGGGTCAACTACGAAACCAACATCAGCTTTCTTCTCTTTTATAAGCGATGCTATTTCAGTTAAATTTTCAGGTAGTGGCTCAGGGTTGTGCGGAAACTGTCCGTTTGGTTCACAATAAAGCTCAATGGTATTTTTAACACCTAAGGCTTTTAAAAGAGGAGGAAGGTAAGTTCCACCAACAGAGTTAACACAATCTAGGGCAACAGTTAAATTTGTGTTTTTAATAGCATCAACATCCACTAATTCTAAATCGCATACATGCTGAACGTGTTTCTGAAGGTAAGAGTCGTCATTTTTCACTTCTCCTAAATCATCAACATCAACAAAAGTAAAGGATTCCGATTCTGCAATTTCTAATATTTTTTCGCCTGCCTTGCCATCTAAAAATTCCCCTTTATTATTTAATAATTTTAGGGCATTCCATTGTTTTGGGTTATGACTGGCAGTTAAAATAATACCTCCATCGGCATTTTCCCATTCAACAGCTAATTCTGTTGTAGGTGTAGTTGATAAACCTAAATTAACCACATCAGCACCCATGCCCATTAGTGTAGCCACAACAAGTCGGTCTACCATTGGGCCTGAGATACGAGCATCGCGCCCCACAACAACAGTGATTTTATCTTTACCTACATTTTGCTTTGCCCATGTTGCATAGGCAGCTGTAAATTTTACTACATCAAGAGGGCTTAAACCTTCTCCTGCTTGGCCTCCAATGGTGCCTCTAATTCCTGAAATGGATTTTATTAAAGTCATGATTTTTGTTTGTACGTACGATAGTTTTCGACGTTAGGTTATTATATTCTTATAAGTACTTAAAGGTACTTTGTTATTTCATTATTCCGGCTTTTAAAAAAGTAACTTCTTTTGCTGATAAATAGCGATACTTCCCACGAGGGACATCTTTTTTGGTAAGGCCTGAGAAGTAAACTCTATCAAGTTTAACAACCTCGTAACCTAGGTGAGCAAAAATTCTACGGACAATTCTATTTTTTCCAGAGTGAATTTCAATGCCAACTTCAAGTTTATTATCCTGTACCAAGCTTATTTTATCTGATTTAATAAAACCATCCTCTAACTCAAAGCCTTTATCTATTGCATCAAGATGCTCTTGGGTAATGGGTTTATCAAGAAAAGCATGGTAAATTTTGCGGTGTTCGTGACTAGGGTGGGTTAGCTGCTTTGTTAAATCACCATCGTTGGTTAAAAGTAAAACCCCAGTAGTCATTTTATCAAGTCTGCCAACTGGGTATATGCGTTCCTCACAAGCATTTTTTACTAAATCAATTACCGTTCGTTTGGCATGCGGATCTTTAAGTGTAGTCACATAGTCTTTTGGCTTATTCAAAAGAATATAAACCATTTTCTCTATAATTAATTCTTTACCCTCGTAAACTACTTTATCTGTTTTCTTCACCATGGTGCCCATGGCGGTTACAACTTCTCCATTCACAGAAACCAACCCTTCAGCTATTAATTTGTCGGCTTCTCTACGGCTACAAACACCAGTGTTTGCTACAAATTTATTTAAACGTATAGTGTCTTTTTTTTGAGTGTCAGATGATTGTTTATTTAGGTTATCATCTGTTTTTTTATTGGGTTTTTTCTTATCGAAGTAGTTGCCGTTCATTTTGATATATCTAATTTTTGCAAAGTTCTTAAAATAATCTGAATACTAATACAAAATGGATAGAATTTGACGAATTGAGGGTGGGAGCTATCGAAGTAATTATACAAAAAAAAGGAACACCTGTTTATTGGTGTTCCTTACTTAATTATAAACCCTAAAATCTATGAAAAAATCTAATGCTACGAAAAAAAAGCATTTTACACAAGCTGATACATAATTAACACGAGTGTGGTAAAATTGTTTAGCTATGTGCAATAATAATATATTCTGATTTCTAGAGTGTTGTTTTATTTCTTGGTGACCTTTGATTCAATTTTATCAGCGAATAAATGTGTTGTAATTGTATCGCCTTCTTTTACATCTTGTTTATTTTTGATGACTTTACCATTGGCATAAGAAATGGAATAGCCTTTTCGTAATATGTTAGTGGGATTTAGGAGTTCGTTGGTTTTATTAAAAATGTTGAGGTTTGATTTTTCTTGATTGATAAAATGGTGAACCCGCGTATTTAATCGAGGTTTTACCTGTTGTAGTTTAAGCCTATGTTGGTTAATTATATTCTGACTCGAGTAATCGATATTCAGTTTGCTTTTATTCAGAAATGCACTTTCATTTTGTATAAAACGAGAGGTTTCTGATTTCAGAATATGCGATAAGTTTTGGAGTCTACTTTCTTGACTTAAAATGGCATTCTTAACCAGAGGTTTTAATCTGGCCGAATTATTATTGTGTTGATTTTTAAGTTCAGAGATTATTTGTTCGGAGCTATAGATTAATTGGTTTTTATATTCACTGAGATCATTATTAAATTCAGTGGCTAACTCAATTATAAATTCGGCAACAGCAGTTGGTGTTTTTAAATGCGTATGGGCAACCAAATCCACAATGGATTCATCTCGCTCATGACCAATACCCGAAAAAATAGGTAATGGGAATTGCGCGATATTATAAGCAATCCAATAGTTATCAAAGGCCATTAAGTCGGAGCTTGAACCTCCTCCTCTTATGATTGCTACAGCATCAAAGAAACCTTCATGTTCATATATTTTTTCAAGAGCTGCAGTAACAGATTCTTCGGTTTGATCGCCTTGCATAATTGCAGGGAAGAGTTTCGTATAGAATTTAATGCCAGCTTTGTTACTGTTTAGTTGATTCATGAAATCTTCATACCCTGCGGCAGAAGGAGAGGAGATAATGGCAATTTTTTGAACCACCATAGGTAGCTCAATATCCTTATTCATATCAATTACCCCTTCTTCGGTGAGCTGTTTAATGATCGCCTGTCTTTTTTGAGCCATATCTCCCAAAGTATAGTTCGGGTCGATATCTCTAACATTTAGGCTTAAACCATACACTTCTTGATAATCGATACTAGCCCGTATCATAACTTTGATACCTGACGATAGTGTTTGGCCAGTGCTCGATTCAAAATAAGGTTTCAACATTCTGTAGGTGTAAGCCCAGATGTTGGCTCTGGTTTTGGCAATTATCTGTTCGCTACCTTTTTCTTTCTCAATTAGCTCAAGGTAACAGTGGCCATTGCGCACCTCTCGTATTTCGCTTATTTCAGCAACCACCCAATAGGTGTCATCAAATTGGGTGTGAATGGCCTTTTTTACATTGTTATTTAATTCGAAAAGAGAAAGAGGGGCATCGCTCATAATCTGTTTATTGTTTTGTTAGTTTAATAGTTTGAGATTGGTTATTGTAGGTAATTTGAGCAATATAAATGCCTTTACTGAGTTGGTTTAGGTTGTTTAATGTCAATTGAGAATGAGGCGCAAATTGCTCAGTTCTCATAATGGTACCACTAATGTTGTATAGTTTAATGGTTATGTCACTATTGATAGAGTTTGGTGCGTTAAAATGAATACTATTGGTAAAAGGGTTATTGTAGGTGGTAAAGGTAGTGTGGCTATGTTTTGTATTTACGCTATTTTCAATATCTAATATATCAGCAAAGTTCGGTATTCCATATCCCAGTTGTTCTGTTGGGTTTGAAATTAAGTGGGCACTTTCTTTAATTCGGGTAATAATTTCTTGGTTGCTAAGTTGGGGTAATGCCTGTTTTATACAGGCAGTAAATCCGGTAATAACAGGAGCAGAAAAGCTTGTTCCGTTGCCTCTTGTAATATTACCATCGAGGCCTTGTATGGCCGTGCTCGATCCTAGAGCAACCACATCGGGTTTCACCCTTCCATCGGCTGTGGGGCCGAATGAACTAAAATAAGAAGGTTCGTTACTAGAATCAACAGCCCCAACGGTAAGTACATTTTCGCCATCGGCAGGACTTATAATATATCTCCAGGTTTCGTCTCCTTCATTGCCAGCACTGTTTACCACAATTATTCCTTTTGAAAAAGCAATTTCAGCAGCCTTCACAATTGTAGAAGTTTGCCCATCCATATCCGCATAAGTGTAGCTCATGTTAGAATCGTCAAACTCATAATAACCAAGTGAGGAGCTTATGATGTCGGCACCAATGCTATCTGCTTTTTCGGCAGCACATACCCAATAATACTCTTCAACCGGATATTCAGTTGCTGCATCTTCAGTTCTATATAAGAAGAAGTTGGACTTAATAGCACTTCCTTTAAATTCATTCTCTACATATCCGCCAATAATAGAAAGAACTTGCATGCCATGCTGATGCTCCTGGAATATATTTCCAGTTGGATTTACAAAATCGTAAGCATCTAGTATTTGATTATTCTCCCATAAGTGTACAAAGCTTGGGAGTGAATTTACATCTTTAAAACCAGCATCAAGCACTGCAATGTTTATGCCTTCGCCATTATAATTTTGGTGCACATACTGACCTTTCACCATTGCAGTTTGTGTCCACGAATTACCATAAGTAACATTAACGGCACTTGGTGTAGCGTTTTTAAGCGGCTCGTTGTTCTTTTGTATTGTATTGGTCAGTTGTGGTTTCCAAATCAAATCAACTTTGCTCACAAAACTCAAAGCTTTTATTTCATCAATAGCTTCTGCGTTGCTGCTTTCAATAATAGCACCGTTAAGCCATTTTGAAGTATGTAAAACCTTAACTGATTTTGATTGGATAATAGTAAGATAGCTTGAGGTAACGGGTAGGTCGTTTTCAACAAGCTCAATATTCTGATTTGTTCGGCGTTCTAAAGCCTCAGGACTTAAGAATTCCTGAGGGGCAGACAGTGAATAGTCGTTGCTATTTTTATCAGTAAATGAAACAAAATATTTTTGCGCATCAATATTTATTGTGATGCAGCTTATAATGAGTAATATGAATAGCGTAACTTTTCTCATGTTTATGCATTAAAAAGTTCTGATGTAACCATCAGGGTTGTTTTTAAATTCTTCTGGGTCTTTTATTTTACCCTTATTCATTTCAAATTCTTCAAACATCTTTTTCTGTTTCTGATCAAGCGAATCGCCATTTAAAACAATGCCTTCATCGTAAAGTAACTTATACATAAAGTTGCCATTGGGTGCAAAAATTAACCACTCGCCATCCTCAAGCCCATTGATAAATTGTCCTTGTATTTCAACATTACCATTTTCGTGATATACCCAATAATCTCCATGTATCAGGTTATTTTTATAAGTAAGCTTTGTTTTTTTTGCTCCGCTTTCGAAATACTTTATGCAATCGCCATCCTTAATATTGTCTTTCCACATTGTGTCTTCCGATTTATTACCATTGCGGTAATAAAATGTGGTTAAGCCATTTTTAATATCATTAGTAAATGTTTCGGTAGAATTTAAACTTCCATCGTTAAGAAAGTAATTCCACTTACCATCTTTTACCTTGCCATGGTATTTACCTGTAGCCTGTATTTTACCATTTTTGTAAAATAGTTCAGCATCGCCATACTCACCATTTTCATCGTAATTGATTTTTACTTTCGGTCGGCCCGATTCATAATATCGAATCATTTCACCCACAGGCTTATCGTCTTTAAAGTTTACGCTGTATGCCAATCGGCCACTGCTAAAACGTTTTTCCCAATGCCCTTGTTTACGCCCTTGTGCATCTACTTTGTTAGTTGAAGCAGAAGATAGTTGCTTTTTAGAACTGCTTGATGGTACACTATTGCCAAAGATATCAGTGCCTTGTGCATAAAATGCGTTGGTGGTAATGGATAAAGCAAATAGTAAAAGTAAAAATTTCATCTATATTAATTATTAATCAGTTGATAAGCGATGTGCTATCCAAGTTAGCGCGGCAAATTTATAAGTATTCTATCAATATTTTTATGATATAAGAGAGAATATTGATGCAAATAAAAAAAGCCCCACATTATGTGGAGCTTTTAATACTATTATCTAAAGTGAGTGAATTACTTCACCTCTTCAAAATCAACATCAGTAACTTCATCGTCACCTTTAGCTTGCGCACCAGCATCTGGTCCTGGTTGTGCACCACCTGCTTGAGCACCTTCGGCTTGACTAGCGTTGTACATCTCTTGCGAAGCAGCTTGGAAAACTGTGTTTAACTCAGTTGTAGCAGCATCAATACCTTCAAGGTCTTCCGCTTTATGAGCAGTTTTTAGTTTTTCAAGAGCAGCCTCAATAGGCGCTTTTTTGTCTGCAGGTAATTTATCGCCAAACTCTGAAAGTTGCTTTTCAGTTTGGAATACTAAACTGTCAGCACCATTTAATTTGTCAATTTTTTCCTTAGCAGCTTTATCCGCATCAGCGTTAGCTTCAGCTTCGTCTTTCATTCTCTTGATTTCTTCATCGCTTAAGCCTGAAGAAGCCTCGATACGAATGCTTTGCTCTTTTCCAGTTGCTTTATCTTTAGCAGCTACGTTTAAGATACCATTAGCATCAATATCAAAAGATACCTCAATTTGTGGCTCACCTCTACGTGCAGGAGAAATTCCATCTAAGTGGAAACGACCAATTGTTTTGTTTTGGTTAGCCATTGGGCGCTCACCTTGTACAATATGGATTTCAACCGATGGTTGGTTATCAGCAGCAGTAGTAAATGTTTCCGACTTTTTAGTTGGGATTGTAGTGTTAGCTTCAATCAACTTAGTCATTACACCACCCATAGTTTCAATACCTAATGAAAGAGGTGTTACATCTAATAACAATACATCTTTAACCTCACCAGTTAATACACCACCTTGAATAGCAGCACCTACAGCAACAACCTCATCAGGGTTAACACCTTTTGAAGGCTCTTTACCGAAGAATTTAGAAACAATCTCTTGAATAGCAGGGATACGTGTTGATCCACCAACTAAAATTACTTCGTCAATTTCTGAAGGATTCATGCCAGCATCTCTTAAAGCAGCTTTACATGGCTCTAAAGTTCCTTGAATTAACTTGTCAGCTAATTGCTCAAACTGCGCACGGCTTAAAGTTTTAACAAGGTGCTTCGGAATACCATCAACAGGCATAATATATGGTAAGTTAATCTCAGTAGAATTTCCACTCGATAACTCAATTTTAGCTTTCTCAGCAGCATCTTTCAAACGTTGGTGAGCCATTGGATCCTTACGTAAGTCAATACCTTCGTCTTTTAAGAACTCATCAGCTAACCAGTTAATGATTACATCATCAAAGTCATCACCACCAAGGTGCGTATCACCGTTAGTCGATTTTACTTCAAAAACACCATCACCTAACTCAAGAATAGAGATATCAAAAGTACCACCACCAAGGTCAAAAACAGCAATTTTGATGTCTTTGTCCATTTTATCTAAACCATAAGCTAAGGCAGCAGCAGTAGGCTCGTTGATAATTCTGCGTACTTTTAAACCAGAAATCTCACCAGCCTCTTTAGTAGCCTGACGTTGTGCATCGTTAAAATATGCAGGCACTGTAATAACAGCCTCGTCAACCTCTTGTCCTAAATAATCCTCAGCAGTTTTCTTCATTTTCTGAAGTGTCATTGCCGAAATCTCTTGTGGAGAATATTTTCTATCGTCAATAGCAACACGTGGTGTGTTGTTATCACCTTTTACAATTTCGTAAGGTACTCTTGTGATTTCATTAGGTACTGTATCATAAGTTTCACCCATGAATCTTTTGATAGAGTAAATGGTTTTAGTTGGGTTTGTGATAGCCTGACGTTTTGCAGGATCACCCACTTTTCTTTCGCCACCTTCAACAAATCCTACAATCGAAGGAGTAGTTCTTTTACCTTCACTGTTTGGAATTACAACCGGTTCGTTTCCTTCCATTACAGAAACACATGAATTGGTTGTTCCTAAATCGATTCCAATTACTTTTCCCATTTTATTAATTTTTATTTTAGTTTTTTATTTTCCTATTTCAATACGACTCTCCTTGTTTCAAACCCTGTGCCATTTAATAATTTGGGTTTTTTAGTGAAATATTGGCATGATTCGTTCCCCATTCATCTTTTTGCTGTCATTCAATAGTGACAAAAAGACATTTTGCCCATCCATTTACTGACACTGACTCGCCTTAATTAAGCATTAGGGCGGCCAGTGCGGCTATCCGCTATAGCCTTTATTAGCCATTGCCATTCTGCTAAACTGTGCGTGGGCTTCCTTTGGTCGCCTCCGCCAGCCAAGCATCATAAGCAATAGCCAACAAAGGGCTGCCGCTATTATCCGCGCCGCGTGGCAGTATGGTGCCAAAACAACATTAAAGTGCATGTTGTTTTTAATATATATATAAACAAAATCGATCGCTAATGTGTTGTAGGGTAAATATTTAATCTAAAATTAAATGCTATGAAGTTGAATTTTTTCACTGTAAGTTTTGTGATCCTATTAGGCTTAATTTCCTGTAATAACGATGATGATACAAATCCAGAACCCATCACTAAAGCAAACATCATTGGTTCGGTCAATTTGTATAACGAAGGCGTAACTCAAATTGAAAACTCAAATATGATTGTTAAAGTGGAAGGAACAGAAATTTCTGCAAAAACAGATGATGATGGTGATTTCACTCTATCAGAAGTGCCTTTTGGAACCTATACCCTTACCTATGAGAAGTCAGGGTTTGGCACATTTAAAAAATACAATATTGAACACACAAACACAGGGTCTTCAACTATAATTACAGCAAGTCCTTCGCTAGGAGAAATTTCTACTACCCAGATAACAGCTCTTGAATCTACTGTAAATGGGGATAACATTCAGCTTGCCATCACCACAATTCCTGCCGGAAATAATAGTAACACTCGTTATGTTCGGTATTTCCTTTCCTCTAACTCAAATGTTAGTAACGAAAACTATACTTATTATTCTCCGGGGCTAGTTTCTCAAATAAACCCCTTAGTTATTACGCTATCGCAGGATGATTTAATTAGTGCTGGTTTTTCATCAGGACAGACTGTATATGCGAAAGTATATGGAGACTCATTTTGGAGTAATGAATACGATGACTCAGATTTTGGCAGAAAAGTTTTTCCAAACTTGAATATGAATTCGGCCAATGCAGTATCTCTTATTGTTCCATAAATATTGACAGTATACAGTCGTTTTTGTTATGAAATCAAGGGTTATTGTCAATGTAAATTATGAACCTGTGCATACTATTGTAAAGTTTACAAAGAAGTTCTAATGCATAATGTTGGTTTAAAATTTATTTAGTATCAGCAAAAAAAAGGCCAGTACAGATATCAACCTGTACTGGCTTTGTGGTTTCAAACAGCACAATGTAATTGTTTTATAATGCTGTTAAATCAATTCTTATTAAAATAAGTACTGCACTGCAGCACCAATTCTGAAATAAGTACCATCAGTAATGGTTAATTTCATTTCAGGAGCTAGGTTAAACTGCTCGCTTAGTTTGTAGTTGGCTCCAATACCAATATTTAAACCTAATGAGGTATCTGAAGAACTAACAGCGGGTGTAGTAAAACCACCATAATTCATACTTGGTACGCTTACCTTAGCCGAAGTAAGTCCTAATCCGCCAATACCATAAACGTTTAAGTTTTCATCATGTTGATAAAAAACGTAATGCGCATCAAAATCAAAAATATTAAAGCTTACGTAATCCTTTTTAAAAATATGGCTGTAGCTAAATGACCCTTCCCATTCGCTGGTAAATTCGTAAACCCCGTCAAAAGTAAGTCCAATATTACCTATGTCTGTTGCAAATACTAAACCCGCACCGGCACGTATTCTTGAACTGTCGAATTCTTGTGCCATCACATTTACAGTAAGCACAAAGGCCAATAGTAGTAAAAAACTCTTTTTCATTTTTTGTAATTTATTAGTTGTTAAAATTTAATGTTATATGTTGTTGAGGTTCCCAATCGGTGTATTTGAAAGCTAGCACTCACAAGTGTGTAGAACGATACTTAAGTATGTAATATAATGAGGAACTCAAAGCATTTTGAGCGTTATAGAGCGTTTAGTTTTTTTATAATTATCGGGTAATAAATTATAGCTGTATTGGCTACAGCCCATCTTATGTTGTTTAGGTAGCATGTGTGTTTATTAGTTAGAGTCTATAATGCTTTTGGTATACGTATCGTCAATGATTATGTTGCGCAACGTTAGTGCGTAAAAACCTTATTTAGAAATATTTTTATTTGTAGTTTCCATTTTGTTACTAATATACAGAGTGTTATATTGTATGTATCTTTTACAAATACCTAATTACTATTATGTATTATTTAACAGATCGCCCATTCTTATTAACAATAAAGCTTGCTAAAATTTTTCTCGCAAAAGCAAGTTTAAGTATCCAAAACATCAATTTGCCATACCCATTTGTAACTCGTAATGAGTTGCGGTTTTGGCGCAAGGGCGTTTATTTTACAAAATAGTTCTGCGCCAAAACTACAGTGCTGTTTTAAGTTTAAAACAGCCTTGCGCCAAAGCCGCAAAGGTGAATTATTTTTAGAGCAGCCTTGCGCCAAAACCGATGCATCATTTTATAATTAAAATAAGCTTGCGCCAAAGCCGCAAGCCAATTGCAACAAAAAAACGGGCTTGCGCCAAAATTGCAAGCTTATTTACAATAAACTATAAACTCAAATTTTTAAAACATGGAAGAATTAACAATTAAGCGTGAAAGTGTAAATTATTCAAAGTTAACTAACAACCGATTTGTTTCATTAACACAAAAGGCAATTCAATATCCTACCATTCATGCGGTGCCTGCTGATCATATTGCCTTTGTTACTATGGCAAGTTTAGCTGCTAAAGTAGAAAGCCTAACAAAGCTCTTGGGAAAGGAGCGAGTATATAGTGATCGTAAGAGTTTAGATCAATTGGTAGATGAGCGTTGGTCTTATATGGTAGATCTGATGAGTGTTTTCTCCAATAGTTCAAATGCCGCAAAAAAGGAAGCAGCTTCATCGCTACTAGTGGTGTTCAATACTTTTAATAAAAATTTAGATTTACTCAATTTCGATGCTCAGTATACTCAAATTGGGGCTGTGCTTGATATTTGGGAAGCACCAGAGAATGCAGCTCATTTTAGCACCTTAGGTCTTGATGAAGATTTGCTTGCCCTACGCAAAGAGGTGAACGATTTTTTGAATTACGATGTAAACCGAAATAAAAACAGCGATGATGCGCCATCAGCTCGTGAATTGCGCAATAACATTAAAACGCACTTTATGCTTTGGTTAAACTTGCTCGAATCTTTGGCCAACTTAAATAAGGATGAGTATTGTTTTAAAGTTTTGAGCAGTATTAACGAGCAGCTTAAAGAGCAAAGTGCCTACTTAAAAGCCAAAACTACACGCAGCGAAGCCGAAAAGGAAGCCTAGTAGTAGTGCCCTGTAATTAAACTGTATTTTATTTCAGCCAAATTTTGGCGTGTAAAATACAGCTATGTTAGTTGTTACGGTTGTTGGTGCTACAGGCTGTAACAACTAACTTTAAAATATAAGCAAACTTAGTTTTGTAGTTTAAATAACTTGTCTATATTTGCACCCGCAATAAAGAAAACAACAAACGTTTAAAGATATATTGCGGGGTGGAGCAGTTGGTAGCTCGTTGGGCTCATAACCCAAAGGTCATCAGTTCGAGTCTGGTCCCCGCTACTAAGAAAGCCGAAGAATTAATTTTCTTCGGTTTTTTTT
>NZ_LYBV02000010.1 GCF_001660705.2 Saccharicrinis aurantiacus
CCTTAAGATGCGTTACAAAAGCTTCGCTAATCATATCCATATCAATACCAGCATCTAAACTTAATTGTGCAGCCTGCTTGGCATCTTTTGCATATCCGTGAGGAATTAATTCAGTAATAGCCGTATAATCAGTAACCACCATTCCTTTAAACTTCCAACTATCGCGAAGAATATCAGAATACAGGTATTTATTTCCGGTACACGGCACGCCATTTAAATCGTTAAATGCAGTCATAAAAGTACCTACCCCTTCATCAATAGCAGCCTGAAAAGGAGGGAAGTAGGTCTCGTGTAATCTATGCTCCGACATATCGGTAGTATGGTAATCTCTACCAGCTTGTCCTGCACCATAGGCAATAAAGTGCTTGGCACAGGCAATAAGCGTATTGTTATCGCTTAGGTCGTTGTAATCAGAAATACCCTGAAAACCTCTTACTCTGGCACGTGCCACAAGAGAACCTAAATATACATCTTCACCTGCACCTTCAATTACTCTACCCCAACGC
>NZ_LYBV02000011.1 GCF_001660705.2 Saccharicrinis aurantiacus
TCACTAAAGCTATCCCAACCCGGTATGTGAACCGTTTTGGTATCGCTGCATGATAAAGAAATAAGCACTATTGCAAGAAAAGCTATAGAACTAATTTTCTTTTTAAATATCATAAATTTTCAAATTATTACTGTGTCATTTTTTGATTGTGTATGTATAAGAAGAAGGGTTAATAATGCTAGAAAAGACACTACATCTTTACTAGCATTTATTGTACCATTCTATTATAAATTCAGTTCATTTTAGAATTATTCTACAACAGGTTCTGTTAGGTTAGGATTTAAATCTTCTTGAGCTACAGGGATTGGTAAAAATTCATGTTCACCCTTAACAAAACCAGGTAGTTCGGTAGCTGCTTGATCTGTTCTAACCAAGTCGTGGAAACGATTACCCCATTCAACAGAAAATTCCGCTTTTCTTTCATTCAAGATATCTTCTAGAGTAGGAGCAGCAATAGGATCAAGCATTGCCCTGGCGCGTACTTCGTTTAACGGAGTAGCAGCATCGCCCGAAGTTCTTACTCTTGCTTCTGCATTCATTAAAAGAACATCGGCATAACGTAATAAACGGATGTTATTGTTAGAGCCATAATCGACTCGTCCAGGAGTCATTTGACTACTAGGTGTGTAAGCCTTTCCGTTATAATGCGCTTTTATATCAAGGTAGCTAGGCTCAAATAATGAAATTTCATCACCCGCAGGAGAAGTTGTGCCTGATTCTAATACAGCAACATCCCATCGAGTCGATTCTCCTCGATCATTTAGGAAGTTGATATATTCAGACTTAAGTAACATGAATCCCCAACCGGATATTGGTGCTGGATTATTTTGAGGTCCTTGATGTTGGAACCAAGCCCCTCCATAAACTTGCTGTCCATCACCTGATTCAAAATCAGTAAACTGAAATTCATACAAAGATTCAGGAGCCAGTTTACCCGGGATTTTGAATAATTGATAATACTCAGTTGTAAGTTGAATGCCAGCATCTCTTATGATCTCACTTGTGAGAGATTCAGTGGTTGCATAATCACCTTGATAAAGTGCCAGTTTGGCTTTTAGGGCCATGGCAGACCATTTTGTAGCAGCTCCTCTATGTTCTGTTTGTTCTGCAGGTAAGTTCGTAATACAAAAATCGAGCTCACTGTGAATTAGTTTTCTTACAGAGTCTAAGCTAAACCTGAAGGGGTATCCGTAGTTAACATCTTCTGGATCAATTAGAGGAATATCTCCCCAAAGGTTAGAGATAAAGAAGTAAGCTAAGGCTCTATGAAATTTTATTTCAGCTTCATACTGTAATGCAAGTTGTAGATCACTTTCTTGTGTAATATTCTCTCTGTATCTATTTAAAAGAACTTCATTATTATATGTAGTGAAAACAATCTGATATAAACCTTTCCAGCTTTCTTCAAGTGCCCAGAAATCTTTAACTGCATCATAATTAAAATTTTCAACATCTAAGAATCCTGCCTGATCAGCTTCTGAATTACCTCCTTTTGTAACATCGTCGCCCCTAACATTAAGTAATGGCCACATTTCCCATCGAGACATATTTTGTCTTGCATTTGCATATACACCAGATACCGGTCCGTACATTTGACTAATATTGGTATAATCAATCTCCTCTGTTGGAACTGTACCCTCTTGAACAACATCAAGCCAGTCGTTACAAGAGCTGAGTAGTAATAGAATTACTACTATTGATAATATGTTTTTATATATTTTCATTTTTATATTATTTAAGTTATTCGATTAAAATGAGATTCGGGCTCCAAGTGAATAAATAGAAGGAATAGGATAAACAGTTTCATCAATTCCTCCAGGAACTTCAGGAGTAAAACCATTTGACTTAAAGGAAGTAAAAGGCCTATCAGCATTAATATATAATTGAACAGCTGATAGTTTAGCTTTATTTACCAAGTCACTTGAGAAATCATATGATAAACGAATATTCTGAATCCTGAAATAGGATCCATCTTCGATATAGAAATCACTTAAACGTGCATTATTCCATGTGTTAAACATCCCTTTGGCAGAAGGGTAAGTATTAGAAGATCCTTCGCCCGACCAAACATTATCTGCCAAGTCTGCATCTAAGTTATTTATCGGATGTTTGTTAATATCCGCTCTTTTTCTATTAAATATTGATGCGCCTTGAACTCCTTGAAATGCTGCTGCTAATGTAAATCCTTTGTAACCTGCGCTAAAGTTGAATCCATAGGTAAAATCAGCATTTGGTTTCCCAATCAATGTTCTATCATCTGAATCTATCTTGCCATCCTTATTTAAATCTGAAAATTTAAGGTCGCCGGGCTCCAAACCATTCGCAACAGCAATTGGATCGTTATCAATTTCAGTCTGGTTTTGGTAAACACCATCTACCTTGTAACCATAGAAGGAGTATAAGGCCTCACCAACTACTGAACGTTGCGGATATTCAGCAGTACCTGTTTGAATGTATGGCTCATTACCTAAGTCTAGTACTTCATTTTTTATGGTGGTTAGGTTACCTCCTACCGAATACCTGAAGTCGCTACCCACTTTATCCGACCAACCAACAAGTATCTCTATACCTGAGTTACGTACAGAACCAGTATTTCTTAATATGCTTCCATTACCCATAGGTAAAACGGTTCTAATCACCATATCTTTAGTATCTCTACTGTAATAATCAGCCTCGAAGTTTAATCGATAATCAAGAAACTTAGTATCTATACCCACATTGGTTTCGTATACAACTTCCCATGCTAATGAGGAATAAACTGAGTTGTTTAACATTCCGGGTATTAAATTACTTCCACCGAATATACCAGACTCATTTAAACCTCCTGTTGTAATAGAAGCAAAACCATCATTTGCAGGAACTTTATCATTACCTAGCATACCCCACGAAGCTCTAAGTTTGAAGAAATCGAAACCTGATCCTCGTACTCCAGCAAAGAAATCTTCTTCTGAGATTACCCATCCTGCACCAACAGATGGGAAGTATCCCCACTTATCTTGATATTTAGATGAACCATCAGCTCTCATTGTTACTGACAATATGTATTTGTTTAAATAATCGTATGAGAATCGTGCAAATGCAGATAGTCCTTTAAATTTAGTACCTCCATCGTAAGATCGAGTTGTAGATTCATCCCCAGTATTGATGTATTCTTTATTCTGAACTCCTTGAGCTGTTCCTTGTAACCATCGGTGATTTTCTTCACGCACGGAGAAACCTACCATCGACTTTAAGCGGTGTCTATCCCATTGGTTGTCCCAAGTAATTGTATTATCCCAAACATAATCATAGTCCCAACGTGTTGTTTTACTTAGTTGGTTAATTTGTTGTATGTTATTCCCCGATTTATATTCTGGGGTATACAGAGTATTGGCCTCATATCGATAATCAATGTTTAATGCTGTTCTAAATTTGATATCCTTATTATTAAATGGATCAACTTCTAGGTAAATGGAAGGCATAAAGCGAGTTCCATCTGTTTTATTATCACCTCTGTAATAGGCGACAGCAGCGGGGTTGGTGTAATAAGTATCATAACCCAAATTATGTGGGTTGGCAAATTTTATAGGATAAGATTCTTCACTACTTTGTGTTTCGTCGTAAACCGGATAGGTTGGGGCATTTACATAGGCCTGAAACCATGCTTGGCTATCATCCGTCATTTTATCTTCATTGGTTAATAATGATGTAAATCCTATTTTAACCTTGTCGGAGATATCAAAATCAACCTTTGCTCTAAAGTTAATTCGTTCATATTCGCCGGTAGCATCCATTATACCATCTTGCTTAAAATAACCAGCACTAAAAGCATAGGCTGTTTTTTCGGTACCACCTGTTAGAGATAAGCTATGGTTTTGTATGGAAGCATTATTTTTAATAAGTTCCTCATACCAATCTGTTGATACAGAAGGATAGCCATTAGAACCGCCATAACGCGCAATTGATGCATCTATAAGAGCTGCTAAATCAGGATCTCCTGATGCTCTCATGAAATCAGCATATTGTTGTGAGTTAGCCATTTCTAACCTTTGAGATACATTCTGAACACCATAATAGCCATCGTAGGTAACTGTTGGTTTGCGATCTTTAGAACCACTTTTGGTTGTTATCAACACAACGCCGTTGGCTGCTCTAACTCCATAAATTGCTGCTGCAGAGGCATCTTTTAATATCGACATGGTTTCAATGTCGTTAGGATTTAAAAAGTTAATATCATCCAAGAACATACCATCTACAACATATAAAGGACTTGTATCTTCAAAGGAACCAACACCTCTAATGCTTACAGCAGGGCCATCTCCTGGAACTCCTGAACTTACAATTGTAACTCCTGGAAGTTTACCCTGAACTGCACCCATGGCAGAAGAAGTATTCATGGAAGTAATTTCTTCTGCAGATACGGTTGCAATAGGCGAAGTTAAATCTTTTGATTTACTTGTACCATAACCAATAACAACCACTTCTTCTAGGTCGCTGGCATCACTTTTAAGGGTTATGTTAAAGTTAGTTTGAGAACCAACGGTTATTTCTTGTGGCAATAAACCAATAAAGGAAATAACAATTACATCAGTAGCAAGAACTCCAGGGAGTTCAAAATGTCCGTCAAAATCTGTTGAGACTCCGGTAGTTGTTCCTTTTATAACAACACTAGCACCAGGCAAAGGGGCACCTGTATCATCATAAACATCTCCAGCAATATTTACTGGATCTTGTGCTAGAGCTATTTGCCCAAGCATGAATAGTAAAATGAGTGTTTTTTTAATCATGATAGGTATTTATTTTAACGTTTAAATATTAATGATATACCATTCAAGAATGGTTTACTGTTCTCGGATTCAAGCTTTAAAACAAGGCCATTGTGGCCACTATTTACTATATAGGTTTTTGTAAGTTTCGTTCTTCCTCCAACTAGTTCACTTGGAGTAAAGGCTTTTTCGATTAACATATCATTAATTGAGATGTTCATAGATTGTTTGGTAGTATTACTATGGTTTTCAACCCCTAGATCATAGGCGAGGGGTGGTCCAAAGCTATTTAAATCAGCGAAATGAAGGGTGAGTTCATAGCTGCCTGGTTTTAAGTCAAATTGGTATGAGAAATCTCCTTGTCTTTGTGTCTGATATAGTGGGTCGTTCAGGGTTCCCTTGATCTCAGCAGTTGTACCCGGACGATCTCCTAGCTCAAGAGCAGTCCCATTAATATAGCCCCAACTACCTTGTTGGTAGGGTAAATCAGGTAAGTAAACTTTAGACGACCCGTTCTCATGGAAATAAGCATCGCTACCACAGTTGATATGTATAGCAGCTTTATCAAGTGTAGATGAATGGCGTTTTATATAGTCTATATTTATTTTATACTGATCTTCAATAAGCTTTCCGTTCCATGACCCAGAAGCTGTTAAACTATTAAAACCTTTAGGCAGAGGCAAGTCCCAAGTGGCTATATAGTTGTTCGTTTTTTTCTTGCTAATAAATTGATTGTTTAGGTATAAGCTTACAGAATCTAAATTAGAGTATACTTTAATGGTTTGTATACTATCTGAATCTATCAAAGTACGTTTAGTCCAATCTCTTGTGGCTATATGAACTACAGGTGTTTCTGTGTTCAAAAATGCCTTTTGATAATAAAAAACATCCTTATGCTCTCGGTTGCCGTACACTAGTCCTTTGTTGTTTGTATGTGGCATTGATTCTTGGCGAGCAGCAGAGCTAAAATCAATAAGGTTCCACATTGCACCTCCCATAATAAAACTAGAGTCTCTAATGATGGGCCAATAATGTTCCATAAACTTCTGTTGGTATTCAATTGAGAAGTCAAATTTTCGAGGTTTTAGGCTGTGTATTCTTTTATCAGATCCTGCGCCAAATTCAGATATTATTAAGGATCTATTCGGATATTTACGATGTTCCTCTGAAATAAACTCTTCAAAATCACTAAGCTTATTTCCATACCACCCATTGTATAAATTCCAACCAGATATTTGAGCAACAGCGGATAGCTCAATTTCGTTATACAGTTGAGTGCCATGGTAAGCCATTACTGTGTACCTGCTTGGATCTAACTCTTTACACAACTTTTCTAATTCATGTGCGAAGTCAACAGTTGCTTTATATTGAGTTGATCTTTCACTTTTATCTTTAATGCGATGCGGAACTTGAATTATGGCTTCATTCATATAGCCCCACATAATGATAGACGGGTGATTGTAGTGTTGAAAGATCATCTCGTGCAAAGCCTGTTTAGCATTTGCTTTAAATTCACTGTTGTTATTAATAAGATCAACCACAGGAATTTCTTCCCAAACTAATAAACCCAATTCATCGCATGCATCTAAAACAGCTTTTGATTGCGGATAATGAGCTAAACGAATAAAGTTGCAGCCCAGTTCTTTCATCAGTTTAATATCATCAATGTGTTGTTGATCTGATAAGGCGATTCCAAAACCAGCTCTATCTTGATGACGACTGGCGCCCATTAACTTTATTGGTTTTCCGTTTAATATTAATGCATTGTTTTTATCCAAAGAGATTGTACGCCACCCAATATTGTTTGAAACTCGGTCAAGAGTTTCTCCTTTTGAGTTTTTTATTACTACCTCTAATTGGTATAAATTTGGATGAGATGGACTCCAAAGTTGTACATCTTTAATGCTTGGAAGATCATATTTAATTTTACTTTCTCCTGAAGGAATATTCTTTTTTATGGTGTGTATATATACTTGACTACCTTGAGGTGGGTATAAGTAGTAATTTATAGATACTTTAGTTTTTTTAGAAGTGTTATTATTTATCGATACATCAACAGAGGCATATATTTTATTTTCAGAATTTACTTTCTGTGATATTAGCACACCGTTGTTGCCATAATCAGAGATTCTAAATTGAATTTTATTTTTGGTAATAAACCAAACAGGACGGTAGATTCCACCAAAAATTGTAAAATCTCCTGATAATGGAGGGATATCAACATTTGTATTATTAGCAATAACTTTGATTGTATTATGCTCGCCATATTTAACAAGTTCCGTGATGTCAAGGTAGAAGCCTGTATATCCACCTTTGTGTGTATAGGCTTTTTTATCGTTTACATAAATATCTGCTCGTGAATTAACCCCTTCAAAATATAAGAAGTTATCTAATTCTTGATTTTGTTTTTTTACGAAAAAACGTTTCTGGTATGTTGCATCACCTCTGTAATAATTACTCGTAATATAGGCATCGGAATTATAATGATGTGGGAGGCTTACAATTTTTGAATTATCAGAACTTGCAATGTTAAAATACCAACCATCATTAAATGATGTTTTATTTTGGGCAAATATAGATTGGGTAACTATGATTAGAATTGAAATAATAATTAAGCTGTTTTTCATATGTAATCATCTTATATTATTATGAAATAGTTTCAATTATACTCAACAGTAATAGCTCTTTAAAAAGATAAGCAGTGGTATACAATTAGAGCATTAATGTAATTTAAGCTATTTATGGTTAAATGTAAATAGCTTTATGTAACATTAATTATTTGATTGTTTGATGTGTAAAGGGTTTATAATCTATACTGAATCCTATTATTAATGCAGCTCAGCTATATAAATAGCTGAGCTACAATAATTGATTTTTTATTTAAATGAGAAAGTTTTGTGATTACTTTCATCGCTAGAACTAGTGCTTACCCACACATTAAAGTCACCTGCTTCCACAGTTGGTTTAATGTTGTTATCTAAAAACTCAATAGTACTTTCGTCGATGGTAAATTCAACGGTTTTGGTTTCTCCTTTTTTAAGGGCAACTTTTTCAAAACCTTTTAGCTCTTTCACCGGACGCGTAACTGAAGCTACAATGTCTTGGATGTATAGCTGAACCACTTCTTCGCCATCGTAATTTCCATTGTTGGTAACATCAATGGAAACATTGATTGAGCCACCTTTAGAAAATTCAGCACTGCTCAATTTTAAATTGCTGTACTTATAGTTTGTATATGATAAACCATGACCAAATGGATATAGTGGAGTGTTTTCCACATCGATATAATTTGATCGGTAATCGGCAGGAGCATCATCGTTAAATGGGCGACCTGTATTTTTCATGTTGTAATAAATAGGCACCTGACCCACATTACGCGGGAAAGTCATTACCAATTTAGCCGATGGGTTGTAGTCTCCAGAAATGATATCCGCCACAGCATCACCAGCTTTAATTCCAGGATACCAAGCCTCAACTATGGCATCTACATTTTCAGCCTCCCATGATAAATCAAGCGGACGACCGTTGAATAATACCAAAACAATTGGCTTACCTGTTTTCTTCAGTTCTTTTAAAAGCTCGCGCTGATTTCCTGGAAGGGTAATTTCACTGCGACTAGCAGCTTCGCCCGACCAGTGGTAGTTTTCGCCCATTGCAACTAAAACAATATCGCTATTTTTTGCAGCTTTAACCGCTTTAGCAAATCCTTTTTTATTAGGCACATTTACCGTTGAAACTTTCTCTGTTGAACGATCGATTAATGGTAAATCAGTTCCTTTGGCATAAGAGAATTTTACTCTTGTATTGTTGTATTTAGCTTCTAAACCTTCGCGAACTGTTACTGATTTGCTGCGATTG
>NZ_LYBV02000012.1 GCF_001660705.2 Saccharicrinis aurantiacus
CTTTAAGATGCGTTACAAAAGCTTCGCTAATCATATCCATATCAATACCAGCATCTAAACTTAATTGTGCAGCCTGCTTGGCATCTTTAGCATATCCGTGAGGAATTAATTCAGTAATAGCCGTATAATCAGTAACCACCATTCCTTTAAACTTCCAACTATCGCGAAGAATATCAGAATAGAGGTATTTATTTCCGGTACAAGGCACGCCATTTAAATCGTTAAATGCAGTCATAAAAGTACCTACCCCTTCATCAATAGCAGCCTGAAAAGGAGGGAAGTAGGTCTCGTGTAATCTATGCTCCGACATATCGGTAGTATGGTAATCTCTACCTGCTTGTCCGGCACCATAGGCAATAAAATGCTTTGCACAAGCAATAAGTGTATTGTTATCGCTTAGGTCGTTGTAATCAGAAATACCCTGAAAACCTCTCACTCTAGCGCGTGCCACAAGAGAACCTAAATATACATCTTCACCTGCACCTTCAATTACTCTACCCCAACGT
>NZ_LYBV02000013.1 GCF_001660705.2 Saccharicrinis aurantiacus
CCACTAAAGCTATCCCAACCCGGTATGTGAACCGTTTTGGTATCGCTGCATGATGAAAATAGAGCGGCTGCAATAACAGCTCCTGAGTAAATATATTTTTTAATTGTCATATTTCTTAATTTTTGAGGGGGAGAAAGACTCTCCCCTTTGTAATTAGTCAACTGCTGGTTCAGCTAAGTTTGGATTTAAATCCTCTTGAGCTAATGGTATTGGTAAATACTCGTGCTCACCAGCAACAAAACCTTCAAGCTTGCCAGCTTTTCCTGTTCTTACTAAATCGAAGAAACGGTTACCCCATTCTACTGAAAGTTCAGCACGACGCTCATCAAGGATATCATCTTGTGTTGGACTATTGATTGGATCTAAACCAGCTCTTGTGCGTACTTCATTTAATGGGCCTGCAGCATTACCTCCAACCATTACTTTAGCTTCAGCATTCATTAACAGAACATCGGCATAACGCAGTACTTTTATATTGTTGTTTGAGCCATAGTCGTTACGTCCGGGAGTAATTTGATCAGATGGCACATAAGGCTTTCCGTTGTAATAAGCTTTTATGTCTTGGTAATCTGGCTCAAACAAAGGAATAGAATCTCCTGCAGGTGTAAATTCGCCTGATGATAAAATAGAAACCTCCCAACGAAGATCTTCGTTACGATCTTTCATAAAATCTAAATGTTCTTTCTCAAACATGATGAAACCCCAACCAGCTATTGGCGCTTCTCCTTGAGCCGGACCTTGATGACCGAACCATGAGCCACCGTATATTTGGTCGCCACTACCGTTATCAAAATCAGTAAACTGAAGTTCATATAGTGATTCCGGTGCTAATTTTCCAGGTATTTTAAAGTAATTGTAATATGCATCACCCTCACTTAAACTGATACCAGCTTCAAGAATAATTTGATCTGTAATAGATTCAACTAAACTGAAATCACCTTCCATCAAGGCAACTTTTGCTTTTAAAGCCATTGCTGTATATTTGGTTACAGCACCAGGGTGCGATGTTTGAGTTTCTGGTAAATGTTGAATACAGAAATCTAATTCTTCTTTAATGTACTCTCTAACTTTAGCTAAAGAATTACGGTAAGGTTGGTAAGGGATACCGTAAGTAATATCTTCTGGATTAATGATAGGTACATCACCCCAAAGGTTACTAATAAGGTAGTATGCTAAAGCTCTGTGGAAGATGATTTCAGCTTCGTAAGAATTGATTAATGCAATATCTTCATCACTAGTTAAATGCTCACGGAAGTTATCCATTAGCACTTGATTATCGTGTGTATTAAAAACCAATTTGTAAAACGATACCCATGTGTTGTTTAAAGCCCAAAATCCTTTAGCCAGTGGATAGTTGAAGTTTTCAACGTTTAAGTATTCGCCCTGATCGTTTAATGAGCCACCACCTTTAGTAACTTCGTCTCCACGTACGTTTAATAAAGGCCAAATTTCCCATTGCGATAAACGTGCACGTGCTTGTGAGTATACCCCAGATACTGGTGCATACATCAGGCTTTTATCAGTATAGTCGATATCCTCAGAAGGGATAGTTCCTTCTTGAACAATATCTAACCAATCGGTGCAGGATGACATTAAAACTGACATGATCAGCATTAATGCTATTTTATTTAATTTTTTCATTGAATTGCTATTTTATGTCATTTAAAAGAAACGCCAAATGGATGTTAAATTGGAGTACAGAACAAGTTCATCTGGCTGTTTCAAATAAAATGTATTGTTAAAAATTAATGCGTGCTCCTAAAGAGAAGATTGCAGGTACAGGATATACTGAATAATCAATTCCGTTTGGTACTTCAGGAGTAAAACCATTTGAATTAAAGAAAGTAAATGGTCTGTCCATATTTACAAATACTTGTGCAGCCTGTAAACCAATTTTCTCCATAGCCGTGCGTGGGATATCATACGATAAACGTACGTTTTGAATACGGAAATACGATCCATCTTCAATTAAGGCATCACTCAAACGACCGTTATTCCATGAGCGGTATAAACCTTCTGCTGAAGGAGCGCTATTTGTTGATTCAGGTCCTGTCCACAAGCTATGGTATAGGTTTGCATCAACATTATTTTCAGGATGTTTGTTAATATCGGCACGTCGGGCATTTAATATTGATACACCTTGGACACCTTGGAAGTTAGCAGCTAAAGTCCAACCTTTGTAACCAACAGCTACATTAATACCGTATGTGAAATCCGGATTTGGATCGCCTAATGTAGTACGATCATTATCATCTATTTGGCCATCGCCATTTAAATCTTTATATCTAAAATCACCTACTTGTAGGTTGTTATCTTGCGCAATAGGGCAGGCATCTATTTCTGCTTGTGTTTGATACACACCATCTGTTTGCCATCCATAGAATGAGTATAATGAGCCTCCTACATAAGAACGCTGAGGTAACTCTGCAGTTCCTGTTTGAAGATATGGCTCACCACTTAAATCGGTTACTACATTTTTAATAGTTGTGATGTTACCGCCAATTGAATAATGGAAATTGTCACCAATTTTATCCGACCAGTTTACCATTACTTCAACACCCGAGTTGCGAACAGAACCTGCATTTTGTAATAAGTGACCATTA
This sequence comes from Saccharicrinis aurantiacus, assembly GCF_001660705.2. Taxonomy (GTDB): domain Bacteria; phylum Bacteroidota; class Bacteroidia; order Bacteroidales; family Marinilabiliaceae; genus Saccharicrinis; species Saccharicrinis aurantiacus. The sequence goes on from NZ_LYBV02000013.1 coordinate 2,604, forward strand.
CCCATAGGAAGCGTGGTTAAAATAACCATGTTGCGTGTTTCTCTATTGTAGTAATCTACTTCAGTACTTAATCTATAATCGAACATTTTGGCTTCAATACCAATGTTTTTCTCATCAACCATTTCCCACTCTAGATCAGTGAAAATTGGATTGTTTACCATACCCGGAACTAAGTTTGTTCCTCCAAAAATACCTGAATCACCTAGGCCACCATTTGCAATAGAAGCAAAGCCATCGTTACCCGGAACTCTATCGTTACCCAATAGACCCCACGAAGCACGCATTTTTAAGAAATCAACATTAGCATTTGATAATCCGCTAGCCCAATCTTCTTGAGAAATTACCCAACCAGCACCAAGTGATGGAAAGTAACCCCATTTTTGTTGATATTTCGATGATCCATCAGCACGCATTGTAAGTGATAATAGATATTTGTGGTTGTAATCGTAAGAGAAACGTGTAAAGGCTGACATGCCTCTAAAGCGAGCTCCTCCATCGTCACTTCTTCTAGTATCGGCATCGCCAGAACTTAAATAATCTTTGTTCGTAACATTTTGAGCAGTACCATTTAACCAACGGTAATTTTCTTCACGTACTGAGAAACCAACCATCGAGGTTAAGCTATGACCACCCCAGTTATTACGTACTGTTGCGGTATTATCCCATACGTAATCGTAATTCCAATTGGTTGTTTTACTTAAGTTATTAACCAGTTGTTGGTTGTTTCCTACTACATACTCTGGAGTATACAATGTTGCTGCTCCATATCTGAAATCCATGTTCATCGATGAACGTAATGTAATATCCTTGTTATCCCACGGCTTTAACTCAGCATAAATATTTGGCATAAAGCGTGTGATGTCAGAACTATTATCTCCATGGTAATAGGCTCTTGAAACTGGATTTGAATAATACGTTCCGTAACCTAAGTCATGAGGATTATCAAAAGGAACAGGGTAAGAGTTACCACTATTCTCTTGTTCGTATACCGGATACATTGGATTGTTTACATAAGCTTGAAACCATGCTTGTTCATCATCAATCATGCGATGCTCTTGCGTTAAGATAGTACCAAAGCCTATTTTTAACTTTGAAGAAACCTCATAATCAACTTTACCACGTAGGTTAAAACGATCATATCCACCAGTGGCATCCATAATACCATCTTGGCTAAAGTAACCAACACTAAAGGCATACGCAGATTTGTCATTACCACCTGTAATAGATAAGTTATGATTTTGAATTGGAGCAGTGCTTTTAATCAATTCATCATACCAATCGGTTGATACCCCTGGAACACCATTAGCACCACCATATTTTGCAATGGCATTATCAACAAAACGTCCGTTACCAGAAGCTCTCATTAATTCTGCATATTGGGCAGAATTAGCCATTTCAACACGTTGAGTTACCGATTGAACACCATAGTATCCATCATAAGTAACCTGCATTTCGCGGTTTTTGCCACCACCTTTTGTGGTAATTAAAACAACACCATTTGCAGCACGAACACCATATATTGCTGCAGCAGAAGCATCCTTAAGAATCGACATTGTTTCAATGTCGTTAGGATTAAGGAAATTGATATCATCTAAAAACATTCCGTCTACTACGTAAAGCGGGTTTGAGTTTTGAATAGACCCAACACCACGTATACTTACAGATGGACCTTCTCCAGGAACACCTGAGTTTACAATGTTTACACCTGCAACTTTACCCTGTACAGCAGTCATTGCCGAAGAAGAGTTCATTGAGGTAATTTCATCAGCAGAAACACTTGCAATAGGCGAAGTAAGGTCTTTTGATTTACTGGTACCATAACCTATTACTACCACCTCCTCAAGGTCACTGGCATCACTCTTAAGTACAACTCTAAGGTTTGTTTGGTTTCCAATAGTTACTTCCTGACTAATTAATCCGATGAAGGATACAACTAATACATCAGAAGCATTTACTCCCGGAAGTTCAAAGTAACCATCAAGGTTAGTTGAAGCCCCCGTAGTTGTGCCTTTAATAATAACACTTGCCCCAGGTAACTCAAAGCCAGAATCGTCAAAAACGTGCCCTGTTACAGTTACCGTTTCTTGCGCTAAAACCACTTGGCTTAGCAGCAAAAACATAAATAGAAATTTTCTAATCATTATAGATAATTATTACTTAGTTATTAAAGAGATACCGTTGATAAATGGTAAGCTCTGTACTGAATTAAAATTTATTTCGATTGATTGTGAATCCGTTGTAATGAGGTAGGTTTTAGATAAGCTATGGCATCCGCCCACCAAATCAGAAGGAGAAAAGTTTTTCTCAATAACTGTGTTGTTCACAGTTATATCCATGCTAACATTTTCGGTATGCGTATTTTGCTGCGCGCCTAAATCATAAGCCAATGGAGCTCCAGAATGCTGTAAGTCGGCAAAGTGCAGTGTTAACTCATAAGTGCCAGGTTTTACATCAAATTTGTAAGTAAACTCTCCTTGGCGTTGCGTTTGAAATAAAGGATCATCGTTAGTACCTTTTATTTCAGCTGTAGTTCCTGGTCTGTCTCCTTTAATTAATGGCTCGCCTGAGATATATCCCCAGCTTCCTTTTTCATAAGCCACATCAGGCATAAAAACAATGGAAGAATTATCCTGATGAAAATATGCTTCACTACCAGCGTTGATATGTATAGCTACTTTATCGCTACCAGCAATTTGTTTTTCTTGCGTATTGATATTTATGTAAGTAATATCGTCGGCCTTTTTCCCATCATTAGAGATACTTGTAGCTTTTAATACATGTTTACCATCTTTAATGGCTAATGCCCATTTGGCAGAAAAGTTTTTGACAGCCTTTTGGCCGATGAATACATCATCCATATAAAGCTTAATGCTATCAGAATTAGAATAAACTTTTATGAATTGTATACTATCGGTCTCCAATAGAGTTCTATTGTCCCAGTCACGCGTAGCAATATGCAATACAGGCTCATGGTCAGTTAGTAGTGCTTTCTGATAATAAAATACATCCTTTGGTTCACGGTTTTTATAAACCATACCTTTGTTGTTGATGCGTGGCATTGATTCTTGTCGGGCAGCAGAACTGAAGTCAATAAGATTCCACATGGCACCTCCCATAATGTAACTTGAATCTCTAATTACAGGCCAGTAATGCTCCATAAATTCTTGCTGATATTCAATTGAAAAATCAAATTTCTGAGGATTGAAACTATGAATACGCTTATCCGATCCAGCACCAAACTCAGAGATGATAAGAGGACGTGTTGGGTATTTTTGATGTTCGTTGACTACAAAATCTTCAAAATCATTTATGCTATTTCCGTACCACCCATCATACAGGTTCCAACCAGATATATCAGCAACTTCGGCTAAGCCAATTTCGTTATACAATTGTGTGCCATGATAGGCCATAACTGTATATCGAGAAGGATCAAGTTCTTTTGTTAAAGCTTCCAGCTCATAGGCTAAATCTACCGTAGCTTTATATTGCGCATCACACTCTTTCTTATTTTTTATTCTATAAGGAACTTGAATGATAGCCTCATTCATATAACCCCACATAATTATTGATGGATGGTTAAAATGTTGCTGAATCATTTCTGATAAGGCTGATTTTGCATTTGCTTTAAACGCATTGTTGTTATTGACTAAATCCACTACTGGGATTTCTTCCCATACCAATAAACCCAACTCATCACAAGCATCTAATACAGCTTTAGATTGCGGATAATGTGCTAGTCTAATGAAATTGTTACCCATTTCTTTAACTAGAGCTATATCGTCGTAATGTTGTTGATCTGTAAGGGCAATTCCTTGTGCATCTCTATCCTGATGGCGGCTAACACCCATTAGCTTTAGTGCTTCCCCATTTAAAACAAGAGCATTGTTATTATCTAATTCGAGCCAACGCCAACCTATATTTTCTGTAAGTGCATCTACAACAACGCTCTTACTATTAATTATGTTAAGTTCTAGTTTGTATAAGTTTGGAGTGTCAGGACTCCAAAGCATAGGGTTTTTAATCTCAGGCATTGTGTAATCAATGCGTTTTACTCCATTGCTGATGTTTTGCTTAATACTTTTATTAAATACCTCTTTACCATTTGGGTCAATACATTTAATTTGGATAGTTGACTTTAACTTTGTTTCAGTATTATTTTTAACATCTATAGTTAATGCTCCTCTTGCCTCAGTGTGTGAAATACTTTTGGTATAGAATTTAACTCCGGCTCCTCCAAGATCATCAATGGCGAACTGTAATTTGTTTTTTTGAATGAACCACACAGGGCGATATATTCCTCCAAAAATTGTGAAGTCACCCGAAAGGGGAGGTATGTCTTGATTGGTGTTATCAACAACTACACTAATAGTATTTAAACTATCATATTTTATGGCTTCATTAATATTAACGTAAAAACCAGTGTAGCCCCCTTTATGAGTTTTGATGGTTTCTCCGTTTACAATTACAGTAGCTAAAGAGTTAACGCCTTCAAAGTATAAGTAGCTATCTGCGTTTTTACTGATAGCATCAATAAAAAAATGTTTTGTATAAGTAGCTTCACCTCTATAATAATTTGCAGTTTGGTAAGCATCATTATTATAATGGTGGGGCAATACAACTTGTGCTGCATCTTCCTTTTGATTTTTAAAACTAAAAAACCATCCATCATTAAATGATGTTTTAACTTGTGCCTCAGTAGTGCAAAAGTGGATGAATATTAAGACGACTATTACGAACCCTTTTTTCATTTGTTTTCTGAAATTGCTTTGTTGTGATTGTGGAACAAATATTCAGAAAAAGCCTTGTTGTGCATGAATTATCCATACATCAAAAGTACATCACGTCTTGCTTTGTCTTTGTAAGATGCGGGTTATTAGTGTTTTGTAGGATTGTAAACAAGCATTAAATTAAGGTTAAAAAATCTTTAGATATATATTAATACATCACTATATTTGGCAGGGAAATTGATATAAACATTGTTAGTTTATATAACGTTTTGTACATATACTACTACATATAATTTACGCACACATATGATAATAAAAATAGTTGGTAGGCCTGTGTTTACCGTATTAATATTTCATTTAGCATTATTAAAATTAAGTGCTCTTAATACTACAAATGTAAATCAACAAATGGTTGTTACACCTTCTGTGACTACATTTATGAAAGATGTTTACAATGCCGAGAATCAAAATTGGGATGTAAGTAGTTCGGACAAAGGGGTGGTATATTTTGCCAATTCATTAGGGCTGTTAGCATATGATGGAGAGAATTGGGAACTACACAGCACTGATAATATACTGCGATCAGTGCATTGCATTGGAGATACTATTTATGTGGGAGGCAATGGAATAATGGGCTACTATATTGAAAGTGAAAATTTATCTACATTCTATTCTTTATCCAATATACAATCCGATATATGGAAGATTTATTCATTTGATGAGGATGTTGTATTTCAATCGTTTAATAGATACTTCTACCTCGATACCAATGGTAGAATTAGTATTGAGCGTATAGCAGAGGGTAATACTAGTTATTCATATCCGCTTGAGAATGAAATCTTTTATCAGGTAAATTACGGTGCTTTATTTGCTTTAAAACCCAATAAATCTAGTCGACAAATAATTGATGATACTATATTGAGTAAGTATATGGTCAATTACATTTCTAAACTTGAGCAGAACAAGTATCTAATAGGAACTAGAAATAATGGGCTGTTTTTTATTGAAAATAATGAGTTGCGACCATTTAATGGGGAGTTAAATGAATTACTCAAACGATATAAGATTAATAGAGCAATTCATTTGAAGGATGATACCTATGTTTTTGGAACTTTGGATGGAGGACTAATTGTTGCTAATTTATCCGGTGAAATTAAGTATGTTCTCAACCAGAAAAATGGATTGGCCAATAATAGAGTACATAGTTTATACAAACAAGATGATTCTAATTTATGGGTTGGTACTGAAAATGGGATATCACATATCAATATTGAAAACCCCTTGCGTTACCTAGAAAATAAGAATATTGAATTAGGAATTAATTACGACTTGGTAGAATACAATGGTTATTACTATTTATGTACAAATAAAGGCGTATACCGTAATAAAGTTAAACCCTTTCAATCCTATAAACACAACCTAGAATTGGTTGATGGAACAGAAGGACACGCATGGAGCTTGAATGTAATTGATAATAATCTGTTTATAGGACATAATGATGCAAGCTTTATTATAGAGGGAGATCAATTAAGGAAATTGTCACATATAGCTGGTGGTTATCAATTTTTACGAAGTAAAATAGACCCAAGTATTATTTACCAAAGTTCTTTTTATGGATTGGCCGTTTATAAGAAGATAAACCAGCAATGGAATCTTTATTATACAATAAATAATATTGATGGACCAACGCGCGATGTAATTGAACTTGAAGATGGTTCGTTGCTAGTTAGCTCGCAATACAAGGAAGCTTTTCATGTTTATCCAGATAATGAATTGAAGAGTGCACAAATTAAAGATTTGAGTAAGCTCACTGCCTTCAAGAATTCAAAGTGGATTAGAGCTTTTAATGTTGGGGATGATCAACTTTTAGTTACCAATGATACCTCTGTTTATTATAAAAATGAGCAATTGTATAAAGCTCCTGCAGCAATGCAAAATATTAGTTATGTATCAGAGTCAATTAATAACTATAATTTTATCTTAAAAAACGGCCGATTACGTTTGTACAATCCTAATACTAGCCAATTTGTAAATATTCCGTATGATCTGTCTAAAGTAGAGAGGAATCTTATTTTTAAATATGAAAATATTAGAAAAGTAGGCGATGCTAGTTTTATTATTTGTTTATCAGATGGATTAGTTTATTCTAATATTGATAGTTTACTCCAACATCCTATTGCCAATAAAAAGACAGTCTTAACAAATGTTGAATTTAGTAATGATAGGTCAGCAGAAACCTTTACGGTAGATAGTATAAGTGTTATTCCGAATGATTTTAATACGGTAACAATTACCTTCTCTGCCTTAAATTATAATAGCGATTCTAAATATGAAGTATTTCTAGAAGGCTATCATACAGAATGGAGATCCATAAAAAATAGGAATTGGGTAAAATTTCAAAACCTTAGAGAAGGAGAATATAAATTAAAGGTTAGAGAATTGGGTAAGGCTGAAATTACGACTTATGCATTTGTAATAGAACCTCCTATTTTTAGAACAAACATGGCCTATATGATCTATCTGCTCATTGTTATTGTATTAGCTTGGGGCATTCGATTTTCAATAGAAAAAAGAGCACGTTGGAGCCTGTATAAGCTGCGTGTAAAGGAGCGAAAGAAAAGAAATGAACAGTTACTTTTAAGAACAAAGGAGTTATTAAATACTGAGGTGAAAGAGCTGCAATCAGAGGTGTCGAGTAAAACCGATAAATTAACAAACTTGCTTTTACAGAATACCAAGAAAAAGGAAGTTATTGATAATATTAAGGAGGAATTGCACGGTATAAAAAAGGAACAGCGATATGTAAATGCTCGTCATATTGATAAGCTTTCGCGAATGATAAAAACCAATATTGACGAAACTAAAGATTGGTTGGTGTTTGAAGCGGCCTTTTCTGAGGCGCATCAGAATTTCTTTAAACGATTAAAAGAAAAACATCCAAAACTGAGCCCTGAGGATCTTAAATTGTGTGCTTACCTGAAGGTTAATCTTTCTTCAAAAGAATTGGCACCAATATTTAAAATTACTATTCGAAGTGTGGATTTAAAAATTTACCGCTTAAAGAAGAAGATGGATTTGCAGAAGGATGTTAAGCTTAAAGAATACATTCAAAACTTTAATTGATATAACCTACGCACTAAAATAACAAAGGGCACCTTAATCGAGATGCCCTTTGCTGTATTAAATAAAATCGAAGTTTATTTGTTTGGAATATTCTTGAGCGTTTCTACTAGATATTCCCAAAACTTTTCAACTGAGTCAATATTTACTTTCTCGTCAGGTGAGTGAGGAAAACGAATTGTAGGACCAAAAGAAATCATATCCCAATTAGGATAAGCTGCTCCTAAAATTCCGCACTCTAAACCAGCATGGATGCCTTTAATTTCAGGCGTTTCTCCGTGAAGCTTAAAGTACACTTCCTTCATAGTATTGAGTATTGCTGAATCAGGGTTCGGTTTCCAACCTGGATACTGACCGCTAAATTCAATATCGGCACCCGCTAATCTGAATACACTTTCTAATGTTGATTCCACATCATCTTTCGCTGAATCTACCGACCCTCTAATAAGGCACATTACTTTGGTTACGCCATTCTCAGATTTTACAATAGCTAAGTTTAATGAAGTTTCAACAAGGCCTGGCATGCTATCACTCATTCTGATAACACCATTGGGGCAAGCCTGTATTCCGTTCACTAAATCGTCTTGTGCCATTTCATCCATAACAAAAGCAGGCAATTCACATTTCTCAGCTACTAAAGATAAGTTTGGTTCAGTAACAGCCAATTCTGTTTTGAATATTTTAGCAAATTCCTCAACGGTTTCAACAAACTCAATTACATTATTTGAAGGTACTGTTACTGTAGCAAAAGCTTCGCGCGGAATGGCATTGCGTAAGCTACCACCATTAATGGATGATAAGCGTGCGCCATAACAAACAATAACCTCCTTCAATAAGCGGAACATTAATTTGTTAGCATTTCCACGGCCTAGGATAATATCCATACCAGAGTGGCCTCCTTTTAAGCCCGTAAGGGAAATGTTAAAAGCAACAGAATTAGTATCAGCCTCAACTTCGGTGTATTTAAAAGTTGCATTGGCATTTGAACCACCAGCACAGCCTACATATAATTCACCCTCATCTTCCGAGTCGAGGTTTAATAAAATATCAGCATCCAATAAACCAGGCTCCAAACCAAAAGCTCCTGTCATACCAGTTTCTTCATCAATGGTAATTAAGGCTTCAATCGGGCCGTGCTCTATATCGGTAGCTTGTAAAACAGCCATTGCTGCAGCTACACCAATACCATTATCAGCTCCTAAGGTTGTGCCATTGGCTTTAACCCATCCATCTTCAATAAATGTTTCAATAGGGTCAGTTTCAAAGTTATGCACCTTATCGCTATTTTTTTGAGGAACCATATCAATATGGCCCTGCATTACAACGGTTTTAGCATTCTCCATGCCAGGAGTAGCAGGCTTTTTTATAATTATATTTCCAACTTTATCAACAATGGTTTCTAAACCTAGTTTTTGTCCGAAAGCAACTATAAAGTCTGCTGCTTTTTGCTCTTTTTTACTTGGTCGGGGAATCTGAGTTAAGGCATAAAAGCTTTCCCATAAACCTTTAGGTTCTAATTGGGCGATAGTATTTTCCATTTATTGTGTTTTTGTTATTTATAAATAGTGAGGCATAAACCATTGGGTGAGGCTTATGCCTATTTATTTTGATGATTACTTATCCGAAATTTGAATGAGCGCACCTGTAGTTGGGCAAATCTTAACTACAGTACCTTCTTTCTCTAGTATGCTTGATGGCATAGAAACTACTTGTCCGTATTGAGCAATTTTAAGATCTTGGCTCAATAGCTCAATGTTTTTATCAACAATTTTAACGTTGGCAGATCCTGGTAAACAGTAATAAATACCGTTGCGAAGTACTACATCTTCTTTTTTAGGATCAACTACCTTATTGTTTTCAAGTTTTTTAAAATCAGCTCTATCTATTTTAATATAGATTGGCGTACCACTTAAGTCCATGGCATCTACAATACCATTACTTTTTGAGAATCGGCACAAAACTGCATTTCCTCCTTCTTGCGAAGGTGCAAAACTAAAAGACTGCGTTTTTGATGCTTTAATGGTTTTACCTGCAAACATAGAAACAAAGTCTTTCTCCATTTGATCAAACCTATTTAATACTTGCTGATAGGCAATACCATCAGCTGGAGTATTATCAATATTTCCTGATAAAATATCGAAGCGATTGGCTCTGATATTATAAATCATATTGGCAGTTTCTTGAGCCATTGCCGTTGAGGAGGTTTTTAATAAAATATCCTCGGTAAGCTCAACTTCATTAAAGGTGATATCCTCTAAATGAGGAATTTCTTCTTGTTTCTTGCATGGAGCTGTAGTTTTTGGTTCTGCAGGGTTATTAAATCCTCTCAACACACCATCCTTTGTTAGGTTAATATGATCTGCAGAAGAGTTCCCTTCAGTAGTTATACTATACCTTTTGTTTTCATCAGCAATACCTTTGGTATAAACCTTAACACTTTTGATGTGCCACTCTTCATTATCCTGGGTAATTACATTGTTCAAGTTTAAAAAACGTTGTGAATATCTGTAAAAAGGACCCGCTTTTTGAATCACTTTTTCAGTTACAATATCTACCTGAATAATTGATTTTGGTAAGGTGTAGCTTAATGACTGACTGGTTGCATCATCAATAGAATTAGTTGACGTAATGTTAACTTTTGATACGACTTCTTGCGGTACTGAGCAACTCACAAAAAACGCAACGGAAGCTCCGATAAATAAGGTTTTAATGTACTTGTGCATTTTACTGTTTTTGGTATAATATTATTTGTTGTTTATCTCTTTAAACGCTGCTGCTAAATGATTTATTATATCACTAGCAATAAGCGATTCTTGCGATTCGGTATTTAGGGCTATGTCGGCAGACAAGCCATGCAAATATACACCTAATATTGATGCATCCTTACATGAATATCCTTGTGCGAGTAAAGATAAAATTATTCCGCTTAGCACATCACCACTTCCGGCACTTGCCATGCCCGGATTTCCAGTACTGTTAAAGTAGCATGTACCATCAGCAAGGCATATAATGGTATACGCACCTTTTAAAATGGTGGTGCACTTATGTTGTTTACTAAACAATTTAAGCTTTTCTAATTTTTCAGTATCATTTTCCCATTCACCAACTAAGCGTTTAAATTCTCCCGGGTGCGGAGTTAAAACCGTATGTGAGCCAAGATGTTTTAATAAAGAGGGATTTTCTGCCAATAGGTTTAAAGCATCGGCATCTATTAACATGGGTTTTTGGTTATTTATTAATAATTGCTCAAAGGCTTTTGCACTGTTAGGTTTAGTATTTAAACCAGGCCCAATGCCTATGGCTGCATAGGTGTCGAGTGCTGGGAATTGCGTAAAATACATTTCCGACCTATCGATATTTACCATGGCCTCGGGCACGCTAGTTTGCATTATTTGATAACCCCAATGCGGAATATGACAAGTTAATAAACCAAGGCCAGATTTTAAACAGGCCTTGCCCGATAGTACTGCAGCGCCCATTTTTCCGTAACTACCTGCAATTAATAGGGCATGACCAAAAGTACCTTTGTGGGCAAAGCGACTTCTTTTTTTCAATATTACTTTAGGTATTTCTTCATCCACAAAGTAATTGGTGGTTTTACTAGAGGCTATGCCCGAATTGGAGAGTCCAATATTTAATAAACTCCAGTTTCCAACGTAACAATCGCATTCAGGAAATAAGAAACTTAATTTAGGCATTTGAAAGCTTAAGGTTTCAGTGGCTTTAATTATCGGATGCTTGGGATGAGGACTGTTTTCTGCCATTAATCCCGATGGAATATCGATGGAAATAACAGTTCTGTTTAGCATATTTAGTTGTGTAATTATTTCAGCAATTGGTCCTTCAATAGGTCGGTTTAAACCTGTGCCAAATAGCGCATCAATTATAATTCCATCTTCGGGGATATTATCAAGTTGAGCACTGTTCGAAATTAACTTTATTTTATCGGGGGCAAGTGCTTTAAAGCGCTCAAGGTTTATACTGGCATCTTCACTTATAGATTTACCCAAGTCTATAAAGTAGCAATGAATCGACTGTAAGGCATTGGTGAGTAGTCGCGCAATAGCCAAGCCATCACCACCATTATTTCCATTACCGCAAAAAATATAAAAAGGTTTATTAGGGTAGTAATGCAGTAGGTAATCTGCAGCATTGGAGGCTGCTCTTTCCATTAAATCAATTGAACTGATGGGTTCATTTTTAATGGTAAATGCATCTAAAGCTTTAATTTGAAGGGGAGGAAGAATCTTCATACTCTCTATGATTTTGTTTGATGTTTACATGCCATATCATATGGTATAATACCTATGAGGCCTTATTTATATCAATCGGAAGATACAAATATCATTACTTAATATTTTAAGTTTATGTGTATAACTCAGGTTTATATGAGAAAAAACACTTTTTAACTAGGGTAATTTGTCTATTTTTGCCGCGCTTATACAAATATTAAACATCACAAAATATATAATTTCTATAAAATGAGTAATCAGGATAAAGGATTTTTTGGACACCCAATGGGATTGTCTACACTTTTTGCCACAGAGATGTGGGAGCGATTTAGCTATTATGGTATGCGTGCTCTTTTAGTACTGTTTTTAACAGCTGAATTAGCAACAGGAGGTTTTGGATTAGATAGAGAAGCTGCCTTTACCATTTATGGTATTTTTACTGGTTTGGTTTACGTAACACCTCTTTTGGGTGGTGTTTTAGCCGATAAGGTATTAGGACAACGAATGACCATTTATATTGGTGGTTTAACTATGGCTGTTGGTCAGTTTTTGTTATCTGCGGCTGCTATTGGTGGCGATGCCATGGAAACGCGTCAATTTTGGTTTTATGCTGGATTAGGTGTTCTTATTTTAGGTAATGGATTTTTCAAGCCTAATATTTCAACTATGGTTGGAGACCTATACGATAATAATGACCCGCGCAAAGATGGTGGTTTTACTATCTTTTATATGGGTATTAACTTAGGTGCATTTTTATCGCCATTTGTAGCTGGGTATTTAGGCGAGCAAATTAGCTGGGAGTATGGATATTTAGCTTCTGGTTTAGGTATGTTAATTGGTGTAGTTTGGTTTTTAGTTCGTTCTGAAAAAACTTTAGGTCGTATTGGTTTACCTCCTAAAGCTGATGAATCAAGAACTAAATTAAACGCTGTTGATTGGACGAAAGTTGGTATTTACACTGCAGTATTAGTATTCGGTGTTATCGGTTTCATGCAAGGATGGAACGCTTTAAGCGAAGGTGCTCAAAGTACAATACCAAAAGTAGTTGGTGCAATTGGTGGAATTTATCTTACTATTTCAATTGTTCGCGGAGTTGAAAGTAAAGAGCAATGGGCTAGAGTTGCAGTTATATTAATACTAGCTTTCTTTAATATCTTTTTCTGGGTAGGTTTTGAGCAAGCAGGTACAACATTTAACCTTTTTGCAGCTGACAATACTAACCGTATGATTGGGAGTTTCGAAATTCCTGCCTCATGGTTTCAAGCTATTAACGCTATTTTTATTGTATTATTAGCTCCTGTGTTTTCTATACTTTGGTTAAAACTAGATAAGTTAAAACTAAACCCAAAAACGCCATTTAAGTTTGGATGGGGAATGTTGTTATTAGCTGTTGGTGCTGCTGTTATGGCTGTTGCCGATGGGATTTCTAATGGAGGTGAGTCAATGCAGTTAGTATCTCCATTATGGTTAACAGCTGTATATTTAATCTTTACTATGGGAGAGCTTTGTATTTCACCAATTGGATTATCTATGGTAACAAAATTAGCTCCACCAAAATTAGTTTCTACACTAATGGGTGTTTGGATGTTCTCTTTTGCAGCAGGTAACATGGGTGCATCACAAATGGAGAAGTTTTCTGCATCAGTTGAAGCTTCAATAGGTCAGCCAGTAAATGTATTTTGGTTTGTAGCCGTAATTACTGGAGTTGCATCTGTTCTTTTATTCATTCTTTCTCCTTGGTTGAGTAAAATGATGAAAGGTATCAACTAGAACCTTTTAAAAAATATAGTAAGCCCAATGGAATTATTTTCATTGGGCTTTTTTGTGTCTTATTATTTCGTATGTAAATTAGCATTTTAACTCAGTAGGCTGCATATGTAAGATTCGGTGTGTATTAGTAAAATGAAAAAACGTATCATATATTTATAATAATACTTATGTTTGTGCGTTATTTCACCTGTTAATCTTGTGATTGGCAGTAATAATACCTAATAAATACCTAAACTTAAATGAAAACAAACTTGTTGAGCATACTCTTCCTACTTATGGGAACGTATGCTTTCTCTCAAACTAAAAACTTCACCATATCAGGATATATTACTGATGCCGGAAGTGGAGAAAAACTCATTAACGCCAATATTTACGATCCCAACACCTATAAAGGTGCAGTGAGTAATGTATACGGTTTCTATAGTTTATCCTTACCCGAAGGAGATTATAAAATTGTGTATTCCTATGTGGGCTTTGAGAACAAAATCGTAGAAATTAATTTAAAGGAAGATCAGGTGCTAAATATGGCACTAGATTATACCAAATCTATTGATGAGGTAACCGTAGTAGGTGGTGCAGTTACCAATAAACTCGAGGACTCCCAGATGAGTAAAGAGGTGCTTACTATGGAAATGGTAAAATCGATGCCTGCTTTTATGGGAGAGGCTGATGTGATGAAGGCCTTACAATTGCTTCCTGGAGTACAATCGGGCTCAGAATCTACATCGGGTTTATATGTACGCGGAGGTGGTCCTGATCAGAACCTTATTTTACTAGATGGTGTGCCCGTTTACAATGCCAATCATTTGTTTGGTTTTTTCTCCGTATTTAATCCCGATGCTATTAAAAATGTATCGCTTTACAAAGCGGGTTTTCCCGCACGTTTTGGCGGTCGCCTTTCTTCGGTTGTTGATATTAGAATGAAAGAAGGAAATGAAAAGGAATTTCATGGAGGCGTTCAAGTGGGCTTAGTTTCTTCTAAATTTCACTTAGAGGGGCCCATCAAAAAAGATAAAACCGCTTTTCATGTATCGGCTAGGCGTACATACGTTGATGCTTTAATGCGCCCGTTTATGAATGAAGAAGATGGCGTTGTGGGCTATTACTTTTACGATTTAAATGCTAAGGTGAATCATAAATTCTCTGAAAAAGACCGTTTGTATTTGAGTGCTTACGCAGGTAGAGATAAAGCTAGTAGTGCTTGGAATGATGATTACGAATATGATCAGAATGGATATAGGTATAAAGATGAAAGTAAATTACTTTGGGGTAATATAACCACAGCTTTAAGGTGGAATCACGTATTTAATAACAAGCTTTTTAGCAATACTACAGTTACTTATAGCGAATACAATTTCAATGTGCAGAGTGAATCACAAACCTATAAGTATGATATTAAAACAGACGATGTTTTTTACAAATACAAATCAGGGATTGACGATATGAGTGCTAAAATAGAATTTGATTGGTACCCTAATTATACCAATAATATAAAGTTTGGATTAAACTATATATACCACACTTTTACACCAGGGGTTGAAGTTTTTAGGGCTAGTGGAGATTATGACAATATTGATCAATCTACGGGAGATGATCCTACAAATGCACAGGAGATTAATACTTTTATTGAAGATGATATCATCTTAACGGATAAACTGAAAGCCAATGTAGGGCTGCACTATTCAATGTTTAGTGTAGATAATTCTTTCTACTCTTCTATTGAGCCTCGCTTGAGTATGCGTTATATGGCAACTGATAAACTCACATTTAAAGTTGCTTATTCAAAAATGCAACAATACTTACACCTTTTAAGTAATTCAACCATAGGTTTACCTACTGATTTATGGTTGCCTGTAACTGATAAAGTAAAACCTCAAATATCTCACCAAGTGGCTGGTGGAGTGGTGTATAATATATTTCCAGGTTATACATTTTCAACCGAAGGCTTTTATAAGGAGATGCAAAATATTATTGAATATAAAGAAGGTGCTTCTTTTTTTGGATCTTCTATTAATTGGGAAGAGAAAGTAGAATCGGGTGATGGTAAGGCCTATGGTGTAGAGTTTCTGCTAAAAAAAGAACGAGGTAAAAGTACAGGTTGGCTTGGGTATACTTGGTCACGTTCTGAACGATTATTCGATAATTTAAATAACGGAGAATGGTTTCCTGCTCGATATGATAGAACCCACGATATTAGTGCAGTATACAGTTGCAAGGTATCTGATAAGTTTGATTTTGGTGCCACTTGGGTATTTGGTACTGGTAATGCAGTTACTTTGCCAACGCATTATATTCAACCATTGCCGTCCTCTAATGG
This sequence comes from Saccharicrinis aurantiacus, assembly GCF_001660705.2. GTDB lineage: Bacteria > Bacteroidota > Bacteroidia > Bacteroidales > Marinilabiliaceae > Saccharicrinis > Saccharicrinis aurantiacus. The sequence goes on from NZ_LYBV02000013.1 coordinate 18,770, forward strand.
TTACTCTGACTTACCATATTTTGAAAATAGAAACAACTATAGAATGCCTAACTATCATCGTTTAGATATTGGATGTAATTTTCACAAAAAGAAGAAGAATGGAACACGAACATGGAATTTGAGTATTTATAATTTATATAACAGGCAAAATCCATTTTATCTTTATCACGATGGGTTCTCATTAAAACAAGTATCGCTGTTTCCTATTTTACCATCTGTATCTTATACCTTTAATTTCTAACTATTATGAATATTATTAAAAAGTTAATAGTCATTATTTTTGTAATTGCTTTCCTATCATGTGAAAAGACTATAGATTATGATGGGAGTCAATTTGGGAACTTTATGGTGCTAAATGCCAATCTAAATGCCGATTCGCTAATATCATGTGGCATTAGTAGTAGCACCAACTTATCAGAACCTTATAAGTTTATAGTAATACAGAATGCAGAAGTAAAACTTTATAAAGATAAAGAGTTTGTCACTAACATGGTATTTGTTGATGAATCAGAATATGTACCTGATGGGAATGAAGGTGCCCAAGATTATTATGGTGTAGATTATAGTGTAAGCAAATATATACCAGAAGATGAGGTGTATGCAATTAAGGGCGCCGAATATACAATAGAGGTTCAGGATAAATCTTTTGCTCCTATTTCGGCAAGTACACATATTCTAGAGCCTGCAAATGCTGAGATTGTATCTGTTGATATATCGGAGGATGAAGACTATTATGGTTGGAGTAGTTCTTATTTAAAAATGAAGATTAAAGTACATGACTTTTCGGGAGAGGATTATTATAGGATCGTAATTAATTCCCCTGTTATAATATATAATTACGAAACAGGAGAAACTTTATTGAGCTTACAAAAGCGACCTTATTCCGGATACCTTGAATCTGACGACCCTGTACTAAATTTTAATAAAATTAGCGAGAATGAATTTGAAGATGTCCCTTACAATTCTTACGGTATATTTAATGATTTTTTATTTGATGGAGATAGTTATATTTTAAGTCTTCAACTTTATAATGAAAGTTCTGGACTTTCAGAAGTGGATAAACAAATGTATTTAGAAGGCATTGAGGTAGATATTCAGAAAATTACCAAGGGATTATATCGATATTATAAATCAGTTGATGAATCGACTTATTACGGCGATAATCCCTTTTCAGAACCCGTTAAAATATATTCAAATGTAGAGGGAGGAGCAGGTATATTGGGTGCTTCTACATCAAACATCTTAAAATTAGTGCGAGAATAGTAACTTGTTAGATCTTCAAATAATTAATTTTATCTACTAGGCAAGTAGTAAAAATAGGCGCCTTGTTATAGCGAGTTGTCATCCCAATTAAAATTGGGTCATAACGAATGTATGATAGTACAAAACTTTTTTTTACCACAAAATCTCAAATAAAAACTTGGTAAACTTTGTGCCTCTTTGGTGAAATAAATAGGCCCTGTCACTGGTAGGCATGTAGAACCTATGTTGATGTTTGGTAAGGCCATTAATGAACGAAGAAGATAGCGAAGTAGGTTATTATTTTTACGGTTTAAATACTAAGTTCAATCATAAATTTTCAGAGGTGGATAGGTTTTTTAACGCACATTGTGGGTATAACGAACAACGCTTAGTGAGGTAATGAAAATCAAAATCCCACTGAAACATTTTCAGTGGGATTTTTTGTTATTTATTAAACCAATAATGCTAAAAAGTAATTCTGCTTGTTAATATACTAATTTTTATTGTTTACAAGCTCTACTTTTGGTTCATCTTCGTTTTTTTCTCCATTCCACCAAAAAGTATACGTTTTGTCAGAATTGCTTATTGGTACTTTTTCACCAATGAGGGGAGTAATAATATGAAAAGTTGTATCCTTATGTAATTTTGTAATTTCTGATAATGGGGTATCCCAATCGTGGTTGGCTAAACTAAATTTTCCTGAGTGTCCGGGTAAAATGGCCTTTGCATTGAGGTCTTTGGCAGCTTGTAGTACTTCGTTAGGCATCATGTGTATATACTTCCAAGCCTCGTTATATTGGCCATTCTCCATAAGTGCTAAATCAAAAGAACCAAACTGTTTGCCTATTTCAAGTAAGTGCGTATCATAACCGCCATCGCCCCCAAAAAATAATTGAGTACTTGGGCTCTGAAAAACAAAGGCTACCCATAAACTTTGGTTGCGCTTGAATCCTCGTCCTGAAAAATGACGGGTAGGGGTAGTGTGAACCACAAACCCTTTATCGAGTGTGGTTTTATCATTCCAATCCATTTCAATAATGGCTTCCTTTTTAAATCCCCATCTATCAAAATGAGAACCAACTCCTAATCCGCATACAATTTGCTTAAGTTTTGGTTTCAGGGCCATAATTGTTTCATAATCTAGGTGATCCCAATGGTCGTGGGTAATAAACAAATAATCAATTTCAGGAATGTCGCTATAGGCATATACATCAGTACCTTCAAATGCTTTTGTAGTTATCGGAATTGGCGAAGCTGCGCCACTAAGCACAGGGTCGATTAATATTCTTTTACCATCAACTTGTAAAAAGTAAGAAGAGTGTCCAAACCAAACCAAAATATTCTCTTCAGGACTCAAATTGTGCAAGTCAATTTTCTCAGAGGGTATTATATCAGAAGGTTTTCTTTTTGATTTATCAGAGAAGATGGCCTCTTTAAGAACGCCCCATATGCTGTGCCCTTCGGCTAAACTAGGCGTATGACTTAGATTTTTAAACTCACCATCTCGATAGTTGGGAGATGCTTTAATGCGCTCTAAGCGTTCGCCACTCGGAAGCTTTCCAAACTTTTTTTGCTGCATAAATAGGTAAGTAGCCGCTGCAAAACTCACTATTATTATAAGAATAATCATCATTGCCTTTTTCATTTGAATATATTTCTATTGCTTTTTTATGGAGAGGGTTGACTTCAATAAAATGCAATGTTAAAATCATAAATACTATCTGTATCTATAAAAACTGCATAAAACTATTATAAAATATTATATGCTTTAGGTATTATTATACTGGAATAAGGATATTGAGCTCTGTAATGTTCAAATTGATTTACGAAAAGACTTATTTACCACTAAACTGCTTCTTTATTAGTTAAGGATAATGAAACCTAGTGCATTATTTTACTATTTGTATTGCCCCGTATTCAGCATCCATCTCATTTACAGGTGCGACATGATTTTATACAGTTTAGAGAAACCGTTTTTTTCTCTTATTTTCGCAAACAGCATAACAAAAACTTACTAGGTAAGTATACCTGAATATTAAGAAAAACACAACATATGTCTGTAAAAGAAACCAAGGCCGAAAATGGCGGAATGATTAATAAATTCTTAAATATAGTTGAGCGAGCAGGAAATGCTTTACCACATCCTGCAACCTTATTTGCCATTTTATCGGCTACTATTTTAGTACTTAGCTTTGTAATGAGTTTGTTCGATCCGCAGGTAATCCATCCGGGTACGAAAGAAACCATAAAGGTGGTGAACTTGCTTTCTAAGGAAGGTTTAGATTTAATATTAACTAGAACAGTAACTAATTTTACAGGTTTTGCACCTCTGGGTACCGTATTGGTGGCCTTATTAGGTATTGGTATAGCTGAAAGCTCGGGCCTTATAGGAACCATGTTACGCTTGGTAGTATTGAAATCGCCTGCTAAAATATTAACCTTTGTGGTTGTTTTTGCAGGGGTTATTTCAAATACAGCTAGCGAAGTAGGTTATGTGTTATTAGTGCCTTTGGCTGCAGTAATATTTTTAGCTGCTGGGCGCCATCCTTTAGCAGGATTGGCAGCGGCTTTTGCTGGGGTATCTGGAGGATATAGTGCCAACTTACTTTTGGGTACTGTTGATCCACTCTTGGCTGGGCTTTCGCAAGAAGCAGCACAAATTATGAATGAAACTTATACGGTTAGTGCGGCTAGTAACTACTACTTTATGTTTGTATCTACCTTCTTAATTTCGGGATTAGGGACTTTAGTCACTGAAAAAATTGTAATTCCTAAGCTAGGATTGTATACCGGTGATGCCGAAGCTGAAGATATTCATCCGCTAAATGCCGCAGAAAAGAAAGGACTTTTTTATGCTACCATTGCCACGCTGATTATGGTGCTTGTAATGGTATGGGGATTATTACCTGAGGATAGTTTTATTGCTTTTAGTGGGTTTTTAAGAGAAGCAGGAACAGGCAGTATTTTAAAATCGCCCTTCCTAAAAGGTATTGTAACTATAATATTTGTTGTGGCTGCTGTTGCGGGTATTGCTTATGGAGTAGGAGCCAAAACCATTAAAAGCGATGCGGATGTAATGAAGGGCATGGGTAAATCAATGGAAACCCTTGGCTCGTATATTGTTTTGGTGTTCTTTGCAGCTCAGTTTGTAGAATATTTTAAGTGGACAAATATTGGTTTGATTTCAGCCATATCGGGAGCCGAGTTTTTACAAAGCATTAAACTAACCGGCATACCACTTATGATAGGCTTTATATTAATAGCCGCCTTAATTAACATCATCATGGGATCTGCTTCGGCTAAATGGGCCATAATGGCGCCTGTGTTTATTCCTATGTTTATGATATTGGGTTACTCACCTGAGTTTACACAATTGGTATATCGTATTGGCGATTCGGTAACCAATATTATATCCCCAATGCTGAGTTACTTTGCCCTAATTGTTGCATTTATTAATCAGTACGATAAAAAAGCAGGTATCGGAACCGTTATTTCCATTATGCTCCCTTATTCAATTGTGTTCTTTATAGGATGGAGTATTATGCTAGCCATTTGGATGGTTTTAGGCTTACCAATTGGCCCAGGAGCACCTTTGCATTACGGAGGATAGTTTTTATAGAGTTATAGAATGTTCTCTCAATAATAAAAAAAAGAGGCTGTATGGTAAGTGTATTATACTTATCATACAGCCTTTTTAGTGTTTTGTAATAGTCTATTATCTAAAGTCTAAAAATCTAATCGTTTAACTTATTCTTTTTAGGTTTACACAACCTTCCCTCTTTATTTGAAGTAGCATCGCATTTTTTGCACATGTATTTCTTTGGTTTCGGAAGCTCCTCACATTTTTTCTTCAAGCCCTTTTCTTTGCACTTCTTATTACCCATAACTTATCAATCAATAGGCATTCATTTAAAGTTTCACATCTCTCTTCTGCCTGAAAACTTGTAAACTTAAAGTTACCCCTTCTTAATTTCTTGTTCAACGTGTTTTAATTTAATACTCACAGCATATTTCTCCTTAAGGTATTTTGCTAAATTTTCGGCAGAATATACCGAGCGATGCTGTCCACCTGTACAACCAAAATTGACCATTAAATGTTTAAAACCACGCGAAATATATTTTTCAACCGATTTAGATACCATGTTATACACGCCATCTAAAAATTCGTGCATTTCGGGTTCTTTTTCAAAGAAGTCTATTACAGGCTGATCTTTACCCGTAATTTGTTTATAAGCTTCATATCTACCAGGGTTATGGATGGCTCTACAATCAAAAACAAAACCTCCGCCATTACCGCTCATATCAAACGGAATACCTCTTTTATACGAGAAACTATTGATAGTTACCGTTAGGGAATTAATTTGCTTTAGTTTTTCGTTTTGCGTTAGTGAGCGTAACACTTTTGTAAGCTCAGGTATTTCTAATGGAAGCGGGTTGTTTTGTAATAGTTTAGTGATGTTTTTTAATGCATACGGTATACTCTTTAAAAAATGCTCTTTTTTCTCGTAAAAACCTCTAAAACCATAGGCACCCATTGCTTGCATAATACGAATGTATACATGCGCATAAAACAAGTGGCTAAACTCAGTTTCATCAACCTTGTGGTATTTTTTTAGTTCGGTAAGATAAGTTTGAAGTAATCCCTCACGCACATCGTTGGGTAAATCGGCTTTGCCATCGTAAAGTAGCGAGGCTAAATCGTATTGCAGTGCACCTTTGCGTCCGCCTTGGAAATCGATAAACCAAGGTTCGCCATCCTTAAGCATAATGTTTCTGCTTTGGAAATCGCGATACAAAAAGAAATTTTGTTCTGCTGATAATAGGTAATCCATCAGCGTATTAAAATCGTCCTCAAGCTTTTGTTCATCAAAAGATATCTGCGCAAGCTTTAAAAAGTAATATTTAAAATAGGATAAATCCCAGTGCATCGATTGTCTATCAAAAGCCTTACGGGGGTAGCATAAATCGTAATTTAAGCCCTTGCCACCCTTCAGTTGAAATTGCACCAACTCGCGAACCGTTTTTTGATATACCTCAATCAACTCATCAGGAAAAACCTCTTCAATACGTGTTTTTTGCAGATAATCGAAAAGGGTAATGGTGCCTAAATCCTCTATTAAATAGATGTTTTCAGCATTCATACGCGTATAAACCTTGGGCACGCGCAAGCCTTGTTCTATAAAGTGATCGGTAAAACCCAGATAAGCATCATTCTCTTTGGTATCGGCATTGTAAACGCCCAAAGCACTTTTGCTACTTCCGCTTATGCGGATGTACTCGCGGTACGAACCCGATGGTGGTTGGGTGCTAATACTTTCCACTTCTTGCCCCGACCATTTGGTAAATAGTTCCATTAGGAGGTGTTGCTTATCTAATTGCATATACTTGTTTTTTATTCCGCTTAAAAAAGCGAAGATAGAATCTAGTATATAGATCCGCAAAAAAAGCTTGCACTATTTGATATTGTAGGTACTGTTTTCTAGCGCTACTTTATATAGTTGCGGTGAAAATAAACTTGGTTCCACATTTTGGCGCATTTTTTATACTCACTTATTATTTCTGTGAGTTTGATTAGCAGATTGTCTAGTATGCATTAGTGTATAGTTGTTTATATGGTAATTAATGTAATTAGCGTAAATTAATTGGCACTTAGTGTAAATGGAAAAACTATATGCAAACGTTAGGGTTTATTATAAATAACCTAAAATAATTATATAAAATTATGATCATTAATATTTTTATGAAGGCTGTTAAAGAAGACGGCACAATTAATCTTTACCTAGCCGACAATGAGGGCGATATGGGTAAAAATAACTTAACAACTAAAGCTAAAGATGGCGATCAAATTGTATGGAAACTAGCTAATGAAAGTTCCATAAAAGAAATCACAGGTATTTCTAAAAAAGAAGGCAGTAAATCTGTTTTTAGTGAGGGACCTGCAGCCAAGAGTAGTACCGAATGGACCGCTACGGTTGCTGATGATGCTGTAGGTGTAGAATCTTACAATATTGATTTTGTCTATGAGGATGGAACGCCTGTTCATGTGGATCCATTGGTTGATGTTCCACCTGCAGGATAGTATTTTAACAAATGAAATACTATTGTGGTTAGATTTATAAAAATATGGATATTCTCTTTGATAGTATTTCATTTTTTTTCTGTTAATGCAAATATTGATAGTTTAATTTATTTTTGTAATAAAGACTCAGGCCAAGTGTCTTGGAAATTGTTATATTCTCGATATAAAGAAATATCTTTTTATTCAAATGAAGTAGCAATTAAAATTTCATATGCCAATAAAGCTCATTTATTGGCACAGCACTACGGAGATCATGTGCTGGAGGGATCTGCCTTAGTGTTGTTGAGCCGAGGATATCAATTAGCTGGGAATAATATAAACGCATTATTAGCTTTAGATAAAGCACAAGTTAAACACGAAATAGTTGGATTTAGGGAGGGTGTGGCTGATTGCTTATTTCGTAAGGCTGGAGTTTATCAAAAGATTAACGGTTTCGCTAAATCGGAAGAAACTTATTTAGTCGCCATTGATGAACTTTTGGAGCTTGATTCTTTGAGATGTGCGGCCGCAATATGTAATCTCGGTGAGTTATATCGAGAATGGGGAAAACCGAATAAAGCACTTTCTAAACTACAAAAAGCAGATAGTTTATTTACTCAACTGAATAATATATCATCAACAGCCTACACCAAAGGAAATATTGGTCTAGTTTACATAGACCTCAATAAACCAGATAGTGCCAAAGTTAATTTACACAAAGCCATTGCAATATTAGAACCTACGGGAGATAATTACGCGGTGTCTGCCTACTTAGAAGGCTTAGCACGCTTAGTCATTGCCGATGGTGATTTGGAAAAAGCAGAACAATTGGCTCAGAGGAGTTTACGCTTGGCTAACGAGTACGGATTAAAAGAACAAATACGCGATGCCAGTTTGTGTTTATCGAGTATATATAGTAGCACCCAAAACTATAAAGAAGCTTACCATCATCATAATAACTATGTAATTTATCGCGATAGCCTAGTAAACGAAGATACCATACGCGAAATTGCCAACTTACGTACTAAATACGAGGTGGCACAAAAACAGAAAGAAGTAGATGATTTACAAAATAAAAAGAGCAAGCACCAATTGTTGCTTGTGGCGTTACTTATAATACTTGTTTTATTAGGCATACATATATTTCTTTTATACAAAAATCGTAAGCAGCGTAATCGCGATAAATTATTACTTGAGGAGCAACGTAATGCCTTATTAAAATCAAACGATACCAAAAATAAGTTCTTCTCAATACTCTCGCACGATTTACGCAGCCCCATTGCTACCTTTAATAGCTATGCCGAATTACTTAATTATTATATTAATACCAATGAAATTGAACAATTACCCAAATTGGTGCAAGAACTAGAGCGTTCATCGAGCAGTGTTATGCATTTGCTTGATAACCTACTACAGTGGGGTATGGTTCAAATGCAAAACATAAAAATAGAACGACAGCAAATTAAGGTTATACAAGTTTTTAAAGAAGAATTGCATCACCTGAACTCCATTGCTTTGGCAAAAGATATTCAGATACAATTCAATATAGCCACCGATATTGAACTTTTTGTAGATAAGGCCTATTTTGCCATGACGCTTCGAAACCTTATTAGCAATGCCATTAAATTTACCCCAAAGGGAGGCTTTGTTTGTGTGAGTACTTACCGCGAAAACAATAGTGTTATTATTAAGGTGGCCGATTCTGGTGTTGGTTTAGATGAGGATGCTTTTAAATTGCGTCTTAAAAGCGGTGAAATTTTAAGTACCTACGGCACCAATAACGAAAAAGGACTTGGTTTAGGGATGCAATTGGTTTGTAGCTTTATTAATTCGCATAATGGTAGCATTGATGTGGAAAGTAAGTTAGGAAAAGGTGCTACGTTTATTTTGCATTTGCCTATGGTTTAAAGGTAGGTTCCCTAGTTGTAATAAAAAGATATACAACCAGTCATTTGTTTATAGTAAGCCTAGCTGTTCAATTTTAATTGTATTCTGTTTTGTAGTTATATAAAGAAGGGTGTTTGTAGTCTATTCTGTAGCGCGTAAAAATTTGTAATTTATTTACTGTATAATAACGGAGCTATAACTCCTGTGCAGCCCGTTATATGGGCATAGTTGCATGTATTTACTACATAGGCTCAATGTTAAATATTCAGACTGCAGTGTGTTTTTTTTAACAATAGGTTTTCTGTAAACATAAAATTACTATTTTTAGCCTCGTTTTTAATAATTAAAACCTAAAACCATATGAAACGGAACCTATTATTAAGCGCTATAGCAATACTAATATGTATATCCTGTAGCAAAGAAGATTTAAAAGAAACTCATAGCAATGAGGATTTAGAAGAAACACCAACAGCAGATGTTACCATTAGCATGCGTGCTGTAGATACAGGCACAGAAATTACCCTTGATCTTTGGGATACACAAGGTAACACGGGTACTCCAATGATTGAAACTAAAGCAGAACCCAACTTTATTATCAGATGGGAGTTGGCCGAGGATAGCAAAATAAATAAAATACTCAATATTTATAAAAAGGAGCATAGTGCTGATATTTTTGAGGTGCAACCTTACCGTGTATCGCATGGTATTTGGGAAGCTAAAGTAGCCCCCTGGGCAGCTAACAGCATTGAGTACAATATCGATTTTGAATATGAGGATGGGAGTATAGTTATCATTGATCCTATTATTGAGATTCCTCCGAAAGACTAAAACAATAAGTGTAAACAATTTAAAATTTAATTTATGTCATTGAAAATTCTTTTGAAAGCCGTAGAAAAGGACGGAAAAATAGACCTTTGGTTGAGTGATAATGAAGGTAATATAGGAGTAGATGATCTTAGATCAGTAGGAGGTCGTGGTCAAAAGGTTAAATGGAAATTAGCTAAGGATAGTAATATTAATAAGATTCTAAATATTTATAAGAAGGAAGATAGCGAAGAAGTCTTTAGTGTAAAACCGCATAAAGTGACTGATAAGAAATGGAAAGGGGTTATTGATAAGGATGTTGAGGGAGATGAAGCATATAATATTGACTTCGAATATAAGGATGGGTCAAAGGTAAGTATTGATCCAGTTATAAGTGTGCCACCTAAAGATTAATAATTTTGAAAGGAGAGATTTGGTCTCTCCTATAGTTTACTTGTGAAGTTACTTTTAAAGATATATTTCGGGTTAACACTCCTTTTCTGCGGAGGAATTGGTGAATTTAGTTTTGCCAATACTAAAGAGTTATATTCTGTTTCTGAATTATTAATCAAGTATAGAACATATTATGACACCTTTTACAAAATAGAAAACCCTAGCCAAAGATATTTGTATGCGGATTCAGCTTTAATTATTGCGGTTAAGTTAGATGACAAGGAAAGAGTGGCTAGGGCTATGCTTTTAAAGGCCTTAACGCATAGAGTGCGAGGAGATTTTTTTAAGGCAATGGATTGTGCACAAGAAGGTCTATTTATATATGATAAACTCAACGATTCAAAAGGAATAGCTGCATCTTATCTTGAAACTGGTAATATATATTACCAAAGTAAAGAAAAGAGGAAAGCAGAAGAATGGTATAAAAAGGCCTTAAATGCATTTAAGTATATTAACGACTCTCTTAGATGTGCTGCTGTAAACCTCAATTTAGGAGAATGTAAAAGAGATTGGGATGAGCCAGATTCTGCCATATATTTTAATAAGAGAGCAAGCAAATTATTCCAAAAAGCTAAATATAGTCAGGGCGTTGCATACGCAAAAGGAAATATGGGATTGGCATTTATTGACTTAATAGAGTTGGATAGTGCAAAAAAATATCTTGATGAAGGGGTGAAGCTTTTAGAGCCTTATAAGGATAATTATGCTATCTCATCTTATAAAGAAGGGTTGGCAAGAATTTATTTAGAAGAGAAACATTACTCAGATGCTATTAACGCTGTTATTAGTAGTTTCCTTTTGGCTAAAGAACATGGTCTAAAAGAACAAATGCGAGATGCTAGTTTGACCCTAGCTAATATTTACAATGCACAAAAACAATACGATAAAGCTTACCAAAAACATTGTGAATATGTAGCTTACCGCGATAGTATTAATAATGAAGAAACGGTGCGTAAAATTGCAAATCTCCGCACCAAATACGAAGTTGCTCAAAAACAGAAAGAAGTAGATGACTTGGTAAATCAAAAAGAGCGTTACACTATAATTGGTATTTCATTATTTGTTGTTTTGTTTTTGTTATTAGCACATGTGGCGCATTTGTACCGTAACCGCAGATTACGTAAGCACGATGCCATTATTTTAGCTAAGCAGCATAAAGAACTAGAGATTGCCAACGATACAAAAAATAAGTTTTTCTCCATACTCTCCCACGATTTACGTAGTCCCATAGCAACCTTTAACAGTTATTCAGAAGTACTCAACTATTATTTGGAGACCAACGATTATGAGCAAATACCCGAATTAGCCAAAGAGTTAGAGCGTTCTTCGGCAAGTGTAGTGCAATTGTTAGATAACCTATTGCAGTGGGGGGTTATTCAAATGAAAAACATAAAGATAAACAAGGTTAATGTGCCTATTCTGCAAGTGTTTCAAGAAGAATTGATTCACATACAACCCATTGCCAACTCTAAAGACATACAAATACAATCGAATATAGCCAGCGACCTAGACTTGCACGTAGATAAGCCATTTTTTGCAATGACTATGCGTAACCTTATTAGTAACTCCCTAAAGTTTACCAAAGTTGGCGGTTTTATAACCGTAAGTGCCTATCGCGAAAAAGACCATATTATTGTTAAAGTAGCTGATACAGGTATTGGTTTAGAAGTAGCCGATTTTAAAAAGCGCCTATGCTCAGGTGATATTGCAAGTACCTACGGCACAAACAACGAAAAAGGTTTAGGTTTAGGCCTTCAATTGGTATGTAGCTTTATAGAGTCTCATGGTGCCGAAATAGATGTTGAAAGCATCATAGGTAAAGGCACTACCTTTATCTTAAAATTTAAGAATACTATTCTTTCCTAATTTTCCCCCTTGGCGAAGGGGGTTATCTTCAAAGTCTTCGTGTATTAATAATTTAGGGGGATTGACTCTAAATATCCAAAATCCCCCAAAGCCTGTAATGCGATAAAATCCTTTTCAAGCCAGCCCCCTTTTTCTAAGGGGGAATGAAAGTTATATTCTTTGCGATATATAATTGCTATTGCTAAATTTATAAACATGACCCTAAGTAAAAAACAACTTAAACTCTTTGCCAGAGACCTTAGGAATGATTCAACACCAGGTGAGATTATTCTTTGGAAGAATGCACTTCGAGCAAAACAGATGTACGGTTACCAGTTTAACCGACAATTTTGTATACAAAACTATATCGTGGATTTTATAAGTAGAAAACTGAAGTTAATTATCGAGGTAGATGGTTACTCTCATCAATTTAAGATAGAGGAAGATCTTGCTAGGGATAATTTGCTAAATGATTTGGGGTATGTAGTATTAAGAATTCAGGAATACGATATTAAAACTGATTTCCCAAATGTATTAAGGCTTATTGAGTCGGTAGTTTTAGATCAGAAGCAGAACTTAGGTTTGTAGTATTAATGACTGTTCCTCTTTTCCCCCTTCGCGAAGGGGGTTGTCTTCAAGTTCTCATAGTTTAATATTTTAGGGGGATTGACTTTATGAGATCAAAAATCCCCCAAACCCTGCAATGCCATAAAACCTTTTTCAAGCCAACCCCCTTTTTCTAAAGGGGAATGAATTCTTAATATATAACACTTTTCCCCCTTGGCGAAGGGGGTTGTCTTCAAAGTCTTCGTGTATTAATAATTTAGGGGGATTGACTCTACAATATCCAAAATTCCCCAAAGCCTGCAATGCTATAAAACCTTTTTCAAGCCAACCCCCTTTTTCTAAGGGGGAATGAAATCTCAATATATAACACTTTTCAACCTTGGCGAAGGGGATGTCTTCAAGTTCTCGTGTATTAATATTTAAGGAGGATTGGCTCTACAATAACCAAAATCCCCCTAACTCTGTAATGCTATAAAACCTTTTTCAAGCCAACCCCCTTTTTTTTAAGGGGGAAGAAATATGTAAAATAGGTAAGCTGTAATGGCCTTATTTATAGGGGTGTTTGGAGCATGGTTGAAAAATATTGTATTTTTTTTTAATCCTTTTTGAACCTTTTATAATACATCCTGTTTAACCTATGAAATTTAATAAAGATATAGAGGTCTTAAATACCTCTACAAAAATATAACTAAACAAATACAACTTAATTATGGCATTCGAATTACCAAAATTAGATTACGCATACGATGCTTTAGAACCACACTTTGATGCACGCACAATGGAAATCCACCACAGCAAGCATCATGCAGGATATACAAATAATTTAAATGCTGCTATTGCAGGTACAGATTTAGAAGGTAAATCAGTTGAAGATATTTTAGCTTCAATTTCGTCTCAATCAGCAGCTGTTCGTAATAACGGAGGTGGCTTTTATAACCACGAGTTATTTTGGAAAGTACTTAGTCCAAACGGAGGCGGTCTTCCAACAGGAGATGTTTTAGCAGCTATTGAAAAGAGCTTTGGTTCTTTCGATGCTTTTAAAGATGAATTCTCGAAAGCAGCAGCTACACGTTTCGGATCAGGTTGGGCTTGGTTAGTGCAAAAGGAGGATGGTAGTTTAGCCATTACATCAACAGCAAATCAAGACAATCCACTAATGGATATAGCAGAAGTGAAAGGTACTCCTGTTTTGGCTTTAGATGTTTGGGAGCACGCGTATTATTTAAAATACCAAAATTTACGTCCAGATTATATTTCAGCATTTTGGAATATTATTAATTGGGATGAGGTTGCAAAAAGATTAAAGTAAAATATAAAGATATGTTGAGCATTACCTATTGCTCAATGTTGTTCATAGAATTAATAGGTTAGTTTGTTTATTTTGTCTGGGTAATGTGGGGCTTTCGAATAATGATTCGAAGCCCCATTTTTTTGTTTATAAGACTCAGGTATACATAGAGTCATTGATAAATTTTTATCTGCAATATCCGCTAATAGCATTTACTAATGCTTACTTACTAAAAACTAAAGAACTATTGATGAATTACCAATAGATATAATATTTATATTTGCACCCAAATTGGGAATAAACACCAATAGCTTCAGAACATATGCATAAGAAAATACTAAAACTAGCCATCCCTAATATTCTATCTAACCTTACAGTTCCACTGTTGGGTATGGTTGATTTACATTTGATGGGATACTTAGATTCTGATGTATATATGGGAGCAATAGCTCTTGGAGGTGTTATATTTAACTTTGTGTATTGGGGCTTTGCTTTCTTGCGTATGAGTATCAGTGGTATCTCTGCCCAAGCAAACGGAAGAAAGAACAAAAACGAAATGGCCATGGTTCTTTTTCGAGGTTTGTTTATTGCCCTTAGTGGAGGTCTATTTCTTCTGATTTTTCAAAAATACATCGGTAATTTCAGTTTCTGGCTTCTCGATGGATCGCCTGAAGTAAAAGAGCTTGCATCTAATTACTTTTATGTTCGTATTTGGGCTGCTCCTGCCGCCATTGCTCTAATGGTTATCAATGGGTGGTTTATTGGAATGCAAAATTCAATTTATCCAATGCTCATATCCATTATCATTAATGTGATTAATATAGGCAGTAGTTTTTTATTGGTAAAGTTGGGTGGTTTTGAAGAAAGGGGTGTTGCCATGGGCTCGGTAATAGCTCAGTATAGTGGCTTGCTGTTGTCGGTGTTTCTATTTTTAAAGAAGTATAAGCATGTACTCCATTATTTTAAAGTTAAAGAGATATTGCGTTTAAACGAATTGAAAGAATTTTTAAACGTAAGCAACGATATTTTTATCAGAACCATATGTGTAATTGCTGTATTTACGTTTTTTACTAGTCAGTCAGCTGGTTTTGGTAATATTCAGTTGGCGGCCAATAGTGCTTTATTGCAATTCTTCTTTTTGTTTTCTTATTTCTTAGATGGTTTTGCCTATGCCGCAGAGGCTATCGTAGGTCATTATTTTGGTGCTAAAAACAAACTCAAGCTAAAGGAATCGGTATTTAAGTTGTTTATTTGGGGTGGAGGATTTGCTTTGTTTTTCACCCTAATATATTGGGTGTTTGGCAGGGAGTTATTGCAAATCTTTACCAATCAGGAAACGGTATTAGATGAGGCTTCAAAATATTTAATATGGCTTGTGTTTATACCCATAGCTAGTTTTGCTTCCTTTATTTGGGATGGTATTTATATCGGTTGCACTTCGTCACGTGCCATGCGAAATTCAATGTTAATATCATCTGTAATATTCTTCTTTATTCCTTTTTATCTCTTGCGAGGGCATATTGGAACTCAGGCTATTTGGCTATCGATGAATTTGTTTATGTTGGCTCGTAGCATCAGTCAGACTATATTGGCAAAGAGGGCTGTTTATGTTAAGTTATCTTAGTCCAATACCTTATGCTCTAAAGCCATTATTCTCGGTTATCACTTTATAAGCTCTACATCTGAAGTGCTGTATTTGTCAATAATAATGCACTAAGCTTTGTTGAGTAAATACTTCAGCAATTACTATCCCTTAAAAAAAGACATTCATCAAAGTAATCGTGCTCATTAACAAATAACTAACTTAATACCTTATTATTATAAGGTCAATTGTTTACTTTTAACAAATACTGATTTTATTATATAGCGTGAAATGAAGCACTTTATCTTGGTTGTGTGTATGCTTATTACCATAGGCGTAAATGCACAACAAAAAACATACAGAAAGCAAGTTCAGCAGGCAAGCAATTTAGTAGCCACCGAAAACTATAGCGAGGCAATGGCTATATACGAGGGTTTATTAAGTGCTTACCCTGATGATATTTATCTGGAATTAAAGGCTGGAGAGTGTTTTTTGTTTGCAGAAGCAAAAATACCGCTTGCAATAAAACTGTTAGAATCTGCAGCAGGGTATTATTTATCAATTGATAGTACTGATGAACAGTCATTAATAGCCTCGTATTACTTAGCACAGTGTTATCACCTTGGAGAGTCTTTTAATAAAAGCATTGACGAATATAAATCTCTACTATCAAGGATTTCCGAAAAAGAGTTAGAGGCCATTTCTAAAATTAATAGAGGGATTTCATATTGTAATAATGCGATAGAGTTAACTAAGGATACTTTATACTTTAAGATCACAAACATGGGCTCAAATATTAATACAGCCCTTGATGAGCATAGCCCAGTTATTAGTTACGATGAAAACTTGCTGCTTTTTACTTCTCGAAAGTCTGATTCTTTGGGTATTAATGATGATGAGAGGATTTATTCAACGGTTTGGAGAGATCGTAAATGGAAAAAACCAGAACCTATTTATTTAAATGATAAAAGTAATACGGCCACAGTTAGTTTAGCATCAGATGGTAAAACGCTGGTATTGTATAGGAGCAATGGAGGAGTTGGCGATTTATATTATAGCAATTACAAAAATAGAAAGTGGCAAGAGCCAATTAAATTTCCAGCTCCAATAAATTCTCTTTATGCCGAAACGCATGCTGCATTTTCATTTAATGGCGATACAATTTATTATACAAGCGATCGACCTGGAGGTTTTGGCGGAATGGATATTTATATGTCGATTAAGTTGCCCGATGGTAGTTGGGGTAAAGCAATAAATTTGGGACCTCGCATTAATACAGCTTATGATGAGAGCAGTCCTTTTATTGATGATACCAATCATACCTTGTATTTCAGTTCTGAAGGTCATAATAGTATGGGTGGGTACGATATATTTAAAGCGCATTCAGATGATGACAACAAGTGGGTGTCAGTAGAAAATATTGGTTATCCTATAAACACTCCTTATGATGATCTTTTTTATTGTCCAACCGCTGATGAGCATAGAGTGTATTATGCATCAAAGCGTAAAGAAGGCTTTGGCGGAAGTGATATTTATTTAATTGAGTATCCCGATAAGCATACGAATTCACTTACAACGGTGGGTGGTTTTATTTATACAGATAAGAAAAAGCCTGCAGAACAAGCAAATATAATTTTGGTGGATAACAGTGATGAAGAAAAGGAAGAACCCTATAGAGTGAATCCGAATACAGGAAAGTATGTTTTGATTCTACCAGCCAATAAGGAGTACACAATGTATGTGGAGTGTGATGGTTTTAAACCTGTGGAGAAACAAGTGATAGTGCCAGGAGGCAAGGCTTTTAAGAGTAAAGGATTTACTTTTTATTTAGATCCTATTGTGTTAGAACCCATTGGTAAATAAGTAAAGAATAGTTTAATATAAGGCCATCTTAAATAATTATATTACTACTAAAGTATGTAATTAAGTTAGGTAGCTACAATATAAAAATGTAGATAAAAAGTAATATATGAAACTACTAACTACCCTTTTAGCGCTAGTATGTCTTTTTCAAATTTCACAACCCGTTTCAGGTCAGAATGATGGGTTTGATAAAATGTACAAAAAGAGTCTTGATTTTATTAAAGACGGTGATTATAAAGCTGCAATTCCTCTTTTAAAAAGAGTAGAAGCAAATGATCCTGAAAATATTGATGTACAATATCAATTGGCACATTGTTACCTTAATACAGCACATGGGCCCGATTCTGCAGTAATACATTTTATTGCAGCCGAGGAGCTACTAAAGCCAGAAATGCGGAATACCGACTTTGGTATAGATGTGAATATGTCTTTGGCTAAATCCTATCAGCGTACTTATAATTATGAAAAAGCCATCGAAACATATTCAAATATTCTAAGTTTTATACCAGAGGATTTTGTGGATTTAAAAGAGGTTATTAAACGCGAAATAGAAACTTCACAGAACGGAATTGAGTTAATGAAGAATCCTGTTGAGTTAGACGTTTACAATTTAGGGGCAGTAATAAACTCAAAATACGATGACCATACGCCTGTTGTTAGTGCTGATGAGTCGGAGCTGTTTTTTACCTCCAAAAGGAAATCATCTTATTCTCAGAAAATACCTAATGGACAGTTTTCTGAGAAGATTTATCACTCAAAGTATATTAATGGAGAGTGGAAAGAATCAGAGATTATTACTTCCATTCTTGATGAAAATAGCCACGAATCTGTTTTATCTATTTCTCCTGATGGTTCTGAAATGTATTTGTTAAGGAGTAATATTGATGGTAGTTTAATATATGTGAGTAACTACGATGGGGAAACTTGGAGTGAGCCATATAAATTGCCTAAAGGAATTAACAGTAGATTTAATGAAACGCATGCATCTATCAGTGCTGATAAATCTATTTTGCTTTTCACGAGTGATCGCCCTGGAGGTTATGGAGGTTTAGATATTTATTACGTTAGAAAGATACCTAATGGAGAATGGGGAGTGCCTGTAAATCTTGGCCCAAAAATTAATACTGAGTTTGATGAAGAAACACCAATGCTTCATCCAGGCGGTAGAACTTTATATTTTAGCTCTGAGGGACATAATAGTATGGGAGGTTTTGATATTTTTTACTCTTCAATATTACCGGATAGTACATTTACCAACCCAATAAATATGGGTTACCCGATTAATACTCCTGATGATGATATTTTTTTCGTACCTACAGCATCAACCAATAAAGCCTATATGGCATCGTCTCGTTTTGATTCTAACATTGGGGGAATAGATATTTACCAAGTTGAGTACGAAGAGCCAGAGATTGAAAGAATGGCTGTTTTAAAAGGAGCAATTAGTAATGATGCGGATTTGCCAATGGCGGAGTTGAAAATATTGGTTAAAAATGAAGAAACTGTTGTTGGTAAGTATAAAGTAAACCCTGAAGATAATACTTACCTAATGATTTTAGAGGCTGACAAGAGTTACGATATTGTTTATTCAGGAGATGAATTTGAGACTTATACAAAAGAGATTGAAGTGAATAGGGAAATGACCTATCATAATAGAGAGAATCTTGTAAATATAGATCCTGTTCAATTAGTTACACTTAAAGCTCCAGAAGAAAGCAATACTATAGTCGGGGATGCTGCAACTCATAAAGAAGCCACAAAGACCAGTGGAACTAGTAATATTTCTGGTGCAGATGCAAAGTATACGATTCAATTTTTAACCCTTAAAAAGGAAGTTGATTTAACAACGTACTTTAATAATCTTGATATGACTCAAGTAGATATTGTGAAATGTAAAGATGGTAATGTTAGATATTTATATGGTGCATACAATTCTTATAGTGAAGCTAAAAAGGCCAAATCAGAATTATTAAAAATAGTTAGTTATAAAGATCCATTTGTTCGCTATATTTACCAAATAGAAGAAATGAGAGAATAATGCTAGATCAAAATATACGTTTAAGAGCTGTTGAACCTGAGGATATCAATACGCTTTATGAATTAGAAAATAAAATGGAACTATGGGTCGCATCTGAGACCCTAGTTCCATTTTCGCGTTTTCAGCTGAAGCAGTATATTGCTTCAATGAATAATGATATCTATGAAAATAAAGAACTTAGGTTAATTGTTGAGATAGATCATAACGACCAAAAAGCAGTGGCAGGGATCATTGATTTATTTGATTTCGATCCATTTCATAATAGAGCAGGAGTGGGGATAATTGTTAATAAAAAATTTCAGAATAGAGGTGTTGCAAGTAAGGCGTTAGAACTATTAATCAAATATTCATTTCAACACCTTGGCATTCATCAATTATATTGTTCTGTTATTACTTCTAATAAAGCCTCTGTAAAGTTGTTTGAAAATAAGGGTTTTACATTAATGGGTACGCGCAAAGAGTGGCGCAAAGTAGCCAATAAATACGAGGATGAATTTATGTATCAATTGATCAACAATCAGTAAGTTATTTGTAGGCTGGTATTTGCTCTAAAAATTGATAGTTCCTGCCATCATCCGCAATAGAAGCGCAATAATGATTCAAACCATTTGTAACCACAAGTAGTTTGGTTCTAAGTTTAATGTTATATCGGGCAGCTTGGTCAAATACAGCTTGCGTTATTTTTACTTTTGGAGCTTTACATTCAACTATCAGCAAAGGTTTACGCATGGTGTTGTAAACTACTATATCGGCTCTTTGCGAAAGTCCATTGATGTTAACTTTGGCTTCAATAGCCATTAAGGATGAAGGGTAATTCAACTGTTCTATTAAAAAAGATACAAAATTCTGCCGAACCCATTCTTCCGGGGTAAGAACAACATACTTGCGCCTTATCTTATCAAATATCTTTTTTTTGCCGAGCACTTCTTTAATTGTGAAATTATATTGTGGCAAATTCAGTGGATCCATTCGTATCAATTTTTATACAAATATAACTTTTTTACTAAAGTCGTTATTGCGAAATAAGGTATATTAGGGCCTCAAATAAAAAGTCAAATCAACTAAAAAATACAGCCATGAAAACAAAAAAAGATATCATAGACAATTGGTTGCCTCGATATACAGGTAGGAAATTAGAAGACTTCACTCAACATATATTGCTAACAAACTTTCAGCATTATGTTGATTTATTTGCCAAATGGTACGATGTACCTATTGTTGGTGAAGATGCGAATATGCCCAATGCAAGTGCCAATGGAATTACCATAATCAATTTTGGAATGGGTAGTCCTAATGCTGCTACTATTATCGACCTACTAGGAGCCATCAAACCAAAGGCTGTTCTATTTTTAGGGAAATGTGGTGGTTTAAAAAAGAAGAATCAGCTGGGTGATTTAATTATTCCAATTGCGGCTATCAGAAATGAGGGTACATCAAATGATTATTTGCCTGCAGAAGTGCCTGCTTTGCCTGCCTTTAATTTACAGCGTGCGGTTTCGTCAACTATAGTTAGTTACGAAAGAGATTATTATACGGGTACTGTTTTTACAACCAATAGAAGGGTATGGGAGTATGATTCTAATTTTAAAAAATACCTAGAGGAAACTCGTGCCATGGCAATTGACATGGAAACGGCTACAATTTTTGTGGTTGGTTTTGCAAATGAAATTCCAGTGGGTGCCTTGTTGTTAGTGTCAGATCAGCCCATGATTTCTACAGGCATAAAAACGGATTCAAGCGATAAGAAAGTAACAGAAGAGTTTGTTGAGCAACATCTTAAAATAGGAATTGATTCAATACGCGAAATTATTGATGAAGGCTTATCTGTGAAACACCTACATTTTGAAGGATAATTGTACTTTTGTATTATACTAAAAGAGAACAACTACAAGCGTGAACGATTTTAAGCAGATAATGGCCGATTTAAAAAATCGGCAGTTTAAGCCTATTTATTTCTTAATGGGTGAAGAAACGTATTACATTGATCAAATTACCAATTATATAACAGATAATTGTTTGACTGAAGAGGAAAAAGGCTTCAATCAAACAATTCTGTATGGTAAAGATACCGATGTTAATACGGTTATTCTTACTGCTCGACGCTACCCAATGATGTCGCAATATCAAGTGGTAGTGGTAAAGGAAGCGCAGAATTTAGATAAGATTGAAGAATTAGTACACTACGCTGAAAATCCACTGAATTCAACCATATTAGTTGTTAACTATAAATACAAAACCTTTGATAGTAGAAAGAAGCTATCTAAAACCTTAAAAAAGAGTAAGAGTATATTTGAGTTTAAAAAGCTTTATGATAATCAGGTAGCACCGTGGATAACAGGTTATTTAAAAGAAAATGGCTTAAGTATTGACCTAAAAGCTTCGTCATTATTGTCGGATTCACTGGGTTCTGATCTATCAAAAATAGTAAAGGAACTTGATAAACTTAAGGTTGCCTTAGGTAACAATGTGCAGCAAATAACAGCTGATGATGTAGAAAAGAATATAGGGCTAAGTAAGGATTACAATAGTTTTGAATTACAAAAAGCCATTGTTAATAAGGAAGTGCTAAAAGCCAATAGAATAATTAAGGTTTTTGCCAACAATCCTAAAGATCATCCTATCCAGGCAACAATATCAGTATTGTTTAATTACTTTTCAAAGTTAATGATATACTATTACCTAAAGGATAAAGGTAAAGCAAATGTGGCGAAGGAGTTATCTATTAATCCATTTTTTGTACAGGGTTATGCATTAGGAGCTCGTAATTATTCAGGTAGAAAAGTTGTTGATATCATCTCAATACTTAGAGATTACGATATGAAGAGTAAAGGTTTTAACAATGTTTCTGCCAATACCGGAGACTTGTTAAAAGAGATGATTTTTAAAATATTACATTAAAATAGAACTTATAATGAACGCATTATTTATATTGATTGCAGTTATCGTAGTCATTAGTGTTACCGCATTTAGTCAGCCGCACCTTATTGAAAAATACCAGTTTAACGCCTATAGAATTATTAAGCATAAGGAATATGTTCGACTAATTTCACATGGTTTTTTACATGGTAGTTGGTCGCACTTACTAATTAATATGTTTGTATTGTACTCTTTTGGTAGAGCCGTGATTTACTATTTTAATCAAGCTTTTCCAGGCAGAGGTTTATTAATGTTCTTTATTCTTTTTTTTGCAGCACTAATCTTCTCAAGTTTATATTCGCTAGTAAAAGAAAAGGAGAACCCATATTATAATGCTATTGGTGCTTCAGGTGCTGTTTCAGCAGTAGTTTTTACAAGTATATTTTTTAGTCCTTATAGCATGCTCTACTTATTTGCTATTGTACCTATTCCTGGAATTGTTTTCGGTGTTGGATACTTGGTTTATTCTAGGGTTATGGCCCAAAAGGGTATGGATAATATTGGCCATGATGCGCATTTCTGGGGTGCAGTATTTGGATTAATTTTCCCAATTCTTTACAAGCCCTCGTTATTTATCGATTTCATTTATAGATTATTTCCATTTTTATAATGAAAAAAGCAGTTTTTATTGATAGAGATGGGGTTGTAAATAGTGATGAAGGACATTACTACATCTATAAAATAGAAGATTTTGTTTTAAACCCTGATCTTCCAAGTGCACTTGCTTTGCTAAAAGAGGCCGGTTTTATGCTTGTGTTAATAACCAACCAAGGAGGAGTTGCCAAAGGTATTTATACTGTTGATGATGTGAATGCAATTCATCAAAAGATGCAAGGTATTTTGCAAGCTTATAATGCTAATTTTGATGCAATTTATTGTTGTCCTCATCACAATGAAGTATCTAATTGTGAATGCAGAAAACCAAAGCCAGGTATGCTATTACAGGCTGCAGAAGAATATGATATAGATTTGTCTGAATCTTTTTTGATAGGCGATTCTTTACGAGATATTCAGGCAGGTGAAGCAGCAGGAGTGAAGCAAAGTTATAGAGTTGAAAAGAATACTTCAATTCTTGGTATATGTGAAAGTATAGTAAAGCAATAATTATGAATGCTTCCATCGTTTGTTATAATAAAAGGTTTTATCATGAGGATGAGGTTCCAATAAGGTTTAACAATAGGGCTTTTAAGTTTGGAGATTCTTTCTTCGAAACCATCCGATGTAATGGTAACGAAGCGCTTCATTTTAACCTGCACTACAAAAGGATGATTAAGGCTTTGATGAGTCTTAAAATGGAAATAGCTAGTTTGCCACCGCAGCATGAGTTAGAGCATTTAATATCTAGTTTATTAAAACAGAATAAGTGTTTTGGTGCCAGTCGTGTTCGAATAGAAGTTCTTCGTTCAGGCATGGGTTTATATACACCCGAAACAAATAGCGTTGATTTTGTAATTGAATGTAGTAAGCTTGTAAGCACAAACTACGAGCTGAATAAAAAAGGGCTCTTATTGGGAGATTTTACTGAGGTAAAGAAAGGTTATAATCCTATCTCATTTTTTAAAAGTGGAAATGCATTACCTTATATATTGGCTTCTTTCGAAAAAGTAAATAGTAATGTTGATGATTGTTTTATTTATAATAATGAAGGTAAAATTATTGAGGCCATCAGCTCTAATTTATTTTGGATTAAGGATGGTGTTTTTTATACGCCTTCTGTTTTTGCAGGTTGCGTAGGTGGTATAATGCGTCAGGTACTTATTCAAATTATCAAAAGTTCTAAATGGCCAAATGTAATAGAAGTAAGTGGTGTGCAAAAGGAGGAACTTGTAAATGTTGAAGAGATGTTTTTATGCAATGCTATTCAAGGTATTCAGTGGATAGTAGGGTATAATGATAAGCGTTATTTTAATCAAATGACTCGACAACTACAGCAATTGTTAAATGAGTTTACTTATGAATCTATTTAATTACTGCTTGGATCTTCTGGGAACTTTGACCAAGTTTCATATTTACCGCCAAGCTTCGAAAGGCTATCGCGCCAAATACTAGCTACACCTCTTTCCATAATAAATTCTTCGTTCATTTCTGTTGGAATCCATGAGTTCTCCTTGATTTCTTTCTCAAGTTGACCAGATGCCCATCCTGAGTATCCTGCAAAGAATTTTACATTGCTTGAATCAGCTTTACCTTTGTTTATTAACTCTTTGAGTACTTCAAATTCACCTCCCCAATAAAGGGTATCTGATATTTTTAAAGCACCAGGAATTTTGTCTCCTAATTTATGTATAAAGTGCAGAGTATCTGATGAAACTGGGCCTCCGATATATAATTCACCTTTAAAGCTTAATAAATCATCAATAATTTCATCAGGAAAAATATGACTTGTTTTATTTAGTACAAAACCTACAGCACCATGCGCTCCATATTCGGTTAATAAAACAATAGACCTACTAAAATAAGGCCCTTTTAAAAAAGGGTCTGCAATCAAGATTGTGCCTTTATCAGGTTTTATCTTGGGTCTGTCAACCTTAAATATGTTAAAATTTTTTTTGCTCATTTTGTTAAATCTATTGTTTTAAATTAACAATTATTTGCTTGTTATAAAAAAATATTGGCCCTTATTTTGTATGTCAGTATCAACTCATTGTATAAAGTATAACATAAAAATTCAGTTTTTAGTACCTTTATACTTCAATCAGTTTATAAATTTCCAGTATGCGGTTTATTGTTTTTTTATGTTTGTTAATTGGATTAAACACAATTAATGCACAACCTAAAGTTATTGATCTAAAAACTCCTGATGTATTTGTATCCTCTGTACCCTCAGATTTGGAGTTAAATATATCTAATTTAGATGCCAATTCATACGATAATATTTGGTTCGAAATAAATGGGAATAAAGTTCAAGCTTCTTGGGAAGATGAGGTAGCAACTATACATGCTGAAGTTGAGACCAGAAGTGAATTAAAGGTATATGAAAATGATAAGTTATTATATGAAAAAGAATTAACGCCCATTCCTTTATGGATGTCGATACTTCCCCCATTAATCGCCATCATTATGGCGCTTTTAACCAAAGAAGTTTTTTCTTCTTTATTTGTAGGTTTACTTGTTGGAACTACAATAATATGGCGTTATAAAGGGTTCTCGTTATTTATAAGTTTATTTAAAGGGATGTTCAGCGTTGTTGATACTTATGCTTTAGAAGCCATTAACGATAGCGGACATATTTCTATTATTATATTTTCGATGTTAATTGGGGGTATGGTAGCACTTATTACCCTTAACGGAGGTATGAAAGGGGTAGTTAATAAATTATCGCGTTATGCCAATAGCCCACGTTCGGGTCAGTTTATTACTTGGCTAATGGGCTTGTTAATATTTTTTGATGATTATGCCAATACTTTGGTTGTAGGTAATACAATGCGTCCGGTTACTGATAAACTTAAAGTTTCAAGAGAGAAGCTTGCGTACATTGTAGATTCTACTTCAGCACCTATTGCAGCCATTGCATTTATTACTACCTGGATTGGAGCCGAGTTAAGTTACATCACCGAGGGAATTGATCAGTTGGGGCTCAACCAATCTGCATACCAAGTATTCTTGCATTCCTTAAAGTATTCGTTTTATCCTATATTCACCTTAGGTTTTGTTCTACTTTTAATAGTGAAGAAGAAAGATTTCGGCCCTATGTATCATAGTGAAATAGAGGCACGAAATAGTTCTGGCATCAATACTAATGCAGTTAAAAGTGCCCATGGAGCTAACGAGTTTGATGTGCCAGATAGTGTGAAAGGACGATGGTACAATGCTTTTATCCCAGTTTTTGTGGTTGTTGTTGGAACAATATCAGGCTTGGTTTACACAGGTTGGGACTCGGCAGTTTGGAATGATACTTCATTGCCTATAACCACAAAACTTTCTGAAATTATCGGTAATGCCGATAGCTTTGTAGCTCTATTATGGTCTTCGCTTTTGGGTGTTGTTGCAGCGTTAACATTAACTCTTGCCCAGCGAATATCCAACTTAAGAGAGGCAATGGAAGGAATGGTTAGTGGATTTAAAACCATGTTTAATGCCGTTCTAATACTTGTACTAGCTTGGAGTGTGGCACTTATTACCGAACATATGCATACTGCAATTTTTATCACAGATTTGCTGAAGTTTCTAAAGATGAGTCCTTATTGGGTACCTGTTTTAACATTTGTATTCTCGGCTTTAATTGCTTTTAGCACCGGATCGTCGTGGGGAACTATGGCAATTATATACCCACTTATTTTACCAGCTTGTTGGAAAATATCAATGGAATATGGCTTTACGCCCGAAATGGCTTTACCAATATTCTACAATGTTGTTTCAACAGTTTTGGCAGGTTCTGTTCTTGGCGATCATTGTTCGCCAATATCAGATACTACTATCTTAAGTTCATTGGCGAGTTCATGTAATCACCTATCACACGTGCGTACTCAAATGCCGTATGCACTATTAGTAGGTGGTGTTTCAATAGCTGTAGGAACGATACCCGCAGCATTTGGTATTTCCTCAATATGGTTGTTTATAGCTGGTTTTGCGATACTTTACTTGGCTGTAATTAAGTTAGGGAAGAGTACTTAACTCTATTACTCCGTAAACATCTTGGGTAAGCATTAGGTAAGAAACGAGCTGAATAAAAGCGTGCACTTTAAAATTTGAAGTTATTCTTAACTCGTACAATAAACAAATTCATAGTTTATGAGTTGTTTTATGTATTGATTAATCAGTTTAGGAAACTAAAAATTTAGAAGATGAGAGACGTAATGTTAATAATACATTTTATATCGATAGCCATATTTGTTGGGAGTGGTTTTGCCGCATTTGTGGTAACAAAAATTGCAAACAAAAAAGAAGACCAATTGGCACTTGAAATCAAAAAGGCAGTGCTTCCATTGGTTTATGTATTGAAACTAGGGATTACTTTATTGATTCTTTCAGGCGGATACCTAATGACACCATATTGGTCGGTACTAGGAGTAATGCCATTGTTAACTACTAAATTAGTCCTAGTTGTATTAAGTTTGATACTAATTATTTTAGGTAGTATTTATGTGAAAAAGATAAAGAAGGGTAACGATACTTCTTATCTTCCAAAATACGATAAACTTCAAAATTTAATTTTAATAATTGGTATTGTTATAGTAGTTTTAGCAACGCTTACTTTTCATTAAAGAATAGAATAACATCTTATTATATATCCCATCTCATTTTCGAGGTGGGATTTTTTTTGTCTGCAATCCTCTTCTTGATGATGTAATTATAAGGTGTGTAATGACCATATAGATTGGTATTTAAGTATGTGCGAGAATTAGTTATATTTTAAATATAATTAATAAGTACAAAACAATTACTGATGAATACGCTATCTGTTTAAAAAAGTTAAATGTTTGTATTGTAAATCAAAGTACACACAATTAACAGAGCTTTAAATGAGAAGAATAGTTATTCATTTTGCATTATTATTAATTACCTTATTCTACGTAGTGGGATGTGCACCAACAATTAAACCAGGTGAGCAAGTAATGTTTACAACAAGCATATCTGATGATGCAACACCTTCTGTAGTTAGTAGAATTTTAGATGCTACTAATAATCCAATTTCAGAAATTAAGTTTGAAAAGGGTACTTATCACTTTTATCCTGATAAAGGATTAGAGCAGTATTGCCATATTTCAAACCATTGTGATGTAATGGTTAGTACCGCATTTCCTTTACAGAATTTTGAAAATCTAACTATCGATGGCCAAGGTTCTACTTTCATATTTCATGGTATTATGATTCCTTTTTTAATGGATGAGTCGAAGAATATCAATATTAAAAATTTGAGTATTGATTGGGAAACTCCGTTTCATAGTGAGGGTTTAATTGTTGCCAATAATGCAAAAGACAAAACTTTTGATGTACAGTTTAGTGATGACTACCCATATGAAATACGTAACGGTCAGTTATGGTTTGTGAAACCATATTATGAGCATAGTTTAGGACAAACTATTTTATACGATCCTGCCCGAGAGGCAATTACTTTTGATACGGAATCTTATACAAATCTTACTGCAGTAAAAGGAATTAAGACCAAGCGCAATATAGGTAAGGTAAAGTATAAGTACGAAGTTGATAAGCGTGCTGTTGAGTATAAAAACTTAGGTAGAGAAAATAAGTTAGTTTGTAAAGAAATTAAGCCAGGCGTGGTGCGTATTTTTAACCACACTAAAAAATTACCTCAAGTAGGAATGGTTCTTACAGCCAAAGGATCTCAGGGGTTAAATCGCGTAGCACCAGCCTTTCGTTTAACACACGTATATGGATTTAAAGGGACAAATGTAAATATTCATCATGCTGGCGGTATGGGAATTATTGCCGAGAATTCAGCGGATATTATTTTGGATAATTTTAATGTTACTCCTTCTCATGGCAGAATGGTATCAACCACAGCAGATGCTACACACTTTGTAGGATGTAGAGGAAAAGTGGTATTGAAAAACTGTACGTTCAATAATCAATTAGATGATGCTTCTAATATTCACGGTACTTATCAGAAAATTGTTGATGTATTAGATGATTACCGTTTAGGGGTTAGGATGGGGCACGACCAGCAGAAGGGTTTTACCATTGGTATTGCTAATGATACCATAGGTTTGGTAAGATTAAGTGATTCTTTTTATCCATATGATGAATTAACCATTAAGGATATTCAGTATTTAAACGGGCGATATCAAATTATCACTTTTAATGAAAAAATTCCTGCTTCAGTGAAAGCCGGAGACCTAGTTGAAAACTTAAGCGCTTATCCTGAAGCCTATATTAGCAATTGTAATATTAGTAAAAATAGAGCCCGTGGATTGTTGTTATCAACACCTAAGAAAACAGTGGTTGAGAATTGCTTTTTCCATACTGAGATGGAAGCTATTTTAGTTCCTGTAGAGAGCGGACATTGGTACGAGTCAGGAAATGCAGCCAATGTATTTATTAACAATAATACTTTTCAGGATTGCCAACATAGCGGATTCGATAGAGGTGTTATACGATTTGATACCGATGATGACAATGATAATATTGCTTTCCGTAATGTAGAAATTACCAACAATATATTTAATCAGTTTGATAATTTGATACTGCAAATTTCAAATGCTGATGGTGTTAAAGTAAGCGGTAATAAAATTACCAACTCAGGTACCTTCCCACAGCTTAACGCGCAAAACCCGGTAGTTATAATCAATCATTCTGAGAATGTAATTTTTAGTAATAATAGTTACGATGGCAAAGCATCTGAAATGATTGTGAGCGATGGTGTTGCTAACGAAATACAATTCAAATAGATCTGAATGAGCTTAAAATATTTTTGATTTATAAAAGCTGTCATATTTTAATGGCAGCTTTTTTTGTGCGTATCCATTTTAAAAACTGTACAAATGTACAGTTGAGTACTTTTTTAATAAGGTGTGTTTAATTATTTGGGGGGGCAAACACTCAAGAACATGTCAATTGTACTTACAAGAACAATGTTACAATCTATTATTTTGTACATTGCGCATCGTTATTTAAAATAAACTTTTATACATAATAATTTATTTGAAGATGAACAGAACATATTTATCATTATCCCTTGTGTTCGCTTTAGTATTAACGCTTTTCTCATCATGCGGAACAAGCACAACTAAAGAGACAAAAAAAGAAACTAAGCCTAATGTAGTTGTTATTTATTTAGATGACTTAGGATATGGCGATTTAAGTGCTTACGGAGCTACTGAAATTCAAACTCCTAATATTGATGCTATTGCTAATGGTGGCGTTAAATTTACCAATGGTTACGCTTCTTCTGCTACATGTACACCATCTCGTTATGCATTATTAACAGGTACATATCCTTGGAGAAATAAAGATGCTCGTATCCTACCTGGTACAGCTCCTTTGTTGATTAAAACAGATCAGTTTACATTCCCAAAAATGATGAAAGAGCATGGCTACCAAACTGCAGTTGTTGGTAAGTGGCACTTAGGTTTAGGAACTGGTGTGGTGAATTGGAACGAGCATGTTACTCCTGGACCAAACGAAGTTGGTTTTGATGAGGCATATATTATGGCAGCAACACAAGATCGTGTTCCTACGGTATATATTGATAATGGAAATGTTGTTGGTTTAGATCCTAACGATCCTATCGAAGTAGATTATAAAAACAACTTTGAAGGTCAGCCTACAGGTAAAGATAATCCTGAATTATGTGAAATGATGTGGCATCACGGTCATAACAGCACTATCATCAATGGTATTCCCCGTATTGGATTCATGAAAGGTGGAGAGAAAGCACGTTGGAACGATGTTGATATGGCAGATCACTTCTTAGCTAAAGCTCAAGATTATGTGAAGAATCATAAAGACGCACCATTCTTTTTATACTATGCAATGCAACAACCTCACGTACCACGTACACCACATCCTCGTTTTGTTGGTAAATCAGGTATGGGACCAAGAGGTGATGTAATTTTAGAAGCTGATTGGGTAATTGGTGAGTTTATGAAAACTTTAGAGGAAGAAGGTATTTTAGAAAATACTTTAGTGGTTTTCTCTAGTGATAACGGACCAGTATTAAACGATGGTTATAATGATGATGCTGTTGAGTTATTAGGAAATCATAAGCCTACAGGTCCTTTAAAAGGTGGAAAGTATAGCTTATTTGAAGCGGGTACACGTGTGCCATTAATGACTTATTGGAAAGGTACTATTAAGCCACAAGTATCTGATGCTTTAGTATGCCAAATGGATTTAATGACTTCGATTGGTGCTATGTTAGGTTCTGATAAAACTTATTCGGATAGTAAAAATGTATTGGATGCATTTTTAGGAACTTCAGTTAAAGGAAGAGAAAGCTTAGTAATTGAAGCAAATACAAAAACTGCTTTCCGTAAAGGAGATTGGATTTTAATTCCTCCTTACAAAGGAAAGCCAGTTAACACTCAAGTTAATATTGAAATGGGAATTAGCACAGACTTTATGCTATTCAACTTAAAAGAAGATATTAGCCAAGAGAATAATTTAGCAAAAGCACAGCCTGAGAAATTAGAGGAAATGTTAGCTGAATTTACAGCGATACGCGGTGAATATGGTAATACAAAAAAGTTAGAGCTTAGATAAGCGATAATTGATAATATAGAAAAGGCTATAAAACAGATGTTTTATAGCCTTTTTTTATGTGTTAGTATTTGTCAATACTCAACAGTTGCAATAATACTTATTGCTTACCAAGTAACCGTTTTTCTGCGGATAGGCATTGTCATACATCGTGCACCACCACCACCTCGGGCTAATTCAGAACCCTGAATAGTTACAACACACTTGTTGTAGTTGTTAATATCAACTTTGTTGTTAATTACATCACTTGCCGATATTATTTCATAGCCATTGTTATTCATATCCTCAAGGGTATAAACATTTCGGGCATAGCCCATAACTTTACCCGGAGCAATAGCAAAAAAGTTAGCCCCACTATGCCATTGTTCTCTCTCTTGAATCCAAAGGTCTTTTCTGCCCCCACAAAATATTGGTTTAAGATCCATACCTAAACCTTTTAAGCAATTTAGCAGGTTATCTTTCTTTTCAATTTTCTGAACCTCTTCATTATCTATCGTAATTAAAATGGTTTGATACCTATTGGGTTGCATAATTACCGGATCGTATACCATGCAATTGTCTTTATCCAAAAAGGTAAAAACCATGTCTAAATGAATGAATGATTCGGGTTTCGATGGCAGTTGTTGCACCACTATATAGTGTTTGCCTTTATGTCTTTGTTGTATCGATTTTGCTATAAAATCAATCCCTTGTGTTGTGGTTCTTTCGCCGGTACCAATTACTAAAATATCTTCACGTGCAATTTGTACATCACCACCTTCGATAGAAATCAGGTTTTGATCGCCCGAGCTTTCAGTAGGATTAATGGTAGATGATTTGATTGATGGAGCATTGTTAAATATGGTTTCCATAACCAACGATTCTCTTTCACGCACTTTATTCGCCATCTTACCAATCAGCACCTTATCGTGCACTGTTATTGAAGCATCGCGTGTAAAAAAGAAATTATGCAAAGGTCGTAAAGCATAGCGTTCATCAGATAAAAATGCACTTAAAGTATTGTTCTCTAAGGGCACACCTTCAATAATTTGTTGGGCTAATTCAGCTGAAGGCAAATCCAATAGCTTATCTTTTAAAAATAATACGTTCTCGCTGGTACAGATATCTGTAACTAAGTTATTTTTTACCGAGTTATTATTAAGGCAGCTTTCCAATAAATCTTTAACCTGAAAAGTTTTTGTCACCTTATTTAAAACACCGGCATGCTGCTGGTATTCTTCATCAGCTACTGATAAGTTTAGGATATCACTGTACAAGGCTCTTTCTGCATTACCCGGAGTCATATTTTCAACCTCGCTACCTGGCGTGTGTAATATTACTCCTTCTAATTCTCCAATTTCTGAATCAACTGAAGTTTCTATAATTTGGCTCATACTTATTGTTTGTGATTGTTTAGGGCAAAATTACGTAAAGCATCTCACCAAAAGGATGATAATTATTATGGATGGTAGGCAAAATGAATAGGAAGAAAATTTACTTATTCATAAGAGCAAAATACACTTCCAGAAGAAAATAACCTTGTTCATAAGAACGATATTTACTTTCGCAAGAACAAAATATACTTCCAGAAGAAAATAATCTCGTTCACAAGAACGATATGCATTTTCATAAGAGTAAAATACACGTCCAGAAGAAAATAACCTTGTTCATAAGAACGATATTTACTTTCGCAAGAACAAAATATACTTCCAGAAGAAAATTATCTTGTTCACAAGAGCGATATACACTTTCATAAGAGCAAAATACATTTCCAGAAGAAAATGATCTTGTTCATAAGAATGATATGCACTTTCGCAAGAGTAAAATATACTTCCAGAAGAAAACAGCTAACCCTATAAGGCTAGTTTTTCAATTACTTGCTTTTTATCCCATCCTTCCAATAATGCTTTCTGATACAATTTGGCTCTAGTAGCATCATCTTTTACCAGTGCAGCTTCTAATTTATTATCATAAAAGTAGAGTTCTCTGGTGATGGTGTCATTCGAATCGTCGATAATCTCATATGCTTTATCTTTCGGAGGAACAGAAAAATAGAACGATTCAAACACCTGAGTTTTCATTCTAAACGGAGGAAGTTCGTTATTTAAAGAACCACCACACGCATTTTTGCCAGCAATATACCCCTGCTGTTCGGCTGCGTGCCAAAGCCCTGTGGTTTGTCCATTTGGATGTTGGGCCACATCGCCAGCTGCAAAAATATCATTAACAGAGGTTCTAAGATTTTCATCCACAATAATCCCTCGTTTGCAAGCTATACCGCTATCCATAGCCAATTGAATATTTGGTTCGTATCCAATGGTACTAATATGCATGTCAAAAGGGTAATTTTTGCCATCGATGGAAGTTATTTCCGAATCAGAATTGTAAGAAATATGCTTACAATATAGTTGTAATTCAACTCCTGCCTCAGCAAGGGAATTTGCCATTAGCTCACTAAAACGCTTATTGAAGAACTGTTTTAAAAGCATATCACTTCTATCAATTAAAACCACTTTTTTGCCCATAGCCACCAATTGTGAGGCCGTTTCAACGCCCTCAACTCCAGCTCCTACAATTAAAATATTAGTGGCATGTTCTGCTTTTTTAATGATATCTTCTACTTGCTGAGCTGTATAAACATGCGCAATGTGCTCTAGGTTTTCGATGCTTAGTTTCTTAGGTAATTGACCCACCGCAATAATAAGTTTCTCAAAACGTAAACTATCATTATTTGCGAATATGAGGTTCTTATTTGGGCCGTCAATTTTAGTTACATGCGCATAACGTAACTCAATGTTCTGCTCACTGAGCCATTCATTGCTAACCATAGCAAAGGCTTCTCGCTTAAAACCCGATTTTATATTTTTATTGATATGAGTTCGTTTATAGGGTAGACGATCTTCATCGGTAATCCACAATATACTTGCACTCTTCTGTTCTTCCCTAATGGCTTTTATGGCGCTATAACCAGCACTTCCGCCGCCAATAATAACAAATTCATATGCTCTCATAGTCTAGTAAATTTTGGTGATACTCTATAAAGATGATAGGCTACATAATGTTCAGGAATTATTTTGTAGCTAAAATGGCTTTTGCGGAGATTAGAATAGTTATTCCTT
Source organism: Saccharicrinis aurantiacus (assembly GCF_001660705.2). Lineage (GTDB taxonomy): Bacteria > Bacteroidota > Bacteroidia > Bacteroidales > Marinilabiliaceae > Saccharicrinis > Saccharicrinis aurantiacus. Next base: position 53,570 of record NZ_LYBV02000013.1, read on the forward strand.
AAAAATTATATAGATTTGCGCTCTCATTTAAACAAAACAAACCATTTCGAGTTATAGAGTCGAATATGTTTTTTATGAAGAGTTGGTTTAAAATATTGGCGTTTGTAGTGTTGGGAGCTTTCGCGTTTCCTAACATGGCTAAGTTGCTACATCATTGTGAAGCTACGCACCAGTATTGCGATCATCACCATGCCGATGAAAAGCAGAGCGATGGATTTGCTAGTAACATAACAGAGGTTTCAAACCACAATTGTTATATCTGTAATTTCCATTATGCAGGTTTTGAAGTTGAAACGCAGCTTTTTTTAAATCACATTACAAATACTTATCAAAGGGAATTTGCAGCTCGTTTGCAACGAGGCTATAATTCCATTCTATTTTCATCCAATCCCCATCGCGGACCTCCAAATAATCTGGTTTAGTTAAGTGTCAGTTATAATGCCTTACCGTTTTATGCGGTAAAGTGCATCAATATATCTGAGCTTATACAATAGTTTATTGGCGTTTATTAAAAACTTGCATAGTTTTTAAGGATGCCCGGGATACCTATTTCTTAAGAATATTAAGAGACATAGGTTGTATAAATTTGTTGATCAGATTACGATGAATAAGAATATTGTTATTACAATAATTGTTCTATTTCTATCTGTAAGTTATGTTTCTGCACAGTTTACTGTTCAGGGTGTTGTTTCTGATGAAACAGGTATGCCTTTGCCAGGATGCCATGTTCATTACGGGAAAACATGTAACATAACTAATGGTGATGGAGCATTTACAATTGAGGCTAAGGCCTTAACAGCAAATCTTACCTTTACTTTTATGGGCTATAATAGTTTGGACACTTTAGTTCGTTCAAACTCAAGCTTGGATATTCACATGATTCCGTCGCACGAAATGGTTCAGGAAATCTCTGTTAAAGGAAATAGGATTGATACCATGAAATCGCGTAAAAACGAAGTTGTAACAGCGGAGTTCATGGCTCAAAACTTGTCGAGCACTTTTATTAAAAGTTTAGAAAGATTACCAGGCGTAAATGCTATGGATATTGGTGCCAATGCCTCAAAGCCTATTATTAGAGGAATGGGATTTAATAGGGTAGTTGTAAGTGAAAATGGCGTAAAACAAGAAGGTCAGCAATGGGGAGCAGATCACGGACTAGAGATTGATCCTTTCAATATTGAAACTGCCGAAATAGTTAAAGGTGCATCGGGTATTGAGTATGGTAGCGATGCCATTGGTGGATATATTAATATTAGTAACGATAAGGTTCCTCTGCCTAATACGGTTTCTGGCGAAGCAAGTTTTTTAACCAAGAGTGTAAATGCCACTTTTGGTGCATCGGGCGCTGTTGAAGCAAGAGGGGATAAGCATTATGTGAAAGTGAGGGCAAGTGCCATTGATTATGGCGATTATAAAGTGCCAACAGATCAAATAATATATTTAGATAGGATTGTGCCCATTTATAATGGCCGACTTAAAAATACGGCAGGTAAAGAGTATGATGCCTATCTTCAATATGGGTATTTGCACGAAGCGTTTAAATCGTCGATAACCATTAGTAATGTTTACCAGAAATCCGGATTTTTTCCGGGAGCCCACGGTGTGCCGGATGCTGATCGTGTGAAACATGATGGTGATTATCGCAATATTGATTTTCCTTATCAAGTGGCCAATCATACCAAGGTGATGAGTAATAACAAATTCTATTTCAACTCAGGTGAGTTAATAGCTGATCTTGCTTATCAATTTAATAATAGGCAAGAGTTAAGTGAGTTTCATACACACTATGGCAATCAATCGCCCCCAGAAATAGATCCTGATTTAGAGTTAGCATTTCGATTGAGTACCTATACAGCTAATGTTAAGTATGTTTTTAAGGAAACAGAAAAGCATGCTATTTCCATAGGTTCGCAATCGCAGTATCGCGATAATAAAGTAGGGGGTTATAGCTTTTTAATGCCCCAATATCAGAGTTTATCAACAGGCTTATTTGCTAAAGATACCTATACAATAAACGATAAGTTTAAAATGAACGTAGGGCTGCGGTTTGATTATTCAAATATTGATACCGAGGCTTATTTTGATCCTATTTTATACGATTATTTTATTGCGAAAGGTAGTAGCGCAGAAGAAGCCAGTTTTTATGCCCAACGAAGCACTGAACTGCATAAAGATTATGGTGATTACAGTTGGTTAGTTGGTTTTGTTTACGAACCAGCTAATAATTGGATTACGCGTTTTAATGTTGGCAAAGCTTTTCGAACGCCCACTGCAGTTGAGTTATCTTCTAACGGAATTCATCACGGTTCGTTCAGGCATGAGTTAGGCAATGGCGAACTCGATTCGGAAAAGGGGTATTATACCGATGCTAATCTTGAATTCAACAATAGTTTGTGGAGTTTTTCGGTAAGTCCGTATTTGTATTATTTCACCAACTTTTTGTATTTGCGCCCAACAGGAGAATGGAGTAGTTTACCGCATGCAGGTCAGATTTATGCTTATGATCAAACAGCCGCAATTGTATCAGGTTTAGAGTTGAGTGCACGCAGGCAATTGGGTAAATTCAGTGCAGATTTTACGCTTGAGTATGTTTATAATCAACAAGTATCTGATGATCCTTCACAGCGTTATCCTTTACCATTTACACCACCGTTAAACGGATTTATAGAAATAGATTATGCTGCTTTTGCCCATTCAAAAGTATTGAAGCAAAGTCGATTTTTTGTGAATACCCGCTTTGCGTCAAAACAAGAAAATGTGGCCCGAAACGAAGAAGTTACGGATGGTTACTTCTCGTTAGGAGCTGGTTTTTCAACAAAAGTTAGATTAAGTAATAAGGAGGTGGATTTAGTATTGCAGGGGTTCAATTTATTGGATGCCAAGTATTACAACCACATGAGCTTTTACCGACAGATAGAAATTCCTGAGCAAGGAAGGAATATTCAATTACTGGTTAAAGTTCCATTTTAATTATCACAAATGAAATGCGACAACATAGTGTCGCACAATTATCTATTAAAAAACAATCAAACATTTTATATTATGAAGAAGTATTTTTTATTTGCAGTAGCAGCAATGTTTTTGGTGGCATGTAACAACGATAATGACGACGTTGATACAACAAAGCCCGTTATTGAAATAATAAAACCAGTTGCAGATGCAGGTGAGGATCATATTGAATTTCATCAGGGTGATGAATTCGAATTTGAAGCGAAGTTTACAGATAATGTCGCTCTTAAGTCTTATAAAGTTGCCATTCATTATAATGGTGATGGACATGAGCATAGTGCCGTAGTTAAATCTGCTACTGAAGAGGATCATGTTGAATGGGATCAAGAATGGTCTGGAGATCTTAAAGAAGAACAAGAAGATAGAGTAGCCTTTTTAATTGAAGTTCCTGAAAACGCTGAACCGGGTGAGTACCACTTAGGGGTTTATTGCTTTGATGTTGCTGGTAACGAATCAACGACGTGGATGGAAATTGTAGTTGAAGAAGAAGGTCACGATCATTAATCTTATTATTTAATACCAATAGCGCCAAGTACAATAATATGTGCTTGGCGTTTTTTGTTATAGGTCATATATTATAAGCCACTATTTATTACTGATCAGTATGGTTTTGATTCAAACTAGAGAAGTAGCTTATTTGGATAAGATTAATCCTCTAAGGCCAATGTCAGTTATGTAACTATTGAGCTAGTATCAGTTTAGTATACCTTACTTTGGCCGAACTCAATATAACTTATTATTATAAATCAATATTGTAAATGAATGCATGCCTTTTGTAATAGATCGTAAATTAAATTGTTTTATTAATTACAATTATCATTTCTTATAGGGTGAATTTCTTATAATTATTATATTTGCACTGGGAGACTATAAAAATACACCACCTATGATCTATTTTATTTGCTTTTGTGGCATAGCTATGTCTTGTTATATAGTATGGCTTCAAAAAAAATGTAAAGGCTTAAAGCAACACATTAATACACCAATACGTGAAGAGGCAGAAAAATCAAGTGACTCTTTTGAAGAAAAGGACGATGAGCGTTTAGCTGAATTAAAACTACTCTCTATTGTTGCCAAGCAAACCGATAATGCCATCATGGTAATGGATATTGAGGGCAATATTCAATGGATTAATGATGGTTTTACTCGTATGTATGAGTATACCTTCGAAGCTTTTATAAAGCAACGAGGCACCAATATTTTACAAACGAGTTTTAACCCTTTAGTGAGACAATGTATTAACGAAACTCTTAGTACAAAACAACCCACGTCATACGAAGCAATTAATGTTACACCTTCAGGAAACGAAATATGGACTCATACTTCTTTGTCGCCAGTACTTGATGATAATGGCGAAATAATCCACTTAGTAACGGTTGATTCTGATATTAGTAAGCGTAAAAATGCCGGTGATAAACTGATTGAACGTGTTGACCAATTAACAATGAGAATAGGTCGCTTGGCAAAGCAACAATCCGAGATGATGACCTTTACCAATGAGCTATTTGATAAGGTTAGCAGCACAAGTAAGAAGATTGGCGAAACAAGCCAAATTGTGAAGTATATTCACGAAATGTCTGATAAGATTAAGATAATGGGATTGAATGCATCTATTGAATCTCAGTATGTTGGTGATTTAGGTAGTGGTTTTCGTGTAATTTCTGGTGAGATTGTTCAAATGTCAGAAGAAACGAAGAAGTATTCGCGTGATATATCAACCATTGTAGATTCTATTCAAGTTGCATCAGATCAATTGAATAAAGGAAAAGACTTGGTGGAACAAGCTTCAGGTGATTACGTTAAATCTGTCGATGATTTAAAAGAAGAAGTATTACTTGTAGAGGAAGTTGTGGCTGAGCTTCATTAAGGCTGTGCATTAAATTTGTACCCCATAACTAATACATCATCAATTTGATCGTATAAGCCGCGCCATTTACTAAAGGCTTCTTCAAGCTTGTATTTTTGGCGCTCCATTTTTAGTTTATGATGCTCTAGTAGAATTTCCTTAAATCGTTTGGCCATTAATTTCTTATTAAAGCTTCCTCCAAACTGATCTGCATAGCCATCCGAGAATTGGTAAATTAAATCATTATTGGTAATGTTAATTAAATGGTTGGTATAAGGTCGAATCTGAGGGTAAGGACCTACGGGTATTCTATCTCCTTTGTATTCTATTAATTCTCCATTACGTATGATGTAAACAGGTAAGTTAGCACCTGCAAATTCCATTGTATTTTCCGAGTGATTGATACATACTACCGAGGCATCCATTCCATCCTGAACCTCATTTTCGGTATTGTTAGCTAGCGTGTTAATAATGGCATTTCTTACCCTATCTAATATTACAGATGGAGTAGTAAGGTTTTCAAAACGAATGGCTTCTCTAAAAAACACCATACCTAGCATACTCATCAAGGCCCCGGGAACACCATGGCCTGTGCAATCAGCTGCAACAATTATTGTTTTGTCTTCGGTGCGGTGTGTAATATAAAAATCACCGCTAACAATATCACGAGGTTTATATACTATAAAAAAGTCCTCGCCTAAAGTTTCCTTTAAATGTAAATTACTAGGTAACGACGCTTCTTGAATCCTTTGGGCGTAAAATATACTATCTGTAATGGTTGAATAGATCTCTTCGATAGATTTTAAATAACGTGTGTTATCATCCAGTGACTTTTTTAGGCGCAACTGCGTCGAAACTCTAATACGAAGTTCCTCAAAATTGAAGGGTTTAGTTATAAAATCTACTCCTCCAGAGCTAAATCCTTTTACAAGACTATTGGAGTCTGTAGCGGCACTTAAAAAGATAATAGGAATGTTTTTCGTTTCTTCATCAGCCTTTAATCTTCGGCATACTTCATAGCCATCTATACCAGGCATTACAACATCAAGCAAAATAAGGTCAGGTTTTTTTATTCCTTTGGCAATTCTAATACCATTTTCGCCTTTGGTTGCCGCAACACATTTGTAATCGCTCAGCGCCTCCCCAAGCATTAGGATATTAGCTTTTGAATCGTCAATAATAAGAATTTTTTGAGGGGATAAGAGCATAAGTTATAGTTTACCAGTTATTGCATTCTGCTTATTAAGGAGTAAATCAAGTTACTTCTTTAAATATAAGCAAAATACAATTAAAATGGTAGGGTGTTATTTGGCTATAGTTTATGCTTAATTAAATAGGGATTTTAAGATATGAGATGTCATTGCTGGGTTTTCTTTTAAGCGTCGTATTGAATATTTAAGCCAATCCTTTCCGAAAGGAATATAAACGCGCATTTTTTTATTAGATTTCACAATCTGATCTCTCAAATGAGGGGTTACGCCGTATAGCATTTGGTACTCAAACATATCGTTTGATACATTATGTTTTTGTATTAATTTCTTCGATTCTTTTATTAAGAAGTCATCATGCGTTGCAATACCTACATATACTTTATTAATGAGGAGCTTTTCTAATAAAAGTAAATAGTTCTCATTTATCTTTTTAGGATCTTTAATGGCAATGCTTTCATCTTCAATGTAAATTCCTTTACAGAGTCTGAAGTTTAAGGGAGATTCTGCACTATGTTCTTTGAGTAAATGATCAATGTCTTTTTCTGTTCTATATAAGTAGGCTTGTAATACCAGACCAACATTTTGCGGGAATTCAGCTTTTAATCGCTTATAAAGTTCTATTTCTAAATCAACACATGGTGAGTCCTCCATATCAATTCTAACAAAGGAATTGTAAGCACTAGCCAGAGCAACAATTTCATGAATATTTTTATAGCATTGTTCTCTATCAATTAGGAGTCCAAAACTGGTAGGTTTAAGCGAATACGTTCCTTCTACATTCTTATTTTCGAAGGTATTAATTATATCAAGATATTGTCTTTTATAATAATCCGCTTGCGACATGTTTTCTATAAACTCACCAAGTAAATCAATGGTGACATTAATCCCTTGGTTGTTTAATTTTTGGGATACTTTAATAGCATCGGAGAGTGAATCACCAGCGATATACTTTTTAGAGAACATCCAAACAAATTTCTTTGGAAGATGCGGCAAAATGGCTGTTATTACTTTACTTATCATGCAATATGTATTTGAGATTATTTATTAATTAGGTATGATCTCAATTTCATTATTTTGCATAAAATAAAAAATGATAATTCTCACAAAGTGCTGAATGTTAGTTAAATGTGACTATTGTCATATTTGTGTTGACTGTGATTCTTTAACGTATAAGCAAAAAAAAGGAGCCTGATAATCAGACTCCTTAAATCAAAAAAAAGATTGATGTTATTATTTTAAAGGCTCAATTTCAAACAATAATTGATCTTTCATTACAGTTTCTTCAGCCTTAACATGAATTGATTTTACTTTACCATTAATCGGACTAGTAATTTCATTTTGCATCTTCATGGCTTCTAAAATCATTACAGGTTCACCCTTATGAACTTCAGCGCCTTCGCCAACAAGAGCTACTACAATTTCGCCAGGCAATGGTGCATTTACTTTCTCAACTTTTGGTCCTGCTTTTTTACTTAATTTTGCCTTTCTTTTGCTAGCAATTTCAGTATCAATAGTAAACGTATAAGTGTTACCATTAATCATCACGCTTACCTCATTCTGCTTTAAGCTAACAATTTCGCCAACATGAGATTTCTTTTCACCTTTTATTAAAAATTCCTCTTCGTTTAAAGGTTCTATTTCAACGTGAGATTTTTTATTATTAATTTTATTAATCTTCTTATCCTTAACCTGAACTGTAACTTTCTGTTCTCCAGTTAAAGTGTAATTTTTTGTATGATGTATAAGTCTCATAATAAATGTAATTACAAATTACTAAGTTTTTATTTGAGTATAAAACGAAGGTTATTAACCAACTATTTAATTACCCTTAATTTTTTTACTCATTGCCCAGGCTGAAACAGATTTGTCAGATAATGTATCCGAATTAATCTTTTCCTGCTCATTAAGGTATGCTTGCATTGCTAATGCTGCAGCTGCCACAAGTTCATCATCTTCTTGATAAAAGCTCTGCTCTAAGTCAGTTTCAATAAATGATGTGTTATAATTACCCTTAACAAATGAAGGTGTTCTCATTACTTGCTTAAAGAATGGTAGCGTAGTTTTTACTCCCTTAATTGTAGTGCTGTTTAACACAGATCTACAGTTTTTAATTGCCTCAGATCTGTTTTTGCCAGTTATAATTAATTTGGCAACCAAGGAATCAAAAGAAGAAATAACCACTTTGCCAACTTGGTAACCCGAATCAACACGTAAACATTTCTTGTTAGGGATATCCATTTGCTCAATTAAACCTGTTGAAGGAGCGAAACCCGATTGTACATCTTCAGCATTAACTCTTAACTCAATAGCCCATCCATTAATTTTGATATCTTCTTGCTTGATATCCATAGCTTCACCTTGAGCAATTTTAATTTGCTGCTCAATAATATCGAAGCCAGTAATTTCTTCAGTAATTGGATGTTCTACTTGAACGCGTGTATTCATTTCCATGAAGTAATGGTTCAAGTCTTTGTCAAGTAAGAACTCAACAGTACCTGCACTGTAATATCCGGTAGCCTCACAAAGGCGCACTGCATCTGCTCCAATTTTGGCTCTCAACTCTTCAGTTAAAGCCGATGAGGGGGCTTCTTCAAGTAACTTTTGGTGCTTTCGCTGTATGCTACACTCTCTTTCAAAAAGATGAACTACATTCCCTTTTTTATCAGCTAAAACTTGAAATTCTACGTGACGTGGATTCTCAACAAACTTTTCGATAAGCATTGCATCGTTATCGAATAAAGATTTTGCCTCGTTGGTTGCGAGTTTATACATCAGCGCAAGCTCGCTTTTTTTACGAACAACACGCATTCCTTTTCCACCACCTCCAGCAACTGCTTTTAGCATAACTGGATATCCAATTTCTTCAGAGGTACGTTCTGCTTCTTCTAGAGTAGAGATTACGCCCTTACTTCCTAATAAAACAGGTACCTTATTTTTAATCGCCATATTTCTGGCCAGCCCTTTATTACCCATCTGATTAATGGCTTTAGAAGAAGGTCCAATGAATATGATATTGTTACGTTCGCATTCTCTTGGTAAATATGGGTTTTCAGATAAGAAACCATATCCTGGATGTATGGCATCAATTTTATTTTCTAATGCCACTTCAATTAATTTATCAATATTAGTATAAACATTGATAAATGTATTATCTGATACATCAATCACCTCATCCGCATGCTCAATATGTAATGCATTTGGCTCATGGTGAGATAAAAACATATAGGTTTTAATACCCATAGATTTTGCTGTGCGTGCAATTCTAATGGCTATTTCGCCTCTATTTGCAATTAAAATCGATTTAATCTTCATTATAATTTTTTTTTACAGACGACTGATTGCTTAAAAGTTACATCAATCCTGTTGAAATTCAGTAAGTATGACCTTTAAATTTTTTATAAAGGCATATTTCCATGCTTACGTTGAGGATTTTGCTCAACTTTATTTTCTAACAATGCAAATGCATTAATAATAATATCTCTTGTTTCAGAAGGGTCAATTACCTCATCTATATAACCTTTTTCATCAGCTACATATGGGTTAGCCACATTCTCTTTATAATCAGCAATTAATTTGCGTTTCAGTTCTTCAGGATCTTTGGCGCTTAGTAATTCCTTACGATTTAAGATTTTAACAGCTCCCTCAGGTCCCATAACTGCTACTTCAGCAGTAGGCCAAGCAAAGTTAAAGTCGCCACCCATATTTTTACTATTCATTACAATATAAGCACCTCCGTATGCTTTACGTAAAATTACAGTAATTTTTGGTACAGTAGCTTCGGCAAAGGCATAAAGTAATTTAGCACCATGCATAATTATGGCGTTGTGCTCTTGGCTTTTACCAGGCATAAAACCAGGAACATCTTCAAGTACCAATATTGGAATGTTAAAAGAATCGCAGAAACGAACAAAACGAGCAGCTTTTTTAGAGGCGTTAATGTCAAGTGTTCCGGCCATTACTTTTGGTTGGTTAGCAACAATACCCACTACTTGATTATTTAGGCGAGCCATGCCGATAACTATATTCTGAGCATGATTTTCGGCAATTTCGTAAAAGCTATCTTTATCAGAAATCAACTTAATTACCTCAACAATGTCATAAGGCTTGTTGGGGTCATCAGGCAATAGCATAGATAACTTCTCGATTTTAGAACTTGCAGCATTCTCTACCGATGTTACAGGAGGATTTTCTACATTATTAGATGGTAAATAACTTAATAGCTTTTTTACACCCATTAAAGTATGTTCCTCATCACTATAAATTAAATCGGCAACACCACTTTGGCTAGCGTGTACTTCGGCACCTCCTAATTCTTCAAAAGTTGTATCCTCATTAAGCACTTCTTTAACCACATCAGGACCAGTAACGAACATATATGATGTATCGCGAGTCATGAATTTAAAGTCAGTTAAAGCAGGGGAGTATACAGCACCACCAGCTGCAGGTCCAAGAATTACTGAAATTTGGGGTATTACTCCAGAGCTTTTTACATTCTGCATAAAAATACCAGCGTAACCAGCTAAACTAGCTACTCCTTCTTGAATTCTGGCACCACCAGAGTCAATGAGCCCAATGATTGGATGCCCCATCTTAAGAGCCATCTCCTGAACTTTTATGATTTTTCGCGCATGCACAGTTCCCAAAGAACCACCCATAAAACTAAAATCTTGGGCGTATAAAAAAACCTGACGTCCGTTTATTGTTCCATAACCAACTATAACTCCGTCGCCAAATTTTTCTTCATTAGGCATTCCAGCGGGTTTAACAAAAGCATCAATTTCTCTAAAACTACCTTCATCCATAAGGTATTCAATACGCTCTCTAGCGGTTAATTTACCTTTGGCGTGTTGTTTAGAAAAATATGTTTCGTCGTATTGATCTTCTAACTTTTCGTTTCTCTCGTGAAACCTTTTGAATGGAATCCTATTATCTTTCATTTTTGTTGTATCCATAATAAACAGATATTTGTGAAACTAGTTCTATCTAGAGACACTTTACGTATTTAAGAGTTTATTTAAAGCTAAGCATAACATTAACCCTCTTTTACCACATTTGGTTCATGTATATGTATAAAAAATAGCTTTTAATCTTTAATTAAAGGATTTTCATCCACTATTTTAACTGCTGCCTTTTACAGGGTAATTGTATTTAGAATCCTTCTAGATAGTGTTGTAGGGCATAAAAAAAGGCCGAGATTAACCCGGCCTTTGGTTACTTTGTAAGTTTATAATTAACTTATTTTATTTTCGACAAAGTTACGTGCTCTGTCGATTGCTTTTTCTAATCCTTCAAGATTTTTACCTCCTGCTGTTGCAAGAAATGCTTGGCCACCTCCGCCACCTTTAATTTCACTTGCAGCATCTTTAATAACCTCAACTGCGTTTACTTTACCTTCTTTCGCTAAGTTTTCAGATACAGCTACTAATATTTGTGGTTTGCCTTTAACTTCAGATCCAATAATGGCAACGTATTCACCTAGCTCCTTCTTTAATTGAAAGGCTAGATCTTTTATCTTATCACCTAATATTGGTTGAACTGTTGCAGTAATTAGTTTGATATCATGAATTGTTTGGGCATCATCTATTAATTCACGTTTTTTCATGTTTAATAGATTCTGTTTCATGCCGTTTAAATCTTTGTTTAAGCTTGAGTTTTCACTAAGCATGTTCTCGATGTTTTTCTCGAGATCACCAGTTGATTTAAACATATTACCTAAGGCTGTGAGTAATTGCGTTTGTTTTTGAAACATTTGATATGCCTTCTCTCCACTTACAGCCTCAATACGGCGTATGCCAGACGAAATAGATGACTCACCAATTATTTTAAAGGAACCGATTTCACCAGTGTGCTTTACATGCGTACCTCCACAAAGTTCTATTGAATCTCCAAATTGAATTGCACGCACTAGATCGCCATATTTTTCTCCAAATAACATCATAGCACCTTTTTCTTGTGCCTTGCTAACCGGAATATCACGCATCTCGTTAAGTGCATAATTGGTTCTAATATTGGTATTCACTATATTTTCTACCTGCTCAATTTCTTCAGTACTTAATTTCTGAAAGTGAGAAAAGTCGAAACGTAAATAATCAGGATGAACCAATGACCCTTTTTGCTCCACATGCTCGCCTAAAACACTTCTTAAGGCATGGTGTAGTAGGTGGGTTGCTGTATGATTTCTATCGGTTGACTTACGGTTGGTAACTGCAACAACAGCTTTAAAGCTAGGCTCTAAATTAGCTGGAAGTTTTTTAACCATATGCACAATTAATCCGTTTTCCTTTTTAGTATCAATGATACTTACTTTCTCAGATCCATTATCAATGTATCCAGTATCGCCAACCTGACCACCACTTTCAGCATAAAAAGGTGTAATATTGAATACAAGCTGAAATAGAGTTTTGTTTTTGGCTGTAACTTTACGGTATTTAGTGATGTAAACGTCGCTTTCTAAATTATCATAACCGATAAATTCTTCAACATCATCATGCTTTAAAATAACCCAGTCGTCAGTTTCAATCGAAGTTGCATTTCGTGCACGTTCTTTTTGCGCATTCATCTCAGATTCAAACTCTCTTCGATTTACCACAAGATCGTTTTCCTTTAAAATTAATTCAGTTAAATCTAACGGAAAACCAAATGTATCATAAAGTTCAAAAGCAATCTTACCTGGTACTACCTTGTAATCATCGGCTTTGGTTTCTTTTATTATTTTATTTAGCATGGAGATACCCGTTTCAAGAGTTCTTAAAAAAGAGTCCTCTTCTTCACGAATAACTTTAGTTACTAAATCTTGTTGTTGTTTTAACTCAGGGTATGCACTTCCCATTGATTCAATTAAAGAAGGAATCAATTGGTGTAAAAAGGCTTGTTTCTGATTTAAAAATGTATATCCATAACGCACTGCTCTACGCAATATTCTACGTATTACATAGCCCGCTTTATTGTTAGAAGGCAATTGTCCGTCGGTTATAGAAAATGCAATGGTTCTGATATGATCCGCAATTACTCGCATGGCAATGTCAGAATCTTCGTTGTTGCCATATTTTATGTTCGCAATTGTTGCAATTTCATTTATGATAGGCACAAATACATCTGTATCGTAGTTTGATTGTTTCTTTTGTACAACACGGCATAAACGTTCAAAACCCATTCCGGTATCAACATGGCTTTGAGGTAGATTTTCTAGGTCTCCATTTGCTTTGCGATTGTATTGCATAAAAACCAAGTTCCACACTTCAATCACTTCAGGGTGATCTTCGTTTACTAAAGAAGCACCATCAACTTTTTGTCTTTCTTCATCGGAGCGTAAATCTACATGGATTTCAGAGCATGGTCCACATGGTCCCATTTCTCCCATTTCCCAAAAATTATCTTTTCTATTTCCATTGATAATTTTTTCAGCAGGTAAATGTTTCTTCCATAAATTGAAAGCTTCCATATCTTTTTCAAGCTTCATATCCTTATCACCTTCAAATACTGAAGCATAAAGTCTGCTTGTATCAATTTTTAATACTTCGGTAAGATATTCCCAGGCCCAATCTATCGCTTCAGCTTTAAAGTAATCGCCAAAAGACCAGTTGCCAAGCATCTCAAACATAGTATGGTGGTAAGTATCATGACCTACTTCTTCTAAGTCATTATGCTTTCCGGAAACACGAAGACATTTTTGAGAGTTTGCTATTCGTGATGAAGAAGGTTTGGCATTTCCTAAAAAAATATCTTTAAACTGATTCATACCTGCATTGATAAACATCAATGTTGGGTCGTTTTTAACAACCATTGGGGCAGATGAAACAATCTGATGTTGTTTGGATTCGAAGAAATCCCAAAAACTTTTTCTTACCTCAGAAGCATTCATTGTTCTTACTTAATTATTGTTATACTTACTTATTGTACCTATTTTACGAAGTTGCAAAGTTAGATTTTTTCGCTAATTTTGCATCTAAATAATCTTAAAAATCCACTAGTTACAATAAGTTATTTGTTGTATGGCAAAAGTTAAATTCCGATATAACCCAGAAACCTTAAGTTACGATAAAATAGAAACCGGATTTAAGTATTATACGGCTCGTGCTGTATTGTACACATTGTTTGGTGCTGTTCTCGGCTTAGCCTTCTTTTTTGCGTACTCTAATTTGGTCGATAGTCCAAAAGAGAAACGATTACTGAGAGAGAATGCAAGGTTAACTACCCAAATTGAAATCATTAATAAGAAGTTTGATAAGGTAGCTTTGGTTTTGGACGACATACAGCTGCGTGATGAAAATATTTATAGGGTTATATTTCAGGCCGACTCGATTCCGAACTCTATCAGACATGCTGGTTTTGGCGGTGTTAATCGTTACGAGGGTCTAGAGGACTTAGATGATGCAGCTTTGGTAATAAATACATCTAAGAAGCTTGATGTAATTATGAAACAACTTTATGTTCAGTCAAAATCATTTGATGAAATTGTTAGTTTGGCTAAACGAAAAGAAGAGCTAATAAAAGCGACTCCTGCTATTATGCCAATAGCTAATAAAGATTTAAAACGTACGGCTTCAGGATGGGGATACCGTATTCATCCAATATACAAAACACGTCGGTTTCATTATGGAATGGACTTTACAGCATCTACTGGTACAGAAGTATATGCAACAGGTGATGGTAAAGTATCAAAAGTGACCAAGCAAAGTATAGGTTATGGAAAACGAATTGAAATAGATCACGGTTTTGGATATAAAACCCTGTATGCACATTTAAATGATTTTAATGTGAAGAAAGGGCAGAAGGTAAAAAGAGGTGATGTAATTGGTTACGTTGGTAATAGTGGTACTTCTACAGGGCCTCACTTGCACTATGAGGTTATGGTTAAGAATAAAAAAGTAAATCCAACGCATTATTACTTTAATGATTTAACTGCTGATGAGTATCAAGAAATGATTCGTATTTCATCAAACTCCAATCAAACATTTGATTAAATTAAATCCTCAGAAGCGCTGGATTAAATTATAACTATGATTATCTAATATTGATTCGTACTTAGCAGTACTAGAGTACATGCATGTATTATTTCAATATTTTCTAGTGTTGCAAATTTTTCTAATTCTGGATTTTCTGTACCTGGATTTAAAATTGTTCTTCGTGGTTGAATTGATTTAATTAAGTCGAAATATTGAGCTTGATGTTTAGCTCCAATGTACATTGTTATTGTATCAATATCAGTTGTATTTTCTAATTGTGTAACAATAGGGGTGTTGTCAATTTGTCCAGCTCTATTCCCAAGGGCAATAACCTTGTGTCCATGAGAAATAAGTAATTTAATAGCTTTGTTTGAATATCGTTCTGCCTTTGGGCTAGCACCAATTACTAAAGTTTTCATATTTGTTATTTTGTTAGTTTTTGAACCAATACCGTTGCATAAGCAGCAATTCCATCTTGTGTACCAACAAAACCTAACTTTTCAGTTGTGGTGGCTTTAATGGCGAGGTCATCTGTGTCAATGTTCATTACATCGGCAAGAGTTGATTGCATTGTTGGGATCAAATCTTTTAATTTAGGTTTTTCGAGGCAAATAGTAGAATCGATATTCCCAATTTCAAATCCTTTTTCTGTGATGATTTTAACTGTTCGCTTTAATAATATTTTACTGTCAATACCCTTAAAATCACTTGATGTATCCGGGAAGTGGAAACCTATATCTCGCATGTTACATGCCCCAAGTAAAGCATCGCATATTGCATGAATAAGTACATCTCCATCCGAATGGCCAATTGATCCTTTTATGTGTTTTACATGTATTCCACCAATCCACAGCTCTTCACCTTCACCAAGTTTATGAACATCATAGCCAAATCCAACTCTTATTTTCATGATAACTAAATTATTGTTTTTGTAAAGCTAATTAAACTATATGAAACAAAAAATCCCGTATACTTGGGGTATACGGGATTCCTATTTTATTTAGATAAACTATCTTTTTCTTTTATAAGTAGGTCGTTTATTTTTTCCTGTCATCTCATCAAAATTAAATGCTAGTGAGAATCTGATTGTATTTGCCAACGGATTATTAGCAACCAGTGGAATTATATACGAAGCATCAATAGTAAACATGTTAAATTTAAGCCCAGCACCAGCGGTTGCATATTTGTTATTTCCTCTTGTTTCATCTTGATGAGAATAACCGGCTCTAAGTGCAAATTGATTATCGTACCAATATTCAGCACCTAAAGAAAACATGAAGTCTTCAAGGGTCATATCGCCAAAAGATTTAAAGAAAGAAGCAGGTACAGAAATATCTTGGTTTTCTTCACCTTTTGCAATCATTAGCTTATTAATATCCATTGTAAAGCCAATTTTGTTATATCGGTCAATTTCGGTAGAGTAAGCTCCACCCAAGCGCATGTTAGCAGGTAAAAACTGTTCGTCTGTACCACCATTGTATGATATTTTGGAACCTAGATTTGAGAAGTTTAGTCCGGCAGATATATCTCCTTTTCGTCCTCCCCATTTTACGCGTTGTAGATAATAGAAGTTAAGGTCAGCAGCAAAGGCATTGCCTGCAGATGCGCCAGCTGTTCCACTACCATTCAATAAGTCTGATCGAATATACCTAAAGGCAATAGATGCTGAAAAGTTATCTGATAATAATCGAGAATAGGCAGCATCAAGCGCAAATTCATTTGGATTACCAGTTGTTGTAGGTTCTCCATTATCATCGGTAAAAGTAATATGTCCCATCGAAAAATATCTTAAGGATGCACTTACCGTTGACATCTTATCTACTCTTTTAAAGAAAGTAAGATAGTATAGGTTGATATCATTAACCAAGTTTCTTAACCAAGGAGTAAATGAAACAGAAACCCCCATGTCTTGCTCTAAAAAGGCATACTTAGATGAGTTCCAATGTTGAGAGCTAAGGTCTGCCGATGTGGCAACACCTGCATCACCCATTGCTCCAGCTCTTGATTCTGGAGAAATATTTAAGAATGGGGTAGCGGTTGGAACCAGTATTCCTTCTTCAACTTCGTTTTGCGCAAAAGAAGCAATTGTAGAAAGAACAAAAATACTTACAATAGCAACTAGTTTAAAGGTTGATTTTTGCATAAATTATTTGTTTGTAAAATATAATAGTCTACAAAGTAAACGCAAAAAAATGATTTTTATTATTGAGTGATCATTATTTTTCCAGAAAGATTACCAACTCTTCCTGTTTCTGACTTCACTCTTAATTGATAAATATATACTCCTGCACTTAAAGGTTTACCATTTGAATAGTTGGCCTTCCAATGAATAGGCGGAATTGTATTGCCTAAAGAAACTACATTTTTGCGTTGTTTACTTAATAGCTCTCCACTTAAAGTGTGAATATTAACTTCAACACTTAGGCTTAAGTTAGGTTCGTCATGTTCAAAGCTAAAATATGCATCAGCTCCGCTTACAATAGGGTTGGGATATACCTTATGATTATTAAAATCGATTTTTATATTTTTACCTACCTTGAATGAAATAGTTTTTTCATTTGAATTATTAAAGCTATCCCATGCTTTAACGGTTAGTGTGTATTCCCCAATCTCCATTTGTGGTAGATTACATTCTATAGATCCTTCTTGGTAACTATCTATTTTCCCAACATAATAGTTGTTTAATACTGTAGGAATTGGGCTTATTTCATTGATGACATAGGTGATATCATGACCAATTCCTGTTCCTGTAGTATTAATACCACTCTTATCAAACAGATCAACTATAAGCAAAGGGGCAGGTGTGGTTTCATCTCCTGATTTAAAGCTGCGTTTATTTAGAAATACATTAATGTCAGGTCCTTCGTTGTCATCAATAGGATTCTCATTCATGCCCCCAATAATGATATCATTAAATGCGCCATAAGCTTCATGATCTCCACTACTGGCATAGTAACTAATTTTGCCATAGTCATAATTGTATTTAATATCTTTTGGAATAATAAACTCTGACTGAAATTGTCCTTGGTTTACAGAAGAGCGTCCTTTGTAAATTGTGCTTTTTTGTATTTCAAAAGAGAAAATAGTATCAGAATTTTGCCCTAGGCAATTAACAAATTGTTTTTTATCATAGATAGTTAGATTTAATTCTCCATCAAAATTGTTAATAACTGTATTCTCGGAGGATTTGTTTGTTGTGATGCTGCCTTCCAATTTGTTTAATGATAAAGCTTTTAGTGTGTCTGTTTTAACAGTATCAGAAATTAGTATATCATTAATTTTAGTCGATTTAACATTAAAGTCTGGATAAATTAATTCAAGAGCAGGGTCACCTAATAGAGTAAAGTTAAGTTTGTAAACTCCTGCACTACAATCATTCTTTGTGCGTCTAATTATCTCGCCAAAACGGAGCTTTTTATTGTTTTCATCTTTCTCCAAAACATTGTTGTAAAAATTTAAGCTTATCGTTTTGTTACTTCCTGTGTAGGCAATTCGGGTGGTTGTGAATAATGCAATCCCTCCACCAACTGGGCTTAGAAAAACCATTTCCCCTGCAGAAGTTTCTAGTTTGTTATCAAAACGGCTAAATTCACAAGTTGCGGTAACAAATAACGGAAGGCTATTAATATTTGTCCAGCTACTTATACTTTCTTTAGTAACTACTCGTTCTTCAGCTAGCCCATTAGTACCACCGTGACCCGTATAATTAAATATTAAAGTTCCTTGTTGAATACAATTGTTGATTTCTTCTTCAACTTCAGGGTACCTATTTCCACTTGACGTAGATACTCTTGGATAAGCATCAAAATATATTTTATTTACATTTATTTCAGGGTGCTTATTAGATAATGTTTCATTGATGAAATCTGCGTCGCTCATGTGTGTATTTTCATCACCATCATCAGCAACAAAAGAAACCTGAGTTTTCCATGGGGATAACTTTTGCGAGGTAATATATTTTTCAGAGCGGTCAACGGCATTAGTTGCCTCCTCAATAGTATTTACGGGGAAACGACCTATTCCGATATCAAGTTTATTGTTTTGAATATTTTCTCCTTCATTAGGGTCTAAGAAGCCAAAAAAGTCATCAGAAACAAAAGAATTACTTTGGTGCAATGATTCATCAGATTGGTAGGTTATAATTTTGTTTGTATTGTCTGTTGTTGATCTATTATCATAAGATCCATCACCAAATAGGAGTAAGTATTTTGGTAATAAATCAGTATTGTCCCCAGCTTTTTCATATAGGCTTTTTACAAAGTCTCTGATAGCACTTACGTCAGGTTGACCACTTGAAAATTCGTTGTAAATTTTCTCTGGAGTAACCACTAAGGTTGTTAGATTATTATGCTCTTGATGTATTGATGCTAATCGTTCTGCTTGATCTATGAAATCTTCGTGGGTTACTATTATGTAGTCAACGGGAGTTGAGTTGTGAAGATTTTGATTTTCAACATTTTCAACAAATGTTACGCTAGGATAACTTTGTGATGGATTAAATGAAATAAATTCTTTTATGGAGTTTGCATTGTAGTTGAAAGATGCATTAGACCCATTTAATGTATGGTTAACTAGTTTACAATTGCTTGGATCAGTAATATCCCAAATCTTGAAATCAGCATTGATATTTCCAAGGGTATAGTTTGCAATCTGATTGTTGCTTACAATATCAATATTTCTAAAAATCATTTGACTTCCTGATTGAATTAGTTTTCTTTTTGCATTAACTCCAATATAATCTAAATAACCAATTGAAGAACTTGTACCATTGTATTGTAATGTAATGGTGAAGTTATTATCACCAGGAGAAAAAGATACTTCACTGTTTTTTAGTTGGGCAAAATACCATTCGGTTTTATTGGGTATAATTTCAGGAATGCTAACCGTAGTTAATAGATTTGAATTATGATTAATAGTGAAGGTTGATGTAGTTTCTGACCTTGCAGCTAGTTGTGTATATACAATTACATCTTCATTTGTAATTAAATTGTCGAAGGAAAATGTATAATCATATGAAAGTGTGCTGTATGTAGAAAAACGCTCACCGAACCATATTCTACCAGACTTAATAAGGTTTTGCTCGTTTGTTTCAAAGAATTTATAATCATTAAAATAATCTACATTTACAGTTGCGGAACCTCCTTGTTCATCAGAGTTTGTAACGGATTTTATAGTTGAGTTTTTATCTGTAAGGAAGTAAATAGCATCCTCTGTGAAGTCGTGAATTTCATGTTCAATGATTTTTTTAGTATCGTTATAATTCCAATATTTAGTTCCTTCTGCATAGAAATAAATGGCATTGTTATGATGCCATATCGCATTTTCTGCTAAATCCTCATGTCTGAAATCACTATTAAGCTTTGCCAGCATTCGTCCACCATTTCCATAAACACTAACTTTATCTGGGTTTGAAAACCCCATATTTTTAAGCTCAGTGTATGATATTTTATGAATGCCACTATCTTTAATTTTAACCTTTACCCATTTGCCATCCTTTAGTACAGAATTGTTCGTAAATGTTGAGACGTTAGATGCTCCTTTTAAATTTGCGTCACTTAGGGTATCGAAGTTTATGTTTAAAGTGTATTGATGTAGCTTTTTAAAGGTTGGTTCGTTAGGATTTCTTCTAACTGGAATTATTGATATATCTAAATTATTAATGTTTCGTGATGTGCTGACCTTGTAAGAAATTGCAATGCTATCTTTTTCAACAATATCCTTAATAGCAAGGTGTTCTTCAGGAGTTGGCCATTTATAGGATGCATCGGAAATCGAAATTTTTAGAGTCGATAAATCAATATTCGCCGGAATATTAATTGTTTCTATAATAATAGGTAAGCCAATTTCATTGGTATATCCATTGTTAGAAAAGCTCAGAACTTCCTTTTCTTCTCCAAGAATTGTCATTAGACTAGTTTCGTGCCAATCAATTTTTTTCTTTAAAAGAATCTTTTCCTCTGCGCTAACAGAAATAGTTAGAATAAATAAAAGGTTAAATAATAGTATCTTTTTATATATCTCGATAATCATCTTTCTCTCTTTGTGTTAATTGTAACCCCGTTTCTAATAAACGAAATTGGTTAGTTTTGGTTTGGATAAAAATAAATTCGCTACAAAAATACGAATTCAATAACTTAAACGTTATTCTATTGGAATTTATTATGCAGTATGTTGTAAAATGATAGCATTGAGGTGTGAATCAGAGTTGTTGAAAAAAAAATCCATTTTAATGATTCAGATTATAACCTTTTTTTATTTTTGCAGTATAATGCAAGAGTGGGATTTAATATTTTAATTAAGTCTCTTGGTTCGTAATCGAAGAATTAAAATAAAGTATTAATATATTACTATGAGATTAAGAAGTATTTTATCGTATGCTACAATTGTGCTAAGCATTGCAGTTTTTACCTCATGTAGTAAAGGTGGTTCGGGTAATGTATCATCAGTTACAGGTTGGGATTATAATACCCCTGAAAATGGAGGTTTTGAACATATTGCTGGTTATGAACAAGAATTAGGACCAGGTCTGAAGTTTGTTGAAGGTGGTACTTTCATTATGGGGCGTGTTGAACAGGATGTT
The DNA here is from genome assembly GCF_001660705.2 of Saccharicrinis aurantiacus. Classification (GTDB taxonomy): domain Bacteria; phylum Bacteroidota; class Bacteroidia; order Bacteroidales; family Marinilabiliaceae; genus Saccharicrinis; species Saccharicrinis aurantiacus. The sequence goes on from NZ_LYBV02000013.1 coordinate 75,161, forward strand.
ATGTACGATTGGGATAATGTACCGCGTAGAGTTACTGTACCTTCATTTTATATGGATGAAAGTGAAGTTCGTAATGTTGATTATCGTGAATATTTATATTGGACAAATCGCGTTTTTGTTGATTACCCTGAGGTTTATAAAAAGGCATTGCCTGATACTCTAGTATGGAGAAGGTCTTTAGCTTATAACGAACCGATGGTTGAAAATTACCTTCGTCATACTGCATATAGCGAGTATCCTGTTGTTGGAGTTAATTGGCTTCAAGCGAGTGATTTTTGTGCTTGGCGTACAGATAGGGTTAATGAGAAAATTCTTGTTGATATGGGAGTTCTTGAAATGGATGTAAATCAACAAGGGGATAATAACTTTAATACAGATGCTTATTTATTAGGCCAATACGATGGTATTGCAGGTAAAAACCCAATTGAGGATTTAGACCCTAACAAGGATAGTCGTAGAGTTAGATGGGAAGACGGAACATTGTTGCCTCGTTACCGACTACCAACTGAAGCTGAGTGGGAGTATGCTGCATTAGGTTTAATTGGTAATTCTCAGGAAGAAAGAGTAACAAATCGTAGGATTTATCCTTGGGATGGTCATATTACAAGAAATGCCAGTAAGCAGGAGCGTGGTAAAATGATGGCTAACTTTGTTAGAAGTCGAGGTGACTACATGGGTGTAGCTGGCGATTTAAATGATGGCGGTGATAAAACAGTAAGTGTATTATCTTATTACCCAAATGACTATGGCTTGTATTGTATGGCAGGTAATGTGAATGAATGGGTAGCTGATGTATATCGTCCTTTATCATTTGAAGATGTTGATGAATTTAGTCCATATAGGGGTAATGAGTTTAAAACTAAAGTTCTTGACGAAGAAGGTTATGTTGTTGAAAAAGATAGCTTAGGTCGTATTCGTTATAGAATGGAAACGGATAAAGATATTTTGGATAGAAAAAATTATCGTACTGCTGATAATAGAAATTACCAAGATGGTGATGGTCAAACTAATATTGCTACTGGAGATTGGTTAGATAGTGAAGAATCTACCTCAGATATGTATGGAGCGCATACAGGTCAATTAGGCTCTTTAGTGTCAGATAGAACTAGAGTGTATAAAGGTGGATCATGGAGAGATAGAGCATATTGGTTGAGTCCAGGTACTCGTCGTTATCTTGATGAAAGAGAAGCTAGAGATGATTTAGGTTTCCGTTGTGCGATGACCCGTGTAGGTAGTCCAACTGGCAATCGAAAAAAGAAATAAATAAATTTTTTGAAATAAATATATGAGGTTGGTTCTTAATTGGATCAACCTTTTTTTATTTTTGTATGTATGAAAAGTATTGCAGAGTTACATCAGTTGTTTTTAAAGTCAAGTGGGGCATGTACAGATACCCGTAATATTATTGAAGGGAGTATGTTCTTTGCTTTGAAGGGTGCTAATTTTGATGGGAATCAATTTGCCGAACAAGCTATTGCAGATGGAGCAAAGTGTGCCATTGTGGATGATGAAAAAGCATGGGGTGATGATTCTGTTATAGTGGTGGATGATGTTCTTAAAACTCTTCAAAACTTAGCTAATTATCACAGAACGTATCTTAATATTCCTATCATAGGGATTACTGGAACAAATGGTAAAACATCAACTAAGGAGCTTGTTAATGCAGTACTATGTAAAGGTTTAAATGTTTGCGCCACAAAAGGAAATTTAAATAATCATATTGGAGTTCCTTTAACCTTGCTATCTATGGATGAGAAGATAGAAGTTGGTGTTGTGGAAATGGGTGCTAATCATGTTGGTGAAATTGCAGAGCTCTGCGCAATTGCTCAACCAAATTGTGGCATAATAACTAATGTTGGAAAGGCACATATTGAAGGTTTCGGCTCATTTGAAGGCGTAAAGAAAGCAAAGTCTGAATTATATAGATTTATTGAAAGTGTTAATGGAACCCTCTTTGTTAATGGTGAGAATCAACATTTGAAAAGTATGCTTGATGTTGGAGCAACAATAATCTCTTATGGTAGTGTAGGGGTTGATAATGTATCGTGTAAGGAAATCAGTAATCATCCTCTTCTTTCATTTATCGCAAAAGTTGGAGAAAAGGACATGAGATTATCAACTCATTTAATTGGTGCTTATAATATCGAGAATGTATTGGCTGCAATTTCCATTGGTATGTATTTTAATATAGATGTATCAGATATTAAAGCTGCAATAGAGTTGTATGTGCCTTCAAATAACAGGTCGCAGTTAATAAAAACGGCGACTAATCAGATATTGCTTGATGCCTATAATGCAAATCCAAGTAGCATGGCTTTGGCGTTAGCGAACTTTATTAAGCTAGATCATCAGAATAAGGTATTGGTTATTGGTGAAATGAAAGAACTTGGTGAATCGAGTATTGAGGAGCATCAAAATATAATTGATACAATTATTAAGGAAGATTTTTCGCAAGTTTTTCTTCTTGGAACAAGTTTTAGCCAGGTATCATGTAGTGATGGTTCTTTTGCAGTATTCTCTACAACATTAGATCTAATCAATTATTTAAAAGATCATCCGATTAAAGATTCATTTGTATTTATAAAAGGGTCGAGGAGTAATAAACTCGAAGATGTAGTAAAATATCTTTAGTATTATATCTTATGTCTGAGGTCTGAGTATTTTCTGATCCCTCTAAAAAAGAATTGAAATACAATAGAGTGTTGGTATATTTCTGGATGTTTATTTTGAGTTGTATATTTAAGGTTTTTGCGCCTTTTTTTGTAGAATAAAGGTAAGTGTTTATAAAAACTAAGATGAGCTTTTAATACGGACCAAAAGTTTTTAATTTCTAGAGATGCTAAGAACTTCATGGCTGCGATACCATCTATAATCATTCTTTCAATTAGCTTAAATAGCCATTTGTTTCGGGGTAGGTTTTTTGTTAACAGAAATAAGTTGTTTCTGAAATTTAAGTATACTTTTCTTGGGTCGCTATAATCTAGAGTGGCACCTCCGAGGTGATACACTTCACTTTCTGCTATATATTTAACTTTCCAGCCTCTGTTCTTTAAGCGCCAACATAGGTCAATTTCCTCCATATGAGCAAAAAAGTCTTCATCTAAACCACCAACTTCATGAAATATGTTTGCTCTAGTCATTAGTGCGGCTCCACTAGCCCAAAATATGTTTTTTGAAGTGTTATATTGGCCGGTGTCTTCTTCTATTTTATTAAATATACGGCCTTCACAAAATGGGAATCCATATTTGTCAATGTGTCCTCCTGCCGCACCTGCGTATTCAAAATATTTTGGTTCTTTATAGCTTTTAATTTTAGGAACGCATACAGCAATATTATCATGCGTTTCCATTTCGAGAACAAGCGGTTCAAGCCAGTTATTTGCCGGAGCAACATCAGAGTTGAGTAATATGTAATATTTGGACTCTATTTGTTTTAAGGCTCTATTATATCCGCCCGTAAAGCCATAGTTTTTATCAAGCTTTATGATTTCAATCTCTGGGTGCTTGTTTTCTAAATAGCTAACAGAATTATCGGTAGATGCATTGTCGGCTACATAAATTTTAAAATTAACTGAATGTGAGTTTTTCACTACTGTGGGTATAAACTCCTTTAGTAGTTTTTCTCCATTCCAGTTGAGTATAACGATTGCTACTTTTGTCATATAGGTTTGTTATTTTTTGTGTTTCCACCTATCATGACTCCATAGCCAGTATTCAGGTTTCTGTTTAATTATGTTTTCGAGGTGTTGAGTGTGTATTTTGGTTATCTCAAATTCCTCACATTCCTTAGGGCGTTCTACTAATAGCTCAAAAGTAGCTTCGTAATAGCCCCTTTTTACTTTGTCCACTCTTAAAAAAGCAACGGGACTATTAGTTTTAACTGCCATTTTCTCAGCTCCGAGTAATACCGGAACTTCTTGGTTGAAAAAAGTACTGTAATACTGAATTTTATTTTTTGCAGGAGATTGATCTGCAATCATACCAATAATAAAGTGTTGTTTGGCTCGTCTTAATTTTAACATGTCTCTGAAGCATGTTTTCATCGGGAAATTTAGTGTGCCCCATTTAGAGCGTATGTTAAGTAAGAATTTATCATAGGGTTTATTCCTGAGTGGATGATAAACCTGCGTTCCTAATGCTTTTATATGGCCATTTACGAAAGGTACCCATTCCCAGTTTCCATAATGACCAAGTATAATAATTACATCTTTGCCTTCATCATAAAATTTGTCAAGCAATTCTGTATTGTGAAATTTCATACGTTTTGCCATCTCGTTATTTGATATGGCATGTACTTTAAAAGTCTCAAAGAATAAGTCGCATAAATGTTTGTAAAACCTTTTGGCTATTTCTGATATTTCTTTTTCTGATTTCTCAGGAAAGGCATTTCTTAGATTTCTGAAAATTACCTCTTTTCTATAGCCTATAAGTCTAACTAAGAGGTAAAATATATCTGATAAAAAATATATTGCCCAAAATGGGAGGTGACCTATTAGTTTAATTAAAAGTATTCCTATGTGTACTATAAAAGTTTTCAATTTACTAATTCATTAGTTGGTTAATCGTTGTTCTAAATTCCTCAAAAATTAAATTGTTAGAGGAAATAATCTCTTTCCCATAAATGTAGTTATTACCTCCTCTAAAGTCGCAGTTTTTACCTCCTGCCTGCTGCAAAATGAAGGCTCCGGCAGCTACGTCATATGGTTTTAGTCCGTATTCATAAAAACCCTCAAACCTTCCGCATGCCACATATACTAAATCTGTTGCAGCTGAGCCAAGTCTTCTTAATCCATGAGAGTTCTTCATGAAATAATCAAGAGATTTCATGAAGCCTTCCATTTTGGCAAAATCCGAATATGGGAAACCTGTGGCTAAAAGGCTGTCTTTTACTCTTTGTGTGTTCGATACCTGGATTTGTTCGTCATTAAGAAATGCAGAACTATTTTTCCATGCATAAAAACATTCATCTAAGCCTATTTCATAAACAATACCTAAAACAATTTCGTCATTTTCTTCAAGAGCAACACTTATTGCATGTGGGTATAATCCATGGATAAAATTAGTTGTTCCGTCAATAGGGTCTATTATCCAGTTATGTGTATCTCCAATAGCTTCAGAAGTTCCTTCTTCTGCTATAAAACCAGCTTCGGGCAAAAGTTTGCTAAGGCCATCAACAAGGAGTCTTTCAGATCCTTTATCAACATGGGTAACAAAATCGTTACTGCCTTTGGTCTCAATTTGCTTTTGTTTTTTACCTTCTTCTTTAATATAGGCACCTGTTGATTTAATCAGGTCAATTGCTTGTTGGCAAAGAGTTTTATAATCCATAGTTTTAAACTTGAAGCTCAAAGCTAGAATAATCAATTAAAACTTCCGCATCATAAATCATATCTTCTGCATTAAACTTATTGAGTTTTACAGATGTGATTTGATTTGTGAGTTTTTCGTTATATGGTATTCGAACTTTTAAGTAGTTTTGTGTGAAGCCATTCATGAAACCATTGTTTTCGCTGCCCTCAAATAAAACTTGTTCTTCCTGACCTTCGAATTGTTGGTAAAAGAAACGTGTTTTTTTATCCGATAGTTCGTGTAAAATTTGGCTTCTTTTTTTGCGTTCTTCAATAGGTACAATATGTTCTATTGTTAGTGCTTTTGTATTAGGCCTTTCGGAATACGTAAATACATGTAATTGCGATATCTCTAATGACTTTATGAATTCAAGGGCTTCATTAAAGTGTGTGTCGGTTTCTCCTCTAACACCTACAATTACATCTACACCTATAAAGGCATTTGGTAACAATGATTTTATTTTTTCTACTCTTTTGGCAAATAATTCCCTATTGTATTTGCGCTTCATTAGAGCTAACACCTTATTTGAACCCGATTGTAATGGAATGTGGAAATGAGGCATTATTTTGTTAGACTTTGCAACAAATTCAATAATATCATCACTAAGTAGGTTGGGTTCAATACTGGAAATTCTGAAACGTTGAATTTCTTCAACTTTATCTAATTCTTTAACTAGGTCAAAGAAGGTTTCATTAGTACTCTTTCCAAAATCACCAATGTTTACTCCAGTTAAAATGATTTCTTTGGCACCTTCTTTCGCTGCTTTTTTCGCTAAATCAACAGTTGTTTTTATGTTTGCATTTCTGCTTTTTCCTCTTGCTAAAGGAATTGTGCAGTATGAGCAGAAGTAATCACATCCATCTTGAACTTTTAAGAAGGTTCGTGTTCGATCGCCCATAGAATAGCTTGGAAAAAACTCTTTATTTGTAGAAATTTTACCGGCGTGAATTTCTCCTGATGCTTTCTTTTGTAGATCGCCAAGATAATCCGCCATCTTAAACTTTTCATTTGAGCCTAGTACAAGATCTACGCCGGGCATTTCAGAAATGGCTTGGGGTTTTAATTGAGCAAAGCATCCTGTAACAACAATAAAGGCGTTAGGATTTATTTTGATGGCTTTGTTAATAGCTTGTCTGCACTTTTTGTCAGCAATTTCAGTAACAGAACATGTGTTCAGAACATATACATCCGCAAAGTCGGTAAATTTCACCTTGCTAAAGCCCTCTTCCATTAATCCTCTGGCTATGGTTGAGGTTTCACTAAAGTTTAATTTACAACCTAAAGTGTGAAAAGCTACTTTCTTCTCTAAAAACTGTGTTTTATCAATCATCTCTAATCTACAATTAAATGCAACTCCATCTGGGTAATGTAGTTGTATCTTTTTTATTTTCAGTTAAATTCTGAAAAATAAGGGCACAAAGATAATAATTGAAAATGAGATTGTGTGTGTTTTTGCGAAAAAGAAAAAAACCGACTCTTTGGTGAGCCGGTTTTGTGATGAGACTAGTTGTTTTATAATAAGTCGGAAGCTAATTCTGCTAAGAAACTTCTTTCTCCTTTTATTAAGTTTACATGTGCAAATACATCTTGACCTTTCATCTTTTCAGTTAAATAGGCAAGTCCATTTGATGTTTTATCTAGATATGGAGAATCGATTTGTTCAATATCACCAGTAAAGATCATTTTTGTTCCTGCGCCCGCTCTCGTTATAATTGTTTTTACTTCGTGAGGTGTGAGGTTTTGAGCTTCATCAACAATGAAATACACATCAGAAAGGCTACGTCCTCTAATGTATGCTAATGGTGTAATAGTTAATTGTTCATCTCGTTGCATTTCATCAATCAGAACATTTTCCCGGCTTTTAGTTCCATGGCTATTTTTAATTACACTTAGATTATCAAAAAGAGGTTGCATGTATGGGCCAATTTTGTCATTAACATCGCCAGGTAGAAATCCTAAATCTCTATTAGCTAATGGTACAATTGGGCGCGCCAATAGAATGTGTTTAAAATTTTTATGTTGATGGAGTGCTGCTGCTAATGCCAAAAGAGTTTTCCCGGTTCCTGCTTTTCCAGTTAAAGAAACGAGTTTGACATTGGGGTTTGTTAGGGCATGTAACGAGAAAGTTTGTTCAGCATTTCTCGGCTCAATGCCAAAGCAGCTGTGTTTTTCAACTCGTTTAATTATACTGTTTTGAGAGTCGTACCAAGCTAAAACGCTTTGTGTGCCATTTTTAAGAACAAAATACTGATTAGCAGGCATGTCTTTAATTGGAAAATCCTCTTCAGGAATGCCTTCTGAGTTGTATAGGTTCGAAATAATTTCTGTGTCAAAGTCTTCATGAATCTGAACCCCTTTTTCTAGGAGGTCAATGTTTTTTACTTTGTCAGTTTCATAATCTTCACTTAATAGGCCAAGAGATTTGGCTTTCATTCTTAAGTTAATATCTTTTGAAACTAAGGTTACAACTCTTCCGTTAAATTCCTCTTTTATGTGCAGGGCTATAGCTAAGATTCTATGATCAGCATTTTTTTCAAAAAAGGAATTCTGCATCGCCTCGGTAAAAGGTTTTCCGGTGGCTACAAAAAGCTTACCCTGCTTTGCTCCAAGTGAAATACCTTCCATAAAGAGTTTTTCTCCTGAAATTTTATTTAAATCTCTAACAAACTCTCTTGCTTGATAATTAATTTGATCATTTCCTTTTTTGAACTTATCCAGCTCTTCTAAAACAACAATTGGCAGAACTACATCATTATTCTCAAAGTTGTATATACATTTGTGGTCGTGTAAAATCACATTTGTGTCAAGTACAAATATTTTCCGGTTTTTAGGCATATAAAGGACGTTTTAGTGGTTGAACATGCTTAAAGTTATTTATTTTATTAACAAATAAGGATGATATATATTACTTATTTTTTATTGAAAATATTAAGAGAATGAATTATAAAGAGACTTTAGATTTTCTGTTTTCTCAACTTCCAATGTATCAGCGAAGTGGTGCGGTAGCTTATAAAGCTAATTTGGATAATACTAAAAAGTTAGATGCTTATTTCGGACAACCGCATGAGCAGTTTAAAAGTATTCATGTGGCAGGTACTAATGGAAAAGGTTCGGTGTCGCATTGTTTGGCTTCGGTGTTGCAAGAGGCTGGGTATAAGGTAGGTTTATATACCTCTCCGCACCTAAAAGATTTTAGGGAGCGAATTAAAATAAACGGTTTATGTATATCGGAAGAGGATGTAGTTGATTTTGTAACTGATCACAAAAAGATTATAGAAGTGATAAAGCCGTCATTTTTTGAAATGACTGTTGCAATGGCTTTTAAATATTTTGCAGATTGTAAGGTTGATATTGCGATTGTAGAAGTAGGCTTAGGAGGAAGGCTTGATTCTACTAATATTATTACCCCCGAATGTTCAGTGATTACTAATATTGGTCTGGATCATACAGCTTTATTGGGTGATAGCTTAGGGGCAATAGCATTAGAGAAAGCAGGAGTGATAAAGCCAAATATACCTGTAGTTATTGGTGCGATTCATTCTGAAACTAAAAATGTTTTTATAGAAAAAGCTAATGCTGGGAATTCTGAAATTAGATTTGCAGAAGAAATTTATTCGAGCCCAGTTGTAATGAACGGTATTGATGCCCGTCAGATATTTCAGGTTTATAAGGATGGTAAGTTAGAGTTTGAAAATCTAAAATTAGATTTGTTAGGACATTACCAAAAGAAAAACTTAATAACTGTTTTAACGGTTCTTGATGTGATGATAGCTAATGGGTACGCTATCACATCTAAAGATATTTATAATGGTTTGTGTGATGTTGTGAAGAATACTGGACTTATGGGACGATGGCAAGTATTAGGTGCGAATCCTCAAATTATTTGTGATACGGGTCATAATAAAGAAGGTGTGGAGGAGTTGATGCAGCAATTATTATCAACAGCGTTTGATAAATTGCATATCGTTTGGGGTATGGTTAACGATAAGGATGTTGATAATGTATTAAAGTTATTACCGAAGGATGCAACATATTACTTTGCGAGGCCAAATATTCCTCGAGGATTAGATGCTGTTGAATTACAGAGTTCCGCAAAAAAGTATGGTTTAATGGGCAAAGTGTACGATTCTGTGGATGAAGCGAAGAAAGGTGCAAAAAAAAATGCATCCCATAATGATTTGATATTCATCGGGGGAAGTACTTTTGTTGTTGCAGAAGTTGTGTGATTTTGAAAATAATTTTTGCAGTTCTAAAAAAGACCTCTATATTTGCACCGCTTTTGGAAACAAGCCTTGATAATTCAAACGAGAATTTAGTTAGTTTTCTAAAAGGGCGATTAGCTCAGTTGGTTCAGAGCACTTGGTTTACACCCAAGGGGTCGGGGGTTCGACTCCCTCATCGCCCACATTTTTAAAAGCATTGAAGAATACGTTTTCGGGCGATTAGCTCAGTTGGTTCAGAGCACTTGGTTTACACCCAAGGGGTCGGGGGTTCGACTCCCTCATCGCCCACATCTTTTAAAAGAATTAAACGATTACGTATTCGGGCGATTAGCTCAGTTGGTTCAGAGCACTTGGTTTACACCCAAGGGGTCGGGGGTTCGACTCCCTCATCGCCCACAATCTTTAAAAGATTAAACGATTACGCATTAGGGCGATTAGCTCAGTTGGTTCAGAGCACTTGGTTTACACCCAAGGGGTCGGGGGTTCGACTCCCTCATCGCCCACAGAAAAGGAGATTCATTATTGAGTCTCCTTTTTTCGTTTATTATATTTAGTGTTTGCAAGCAATTATGTATAATGCTGTAAAACACCTAAATTTTTTATTAACGAAAATTTTCTTTAAAAGAAAAATGGTCTACTTTTGGTCTTTCCCTGAATTAGAGTAAATAATGAGCACTGATAATAAAAAGAAAGAAGGTTTAGTTCCAGAGCCTTCGTTAAGACGTATGCCTACTTACTTGGCATATCTTAAAATGGCTAAAAATCAAAATCAACAATTTGTGTCTAGTACGCATATTGCCCGTGATATGGGGGTAGATCCTACACAGGTAACTAAGGATTTATCTTACACAAGTATAGTGGGTAAAACGCGTGTTGGTTATGAGGTGGAGCCTTTAATTAACATACTTGAGGAGTTTTTAGGTTTTCGAACTATAGATGAAGCCTACCTTTTTGGTGCTGGGAGTTTAGGTAATGCACTTCTTCTTGATCATGGATTAAGTCAGTTTGGGCTCAAGATTGTTGCTGCGTTTGATGTTGATGCAAATATAATAGGGAAAGAAATAGCAGGGGTTCCTATTTATCATATGGATGATTTCCATAAGATGCAAGAAGAGAAACAAGTTAATATTGGAATATTAACCGTTCCTTCAGAGTATGCTCAAAAAGTAGCGCATGATATTGTTGATGGGGGTATAAAAGGAATATGGAACTTTACTCCAATGCGAATTAGACTAGGTGAAGATGTTGTAGTTCAGGATACTTCGTTGTATGCACATCTTGCTGTAATGTTTAATAGAATGCAGTATTTAAAAAAGTAATAATTTGTGTAATCAAATTATAATTCCCAAAACTGTGTTTATATATTAAAATCAAATTTCACTTGTCGTTAATTTAGTTTTTTTGACGAACGTAGATTTGTAGAAAAGGTTACATATTGTAATTGATATTTATGTACTTATTCTCTGTTTTCGTTGAATGTTCAATTGCTGATATTCATAAGTGGGATTTCTAAAAAAAAACAATATATTTGCGCAATTCAGAAGTGAAATAATATTTTTTTTGACAAAATTCAATAAATTTTAAGAACAGATGCAAAACAAAGGAGCGATAAGAACTTTTGCCATCCTTTTGGCATTAGTAAGTTTATATCAGTTGATATTTACTTATCAAACGCGAAGAGTGGAGAATGAAGCCAAGGCTGTTGCGCTTGGAGATCCACAAGTAGAATTTACGTATCTGGATTCAATAGCTAACGAACCTGTTTACAACTTTATGTTTGGATTAAGATCTTATACATATAAAGAATGTAAAGAGCGTGAGATTAACTTTGGTCTGGATCTTAAAGGTGGAATGAACCTTATTTTAGAGGTTAAAGTGGCTGATGTTTTGAAAGCCCTTTCAAACTACAATACAGATCCTACTTTTAACGAAGCATTACAAATTGCAGAACAAAAGGAGAAAAATACTTCTGCTGATTTTGTAACTCTTTTTTATGAAGCGTTTACAGAATTAGACTCAGAAGCTCGCTTAGCTGCTATTTTTAATACGCCTGAGATGAAAGGTAGAATTGACTATAATACTTCTAATGACGATGTATTAAAAGTAATTCGCGTAGAGTCACAAAGTGCAATTGATAATGCATTTAATATATTACGTACTCGTATCGATAGATTCGGTGTATCACAACCAAACGTACAGAAGCTTGAAAAAGCAGGTCGTGTATTGGTTGAACTACCGGGTATTAAAGATCCACAAAGGGTTCGTAAATTATTACAAGGAACAGCTAGTCTTGAGTTTTGGGAAACTTACGAGATGAGCGAAATTGTAAATAGCCTTATTCAAGCAAATCAAAAAGTAACTGAAATTGAAGCTGTTAAAGCAGAGGCTAATAAACCAGCTGATGAGGAAGTTGCTAAAGTAGAGACTGAAGAAGTTAAAGAAGATGGTCTTTTAGCAGATTTAGATGCTGAAGATTCAGCAGTTGACTCTTTACAAGCTGAAACAACTAAATCTTTATTTAGTGTTTTAATGCCTTCTCAACGTCAGACTGGTGCTACTGTAGGTATGGCATTATCTAAAGATACTGCTAAAGTTAATAGTTATATGTCTTTACCACAGGTACAATCTGTATTCCCTAAAAACGTTCGTTTTATGTGGGGTGTAAAAGCACTTCCTCAACGTAAGTTACAGGATGGTACGATGAGTAAAGATCAAATATTTGAATTATTTGCTATTAAAGTATCTAGTCATGATGGTCGTCCTCCACTAGAAGGAGATGTAATTACAAGCGCTCGTGCTGAAACAGGACAACGTGGTGATTACGAAGTTAGCATGGGTATGAATGCCGAAGGTGCAAATGTTTGGGCTCGTTTAACAAAATCAAATATTGATAAGTCTATTGCTATTGTATTAGATGGATATGTATATTCAGCACCAACAGTAAATGGTGAAATTAAAGGTGGTAGAAGTTCTATTACTGGAAACTTTTCTCCAGAAGAGGCAAAAGATTTAGCTAACATTCTTAAGTCTGGTAAATTACCTGCTCCTGCTCGTATTGTTGAAGATACTGTTGTTGGTCCTTCATTAGGTGAGGAAGCTGTTGATTCAGGATTGTCATCATTTATGTGGGCATTCTTAGTAGTATTAGTTTACATGGTATTCTTCTACGGTTTCAAAGCAGGTTTAGTATCTGACCTTGCTTTGATCGCAAACATGTTCTTTATTTTAGGTGTGTTAGCTTCTTTCGGAGCTGTATTAACATTACCAGGTATTGCTGGTATTGTTTTAACAATTGGTATGTCGGTTGATGCCAACGTACTTATTTATGAGCGTATTCGTGAAGAGTTATCTGCTGGTAAAGGGGTTCGTTTAGCTGTTGCTGATGGTTATAAAAATGCCTTCTCTGCAATTATTGACTCCAATGTTACTACTTTCTTAACAGGTTTAATCTTATTTGTTTTTGGTACAGGTCCTATTAAAGGTTTTGCTACAACATTAATGATTGGTATTGCCACGTCATTCTTCTGTGCGATTTTTATTACTCGCTTAATTTTTGAGAGAATGTTAGAAAGCAAAGCAGATCTTAAGTTTGGTACAAAAATGACTGAAGGTTTCTTAAAGAATACTAAAATTAAATTCTTAGAGAAAAAGAAAACTTTCTTCATTATATCTGCTGTAGCATTATTAGTAAGTGTAGGCTCTTTAGCAACTCATGGTTTAAAATTAGGTATTGATTTCTCTGGAGGTCGTAACTACGTTATTCGTTTTGATGAAACAGTATCTGCTTCAGATATTAAGAAATCTTTAGATGCAGAGTTCGAAGGTTCAAATGTTGAGGTTAAAACTTATGGTTCAGATAATCAGGTTCGTATTGCTACAAACTACATGATTGACGAGAATGGTGAGGAAATTGATAATCAATTAGAGCAAAAATTATACAACGGTTTAAAAACTTATTTAGGAGCAAATGTAACGTTCGATGAGTTTATCGATAATTACAGAATGAGCTCTCAAAAAGTTGGGCCAACCATTGCGAGTGATATTAAGACAAAAGCATATTACTCAATTGCGTTCTCTTTAATTGTAATCTTCCTTTATATCTTAATTCGTTTCCGTAACTGGGAGTATGGTTTAGGTGCTGTTGCAGCCTTGATGCATGATGTAATAATTGTGTTAGGAGTATTTTCAATGTTCTATTCAATTGTACCATTTAGTTTAGAAATTGATCAAGCATTTATTGCGGCAATTCTTACAGTAATTGGATATTCAATTAATGATACCGTGGTTGTTTTTGACCGTATTCGTGAGTATTTAGGATTACATCCGAAGAAAAATAAAGGTGAAGTTGTTGATTCAGCATTAAACTCTACAATGAGTCGTACGGTAAATACTTCATTCACTACGTTTGTTGTATTGTTAGTAATCTTCTTATTTGGTGGTGAAGTAATACAAGGTTTCGTATTCGCTATCATGTTAGGTGTTGTAGTTGGTACATATTCTTCATTGTTTATTGCAACTCCAGTAACGTTTTCAGTTATTGATGCACGTGAAAAGAAAAAATTAGCTGCTAAAAAGAAATAATCTTTAAAAGCTAAATAATAATATAGGCACCCTTTAAACCAATTGGTTTAAAGGGTGTTTTTGTTTCATGCTAATTATACTAAGGAAGAACAGTACTCAATTGGTATATATTTAGTGAGTAGTAATTTGATTGGCCTTATTTTATTATATTTGAGCTTATTTTTTTAGATATATTCAATAATATGAGTTTATGCTTTTTAGGTATTGGTGGTGGAGAATTTATTTTCGTCGCCCTTGCTGTTTTATTACTTTTCGGATCGAGTAAGATTCCTGAATTAGCCCGTATGTTCGGTAAGGGAATGAATGAGTTTAAAAAAGCTACCGACGATATTAAACGTGAGTTTAATGATAGTACAGGTGGGATAGTAGATGATATAAAAAAGAGTCAAGAAGAAATTAATCGTGAGGTTCGTGAAATTGGCAATTCAGTAACTGATATTTCAGATTACGATTCGTATGAAGACGATGAGTATTTACAAGAAGGAGAAGATGCTTCTGAGATTGAAGATGCTCATAAAAGCGAAGCAAACGAGGCTTCTATAGAAGATAAAAAAAAGGAATCTAACCCAAGCAAACAATAATAATGAGTGTATTGATGCTCGTAGCAGGCTTAACCTTGCTATTTTTTAGCGGAGATTGGCTTGTGAAAGCTAGCGTTGAGATAGCGCGTTACCTAAAGGTTTCTACATTAGTTATTGGAGTTACGGTTGTAGCTTTTGGTACTTCAGCTCCCGAATTGTTAGTTAGTCTAAAAGCTGTTTTTAGTGGATCTCCTGATATTTCAATAGGTAATGTTGTTGGATCTAATATTGCAAACATCGCACTAGTTCTGGGTGCAGTTTCTATAATCCTCCCAATAAAGGTAAAAAATAAGGCACTTTGGATAGATTGGAGTGTGATGATGTTTGCCTCTTTATTGTTTTACATATTCGCTTATGACAGAACAGTTGGTTTAATTGAAGGAATCTGCTTTATTGTATTATTAATAATTTATTTGCTTTGGTCAGTCTTCAAATCCAGGCTAGACTCTAAAAAGCAAGGAGAACAGATAAAGGAACCAACTTTAGCGCTTTGGAAAGCTATTTTATTGTTACTACTAGCTTCAGTAGGTTTATACCTTGGTTCAGAATGGTTGGTAGGTGGTGCAAAGAGTATTGCTGCAGCCTTAAATGTTAGCGATCGTGTTATTGGTATTTCAGTGGTTGCCTTTGGTACAAGCGTTCCTGAATTAGCAACATCCTTAATTGCAGCCTTTCGTAAAGAAACAGATATATCCATAGGTAATATTATCGGCTCTAACATATTTAATTTGTTAGGAGTTATTGGAGTTACTTCTATTCTAAAACCATTAAATGTTTCATTGCAAATCATTCAGTTTGATGTTTTGGTAATGGTATTTGTTGCATTTCTCTTATTGGTGATGATAATTCCTTTAAAACGAGGCGTGTTAACACGATGGAAAGGTGCCATCTTAGTTGCTTTATATGCAGCTTATATGTTTATTTTATTTGCTAATTAGGTTTTATGATTTCAGGAAAAGGCTTAACAAAATCCTACGGTGACCTTCAGGTTCTAAAAGGAATCGAACTACAAGTAAACGAAGGTGAAATTGTTTCCATTGTTGGAGCTAGTGGCGCAGGTAAAACAACCTTGTTACAGATTTTAGGTACGCTTGATAAACCTGATGATGGAAATGTTATCATAAATAACACACCGATTCAAAGCCTGAACGAAAAGCAATTGGCTAAATTCAGGAACGAGAATATTGGTTTTGTATTTCAGTTTCACCAATTATTGCCGGAGTTTAATACCATTGAGAATATTGCTTTGCCTGCATTAATTGCGGGTAAAAATAAGCGAGAAAGCGAGAAAAGAGCAAAAGAGCTTCTTTCCTTCTTAAATTTAAAGGATAGAGAAACGCATAAGCCTGCCGAACTAAGTGGTGGCGAAAAACAACGTGTAGCTATTGCACGAGCCTTAATTAATGATCCTGCAGTGGTTTTTGCCGATGAGCCTACGGGTAGTTTAGATTCCCAAAATCAAGAAGAATTACATAAGTTATTTTTTAAACTGCGCGATGAGTTCAATCAAACCTTTGTTATTGTTACGCACGATTTGCATTTAGCGGGTTTAAGTGATAGAGAAATAAAGATGAAAGATGGTTTAATTCTTTCAGACCAATAGTTATGGAACTTCAGGAAATAAAATCCTTTCTCGATGAGAAAGTGCTACAATATAATGCGCCTTCGTTTATCGATTCCGATCCTATATCTATTCCTAAAAAATTTACAAAAAAAGAAGATATAGAAATTGCCGGTTATATTGCTGCAACCATCTCATGGGGACAGCGCAAAGCGATATTAAAAGCTGCAGAAAATATCCTTCAGTTGATGGATTACGAACCCTTTGATTTTGTAATGAATGGTGACTTTGATAGCATACCAGATGGAGCGCTGTACCGAACATTTAATGGACTTGATTTTAGGTATATATTAACAGGATTGAGAAATATTTACAAAAACCATAATGGTCTTGAGGCGGTTTTTACCCAAGGATATCAACAAAATAACAATATAAAAGCAAGTCTTATTCACTTTCGTGATGTTTTTACCTCTTTTCAAGAACCCGGTAGAACGGCAAAGCATATTGCAAATACGGCAAAAGGTAGCTCATCAAAACGTGTTTTAATGTATTTACGATGGATGGTACGACAGGATAAAATGGGCGTTGATTTTGGTATATGGAATCAGATTAATCAAGCCAATTTACTTTTGCCGCTCGATGTACATACGGGTAATGTGGGACGTAAATTGGGGATATTAACACGTAAGGCTAATGACTTTAAATCCGTTGAAGAAATTACCTCAGTGCTCAAGTCCTTTGATGCTAGCGATCCCATTAAATACGATTACGCTCTCTTTGGTTTAGGTGTATTTGAAAAATTTTAGAGCGTTTTAAGTTGACTTCAGTCTTCAGTCTGAAAACTCAATAACTTTTTTATCATGGCAAATACCTATTTTCAATTTAAAGAGTTCACCATTCATCAGGATAAAGCTGCCATGAAAGTGGGTACTGATGGCGTTTTATTGGGCGCTTGGGCCGATGTGCTGCATAAAAGCAAGGCCTTGGATATTGGAACAGGCACAGGCTTAATTGCCATTATGCTTGCTCAGCGAAATCCCTCTTTAAATATAACAGCCATAGATATTGATCAAGATGCAATACTTCAGGCCAAAGAGAATGCAACACTTTCACCTTGGAAAGATAGAATCTCCATCAATCAAGCGGACTTTACGAACTACGTAAATCAACCTGTGGATAAGTTCGATTTAATTGTTAGTAATCCACCTTTTTTTACCGATTCATTAAAAAACGAATGCGATAAAAAGAGTGCGGCACGTCATAACGATAGTTTATCATTTAAAGACCTTACCAAAGGAGTCGCGAACTTATTAACTGCCGATGGTTCTTTTTGTGTGGTACTGCCATCTGATCAGCAAGCAATTTTTACCGATTTTGCCAAAGAAGCAAACCTGCATTTAAATAAAGAACTAAAGTTAAAGCCTACTCCCAAGAAGCCGGAAAAGCGCGTATTGCTGCAATATTCATTTCAAGAATTACCCATTCAATCAGAAGTAATGATAGTGGAAGAATTTGGTCGTCATCAGTATTCAGAAGCCTACAAAAAACTCACAAAAGACTTTTATCTAAAATTTTAGTTTAGTAAGGTTTTATACCTTCATACTTAGTATGTAATTCCTATCTTTGCGGCTAAAATAAATATACGTGAAGAATAAAATTGAATCCTTTCTAGAGCCTTATAAGCCACATTATCTGCCTAATCTAAAATTAGCCCTACCTGTAGTGTTATCGCAAGCCGGGCAAATGGTGGTTAATTTGGTAGATACACTTATGGTGGGGCAGTTGGGATCAACCGAATTGGCTGCTGTTTCCTTTGCCAATAGTATATTTATCGTAGGTTTTGTTTTAATCATCGGTCTAAGCATAGCAGTAACTCCTTTGGTGGGGAAAACGCATGGATCGGGCAACTCACACAAAACAGGATTCTGGTTAAAGCAAGGAATCGTTGGGGTAGGGATGTTTGCTGTGGCGCAAACTATCCTCATGTTGTTGGTTTCTTTACTGATGCCCTTTATGGGACAAGAGCCCGAAGTGGTGGCCATGGCTATTCCATTTTATTTGGTGATTGTATCTTCCATATTTCCCATCAGTATTTTCTTTGTATTCAAACAGTTTGCCGAAGGTATTTCCAATACCCGCATTGCCATGGTAATTACCCTAGCGGCTAACGCTATTAATATAATACTCAATTATATTTTGATATATGGGAAATTAGGTGCTCCAGAAATGGGAGTAATGGGTGCAGGTTGGGCTACCTTTATATCCCGTATCCTGATGCCATTAATTTTCATTATAGTATTTGCTTATTTACCGTTTTTCAAGAGTTATAAAAAGGTGTATTTATCCACTAAAGTGGAGATGAAAAAAGTATGGGAACTTATAAAAATTGGTTTCCCCATTGGCGGACAAATGGTGATTGAGGTATTTGCTTTTAGCATGGGCGCCATTATGATGGGATGGATTAGTAAAGAAGCCATGGCTGCGCACCAGGTGGTAATTGCCATTGCTAGTGTTACCTATATGATGTCGAGCGGATTGGCATCGGCAGCCACCATAAAAGTAAGCACCTACCGAGGCGCTGGAGATTGGTTTAATGTAAAAGCATCGGCCTATGCCATTGTGCATAAGGTTATCGTATTTATGACTTTTACTGCAATTGCATTTATATTAGCGCGTAATGTTTTACCTAGGATATTTTCCGATGAGTTTGAAGTGTTATTGGTGGCATCACAACTGATGGTAGTGGCCGGTATTTTTCAAGTTTTCGATGGATTGCAAATTGCTTGGCTAGGCATACTTCGTGGTTTAGAAGATGTTAAAGCACCAACCATTATAACTTTTGTGACTTGGATTTTAATGGCTTTGCCAATTTCATATATTTGTGCTTTCCAATTTAACATGGGTCCATCGGGTATTTGGGTGGGCTACCTTTCTGGTTTGGCAATAGCGAGTATTTGGCTGCGATACCGTTTTAAAGGTTTGTATAAAAAATTGATTTATAATTAGACTTTAGATAATAGAAGTTAGATGAATAGACTTGATGGCAGAACTGCTATCTACTGAATAAAAACTAACAACTATTTATACAAATAAGATAATTAATAATAGATAGTTAGATAAAAGATAATGGAAGCTGTAAATCAGTCTTTATACTTTTGTCTTGATACTTGATACTAAATATAAAATAATGAACGTAGATGTAATTTCATCAGCACGAGAGATTTTTCCTGATAAAGTAGAAAATAAAACAGTAGTAGTAATTGATGTATTAAGAGCTACGTCGGTTATGACAACCGCTTTGGCTAACGGCGCAAAGCAAATTATACCGGTGCTTCACCCAGAGGATGCCTTTGAAGTGCAAAAAGAAATGGGTAAAGAAAATGTGGTACTAGGTGGCGAGCGTAAGGCTGTACCTATCGAAGGTTTCGACTTCGGTAACTCACCATTCTCGTATTCTCCCGAAATTATTAAGGATAAAACTTTAGTGATTACAACAACCAACGGAACGCGTGCTATTATCAACTCTAAAGGAGCCAGTAAATTATATGTAGGTGCTTTTTTAAACGATAGAGCCATAGTTGAAGCTGTAACAGGCGATGAAGAAGTAGTGCTAGTGGCTAGCGGATCGCACGATCATTTTACCATGGAAGATTCTCTTTGTGCAGGTAAAATTGCTTATCACTTACAACAAAATGGTGCCCACCTAAGCGATGTGGCTATTGCCATGGCTACGCTTTACGAACAAAATAAAGACGATATCCATGCTTTAGGTTCAAAAGGAAAGCACTATAAACGCTTAACAGGCCTAGGCGCAACCGAAGATTTAGAGTATTGTTATAAATCTGATGTGTTAGATGTAGTACCTGTTTATACCAAAGAGGGAACTTTAATTAAGTTGTAAAATGAGTAGTAAGTATCAAGACACAAGTATCAAGATGAAATACATCTTGTAAATCAGTCTTGTGTCTTAATATCTAAAATTACTTTGCTCTACATTTTGTAAATCATCTTGATACTTGATACTTGTATCTTGATACTAAAAAGAAAACATGCAAAAAATAAAACCAATCATGTTTGTGGGTACTGGTTCCGATGTGGGTAAATCGGCCGTTAACGCTGCATTCTGTCGTATCTTTTTACAAGATGGTTATGCACCAGCACCATTTAAAGCGCAAAACATGTCGCTTAATAGTTACGCCACTCCCGATGGTTTAGAAATTGGGAGAGCTCAAGCAGCTCAAGCAGAAGCTTGCGGCATTGAGTGTTCTGTTGAGATGAATCCGGTTTTGTTAAAGCCCAATACAAACATTAGTACTCAGGTTGTTTTAAACGGTAAGCCCATTGGCAACCAAACGGCACAGGAGTATTTTTTATATACCGATAGAACGGAGCTTTTTAAGGAAGCCATGAAATCGTATCATCGTCTCGAAGAAAAGTACAACCCTGTTGTTATTGAAGGAGCCGGTAGTATCTCTGAAGTTAACCTTTGGGATAAGGACATTGTAAACATGAAGGTGGCCGTGACTAGCGGTGCTTCAACCTATCTCATTGCCGATATCGATAGAGGCGGAGTAATAGGAAGTGTTTATGGTACAATTATGCTATTGCCACAAGAGGAACGTGATGCCATTAAGGGAATCATCATCAATAAATTCCGTGGCGATTTGTCTTTGTTCGAAGAGGGGAAACGCATTATTAAGGAGTTAACAGGAAAGCCTGTGGTTGGCGTTATTCCTTACTTCCGCGATATTTATATTGAGCAAGAAGATGCCGTGGTGATTCAGCATAAAACCAGCACCGCTGTTGAAGGTAAAATTAATGTGGCAGTGGTTTTAGTACCACACATGTCTAATTTTACCGATTTTAATATGATTGAGCATCTTCCCGAAGTTCATTTATATTACACCGATAATAAGGCTGAAATAGCCAAAGCAGATATGGTTATTCTTCCGGGCTCAAAGAGTACGCTTGCCGATTTAAAATACATCACCGATAATGGAGTAGCCACTCAGGTAAAACAAATGCACGCCAAGGGAACGCCAGTTTATGGTATCTGTGGGGGGTATCAAATGATGGGAACTAAAATCTCTGACCCACATCACGTAGAAAGTGAAATTGATGAGATAGAAGGTTTAGGCCTGCTACCCGTAGAGACCATCTTAAGTGAAGAAAAGAAAACGGTTCAAAGTAAATTCTCTTTCTTGGGATCAGAAGCTATCTGCGATGGATACGAAATTCATATGGGCGAAACCATTGCAGCCAATCCAAGTCCACTTTGTATTACAGAAGATGGTGAGGATGGGTATTATAAAGATGCCAAAACATGGGGATCGTACATGCATGGGATCATGGATAACCCAGTTGTGTTAAAGCAAATGTTGCAGCAGTTAAAACCCGATTTTACCGTAAGTTTTAATTATAAAGAATACAAAAATCAAGAATACGATAAGTTAGCAAACGTAGTGCGCGAAGCTTGCGATATGGATTATATTTACGAGACTTTAAAGCTTGGATAATTAGTAAATGAGGCGCCTTGAGATCGCCGCGTGCCTCGCGATGACGCAAAAAAGGTGCTATCAAATAGGAACACTATGCGCCTCGTCATTGCGACAACGGAAGCAATCTCAAGGTGAGTGGTGAAGAATTGATTAATAAAGTGAATTTCGAGCTCAAAGATTAATTATTAACTTTATAAAAAAAATGCAAGCAATTTTAGTAGAACATATCACCGATTTAAAGAAGCTATGTAAGACTTTTAAGATTAAAAGGCTGCATGCTTTTGGTTCTGTTGTAGAAGGAAACTTTACACAGGATAGTGATATTGATTTATTGATTGCATTTTCCGATGAATTATCGATAGAAGAGTATGCTGATAATTACTTTGCACTTCATTATAAATTAAAAGACCTCTTAAAAAGAGAAATAGATTTGGTAACAGAACGTACCTTATCAAATCCGTATTTTATAGAAAGTATTAACGAAACGAAAGAGTTAATATATGAAGCGTGAGGTAAAGAAGTATCTATACGATATTAAAGTTTCAATAGATTCTATCTTTGATTATCTAGGTGATAAACGTGATTTCTTTGAGTATCAAAACAACAAGCTATTACGAAGGGCTGTTGAAAGAGAGATAGAAATTATAGGGGAAGCAATGAATCGCATATTAAAAATTGCACCTGATGTTAACATAGAGAATGCAAGACAAATTGTAGATACTCGAAATTGGGTAATTCATGGTTACGATAAAGTAGATGATGTGGTTATATGGGGGATCATATCCAAGCATCTTCCTAAGCTTATTATTGAAGTTGAGAAGCTGCTCGAGCAATAATATTCTCAATTACTTCCAAGAAAAAGGTTAAATTCTAACAATCAAATACAACAATACATTGGCAAAAAAAGGAACTACAAAAAAGGCGGTTCAAACCCCTTTGATGAAGCAATATTATTCGATTAAAGACAAGCATCCAGACGCGATTCTACTTTTTAGAGTGGGCGACTTTTACGAGACTTTTTCTGATGATGCCATCAAAGCTTCTGAAATACTCGGTATTACACTTACTCGAAGAGCCAATGGTGCCGCTTCGTATGTTGAGTTAGCGGGGTTTCCACATCATGCCTTAGATACCTATTTGCCAAAGTTAGTCCGTGCCGGTCAGCGCGTTGCCGTTTGCGACCAGTTAGAAGATCCAAAGATGACCAAAACCATTGTAAAGCGTGGCGTTACCGAGTTGGTTACGCCTGGTGTGGCCATCAGTGATAATGTGTTAGAGCATCGAGAAAATAATTTTTTGGCTGCCGTTCATATACATAAAAACTTAGCAGGGGTATCATTCTTAGATATTTCTACCGGAGAGTTTTTAACCGCAGAAGGCAGTTTCGAATACATCGATAAATTACTCAATGGTTTTAAACCCAAAGAGGTATTGTTCGAAAAAAGCAAACGCACACAGTTTGTTGAATGCTTTGGCGATAAGTTTTACACCTATGGTTTAGAGGATTGGGTTTTTACCGAAGATTCGGCACACGATAGACTCCTAAAGCATTTTGAAACCAAATCTTTAAAAGGGTATGGCGTTCATAATTTAAAATATGGTGTGGTGGCTTCGGGAGCCATAATGCACTATTTAGATATCACCCAGCATCATAAAATACAGCATATTACAGGACTTTCTCGTATCGAGGAAGATAAATATGTGTGGCTCGATAAGTTTACCATCCGCAACCTAGAGTTATTTGGTTCTGTTAACGATGGTGCTACTTCCTTAAGCGCAGTTATTGATCAAACTATTTCGCCAATGGGAAGTAGAATGCTGAAGCGTTGGTTGGCTTTACCGCTAAAAGAAGTTAAGCTTATTGAAGATCGCTTGAGCGCTGTGGAGTATTTTTTTAAGGCACCCGAATTTAAATCGCAGCTCGAAGAATATTTACGTCCGGTGGGCGATTTAGAACGTTTGGTATCAAAGGTTGCTGTTGGTCGTATTTCGCCACGCGAGGTGGTTCAGGTAAAGCAAGCTTTAAACGCTATTGAGCCCATTAAAAAAGGCTGCGAAATGGGCGATAACGATACTTTAAAAAGTATTGGTGAGCAACTGAACCCGTGTATTTCTATCCGCGAAAGAATAGAGAAAGAGATTGCAAGCGATCCGCCGGCACAAATTAACAAAGGAAATGTGATTGCTGAAGGCGTAAATCAAGAACTCGACGATTTACGCAAAATTGCCTTTTCAGGAAAAGATTATCTCAATAGCATGGTGGAGCGCGAGGTTGAGCGCACGGGAATACCATCGCTAAAAATTAGCTTCAACAATGTGTTTGGCTATTATATTGAGGTAAGAAACACCCATAAGGATAAAGTACCACAAGAGTGGATCAGAAAACAAACCTTGGTGAATGCTGAGCGCTACATTACCGAGGAGCTGAAAGAATATGAAGCCAAGATATTAGGTGCCGAAGAAAAAATATTGGTGCTAGAAACACAATTATACACAGAACTGGTTTTAAGCCTAAGTGAATATTTGGTGGCCATTCAGCTCGATGCTAGTTTATTGGCGAAGCTCGATTGTTTATTGTCGTTTAGCACAACGGCAGCGCAGAATAAATATGTACGTCCTGTAATTAAGGATGATGATGTGTTGGATATCAAAGGCGGTCGTCATCCGGTTATCGAAAAACAAATGGCTATTGATGAGGAGTACATCCCCAACGATGTGGCCTTAGATACGGACAAGCAGCAGGTGATCATTATTACTGGTCCTAATATGGCTGGTAAATCG
Source organism: Saccharicrinis aurantiacus (assembly GCF_001660705.2). Classification (GTDB taxonomy): domain Bacteria; phylum Bacteroidota; class Bacteroidia; order Bacteroidales; family Marinilabiliaceae; genus Saccharicrinis; species Saccharicrinis aurantiacus. The sequence continues at coordinate 99,735 of NZ_LYBV02000013.1, forward strand.
GCACTATTAAGGCAAACAGCCTTGATTGTATTGATGGCACAAATTGGTTCCTTCGTACCTGCAGAATCGGCCCAAATTGGTGTGGTGGATAAAATATTTACTAGAGTAGGAGCATCTGATAATATATCGGCCGGCGAATCTACCTTTATGGTTGAGATGAATGAAGCCGCGAGTATATTAAATAATCTTTCGCCACGTAGTTTAATTTTATTTGATGAGCTAGGACGAGGTACCAGCACTTACGATGGTATTTCCATTGCCTGGAGTATTGTGGAATATATACACGAAAATAAAAGGGCCAGAGCAAAAACACTATTTGCCACCCATTATCATGAATTGAACGAAATGGAAAAATCCTTTGAGCGATGCAAGAATTATAATGTATCGGTCAAGGAAGTTAATAATAAGGTGATATTCTTGCGCAAATTGGTTCGCGGAGGCAGTAACCACAGTTTTGGTATACATGTGGCACGTATGGCTGGAATGCCCAAAACGGTAGTGAATAGAGCCAACGATATATTATTGGAACTAGAAGGAGCCAACAGAAAAGGAAGCCTTGCGAAACCGGTTAATGATATAGGACAACATAGAGAAGGGTATCAAATGAGCATTTTTCAGTTAGACGATCCTGTATTAAAACAGATCAGAGATGAAATAGCAAATACCGATATTAATAATTTAACTCCCGTTGAGGCCCTCAATAAACTAAATGAAATAAAAAAGTTCACAGGAATTAAATAGGCTTAATTATTGAATTTCAGAGGACAACTAAAAAGAGGTGAAAAAAGTTCACTTTTTAATGCACTAAAAGTTTGCAGATATAGAAATATGATCTATATTTGCACCCGCAATCACGAAATGATGTGTTCATCACAAAGGTAATGACACTAGGGGTTGCAGCGATTTTGAAATGCGAAAATAGCTCAGTTGGTAGAGCACGACCTTGCCAAGGTCGGGGTCGCGGGTTCGAGTCCCGTTTTTCGCTCCAAAGGATGCTCGAGTGGTGGAATTGGTAGACACGCAAGACTTAAAATCTTGTGTCCATTAGGACGTGCGGGTTCAAGTCCCGCCTCGAGTACCAATAAGCTTCCTTCTTCTTGAAGGAAGCTTTTAATTTGAAAAAGCAAAACAATATAGTAATCGCAAGGTAAAGGCAATGGCACTTACTGATTACAAACAAAACATTATGACGCGAAAATAGCTCAGTTGGTAGAGCACGACCTTGCCAAGGTCGGGGTCGCGGGTTCGAGTCCCGTTTTTCGCTCCAAGGATGCTCGAGTGGTGGAATTGGTAGACACGCAAGACTTAAAATCTTGTGTCCATTAGGACGTGCGGGTTCAAGTCCCGCCTCGAGTACCAAGTAAAGGTCTCTTCTTTGTTGAAGAGACCTTTTTTTATGCCCTTTATTTTGGATTATACTTGGAGGTAAGAGGGGATCACGCACAATATTTGGGTCTGATCCTTTATTTGGTTAATTTCAGTTCTCCTTAAACTGATTCCTTATGCACACAGTCTACGCTATTGCCAGTAATGCAAGAAACTATATTTATGTTGGTATGACTTCGAATTTATCCAATAGGTTAGAACGTCATAATCAAGGTTACGAGCGAACGACTAAGCCTTATGCACCTTTTACTTTAATATATTCAGAAGAAGTTGGATCGCGCCCAGAAGCAAGAGTTCGTGAGAAGTATTGGAAATCGGGTGTAGGAAAAGAAAAGTTGAGGTTAATTAGGAATGAATTAGATATTGCGGGCCTGTCTGCCGACAGGTAGATTCAAGTCCCGCCTCGAGTACCAAGTAAAGGTCTCTTCTTAGTTGAAGAGACCTTTTTTTATGCGCGTAATTCTCATCTGATCTTCTTCATCGCGTATAATTTATACTTGCCTTCTGCCCGGCATTTTTTTTTTACTTAAAATCTAAATCGCTAGTGTTAAGATAATAATATCATCAAGCAATTTGATTTGGCCTAAACAGTGACTATATTTAATACTCTTATAAATAGTTCTAAATACTTAATAATCTATGGTTTCATTCAAAACAATCTCCACTCAAGAGCTCCTAGTGCTAAAGGAAAATAGTGATACAGTAATTATTGATGTACGTACAACCGATGCCTATAATGGCTGGAAGTTCCGAAAAGAGGAACGTGGCGGTCATATACAAGGGGCGAAATCCTTACCCATAAAGTGGTGTAATTATATGGATTGGATAGAAGTAGTTCAATCGAAAGAAATAAAACCCGAGCAGCAACTTATTATTTATGGCTATGATGCTGAAGATGCTATTAGTGTTGCCACCATGTTTAACAAAGCAGGTTACCATAACCTTTGCATATATAATGAATTTGTAGAAGAGTGGTGTGCCGATGAAACGCTTCCTATGGAGCATTTGGCGCGATATAAGAACCTTGTTTATTCTGATTGGGTTCAGCAATTAATTGATGGGGAAAAACCCGATACATACGAGAATTCGAAATATGTGATTGTGCATGCCCATTATCGTAATAGAGATGCCTATTTATCGGGGCATATACCTGGAGCATTAGATATGGATACCCTAGCGCTTGAATCTCCCGAAACCTGGAATAGGAGAGAGCCTGCCGAATTGAAGCAAGCATTGGAGGCGCATGGAATAACATCAGATACTACGATAATTCTGTACGGAAAGTATATGCACCCTGATAATAATAACGACTTCCCAGGCAGTGCTGCGGGGCATATTGGAGCCATCCGTAATGCCATGATCATGATTTACGCAGGAGTGAAGGATGTTCGCGTTTTAAATGGCGGTTTTCAATCGTGGAAAGATGGCGGACATGAAATAAGTACTGATGATGTACCTAAAATGCCAGTGGCAGACTTTGGACTAACCATACCCGCGAAACCCGAGATTATTGTTGATATAGATGAGGCCAAGCAAATGATTAAGTCGGATAATGCCGACTTGGTTTGTGTGCGCAGCTGGCCTGAATATATTGGCGCAGTGAGTGGCTATAACTATATAGAAAAGAAAGGGCGTATTCCGGGTGTTATTTTTGGTAACTGTGGTTCGGATGCCTACCACATGGAAAACTACCGAAACGTGGATCATACCATACGCGAAAGCCAAGAGGTGGAAGCCATTTGGGAAGAGGTGGCCGTTACGCCCGATAAACATTTGGCCTTTTATTGCGGAACCGGATGGCGCGGTAGCGAGGCGTTTTTTAATGCCTGGTTAATGGGCTGGCCGCGTGTGTCGGTATTTGATGGCGGTTGGTTTGAGTGGAGTAACGACGAAGAGAATGCCTACGAAACGGGTCAACCTAAATTAGTGGCTCATGTCTAAGCAATTTTTACAAGATGTTGAAGAAGGTTTAAGTAAATCGAAGAAAACAATTCCATCGAAATACTTTTACGATAAGCGAGGAGATGAGTTATTTATTAAAATAATGCATTTGCCAGAGTATTACTTAACCCGTTCGGAATTGGAGATTTTTCAGACTAAAACGGCGCAAATAATTGAAGCCTTGGCACTGTCTCCTTCCTCTTACTTTGAGTTGATTGAATTGGGTGCCGGCGATGGGCTAAAGACCTTAGAGTTACTAAAGCCACTGGTGGTGCAAAATTTTAGTTTCGACTATATGCCCATAGATATTTCTATGAATGCGCTTGAGTTGATAGCCGATAAGTTAAAAGGTGCATTGCCCTCTTTATCCATTAAAAAGCAGCAAGGCGATTACTTTAAGATTTTAGATTCCTTAAAAGCAACTTCGCACCCAAAAGTGGTGCTATTTCTGGGTTCAAGTATTGGCAATATGGAAGATGAGGAGGCCATTGGGTTTTTGAGTGCATTGGGCAGTAACTTATCCAAAGGAGATAAGCTTTTATTGGGCGTAGATTTAATTAAACCCGCCTCGGTGGTGTTACCTGCCTATAACGATTCTCAGGGCGTTACAAGAGACTTTAATTTAAATTTACTGCGTAGAATTAACGAAGAGTTACACGGCGATTTTAACTTGAATGAGTTTGAGCATATACCTTCATATTCTGAGGAGGATGGTTATGCCCGTAGCTACCTAAAAAGTAGGAAAGACCAAAAAGTAAGGATTAATGGCAATGGTAATTTCTACGAGCTGAAAGAAGGGGAACAAATACAAACAGAAGTATCGCGCAAGTATAACGACGAAATTATAAATACTATTCTGGAGAAAACCGACTTTGAAATACAATCAAAAATCACCGACAATAAAGGCTACTTTGCCAATTATGTGTTGAATAGGGTTTAGGAAATTCTAGTATTAAGAATAAAGACATAAGTATAAAGATTACAAAAGCGCATTGTGTGTCTTATGTCTTTATACTATTGTCTTTTGTCTAATATTAAAATCTACTCCACCGTTACGCCATTCCAAAAAGCCACATGATCTTTAATGCTCTCGGCCAATTTGCTAGGGGTTTTGTAATACCACGCAGCATCCTTATTCACCTTGCCATCCACTTCAATGCTGTAATAATTGGCCTCGCCTTTCCACGGGCAGTGCGAGGTTGTTTCCGACTCTTTAAAGTATTCTTGATTGATAGCTTCCATCGGAAAATAATCGTTACCCTCTATTACTACTGTTGTTTCGCTTTGTGCCAACACAACACCATTCCATTTTGCAGTTTTCATATTTTCAATATTTAATTGATTACAACTGTGTTAAGAAGAACGTTGTGGGTGGGGAAAGGTTTTGTGTTTAATAATGAATACCCCTTTTTAATGTCTTTATATAAAAAAGAGTTTGTACAGAGACCTTATTGCAACAACGAGACGAGACGCTTCGTTGAGTATGAGGGCTTTGTATGCTTTAAAAATGCATGCTGTATAACGAATAAATACCTACTAGAAATTAGTTCCATTATTTTGTTAAATTTGAAGGCGCCATACAATGTGAACAAACGCCATTCGTGCGTTTTATTTTGGTGCTAGGGAGCATTAGCAATACAGCTGCTAACAGTTATAAAAACTGATCTTAACCTTATTAAATACATGAAGTACAAAATATCAAAATTTATAATCCCATTTATTATTGGAACTAGCCTACATTCATTATTTTATGCTTTTGTATATTATTATTGTATAGTTGTATTAAAGCAAATACCTAGCTATACTATTGTATTATCTTGGGCTCCCTTTATTACTGCTGGACTATTTATGTGGCTTGGATTTGATAGAAAATTAAAATTGATAGATCTTGATAGATCCGGTAGAAGACCTCTTTTGGGTATTGAAATGGTATTGCTTGCAGGAATTGCTTTATTTCTGCAGTTTCACATCGAAGAAAAGTATAGTGAATTAACAACCCTTGATAATATAAATGACATTCATATTAGTGATGATACGAGATACTACAGTCTTAATAACACCATTCAACTGAAAGAAAAAACAAAAGTGGAAATCAGCGAACATTCATTAGGTAGATATGGTAGTGAGATAAGCGTACAAGTTTCTTTTACATGCCCAATTGTAGATAAAGTCAATCAAGAATATAATGGAATATCTATTTCTAAAAGATTTACACAAACATTTTCCAATAGGGTATTTGATGATAAAATAAAAGAGAGAAAACTTATTAACAATTATATTGACTCAATCAAAACTTATTACAATGATTTCGAGTTTAATACTCAATTTTTAGAAGACTTATCATATTCAGATAGAGGAAAGATTAATAAATCCTTAATAAGTAATAAAAAGAAAGTTTACGTTTTGGAAGAAATTGATGGGAATTATAGTCGTAGAATGGGGCATAGTTTATGGTGGATAAAGATTTCATTTATCGTAGCAAATGTTATATGGATCTTATCTATAATGATGATAAAAATAACGCACCCCAACAAATTGGAATAAACAATGTGGGAGCGCAGATAATTATGAAAGTTTTATGGCGAAACCAGTTTCGCCAAAGCTTTTCATGCTGTTAGAATGAAAAGCTACAATCGCACTAAAAATAATGACATTAATAAAAATGGGAACTGACATAGAATTACCTGTAATTAAATTGAAAAAAACATCTCCCTTAATTATCTATAACATTGTATTTGTAACATTTTCTATTGTTTCTATTCTTTCTTTTCTAGTAATTAAAGATGAAAATAATATTATTGGGAAGTTGTTTATTGGAGTATTAATGGCATTTGTTATTATTGGTTTTTTCATTCCTAAATCAACTTCTCCAAAAGGAACATTAAGAATGAATAAATATGGATTTGTATATTATTTAAACGGACATAAGACTGAATACCCAATTTCAGAAATATCTCAAATTTCATTGATGTATGATGGTTATGCACAAAGATCAAGAACTATTTCTATGATATTGTTTGATACAGGGGACGACAATAAACTATCGTTCAAGTTTAAAGGGTTGACAGTAACATATAATATTCGGATTGAACATAGCTATTTAGGACTTATAAGGAGATTAATTGCAGAACTAAAGAGTAATGGTAAGACTGTGAGGGTGCTGAATGATAATGGAAAAGAAATAAGATTATAAAAAATCCAATTGCTAACTATTTATAGAAAAACGTAAGTACTTCAACCTCGTTGCATTATTTAAAACAAACCTAAATAAGCTCTAGTCTAGTTTTTTATGTTTGCTAGTACGCCCTAATTAGTTATATTAGCTATCCTAATTTTTAACCTTAAGTAATGATAACAAACAACCCACTTACCCCAAGTTGCCCTGTTTTGCATGCGGGCACTATGCCAAAACCTAACAACAATCCTTTTTCGGTATCAGTAAACTCCAATTATTTTAAAAGTGTAGGCACTATCAATTATAGCGGCTCGGTTATTTGTAATACTTAGCTTTGCTAGTTCTAGCACGTGCTCACCCAGCCAGAGGAAGTCAATATTTTTTCGAGCACGTGTTCCCCCGGCAAAAGAAAGTGCTTTGCTAGTTCTAGCATGTGTCCAAATTTCTACAGGTGGTCAATTTACAAACTAGTACGCCTTCACCGGCGCAACGGAATTCGAATTTTTGTATGTAAATGTGTTCCCCAGTTTGCAGGCAGCCAATTTACCTTTGTACACGAGCTTTCCTTTTAGTTGGTGAACTTTTGCTTAAACTAGCACAAACTTAAAAATCCCCATATCTATTCATATTAAAAAAAATGTACATGAAAAAAATTCAGAAGGTTGTGAATTACATGCGTAATTCCGAATTAGCGGGTCTTTGTCAGGCAATATTGCTTGATGTTGATGAAGCTTTACTTATTAGCGACTTAAAGTTTAGCCGCATAGTAGATGAAACAAATGGGCTTTTGCCTGCATTGGTAGGCGCCATAAGCAGAGATAAAAAATCGTCTACTTTAGAGGAGTTAGACGATAAGCGCGATGCTACCTATAAATCGATATTGCGCTTGGTATCGGCGTATTTATTGTATCCCGATGCGGCTGTAGTTAAGGCGGCTCAGGACCTTGATAAAATTATTGGCAATTATGGTTACGATCTTATAGAGAGAGGCTACTCGGCCCAATCGGTATTGGGGCAATCGTTTATAGCCGATATGAAAAAGCCCGAATTAAGCGATAGTTTGGCTTTATTACCACCCGTTGCGGGCTTGTTAACTGCTTTTGAAACGCAGAATGATGAGTTTGTTGCCGAACAGCAGAGTTTTAAAGAAGCTGTTGTTAGTGTGGAGAAAAACGCCAATGCCACACAGTTAAAAAGAGAGTTGGTAACTGTACTTAATACTAAGTTTATTCCCTACCTGCGCATTAATCAGGTGATGGAAGAGGCTGAATATACTGAGCTTTGCCTAAAGGTGGCTACTAAAATTAACGATGCCGATAATGTGGTGAAGCAGCGTGTGAGTACTGAGGAAGTAGTGGCCTAAGTAATACCAAAACAACAAAGGGGATAAATAAAATAGCCAGCTCGGGGGAGCTGGCTATTTTAAGTTATAATTGTTTAGAGTTATAAATGTTAAGTGATAAGTTATAAACTGTTTTACAGCTCGCCTTGAGATCGCGTCGTTCCTCGCGAAGACGTGATATTGTATGTGCGTTGTAATTTTTAAGCGCTCGTGCGCGAATCCCTTCGCGTTCGAATTATTCAAATTAAGCGCCTCGTCATTCCGAGGTACGAAGGAATCTCAAGGCACCTTGTAAAGCACATTATTAATTGATAGATAAAAAATGCTCAAGCCGCAAGGCTTCTACTTTTTTCTACAGCCCCAAAAGTAGACAAAAAGACCGTCGGCTGCTTTTTAAACGTCTGCCTTATTTAATAAGCTTTAAGTGCGGCCAAGTGATTTAGGAGCCAAGCTCCTAACTTCTTGGTCTTACTAAAAGGCTTATTAAAACAGCAGCCATTTAAAAAGAGGCCGAGGCTGTATTTGGAGAGCCTGCATAAGGAATGAGTGATAAATGTTAAGTGATAAGTTATAAACGTTTTTACAGCTCGCCTTGAGATCGCATATCACCGTATATTTTATTGTAGTAATATACTTTTGATGTTTGATATTTCGTTTTCAGTAAGTCCAATGTGTTGAAGGTAATTATTAGTATTGCCGTAATCTTGTTGTATAGCTGTGGCACAGCCTTCGAGATATTCTTTTTTCAGCTTATAAAAAGCCGTTATATTCTCTTTGTTTTCCTTCATATTAAATACGTAAGGATTATTCTTAGCCAATTTAGATAACTCGTTAATTCTTTTAGATACTTCCTCTTTTCTGCATTGGTTCGATAAAAGGTAGTCCTCAGTAATGGTTTCCCAGGGAATTCCTACAGTTGCATGAACAAGTGCAGCTGCCGTTCCGGTTCGGTGCACACCATGCGAGCAATGAAAAACGATGGGGTAGTTATCTTCATCAGCCAATAGCTTAAATAAATTTAGGTAAGCCGATTGCCCAACCTCAATAAGAAGTTGGTGAATATCGTAGTTAAATGAAATCGGCACCTTCGAGAAATCACCATCCATCCTTGCCTTCAATACGGTTTGTGCTTCATTGTTATTGCCAGTGATGGGATAGTTATAGTAATTAACCCCATTGGGTAATTTGTCCATCCCATATTTAGCAATCTCCCCAGGGGTTAAAAAACTTACAACTGTTTTTATATTGAGCTCTTCAAGCTGAATTATATCGGTAGAATCTAACTTTGAGAGCGCACCAGAACGATAAACCAAACCTGATTTCATCATTTTGCCATCCTCGTTTGTATAGTTGCCAATATCTCTAAAGTTACTTTGTCCATGCAGTGCAATGCTTCTCTTAAAGTGATCGTTACTTTTTGGTTTGCACTGCAGTAAAAAAGTAGAAAGCAAAATGAGGCTAATAATATGTAGTGTTTTCATAAGTTATAATGTTCTAGTAGTTGTTTATTCTTCTGATAATTCTAGGCTTTCTGTGCAGAATAACTCTTCAATAGTTAAATGCTTGCTGGCCAAGCCTTGCTCATATGAGTATCTGAAAAGTGTTTCTAATGTTTTGCGATTGGCTTCTATCCCGTAAGGCCAAAAGTTATCGCCCATTAGTTTCTTTGTTTCTTCGTATTCTTGTGCAAACCAAGGTAGCGATGAATAGGCCCAACCAATTTTATCTAACTTGGCGTAGTGCATACTTTTTGATTTAGAATAAGCCTCAAATACTGCTTTTGCTAACCAAGGGTTTTCTTCAACAAGCTCCGTTTTAATGGCAATTACATGCATTATCGGAAAAATACCTGTTTCTGAGTAATAGGCTCTTTCAGTGCTTCGAGCATCATCAAAAAGACGTTTTACCTTAGGGTTACCTTCTATATACGATTTAGGTTCTGCTGCATGAAACAGGGCATCTACCTCTCCGCTTAATAAAAGTTCCGACTCATCTTTACCCGCAGTGCCATAAACAGCATTGATGCCTTCAGGAACCACTTGTTCTTCGGCTGAAATTTTTCCGACAGCTTCGGCCGATGAATCTTCGTTGGATAATACCCAAGTAATATCTTCAGGATCTACGCCATACTCATCTTTCAATACACCTCTTATCCACGTAAGTGAGGATGAAGAATAACCCGGCGTTCCTATGCGCTTTCCTTTTAAATCTTCAGGAGTGTTTATACCACTATCGGTATGTATAAAAATGCTTTTATGGCGAAATGCCCTGATGGGAAATACAGGAATTAAGGTGTAATCTCTAAAGTCGTTATTGGCATAGGCTAACATAAAAGGGTGTAGTCCTATTTCTGTAATGTCGTAAGTGCCTGCACCACTAAAGGCAGCCGTATTGGCATCACCAATTCCTAATTTCTGAAATTCTATTTCGCAGCCTTCGATAGGCACTTTGCCTTTAAAGATTCCTTCTAATCTGTCTAAGTCGTAGCCAGCTACTTTTAATTGTAACTTCTCGTTAGCTACATTATTTTTGTTGTCGCTTTCTGCATTTTGACACCCTGTAAACAGCAAGGATGTAATTAGAGTAAAAAGTACTGCGAATGTTAATTTATTAAATAGTTTCATGACGTAATGTTTTGTAAGTGTTTGTATAGTACAAAGGTGCACTTGTTTTGTAGGAGTTTTTAATCTGATAAGACGCATCCATATCCCGAATAGACATAGAGGAAACAATTGCTTAAATAAAAGGACTGCCAATAACGGGTGTTATTTGTAATCGGAAGGTCCAACTGGTTGCATAACTTTCAGGGCGTATGATGTTGTATTGAGGTTCTAATTTAATTTTAACGGGTCTTCCGGATACTTTCACCATTTTTACAATTCCAAGACCAATGGGAAAAACCAAACGTTCGTTACTCGGTGCATTCCAATTCACACTTACAGTTGGTCCTACACCAATAGACATGGCTTTACCTTCTATATTTCTTCGTATCAAGTATTGTATATCTGTTTGAGAAACCTCTTGTCGGGATTTATCGCCGGCATACGATTCCCAATGCTGACCAACTAATCCAAGTGTCCATTTTTTTGTCATGTTAATAAGCATTAGCGAAGGCCCCATTTGATATTTTCCTTGACCTAAAAACTCAGAGGTAGCACTTGGGAAGATAAAGGTTAAACCCGCTCCCCACACAAAGGCTGATTTCTTATCCGGACCAAATAAAGTCATTAACTGAATGTCTCCCAAACCGGTTACCGTATTGCTAATTTCGTTTGTTTCGGTAAAACTAGGATTGCTCACTAAGGGGAATACAGGCCTGGCCGTAAACATGGTTGATTTTGATATTGGAACAGGTAATGCCGGTTGAAAAAAGAATGTATTAGCTACCTTATTACTTTCAAGAGAATTACCTGTTTTAATAGTTAGGTTCTCTTGGAAAACCAAGGACCAATATCGTGAAAGCGGATTATCGAGCGCCCTATTTATTTTATCAAGGTCAACATCTTCTTCCGACTGCGCATAAAGAGGCACTGCTATTGTGCAAAAAACTATAGTTAGTATAATTAGAATGTATTTCATGATAGATTGTTGAGGAGTTTATTCATCAGTTAGGGTGGGTTGGTTTTTCTAGTTCATTATTACTTTGTTTAATTGTTTTGCAATAGATTGCCATTGTTCTGCACTTGTTAGTGGACTGGCATCGTGATGAAATTGAACCAATTGATCAAAGGCATCGCTGCGTAATGAATTTATCTCAGTGGCAATAACTTTAAAATCATCTATGGTTGAATCGTATTGACTAATTACCGCTTGGTCAATCTCATTTCTTTTTTGCAAAGCTTCTAAAAGTTCTTGGTAGCTATTCTCTAGCTTATCAACAGATTTCAACAAGTGTTTTTGGTTTATTTCCGAAGCAACTTCCTTTTCAATAACCAACTTTACCTTTTTAAAAGGATCTTCTTTTGTTGACTTTGATTTCTTTTGGATGTCTTTTAAGGTATGCTTTTCTGCAGTTTCAATAATGCAGTTCCACTCTTGTTCAGTAATATACTTTAGGCAAGTGATGCGTGTTTCAAATACTTTGTTTTGATAGGCTGATAATTCATCAATCTTTTTCTCTTCAAAGGTGTAAAATTCTTTAGTAGTGGTTTTGTTACTAAGCAATAGTTTCTTAAGCTCTTTGGTATTCTGCTTTTGAGCTTTGTAGAATGATTTTGTTTCGCTCTTACTGGTTTTTAAAACTTGTTTTATTTCCTGTTTTTCGTTTTTATCAACGATACATTTATTCATTCCTTTTTCTAAGGAACTTACCATGTAATAATCCATTTCGTTCCCTCCAAATAATAGGGCCGCAATTAAAGAAAAGATAGCAACTAGCATAATTTTATAATTTAAGAAGGAAAGCCTATTGGTTTTCCCTGTAGTGTTAATTGTAACAAATATCTTTATTATTGTGTCGGGGTTTTATCCGCAATGGCCTATCCATTAATCCATTCCGACATATATGAAGTGTTGTTGTAAAAATTAAGCTAATATAAAAAGGAGAGCGCTTGCTCTCCCTTGTATTGATATAATTAGTTTACCAGAGCCTTTCTGTATCTTCCCATTCAGGAATGGCTTTTATAAATTCACGAGGATCAAACGGTAAGTCATCAGGATTTATCCTTGGCTGTGAGGCATCTTTAACATTAGGCGATGCATTTTCTATCCCTTTAAAAGGAAAGTCCCTAGATTGTGCGCGGTTTGGATATTTTAAAGTCCAAAGTTCGTGTCTTAACTTCATCTCGGTAAACATCCCTTTGGTTGTAAAACCAGGTAGCATTTTTCCGTTTACTTCGCGCGGGTCGTTGTATAGATCGTAAAATGCAGCACCACTTAATCCTGGTAACTCACCAATCCAATGGCGCTTAAAGCGACCTTTAACGGTAGCTGCAAGAATAGGACCTGTATAGATAAAGGCATAATCACGTCTGCCAAAACCATCACCATTCAATAATAAAGAAGTTTGATCTAATCCATCTATAATTCTGTCCGTTGGGATATATTGCTTGGCGTCAGCTATATTAGCAAAAGTGGTATACAAGTCAGTTATATGGAACATATCCCCAACTACTTGTCCTTCGTCTATCACACCTTCCCATTTAATAATAGCAGGTACACGAACGGCTCCTTCTGTAAAGTCACCTTTACCACCTCGGTAGATATGCTCAATCATTCCTTGCGGACCGTTGTGAGTCATCGGACCATTATCAGCCATTAGCACTACTAGGGTATTTTCCTCTAAGCCTAACTTTTTTAATTCAGCCATTATTTCACCTACATAACCATCAACTTTTACGTAGCCTTCTTGCGGAAGAGCTCCACTAGTTGTATTGTTAGGCGTGCCTGGTTGGTTGCCTAAGAAAGACTGCATCATTGGCCAATAGGCAATATAAAAAGGTTTATCTTGTTCTTTACTCTGCGCCATAAAAGCCTTGGCACGTTTTACACATTCAGGATCAATTTTATAATAGTCGTCATCACTTTCTGTGTTTCCCCATTCACTTACAGGACCACCTTTTTTACCTTCCAAGGCCCAAACAAATCCTTTAGGAATCCATTGGTCATCTAAGGAGTATTTGTCTTCTGGGTACATGTCCGGGTACATACTTGTTGGATATAGTGCAGCTTGTTGTCCTCTGCGAACATATAAACTAGGTACTTGATTGTAAGGAGTCCAGAAAGCTTCATCAAAACCTTGGTTTGTTAAATAACTAGATTCCACATCACCTAAGTGGGCTTTTCCATAAAAGGCTGTTGCATAACCTGCTTTGGATAATACTTCTGACATGAACTCCTCTTCAGCAGCAATACCTCCATACTCATAAGGGAAGGCTACGTTAGTCATGCTACTTCTCACGGCATGTCTTCCTGTAATTGCTGCCGCACGAGAAGGTGTACATGATGGTTCAGTAATCATCCTAGTCATTAAGATGCCTTCTTCTGCAATTTTATTCATCACAGGAGTTTCAAATCCTCTGTTTTTTTGCAGTGCTGGAATACCAATCTCTCCAACTGGCATATCGTCCCACATAATATGAATAATGTTTGGTGGAGTACCGTACTTTTTTCTGAGCTTGGCAAGCTTCTTTTGTAATTCTGAATCTTCGCTAGCCCATTGGTCTCCATGCTGAGCTTCAAGAATGTAATATTCCGCATCGTGAATAATTTCTTGAGCTTTTAGGTTTATTCCTGCAAAAACTATTGCTACAATGAGCAATAATAATTTACTGTTTTTCATTCTCATGATTAAAACTGTTTAAGTTTATAGTTTTGTTTGTTTTCTGCATGGATATATATCCAAACAGTTATCGCACTATAAACTAATAAGTGCAATCTTTGTTCATTATTAATCTCCAAAAAATAAACATACAAGGAGATTTTATTTTAAGTAAGACAGTAAACTACAGATACGGATATTTAAGTGCTTGTCAGTGGTATCGGTTGATTAGTAGTGTGGTATATTGTTGCTTGTATTGATGAAATCAATGTGCCATTTATGAAGTTCTGTAGTTTGCAGCAACAAAAATTGGTTTGTAGAAATACACTTGCAGTTTGCGAAAGATTATTACCATTCAATTTTAGGAATGAGAGTTGAGTTAACTTTAAGAGGGTAATAGAAGTTTATTTAAGAATGATTAAAAAAACGATTAAGTATTGATGAAAATTGATCTTTTATTGGTGAAAAAGACCAAAGTGTCTTAATAATGTAGGGGTGATAATACCATTAATTTATTGGTTATTTTAAATAAAATGTAATTGGTAGGTTTTATACCAGTTTTCTAAGTTGTTCTAATAATTAACACGTTAAACCTTTATGGCATCTTTAATTAAAGATTGAAGATGCCTTATTATTTAACGTTAATTGGTCTGTTTATTGGATGTGTTTTATTTTATCTCACTGTAGTGTAGTGGTTTAGGGTTTTATTTCTCTGCATCGTGATATATATTTATAGTTGTTAACTTTTAAATATTTAATCATGAAAATTAAAAATCTACTCATTGTTATTTTCATTGCTTTTAGCATGATTTCAACAGCTCAACCACCAGGAAGTGGTTGGACAAATGTATTTGCCGATGAATTTAGTGGTTCGTCGTTAAATACAAGTATTTGGACACCTAGAACTAATGGCGTTTTCGTTACCGATCATTTAACCGTTGGAGGAGGTGTGTTAACTATAAAGAATACGTATACCTCTAATGGTGAAATTAAAGGTGGTTGGGTTGGCTCAAATACTAAATTCTCAGGCAATAATAAGTATGGATATTACGAAGCACGAATCCGTGTTAACGGTTGGAATCAGGGATCTATCTGGCCAACTTGGTGGATATGGGGCGGTAATTGGCGTAATGGAGGACCAGCACCTTCAGCAACCGAATTTGATTTAATGGAGTACAGTGGTTTTGCATCTAAGTACTATAATAATCATGCTACAACTTCGCACCATTATAGAGCAAAAGCTCAAATTAATGGAAAATCTCATGCAACTGTATCTTATGCAAATACACAAAACCGGGATTGTTTTAATTGGCATGTTTGGGGAATGCTTTGGACTCCAACCGAGGTATCTTTTTATTATGATGGGGTAAAATATTTCTCTTCTGATCAACCAGGAGATGCAGCTCTTGAAGATGTTCCGATGCAGTTACTTCTATCTAGTAGTCCGCACACTGTAAATGCTGATCCTGAACAACCGGATCATCCTGTGCCAGCCAATGCTGCTCAAAAAGGACAAAATTTGCCTACTTTTCAGATTGATTGGGTTCGTGTTCATAGAGGTGGAACCGTTGATAATGGAACATCTAATCAAAAGGTTTCCCTAAAGAATATGAATAAATATGTATCATCAGAAGATGGATTAAAAGCAGTAAACTGTAATAGAACATCGGTTGGTGACTGGGAAAAATTTGAATGGATTACTACCTCAGACAACAAAACTGCCTTTAAAGGAAGTAATGGGAAATATTTATCATCAGAAGATGGATTGCAATCAATGACCTGTAGTCGTTCTACTATAGGAGATTGGGAAAAATTTACGGTTGAACATTTAGGAAATCAGGTTTATGCCATAAAAGGTAATAATGGTTTATACGTAAGTTCAGAAAATGGAACAAAGGCAATGATGTGTAATAGGAGCACCGCTGGAGATTGGGAAAAATTTGCAGTTACATGGGGTTTAAAAAATGCGAGTATGGTAACGGGTGAAATAGAACAAAAAGAAGAACAGAAAGCTTTAAAGCTGTTTCCTAATCCTGCATCCAATCAAATTACAATTAATGTACCGAGCGAGGATCAGGATTGTATTATAAAATTATTCGATTCTCATGGACGAATCATTCGTAGTATGAGTATTCCTACTAATACGGATTATGTTGAGGATATTAGCGAATTAGAAAAGGGTTTGTATTTTATTCAGGCAACTGGACTAAAAATACAGAAGTTGGTGGTTAAGTAGTTTTAGTTTTTAGCGAAACTGGACTAAATGAACTTTAGTATTAGTGCTTGATAATTTATTGAGTAATTTAATATTAGACAGTTCGGATTTTTAGGTCCCTCTTTTTACTGAGGGACCTATTTTTTCTAATTTTTTATTGCTTTAAGTTTTGCTCTCATTTCAGTAACAATTTCAGCATTATCCTTAGCAATATTATTTTGCTCTGCTGGGTCAGCTTCAACATCAAATAATTGATCTTCATTTACCATTCCGCTTTCAATACCTTTAGCATTAGCAATCCAATCGGCTTTTCTTTTAGTTGCAGGAATAAATTTCCATTTACCCATTCTTAGGCCAGGATTGTAGCAATCCTCTAACATTACAGATTTACCTTTAGTAGTTTTCCCTAAAAAAGCATCTATTTGATTTTCACCATCCGGTGAAGCACCATTCTCAAGATTTTGGTTTAATAAAGAAGCTAAAGAAGCATAAATATCTACATGACTTAAAAGGGCATTGCTTGTGCTCGGTTTAACAGTACCAGGCCAATAAGTAATTGTTGGTACGCGTGTACCGGCTTCATAGGTGCTGTATTTTCCACCTCTGTATGCACCACCGGGCTTATGACCACCTAAAAGTTCAACACTCTGGTCGGCATAGCCATCATCAAGTATTGGGCCATTATCACTTGAGAAAATAATTAAAGTATTTTCAGCAATTCCTAATTCTTCAAGGTATTTCACAATCTCTCCCGTACACCAATCCATTTGAGCAATAGCATCGCCTCGTACACCCATTGAGCTTTTTCCTAAGAACTTTTCGTTTGGCATGCGCGGAACGTGTATATCATGATATGCATAATATAAAAAGAAAGGATTTTCTTTATTATCCTTGATAAATGATTTGGCCTTTTTATCCAATACAAATGGCATTTCTTCATCGTTCCAAATGGCAGACTCACCACCATGCATAAAACCAATTCGGCTCATACCATTGGTTATGGTTCCGCTATGTTGTGGGTCGGCCAGCTGCTTCACTAATTCAGGGTTGCTTTTTCCTGTTGGCCAATCTCCAACCTGAGAATCATAACTAACCGTAATCGGATCATTAGGATCTAAGCCCACTACTTTATAATCTTCTAGGTAAACAGAAGGCACTCTATCTCCGGTTGCAGGAACTAAGAAACTGTAATCAAAACCTATTTCAAGAGGTCCAGGTTTAACTTCTTCATTCCAGTTTAACTGACCATTTCCTAAACCAAGGTGCCACTTACCAACAACGCCAGTGGTATAACCTGCCTTTTTAAACATATCGGGCATGGTTTCAGAATCTGGATTAATCAGTAATGGCGCGTCACCTTCTAATACAGCGGCATTAATTCTAAAAGCATATTCGCCAGTTAATAATGAGTAACGAGATGGTGTACACGTTGATGAACCACAATGTGCATCTGTAAAACGAACACCATTGGCAGCCATTGCATCTAAATTAGGCGTTTTTACTCCTGTAGCTCCATAGCATCCAATGTCGCCATATCCTAAGTCATCTACATAAATGATAATTACATTAGGTTTTTTAGCCACTTTTTTAGTAGCTGAATTCTGACAAGCAGACATAATAAGAACTATGGCTGCAAGCTTAATCATACTTATTAATTTCATATGTATAGTTTGTTATAAATACGTATTTATTACACAAAACAAGTTTAATAAAAACGCACAAACTGAATAAGTGAAATATACATTTTATGTAAGGGGGTGTTTTTTAATAATGCGCAGTTTTAAGATGTTTTGATTGATTTGTTCAGCATTGTCTAGTTAAAAACGATACTATTTTTATTGATATCTTGGTAGTCAACACAACCTAAAATTGCACAAAAATAGTAATGGCTATTTCTATCATTATTATTGATAGTTCTAGAGCACTTTAAAGCTAAATAGTCTGTAATAAAAGTGTATTTTCAAACACCACCCTTGTAATAATAGATTTGCACCCCCTGTTATCATTTACACACTTTTACTATGCTTATTTACAGCTTAGGTATCTGAATCATTCGTTATACATTTGATTATTGGTTTGTAATAAAAACGAGAACGAAATGAACGTTTATTTTAAAGTGTTTAAATGGAGCGTTCGCTGATCATAAAAAATAAATTTTTGTATATGAAGAAATCACTAATTGTATTAGCGTCTGTATTAACCTTAGGTATGGTTTCGTGTAACCACGCAGATGAGAAAAAGACTTGCTGCTCTGAAGATAAATATTCAAATATTAGCGATGCTAAATTGGATAAGTTAGGGATAACAGATAAAAACCATTTGAGTGCAGCATCTAAAAGAGCTTTAGATTGGCCCGAGAGAACTAATGATTGGTACATGGAGTTTGAGGTTTTTGATTTAAAGGGTGATTTAGCTTATGAAGAGGGCGTGGTGCGCAGAGACCCAAGTGCTATAATAAAAGAAGACGGAAAATATTTTATTTGGTATACCCGAAGTACTGGTAAAGTTGATGGATTTGCCGGAGATATTGATAATGATAAAGTATTCCCGTGGGATAGATGTGATATTTGGTATGCTACTTCTGATGATGGTATCACTTGGAAGGAAGAAGGCCCAGCTGTAAAACGTGGAGAAAAAGGTGCTTACGATGACCGTTCAGTATTTACAGTTGAGATTATGAAATGGGAAGATAAGTTCTACTTATGCTACCAAACCGTTAAGTCGCCTTATAACGTGCGTGTTAAAAACCAGGTTGGTTTAGCATGGGCTGATTCTCCAAGAGGACCTTGGACAAAATCTAAAGAACCTATTTTAAGTCCTGCTGATAATGGTGTTTGGAAAGGAACTACTCAAAATCGCTTTTTAGTAGAGAAAAAAGGAGATTTCGATAGTCATAAAGTACACGATCCTTGTATTCTTCCTTTTAATGGGAAGTTCTATTTATATTATAAAGGAGAGCAAATGGGAGAAGAAATTACTTGGGGTGGTCGTCAAATTCGTCATGGTGTTGCTATAGCAGATAAACCAGAAGGACCTTATGTGAAATCACCTTACAACCCAATTAGTAATAGTGGACACGAAATTTGTGTTTGGAAACAAGATGGTGGAATTGCTGCACTTATAACAACCGATGGACCAGAAAGAAATACAGTGCAATGGTCGCCAGATGGAATTAACTTCGAAATAAAAGCAGCTATTAAAGGGGCACCTCATGCCATTGGCTTAAATAGAACTGCAGATACTAAAAAGCATCCAACTGAAATTTTACGTTGGGGTGTAACGCATGAGTATAAAAATTACAATTGGCAATATATAAGAGGATTTAGATCAAGAGCTTTAAAAAATCACACTGCAATTGGAGAGTCAGGAAGTGATGAGTAACATAGATTAGTTTTGTGATAAGAAAGGGAGCATTATGTTCCCTTTTTTTGGCTTAATATAATTGTTGTTAAATGATACTTTAATAAAACCTACTTGCAGGGAGGTTGTAGAACTAAAATTGAGAGAGATGAAGTTTATTACAAATATTAGTATCGGTAAAAGATTAAATATAGTGTTAGGAAGTACTGTAATAATATGCTTTCTATTACTTGGAGCCTTTATTCAAACCAAACAAAAAGAACAGCTATATCAGAATACAGATTCATTTATGAATCAACAGGCCGATGATTTAAGAGAATTATTAGTTCGGCAAACAATAGCTAATCAATATGCTTTAAGCAGCACTTTCAAGTCCGCGTTAAGTAAATTGAACTATTTATCTTTGTTGACCATTGATGAATCAATTGTAGAATCAATTGATGCTATTGATTGCGAGTCTCAAGAGAAGTTCTCATGTTCAATCCCAATGGTTAGTATTAATCATAAACCATTATTGGGAGATACCATTTTTGCATACCAAGTTAAAGAAGCTACCTATGGTTACACCCGTTTCTATCAAAAAGCAGATAACGGATATGTTTGTGTTTCTACTAATATATTACGGGAGGATGGAAAACCTGATATTGGTAAATTTATTCGAAATGATTCGGAACTCATAAAAGTAATTGAAACAGGTACCTATTCTTCAAGTAAAGAATTACATAATGGAGAGTGGTATATGACAGCTAATAAGGGTATATACCTGCATGGTAAAATTATAGGTATGCTTACATCGGCAGTAAAAGAAAAAGACTTAGAGTTTTTAACAAATTCGTTTGGAAGAAGAAAGTACTTAAATAAGGGCTTTCCATCATTATTAAATTCCGATGGGACTTATATTATTCATCCAACTGAGAAACAGCAAAATATTGCAGACTCAGAGTTATATAAGCTCATAAAAGGAAGAGATTCAAAAGAAAGCAAAGTATCTTTTATTGTAAAGGGAGATGAGCAAATTGTGTACTACCGTTATGTTGATATTATTGATGCTTACATACTCGTAAACATATTTGGTAGTAGTATTTCAGAGTCAGTATCTGCCATCAGAAATACTTTACTGATTGCAGTATTGGTTATCATGGTTCTATTTTTAATGGTAAACCGATTTATAGCTAATTCTATTACAAAACCTTTGGGTAACGTAGTGCAATTTGCACAGCAAGTAGCAGGTGGTGACTTAACGCAAAATATTAATTTGGCTCAAGCCGATGAGGTAGGAGAACTAGCAAATGCGTTAAATGCAATGACTACAAAAGTAAAGAGTGTAGTTACCGAAATTGGAGAGAGTAGTAATAATGTAGCCTCAGCAAGTTCACAACTAACAGCAACTTCTGTTCAGTTATCTGGAGGTGCCAATAGTCAAGCCGCTTCAGTTGAAGAGGTAGTTTCTACCATGGATGAAATGTTATCAAGCATTCAAGAAAATACTTATAACTCGAATAAAACTGCTGAGATAGCAAAAGAAGCCTCTGGTAAAGTAGATGAACTCAGTCATAAAACGAGCGACGCAATGGAAGCTTCTGTTGAGATATCGAAACATACTTCTGTGATAAATAATATTGCCATGCAAACAAATATATTAGCCTTGAATGCTGCAGTAGAAGCTGCTAGAGCAGGACAATACGGAAAAGGATTTGCCGTTGTTGCTAACGAGGTGCGCAAGCTAGCTGATGTGAGTAAGCAGGCTGGGGGTGAAATTAATACCCTATCGGGCGATAGTCTTGCGCTTACTTCCGCCACAAAAGAACAAATGGCGAGTATGGTTTCTAGTTTAGATAAAGCCAATGAATTAATTGAGGGAAACCATCAAGCCATTAAAGAACAGCAGCGAGGGATTGAGCAAGTAAACAATGTAGTAACAGAATTAAGTAGTATTGCTACTCAAACAGCTAGCTCAAGTGAAGAAGTGTCTGCAAGTTCTGAAGCTTTAACAGAACAAGCTCAGAACTTACAGAGACTTATTCAATTTTTTAAGGTATAGGATATTCCTAGGTTAAGGTATTGTGGTTAAAGATTCCTGAGTATATTCTACTTAGGATTTTTTTATTTGTATTGATATTCTTTTACTACTGAAGATAGTTGCTTCGCAAAATCAAGCATCGAACGCGATGAAGCATTTAACTCTTCACTTGACGCAGCGTTCTGTTGAATTACAGAATTCATTTCTTGAATAGCAGAATTAATCTGATTTGCTCCCGATGACATTTCTACACTACTTGCGGCTACCTCAGTTACTAACTCAGTAGATTTTGAAGTTTTCTCATTGAGTATCTCAATATCGCTCATAACTTCATTAATAGAAGTTACACCTTCTTTTGCCAAACGTGTTATTAATTCAGCAGATTGATTCGATTCTGTAGCAAGGTCTCTAACTTCGTTGGCTACAACTGAGAATCCTTTTCCAGCACTTCCTGCTCTTGTTGCTTCAATGGCAGCATTGAGAGCCAGAATGTTTGTTTCATCTGCTATTGTAGAGATTTTAGATACTTCACTAAAAATAGAATCCATTAAAGCTACAGTTTTGGCAACCTTTGTGTGCGATACCTTTAGCTGTTCATACGATATTAGAGAAATATCCTTTGTTTCGTTGGCATTTTCTGAGTTTGTTTGAATACTAGTGGTCATTTCTTCGATGGATGTAGAAATCTCTTCGATACCACTGGCTTGCTCAGAAGCTCCAGTGCTAATTGTATTAGCACTGGAGCTAATTTGTGTACTCGAGTTGAGTATGTTATCAGAACCTTCATCCAATTGATTGATTAACTCTTTATTATTTTTTAAGAGCTCTTCAATGGCAATCATTATATTCTTTATTTCATACTTTTCGTTTCTATACTTATCGTCAATTTCCACTAATAAGTCCTTATTACTCATCTTTTGAATAATAGATGTAACATGGGTAATTGGATCTTTCACCCTTTTTGCGAGTATGACATAGCTATAAATAACGGAAAAACCTGATACAGGAACACCCCATGTAAGGTGCATTAATCCTTGCATACCAATTGTATAGCAAACATTGGCAATTATTGTAATGGTAATAAAAATAATAGTGCCTATGTAAAGAATAAAAGTATTCTTAAATAATTTGTAAACTATTAGCCAAACACATGCTGCTGATAAATTAATAGCAGTTAAGCCTAAAAGAAAAGTATTCATATTTATTAAAATTATAAGGTTTTATATGTAAATAGCAGAGCCAAAAGCAAAGATGTATTAAGGGTTAATTTCAAGTTTAGGTTTAATAATAGTAAAACTTTTTCCTCAAATATTTTTTGCAATGTTCTGTGTTTAGCTGCACCCCCAGTAAGGAAAATCTCTGCTCCGTTTTGAAGTTCTCGGGGAAGCAACTTAATGGCCTTTGTAGTAATATAGCCATAAAGGCCTCTTAAATTAGCTTTTGGTTTCTTGTCAGAATCTTGAATTAAAGTATTCACCTCTGAAGTTTGACAATTTACTAAGTTTTTTAAAATTGGATTATCTCTACCAACACCTGCTGCGCCACGAGATATATCTTTAGTGTTATTTATTTCTTTTGTTATATCAGCAAGAAAAACAAGGTAATCAATACCTGAAGAAAAATCACCTTGTTTAACAATGTGGTATTTTTCATTATGTAATATATGTTTACTAAAACCACTTCCAAAGTCAACACTAAGTTTAAAGTTATGTTTTGTCGTTTCTATAGATTTTAATTCTGGTTTCTGTTTTTTAGTAACCACCTCTGTGTTAAGGCTAGTAAGTAAAGGTTTTAATATAAATGAGCTTGGACCTTTAGGCATTCTTAAAATCCAATGGTCCTCAAGGCATACAATTTTTACCTTATTCTTTACAGCTTCGTTTTCTAATTTGTGTATTTTCTCCTTTGCATCAGGCATAGTAACAGGCCCTTTAAGTAATGCGCCTTTCATTGATTTTATATAGCTGCAACATAGCGTTATTAGACTATCTTTTTTGTTTAAGTCTAAAACTTTAGTATGTGATGCCAAAAGACTGCTAAATATCTCTAAATTAATAGAAATATAATTCAGAGCCCATGCAAATTCAGAAGGTACAAGTAAAGAGTTTCTTAATAAGGTAATTCTTTCCGTAATTAAACTTCGTGTTGCTTTAAGTTTGATAGACGATGCACTGATTAAAGCTTCCCCACTTTGGGCAGAGTCCTTGTAGAACAATCTGAAATTCTCGTATGCGAGATTCCTCTTGTTTGGGTTGTTCATAATTATGAAAAAGTGAGTTTAAAGTTGATGTTTGTATTAGTTACAAATATTAAACAGTGTTTTAAAAGAATAAATCTTCACTTATTTACTTTGTGCAAGTATACTGTTTGTTAAATATAATGTTTGTTAAAAAAGTATGTTGTATAACATGTAAATCGACATATTAACAAATGGGTTAATGATGTTGTTTTTCTTAATTTACTGAATGCTAAGTGATAGATGTAGTTATTGAGTATGTGATTGCTGAAATGTATTTAATCCTGCAATACAATGATTAATGTACTGTTAACCTCAATGTCTGATCGTTGTCTAGTTAAAAACTGTACATAAATTCACATCGATTTATACTTAGTTATCAAAAAGGGCATCTTTCCAATGTATTTACCACTCATATTTATAGTGATTTATAGATAATTTTACTTTATATAATTTCATATATGAAACATTGATTTATATGTGATTGTAATTCTAAATCCCAAAATAATGGATCAGGTAATATCATTAGAGATAAAAGAAAGAGTAGGTTATATTATAATTAACCGACCCAAAGCCAATTGTTACGAAATTAATTTTCATAAACAGTTATTGAGTTGCATAGAAGAAGCCATACAAGATGACAATATTAAAGCAATCGTTTTAAAAAGTGCGCTTGATAAATTCTTTTGTGCAGGTGCAGATGTGAAAGTATTTCAACAAAATAGTGTAGATGAAAATAAGCTGATGGTTGAGTATGCTAAAAAAGTGGCCAACTTATTACATACTAGCAAAAAAATAACCATTGCATCTATTGCGGGTCATGCTCTTGGAGGAGGACTTGAATTAGCTATGGCATGTGACATACGTTTGGCCTCTGAAGGGAACTACTTTTTGGGTTTACCAGAAATTAAATTGGGCTTAATGCCAGGTAATGGAGGTTCGCAATATTTAATTCGTTTGATTGGGGCAGGTAAGGCTTTAGAATTATTAATAAGCGGAGATAACTTATCTCCTGCCAAAGCATTTGAATTAGGGCTGGTTAATCATCTGCTTAAGCAAAATACTTTTGAGGAAGAAGTACATGCTTTTGCTAAAAAAATTGCAGATGGACCATTGGAAGCCATAGCGGCAGTGAAGCAGAGTGTGCAAAAGGGAATAGAATTATCCTTAGAAGAGGGCTTGCAATTAGAATCGAAGCTAGTTGATACATTATATGATACTGACGATGCTAGAGAAGGTAGTTTGGCATTTGTTGAAAAGAGGAATCCAAATTTTAAATAATAGAATTTACGGCTATGGAAATTAAAAACTACGATTGTTATATTAACGGTGAGTGGATTAGAAAAAGCTCTGGAGAAAAAATAGAGGTTGAGAACCCTGCAAATGGTGAAGTTTTTGCCTCAATGTATGTGAGCGATGAGAGCGAAGCGCAATTAGCTTTAGAGAGTGCAGAGAAAGCTCAGTTTGCATGGCAAATGTTACCAGCTAATGAGCGTGCAAAATACTTATACGCCATCACTGATAGATTAGGGAAGGAGAAAGAACATTTTGCCAAATTATTGGTAATGGAGCAAGGAAAGACTCTTGCCGAAGCATATGGAGAAGTAGACGATACCATTCGCTATATTAATTATTCTGCTGAAGCAGGAAGGCGTATTCAAGGAAGCATATTCCCATCTGATAATCCCAATGAACAATTATCAATACATAAAGTACCTTATGGAGTTACAGTGGGACTTATGGCTTTTAATTACCCCTTGGCTTTAATTGGTCGTAAAATAGGGCCTGCATTAATTACCGGAAATACTATGGTAATTAAGCCTTCAGAGTTAACTCCAATAACGGCCTCTGAGTTTTGCCGACTCGTGCACGATGCAGGATTGCCAAAGGGTGTTATTAGTATGGTAGTAGGGTATGGGCCTAGTTTAGGTAAGTTTTTAGTTGAAAACCCTATCACCCGCTTAATATCTATGACCGGTAGCACGCGTGCGGGGCAAGCTATTTACAAATCGGCATCAACCAATGTGGCTGGTTTAGTTTTAGAATTGGGCGGCAAAGCCCCATTCATTGTGCTCGAAGATGCGAATATTGATAAGGCAGTTGAAGCTGCAGTAATTTCGCGTTATGCCAATTGTGGACAAGTTTGTATTTGTAACGAAATGGTTTTTGTAGATGATAAAATTGCAGATGAGTTTACGGATAAATTATTAAAACGTGTTCAGCAAATTAAAGTGGGTAATCCAATGACTGCAGTTGATATGGGACCAAATGTTAGCCCAGCTGGATTGAAACGAATTAATGAAATAGTTCAGCAAAATATTGCAGCAGGTGCCGAGTTAGCCTTGGGAGGAAAACGACCAGAAGGAGCTGAGTTTGAAAAAGGAAACTGGTATGAGCCAACTGTTCTTGTAAATGTTAAAGATGATCACGCTTCTATTCAAGAAGAAATGTTTGGCCCTGTTTTACCAATTGTAAAAATTAATGGTTACGAGGAAGCAAAAGCACTCCTGAATAAACGAGATGATAGCTTATCAGCCTACTTATATACTCAGAATCATAATGTAATGATGCGCTCCATTCAAGAGTTTCAAATCGGAACTATTTTTATGAATAAGCACATCGTAGGTTACATACAAGGCTATCATTCCGGACATAAGAAGAGTGGCTTTGGCGGCGAAGATGGTGTTTATGGAATTGAAGAATATTTACAAAAGCGTACCATTTACATGGATTATTCAAGTTAGTTGAGTGACTGTTTAGGCAATCATTGAAAATCTATTCTTGTAAATAAAAAATAACAATAATATTAAAATGAGTCAAAAAAATATCACCCTTAAGGGGATTACATGGGATCATAGTAGAGGTTTTACATCAGCAGTAGCTACAGCGCAAAGGTTTCATGAATTGCATCCAAATGTTGAAATAGTTTGGGAAAAACGTTCTCTTCAGGCTTTCGCCGATGAGCCTATTAATGAATTGGCAAAACGTTACGATTTATTAATTATCGACCACCCATGGGCTGGTTTTGCTGCACGTACAGGCGTAATTGTTCCTTTAGATGAACATTTGCCAGAAGCCTTTATGGCAGATTTAGCAGAGAATACTGTGGGTAAATCTCACGAGAGCTATGGCTACAATAATCATCAGTGGGCACTAGCCATTGATGCTGCTACTCCAGTAGCTGCAAGCCGTCCTGATTTACTGCCTGAATTACCAACAACATGGGAAGATTTAGTAAACCTTGCTAAAGAAGGTAAAGTTGCTATTCCGGGTATTCCGCAGGATACACTGATGAGCTTTTATATGGTATGCTCTACTTTGGGTGAAGATGTATGTAAATCAGAAGATAAAGTAATAAGCGATGAGGTTGGACTTAAGGCATTAGAAATGCTACGTAATTTAGGTCAGTACATTGATGCAGCCTGTTACGATATGAACCCAATTAAAGTATATGAGGCTATGACTTTAGGCGATAAATACGCTTATTCGCCATTTGCTTATGGTTATGCCAATTATTCAAAAAGGGGGTATGCCAATAAATTGCTAAAGTTCCATGATATGGTGGCTATTAATAATCAGAAATTGATTTCTACTTTAGGAGGTACCGGTTTGGCTATTTCTTCAGATTGTAAGCATAAAGATATTGCAGCTAAGTATGTTGAGTATTTTGCAGCCCCGTTAACTCAAAGTACTTTGTTCTTTGATAATGGAGGTCAGCCAGGTCACAGAAAAGCATGGGAAGATACTTATGTCAATTTTAATAGTATGGATTGTTTTAAAGATACTTTGCCTGCTTTGGATAGAGCCTTTCTTCGTCCGAGATACCATGGGCACATGTTCTTTCAGGATAATGCAGGAGCACCGATACGTGAGTTTATGATGAATGGCGGTGATGCTAAAGAAGTATTACACACATTAAATACTTTGTATAAACAGTCGAAAAAATAATATATGTTACCGTTAAAAGGAATAAAAGTATTGGAGTTTGCTCAATTTATGGCAGGTCCGTCGGCAGGTTTAAAAATGGCCGATTTAGGAGCACAAGTTATAAAAGTAGAGCGTCCGGGTACTGGTGAAGCAGGTAGAAATATTGCCATCAAAAATTTATATATTGATGAAAGTAGTATGGTATTTCATACTGCCAATCGCAACAAGCAATCGTATGCAGCCAATTTAAAGGATGCTGTAGATATTGAAAAAGTAAAGCAATTAATTGCACAGGCAGATGTGATGACGCATAACTTTCGCCCAGGAGTGATGGAAAAGATTGGCTTGGATTATGATACGGTGAAGGCTATAAATCCTCGTATTATTTATGGGGTGGTTTCTGGTTATGGTTCAAAAGGGCCTTGGGCAAAAAAACCAGGGCAGGATTTATTGATTCAGTCCCTTACAGGCTTCAATCATTTAAGCGGAAATGCGGATGATAATCCAACCCCAAGCGGATTAGCAACTTCTGATATTTTTACGGGAGTTCATTTGGTGCAAGGTATTTTAGCTGCTTTAATAGATCGCACAAAAACAGGTAAAGGGTCCATTGTTGAAGTGAGTTTATTAGAGTCTACTTTAGATATTCAGTTTGAATTAATTACTACCTATTTAAACAATGGACAGAAGCAACCACAAAGAGCTAAAAAAGGAAATGCCCATGCTTTTTTAGCAGCGCCATATGGTGTTTATAAAACTAAGGATGGTTATATATCCATTGCATTAACACCTTTAAATATCTTAACCAAGGCTATGGAAATTGAATTGCCTTCGATATATGCCGATAAAAATACTTGGTTTACGCATCGCGATGAGATTATGGAATTATTGGCCGGGTATTTTATTAAGGAAAGTACGGATACTTGGATGGATATTTTTGAGGCTCTCGATTTAAAATGTGCGCCTGTTTATAATTATGAGCAGCTCCTCAATCACGATGGTTATAAAGTGCTACAAATGGATCAAGAAGTTGAAACTTCAGATCATATTAAGATGCGAACAACGCGATGCCCTATTCACATTGATGGACAGAAGCTCTTTAGTCGCAAATCGGCACCGAAACCAGGAGAAGATAACGAAGCAATAGAAAAAGAATTTAAATTGAATTAGAGTCATGTCAAAACCATTAGAAGGAATATTAGTTGTCGATTTTAGTCAGTTTTTATCTGCTCCTTCAGCAAGTTTGCGTTTGGCCGACTTGGGAGCTAGGGTAATTAAAATTGAGCAACCCATTACTGGTGATAGTACACGTGAGTTGTACTTCTCAAACTTGGTGATGAATGGCGAATCATCAATGTTTCATGCCATTAATAGAAATAAAGAAAGCTATCAGGCCAATATGAAAGAAGTTTCTGATAGAGAAAAAGTATATAAGTTGATTGCAAAAGCAGATGTGGTAATGCATAATTTCAGACCAGGAGTAGCTGAAAAATTAGGCATTTCATTTGAAGCAGTTAAAGCCATTAATTCACAAATTGTGTATGCCGAATTAAGCGGGTATGGCAAAGAAGGTGTTTGGAAAGATAGACCCGGATTAGATTTGATGTTACAATCAATATCGGGCCTCACTACCTTAAATGGTAACGAAGGAGCAGGGCCTGTACCAATAGGGTTAGCTGTAATTGATATTTTATCAGGAGCACACCTTTGTCAAGGGATATTAGCCTGTTTATATCGCAAGTTAAATGCTCAAGTTGGAGGAAGGGTAGAAGTAAGTATGTTAGAGTCGGCCATAGAATATCAATTTGAATCTATCACAGCTTTTTTTACAGATGGAGGACAACCAACAGTACGAGCTAAAACCAATAGTGCACATGCTTATTTGGGAGCACCTTACGGTGTATATCCAACACAAAATGGTTTTATCGCTTTAGCGATGGGGCAAATTCCATTTTTAGGAGAGCTGTTAAATTGCGAAGAGCTTAAAGTTTTTACAGAAGTAGAATCGTGGTTTACGCAGCGCGATGAAATTAAAGATATCCTTGGAAAGCACCTGCAAACTAAAGACACTACGGATTGGTTAGCAGTTTTAGAACCCGCAGATATTTGGTGTGCTGAAATTATGGATTGGAAAACACTGTTTGATACCGAGGCCTTTAAAATACTCGATATGATTCAGGAAGTAAATATGGGCGATGGATTTTCATACAAAACCACACGTTGTCCTATTCAAATTAATGGAGCATTATTAAAATCAGAAATAGGGTCGCCAATGAAAGGTGAGCATACCTCTAAAATTAAGGAGGAATTTAGCCTTTAGAAGAAAGATTTGTTATTGGAGTTTGAAAGCGTATTTGTGAAAATTTTAAGAATGGTGGTGCATTTTTCCGATTTACAAATACGCTTTGCTTTTTGTAAACTTTTTGCAAGTTGATGTGTCTCTATGTTTTTGGTAAATAGATGATTGTGTGAATTTTGTTTTTTACTTTTGTGAGAATTATCATGGCGTTATATTTAATGTTTATTAAAAGAATATGCAATTAATGTATCAAACACACACCGATTAATTTTTTTTTACAACCATTTTTATTGTGTTAAATGTACGTGCTTAGTTGTTAATAGCTGGTGAAGATTGTATGCCAGTATTACAAAATATAAACTAAAACATTTAATCATGAAAAAGATCTACTTATTAAATTTGTTATTAAGTTTTACATTATTTATTTCTGCTGCAGAGGCAGATAGAGTTAAGGTGGTATTTACAAAGGGAGATGTTGTAACTAACGAGTTTAATCATAACGGTTGGTACGGAGCTGGTGAAATTAAACAAGGGGAAGTTATAAATGTAGCAGGAACATATGACATGTCAGCTGATGGTCATGATGTTTTTGCTGTTATGATAAATTTTTCTGAGATGAACGCATGGAGCACTGTAACTTTGTATGATACATATATGCAAGGTGGACATAGTGATAACCCTCTTACAGGAAGTTTTGATTATGACGTTGTTATTCCTTTTGATGCAAAATTGGGAGCCGATTTTGAAACTGGCGAAGGTAATTTAAATTTAATTCAAGTACGTATTATTTATGGCGACAACAGTGTTACTCCAGTGGGTCAGGTAAATACTTATGTTAATTGCGCACCTGTTGTAACTGCTGGAGATGCAGCTAGTTCAGATAGACTAAAGGTTGTTTTTACTCACGGAGATAATGTTACTCAAGAACAAAATCACGACGGATGGTGGTCTGCGGGTCAAGTAAAGCAAGGCGACTTTATAAATGTTGCAGGTACTTATGATATGGTTGCAAACGGTTATGATGCAACAGGCTTTACAATTACATTGTCAGAGATGGCTGCTTGGGTTCCCTCAAAAACATATACATTTTATCAGCAAGGTTCTGATTCAGGAAATGAACTAACAGGAAGTTTTAACTATGATATTCAAATTCCTTATGATGCAAAATTATCAGATGATTTTGAATCTGGTGCTGGTAATTTAAATTTAATTCAGGTTAAAGTAGCTTATGATGATAATAAGTTACCAACGTTTGCCAACGCAGCTCCAATAATTATTGCTAGTACCCCTACTTCAAATGATATTAATTTAGCATCTCAAGTTACAGTTTTTCCAAATCCTATAGTATCTGGAAATAACTTGCATGTTAGCGGTTTATTATTTGAGAACGATGCGAATATTCAAATTATAAATGTAGTGGGCAGCGTTGTTAAAGTAATAAAAGTTACAAACGCAGAAGAAGTGATTGCTTTGGATCTGGTTCCAGGATTATATTCACTATTAATAAGCGATGGTGTTGATTCTATTGTGGAGAAAATTATTGTCAAATAGTTTAATGCCAGTTATTTTGAGAAATAAGCCTTTAAATATTTTTATTAATTATTGCTTAAATAAGGCTGAAACTTTGGTTTAGCAATGGCTAAGGCGATTTTCATCTAAGTAGATTAAAAAGATAGGCTTATTTCAATGTAGTTTATTGCCAGAGATTGGATTATTCTCTTGCGTAACTATTTATATCGCATATAAAGTAAACCGTTATGTAAAATCTAACTAACCATTAAAAGGCACATTATTATGAATATTATTAATTATGAAATTATCATTTGTTTTTTGCTTCTTATAGCTATAAACAATAAAATTATTGCGCAATCAGATGTGAATATTGCGGTCAATGTGAAACATAAAGTGGGTGATGTTTCTACTTTTGATAGGGAGAAGTACATGGTTATGCATTCAACGTTATCCGACAATGATTGGAAAGAATCTGAAGATAAACTAAAATATCTACTCAACGATTTAGATGTGTATTTGGGGCGCGACAATGGTGGAATATGTTGGAGTATGAATCAGGCTGATCAAGATCCCCTACGACCAGGATATGCTGATCCAGCTTATGCTTCACGGCAAGGTCAATATACACGTGAAACCGTTTGGGGGCAAAATACCACGGTAAGACATCAGTTTGATGATAGGTTAGATTTAGTGATAGGAGGGCAATATAATCCCTTTTGGTTAGGTAAGTCAACCAATCCTTGTTGCGGAAAAGTAGGTTGGCCTATTGCTAATGCAGATGCATCAGGTGACTGGATGGGAATGTATTTGAAAGAATTTTTCAGGAATGAGGGAGATGCTGTTAGTAAAGGTATGAAGCGCCCAAAATTTTTAGAAGTAATTAACGAGCCTCTTTATTCATTAATTGATGATACAACAATTCCAGAAGATGAAAGATCTACTCCAAGTGAAGTATTTCAATTTCATAATGATGTAGCAGCTGGGGTTCGAAAAGTATTTCCAGATGTAATGATTGGAGGTTTTACAGTTGCATTTCCATATTTTGATGAACAAGGATTTACCAATTGGGATGAGCGAATGAAGCTATTTTATGATATGTCTGGTGAAGAAATGGATTTCTTTTCAATTCATTTATATGATTTTAATAAGCACCATTATAATAATGGGTCAGCCTTTCACGGACCGATATATTATAGGGGAGGAAGGATAGAAGCTACTTTAGATATGATGGAACAATACAGTATGATGAAGTGGGATTTTGTTAAACCAGTTATGATTACAGAATATGGAGGGAGAGATCATTCCATTGAATGGAAAGATTGGACTCCTGAACGCGATTGGCATTTTATGAAGTCAATGAGTCCAATGATGTTGCAATTTATGGATAGACCAAATCATATTTTAAAGGCAATTCCTTTCATTATGACTAAAGCTACTTATCATACTGGTAATGCGGCTTACCCATGGCGTATGTTGCGCCAAGCTAAAGAGGCTCCCAACGAATCAGGCGAAGATTGGGTATTTACAGAGCTAATAAAGTTTTATGAATTATGGAGTGATGTTAATGGTACTAGAGTAGCTGTAAAATCAGCAAATTCTGATGTATTAACAGATGCCTATGTTGATGGCAATAAGGCTTATGTTATCGCAAGTAATATTGATCTTGAAGATCAAGAAATAAACTTGAATATTTTTGAAAGGACTAATAATACCATCGAGTCAATATCGGTAAAGCACTTACACCTAGTGGGTAATGCTCCAGAATTATCCGAGTCTATTTTAACGGCTGATGCAAATGCCACGTTTGTATTAGATGCAGAGGCTACCGCTATTT
This sequence comes from Saccharicrinis aurantiacus, assembly GCF_001660705.2. Taxonomy (GTDB): domain Bacteria; phylum Bacteroidota; class Bacteroidia; order Bacteroidales; family Marinilabiliaceae; genus Saccharicrinis; species Saccharicrinis aurantiacus. Next base: position 133,241 of record NZ_LYBV02000013.1, read on the forward strand.
TTGAGTATACATTTACAAACAATGTTGAAGTTGAAGAATTAGAGGAGGAAGTTAAATATTATGCAGATGATTATAAGAAATTAATAGAAGCTGATAAAGCACTCCATTTTAATATTGATGGTCTTAGTTTAGAAGCCGATAAATCATATACTTCAGGTCAGTTACGCATTGGGATTGGCAGAGATCATACCGGGGAAAAATTGCCTCAAGTATCTTTTAATGGCGTTAATTTAACACCTTCATCTAACTACAGTGGAGATGATCAGGCTTTGAGAAATCAGTTTTTTGGTATGCTTGATGTAAAAATTCCTGGAGATATCCTACAAGAAAATAATGTGGTTGAGATATTGTACCCAGATGGAGGAGGTTATGTTAGTACTGTTACTTTAAAGGTGTTCACCTCTACGGTTGATATGAGCGATGTTGGTGTTAAAAAGTTATTTGCAAATGAAGATTTAAAAATATATCCTAACCCAACCTCAGGTACATTTACAATTGAGTTACTTCAAGAAACCAATAATGCGCAAGTTACTGTTTTTGATATGAGAGGTCAGATAGTATATTCAGGCAGTATGTGGAAATCTCAAAAGAATATTAAAATTGAAAATGGAAAAGGAATTTATCTAGTATCAATTGATAGTGATACTAAAACAATAAAAGGTAAAGTAATTATTAATTAAACTGAGTTCTTAAATATGTAATTTATTCTGCTGTTTTCAGTGCAGAAGAGATTTTTACACAAATATTCATAAATGATTAGTACAGTATTAAAACAATGTTTTCTTTTACTCTTAGTATTTTCTTGTTTTACAACTAGTAAAGGAAATGAACCAGAAAGAGGTGAGCAACGCCCAAATATAATTGTAATATTAGCCGATGATTTAGGCTATAACGATGTGGGCTTTAATGGATCAAAAGAGGTGAATACACCACAAATTGATGCTTTGGCTAATAATGGAATAATTTTCTCTAATGGGTATGTTACTCATTCTTATTGTGGTCCTTCGCGTGCAGGTTTGTTAACAGGTAGGTATCAAGCTCGTTTTGGTATGGAAAATAATTGTGAACACGCCCCTTCTGATCCATATCATGGTTTGCCATTAACAGAAAAGTTATTCTCAAAGAGGTTGCAGGAAGTTGGATATCGAACTGCTATAATTGGAAAATGGCACAATGGATCAGCTGCGCATTTTCAACCGCTTCAACGTGGCTTTGATTATTTTTATGGGTTTTTAGGTGGTGGACATAATTATTTCCCTAAAGATGTTGACCTTAGAGGGAATCCGTATAAAATTCCTATTCAAGAAAATCATGGTTTAGGTGAGTTTAACGAGTATCTAACTACAGCACTAAGTAAGCATGCAGTTCAGTTTATTAAAAGAAATAAGGACAATCCATTTATGTTGTACATGGCATATAATGCGCCTCATGCACCTTTAGAAGCACCTCAAGAACTCATTAATAAATACAATCATATTGAGGATAAAGAAAGACGTATTTATTTAGCAATGGTTGAAGCAATGGATCAAGGAATAGGTTCAATAATTGATGCTCTGAAAGAAACAGATACTTTTGAAAATACATTAATCTTTTTCCTTTCAGATAATGGTGGAGTGTATCCGGAAGAATGGTGTAAGAGTTTTGACTGGGCGGATAACTACCCTTTCAGAAGAGGGAAAGTTGCATTAACCGAAGGAGGGATTCACGTACCCTTTATTGCTCACTGGCCTGCAAAAATAACTGAACCACGTAAATTTGAAGGCCTTGTATCATCGCTCGATATAGCGGCAACTTCTGTAGCGATTGGTGGAGCTACTGATCCAGACAATTTATTGGAGGGGATAAACCTATTGCCTTACTTCACTGGTGAAGAAAAAGGATCACCGCACAAGGCTTTATACTGGAGATTAGAGGAGGCAGATAACCTATGGGCTATAAGAACTGAAAGATACAAGTATCTGCATCAGCCACTACCTAATGTTGGTCTTTCTTTTTTTAATATGATTGAAGATCCGTATGAAGAGAATAATATTGAAGGCAAACATGAAAAGGAGCAAGCAGAACTAGCAGAACTTTGGAACGAATGGAATGAAAAGAATATTAATAATATTCTATTTCAAACCTATCCATATAATCAAGAAATGAAAAAGGTATATAACAAGTTATATCAAGATAGGTTAAAGCAGTCGGCTGCACGAGAGGTGTATATAGTAAAGTAATCTATAGTTGACTAGTTTAGAAGGGACTCTCGCACTCACCACAGGGTCCCTTTCTTTATGCAATCAATCTATTCCTAATAGTTAGACTTAAGAGTCAATTTCCATAATACGATCTTCAAATAAAGTGCGATCATCCTTTAATTTGTTTTTTAATTGAGCTCTATAATTATATATTGTATTTACAGAGTATCCTAAAAGGCGTGCTATCCTTGTGCTGTCATTAATTCCTAGTCGGGTTAATGCCAATAGTCGAAGTTCAGGAGTTAGTAGTTCTTTGTTTTTTAATTTTATTTGATGTTCAGGAATAATTAAATCATTTACTTTTTCAACAAAATATGGATAAATGGATAGAAATGTAGCATCAAAATACCTGTAGAAGTTGGCTCTTTCCATAATGATAATTTTATCCGATTTGGTTTTCTGTATTAGTTCAGCAGTCTTTTTATTTATAACATCTTCATAAACCATTTTTCTATAATTATTGAGTTTATCAATATATTTAGTGCATAGGTCGAAGAAGTTGCCTATGTATTGTTCTTTAATCTTATTTGCTTCTTTTAGTTGTGTATTTGTATTTTCTAATACTAAGTTTAATTGCTTAAGGTTTAGGTTTGATTTCTTAAGTTGTAACTTGTGCAAATTGAGTTTCTTATTTTTCCTATATAATAAGTACATTATTATGATGAGTAAAAAAGAGGCGATAGCTAATAAACTACTATAAATACTTAATTCATTGTTCTTTTTATCAACTTCATGTTGATATGAGTTGTTGATAGATGGAAGAACTTTAGAAAGAAATAAATATCGAAGATCTGAATTATAATAAACGGCATCTTCCATTGCAATATTAATATATTTATTAGCTCTTTTGTAATCGTTCTCTTCAGCTAGTATCATTGCAAGTTGAGTTAGCGATCCATTGTTTTTTCTAGCACGTTTTAAATCGGCAATTGCTGTTTGTATCAAAAAATATTTTGCACTTTGTAAATTACCTTGGGCTTTATAATATAGTGCTCTATAAAAGTTAATTTGAGGATAGTATTCCGAATTATGATCTGTTTCTAATAGTCTTTGCGTATTATACGATAAACTCTCGTTAAGTTCGTTATTATGGTAATGGTTCATTTCCATAAGTTCTAGATAAGGGCCGGTATACAAGGGAATTATTTGCATTAACGAATCAAAATAACAACTCATATTTATTTTACATTCTGCTTTATGAGTTTCACTTATACTTTTGTAAGCTAACTGTGCATAAAGATTGAATTGAATTCGAAAATAGTCTAAAAGTAAAGAATCTGGCAATATGGATCTTGATATGCCTTCTAAGCTTTTTAAAGCCTCAACCTCTTTTCCCGCATTAAGTAATATCTTTATTTTTTTAATAGTAGACTCGTGTATAAGTGTTTGATCATTAATTTTAGTGGCAATTTTTAAATTCAATTCTATGTATTTAAGCATTGAATCCAATTTATAGTAATTGTATTCGTTAATTAGCTTTTTATTTGTTTCATATAAATCTACAGTGAACTCGCCTGAGCCCAGGGATTCTTTATGTTGTTTAATTTTATTTTGCTTTATAGAATTATACAATTCTTTGTTTTGGATAGTATGCTCTAATATTAATAACAAAGAATCTATTGGCTGCGCTTTAATAGATAATAACGGGAAAGTAAAAAGGAATAATAAAATAATAGATTTATATTTTCTCATCATTTGGATATTTCTTCTTTTAAGAGAATCTCTTTGGGTATTAAATTAAGTGAAATGTTTTGTTTTAAAAGGGGGGTAAAAAATATTCATTAGGTTACTAAAGGCTATTTTCCCCGGTTCTTAGCATTATTATCTCTACTTTTTATTTTTTCATTTTAGCTTGTAATCCTCACATAAACAGTGTTTAGTGGTGTTGTTCGTTTTAAAAAATTTACATTTTAAAAAATAGGGGGTGTTTGATCTACAATTCGAGGATACATTTATACTAAACATTTTTATCACAAATTATTAGCACTTCCTACTTCAGTGGTTTGATATACCATTATTGTTTGAAATCTAATGTATTAATCAGTTTTATATACTTAAGAATCTATTATGAAAAGAAAAATGCTTAATCTGTTTACAGCACTTTTGTGCTTTAATATGTATGCTCAGGATTGGAAGGATATTCCTGTGCCTGCAGATGCTGGTGATGGCTACATTTGGCAGCTTCAAGAAAATGTATCTGATGATTTTAACTATAGTTTTAGTGCTTCTAGCGTAGAAACGGAATTTGGTGATCAATGGATAAATTATTACCACAATACATGGGAAGGGCCAGGGCCTACTCAATGGAGATACTCAAATGTTAATGTATCTAATGGTTCCTTAAACATAGAGGCTACTCGTAACGGCACCACAAAAACATTTACAGAGGCAGGTAATAGTTATACAATGGCTGCTACACAAATGGGGTGTGTAACCTCAAAATATACTGTTAAATATCCTGTTTTTATAGAGTCTCGTAACTGGATTCCTGATGCTGTGATGGCTACAGCCGTTTGGATGCTAAGTGCTGATGATACTGAAGAGATAGATATAATGGAGTGCTATGGGGGTAAAGGAGATGATAATAGAAATTCATGGTATGCAGCAAGGCAACATTTAAGTCATCATATGTTTGTGCGTTCACCTTTTCAAGATTATCAGCCTTCAGATAAAGAGGATGTGCCAGGAACTTGGTATTGGGAATCGGGCAGAGACACTTGGATAGGAGAGTATCATCGAATTGGTGTGTACTGGAAAAATCCGCAGCATTTGGAGTATTATATTGATGGAAAATGGGTGAGAACATTATCAGGAAACACAGTGGAATATCTAAATCAGAATGGAGTACTAGTTAGTGAAACTAAAGATTTTAATGTAATAGATAAATACAACTATTCAGGAGGTACATATCTTTCAAAATCAGAGAAAATAATAATGCAAATGTCAATTCAAGGATGGAACGCTGTTCTAGGGCGTCATCCTACAGATACTGAGATTTCAGAAAGACCAGAAGATCATATTCTAAAAATAGATTGGATTAGAGCCTATCAGGCTGTTGAAGATCAAGGCACAGAGGTGAGTGGTGTTAGTATATCTCCTACAAGCCTTAATCTGCAGATCGGACAAACCGCTTATGTAACAGGTAGTGTTATCCCTGAGTCAGCTACAAATAAAGGAGTTTGGTTTACATCAAGTGATGAATCGGTTGCAACAATTACAACAGGTGGCGTAATAACTCCAATTGCAGAAGGGAATGCAACTATTACAGTAATTAGTTCCGAAGGCTTTTTTAATGCAACATGTGAATTAGAGGTTACAGGATCTGATGTTGGAAATTATTATTCTTTTTTAAATATGGGTAGTACCAGATATATGAGTTCATCTAATGCAGACCAATTATCGGGTAAACTACAAATAAGTGATACGGAAATTTTTGAGGTAATTGAATTAGAAGGTAATGAGGTTGCAATAAAAGGGAGTAATGGAAAGTATATATGCTCTAACAATGGCGATGCTGTGATGGATTGTAATTCGGTTAATATAGGAAACTTGGAAAAGTTTATTCTTGAGGAATTCGAGGATGGTATTTATGCTATAAAAGCAAACAATAATAAATATGTTCGTAACAGTTATTGGAGCACAAGTTCATCAGTGTCGTCTGATCATCAATTGTTTCAATTAGTTTCTGACCTTAAAGATGCAACAGCTCATAATAAAGTTAGCATTAGCGAATTGGTAAGAGTATTTCCAAATCCTGTTTGTGGTAATTTAAATATTCAGTTTAGTGATGAACATCAGTTGTTTACGGTAGAATTAAATGACCTAAAGGGTACACTAATTCGTTCTTCAATAGATGTATATTCAAAGGTTACTTTTAATACGGATGGTTTGAAAGGAATATATCTATTAAAAGTTATTCGAGGGAACGATTCTTTTGTAAAGAAGGTTATTGTTAAATAATAATATCTAATTGCGTAACTCAAGGAGTTCGAAGTGTATTTTTCAAACTCCTTTTTGTATGATTGGTTTCTATCTAAAATATTAGTTAGTTAAATTGTTGAGAATAATCTGAAGGACTAATATTAAACTTTTCTTTAAATCTAACTCTAAAAGTTTTCAAATCGTTATAACCTACCATCCAGGTAACTTCAGACACATTCATATTGCCTTGTTTCAATAATTCAGCAGCATGTTTTAGTCTTATATTTCTAATAAATTGGTTCGAAGTTTCTCCTGTTAAGGCTTTTATTTTTCGGTTTAAATAAATTCGTGAAACGCCATAGGTTTCCGCTAATTTCTCAACAGTAAAAGAAGAATCGGATAAGTTTTCTTCTATAATAGCGAGAATCTTATCAATAAACTTAGTATCAGTTGAGTTATTGGCAATAATGGTTGGATTAATTTCAATTTCCTTTTGAAACTTTTTACGTAGCTGCGCCCTGTTTTGTAGTATTGAATTTATTGAAGCTAAAAGTACTTCAAAGTTAAAAGGTTTGTTTAGGTAGCTATCTGCTCCGGTTTCTAAGCCTTCAATTTGTGATTCGATGGTATTTTTAGCAGTTAACAGAATAACTGGTATGTGACTTGTTAGTTCTGTTGATTTTATTGTTTTACACAATTCTATGCCATTTATATTAGGCATCATAATATCGCTAATAATAAGATCGGGTATCGATTTCTTACACAGATCGAGGGCAGCTTTTCCATCCTCAGCCTGCATAATTGTAAAATGACTCTTAAGCATTTTTGTAATAAATACCATTAGGTCATTGTTGTCTTCAGCAATCAATATTTTTGCTTTATGGGCAGGAGATTGTATAGTAACTTCATCTTCATTAATTATCGTTGGTTCTTCGGTATAGCTTTGATTCGTTGATAATTGGTTGAATGCATATGCAGTTGAAGTTTGTTCTATTTCTTCTTTTTTAAAGTGGCGGTTACCAAGTGGTAATATAATTGTAAATGTACTGCCAATATCAGGTTCGCTCTCTAAAGTAATTTTACCACTATGCAATTCAACCATTCCTTTACTTAGCGCTAAGCCAATACCTGTGCCACCAGCATTGCTTTGTAAATGTGTTCGGTCTCTAAAGTATCGTTCAAAAACATGTTGCTGATTTTCTTTGCTGATTCCTAAACCTGTATCTTTAATTGAGATGTAAGCATTTTTGCTATCAACTTTCAATTTTACATTAATTGATCCTTTGTTCTTTGTAAATTTAAAGGCATTCGAAAGTAGGTTATAAATGGCTTTCTCAAGTTTATCTTGATCGCCCCAAATTTGGATACTCTCTTGAGTGTGTGTGAATTCGTAGTTGATTTCTTTTTGATTTGCTAATTCAGCAAACGAATTACAAATAGTAGCGGTAAACTCAACCATATTAAAAGCATTCACTTTTAACAGTAATTTTTCCTGTTCCATTTTTCTAAAATCCATCAACTGATTAATTAATCGCATCATTACTTTTACATTCTGATTAATTAATTCTAGATACGATCTTCTGTCGGTAGGATTTGAGTTATTATTGTCTTTCAGTAACTTCTCAATTGGTCCTGAAATTAAAGTCAGGGGAGTTCTAAATTCATGCGAAATATTGGTGAAAAATTTTAATTTCATTTGAGAAATTTCTTCAATCTTATTTTTTTCAATATTTGCGATAATCAACTCATTTTTTCTTTTATGTCGCATGTAAGCTGTTCTTCTTTGTAAAACAGCAAGCATTGCTAAAACTATAAAGTAGAATATGAAAGCAAGCCAAGTTCTATAAAATGGAGGTTTTATGGTTATGCTTACACTAGCCGGATGATCGCTCCAAACATTATCTCCATTAGAACCTATAGCTTTAAAAGTATAAGTTCCTGGCGGAACATTGGTATATTTAGCTGTTCTGTAGCCTGCACTGGCTTTGTACCATTGCTCATCAAAACCTTCGAGTTTATATTGGTATTTATTATTTTGTGGCGATGTATAGTTTAATGCCACAAAATCGATAGAAAAGCTATTGTTATCGTAATCTAATTCGAGCTCTTTGGTATATTGAATGTTATTTTTCAATATTCCTTTGTATTCACCTTCAGTATGCGTTGTTATTTCCTGATTATCGATATAAAAATTAGTAAAGAACATATTCGGTTTAAGAAGGTCTTTTTTTATTTTTTCAGGAGAGAATACATTTAAGCCGTTGATTCCTCCCATTACAATTTGGCCATTATTACGAGTGATGGCACAAATTTCAGAAAATTCATTATCCTGTAAACCGTGGCTTTTATCGTAATTGGTAAATTGTTTGTTTTTAGTATTGTATTTAGAAATTCCTTTATTTGTTGCTAACCAAAGGTTTCCCTCAGTATCCTCACAAATAGATTTTATAGTGTTGTTTGGTAGGCCATTGGTTTTAGTGTAATTTGTAAAAATAGGTTTGTTACCTCCAATACCGTCGTTAAATTTCATCAAGCCTCCACCCATGGTACCAATCCAGATATCTTTATTTTTTGCCTCATATACCTGTAGTATATAATCATGAGTTAACTCTCCATTTGCACTACCTTTAGTATAGCGGGCGAATTTTGGTTTGTCTGAATTGATTTCACTTGAAGGAAGTACGTTTAATCCCTTATCGGTACCAACCCATAGGTTGCCTTTAGAATCAATGTTAATACTTCTGATTATATGTGATAAAATAGATGAGTTATCTTTCGATGAAGGTGTCATTTTTAAGTAAGCACTAATTTCACCTTGCTCATTTAAAGTAAGGCGATATAGGCCTTCGCCATAAGTTCCAACCCATAAATATTTATTTTTGTAGCACTTTATGGTAAACACAAACCCTAACGAACTAATATATGGAGGAGTTACAACTTCCTTTAGTGTATTAGCATCTATACCGCATAAGTTTGTAGAATGACTAGTTCCTACCCAAATTATTCGTTTGTGCTTTGTTGATTTTGGATGAATAGACTCTTCAATGGCATACGCCCTATTATTAGTACTGTCTTTATTTACATCGAGTTTAATAAATCCTGATTTATAGTCTGATCCCTTTTTTAAGAAATTGACGCCCTCTTCTTCGGTACCAATCCATAAATTTTCTTCGCTATCTTCAAATACACTTCTGCATAGGTTATTGCTTAAGCTACCTTTCTGAGTTGTATTTTTATAGTGTTCAAATGGTTTTTTACTTTCTCTGGCAATGTTAACACCGCCACCTCTCGTTCCAATCCATATTTGGTTATTTTTGTCGGAGGTAATCCACGAAACGATATTGCAGTTAATCTGATTTCCAGTAAAATCATCAATGAAAGGTAATGTATCTAGCCAATGGTCTTTCATTTTTTCTTTTTTGAATAAGCCATTTCTATTCCCAATCCATAAAATATTATTATGCCAGAATAATGCAGAACTTGGTTTGGCATCAATTATTTGAGCTTGTGTATTTTTGCCTATATCTTTGGTTTCAATATGGTATACACTAACACTTCCTATGTAAATACCATTATCACTATTGCAGATTGTTTCACTGTTAATATTAAAACTTTGATATTTAATATTGGATATAGCAGCATCAGGGTTTAATAGTCTAAGCAGTACATTATTGGTTCCAATCCAAATGTTATTGAATTTATCTTGATGTAATACTTTAATAAATCCCTCTTTGCCTGTATCAAATGGTATTATATCAATAGATTCAATATTCGCCATTGTTGAATCCATTTTTATTCTATTAATACCCTGCCAGTTTGCAGTCCATATAATATCGTTGTTATCAATTATTAAGGTTGTAATATCATTAGTATTAAAAAGTTCTTTATTAGGGGTATTATAATAATTAGTAAACTCGTCTGTGCGTGGGTCTAATTTACAAATACCCTTATCGTAGGTTCCAACCCAAATATTTCCTTTACTGTCTTCCGCTATACTTTTTATAAGGTTGCTTGATATGCTATTGATATTATTTTCTACTTGATATGTTTTATAAGTATATCCATCATACTTATGCAAGCCATCCAAAGTACCAATCCACATAAAACCATTCTTATCCTGAAATATAAAGTTTACCTCGTTTTGAGGTTGGTTCTCTAGGGTACGTATTTTAATAAGGGCTTTATCAATATTATTTGCTGATAGAGTTATTGAATATAATAATATTAATAAGATGTTAAGGCATGTGAAAATTATATTTCTCATAGTGGATATTGATTAACATGTTTCAATCCCAAAATTATAAATTTTATTGTCTATTTAGTATGGCATGTAAAGTTTTTAGAAAGTAATGTAGCCATCTATATACATAGTCGGTATCAAATACCTACCTGTGGTTTACTATTACCCCCTATGTGTTCAAATAGCAACTTTCAAACGTCAAAACACGACCGTAACACTGTTTAATACCTATTTACATTTGTTAACATGATTCGAAGACTTAATGCTCGATCTAAGATGAAAAATGGATTTAAACCAAAAATTTAGAGTTTTATGAAAAGAATGAAAACAAATGCATGGCGGGTATTGCTAGTACTAGCAGTTCTCTTTTCCATGAACAGTGTTTCAGTGTTAGCCCAGAATTTAGAAATAACAGGGGTTGTTTCAGATGGGGAAACAGGAGATCCTATCCCTGGTGTTAGTGTATATATTGTTGGCACAACAAATGGAACAATTACTAATATCGACGGGCAGTATAGAATAAATGCAGCAAGCGATGCTAAATTAGGATTTTCTTTTATTGGATATCAACCTCAAAGTGTTGATGTAGCAGGTAAAACATCGTTAAGCATTTCTTTAGATGCTGATGTTGTTTCTTTAGATGAAATTGTAGCAGTAGGTTATGGTGTTCAGAAAAAGAAAGAGTTAACAGGTGCTGTAGCTCAAATTAAAGCGGAAGAAATGACTAAGATTGTTGCTTCTGATTTTACCAAATCCTTGCAAGGTCAAGTTGCTGGGGTAAATGTAACAGAGAGTAGTGGTCGACCTGGAGATGAGGCGAATATTCAAATTCGTGGTTTGGGTTCTATTAATGGTACTACTATGCCACTATATGTAGTTGACGGAATTCCATATCAGGGTAACCCTAATATTGCATCAGAAGATATTGCCACGGTAGATATCTTAAAAGATGGTGCAGCAGCTGCAGTATACGGTACTCGTGCATCCAATGGTGTTATCTTAATTACTACCAAAAGAGGTAAAGAAGGCGAGATGAAGGTTAACTTCTCTGCTTATTATGGTATCCAAAATATTACCTCAGGAACAGAATTATTAAATTCAGAAGATCATATTTATGTGGATGAATGGAGGCAATCTCTAGTTGGTTCAAGTTCACCAATAATTAGAGATAATCCTGATGCAATGAATTACGATTCTGATTTTGTTGGAGCAGTACAGAATGATAATGCTTCAATACAGAACTACAACTTATCCTTATCAGGAGGTTCAAAAGGATTAACGTATAACTTTAATACAAACTATTTTGCTCAGGATGGTATTTTGGTTAATTCAGGCTATGAGAGATTAACAACAAGAGCAAATGCTAATTTGGTGAAAGGTAAATTTTCTGCATTTGCTAGTATTAGTATGATGCATGCTAATAAAGAAGTTGAGCCATGGGCACTTTATGAATTAGCAATGTACCAAGGTCCTTACAGACCTCCGTTGCAGCAAATTGATTCTGATGTTAACGAAATGGTGATTTCAGGTACTAACCCTGATCATGTTGGATATTTAGCCCGTCAGATGAATGTTACTGACGACAGAATGGAGAATAGCTATAATTTGGCAGCAAACTTAAAATATGAGATTATGCCAGGATTAAGTTATCAAGTTAATCTAGGAATGAACTATTACAACTATACCAGAAATCAGTTTCAACCTCAATTATTGATTTATGATGATGCTGGAAATTTAAATACGCTAGGTAGTAGAGAGAAAGCTGAGTTGAGACAAGATAATACAACAAGCTTAAAATATACGATGGAGCACTTATTAAACTATACCAAAACGTTTAATAAGCATACAGTTTCTGCTCTTTTAGGTTATACAATAGAACAGTTTGATACATTTTCTTCATCAGCTACTAAAAGAGATTTTCAGAGTAATTCAACACCCGTGTTTGATGCAGGCTCAGAGATGATTGCAATGACAGGAAGTGACGAATATCGCCGATTGGTAGGTAAATTAGCAAGAGTGCAGTATAATTATGATGACCGTTACTTATTTAGTGCTAGTGTTCGTTATGATGGTTCTTCAGTGTTTAGCGAAGAAAATAGATATGCAGCGTTCCCAGGAGCCTCAGTAGGTTGGAATATTAGTGAAGAAAGTTTTATGGATGGTGTTGAAAGTATCGATAATTTAAAACTTAGAGGTAGTTATGGTGAAGTAGGTAATCAGGGTATCCCTTCTTATTTATATGCTGCATATGTTAACCCAAATATCGATTATGTATGGGGTACTGAAGCTGATGATAATTTAGGCTCAGGTTCAATAACTCGTGGATATGCAAACCCAGAAGTTAAGTGGGAAACTAATATTTCAAGAAATATTGGAGTTGACTTAACCATGTTAAGAGGAAAATTCAATTTTACAGCTGATGTTTATAAAAATGATAAAAAGGATATGTTGTTGGCTGTGAATCTCCCAACCTCTTCAGGTACTAATGTAGAGCATGATTATAGTAATGAATATAAGGCAATTATGCGAAATATTGGAAATATGACCAATAAAGGTATTGAATTGTCGTCATACTATAAGTCTAGAACTAAATGGGGATTAGGCTGGCAAGTAACGGGTACTTTTACTAAAAACATTAATGAGATTACCAGTCTAGGATCAATGACAGAGATCGCATTAGCAGGTAGTGAACCTACTAGTTGGATTAACGGACAAGATTTAACAACTTATATGAAACCAGGTTATGAAGCCGGTGCATTCTTTTTAATTGAAACAGATGGTGTTTTTAATACGCAACAAGAGTTAGATGCTCACGTTAATGCTGAAGGTACTCCTATACAGCCCAATGCCAAACTAGGTGATGTTAAGCTGATTGATGCTAATGGTGATGGTGTTATTGATGAAAAAGATCGTGTTTATCAAGGATCAGGTATGCCTGATTTTGAAGCTGGGTTAATATTCACAGGCGACTATAAAGGTTTTGATTTAAGTATGCAGTTGTATTATTCGCATGGTAATCAAGTTTATAATGGTTCTAAATTATTTGCATATGCGAATGCCCGTCATCAAGATATGTATTATATGTGGACACCTGCGAATCCAACTTCAGATATTCCTACAGCTCGTCCGGATGCTAAAGCTGACAATTTCCGATCAAGAAATGATTATTTCTTAGAAGATGGTTCATTTTTAAGAGTACGTAATATTTCGTTAGGATACACCATTCCTAAAAGAGTATTTAATAATAATATTGATAGGTTAAGATGCTACATAACAGCACAAAACCCATTAACATTTACCAAATACGAAGGGTATGATCCTGAAGTAGGAGGAAATGGTGTTTCTACAAGAGGTATTGATAAAGGAAACTACCCTGTTACACGTAAGTTTTTAATAGGCGTACAAATTGATTTTTAATTTGATATACAAATTGAGCTTACTCGATAAAGTAAGTATAAACAATAAGTATACAACACTCTAAAAATTAAAATTTAAGAAAATGAAGAAAATAATAAAATATACCTTGGGAGTTGCACTGGCAGTTTCTTTACTAAGTAGTTGTGAAGATAAGTTGCTAGACCAAGACAACCCAAATGCAATAACAACAGATACTTTTTGGCAAAGTGAAAGTGACTTTGAGAAGGCTCAAAATGCTTTGTATAGCTCCTTACAGTTTAACAATGTTTGCGGTGGGGGTACAGTTCCTCCTATGAGTAGGAGTGATTTTGGTAGTGGAGAAACTTGGATGGGAACTTATCCATGGAATAATATTATTTGGAATGATGCCACAGAGTATGTTGAGCGTCGTTGGTCTGAGTTATACATCGGAGTATTCCGCGCTAACCAAATACTGCATTATATACAAGATGTTGATTTTTATACAGAAGATGAGAAGAACTTAATTATAGCGCAGGCTAGGTTTTTAAGAGCTCTAAATTACTTCTGGATTGTTAACGATTATGGAACCGCAGTAATACATGAGGTTCTACCAATTGTAGAAGAAGATATGCATAAACCATTGAGCACAATGGAAGAAGTGTATAATGTAATTATTAAGCCTGACCTTGAGTTTGCTATGCAGCACTTACCCGTGCAATGGGGTGATAAAGGTGATACCGGACGTTTTACATGGGGAGCAGCTACTGCTTTGTTAGGAAAAGCATACTTGTATAATAAAGAGTGGGAAAAAGCTGCTGCTCATTTTAAACTAGTAATAGATAAGGCTGACAACGAAGGTGTTTACCATTTGGTTGATAACTTTATGGATAACTTCACTGATGACAATGAGTTCAATAGTGAGTCTATTCTTGAAGTATCTTATTCTGATAATTACAAAGAAGGTGTAATAGGAGATCGAACTGATGATGTAGGTGATGTAACAGGTGCAGAAGCACAGACATGGGCAAATTTCCTTGCAAGTATACATGTTGGTGGTTATAACTCATTAATGCCTACCTACTGGTTACAAGAACTTTTTGTATCAGGAGATGAAATGGATAGTACTAATCCAATTAATAACGGAAGGTTTGTTTCTTCTCGATCATACGCTACTATTGTTGCATTAGCTGAAAAAGGTGATGATAATAACTGGGGTGTTGATGGTGAAAGGTATTATAATGCACCATTGCTTGATACTGAAGATACCGAAGATGCAAAAGGAGAAAAGAGTAAAGCAAATTTTGCTTACGGACAAGGTTCAAAAGTACGTAAGTATATTAATTGGCATAAAAAGGATGATGAAGATCCCTTAACAAAAGCACGAAGCGGTATTAACATTCGTTTAATAAGACTTGCTGATGTTTATTTAATGTATGCTGAAGCAATATTAGAAGGTACCGGTAATACTGCAGAAGCATTAAAATATATAGACAAAGTAAGAGCACGTGCAGGCGTAGTATCATTACAAAGTTATTTGGATGCTAATGGGCAAACATTCCCAAAATTAGATAAGGTGAAATTTGCCAATGGCTTAAGCGATTACGAATATGTTACAATGAATTCTGACAATTTATTACATCATATCCGTATGGTTGAACGTCCATTAGAGCTTGCCTTCGAAGGTCATAGATGGTACGACTTAGTACGATGGGGAATTACTAGCGAGGTGTTTAATACCAGACTGGACGAAGAAAATAATATTAAAACAGTTTTAGGCGTTCCTGATGGCACTATTGATATTCCAAAAGAGAATTGGAGAATTGAACCTCTTTATTTAACTGAGCGAGTTCGCCCAAGTTATGGAGAAGCTGCGGCCAATTACAGTAGTGAGTTTCATGATTATTTACCAGTTCCTGCTATTGAGAAACAATCCAATCAGGCTTTACAATAGTAGTCACTAATTAAAAATTATAACAATGAATAAACTATATATAAAGTTCAGTTTAATCGCAATGTTAGCGTTGTTCTTTGCGTCTTGCGAAAAAGAATATGATGCACCTACAGGAGAGCCTAATCATAATATGATTGAGTCTTCAATAAAGAACACTGGAAATGAGGTGCAGGTAAATGGATCATTCTATTTATATGATTTTTCTAGAGGAATAGAGTCAAGAACTTGGGAGTTAACCGCAGATGCGACTGATTTAGAAGGTAAAGAATTACTTTCTTCTTCAGATCAAAGAATTGATGTGATTTTCACAGAGCCTGGAGAAAAAATAGTAAAGCTATATCAAGTATTTGGTGATACTGTATATTCTAATGGCGGTTTTAAGGATACTCACTTGGATACAACTAGCATAACAATAACTGTATTGGATAGTGTTAGGGCTAATTTTGAAGCAATGAGAGTTAAAGATAATTCGGTGCTTACAAATTCAAATGGAGCACTTAATGAAGTACTAGCCGGGAGACCCGTTCTTTATACGGATTTATCAACAGGAGAACCAACTGATGTAAAGTATATTTTTACTAAAGAAGACGGACTTACAAGTGAGTTTAGCGCAGTAGATGGTTTAGTTAATGTAAGGTTAAGTAGCTTAGGTGTATATAAACTTAGTATGGTTTCTTCAAGTAATTTTGGCAGAGATACACTTATGTATACAGACTATATAAAAGTTTTAGCTAATACTGAAGATCCAATTCTTTTAGAATCAATTACGAATACTGTTGATAAAAGAAATAGGATTGAAATAGAGTTTGATTCAGAGTTAAACGATGTTACTACATGTCCAATTGAAGCATTTAATTTAGATGTTACTAATGGAAGTAGTGCTATAAATGTTGTTATTCAGAGTATCACTCAAGATGAGGTTTTGAAGAATGTAATGTATTTAAATCTAGATCAAGATTTATATAGTAGTGATGTTGTTACTGTAAATTATGATGAAACCAAAGGTAATCTAGAATCAATTAGTTACACTCAAGTTAAAACATTTAGTAATAACGTTAAATTCATACGACCAAATATGTTTATTGGAAGTGATATTGACTATAGCTTTGAAACATCAACAAACGCCGATTGGAGATACCTTTGGTGGGGAGGCGTTTGGGGCGAGTACTCATTAGATCTAACGTCGGATAAATTCTTAGATGGTGCAAAAAGCATGTCGTTAAATATGTATGCTGAAGGAGGTGCAATCTTTACACACGAAAAAGGAGGTAATCCAGCCACAGTTACTATGGATAAAGGTTTGTATGAGTTAGGTATTTGGGTTTATATTGAAAATTTAGGTAATGCAGATACTGGAGATAACTGGAGTCCTGATTTAAGGTTCTTCCCTACTGATGGAAAAGAACTAGGTTTCTTTTTCAATGATAGTTCTCCAATCGGAGAGTGGACTTATATGAGCGTTGAGTGGGATTTTGGTGGCGGTGATCCACAGTCTTTTAATATTAGAGGCTATAACGCAAGTAGTACTGTGCCAATGGAAATGTATATCGATAATATGCAGTTAATTAAAAAGGAACAAAGACCATAATAAGGTAAAGAAACATGTACAACCGGAAGAGCACTGCTCTTCCGGTTTTCTAGGTAAGAGTAATTAACTACACAATACACGCATGATAAAATACTATTTTAAATATAGCTTACTACTTCTGTGCTTTTTCATGAGTAACACGATTAAAGCGTCGGATACCGATACGGTAACGGTTGATGTTAATGTTGATGTTAAACATATACTCGGAGAAGTATCGAGTTTCGATAGAAATAAATTTGTAACCATCCATGCCGATGTTGGCGAAAATGAATGGGATGATAATTATGGACCAAACTTTACCGATGATTTACGCGATCATTTTTTAAATGGCTACGATGTTTATTTAGGTAGAAATACAGGAGGCCTATCGTGGCAATTAAACTATTGGACCAAAGAAGATCCGGCTCGCGAGGGTTTTGCCGATCCGGCCAATATAGTAAGCAATGCAACTCGCGAAAAAAATAACTATGCTACAAAAACAGAATGGCACCCTTACGAACATAGAAACGATCAAATACTATGTGCACAACTTCATCCCTTTTGGCCCGACGGACAAAAGATGGGCTATAACGATTGGGCATTTTCGCAAACAGATACAGATGAAGAACCTTTCGGAACTGCCACTGGTGAATTTATGGGGCGCTATTTAAAAGAGTACTATGGTACAGGAGGAACAACAGGTAATATTAAACCAAAATATTGCGAGGTAATTAACGAGCCACTTTGGCATTTGGTTGATATGGATAAAACCAATACTCCCGAAGAAGTTTTTGAGTTTCATAATGCCGTATCCAAAGAAATTAAAAAATACAATGATGATGTTTTGGTAGGTGGTTTCTGTACAGCTTTTCCAGATATCGAAAAAAACAACTTTCAACAATGGGAAGAAAGGTGGAAACTATACATGGATATAGCAGGTGAAAACTCTGATTACTGGACTATTCACCTTTATGATTTTCCATCCATAAATAATGGCAAACAAAAGTATCGTAAAGGTGCTCAAATGGAAGCTACCTTCGATATGATGGAGCAATACAGCTACCTATTGTTTGACGAGGTAAAACCATTTATGGTATCGGAGTATGGTGCACAAATGCACGATTATTTCGGAGCCTGGTCGCCTTACCGCGATTGGTTGCACTTAAAATCGGTTAACAGTATGATGATGCAGTTTATGAGCCGTGCCAATATTATTAATAAAACCATCAACTTTTTACCCGTTAAAGCCGATTGGGGTACAAATGGAGCTAATGATACCTATAATCATCGCTTGTTACGTAGAGAGGATGAACCTGCCAGCTATACCGGAACTTGGGTGTATTCTGAAATGGTACAAACTTACGAACTGTGGAAGGATGTAAAAGGTATCAGAGTAGATTCTAAACCAAATGTTTTAGATGTACTTACCGATAGTTATGTAGATGATAATAAAGTGTATGTAATCGTAAATAGTTTAGATTTAACTGAGAATTACAAGGTTAAGGTTAATATTGGAATTGAAGGAAATGCCATTCAATCCTTAAAAGCGAAACACCACCATTTAAACGGAACAACAGATAAGGACAGTCCTGTAATAACAGAGGAGGTTTATAATAATTTACCAGATGCTATTGAAATAGCTCCTGAGGCCACTTTGGTACTCGAGTATACTTTTGACGATGATGTTGTTATTGATGAAACTTCAAACGAAGTAAAATATTACGCTACAGAATACTATAAACCAATAGCAGCCAATGCGGCTAATCATTTTGAAATTAAAAACGTATCTACATCAAACTATGGAGAAGCTATTTTGCGAATTGGCGTAGGTCGTAATCATGGTAAAGAAATCTACCCTAGTATAGATTTTAATGGTGTGTCTTTAGATGTAATAATGGATTATAAAGGCGATGACCAGAAAGACCGTGATACCTTCTTTGGCGTGCTTGAGGTAGCAGTTCCATATGAATTATTAGATACGGATAACAATATATCGGTTAAATTTTCTGATGATGGAGGCTATATATCAAGTGTGGCTTTACAAGCTTTTTCTTTTTCAAGAGAAATTGATAGAACCCAACAAAAAGATACCGCAGTTAAACCCATTAAGCAATCTGAATTTAGCCTAAAACCAAACCCAGCATCATCCTTTATAGAAGTTTCAAGTTCGGGTTCGCAACAAATAGAAAAGCTAGAATTATTTACTGTGCACGGACAAAAAATATTGTCGCAGAATATCAATCAATCAAATTCAAGAATTCCCATTGGCGATTATGCTAATGGAGTTTATGTAGTAGTTGTGCATTCAAAAACAGGACTGCATAGTCAAAAAATATTGATTAGAAGGTAATGAAATCAACATACCATATCCGTAATTAGGTTTTGGTATAGCTAATGATTACCTAAATTCTGCAAGGAAGTGATGTTTGAATGTGCAATAGATGATTCCTTGCGGATTTTAGGTGTTTTTAAACTAAAGCGTAAAAAATAAAATCTCATGAAAAATGGTTTTATTCTATTCCTGATCCTATTTGTTCTTATATCGTGTAAAGAACAAGAGCCTTTTAAACGTAATTTCGATTTTAACCAAAATTGGTATTTTACGTTTTCAGATAATACAATATCTACACTTAATGCGTCTCAAAATAGTGTATGGGAATTAGTCAATTTTCCTCATACTTGGCATCAACCCCAAGTATTGTCTGAGTTAGCTCAAAAAGTAGCCTATTATAAAAAGCATTTTAATCTTAATCTATCATATAATCAAAAAGCCTATTTATGGTTTAATGGCGTATCTGATGATTCAGAATATTGGATAAATGGCCATAAGCTAGATAATAGGCAAAGCAGAGATTCATCTTTTTATTACGATATAAGCAACTATATAACAAGTGATGGAAGTGTGAATGAGGTAATGTTTAAATTGGTGCCATCGCTTAACGATACCGCGCATTATGGCATGTGTAAAAATGTGTATTTGGTTAAGCTTAATAAGCTACATATTCCCATAGAAGGAACTCATTTAAATAGGGTAGAATCAGCAAATAGCCAAGCGAGTTATCAGTTAAGCATTAATCTTTATAACGCTTATTCAAACCACCAAACGGTTGATGTTGTAACAGAGGTTTTTGATGCGAATGAGAAACCAATACTAGAGCTTAAAAATCCGGGTTATATTCTTAAACCTGGCACAACTATTTTAAAACAAGTGCTTACTTTCAATAGTTCTTCATCTCCAAACGAAAAAAAGTCCGATACCTATTTAGCCCTTACTAAGATATATTCAAATAAAAAGCTTGTTGATGTATATCAAACAGAGCTTAAGCTAAAGTGAAGCATCATGTGGTTTTAAATCGCGGTATAAATTGCAATACATAGCCGTGCTAGTTTAGGCATGTGCTTAACCAAGCATAGGAATCAATTAAGAATACTCAATTCTTAATTGGTTCAATCCAATACGCTATATGAAGCCGTTTAAAGTTGTATCGAAAATCTGCGAGTAATATCTTGATTTTATGAGGTTAAAATGTGTATTTTATTTTGTCTCATAGAACTCTCGTTTCATTGGCTTCAGCTAATTTTTATTCCGTAGCTACGGCTATGCAATGAAAAATTAAGCTTTGCCACTGATAATCAAATTGTCACTCTCGCAATTCCCCTTCAACCTTAAACAACTTCTATTTTTTAGGGCAATAGTGATTGCAGAACCTATAAAATAATCAATTTCTTATCAATCATTCAATAATGCATTTGGTAAAAGTTTCATAAGGCTGGAGGGGAATTACCAGAATGACAGATTGCTTTTTAGCAATAAAGTTCATTTTTTAATTACCTAGTCATAGCTTTTAAATGAAAATGAGCAGAAGCCAATGAATACGTGTGTTTGCTCGTATGTGTTAACTACAACTTAAGTGGTTTTTGTATCAAAGTGATTAGTTTTGAGGCTTAAAGCTGTCAAAATATAGAATGTATCTTTGTTAGTTAAAAAATCTTATGTTATAATTGTACTACCAAATTTAGTGAAATATTTTATCCCAAACTTAAATGCCAAAAGTAATAGTATCTTACCCATTTCCCAAAACTTATGTATAAAATAAAACTAGTGGTTGATAGCCACGAGCGTTGGGTATCAACGCTGCACTATGAGTATTTCTGTCCTGTAGAAGTAGATAAACAATTGTACAGGCAGTTTCTGCAAAAAAACTTTCCCTATAAAGCGGGCGATGCAGATAAAGTAAAAGCAAAAGGCCATAATGTACCCACTATTAGGCCTAGTTTACTTGATGAAAAATTAGAAGCCGAATGTAAGCGCCAATTAGAATCTTCATTTTTTAGCCCTCCTGAGTTATTTAGCAATAGTTTAGGAGAATTTGGCGATGAGATATATGAAACAGCCTATTATAATAGCTTGGCATTGGCACGCCATAAGGCAGGTTTAGATTACGGTATAGCCCCTAACTTTAGCTATAACTACGATAATTACCTAAGGCCATTGGACAATCCAACGGCTAAACTAAATATGAATAAAATTGGGGGTGTTTTTAATATGCAACTGCAAAGTACTGGCGACGACGACTTTTTGTACGAGTGGCTACTGCAGGGCAATACCAAGCAAGGTAAACTGGTGTTTTACGATGGTGACCTCGACCAAGCTTTTAAAATTGAGTTTTGGGACTGCTATTGTGTTGGTGTAGGCGAGCAAATGACGGCCATAGGAAGCACCGCCATGATGATGAACCTGCGTTTATCGCCAGGTATTACGCGTAACCGCAGTGCCGAACACGAAAAAGTGTGGAAAGTTACCGATATAACACCTAGCAGCAATGCCTTTGGCCCCGGGCCAGTAGCGCAGGATGAGCCAGTTGTTTCTGGCGAAGCCAATTTAATTGAAAGTTACTATACTAACTTTAAAGGAGAACGCATTGAGGTGTTACGTGAAGATGAGGTCCATTTTCATTTAATATCTGAAAATTGTATAGGGGAAAAAATTGATATTGATTTTGCCAATGATATGTACAATTTTAAATACAATAATGAAATATTAGAAAATGATATGTTGCTTGATTTTGAGATAAGCGATAACCATGAGACTATTATTTTAGAAGTAGTAAGACAAACAGAATAATAAACCAAATCTTATAAAACACCTAAATTATGGCTAATGCAACTTTAAAAAGAAGTGGTTCTGCTATTCAAAGTAAGGCGCCAGAGCCCGTAATAGCAGCCGAAATAATGTACCTTCCGTCAACGGGTGAATCCATTTTGTTAACTAAAGATGATCTGGAGGAACTTGATGCTTACGTGGAGGAAATGGATACTGCTATAACAGATTTTAGAGCAGCCTGCGACCAAGCAAATAAAATTAGTGTAATAGGTTTGCCCGAAGAGCAAGCTATTGAAGAGCAAAAGAAAAAAGACGCAATTTTAGGCCAAGCCAATAATAAATTGAATACTGTACTTATTAAGGTTGGCGAAAATATATCGGAGGAAGAAGCGAAAAAGAAAGCCGAATCTCAATATGCGGCTCTAGCTTCAGGTAGTGGTTCTAGTAGTAAACTAACTGAAGGTATGGCCTTTGGTGCCCAGCGCTCAAAAATGATACCCAATCATTTTATTGAGCGAATAAGATCCGAGGAAGATATACATAGTAAGAAAATAATTCGTATTGTTAGTGCGCCTGCTACTGATGAGAATAAGCCTGTAGATTCATATTCAGCTTTCAGAAACGATGATGGAGAGTTGGATAAGCAAAAAGTAAGTGAGGCTTTTAAAAAAGTGAGTGCTGAAGCAAAAGCCAGTTGGAACATATACAAAAATGACGGACAGATATCTTCTAAAACAGCCGCTAAGTTTGTATCGCCTATTTTGGCTCAATTTATATCTGATGAAAGTTATGAATTATGCGATAGCTGGATTGCTAATTTTAATAAGGAACACGCTACAGCAAAGGGTAGAAACGAAAAAAAGAAAGAAAAGTTACTTGCGCTTTTAGAACAAAAAGATTTTGAGATTGACGAGGCTGAAAGAGCTTTTGTTTACATTGATGATTTATGGGATGATGCTGAATCTTCTGATATAAAAAATGGTAAAACACCCAAAGATGTTGCCGATTCTAACAGAACAAAAAATGCTTTAATATCAAAAGTTAAAGCTGCTACATTACCGCCCGTTTATTGGGACTGCTCAAGTGGGGCGCAGTTAATGCGCTATGCCGTTAAATCGGATGCTAGTTTTGCCGTGGACTTATCAAAAGGGGTTATTAAAGCTGGTGTTACAGCTGAGGCCGATTATGCCTTGGCCCAAGGGAAGGCAAACATAGATGGATACTTGCCCAACGATAAAGGTTTTGAAATGGCTTTTAACGCCATAGTACGTAAGCAAATCTTTAAACCCATAGATGCTCAAATTGGAGGCGAAGATTTACCTTGTTATTTTTATTTCGATAACTCTTTAGTAACTCCCTATGCACTTGCCAGTGCTTGTCAGTTTTTAACCGATAAAAGCAAGGTAAAAATAGACTCGTATATAGTACAAGTAGTGGGGCATACCGATAAGCCAGGAACAGAAAGCTATAATTTATCTTTAAGCGATCGCCGTGCAAAAGCCATGTATGCTTTTTTAAGCAATGATATGTTGGCATTGTTCGATTTTGTTAAGGATAAAACTTGGGGTATTGAAGAAAAACAATATATGCTAGCTGCCATATATTTTTTAGAAACCAGCCCCAAGGATTTTGAAGCATGTTTTATTGCAGATACCCAGTATGTAAAAAATGCCGTACCTAGCCATCCAATATTTAAAGATATTCCACCCCAAAAAAAGCAGGTGGTAGTTAAGCCCATTGGATATTTGAAAGATTTTAATGCTGTAATAACAAAGCACCCTTTGTTTGATAGCTTAACAGATATTAAGGAGCGTAAAAAAATATTATTGGATAAATATTACTCAGAACCTAAACCAAGTAAAAAATCACTCCTCAACATAGAGTATGAAGCGATGATGAGCGTGAATAGACCTGGTTATGTTGGTATTCCGGAGTTAAACTTTAATACATTAAAGAAGCAGGATATTGATAATGATGTAGCCATTGTGTTATCGTACCGTAATAAATTGCTTAACTATTTAACCCAAAGGTATAGCGGGATTGATAAAATAGAATACGCTAGCTTTTTTACAAGGCCCGAAGAATTATCTAATATTGATTTTAGTAAAACAGACGGAAAAGGTGCCGTTGAACCAAAAATATATACCGGCGATAGAGAGTACCGCAATAGGCGTATTGGGTTTAAAGCCTACCGTATTGTTGAAGATAAAGAGGCCGATAGAAAGGTAGAAACAAAAATTAACTTGGGTACTATGCGCTTGCATGTAGAGGGCTTTATGAGTGCATGGGCTGGTGTTAATGTAAGTGTATCTGTGGGCGTTAATATAGAGTGCCCCAAGGGTAAAATGGCGCTTACCGGTTTAAACCAGCAGGGACAAGAGGAGTTGGCTAGGCAAAATCAGAACAGTAAAAATGGCGATGCTGATATAGGTGGCCAAGGCGAAGCCATTGCTGGTATAAAGGTTGAAGCTGGTGTAAAAGCCGACCTGGAGTGGACTAAGCCTGGGGCCTCCTTATTTAATAGCCTGGCCAGTGTGGGTTATACAGCAACAGGTATTGCAGGTGCCTCAATAGCGGGTGAGTTTAAAATTGGGTTTGACCCTGATAGCAAGCGTTTTGTAATTAAAATGAAAGCGCAAGCTGCTTGGGGGCTTGGTTTGGGAGGTAGCCTATCTGTTACCGTAAGTTTAAATAACTTATACGACTTTACTTGCTTGGTATACGAGCAACTGATGACGCAAGACTTTTGCTTTGTGGATATGTTTGAGGGTAAAGGTGAGGAATCGGAGACAGATGTATTCGATATTTTTAATGCCATGTGCACCCACCTCTTACTAACAGGGCACCCTTTGGTAGCCGGTACTGCATATTTAGCTACACGTAAAACAACTTTAAAAGCTGCCGCCGCCTTTTTGGACCAACATACAGAAAGAACTATTGAATATAAGAGAAATTCAAAAAAACAGGAGAACCTTGAAGACTTAGCCGCTAGCATTAACGGTAACGATGATTTTATAACGCGCCTAACACCCGAAACCAAGGGCCGCATTTTATACCTACTGTGTACAACTGAGCGAAGCTGGTACGAAAAAATATCCTTTAGTGGTATAAACGAAGATTTTGAAGATGCCGCGCTTAAGCTGATTACCAAGGGCATTGTAAGCAAGCGCGATTGGCAAGAAACCCTTGAACATATGGCACAAACCAACACAACAGAGGCCTATGTAAGCAGCAGCGATAAAAAGAACCGCGAAAGCTTAAGTGAAGAGGAGGTAAAAGAAAGAGCGAACAGAGCGCTGTATAATAATAATTTATTAAAAAACAGTTTGTATGCCAACGAAAGTAAGAAATGGAGAACTATACAAAAACACATTAATAATTTACAGGAAGCCCCACTTAAATAGTATCCAATTACAATAGCAATTTGTAATGTTAAAAAAAGCATTTACCCATCCTTATTTGGAGTGGATAAATGCTTTTTTATGTTATTGGCATTGTGTCTCTATCAAGAAACACAATTTATCATTACCTAATGGTATCCTTTGTAACATTGGCCACACACCGCATGCCTACGCCACTACCTCTGTTAGTGGGTTTTCTATTGCCCGATCGGCGATACATATTACCACTAGGACCTCCAAAGCCACGTGTACTTCTATTAGAACTATAAGTACTATCGGTACATGTTGGGTTGGTTACGGGGTCTTCGGTAAAGGGATACCAATAATCGAATATCCATTCGCCCCATCCGCCAGACATATCATATAATCCCAATGGGTTGGGGGGGAAGTAGCCTGGAGGTGTCTCATATCTCTCACCTTTCATACCTCCTCCAAAATAATTTCGCCCCTTATCCAAAGTACCATCATCGGTGGCGTTGGCTACGGCTTGCCCCCGGCTACGCGCGGCATATTCCCATTGTGCTTCAGTAGGCAAGCTCATGGGCACCCCCACCATGTCGCCCAGCCACTCGCAATAATCCTGTGCCTCGTACCAGGTCATGCCTGTTGCCGCCATTTTAGGGCCTCGTAAATCTAAGCCTATAAACTGAGAATATATTGAATCTATACCAACCGCTTTGGTAAACAAGTCAAATTCACCATAGGTAATTTCGTACTTCTGCATGTAATAGCTGTCTAGCGTTACCTCGTGCAAGGGGTAACTAGCGGGGTCACCAAAAAACGGTTTGTTATAGCCACTGGGGTAGGTTTTTCCC
>NZ_LYBV02000014.1 GCF_001660705.2 Saccharicrinis aurantiacus
TTGGCCATGTCAGTTTCATATTAGGTTTTTTTGTTGTGAGCAACAAATATATAAATTATTATAGTAACTGTTAAGTATAATAAAATAAGAATGAACCTTTTAGTTACGCTTTTTAGCCTAGGTGTTTTTTTAATATTATTGGCTTTGTGTCTCTTTTAAAAAACTCAATTCACCCATTATCTAATGGTATCCTTTGTAACATTAGCCACACAACGCATGCCTACGCCACTGCCTCTGTTGGTGGGTTTTCTATTGTCTGTTCTCGGGTATATACTCCCACTTGGGCCAGGGAATCCCCGTGTTATTCTATTGGAGTGATAAGTACTATCGGTACATGTTGGGTTGGTAACGGGGTCTTCGGTAAAGGGATACCAATAATCGAATATCCATTCGCCTACACCACCCGACATATCATATAATCCCAAAGGATTGGGCGGAAAGTAGCCTGACGGAGTCTCTCTTTTGGGAATATCCACACCTTTTCCATAATAATTACGGCCTCCATCTATAGTACCATCATCGGTGGCATTAGCTACCGCTTGCCCCCGGCTGCGCGCGGCATATTCCCATTGGGCATCGGTAGGCAAGCTCATGGGTACCCCCACCAAGTCGCCCAGCCACTCGCAATACTCCTGTGCCTCGTACCAATTCATGCCTGTTGCAGTGCCATCTGGGCCTCGAAAATTCAAGCCTATAAACTGAGAATATATTGAATCTATACCGACCGCTTTGGTAAACAAGTCAAATTCACCATAGGTAATTTCGTACTTTTGCATGTAATAGCTGTCTAGCGTAACCTCGTGCAAGGGAAAGCTTGAGGGGTCATCAAAAAAAGGTCTGTTATAGCCACTGGGGTAGGTTTTTCCCACATCGCCCATGGTAAAGGTACCACCCTCTACAAACACAAGGCTCTCTTTGGCTTTTTTAAGCATGTAGTCGTGTTCTTCTTCAGTTAAGCCCAATGGCTTACGTTGGCTTTGGCAAGCAAGCATTAACAGCATGGCTGTTAATGCAAATAAGTAATTTTTCATTTGTTTATAATTTATCAAAACCCACATAAGCAATGCACATTACAATCACGCCCTTGTGTGCCTCATAATTTGCTCTGGCCATGCCAGTTTCATATTAGGTTTTTGTTGTTAAGTTATTGTAGTAACTACCCATTACCTAATGGTATCCTTTGTAACATTAGCTACGCAACGCATGCCTACACCACTGCCTCTGTTAGTGGGTTTTCTATTATCTGTTCTCGGGTATATACTCCCACTTGGGCCAGGGAATCCCCGTGTTATTCTATTGGAGTGATAAGTACTATCGGTACATGTTGGGTTGGTTACGGGTTCTTTGGTAAAGGGATACCAATAATCGAATATCCATTCGCCTACACCATCTGTCATATCGTATATTCCCAATGGATTAGGAGGGTATGAGCCTGTAGGTTCATCACCAATGTTTCTGCCGTATTCAATAGTACCATCATCGGTGGCATTGGCTACGGCTTGCCCCCGGCTGCGCGCGGCATATTCCCATTGTGCATCGGTAGGCAAGCTCATGGGTACCCCCACCAAGTCGCCCAGCCATTGGCAATACTCCTGTGCCTCGTACCAATTCATTCCCTTAGCGGCACAATTTGGTTGGCGAATACGAGTAGAGCCTATAAATTGTCGATGAATAGAATCAATACCAACCGCTTTGGTAAACAAGTCAAATTCACCATAGGTAATTTCGTATTTTTGCATGTAATAGCTGTCTAGCGTAACCTCGTGCAAGGGAAAGCTTGAAGGGTCATCAAAAAACGGTTTGTTATAGCCACTGGGGTAGGTTTTCCCTACATCGCCCATGGTAAAGGTACCGCCCTCTACAAACACAAGGCTCTCTTTGGCTTTTTTAACT
>NZ_LYBV02000015.1 GCF_001660705.2 Saccharicrinis aurantiacus
CTGGCCATGTCAGTTTCCTATTAGGTTTTTTGTTGTTAAGTTATTGTAGTAATTACAATTACCTAATGGTATCCTTTGTAACATTAGCTACGCAACGCATACCTACGCCACTCCCTCTGTTAGTGGGTTTTCTATTGCCCGATCGGCGATACATATTACCACTTCCTCCCGGAAATCCACGTGTACTTCTATTGGAGCGATAAGTACTATCGGTACATGTTGGGTTGGTTACGGGGTCTTCTGTAAAGGGATACCAATAATCAAATATCCATTCGCCTACACCACCCGACATGTCATACAATCCCAAAGGATTGGGGGGGAAGTAGCCTGGAGGTGTCTTACTTCTTGGAAGGTCCACACCCTTTCCATAATAATTACGGCCTCCATCTATGGTACCATCATCGGTGGCATTGGCTACTGCTTGCCCACGGCTGCGTGCGGCATATTCCCATTGGGCTTCAGTAGGCAAGCTCATGGGTACCCCCACCAAGTCGCCCAGCCACTCGCAATACTCCTGTGCCTCGTACCAGGTCATACCTGTTGCAGCTACATTCGGTTTTCGATAACGAGTAGAGCCTATAAATTGACTGTGAATAGAATCAATGCCAACTGCTTTGGTAAACAAGTCAAACTCAGCATAGGTAATTTCGTACTTCTGCATGTAATAGCTGTCTAGCGTAACCTCGTGTAAGGGGTAACTAGCGGGGTCACCAAAAAACGGTTTGTTATAGCCACTGGGGTAGGTTTTCCCC
>NZ_LYBV02000016.1 GCF_001660705.2 Saccharicrinis aurantiacus
TGTGTTTATAATTTATCAAAACCCACATAAGCAATGCACATTACAATCACGCCCTTGTGTGCCCCATAATTTGCTCTGGCCATGTCAGTTTCCTATTAGGTTTTTGTTGTTAACTGCGAAGATATATTTTATTATGTAATTATATGCCAAGTTGGTGTAAACAACTATAAAACCAAAAACATCAGCAAATGATTGACATAAATTGTTTCTATAAAGCTTCTACTACTTCATAAAACATCAGTTTAAATATGGCTATATCTCTATTTTACGTATCGTAGCATCTTTAAATAATTCAATTTCTTATCAATCATGCAATAATGCATTTGAATTGTGCTATTCTAAATATAGAAGTTGTTTAAAGTTGTATTGAAAATCTGCGAGTAACACCTTGATTTCATTGGCTTCAGCTAATTTTTATTCCGTAGCTACGGCTATGCAATAAAAAATTGAGCTTTGCCACTGATAATCAAATTATCACTCTCGAAATTCCCCTACAACCTTAAACAACTTCATATACTGAACCTAATATAAAAGATGCTACACAAAATTTTTTTCTACTTTTAATACCTCAAATACATATCTCAATCATCGCCCAAGAGCTAAAATAATACGCAGAAGCTAATGCAAGAATACAAAGTTAAAAAAGCAATTCACCAATATTCTTTGGTCGATTTACTAGAGGTACTTATTGAAGTTGTTTAAAGTCGTGCTGAAAAACTGCGAGTAACATCTTGATTTTATTGACTTCAGCTAATTTTTATTCCGTAGCTAAGGCTATGCAAGAAAAATTGAGCCTTGTCACTGAAAACTAATATGTCACTCTCGAAATTTCCAGACAACTTTAAACAACTTCATTGATAAAGAGCATCCAGAATATTTTTTAGTTGTAGAAGAATTAAAAAAGAGAAAATACGCTGAGAAAGACTTAAGTATTGCGAAAAAGGGACTAAATATTAGATTAAAAGTAAGAAATAAACCCTTATCATTTTTCGACAAGGTAAATTGTTTTCTTACACCCTTTATATCTAAACAGCTGCCATTTCATTTAGACCATAGGAAAGCTGAAGATCAATTTGAAAGAGATAGGCAAGAGTTTATAATATATGGGGAAACGAGACGACTTCAAGAATTATTAAAGGATAAATAAGGTTTGTGATATGTTTTTAAATTCTACCTTAAAATAAGGTATTATAAACCCCAAATGTAAGGCATGTTTGAGATTTTTTTTATCTAAATAATTGCTAATTAGGATAAAGGTTTTATTTTTACATAAGTATAATTCTTGAACCTAAATATTTATGATACCCCAAAAGCACACCCTCATTACTAGCACATCTTCAAATTGTACACCACGTAAAAAACAAGTATCTCTTATTATAATAGAAATTTCGCCATATAATTGCTGGTGAATGGTAAGTTGTAACTAAACCGAGCGATACATTATTATAAAAGCCCGCCTGAGAGTCAGGTAAGCAAATAAAATGTTTTTAAAGCTAGCCTGAGTGTCAAGTAAGCCAATAAAATACTTTTAAAGCGCACCTGAGCTTGGCCGAAGCCATTAAAACGTTTTTAAAGCTAGCCTGAGTGCCAAGTAAGCCAATAAAATACTTTAAATAACATCTATATACTAATCTTAAAATTATTAATTATGATTAACAAATTGTCTACACAAAGCAGAGTAACCGAAGTTGATGCAACAAGCAAGCTTATACTTGAAGCCTTTAGTAGGGTCGATTTAAGTGCCGATACCTATATCTCAAATCTTATTAATCAATTAACATCTAAAGTGGCCGAATTATCCACTGCCATAAAACGCGATTCTGTTGAATCGGAACTCGATACGCTCGATGCCGTTAGAGACGAGTTAATTCAGTCGGTAAACTATCTGCTTATGGGTTTTGAGCGTAACCCTAATCCAACATTCAGAACATCGGCAACAGCCCTTAAAAAGGTATACGATAAGTATGGCGTTAAAATAATTAGCGAAAGTTATGCCGT
Organism: Saccharicrinis aurantiacus; assembly: GCF_001660705.2. GTDB lineage: Bacteria > Bacteroidota > Bacteroidia > Bacteroidales > Marinilabiliaceae > Saccharicrinis > Saccharicrinis aurantiacus. The sequence goes on from NZ_LYBV02000016.1 coordinate 1,999, forward strand.
GCAAAGTTCGCTTACCGAATCGCTAATGGCCGATATGTTAAAGCCCGAATTAAAAGGGCATGTTGATGTATTAGCGGGTGTTAGCGATGCCTTTGAGGCTTTGGCTACGGCGCAAAATAAATTTAATGCCGCCGAACTTCATTATAAAGAACAAAGCTCGCAAGAAGCCAAGTTAAAAAGTGCATCGCTTATTAAAAAAGAGGTATGTAGTATCGTTAATAACGATATAGTACTTTACCTTGGCGCCATGCAAAAGGCAAACCAAGCCACTTATGGTAGTTTGGCCTTAACCATTGATAAAATTATTGATACCAATAACACTACCGTAAAAAGTCGTAGTAAAAAGAAAGTAGAGGCATAGGTGTTATTCAACAAGGGCTGTTTATTCAGCCCTTTTTTACATAATACCAATTTTGTTTTGAGATGCGTATTAAATAATTCAATATATTTTGTGTTTAATCAAGGCGAAAAAGTGAGAGATAGCCATAGTTACCTTGATCTTTTTCAACGCAGAGTAAACGCAAAAGAATTGAATTATAATGCTCATTTTAAAAGAATATTGGTATAAATACTACCAATAGTATTCTTTTAAAACCACTTCATTACGAAGTGTTGATTTATTAGAAATAGCAACAACCATAAAGTAAGCATTATAAAAATTAGTATAAACATACAAACTCCCTGGTCTTAAGATTAGGGAGTTTGTTGTATTTGATTATTGCTGAAATTATGCCCAATGACAAATAGAGATAAAAGCACCTTGCCATTTTTGTGCAGGCAACGGATGTACAATGCTTTTTCTACTCAATAATCAGCTTAATTACGACCAAAATTACCACATATTTATCAAGTAATGTATATTATTGCAAATATAGGTCAGTATTTGGTCAATTATAAGCTTATTTCTTCAATCTAAAGCTTATAGTTTTGCCTTCATAAATTATAAATAATATTTAAATGTATTCAATAAAGAACTACTCCGTATACTCAGCAAAAGCTAAATTAGAGAAACCTATTTCTGATGCCACGCATACATTAACCGAAATATCGTTTCTAATTTTACGTATACAAACCGAAGAAGGTATAATAGGCGAATCGTACCTTTTAAGTTTTCAATATAGCCCTATGGCCATTGCCGGTGCCTTAAAAGACGTGGGCGAAATGGTTATTGGTGAAGAAATACACGATACCGTTAAGGTATTTAATAAGATTGATGCAGCCAACGAGTATTTTGGTAACGAAGGTGTTAACCGATGGGCACAAGCTGCATATAATATTGCTATGTGGGATGCTTGGGGTAAAACACTTGGGCAGCCTATCTGGAAAATATTAGGATCAAGTGCTCGTGAGGTACCTATTTATGGCAGTGGTGGTTGGATTTCGTACACGCCAGAAGAATTAATTGGCGAAGTAACTGATTATAAAGCACGCGGATTTAAAGCGGTTAAAATTAAAGTGGGTAAACCCGATTGGCGCGAAGATTTAGAGCGTCTAAAAATGGTGCGCGATGCTGTGGGTAACGATATTGGTATTATGATGGATGCCAACCAAGGAATGGATGTTCCATCTTCGTTACAATTAGCCACTGCTGCTAAAGAGTTAAATATACACTGGTTCGAAGAGCCTATTAAACATACCGATTACCAAGGTTTTCAGATATTAAAAAACCAAGCCGGACTGTCCTTAGCAATGGGCGAAAGAGAATACAGTACTTTACCTTTGCGAGAGTTGTTAACACGTAATGCCATTGATATTTGGCAGCCCGATATTTTACGTATAGGTGGTGTTGAAGCTTGGCGCGAAAGTGCTGCACTAGCCGGTGCCTTTAATGTACCCGTTTTACCACACTATTATAAAGATTACGATATTCCTTTGTTATGTACTATTCCTAATGGAGCAGGAGCTGAGTCATTCGATTGGATTGATCCATTAATTGACCACCCGCTGCAAATTAACAACGGAATGGCAACTCCTCACGATCGCCCAGGTTGGGGATTCGGATTTAAAGATGAGTGCTTAACACAGTTGTAATATTTGAGAGTCAGTATAAAGTAATAAGACATAAGTATAAAGACGCGGGGAGTGTAATCACACTTCTCTCTTCTGGCTACTGACAAAAACTAAAAAATGAAAGCGTTTAAAATAACAGAAAAGGGAGGGTGTGGTTTCTTCGAAATTGAAAAGCCAACTCCACAGGATGGTGAAGTTTTAGTGCAGGTTAAAAAAGTGGGCTATTGCGGTAGCGATTTAAGTACTTACCGAGGAATTAACCCTTTGGTATCCTATCCTCGTATTCCGGGCCATGAGCTAAGCGGCATTGTTACTGCTTTGGGTGCAAATGTTCCAGATCATATTAAAGTAGGAACCCAAGCAGCCATTACGCCACAAACGGCTTGTGGTACTTGTTCATCATGTAAAAATAATAGACCTAATGCTTGTAGGTACAACGAAACATTAGGCGTTCAACGCGATGGTGCACTTACTGAATATATTGCTGTGCCTTGGCAGAAACTAGTTATTGATGATAGCTTAAGTGCTACAAAATTGGCTTTGTTAGAGCCTTTGGCAGTTGGTTTTCATGCTTCAAAGCGTGGCCAAGTTAAAAAGGGCGATAAAGTTGTTGTGCTAGGTTGCGGCGTAATTGGTATTGGTGCTATTGCAGGTTCAGCTTTCAGAGAGGGCGAAGTAATTGCCGTTGACTTGGTGGATGAAAAGTTAGAGAAAGCCAAAGTAGCAGGCGCTACACATGTTATTAATTCTAGTAAAGAAAATGTGCAGGAGCGCTTGCAAGAGTTAACCGATGGGCATGGTGCTGATGTTATTATTGAAGCCGCCGGAAATCCGATTACCTATAAGTTGGCCTTTGATGAAATTAGCTTTACAGGTCGCATCGTTTATATTGGTTACACACCAAATCCGGTGAGTTACGAAACCAAATTCTTTGTACTTAAAGAGCTTGATGTTAGAGGATCAAGAGGGTCAGAAAAGGAAGATTTTGAGCACGTATTACAAGCTGTAAAAAGCGGAAAAATTGATCCCGAAGAAATTGTTTCGCATACTTTCCCATTCGAGAAGAGTGATGAAGCAATAAAATTATGGGATGCCGATCCATCAACTGTCACTAAAATAGTTATTGAACTATAATAATTGAGTGCTAAGCATTTTTGTATAATATACAGAACGTCTTGTTTAGTATCGACATCAGCCAGTGAGCCAAAAAACAGGATTGAAATGACGTTTAAAAATCATTTTCTGTTTGAGCACTTTGAGGAACGAGAAAGTGAGAGTTTAAAATAATTTCAGTCATGAAACCTAGTTTTTTGAGTGAAATGGGTGCAGTCGACGGTCTTTTTGTCTACTTTTTTGACTGAAGAATTGAAAATCATGAACACCTTATATAATATATATTGTGGTGAACTAAAAAAGTAGAAGCCTTCACGGCTTGAGTGAAAAATTATTTAGGACAACATTGGAACTATAATAAAATAAGATGAACAGAATAGAACAATTATATTCTTTAAAAGATTTAAATATTGTGGTAACCGGAGCCTCTAGCGGTTTGGGTTTATCAATGGCTATTATGCTTGCCGAGTGTGGTGCTAATGTTATCGGCTTAAGCCGATCAGGTAAAATAAAAGTTGATTTTGAAGGAAGTCTTCCTGATAATCTAAGCTTCGATACCATTGATGTGGCCAACGAAAGCAATGTAAAGCAAAAAATTACAGAAATAGGCGAAAAGCATGGCATCGATGTATTGGTAAATAATGCAGGTGTTACTGTTAAAAAACCAGCTGCTGAGGTAACGCAAGAAGAACTTGACTACATCAATAATATTAATATTTCGGGTGTTTATAACTGTAGTAAATATGCATTTCCGTATTTAAAGCAATCGAGCAATGTTGGCCGTGTTATCAGTATTTCTTCCATGGCTTCTTATTTGGGCTTTAACCAAGTAGTACCCTATAGCGCAACAAAGGCTGCTGTGTTAGGTATAACACGAGGTTTGGCAGTTGAGTGGGCACAGGAGAATGTGTTGGTTAACTCAGTTTCGCCAGGTTGGTTTCCGTCCTTAATGAATCAACAAGTTATGGATGAAGAGCGTCAGAAGTTAATTTTGAACAGAATGCCATTGCATCGCTACGGTAAACCGGAGGAATTAGCCGCCATGATTTGCTTTTTAGCATCGCCAGCAGCAACTTATATTACCGGACAAGATTTCAGTGTAGATGGCGGAGCAAGAGCGCATGGTTTTTAGTGTACAAAGGAGTTAGTTTATTAGGCTGAGGGCTGAAGAGATGATCTCTTGTCTATTATCTAAAATCTAAGAATCTATTAAATAAATCAAGTATGAAACTCGATGCACATCAGCATTTTTGGAAATATAATGAAAGCGATTATGCTTGGATATCCGATGAGCTATCTGTTTTAAAGCGTAATTTTTTGCCCGATGATTTGGCAGAGGAGCTCCAAAAGCAAGGTTTAGACGGATGCATAGCGGTGCAAGCACGTCAGAGTGTTGAAGAAACCAAATGGTTACTATCATTGGCCAATGCGCACGATATTATTAAGGGTGTAGTAGGATGGGTTGATTTAAGAAGCGCAACAGTATTGCAAGATATTAAACAACTCGCTCAAAACCCTAAATTAGTTGGTATGCGCCATGTGCTGCAAGACGAAGAGGACTTGTCCTTTATTCTTGAGCCAGCCTTTATGAATGGTATTCAGGCGTTACAAGATAATGGACTAACATACGATTTATTGGTTTTTGAACATCAACTACCTATGGTGAGTCAGTTGGTTAAACAATTTCCAGATATGAAGTTTGTATTAGATCATATCGCTAAACCAAAAATTAAAGATAAAACCCTGCAGCCATGGAAAGATCACTTACTGCATCTGGCTCAATACAAAAATGTGAGCTGCAAGTTATCGGGCATGCTTACTGAGGCTGATTGGAATAACTGGACCATTACAGATTTTGAACCTTATTTGCAGCAAGTGTTTGCGTGCTTTGGTGCAGATAGATTAATGTTCGGAAGCGATTGGCCCGTTTGTAAATTAGCAGGCGAGTATTCCGATGCGCTTAATGTTGTAAGTCAACATCTGAAAAAATATAGCAAAACAGCTCAAGCTAAGGTAATGGGCATTAATTGCGAACAGTTTTATTTAAATAAATAATGGAGTACAGACAATTAGGAAAAACAGATATGAAGGTATCCGTACTTAGTTACGGAGCTTCAGCTTTGGGAGGCGTATTCAGCGGAACCGACGATAGCGAAGGAATAAGAGCTGTACATGCAAGTATCGATAACGGAATTAATTATATTGATGTATCTCCATTTTACGGCGATACAAAAGCAGAAACCGTACTGGGCAAGGCCTTAAAATCGGTGCCCCGCGATAAGTATTTTTTAACTACCAAAACAGGACGATTTGCCAAAGGCGTATTCGATTTTTCGCCCGAAGCCATCGATAAATCCTTACAGGAGAGTTTAAATCGTTTGGGAACGGATTATTTGGATGTTTTTCAGTTACACGATATTGAATACCAAAACAGAAAACATCTTTCTACAGTGATAAACGAATCTATCCCGCATTTACAAAAATTAAAGGAGCAGGGTGTAATTCGTTATTATGGTATCACATCATATCCGATAGATGTATTTAAACAAGTTCAGGTTGAAGCACAGGTAGATACCATGTTGTGTCACGGGCATTATATGCTTAGCGATACCATGATGCTCGATTTGGTGCCCTATGCACAAAACGATGGAGTAGGTTTAGTAGCAGCATCGCCTTTGGGTATGGGTTTATTAACCGAGCGCGGTGTAGCCGATTGGCATCCTGCTACCCAAGCAGATAAACAATGTGTTTTAGAAGCCGTAAAGTTTTGTAAAGCTAATGGCACCAGTTTAGAGGATCTTGCACTGCAATTTAGTGTGGCAAATCCCTTAATTCCAACAAATCTGGTTACTTCCTCAAAGTCTAATCGAATGATTAATAACATCAGAGTAAGTCATGAAAAAATGGATGAAGACTTGGTTGCTGAAGTACAAAAAATATTATTACCCATAATGAATAAGGACTTTGATTTTGCAAAGAATTGCGAATTTATGTAGAGAAAATCAGACAAAAAAAAACTACAATATGAAATTAAATTTAATTGATTATATCATTATTATAGCCTACATACTAGGGGTTGTTGGTATTGGTGTTTTTACAGGCTTAAAGAATAAAAAGAAATCGAGCGAAGGCTTTTTTTTAGCTGGTAGAAACCTTAAATGGCCTATGGTTGGTGCGGCTCTTTTTGCAGCCAATATATCCACCATTCACATGGTAGGTTTGGCTGGTCAGGGATTCTCCGACGGAATGGTTTGGGGTAACTTTGAATGGTCGGCAGCACTTTTACTAATTGTATTAGGATTAATATTTGCCCCGTTTTATTTTAAAACAAAAATTTCTACGTTACCTGAATTTCTCGAGCGAAGATATAACCCTCAGGCACGCTCTGTTTTGGCTTTTATCTCCTTGGTAACAGCCATATTCCTTCACATTGGCGTTAGTTTGTATGCGGGAGGTTTAGTGTTCGAAAACTTTTTTGGGATAGATAGGTATATGGCCATTACAATAATTGCAGTAATTACCTTTGCTTATGCATTTATCGGCGGACTCGAAGCTGTTGTGATCACAGAAGCCATTCAATCGGTGATATTAATTTTAGGGGCTTCTATTATGACTATTTTGGCCATGACTATGCTCCCTGAAGTTGGCGTAACCAATTGGGCCGAATTAAAAGCAGCCGTTAAACCCGATCAATTATCGATGGTACACACGCATTCATCATCGCCTTTACCTTGGTGGGCATTTTGGTTGGGAATACCTGTTTTGGGTTTAAATTATTGGTGTGCCGATCAAACCATTGTGCAAAAGGTATTAGGAGCGAAAACTTTAGAAGATGCGCAACGCGGACCTATATTTGCAGGTTTTATAAAAATACTTCCGGTATTTATTATGGTGGTTCCGGGTATTTTTGCCTACGTATTATTTAAGGATGATATTACTGTTGCCGATCAGGCATTACCTGAACTTATTTTACGCGTTTTACCTACCGGATTAAAAGGTTTAATGTCGGCTGCATTATTGGCTGCATTAATGAGCACCATTGCATCAGGTTTAAATAGCGCCGGAACAATGGTATCAATGGATATTGTAAAAAGAAAATATCCCGATACAAAAGACAAAACCTTATTAAACATCGGACGAATTACCATTTTATGTGTAATTATTGTTGCCATTGCTTGGTCGCCATTAATTGCTAAGTTCCCGAGTATATTCGAAGCCATTAATGATTTGTTGGCTGTTTTATCTCCGCCAATTTCTGTGGTTTTATTGTTTGGTGTATTTTCTCGAAAAGGAACGCCAAAAGCGGGTTTGTATACGCTGATATTTGGTTTTGTTTTGGCCGTTGTTGCCTTCTCGTTAGACTTTGAGATGATTGCCGGACAGCGTTACATTAGCGATGTTTGGAAAATCCATTTTATGATGAAAGCATTTTACATGTTTATGATATGTACCGTATTTTATTTTGCGGTAAGTGCTTTTACGCCTAAAGCCGATGCTGAAGTATTGGAAAAGCTTACTTTAAAAAATCCTTTATCGTTTATTACAGAGGGTAAAGTAAAATCCTTCTCCGATCCACGTGTGTTTGCCGGGGTATTAGTGTTTTTCATGATTATACTATATTGGATTTTTAGATAGCCAATTGGTATCAACTAAAAACTATAAAAATGCGAATGCGTCATGTGAAAATATCAGATAATGCAGAACAATCCTTTCAGTTAACACGAGAGGTTGTTCCGCATTTCTATAATCCTTTGCACTTTCACGATAAGTTAGAACTTACCTATATGGTGCAGGGTTATGGTACAGCTTTTATCGGCGATTATATTGGCCAGTTTAAGGCTGGCGATATGTTTTTTATGGGCAGTAGATTGGCCCACGATTTTAAAAATGCCCCGGAGTTCTTTAAAGCCGATTCAATCTTAAAGGCCGAGGCCATTGTTTTGCATTTTGATGAAGCATTTTTAGGTGATTCCTTCTTTAAAATTCCAGAGATGAAAGAGGTGCAACAACTGTTTAAGGATGTAAGAACGGGTTTAAAAATCGAAGGAGAATCCAAGGCTCAGGTAAAGGCAATTTTAGAACATCTTAATCAGAGTTCGCCAGTAAAGCAAATTACCGATATTCTTAGTTTGCTTGATATATTAGCGCATTCAACCGAAGTAAGTAATTTGTCGGCTAGCTTGCCATCAAACACATTTAATTATTCCGATGCCGAAAAATTAGACCGTGTGCTTTGTTATGCCATGGATCATTACAAGGAAAAAATTCCTTTGGAAAAAATTGCCGAAGTGGCGCACATGACAACCTCGGCTTTCTGTCGTTATTTTAAGCTTCGTACAAAACGTTCGTTTTCTGAGTTTATATTGGAGTTGAGAATTCAGAATGCATCGAGCCTTTTGCTTAATAGCGATTATACTGTTGAACAGGTAGCTTTAGAATGTGGATTTGAGAGTTCATCCTATTTTTACCGAGTTTTTAAAAAAGTAAAAAAAGAAACTCCATCATCTTATCAAAAACGAATGCGTTATGGAAAAAAATAATTCTGTTTTTAATATTAATAACGGCAAGCTATGCCTTGGCTTACTTATTATTTTGCTGATAAATGCTTGTACTCCGCATCAAGAAGAAACCAAAATGAGGCGTTTTGTATTTGATGCATCTATTAGTACAGCGGATATTTCAAAGGTAAATGCAGCACTCGAACAAATAGGCACCACTGATATTGTTGATGTAGCTTTCTATAAAAAAGATACCATTCAATTGTTGATGTTCGATATGGCTTCGCATTATAATTTAAACGAAACACGTTTGTTACTTGCAGAATATGCGCAAAAAAATAATGATATTTCTATTATTAGTGAGCTTATAAATTCAACGGAGCCATTAAATCGTATTTATAAGTTTGAGCAAAAAGACGCTTATACACCTCAGCAAGGGCAGTTAATTCCTATGCCTAAAAAACAGCAGAGCCGATTTGTATTGACACTCGAAATTGTTAATGATAAGGCTTTGGCCGAGGATTATGTTGAAGTACATGGCTTGGGGAAAGCATGGCCCGAGATTACCCAAAATATGAAAACCGTTGGCATTCACGAAATGGAAATCTATTTAATTGGTTACCGCGCCTTTTTAATAATGGATACAAAACCTGATTTTGATTGGGATGTGGATGGCGAAAAATGGGGGACTTTACCACGCGAAAAAGAATGGCAAGCTTATGTGGCCAAATTTCAGAAAACTAACCCCGAAAGTAAGGCTGCTGAAAAATGGGAAACCATGAGTTTGTTAGAATAGCAAAGAGAAATAGATTAGGGAATCCGAAAATGGATTCCCTTTTATCATTATAAATGTGAATCAAGGGTTGAAAAGCTTTTATTTAGAGCGCCTCGTTTTATTGGCCTCATTTTTAAATAGCTTTTGTTTGTGTTAAAACTTTAGTAAGACTGGGAAGCAGAGAGCTTTGCTCGAAGATCACCCAGCCGCACTTAACTTTTAGCATAATAAAAAGGCTATTTAAAAAGCAGCCTTGATTTTCTTTGCTTACTTTCTTTGATCAAGCAAAGAAAAGTAAGTCAGGGTATAAGGGATGAAATCCCTTAGTGTTTACTATTATGCTAAACTTTTGATTCGTATTATAAGTAAACCTCTAATAGTTTAGCCGAATTTTCTGTTTGAATTGTAATGTTCTTTTCTGAAGCCGGTATTAATACCGTTTCCATTTCGTTAACAGAAGTAGTTGTACCATTGCACTCAATGTTACATGCACCTCCTACATTCATCAATATCACAAAAGAATCAATAGCGCTGTAATCCTTTTCTATTTTTTCTTTTACTTCAATGATATTTGTAGTGAAATATTCGCAAGTTGCTAAGTTAACCGACTCGTTTGCTTTAATTGAATAATCAACTTTACCAGAATCATCATCAGAAAAATCCATCGCATTCATAGCCAATTCATGGTGTAATTCGCGTGGGTTTCCGAACTTATCGCGTCTGTCAAAATCGTAAATACGATAAGTAATATCTGAAGTTTGTTGAATTTCAGCAATTAAGTTACCACTGCCAATCGAATGTACTTTACCTGCAGGAATAAAGAATGTATCGCCCTCTTCTGTTTTGTGTGGGCTCATTAAATCCATTATTTTATTCTCGTTGTGCATTTGCTCAAACTCGGGAGCTGTAGTCTTTTTAGAGAAACCAGAATTTAAAGCAGCGCCTTCTTCTGATTCAACAACATACCACATCTCTGTTTTACCAAACGAGTTGTGCACCTCTGCAGCCAAAGCATCGTTAGGGTGTACCTGTATTGATAAATCATCGTTCGCATCAATATACTTAAGCAATAAAGGAAATTTAGTGCCGAATTTTTCATACACTTTATCGCCAATAAGCGCACCTTTATGCTCCTCAATTAAATCAGCAAGAGCTTTCCCTTTTAATGCGCCTTCGCTCACTACCGACATATCATTTTTTAAACCTGATATGGCAAAGTTTTCTCCTACAGTAGCATCATCAGCCACATCAATATTAAGTTTTGCTGGAATCTTTTTTCCTCCCCATAACATTTCTTTAAGTATGGGATTAAATTTTAATGGATATAACATAGTGTTTTTATTATCGTTTCGTTTTGTGAATTTCTATTTGTCTAACTCCTTTAAAGCATAAGCATATGCACCTAACGAAATTGCTGTACTTGCATCGAGTTTACTTGTTGCAATAGCTATTTTTTGTTCTGCATCGTAGTTTACTGTTTTATCAGAGAAAGGCACTTTTATTTGTTTGCCATTCGACTGTGTAAAAGCTTTAGCCTCCGCTTCATCATCTAGGCAATATACTTTGTGTACCAAGCGGTCTTGGCCGCAATTAAACTTTCCCTTAAGCACATTCATTACTTCGGGCATGTATAAACTGCTGGCTCCTGTTAATCCACCGCCAATAACCACTAAACCATCAAATAGATTAATTAGGTTGGCGATAGAGTCTCCAAGGTGCTTACCAAATAACTTAAAAGCATTTAGAGCAGCTTCTTTATTACCATCCTTTTTCTCTGTAGCGATATCGTAAATATCTTTTGGCATTAAAGTAGAATCCGGCGTTTCAATAGCATCATTATATGTATTAATAATCGCACGAGTACTTACACCTTCTTCTGCATTGTTATCAGGACTTATTGAATTAGAGATCAACCATACCTCAGCAGCAATACAATTATCACCAGTAATAAGCGTGTTGTTATGTACTAAGCCAGCGCCAAAACCAGTACCCAAGGTTATGCCTATAAGGTTTTTATACTGTTTCTCAGATTGTATGTTAACATCAATTAATAAACCTCCAAGAGCTTCACCGTAAGTGTATAAGTCTCCATCGTTTTGAATAAATACAGGAATGTTAAAGTGATTATTCAACATATCACCCAAAGCAATACCTCCTCTAAATGCAGGTAGATTACCTAGGTCACCAATAATACCATTGCTATAATCAGCTGGCCCTGGAAATGCAAAACTTATTGCAATTGGATCTTCGGATAATTGCGATTTGATATGCTCAAAACCATCAATCATGGTTTGCAGGCACTTTTCTAAATTATCACCATACGACGGTGTTCCGTGAGGTTTAAGTACAGCCTTTCCACCTTTAATTGCATTAAACACAAAATTAGTTCCACCAGCATCTAAGGTTAGTACTAATCTTTCGTCTGAAAATATATTCATAGTATCATTTATTTTATTTAGTAAATCGGTTTAGTAAACCGATAAAAAATATATTATCTATTTATAATCTTTGTTTTTAATTGAATGCCTTCCTTACCAATAGTATCCTCTATTTGCTTGCAAAGCATGAAAACTGACTGGTTGGCAATTTCTTCGCTGGGTTGAATAACAGAGCTTACTTTGGGTAAAGAGTAATCAAAAAGGTCAAGATTATCGAAACAGGCAAATGATAGTTGATCCTTATATGGAGTAAAGCTTGTATTTACACACCATAATGCCTCAGATGCCAATACATTATTTACAAATAAGATAGCTGTAGGACAATCTTCGGTATTCATTATGCTTGAAAAAGCATTTACTATTTCTTCTTTTTTGTTTTTAAAATCAATTTCAAAATGAATCTTACTGTCATATGTAATTCCATTTTTTTCTAATGCTGCTTTGTAGCCTCTAGTGCGGTCAGAAATATTTGGCAAATAGGATGTTGTTGAAAAGAAAGCGATTCTGCTATGTCCTTTATTGATGAGTGTTTCAGTAAGTTGCATTGCAGCTTCTTCGTTATTAATATCAACAAAGGATTGAGATGAATCTTTAAAAACTCGATCAAATAAAACGGTTGGTAAATTTTTATTTAGTGTAATATTTAAGGTACTTAAGTTTGGAGCACTGCTAGCTAATATAATACCATCTACCTGTCGTGCTTTAAACTGATCAATAATCTTCTTTTCTTTTTTTAAATCTTCATTTGTACTAGCAACCATTACCGAATAGCCTTTATCTTCGGCAAACTGTTCAATGTGCCGCGCTATTTTTCCGTAAAAAGGGTTTGAAATATCCGGAACAATAAATCCAATTGTAAATGATTTACCAATACTTAAACTTCGTGCAATGTGGTTTGCTTGGTATTGGTTTTCTTTGGCTATGGCAGTAATTTTATCTTGAGTTGCCTTACTAATATTTTTTTCATCTCCTCGTCCGTTTAAAACGAATGAGACAGCAGTTTTTGAAACTTCTGCTAGTTCAGCTATTTTTTTTATTGATATTTTTGCCATCTATACTAAATCGGTTTAGCAAAAGTATATTTTTCTTCTTTATAAAAAAATAATCTAACATTATTTATGGTGTATTTTGTTGAAATAGTATCATATATGGTTAGATTTTCATTTAAATGAAATGGAGCTGAGGTTTATATTTGTTAATGATGAAACTACAAATAACCACAAAAATAAATCGTATGCGCATAATCTATTTTATAGGACTTTTAATGGCCTTCAGTGCTTGTAAACAAGAGAAAAAAGAATCTATGGAAATAAAGCAATTAAATGAAGGTTGGGTTTATAGCGAAGTTGATGGATCACATAGAGGAGCAGCTTCCGTTCCTGGTACTATTCATACCGATCTATTAAATAATAAGCAAATTGAAGATCCGTTTTACAGAACTAACGAACGTGATCAACAATGGGTTGATAAAAAGGATTGGGTGTATGAAACTACTTTTGTGATTGAAGAGGCATTGTTATCAAAAGATAAACTTCAATTACATTTTTATGGTTTAGATACTTATGCTGATGTTTTTGTAAATGATTACCTGGTATTAAAAGCTTTTAATATGCATAGGGAGTGGGATGCAGATATAAAGCAGTTTGCAAAAGTTGGTGAGAATCAGTTAAAAATAGTTTTTCATTCGCCTATTAAAAGGGGTTTAGAATTATATAATGCGTCTCCTTATTCTTATCCCGCTAATAATGATCAATCGGAGAATGGAGAGTTAGGCGATAAAAAAGTGTCCGTTTTTACGCGTAAGGCCGGTTATCATTATGGTTGGGATTGGGGACCGCGGTTTGTTACTTCGGGTATTTGGCGTCCTGTTGAGTTACGTGCTTGGAATGATTACAAAATTGAATCGGTTTATCTAATGCAATTAATGGTGAATAATGATGTTGCAGAACTTGAGGCAGAAATAGAAATTCAGGCAGAGTCGCATTCTAATGTAAAAGCCATCATTAGAAATAAAGAGGATAATAGTATAGTCGCAAAACAAGATTTTGAAATAAATAAAGGAGAGAATAAAGTGGCCATTCCTTTTACAATTGAAAATCCAAAGTTATGGTGGAGCAGAGGTTTAGGAGAGCCTAATATGTACGATTTTGAAATTCAAATTAGCAATGGTACTAATTTGGTGAGTACAAAGAGTATATCAACAGGCTTACGCTCAATTAAATTAGTGAGGGAAGAGGATGAGAAAGGAGAATCATTTTTGTTTGAATTAAATGGAGTTCGTGTTTTTGCAAAAGGGGCCAACTACATACCTAATGATAGTTTTTTACCTCGCGTTACAAAAAGTGATTATGATAAAGTTGTTGCCGATGCTGTAAATGCCAATATGAATATGCTACGCATATGGGGTGGTGGTGTTTATGAAGATGACTATTTCTATGATTTATGCGATAAAAACGGTATCATGGTTTGGCAAGATTTTATGTTTGCTTGTTCCATGTATCCAGGCGATGAGGCCATGTTAAATAATATCAGAAAGGAAGCTGAAGACAATGTAATTCGTTTACGCAATCATCCATCAATTGTATTATGGTGCGGTAATAACGAAATAAATATAGCATGGCATTACTTTGGAAAAGGAGGCTGGGGCTGGAAAGAAAGATACACACCAGCGCAGCAAGAAGAAATACAGGAAGCTTATGTAAATATTTTTCATAAAGTATTACCTGATGTTGTGGATGAATTTACAAATAATGCCGACTATTGGCCATCGTCACCACAAGCAGGCTATGATATAGATAAACATGCCAGTGATGTAAATACATCTGGAGACATGCATTACTGGGGCGTGTGGCATGGTTTGCACCGATTTGAAGATTTTGATAAATATAAAGCTCGGTTTATGAGTGAATATGGTTTTCAATCTTTTCCTGAATTGAATACGGTAAAAACCTATGCGAGCAATGAGGATTTCGATATTGAATCTGATGTAATGGCAGCACACCAGCGCAGTGGAATTGGGAATTTGAGAATTAAAGAATACATGAGTTGGTATTATAATGTGCCTGCTGATTTCGAAGAGTTTCTGTATATGAGTCATGTTTTACAAGCAGAAGGTATTGGAATGGCCATTGAGGCGCATCGGAGAGCAATGCCTTATTGTATGGGTTCATTATATTGGCAAATAAACGATTGTTGGCCTGTTGCCAGTTGGAGCAGCACAGACTATTACCATAATTGGAAAGCGGTTCATTACACCGTTAAACGAGCTTTTGAACCTATAATAATTAGTGCGACGCAGAATAAGGGGAATATTGAAATATATGGTATTTCTGACTTTCAGCAAGAGAAGAAAGCATCTCTAAAAATTGAGCTAAAAGATTTTGGAGGAAAGGTTCTCAAAACAATTAACCAGCAGCTTAAACTCGAAGCCAATACGTCAACGCAAATTTTCACGTTTGCAAGTTCAGAGTTAAAAGGCATAAATAAAAAGAAAACTTACTTATCAATTACCCTTAAGGATAAAGATAAACTTATAGCTGAACAAAAGTACTATTTTACTTTTCCTAAAGATCAAGAGCTAGATAAGGCAAATATTGATATTTCCATAATAGAACAAACCGAAGATAAGTTGGTGGTTTCTGTAAAATCAGACTCTCTAGTGCGAAGCTTATTCTTATCATTAAATAAATCAAAAGGCTTTGAATGGAGTGATAATTACTTTGATATGGAAGCTGATGAATCTAAAATGATTACAATCTTTGGAGATGTTGCAAATATTAAAACAGAAGACATTAAAATAATGACCTTGTAAAACATCTGGTTTATATAGTAGAAGGGCACAATCAAAGGGAGCACCTATATTCTTTTTTAAAGAATTGGTGCTCCTTTTGATTTTTATTAGTTAGGGTTTACAACTAATACCAAACGCATTATATCAATCATTTGATGATGTTTTTGGTATAAATACAGAATTCTCAAACTTGTTTAAAAAGTATTATCTATTGATGAAATAGTACGTAAGGGCAATTCATAAAACGTTTAAATTTGTTAAATATGAAAGTGTATAATATACAATAAGTAAAAATGAAACTTAATTTAAATTGAATTTTATGAAAATGAATCTACGCTTATTTGCGGTAATGGTGATGTTTTGCTTTGTTCAAATAATATTAGGACAAAACAAAACAATTTCCGGATCGGTAAGGGATGATGGTGGTCAACCTTTGCTAGGAGTTTCTATTTTAATTGAAGGCACAACTCAAGGAACGATCTCAGATTTTGAGGGTAATTTTTCTTTAGTTGTTCCTGACGCACAAAAATCATTAATCTTTTCCTTTATAGGTTTTCAAGATTTGGTGGTTGATATCAGTAATCAAACTGAGTTAGATATTCAAATGGTTTTGGATAGTGAGGGTTTAGATGAAGTGGTGGTGGTTGGATATGGAACCATGAAAAAGAAATTAGTTACAGGAGCTAATTTAAATGTAAAAGGTGAAAAGCTTGAGGAATTAAGTACGCCCAATGCAATTGATGCCATGAAGGGTATTACCCCAGGTTTAAATATTGTACAAAACAGTGCGCAGCCAGGTGCAGGAACTAAGGTTTTTATACGTGGTATTGGTACAACGGGTGATGCACAGCCTCTTTATATTGTAGATGGGGTAATTCAAAGCAATATTGATTACTTAAGTACCAGCGATATTGAAAATATTGATGTGCTTAAGGATGCTGCTTCTGCCGCTATTTATGGGGCTCGTGCTGCTAATGGTGTTATTTTGGTTACTACTAGGAAGGGCCGTAAAAATATGAAAACTACGGTTACCTATAATGGTTATTATGGTGTTCAAAATGTTCGAAAATCGCCTGATTTATTAAATGCACAAGAGTATGCATTAATGATGGATGAGGCTCGTGTAAACAGTGGTTTAGCTCCTAACGATTATGCTTCTATGGTACCTAACTGGGAACAAATAGAAAGCGGAGAGTCAAAAGGAACCAATTGGTTTGAAGAGGCTAGGGTTGAAAATGCAGCTATTCAAAATCATGCGTTAAATATCACCGGAGGTAGCGAAAATTCAGCATTTGCACTAGGGTATTCTTATTTCGATCAAGAAGGTGTAATGGGCAAACAGTCCAATTCATTTTATAACCGTCACACATTCCGATTGAATAGTGAGCACACTATTATTAATAACGGTAAACGCGATATTGTAAAATTAGGACAGAATTTAACGTATTCAAAAACCAAGAATAATGGAATTCGCCAAGGAAATCAATATTGGAACGATGTACGAAACTTTGTAAGTGCTAGTCCATTTATGCCTGTTTATAGTGGCGATGAATATCATTATGCCATTGATTGGAATACGCAAGAAGGTAATCCAATTGCATTGATGGACTATTTAACTAAGTATGGCGAAAATGACAATAATACTGCTGTAGGTTCGGCTTATTTGGTTATTGAGCCAATTGATAATTTGGTATTACGTACTGAGTTAGGTGTTAACGCTTGGTGGGGAGGATCTCGTTCGTGGACTCCAAAATACGATATATCACAAAATCAATCAGAAGCTTCTGATAAAGTAGAGCAAAGTGTATACAGTGGTAATTCATTGATGTGGACAAATACCGCAACCTATGATTTTACGCCAATTGCCAATCATAATTTTTCAGTTATGGCAGGTCAAAGTATGGAAGCAACGCAAGTATCATATGATGTAGGTGCAACAGGGCGCGAAAGTTTATTTCAAACCTATAAAAATGCCTATATAAATAATACTACAGTAATTGCCAATGCATCAGGAAGCGATGATTATGGTGGCAACTTAATGTCGTATTTCGGTCGATTCTCGTGGAATTACAAAGAAACTTACCTTTTATCAGCAATGGTTAGGGCTGATGGATCTAGTAATTTTACAAAAGATAACCGATGGGGAGTGTTCCCTTCTGTTTCTGCAGGTTGGGTATTAACCAACGAAAGTTTTATGGAAGGAAATCTTGATTGGCTTTCGTTTTTGAAAATTCGTGCTAGTTGGGGACAAGTAGGTAATCACTCTATTGAACCATATTTACACTCATCTACTATTGGTTATACCGATGGTGATGGCAGTAGTTTACATTATAATGCATCATATGGTTTTGGCGATAATAAAGGTGCGCCAGGTACAACATCTTCTACTAGAAATATTGGATCGTACCCTGCGCGTATTCCAAATAAGGATATTACTTGGGAAACTTCTGAGCAATTAAATATTGGAGTCGATTTTCATCTTCTAAACTCACGTTTACAGGGTGCATTCGATTGGTATAAAAAAGATACGAAAGACTGGTTGGTTTGGACTCAAGTACCTTCTCATAATGGTATAAGCGGACAAATGATTAATGGAGGACAGGTAACCAATCAAGGTATTGAAACTTCGCTTAGATGGAACGATAGAATAGGAAGTGATTTTAATTATGGAATAACTGCATCTTATTCGTATAACGAAAATGAGGTTACGGATATTAAAAATTCAGAAGGAATTATTAATGGACCGAGTAATGTGCTAAGTGAATCTACAGGAGAAATGTTTAGGGCTGAAGTTGGTTTACCTATAGGATATTTCTGGGGGTATGAGACCGATGGTGTTATTCAGAATGATGCAGAAGCGGCAGCTTGGGTTGCACCTGATGGCGCGGATAATGCTGGTCAACCTTATTTTGATGATCAAAAAGCTGGAGATTTAAAGTTTGTAGATCAAAATGGCGATGGCAAAATAGATGATGAGGATAAAGTAAATATTGGTAATCCTAATCCTAAGCATATATTGGGTATTCAATTGAATACTGAGTATAAAGGGATTTACTTAAACATAACGGGTAATGGCGCTTTTGGGCATCAAGTTGCTAAATCGTATCGCTCGTTTGGAGACTCTCCTCTTCAAAATTACACTACTGATGTATTTGATCGTTGGCATGGTGAAGGTACATCTAATACAATGCCTAGGTTAGATTACTCAATAGGTAGAAATCAGACTTATATCTCAGATATTTATATACAGGATGCAAACTATTTTAAGGTGAGCAATATAACTCTTGGTTACGACTTTAAACGTTTAATAAAAGACATGGAATATTTTAGTGGAGCTAAATTATATGTTACACTTCAAGATTTCTTCGTGTTTACAAACTACAATGGCATGGACCCAGAAGTAGGTTATGGACCCGATGATTATCCATGGGCATCAGGAATCGATTTAGGTTTGTATCCTGCAGCCAGAACAGTTTTAGTAGGAGTAAGTCTAACCTTTTAATTGAAAATTTATGAAAAATATATTTTATATATCAATAGCGTTTCTAACAATTCTTACGAGTTGTGGAGATGAGTTTTTAGATAGAGAAAATCTATTTGAAAAAGACTTAGACAACTATTATCAAAATGCAAAAGATGTTGATGAAGCCTTAGTTGGAGCGTACTCATGTTTAGCAGTTGATGATGCGCAAAATCATCCTATTTTAATGGCAAATATTCAATCTGATGATTGTTTTGCTGGGGCCGGAACAACAGATCCAATTCCAAATGATTTAGATAAATTTACTAAGAATTCGGGTGAAGATACATTCTTGCATATATACGAGCGTTGCTATCAAGGGATATTTTATATAAACACACTCTTGGCTAAAATAGATCAAGCAACGTATACCGATGAAGAGTTAAAGCTGCAGCAAAAAGGAGAGGCCTATTTTTTAAGAGCTTTCTTTTATTTTCGCTTATCTCAATTATTCGGAGAAGTTCCACTACAGTTAGAGCCTGAGTTATTATATCTAGGTAAATCAACTCCTACCGAAATATATACTCAAATTACCTCTGATCTAAAAATAGCTATTGATAGCCTTCCAAAAGAAAAATATACAACAGCATGGGCATCTGTAAATAGTGGTAGAGCTACAAAATGGGCTGCACAAGCTTTAATGGCAAGGGTATATTTGTTTTATACAGGCTATTATAAACAACCAAAATTGAGTACGCTCGAAGAGGGTGATGTTACAAAAGATATGGTGGTTGAATGGTTAGAATCTTGTATTAATGAAAGCGGACACGACCTAATAGGTGATTACGAAAGTGTTTGGCCCTATTCGTACTTAGATGATAATTGGGCAAAGGATGGTCATATTGAAACGGTGTTTGCCGTTAAATATACAAACCAAGGTGTTTGGCCAGGTAATCCAGGGCGATTAGCTTATAGTAATCAATATTGCCTTTACATTGGAATGCGCGGAGCAGAGTATGCACCTTATGGTCAAGGTTGGGGTTTTGCTCAGGTATCACCAAAATTGCGCGAGGCTTTTGTTGGAGATAGTCGCTTATCACAATCTATTGTGGATATAACTTTAGAAGTGCCAGATTATGAGTTTGGATTAGACAGAAATAGAGAAGAAACGGGTCTATATATTAAAAAACACATTCCAATTGTTGCTGATGATGGCGAGGGAAATGTACGAGGAATGTATTACAACTTATATGGTGGTGTGCAAGCCAATATGCAGCTTTGGAATATGCAGGATGATATTATTATTCGTTTCTCAGATGTTTTATTAATGCACTCAGAATTAACAGGAGAAGTAGCAGGAATTGATAAAGTTAGAGCACGTTCAGGTATGTCATCGGCAGGAGCCGATTTAGAAACCATAAAAGCAGAACGTAGAAAAGAATTGGCCTTCGAAGGGGTTCGCTATTACGATTTACTACGCTGGGGCGATGCCAAAGAAGCTATAGAAGAAGCTAATGGTACAATCGTTAAAAACTCGGGTGTTGATGAACCTTATCAAGTAACGTTTAATGCAGATCGCGTATTTCTTCCATTGCCTGAATCTCAAATTAGATTATCGCAAGGCAATTTGGTTCAAAATCCGGGATGGGAGTAAAGCATTGGATTATAATTAATTCTAATGATTGAATTATTAATAATTAAAACATGAAGCAATGAATAAGAACACTATATATTTATTTATAATAGGCTTACTGGTATCTGCAGCTTGCGACCCTATAGAGGATAGGCAATCGATGGAACCAGCTAAGTCAGAAACCGAATTGTTAGCGTCTGTTTCAGTTGAGGTAGATGGTAATAAGGTGGTTTGCACAACTTCCGAAAAAGGACTAATTGCACAGTGGGTATCTTCTTCTGGATGGATGGCCACAGGACCCGCTCATGAATTTGTAGTTGCATTAGCGGGCGATTATGATATTGATATTAGTTTTTACGGAGGAGATAAAGTAGTAAAAGTAACTCAATCGTTTAATATAGCTCAGGACGATCCTAATTTCTTCGATCATCCTTACTGGCAATTATTAGCCAAAACAGAAGATGGCGCCATTGAAAAAACATGGGTTTGGGCCGATGATAATACCTATCAACCCGATTGTATTTGGGGTAAAGGAGGATGGTTAAGTCCTACACCTAATTGGTGGGCTCCTTCTATTGCCGATGCAATTGATTCTAAAGGAATGGCTTTAACAGATAAGCTAACTTTTAAAATGGATGGTTTAAGTTTTGATAGTGAAACAGGTGCAACACCAGGAAGCGGAAGTGGTACTTGGGTATTGCAAGTTGGTGGCGAACACCAGGTTTTAGATGAAGAAGGCAATGTTGTTTTTGAAGGAAAGCTTGTATTAACAGGGCATTCCATCCCATTTGGGGTTGATGGTGATGCAGAGGCTAATGTATATTACGAATATTATATAGTTAATCTCACCGAAAACGAACTTAGACTTTGTGCTACTCCTACAGCGAACGATGGAGATGCTGCTGCTTGGTTTTGGCACTTTAAGAAAGAAGGTTACTCATATTAACAAAACGTTATAGCTATGAATAAAACAAAATATATAAGTCAATTTACAGTATCTTTTATGATACTAATTGGATCATTATTGGTATTTAATACTTCTTGTATGAAAGAAGAAGTAGACGAGCCCATAACTATTGATTCACCAACTCCTGAGCCACCAGAAGTTGAGGTTCCGCCAGTTTTTGAATTAGAGGGTTTTACTCCTGAATACGGCGTTCCTGGTACAATGATAACTGTTACTGGTTCGGATTTACAAAAGATTGAGTCTATATTGTTTCCTGGAGGCACCGTAGTGCTTGCAGCCGATTTTGTTGAGCAAACAAGACGTCAGATTATGGTTGAAGTACCGGCTCACATAGAGAGTGGAATACTTACCTTAACAGCTACTGATAATGAAGAGCCTGTAAATGTAGAAACAGAAGAGAACTTCTTTGTTTTTGCACTTACACGTACAGCTTTAATTCCGGTTGATGCTGCAGATGCAATAATTTCGGATAACCCTGATGTGTGGCCCGACTTTATTCAATCTGGAGGCTTAAATTGGAGTGGACAACCATTTCTCGCCATTACAGATGACGCCGTTTCAAACGGAGCTGGTGTTAAAGGAAATGGAACAGCAATTGGTAATGGTGATTTTATATGGGGTTGGGGAATGAACTGGACTCCAATGGATTTTCAATCAACTAAAGCAACTCATAATCTGCGTATTGATATGAAGTTAACTAAGCCATTTGGTAGTAATCCTCGTTTTGCATTTTTAATTAATAAACATCAAATTAATTTAGGAAGCTTTGGTTTTGGTGCCGATGGAACTTTTGAAGGTTGGTTTACTGTTGAAATAGATTTATCAGCTTATGGTAATTTGCCAGATGGTAATATTGAAGCAACAGGCGATTGGGGCTTTATTATGGATTATGTTGATGGAACAGCGGATGTTACAGGATTATATATGGATAATTTCCGTTTTTCACCAAAGTAGATTTTACAGTTTAGTGTGTATAAAGTGAATTGATTTTTTCAGTAGATAAAGGTCGGTAAATCAAATTGTAGTAATTGACT
This sequence comes from Saccharicrinis aurantiacus, assembly GCF_001660705.2. Classification (GTDB taxonomy): domain Bacteria; phylum Bacteroidota; class Bacteroidia; order Bacteroidales; family Marinilabiliaceae; genus Saccharicrinis; species Saccharicrinis aurantiacus. Next base: position 24,717 of record NZ_LYBV02000016.1, read on the forward strand.
TATCGGCCTTTTTATTTATGATCTATTTTAGAATTAATGCTATGAATAACCTAATCAATATTAATATAGGTAGCATGCTTCATGAAATGAAGCTAGAATTAAGTGCCCTGTTAAATTATTGGGCTGAGAATTCTATAGATGACAAGTATGGAGGTTTTCTCGGTGAAATAAATGGGTTAGGTATTGTTACTGATAAAGCAGAAAAAGGGGCCGTTCTTAATGCTCGTTTGTTATGGACTTTCTCCGCGGCATATGCTTTTTCAAAAGATAAAAGATACTTATCATTAGCCAATAGAGCTTATCAATATCTAGTAAAATACTTTTGGGATCAGGAGAATGGAGGTCTATACTGGTCTTTAAATTTTGATGGCACAATACTCAATAACCGAAAGCAAGCATATGCGCAAGGTTTTGGTATTTATGCTTTCTCAGAATATTTTAAAGTTACAGGTAACAAAGAAAGTTTGGCTTATGCAATTGATTTATATCGAATAATCGAAGCGCATTATAAAGATCACAAACATGGTGGTTATTTCGAAGCTTTATCTAATTGTTGGGAACCTCTTGTTGATATGCGTTTGAGTGAAAAAGATGCCAATGAACCTAAATCGATGAATACGCATCTACACATAATAGAGCCGTATACAAACTTGTATAAAGTATGGTCTAATTCTCAATTAAAAGTGAGTATTCAATATTTACTCGATTTATTTTCAGAGCATATCATCAATAAACAAACCTTTCATTTCAATCTCTTTTTTCAAGAAGATTGGAAGTGTACCTCTCAAATTGTCTCGTATGGTCATGATATTGAAGGAGCATGGTTATTAAACGAAGCGGCCTATGCAATTAATGATACCAATAATATTAATCGTATGATGGATTTATCTATAAAAATGGTAGAGGTTACCATAGACGAGGGGATTGCCCCAGATGGAAGTATTTATTACGAAAAAGAGAATGGACAGCTAGATACTGATAGGCATTGGTGGCCTCAGGCAGAAGCATTAGTTGGATTTACAGATGCATATCTAAATACAAATAATGAAGCCTATTTACAACATGTTAATCGTGTTTGGAAATATATAATAGGTACTATGAAGGATCCTATAAAAGGGGAATGGTTTTGGAAAGTTAGTGATAATGGAAAGGCGGATACATTTAATCCTAAATTAGGTTTTTGGAAATGTCCTTACCATAATTCACGTGCTTTAATTGAAGTTATAAAACGATTAGGATCAGGTTAATGAAATGAACTGACAACCCATATTCTCATCAATTTTCAGGATGATTTTGTTCTTAATTTAAACAGTTTAGTATGTTTAATCTGATTAGGTATTTCCCAATAATAGTTTTATTAATATTTCAAGCGTGTACCCAGCCTGGTTTTAAAACAGATAATAATATATTGCTCGATTCTAATAATAAACCATTTGTTATTAGAGGAGTAAATAATCCTAATATTTGGTATCCTCAAAAAGCTTATGATGCTTTGGAGTGTATTGCGCAAAAAGGGACAAATTGTATTAGGGTGGTGTGGGAAACAAATGGAAAGTGTGAGGAACTAGAAAAGATAATTTTACGATGTATTGAATTAGAAATGGTAGTTATGATTGAACTACACGATGCAACTGGGGATAGTTCAAATCAATCCTTATTTAATCTCGTACAATATTATACGCAGAGCGATATAAAGGAAATGCTATTGAAATATGAAGATTACCTTTTAATAAACATTGCTAACGAATGGGGCAATCACCTTCTTGATGACCAATATTGGTACAGCTCATACAAGTCATCCGTAAGTTTATTGCGTGAAGCAGGATATAGTACTACAATAGTAATTGACGGATCGGGATGGGGGCAAGATATTTCGCCAATATTGAGCTACGGAAATGCCCTAATTGATGGAGATAAAAATCATAATATTTTATTTTCCATTCATATGTATGGCTCATGGAATTCTGAAGAAAGTATCGACCGCCAATTAAATAAGGCCAAAAAATTACGCTTGCCTATTATTATTGGAGAGTTTGGTTATAACTTTCAAAATGGCATTAATAACTTAGCCTGTAAAGTAAATCATCTGAAAATACTTGAAACATGCAACCGATTGGGATATGGATATATTGCTTGGTCGTGGACTGGAAATAACGAAGATAATGCTTGGCTCAATCTAGTTGACCCTAATGATTGGCAAACTCTAAGCTATTGGGGAGATCAAGTTTTTAATTCAGAATTTGGTATAGCCAATACATCTGTCAAAGCAAGCATATTTGATTAGTTATACATTAGGTAGCTTGCTTCTGTAAGGCATATTCCTTCGGACTCATTTTATAATATTTATGAAATGAGGTTGAAAAATATTGGTGAGAGTTAAAGCCTACCATATATGCAATTTCAGAGATGTTATGTTGATTCTTCTCAAGTAAATTAGCGGCATGTTTTAACCTAATAATTCTAATAAATTCGGTTGGGGATTGATTAGTGAGTGCTTTAATTTTCCTATAAAAATGCGTTCTGCTAAATCCTAATTCTTGGCTTATTTTATCAATAGTTAAGTCTATGTCTTCGAGATGATTATTAACAAAGTCAATGGCATTTTGTAAAAAAAGTTCATCGGTGTTTGTTGCTGTCATTTCCTTAGCTTTAAAACTCACTGTATGCGAAAACGCTTCCTTAAGCTTTTCTCGTCCATCAATAATTGATTTTACCTTGGCCTTGAGTATATCAATGTTAAAAGGTTTACTTATATAGGCATCGGCTCCATTTTGTAAACCATTTATTACAAATTTATCAGCCGTTTTTGCAGTTAGTAATATGACTGGAATATGACTGGTTTCTAAGTTCTCTTTTATAGCAATACACAAATGATTACCATCCATTATAGGCATGCTAATATCACTTATTATTAGGTCGAAAGAATTGGTTTCTACACATGCTAAAGCTTCTTTACCATTGTTGGCTGTATAAACAGAATAAGTACTGTTAAATTCATTCTTTAAGAATTCAAGTATATCTAAATCGTCCTCAACAAGCAGAAGCTTTGATTTTTTGATTTCAGTGTTAGTGTTATTGCTAACTAGTTCTGAAGAGTTGTTTATATCCATTGATTCATCATGAAACTTTTCTTTGTGAATGTTTGTATTTTCTGAATTTATTTGAAAAGGTATAGATAATATAAACCTAGTGCCTAACTTCTTAGAGCTTTCAATCCTTATTTTACCATCAATAGTTTCAACAAGTTTCTGAACAATATGAAGACCGATACCAGTTCCGTCATTATTCGATTCTTGATAAAAGCGATCAAATATTTTTGTTCGATTTTCTTTTGGGATATACGACCCTGAGTTATTAATTGAAAGAATTAGTATGCTGTTATTTTCTTCAATGTTAATTGAAATTTTTCCGCCTTTGGGAGTATATTTAACTGCATTTGAAAATATGTTATAAACAACTTTATCTATTTTATCAGCATCAATACAAATAGTTCTAAATTGTAGATGATTTCTAAATTGAACCCTTATTGAGTTATTGTTTATTGATATCTCAAACAGAGAGATTATATTGTGAATAAGGTCGTTAATGTTAACACTATCTTGTTTGATATGTAGTTGCGAGTTGTCAATTTTTTGAATGTCGATTAATTGATTGATTAAACGCTGCATTCGCATTGTATTCCTACTGATATAGGAAATATATTTTCTCTGTTCATTATTTAAATCAGTACTATTAAGCTTTTGCAAAGGCGCTGAAATCATTGATAAAGGAGTTTTTACATCATGAGATATGTTTGTAAAAAACTGGAACTTAGCCTGATTTAGTTTGCGCTGCTTTTGTTTTTCTAGTTCCTGAAATAAAACTTTATTCTGCATCCGTAGTCTAAATCGGTATAGCTTAAGTATTATAATAACTATGCTTGTAATTAACACAAAATAAATGCAGTATGCCCAAAAGCTTAAGGCGAATGGAGGTTTAATATTGATAATAATCTCTCGGCTATTATTTAGCCAGTTCCCATTAGTATCGGTTGTTTTAGCATTAAAAACGTAGCTTCCTGGTTTCAGATTACTGTAGGTGGCCACTCTATACTTGTAGCTTGTTTCAACCCACTTGTCGTTAAATCCTAATAACTGATATCTGTATTTTATTTTTTCGGGCGCGATGTAGTTTATTGCTGCAAATTCAATAGAAAATGATTTATCAGAATAAAGTAAGTTAATAGTATCCGTAGCATTAATGCTTTTGTTTAATATCTGCCTGTTATCAGCAGAAATACCTTTTTTAAGCTCTTTATTAAAAAGTTTAAAATTGGTAAAATGAAGTCTTGAGTGAACGTTTTTAATTTTTATTTCGTCAGGATGAAATTTAATATATCCGTTTACGCCTCCAAAATATATATAGCCTTCCTTGTCTTGGTAATTGGCATCTGATAAGAATTCGTTAAAAGGAAGCCCGTCAAACTGATTAAAATTTTTAAATGTTCTGTTCTGCGGATTGAACTTGGATAGGCCATTGGCAGTTGATATCCAAATTTCATTTTCTTTATACGGAATGATACTAGCAATTTTATTATTACACAAGCCATTGGCAGTGCTATAGTGTTCAAGTTTGTTTGTGATTTGGTTAAATACAAAATATCCTTTAAATGTTCCTAAAAGTATTTGCTTGTTGAATCCTCTTTTTACACAATAAACAGGAGTGTTCTCAAAAATAGGAAACTCATCCTGCAGGCGTACTAAATGTTGTTCCTTTTGTTTCCAAATTAACGGGCCTTGGTAGCTTGCCATCCAAATATCTCCGTTTTCTTCAATCAGAAGGTCGTTTAAGTTAGTTAGGGTTTCAGTGCTTCCAAAATTTGTTTTAAATTTTATTTTCGATGTCCATTCACCTGTGTGTTTATTGAATCTAACTAAGCCCGATCCATTGGTAGCCATTAGTAAATGATCATCATCCTCTTCTTCAATATCAAAAATCCAATTTAATGATTGTTCAGATTTATCTGATTTTATAGGGTAGTTAATCAGTGTGTTATCATTAGCTCTAATGCATCCTAAACCGTTACTGTAACTGCCAATCCATAAATTTTGGCTCTCATCATTCATAACAGCCAATATTGCCGAGGGCTTCCAATTATAATTATGGATAGTTTCACCATTCGAGGCATCGTTGCTCAGGTGTATTAAGCCGCCACCATCCGAGCCAATTAATAAGTTTTCATTTTTATCTTTAATTATGGTTCTTACCAGATGATGGTTTAATTGGCTATTTTTTGGAGTAACGCTTATAAACGGAAATGTAGGGTTAACTTGATGATAAATACCTACATAATTAATGGCATACCACAAATCATTATCATTATCTTTTTGGCAAATTACCGATGACTTATTTAGGTTATTGATGTTCTCTAGCTTATTGGCATCTTGTAGAATTAGAGTTTTTTTATTGATGCTTTGAATTCCGGCATATTCAGTTCCCACAATTATTTCAGCTTTAGTTTCCGTTATAGAAGTAATGCCACCTAATGCCTGGTTGTGTTTTTTTATTGCACACTGAATTGTGTTATCTAATTCGTTGTATAAAATAATATTACCATCAATTCCACCAAAGCAAATAATGTTGTTCTCTAAACATTCAATGGTTTGAATGCTCTGAAAGGGCTCAAAGTTGGTGTTCTTCGTATACTCTTTAAAGGTATAGAAGCGATTTGTTTTAGGATTAAAAATCAATATGCCATGACCGTTTGTGGCTAGCCAAATATTATTTTTCGAGTCTATACTTCCTCCATAAATGTGAATGTACGCCGGAGATCCATCCGAATTAAAAGAGGTATTGTAAAATTGTGTTTTAAAGGTTTTTGTATCAAATTTAATAAGTCCATTGTGACTTACAAGATATAGTGTTCTCGTGTCAAACTGAAGTATTTTTTGAATCGGAGTTTTTATATTAATACCGTTGTGTAATAAATTTAGGCGTTTAAAGTTATCCTTTTCATAATTGTATAAATTCAAACCAATGTTACTCCCAACCCATAGTTGGTTATTATTATCGATAAATGATGTTAGTATAAACGATGAATTTAAGGTTGTTATATCATTTATATCAGTATGATACATTTTAAAATTGTAGCCATCAAATTTTATTAAACCTGTCATGGCCGATATCCACATAATTCCATTATGGTCATGCATAATATTATAGAAGAAACTGCCCTCTAAGCCTTCGCCTTTTGAGTATAGTCTATCAGGATAAGCATAAAGCTGACATGCTAAAACAATAGAAATAACTATGGAAACAATGCGTTTATACATATAAAAAGGTTTTGGACTGTGTTATACAATAATATTATAATTTATTGAATTATAGTCTACTTATCGCTTGATAATATTAAGATGTAACATGATTTGAAGTTAATGTAACATGATTTTAAATAGATCACACATAAGGGTGTTAGATTTGTTTTAGTCACCAATCTATGTCGTATTATGTGTATTGAAATTAGAAGAGAAATTACGCCTTTAAAAGAAAGTGATTGCTTTTTAATTATAGATAGAAAGCAGAATGCGTTTAATTATCCAGTTCATTTTCATCCTGAGTTTGAAATTAATTTTATAATTAATGGCACCGGTTCAAAAAGAATTGTGGGTGATCATATAAGCGAAGTTGGTGAAATGGAATTGGTGATGGTGGGTCCTAATTTATACCATGGTTGGGAAAATGGAAATATGAATTTAGATTCAAAGTATCGCCAGATTACCATTCAGTTTTCTCGCGATTTATTTACTAATAGTTATCTCTGTAAAAAGGATGTTAAGCCGATTAAAGAGCTTTTAAATAATTCTTGCAGGGGAATCTCATTTTCAACTGAAACAATCAATAAAGTTCATCATAAAATAATTAAGCTAACAAAACTTGAGGGCTTCGAAGCTTTTCTGCTGTTTCAATCCTTTTTATATGATATAGCTAACTCAGCCAATCAAAGCTTCTTAACAAACCTCTCTTTTAATCACGAAAATGACTTTTATAATAGCGAACGAATTGAAAAGGCTTACAAGTACATTGTGTCAAATTTTCATAAAAAACTAAGACTTGAAGAAACTGCTGAAAGCATAAGTATGTCTGCAATTACTTTTAGCCGTTTGATTAAGCAACGCACAGGCAAATCTTTTGTCGATTTTGTTAATGAAATACGTTTGGGTTATGCGACACGTCATTTAATCGAATCTAACAAAACGGTTTCCGAAATTGGTTATATCTGTGGATTTAATAATTTATCCAACTTTAACAGGATATTTAAAAAACGTCAAGGGTGCACGCCTACAGAGTTTCGGAAAGATTTTGAGAGTGTTAAAGCAACTGCTTAACATACGGATATAGCATACTAATTCACATTCTGGAGATATAGAGTAATTCACTAGCTAACTATATTTTAAAGTTGAGAAAGAAGTAGCCCTCAGAATAAATCATTGTCTATTTGTTTAATTTTTAGAAGCTTTGTGAGTATTGTTTCTATTAGTTTTATTGCATTTTAACTAATAGTAAAAGGATAAAAAAACATACAGTTTCTTAGGATAACAATTCTTATATTGCAAGGTGTTGTTCATTTTACAGCACTGCAAAATCCCTAAAATGAAAGTATAGTCTATGAATAAAGTTATTTTAATAGTTCTAATGCTATCCACATCTTTGCTCTATTCTCAAGAGAGTGAATTATGGAAAAATTACAAAAGTGCTTACGAAAGTGGATCAGAGCCTAAATTACCCAACTTTTCCTATGCCGGATATAAATATGGAGAAGAACCCATTCCAATTGTTAAATATAAAGAGTTTAATGTAGTTGATTTTGGTGCAGATAAATTAGGTAATAAATCATCAAAACAGGCTTTGATAAAGGCTATATCAGCAGCAGAAAACAATGGAAGTGGAATAGTATTTTTCCCTAAAGGCCGATATTTGATTAATACGGAGGGAGACGATTTAGAAACTATATTGGTTTCTAAATCAAATATTGTTTTTCGAGGTGAAGGAGATTCTGTTGATGGTTCAGTATTGTTTTTTGATAAAGATTTACCGGCAGAAGATCCTACTAAGTTATGGACTTGTCCTCCATCGATAAAAGTTAATGTAAAGCAACGTGACAAGTTTATAACAAAAGTTATAGCGGATGCAAGGCGTGAATCATTCTCAATTGAAGTTTCAGATGCATCAGCTATAAAGCCTGGCGACTGGGTAATTTTAAAGGTGAAAAATAATGCTCCTGAATTAATTGAATATGATTTACAACCTCTAGTACCTGAAAAAGAATGGGTGTCTATATTAAATGATGGAGTTATTGTAAATGAGCGTCATCAAATAAAGAGTGTTAAAAATAATAGAGTTACATTTTTTGAGCCAATTCATTATGATGTTCAGTCTAAACATAACTGGGAGTTGTATTCTTATGCATATCTTGAAGGTGTTGGTTTTGAGCATATAAAATTTGAAGGGAATTGGAAGATTCCTTTTGTGCATCATAAAAATGCTCAGCACGATGGCGGTTGGACCATATTAAATTTAAGCCGTTGTGTTAACTCATGGGTGAAAGATTGCAGTTTCGAGAATGTAAGCAGAGCCGTAGTTTTTAGTCAGAGTGCATATTCAACAGCTTTAAACAATACAATACTAGGCAATTTTGGTCATAGCGCTATTTCGGCAGGCGGCGGTTCTACAAGTATTTTAATTGCCCATAATATTGATTTAGCAGGTATGTGGCATACATTTGGTGTGCAAGGCGGGAGTACTACAGGTACAGTTATTTGGCGCTGTACTTATCCTGATTATACTTGTTTCGAGTCGCATGCATCGCAGCCACGTTGTACATTGTTTGATAATGTAGAAGGTGGTTTTTTTGCAGGTAGAGGTGGCGGAGCACGACAAAATCTCCCCAATCATGGTAGGTATCTAGTATTATGGAATTTTAAAGAAATTGATGAGGCTGAAGAAAACTTTGAGTTTTGGGATACAAAAACTTGGTATTGGAAAATAGTTCCCCCTATAATTGTAGGTTTCCACGGTGCCGGAACTACGTTTAAAGAACAGGATGTGGATATTGTTGAAAGTTTGGGGAAACGGGTAAGTCCTGAATCGCTTTGGGAATCACAATTGAAACTTCGTTTGGGTAAATTGCCAAAGTGGATAGAGGCATATAAATAAATGTAAAATTTACCGTTTATGTTTTTTAAAGATATAGTAATGAAAATTTGCTTAGTCATTGCATCAATTCTATTATTTACTTCTTGTATTAAAACGGAAAAGCCCAATGTAATTGTAATATTTCCCGACCAGTTTCGGCAATATAGTTTAGGTTTCTGGTCGCAGGGTAAAAATGCACAATACATTCAAGGTAAACCAGACCCTGTTCATACCCCTAATCTGGATAAATTGGCTAATCAAGGAGTCGTATTTAGTCAGGCGATTAGTAATTTTCCGCTATGTAGTCCGTATAGGGGAATGTTACTAACAGGCACTTATCCATATAAAAATGGACTTACAGCAAATTGTCATAAAAATAGAACTGTCGGAATAAAAGCAGATGGAAATGCCATTGCAAATGTGTTTTCGTCGGCAGGCTATGAAACTGCTTATTTTGGTAAATGCCACTGGCAGCGAACAGAGCCTTTATTTGATTCAATAGGGAATTATCGAGGAACAGATATAGTGCCTGGAGGTCATTTTATAAATGCTTATGATACGTATGTTCCACCTGGTAAATCTCGTTTGGGCTTTCAATATTTCTTTCAAACATTGAGGGATACTCATTACGATCCTCTTTGTTATTCGAATGATAGCCTTGCAATTAATGGTTTATTAGATGGTGAATTGTATCAACCCAAAAAGTTTAATGCGCAATTAGAAACAGAGGCCTTGCTCAATTATCTTGATAATTCCCATAATCAGCGAAATACGAATAAACCATTCTTTATTACTTGGTCTTTAAATCCGCCACACAATCCATGGACTGTAGAAAGTACAGACATGCGTTTCTTTCCTCAGTATACCGTTAATGGCAAAGTTGATGTGAATCAACTTCTATTGAGAGCAAATGCAGATAAATTGGTGGGAGAATATGCGCCATATTATTTTGCGAACGTGAGTGCTGTTGATCATTTTATCGGAAAGGTTTTAAACAAGCTCGATGAGATGCAAATTAGCGGTAATACAATTATTGTCTTTACTTCTGATCATGGAGAAATGTTAGGAAGTCACGGACATAAAGGAAAACCATATCCCGAGAGTGAAGCCTTTAATATCCCATTTATTATTAAGTGGGGAGACAAATTAAAGCATCGTATTGAAGATTTAAAACTAAGTGTACCTGATGTAATGCCCACTCTTTTAGCATTAGCGGGTTTCGAGGATAAAATACCAGCTTCGGTGCAAGGAAACAATTATTCCGAAATTATAGCAAATAAATCAACTAAGATAAAACGCCCAAAGGCAGTACTTTATTTTGATTATTACTCACGCGGTCTGTATTTAGGAGATTATACTTTTGTTGTTACTACTTCAGATAAAGCTACATTTAAGGAAGCTTTTTATTACGATAATAAAAGCGATCCTTATCAACTTCATCGCATAACAGGTGACGCTATGAATGAGAAAATGGTTTCTGTTTGGAAAAAAGAGTTGGTAAATCAGCTTAAGAAAGTTGATGATGTTTGGGCAAAGAATAAAGTATGCTCTGAATATTTAGAGTATTAATGACTGTGAGTAAAAAAGCGAGGATAAGATTAGTAGGAATCAAAAAATTATTGACATGATAAAATGGGTTTTATTAATTGTGAGTATTGTTTTGCTATCTGCTTGTGCAGATAAAAAATCGAAATTAGAATTATTTAATCAGGACTTAATATTAGCTTCTATGCAAGTTGATTCCATAAGTTCAATAGCAGCTGAAATAAAACGCATTCCTCGCACTCTAACGCCTGAAGGAGAAGTGCATTGGGCAAATCAGAATTTTGATTGGACAGAAGGTTTTTTTCCTGGTACCCTATGGTACTTATATAAATTTACGAAAGATGAGAAATGGAAAAAACGCGCACTTATTTTACAGAATACCTATAAGCAACACCGATTTTTTACAAATAACCACGATTTAGGTTTTGTGTTTAATTGTTCCTATGGTAATGCTTATAAGTATAATAAAGATGATTCTTCAAAGCAGGTTTTAATTGATGCAGCCAATTCTTTAAGTACCCGTTTTAATGCCAATGTTGGATGTATACAGTCGTGGGATGTTGATGCAGGTTGGCAAGCAAAAAGAGGATGGCAGTTCCCTGTTATCATTGATAATATGATGAATTTAGAGCTTTTGTTTAAAGTTTCTGAAATTACAGGAGATTCTAAATATAAAAAAATAGCCATCAAACATGCCAATACCACTTTAGAGAATCATTTTAGAGATGACAATAGTTCATTTCACGTGATTGATTATAACCCAGATACAGGTGAGGTGCGAAGTAAACAAACCGCCCAAGGATATGCAAATAATAGTGCTTGGGCTCGTGGGCAGGCTTGGGGTTTATATGGATATACGATTTGTTATCGTTTTACTAACGATCCAAAGTATTTGCAGCAAGCTGAATTTATTGCAGATTTCATTTTTAACGATGAAAATTTTCCACAAGATCATATTCCATATTGGGATTATGATGCCCCTAATATTTCCAACCAGCCCCGTGATGTTTCGGCAGCAGCCATTATTGCTTCAGCTTTAATTGAGCTGAACGAATATACAAGTAAGGATTATTCAGAAAAGGCAAAAGGAATTTTGAAAGAGTTATCTTCTGATAAATATCGTGCTATGCTAGGCCATGAAAATGGCTTTATTTTAAAGCATAGTGTAGGAAGTATTCCTCATAATAATGAAATTGATGTGCCTTTAAATTATGCTGATTATTACTATGTAGAGGCATTAATGCGATTACTCGGATTGGATTAAGTATCTATTTATATATACTGAATATCAGATTAATAATCTTACAAATTGAGTTCTATCAGTTTAAAAACTAACATTTAGTAACCTAGACAAAAACTAACGGTGCTAAATTATAACAATATTGCTTTTTTTACCCCCCGTAACATTGTAATTAAAGTTTCAAATTTGAAGTGTGGTTGTATATATGAATAAATAGGAGCCATTATTTAATAGTATATGCTACTTAAGATATTGTTAATACATTACTAAATTGTTATAGAATGAAGAAAATTACGTATTTATTTTTTCTGATGATTTCGCCATTATTGTTGTTTGCTCAGCCAAACACAACGGAATCTCATGAAGATAATAGCCAACTTATTCGAGATTTAAGTGGCAGCAGGTGGACCATGAAGATGATGTTGCCTGGCGAAGGAGTTAAAAAAGGATTACACAACCTACCTCCTGAAGATATTGAAACTTTAGTGTGGAATTATGCACAGGTACCAGGAGATGTATACACAGATTTATGGAAAGCAGGGGCTATTGAAGATCCTTATTTCGGACGTAATAGTGTAAAAGCACAATGGGTACAACAATACGAGTGGTGGTACTCAGTACAATTTAAAGTTACTGAGCCTGTTAACGATCAAATTGTGCGTATTGAATTTGACGGTGTAGATTATGAATGTGATGTTTGGTTAAATGGCCATTTTTTGGGTCACCACGAAGGTGCCTTTTCCGGATTTTCATTTGATGTGAACGATGCTTTACGTATTTCCAAATGGGATCATTTGGCGAGTACAAACATGTTAATGGTTCGTTTGGCTCCACCACCACAAGTAAACGCTTTGGTTGCCGGTAAAAAAACACCTTGGTTTGGTGATTACTGGCGCGATTTGATTCCATTTGGGATTAATAAGCCGGTACGTATGGTATCAACAGGTAAAGTTCTTTTTGAAGATGTGTATGCAAATACTACCATCAATAAGGATAAATCTGCAGATGTAAAATTGGAGATGACCGTTGAAAATACGGATTCGGAACCACGTGATATGACTTTTATTGCTTCATTAGAAGGGAAGAACTTTAAAATGAAGACTCAAACTGTAGAATTTACAAAAACAGTTAAGCCAGGTGTTCATAAAGTTGAAAAGAATATACACATTAGCGATCCAAAATTATGGTGGCCATGGGATTTAGGAGATCAGAACTTATACAAAACACGTATTTCATTAAAAGAAGGAGCCGTTAATCACGATTTTAACGAAACTGTTTTCGGAATTCGTGAAGTTACTTCAAAGTGGAATCCTGGATTTGAGAAAAATGTAGAAGTGAGTTTCCCTCGATCAACATATATCAATGGGAAGTTTCATTTTATACGCTCAGCTTGTTGGGGAGGACCACCAGATATTTTTGTAGGTCGTTCAGGTATTGAAAAATATAAAGAGTTGATCCGATTAGCTAAGGAAGCGAACCTTAATAATATTCGTATTTTCGGATGGCATCCGCCAGAGATACCAGAGTTTTATCAGTATTGCGATGAAATGGGTATGACGGTTTGGCAAGATATGATTCCATTAGGAACAGGTAATATTCCAACAGAAGAGGAAAAACTAGCCGCTATTTTTAACGAAGGTGTAAAAGTAGTGAAAGAGCGTAGAAATCATCCATCTTTAATTATGATGGAAGGTGGAGAAGAAATGATGTTACGTACTCGTGATCCTCAATTTGGACGTCAGTTCTTAGAGCGTTTAGGGGATTCTTTACAAAACTACGTGAAGCTACCTTATGTACCAGATTCACCATTAACGTGTCATGTGTCTAAAGCGGCTGGTTATAAAAATAAAGAAGCTGTTCATGCGCTAAGGTATTTCTACGATATGGGTAAATTCTTGCATGAAGATTGGTATCAAACACTTGAATTTCCTATTGTGCCAGAGTTCGCCATTACTTCTGTTCCATCGGTTGAGAGTTTAAAGAAGTTTATTCCTGAAGAGGAAATGTGGCCTCCAGGATTAAGTTGGGGACATCATTGGGCTGATTTAACACGCTTACGTATGCAAAACTGGGATGTTTTTGATAGCGAAATGACAGGTTCTTTAGGTGAGTTTGTGAATGCTACACAAGATGCACAGGGTATTATTTTCCAAAATGGTATTGAGTATTTCCGTCGCCAAAAGCCTAATTTAAGTGGTATTGCTTTATGCCATTGGATTACCTATTGGCCAGATATGAAATGGGGTATTGTTGATAACTATGCAAAACCAAAGAATTCATACGACTTTGTTAAGAAAGCGTACCAGCCATTGTTAGTGAACTTTGAGTTTAAAAAGCGTCGTTGGGATAAGAAAGAACCATTTGTTGGTAACATATGGGTAATTAACGATTTGTATAAAGATTACAGTAACTGTAAAATCGAATTCCAAATAAAAGATGATGCCGGCGCTGTTCTATCTACTCAAAAATTTGATGTAGCTAAGATTGATGCTAATAGTGCTAAGTCCTTATTCGCCATCAACGAAAAAGTGTTGAAAAGTGTTGACAAGAAATTCTTTGTAACACTTAAGTTGAGTGATAAAAAAGGGAATGCATTAAGTGAGAATGATTACTTCTTTTTAATTGGCGATCAGGCTGAGGCAACTAAAAAGTTTAATGAGATGAAAGAAATGAGGGTGAAAAGAGAGTCGAAATATAAGTATGGAAACTACTATCAATTCTTTGATGATATTGATAATAAAACATATGATAGTGGAACTCAGCATCCAAAGGCATTTGGGTATTAAGATTTACAATAACACAAAATAACAGATAAAGCAGACATATTTAACGTGTCTGCTTTTTTTGTGCTAAATATCAACTAGTGTTCATATTACATGTATTGTAAAATACCTAATTTAAAACTTGTTTTTATAATTATAATTTACCTAACTTGATTAGCAATATATAAAACCTTAGTTTGTTTTAAAATATTTGCTATGAAATTGAACATATTTTTATCATTTATTTTTATGGGGCTGTGTATCTCTCTCTCAGCTTTTTCCCAAAATGATTCGCTAGTATTTAATAATGGAAATTATATTGTTGGTGAGATAAAAGAAATGAATAGAGGGGTAATTCAGGTCGAAACGGATTACTCTGATTCTGATTTTAAAATTGAATGGGACGGTATCAGTCAGATACATTCAAATGCTTATTATCTATTCACATTAGCAGATGGAACTCGTTTAACTGGAGGGTTTACCAGTCAAGGAGATAAGACAATTGTTATTAATGATGTTGAACAAGGTGCAGTTATAGTTCAAGCTGAAGATATTGTTTGGATAAAATCCATAGAAACCGATTTTTGGAGTAAAATGTCAGCAAATATCGATTTAGGATTTAGTTATACAAAGGCTAAAAATGCCCAACAATTTAATGTGCGAAGTAATTTAGGTTATTTAACAGATAATTATTCATTAACAGGTAAATATGACCAAGTAATATCAACTCAAGATAGTACTGAAAAGATTCAAAGAACAGATGGTATAATAGGGTATAATTACTTTTTACCGAGGGCATACTTCTTACTTGGCGAAGTTAACCTTTCTTCTAATAACGAATTAAATTTGAAACTAAGATCCGTTGGTAAGTTAGGTTTAGGTAAGTATTTAGTGCAAACTAATTTATTGTATTGGAGTCTTAACCTCGGACTAGCATACAATAATGAGGAATTTACAAATGACGATCCTGTACGTAAAAGTATGGATGCCTTTTTGGGTACAGAATTCAATATGTTTAATACAGGTGATATTAGCTTTCTAACAGGAGCTATTCTTTATCCTAGTTTAACAGAGGGGGGTAGGGTAAGATCTGATTTTAAATTTGACTTGAAGCTTGATCTTCCTCGTGACTTCTATATAAAATTGGGTACTACTATTAACTACGATAATGAACCCGCAACAGATGCCCTAACTACGGATTATGTTATTCAAAGTGGAATTGGTTGGGAATTGTAGATTTTTATACAATATAGATGAGGCATTCTTTTTAGAGTGCCTTTTTTTT
>NZ_LYBV02000017.1 GCF_001660705.2 Saccharicrinis aurantiacus
AATTTAAGAGAATTGATAAGTAATTGCACAGCTAGTCCGGTAGGTAAAGAGGAGATTTCGATTGACATTGCTAATAAAGAAACTACTGATTTAGAAGAACGCTAGCACTATAATCGGAATCTGACTGACAAGTATTAAAAAAAAGTGAAGCTTCCGGTTACAACAGTGTAACCGGAAGCCTTTCATGTTATATCGACTGCATTGCATTAGAATTTCTTAATTTTTCGGCTAACACTAGCATATCCGAACTAATCTTCTCATTTGTAATACGTGCATAAATCTGTGTCGTCTTTATGTTAGTATGACCAAGCATTTTGCTTACCGTTTCTATAGGTACACCTTTAGAAAGAGTTATTGTCGTAGCAAAAGTATGTCTAGCCAAATGAAATGTTAAGTTTTTTGTAATGCCGCATAAATCTGCTATTTCCTTTAAATAAGCATTCGTTTTTTGATTAGTTGGTATAGGTAATAAAAGACCATGGGGCAGACCTTCGTATTTTTTTAAAATATTTTGAGCTAAATCAAGAAGAGGAACAACAGTTTGTACATTGGTTTTTTGTCTTTTGGTGTTAATCCACAAATTATTATCAAATCCTTTAATAAGATGTTTTTGTCGCAAGTTTTTTATATCGATGTAAGCTAAACCGGTATAACATGAAAAAATAAAAATATCTCTTATTCTTTCTAATCGCTCAGTAGCGAACTCTTTTTGCATTATCCTCTTTAATTCATCATCATTTAAGTAGCCTCTGTCCACTTTCTTTAATGATATCTTGTAACTGGCAAATGGATCAGCTGATATCCATCCATTATTCTTAGCTATTAGAACGATACTCTTAAATTTCTGAATGAACTTCGCCGCCGTATTAGGGTTGCAGAGGCATTTTACAATGAGGTAATTTTCAAAACCAACAATAAACGAATGGTTTATTTCTCTAATATCAATATCTGTCATCTTATAATTCACCTTAATGTAATTACTAAGATGACGCCTACATACTTCTGCTTTTTGATAGGTAGCCTTGGACTTATTAATACCTATTTGCTCTTTGAGGATGTCGTTATTTTTGGCAAATAATTGCATTAAAAGATATTGTGTATTATTAATACCAAGAAATTCATTCTTAACTTTCTCTGCAGTGACAAGTAATTCTTTTCTTGAAAGGTCATGATATACTCTATGTAAAGAAGACTTAATTTCTTCTAGAGTTGCATTAATCAATTTAACTTGTACTGTTTTACCAATGACTGTGGCATTATCAATGTTCCATTCGTTTAGTTTAATAAATATCTTGGTACTAAACTGAGTCATTTTACCATTTATGGTAATTCTACAAATAATTGGGGCTGTTTCATCTTTCTTTTTTGCATTCTTCTTGATGTAAAAAAGGACTTTAAATGTACTTCGCATACGCTTCATTTTTTAATTGTAAAAATAGTTTATCAATCTTAAAATGAAATACTTGTAGGTAGGACAGGAGCGGCCAAGTTAAAGCCATACGTGGACTTTTTGTGACCTATTATCATTTTATGAAAATAGGTTACGATTTAGCTACTAAACTATGTCTTTTTATGGCATTTTAGGCCAGACATAGCAAACATTGATGTATAAAAAAAGTCCCACAATACTCTCATATTGTGGGACTTGTCCGTTTAGTGTCTTTTTATGACATCTGTATCAGCGGAGAGTGAGGGATTCGAACCCCCGGTACGTTGCCGCACAATAGTTTTCAAGACTACCGCATTCGACCACTCTGCCAACTCTCCAATAATTCTGTTGTTATCCTTTTTGATAACGGCTGCAAATTTAGACTAAATAATTTAGTTTGCAAATAAATGAATGATAAAATTTGTTGGTTTTTTGGGAATGAAATAACCCCAAGCTTACAAAGACCTGGGGTTTAGTATTCTAAGAATAGACCTAGTTATTCTTTTTTATCTTCTTTATTTACAAGTTTCTTTGTTTTTTTAATCTCACTAAAAATTTTCTCTTCCTTATCATTAAAATCAACCTTAATAATATCCCCTTCAGATATACTCGCCTGAATGATTACTTCAGCCATTTCGTCTTCAAGATACTTCTGAATCGCTCTTTTTAATGGGCGTGCACCAAAATTACTATCATATCCTTTCGAAGCAATGTAATCTTTGGCTTTGTCAGTAAGTTTTAGAGTATAACCAAGAGCTTCAACTCTAGAATAAAGACCCTTTAATTCAATATCGATAATTTTATGAATATCATTTTTATCTAAAGTGTTGAATACAACAACATCATCAATTCTATTTATAAACTCAGGAGCAAAAGCTTTTTTAAGTGCTTTCTGAATTACATGACGTGCATGGTCTGAATCAGATTCTCTAGACGCAGATTGGAATCCAACTCCTCGTCCAAAATCTTTTAATTCACGACTTCCAATATTTGAAGTCATAATAATAATGGTATTCTTAAAATCAACTTTTCTACCTAAGCTATCGGTGAGTCTACCTTCATCTAAAACCTGGAGTAACAAATTAAACACATCTGGGTGGGCTTTCTCTATTTCATCCAAAAGAATAACTGAATAAGGTCTTCTACGAACCTTCTCGGTTAATTGTCCACCTTCTTCATAGCCAACATATCCAGGAGGGGCTCCAACAAGCCTTGAAACCGCAAATTTCTCCATATACTCACTCATATCAATTCTAATAAGTGCATCAGTAGAATCAAATAAGTATTTTGCCAATATTTTAGCTAAGTGCGTTTTTCCAACACCTGTTGGTCCAAGAAATACAAACGATCCAATTGGTCTATTAGGGTCCTTTAATCCAGCTCTGTTGCGCTGAATAGCCTTCACAATCTTAACAATAGCTTCTTCCTGACCAATAACTTTCCCTTTCAATTGATCACCCATTTTAAGTAATCGGAAACCTTCAGCTTGTGCAACTCTCTGAACTGGTATGCCAGTCATCATGGCTACAACTTCAGCAACCTTTTCAACGTCAACAGTTTCTTTGTGTTGTTGTAATTCTTTCTCCCACTTTTCTTTTGCAGAATCTAAATCTTCAGAAAATGTTTTTTCTTTATCTCTAAAGCTTGCCGCTAATTCAAAATTTTGTGCTTTAACCGCTTTAATTTTATTTTCTTTTGTTTCTTCAATCTGTTCCTCAAGTTTTAAGATGGTTTCAGGAACTACAATGTTAGAAATATGTACACGCGATCCTGCTTCATCCAAAGCATCAATTGCTTTATCTGGTAAATGACGATCGGTAATGTAGCGTTCTGTAAGCTTAGCACAAGCTTCTACTGCCTCAGGTGTAAACTCAACATTATGATGATCTTCGTACTTTTCTTTTATATTATTTAAAATCTCAATAGTTTCATCAATGGATGTTGGCTCAACCATAACTTTTTGGAAGCGACGCTCTAAAGCACCATCTTTCTCAATATGTTGACGATATTCATCGAGAGTTGTTGCTCCAATACATTGAATTTCACCACGCGCTAAGGCAGGTTTCAGCATGTTTGCAGCGTCAAGAGATCCTGTAGCACCACCCGCACCAACAATAGTATGGATTTCATCAATAAACAGAATAATATTTGGATTACGACTGAGCTCATTCAGAATAGCCTTCATTCGTTCCTCAAACTGGCCTCTATACTTTGTACCTGCAACAATTGAAGCCAAATCGAGTGTAATAACACGTTTATCAAATAGTACTCGAGATACTTTTTTCTCGTGAATACGAATGGCAAGTCCTTCTGCTATGGCAGATTTACCAACACCTGGTTCTCCAATTAAAATTGGGTTATTTTTCTTACGTCGGCTTAAAATTTGAGCCAATCGCTCAATTTCTTGCTCTCGACCAACAATTGGATCTAGTTTGTTTTCTTCAGCAGCTTGAGTCATGTCAATGCCAAAGTTATCTAACACAGGCGTGTCTGAGCCTTTTGATCCACTTGAAGCTCTAGGGTTATCACCACCACCTGAACTTCCTCCTGCAAATGGACTATCTTGGTCATCATCTTCCGGTAAATCGGCCTTAGCCATTGGTTTGTTATAATTCATCAAACCGTGTACTCTTTCGTAATTAATATTCTCTTTTGTCATAAGTTCTGGGATATATCCATGGTTATCTTTTAGTAAAGCTAATAATAAGTGTCCGGTATTTATATTTTCACTTTGTAAAATACGAGCCTCAAGAAAAACTAACCGGAGTATTCTCTCTGTGGACTTTAAAAGTGGTATATGATCTTTGTGTCTAAGAGGTTCATCTTCTCTTAATTTATCCTCGATTTTTATTTTTAGTTGTTCTAAATCGATATTAAGCTCATTTAATAGCTTGTAAGCATTACCTTTTGTATCTATAATTAGTCCTAATAGCAAATGTTCAGGAGATATATATGGGTTACCCATACGAATTGCTTCAGCTTTAGAATTGCTTAATACTTCATTTATTTGTGGTGAAAAATTTAAATTCATTAAAATATATCAAATTAAATAAGTCAGAAAAAATGTAATTCTTCTCAATTTTTAGAAGAATTACAATAACATAACAGGTTAAACCGTATTAAAGTTTGATGCGAGCATATTTTTTACAAAAAAATGATCAATTATAAATCAAATAAATACAAACTTTATTTTTCATTTTACACTTTAAAAATTGTTTCATTTGCGTGTAGTTTTAAGAATAAAAACTTGAATATATTTATTCTTTAGTAGAAAATCAAAAATATCAGTAAAAATGCGCATTTCAGAGCGTTAAATGATCCTTAATAAAATATGAAAAAAGTCTTTATTGTTAGCATTATTAATGCTAAATTAGGCGGTCGAAAAAACAGACTTATTAGGTCTGTTTTATTTGTTTATTCTAATTCAAAATTTAAAATATAAATGGCTGAAGGAGAGAAAATAATTAAAATAAATATTGAGGAAGAAATGAAGTCTGCCTACATCGATTATTCGATGTCGGTAATTGTTTCAAGAGCACTTCCTGATGTTAGGGACGGTTTTAAGCCCGTTCACAGGCGTGTGCTATTCGGGATGAGTGAACTAGGAGTTACAGCCTCAAAGCCATATAAAAAGTCTGCTAGAATTGTTGGAGAAGTACTAGGTAAGTATCACCCGCATGGTGATTCATCAGTATATTTCGCAATGGTTCGTATGGCCCAAGATTGGTCTTTACGTTATCCATTGGTTGATGGACAGGGTAACTTTGGTTCTGTTGATGGAGATAGTCCTGCAGCAATGCGTTATACCGAGGCACGCTTAAACAAAATTGCTGAAGAAACTTTAGTTGATATCGACAAAAGAACTGTTGATTTTCAGTTAAACTTTGATGATTCGCTTAAGGAGCCAACCGTATTACCAACACGTATTCCTAATTTATTAGTAAACGGAGCTTCAGGTATTGCTGTGGGTATGGCAACAAACATGCCACCACATAACTTAACCGAAATTATTAACGCTACAGTTGCTTATATTGAGAATCCAGAAATTGATATTGATGGATTATGTGAATATGTAAAAGCACCTGATTTCCCTACGGGAGGTATTATATATGGTTACAAAGGTGTAAGAGATGCTTTTGAAACGGGTAGGGGAAAAGTAGTTGTAAGAGCTAAGGCTGAGGTTGAAACAGATAGCAACGGAAGAGAAAAAATTGTTATTTCTGAAATACCTTATTTAGTAAATAAAGCTGAATTAATTATTAAGATTGCCGATTTAGTTAACGATAAAAAAATCGAAGGCATAAGCAATGTTAATGATGAATCAGATAGACGCGGAATGCGTATTGTAGTTGATTTAAAGCGCGATGCAATTGCAAATGTAGTTTTAAATAACCTATATAAATTTACTGCACTTCAATCATCATTTAGTGTTAACAATATTGCTTTAGTAAAAGGTCGTCCGGAGTTATTGAACTTAAAGGGCATGATCAGTAATTTTGTTGAGCACAGACATGATGTTGTAGTTCGTAGAACGCAATACGAGTTAGAACAAGCTGAAAAAAGAGCCCATATCTTAGAAGGACTTATTATCGCAAGTGATAATATAGATGAAGTAATTAAAATTATTAGAGCAGCCTCAAATCCTGAAGAGGCTCGTAATAACTTAATTGAGCGCTTTAAACTTTCTGATATTCAGGCAAGAGCAATTGTTGAAATGCGTTTAAGACAATTAACTGGTCTTGAGCAAGATAAATTGCGTAACGAATTTGATGAGTTGGTTAAAGAAATTGCTCATTTAAAAGATATTTTATCTAACGAGAGTCTTCGTATGGAGATTATTACTGAAGAGTTAGTTGAAATTAAGGCAAAATATGGTGATGAGCGTAAAACAGAAATTGTTTATTCATCAGAAGAATTTAATCCTGAAGATTTTTATGCTGATGATGAAATGATCATTACTATTTCTCATTTAGGATATATTAAACGTACGCCACTTGCTGAATTCAGAACGCAAAGTAGAGGAGGAGTTGGTTCTAAAGGAAGTACAACACGTGATCAAGATTTTATTGAGCATATCTATCCTGCTACAATGCACAATACAATGCTCTTCTTTACCAAGAAAGGACGTTGTTTCTGGCTTAAAGTATATGAAATTCCTGAGGGAGCCAAAAGTACTAAAGGTAGAGCCATCCAAAATTTATTAAATATTGAGGGCGACGATCAAGTAAAAGCATTCATTAAAGTTAAGAAACTTAACGAAGAAGATTACGTAAATAGCAACTACATTGTGATGGGTACCAAAAAAGGTATTATTAAAAAATCACTACTTGCTGATTATTCTCGTCCTCGTGTAAATGGGGTGAATGCAATTACAATTAAGGAGGATGATGAGTTAATCCAAGCAAGATTAACGAATGGAGAAACCGAAATTTTAATGGCTACAAGATCAGGTAGAGCTATTCGATTTAACGAAACAAACATCAGAACTATTGGTAGAACAGGCCAAGGTGTTAGGGGTATAAGTATTGATACTGAGGTGGATGAGGTAGTTGGTATGATTTGTGTTAATAATATTCAAGAAGAAGATGCTCTTGTGGTATCTGAAAATGGATTTGGAAAACGTTCGAAAATAGAAGATTATAGAATTACCAATAGAGGTGGTAAAGGGGTTAAAACCATGAAAATCACTGAAAAAACTGGAGCTCTTATTTCTATCAAGAATGTTACTGATGAACATGATTTGATGATTATTAATAAATCAGGTATCACTATTCGTCTAGCAATGTCTGAATTAAGAACAATGGGACGTGCTACACAAGGAGTTAAAGTGATAAATCTTAAAAAGACAGATCAAATTGCTTCTGTTGCAAGAGTTCCTGCTTATAAAGAGGAAGTAGCAACAGAAACAGAAGAAGATCAAGTTGAAGGCAGCGAAGGTACTCCTGAAATACCAACAGAAGAATAATAAAAACAGATTCTATAAATAAATCATAACACACAACAGGGCTGAATAGATTAAATCAGCCCTGTTAATCTAAAATTAAAAAGTAATACGATGAAGAAAATTAGTTTATTTCTAACACTGGCGCTTTCTGTATCAGCAGTATTTGCCCAAAAAGGAAAAGTAACTAGTGCCGAAACATTAATGGCCAGTGGCGACATTATGAAGGCAAAAGAAGCTATTGATCAAGCCCTAGCGAGTGAAAAAAGTAACACTTGGCCAAAGACTTATATCATGGCAGCTAAAGTTTATGGTGAACTTGATAAAAAAGGTAAAGATGATCAAGGGACTATTAAAGCATTTGAGTTTTATAAGAAAGCTATAGAACTTGATGAAAAAGGTGATGCTAAAGGAAAGAAAGTTGGTAAATATAAGAAAGAGATCGGACAGTCTTTATTATTTTTCTCAGGAGAACTAACTAACGACGGTGTTGATGCATTCAATAAGGAGAACTTTAAAGATGCTGTTACAGCGTTTGAAGATCTATTAGCTATTAACGCACATCCTTATATGATTGAATTACAAGGTGAAAAAGTTGATACATCAATCATTTTTAATACTGCTTTAGCTGCTTATAACGGCGAAATGTGGGAGGAAGCTGAAAAGTATTTTAATCAATCTGTTGATTACAAATATGGAGGTGGAGATGCTATCTTATTGTTACAACAAGTGCACACTGCGACAGGTGATTCTGCAAAAATGGGTCCTAACTTAATTAAAGGTTTTGAAACTTATCCTGGGGATGATAGAATTTTAACTTCTTTGATTAACTTCTATTTAGAAAGCAATCAGAATGATAAAGCTTTAAATTACCTTAACAAAGCAATTGAAGGAGATAAAGACAATCCTTCATTTTATTACGCTAGAGGAGTTTTAAATGATAATAGCGGTGAGTTCGAAGCTGCATTAGCTGATTATAATAAGTGTTTAGAGATTGATACTGAATATTTTAATGCATTATATAATATTGGCGTAATGTATTTTAACAAAGGTGTTGAAGAAATGAACTTAGCTAATGAAGAAACTGACTTTAAAAAGTTTGAAGCAAAAAAAGAAGCTGCTGAAGGAACTTTCAAAGAGTCATTACCATTTTTTGAACGTGCATTATCTGTTAAACCTGAAGAGGTTGCTGTGTTAGAGAGTTTAAAAACACTTTACTACAGATTTGAAATGAACGATAAATACAAAGAGGTTAATGATAAATTAAAGTCTTTATAATATAATAGAAAACCGAGGTTTATATTGCCTCGGTTTCTTTCAATATATCCTATTTAACATAATATAAACTATAGGACAAATATAATGATCTTATAATTGGGCTATTTTAATGAAAACCCTAATTTGAATTTAGGTTCTTCAGGTGTATTAACCATCCAATTAGAGAATTCATCTAACCAATTCCAAAAATCCATTATTAGGTTCTCAGGAACATCATTAACCTGAGATAAAACTTGTCTGTAGCAATCTAACCAAACTTTACGACCACTTGGCTTAATTTTAAAAGGCAAATGCCTATTAGCAAGCATTGGATTACCTCGTGTCATTTTATAATACTCAGGACCTCCAAAACGTTGAATGAAAAAATCAGCAGATCGTTTCTTGGCACCATCTAATTCTTCATCACTCGTCGGAAATATATCTTTTATTTCACTCTTTACTAGCAGATCATAATGACTACCAATAATCTTTCTAAATCCATCTTCTCCTAAGTAATTATACAATTCAACATTTGGTTTAAATGTAGTTCGTCTTTCTCCAAATGGAATTTCGCTTATTTTAAATTTATCTATATTTATCATTTCTATTTAACCTAATTAAGAACATGTGAGTTTAATATTCGTTAAACACTCCATATTTATTATTGTTTTGAGATATTAGAAAATTATATCTTCAGTATTATTAGTGTTTAGTTTCAAATTATACAAATCATATTCGGGCCATGTTTTTACTGATTTTAACGATTTGTCCATCATCTTTTTAATGTCATTCGCAAACTCTGGTCCTTTCCATGAACTTGAATTAAAGATTATAGCAAACGAAATTCCATTATCATACCTAACAATTAATGCTGAACTACCAGCTAAAGTTCCGGTTCTGTACCAATATGATTTTCGTATACCTCTCCAACCCAACGGACTATCACCTAAATTTTCAATTTCGGTCATCTGCTTAATACTTTCAAGTGATAGTATATCATCTGGGTGTTCAAAACCATCAATTGCAGAAACTAGTTTTAATATATCTGTTGATGAAGCTATCCAACCGCCTGCAGCACCTAGTGTTCTAATATCGTTTCCACCGTAACTACGCAGTGCTTGCTTATCTCGTTCAAGATGATCAGGTACTAAGTATGGTTCATCTGGTTCATAATATTTAACCTCCAAATCATATCTTTCCCATAAATAGCTTCCTCCAATCTTCATATCAAATATCTCTAATGGATATAAGATTTCAGTCTTCACATAGTTCTCATAGCTAGTTCCTGATGCTTTTTCAATAATTTTCTCAAGTATTGCATAACCGAAATTGCTATATGATGATAGTGTTCCTGGAGGATAATGTAAACGTTTCTTAAGCATGAAGCGTATTATATCTTCTCCAGTAATTGGATATGAGAACTCCGGTTGATTTGCAACAGCTCTATGGATAAACATAGGATCTCCCCACCTGTTAGTCCAACCACTAGTATGATTTAGTAGATCTCTAACTGTAATTTGCTCAACTTTTTTATCTCTATAATTGAGATAAATCGAGTCATTTAAAATACCATTATTACCAAATGCAGTACTCGATAATGAAATTTTATTGTTTTCACACAACTTCATAATAGCCGTTGCAGTAACAAGTTTAGATACACTCGCTATCCGGAATAAGTTATATGGCTGAACGGCAATATCTAATTCTTTATCAGCACTTCCATATCCCTTAGCAAATTTGAGTGCACCATTTTTAGTAATTGCTAATGATGCACCTGCCAGATTATTTCGTTTAATGAACCGTTCAACATTTTTATCAATGTGTCTAAACTCGGGTCTTTCAGATAAAGTGTTGTTAATGTGATTGGAGGAGTTTTGAACTGTTGGTGGAATGAAATCAATATCAAAAGCATTATTCCAACTGAATAGAATTACGTTGAGAGCAGTGATAAGTGTAATTACAATTAACGATATAAATATTTTTCTTAGGAATGTCATTAAAAAAGTGCATTTTACACAAAAATAGCAAAATGCACTTTAGTTTGAAACAAACCTAAATATTATATGGCCTTAATAAGGCTTAATACTACATCCTATTGCTTTTGTTACACTAGGATTTACTTTATCTCCCTTTTTTATTGCCTGAATAGCATTCTCTATGTATTTTTCTTTTACCTCTTTGGGTGCTCTTGCATTATCATCAATTGCTCCAATGTAAACTACTTCGAAAGAATTATTCTTTTTTTCTAGCAGATAAACATGTGGTGTTTTACTGGCTCCATATTTTTTATAAATACCTTTATCATCAACTAAATATGGAAATGTAAATCCTTTTTCTTTTGCTCTAATAATCATATTTTCATATGAGTCTTCTTCATAATCTTTAGGATTATTAGAGTTTATGGCTATTACCGGAAATCCTTCTTTTTCATATTTTGCATTTAACGAAACAATCCTATCCTCATATAACTTAGAGTAAGGACAATGATTACAGGTAAAGACTATAATCACACCTTTTTGCGATTTATAATCTGTTAGACTTACCATTTTTCCATCAATATTTTTTAAAGTAAAATTTGGAGCCTTTTCACCTATTTCAGTTTGAGCTTGTGAAACAAGGCTAATACACATGATAACGATAACGCTTAATATATTTTTCATAACAACTCTTGAATTTATTAATTTTTAGTTTGAATTTTATAATATTACTCTGATATTAACTTACTTAATAAGTCATCTATAATTTTGAGATTAACTTGTCCTTCGTGAAAGACTTCTTGCTTATTATGGTAAATCCAACAAGCAGGAATAGCACCAGACCAACTCTTATCAACCTTAGGTATCCACTCATTAGGATTTCCTTCGTCAAGAATTAGCACTTCACTTTGTATGTAGTTTTCTTTAATAAAAGGGATTAACCGACTTTCTAATTGGCTTTTGAAATCTAAACTAACCAGAAGAACCTTAACAGGAATCCCTTTAAAACTGGATTGAATGTTCTCAATTAATGGCATTTCTTCAACACATGGTTTGCACCATGTTGCCCAAAAATTAACAAAGAATATGGTATCATTGCTATTTTCGAAACGAGCCTTAAGTTGATTGATATTGACACTCTCAGCATTAGTTTGCTGAGAGTAACTATTTACTAGAAATAGAGAAAGAAAAATAATTAAAATTAGATGCTTCATATTGCTATTTGTTATAGCATTAAAACAAAGCAACTATCTTAATGTTTATGCAGATTAAATTAAAATTACGAACCTCTTTTATAAATAAAGCCTGTTCGTAACAAAAGTAAGATAGCAAAAGGTAAAGTTGCTTGAGGGAAGCTCTGTGGTAAAAAGTACCACCCTAGTACAAAAATAGATAAACTGATCAACTGATATTTTATACATAGCTTTCCAAAAGGCTTACGTTTGCTAACAAAAGGAATGAGTGCTGCAAATGGTACTGCCCAAAGAACATTCAAATTATTTTGCGGAACTTGATGGTCTGTTATAAACCACATATAACTTAAGAATATACCTATAAATCCTGATATTATAAAAAGCATATTATCGAACCACAATAAACTAAAGTTGTATTTTATAGAAAGCAAAGATAAAACGACTCCCAAAGCCAATAATAACCAAAACAGTATGGCTGGTGTAATAGGCAATTGAGGTGATTTTGGAGTATCACTAAAATCAAGAAGTACAATTTCTTCTGAAACAGCTTTGCTGCCATTAACCAAAGTTGCATCCTCTAAAGCCAATAATAAGAAATTAGGCAAGTAGGTTGATTCTTTAATACTAGCAATATCATCCGCCGGAAGACCTAGTAATAAATTTAAACCTGTTTCAACCCATGGAGAATTAATTAGATAAGTATGCAGATATTCTCTAAATGTTAGTTCTGAATTAGCAGAATTATTTATTATTAATCCACCTTCAATATTATTATTAATAATATCATATATGCGGGTTGCACAATTATCAAAAAAGAAATCATATTTATAATTTCTATTTTCAGGTTGATAGTTTAAAATAAGTGCATCGTAAATCGCTTGCCTATCCTTTATATTTAAATTTAAGACTTGTTCTGTAACTGTTCTATTCTCATGAAAATAAGAAGGAAGAAAATACTTAAACCTACTGGCACTGAGCATATAATTTAGCTTCCCATTTGCAAATTTCAGGTAAAAATTAGGCGTATCGAAATCAAAAGTCCCGTAATTGAAGGTTAAATCAATATTATTGATACTATCTTTAACTCTTAAGGCACTATGTCCGAACGCTGAATATAATTCTTCTCCCGAGTCACAAGTTAATACTGAAATTTTAGAGTTGGATGAAAGCTTTAAGGGCTTAGACCATGAGTATTGGCAAATAACAATTGAAATAATGAGTAAGGTAATTCGAGACATGTTTTCTTATTTTGCCTCAAATATAATGGTTTTACCTAGTCAATCAAACATATTAATAATCGACCCTTTTAATGATGAAGATATTATTCTCATTTGATGCTTTAAATAAAAGAACGGCATAATGATAACTGTTAAAATAACTATTAGAAAGGTTCTTTCTCTGAAAAACCGTTTCACTCGAGAAGTGAAGGGAGTCGTCTTTTTCGCAACTTTTGCAGTAGTTTTTTGAGCCTTTGTAAATGTATCTTTTATTTTTACATTTTCTGATGAGTCGGTCCAGTATAAATCTGAATCCTCAAAAAACCTCATGAACCAATCTATTAATTTGTTACACCAATGAATTAGCATAATAGAAAAACTTAATTTTGCTGAAGCCATAACTTAAGAATATTTTATTTATAATTGTTGTACTACAAAAGTAATGGCAATACCGTTCTAATTGATAGTGATTTAAGTAATTTAAGCTATAATAAAGCTTTACTTAACTGCTTAAGTATTGAAATTTTAACTTAAATATCACTTAATAACTAGCGAAATTTTGCTTAAATTTGTAGGGACTCAGCTTAAATATGACATCTTATTTGCTTAATTATTGATGCCAAACGCGAAAACACCATATAATTTATTTCAGGCTACTTTTAACCATATTGTAAAATTGGTTGATGGTATAGAGCGTATTATAGGTATTTATAATCAGCAAGAAGCAGAGAATGTTATTGAAGGAATTGGTTTAAAACTATTAAATAATAGACTGGTAGAATATACTTTGAATATTGATAGTGAGACTGCCCAAAAGTTAATATTGCTTCAAAAGGAGAATAATGTATCTAAATGGGTTGATCGAAAATCTATTCCTTTTGAACAGACCGATATTTCTACTTTCCAAAAAAACATATTTGATGAGTACAAGCATTTAATACTTTTGTTAAAAATACCGCAAAGCCACGTTGAAACGCGAGGTTTAATTTTTATTTACTTTAAAGATGATATTAGCCATTTTGGAGTTCATCATACAAAGGAAGTTTTAAATACACAAAACAAGTCTATTATAGCAAGTTTAATATCTGGATCTGTATTTTCATTTATAGAAGATTTCAACAGAAATAATAAACTATTCTCTGACTTTGCTCAAAAAAGTAAAGCAATTATTACCAAACAGCATATTGAAAATAAGATACTTAAAGAGGATCATAATAATAATGATTTCGTTGTATCATGGGCATATCAATATTTAGCAGAATTTTCTAATTCTGATGGAGTTAATTATGTTTACAATGAAGAATGTATCGAGTTTATTCAGGATTACAAAGGACCATTTTTACCATTACAAAAAGCAATTGCTGGAGCTGTAGAGTATACAAAATTATTATTTACATACGTAAATACAGATAGTATTGAAATAGAATTATCATACTTACAATTGGAAACGGAAGAATCAAGAAGCCTTGTTACAAATGTATACAGCGAGGATCAGATTAAAATAGAGCAATTATCACCTCGCTTATTAAAAACAAAAGCCTTCTTAGATAAGCTAGAAGAAACAGCTACTTGGGTATATGAAGAAGGTATCAGTTTGACCAGTTCTAATGTTGGTAAGTCGATGGAGCGCCCTATTACTGCAGCTGCCATTTCCGATTTCTTAAGTAAGAATAAGGAACGAATTAATATTCTGATTAAGGAATTCCCTAATGACTGGGCTTTTATTAAGGAGAACTTCAGGCCAGTTATTAATGTAACCTCCAAAAAAGATATCCACTTGAGGAATTTGGGATAATAGTGTGTTTAGTTTTGTAATCACTATACTCATTACATGTGTAACTCATTTTTCAGAGTCCTATTTCTTTTATAATTTAGATTTGTAAATCATTCCCTTATTCATTTAGGAATCCTAAACTAGCATAGATCACTCAATAGGTTCTAGATCATTCTTACTTTGATGAAATTCAAATCAATAAAAAACGCCACATCTGATACTTGTTTATAACAGATGTGGCGTTTTTTCTTACTATATCCGATAGGCTTACTCTCTAATAAACACTTTATAGTGTTCATATCTTTCAAATATTTGCCTTACATAAGTATAAGGCTCTAAACCACTTGTATAGCCATGTTTAACAGACTCATCATTATAGTTTTTAGGATATCGTAAAGCAAGTATCATTTCTTCAACATTTTCATCCCATTTGTATGGATCTAAATGCTTTTTTAAGGCTAACCTTTGCGCATCTGCTACATGCCCATAGCCACAATTATATGATGCTAATGCTAATTTTATCCTTTGTAAGGTGTCCGGAACATCTTCAAATTGTCCCATTAGGTACTTTAAATATCTTACACCACCATTTAAACTTTGCTTAGGATCATTTCGGTTCTTAACTCCCAATTCTTTAGCTGTTAAAGGCATAATCTGCATCAAGCCTGAAGCGCCAGCCCATGAAACTGCGTGCGGATCGAATCGAGACTCTTGATATACTTGCGACATTAATAATCGCCAATCCCAATTTAGCTGTTCTGCTTCTTTTTTTACTAAATCATCATATTTACTTATCTGATTGTTTTTTAAACTATAAAAATCACTATTCACTCTCTTTCTAAAGTCTTTTTTATTCTTATAGTACTTATTGTAGGTAACATAGTAATCTGTTTCCTTCTTATATTGAATTAGCCACTCGTTGATTTTAGAAAGCAATACTGGCGAATTTTTCCGTGTTGCCCATGCCATATTTTGAGTGGTACTAATTTTAATTTCTGTATTCAAAATAGGATAATACGAGGCCAGTAAACTTGCAATATTATTATCAGCAACAGTATATTTTAATTTACCTTCAGCAACCAATTCTATAATTTCTTCGGTAGTCATTTCTCCAGGAACCTCGTCGATGATAATTTTACCACCCATTTCATCAGATAAATTTAATAATCTGTCGTGGTAGGAAGAGTTGGCTCTAACGCTCACCTTTTTGCCAATTAACTCAATAGGATCGTGCAATAATGAATCTTCAATAACTTTCCAATGCAAGGCATACCATTTTTCGGGCATTTTTTGCACCAAAACTTGATGACTTGAAAATAAAGGTTTTGTGAAACTTACAAGATTATTGCGTTTGCGTGTTTGAGCAATGGTGTGTGCTACTAAATCTCCATCGCCACGATTAAGGTAAATAAACATACTATCAATATCCTTGATAATATGTAAATCTATTTCGAGCTTCATATCATCAGCAAACTTCTTCAAGAGTTCAAACTCGAACCCCATTGTTCTTCCCTTATAAAGAAAGTAACTAGTCCCGCTATATGTGGTTAGTACTTTTAATTTACCATCTTTTATAATTTCTTCCCAATCCTTCTCTATAGGAGTTAAGCGCGCTCGTATACTATCTAAATGTTTATACTTTTTGTTGGTTTCTTCTGAAGTAGTTTTTTGAGAAGGTGCCTGATTACAGGATGAATAAGCTATTAAAGCAATAAAGAGTGCAAATAGTAAATATGGTTTCATATATTATATTTAGGTTAAACATATTAACGTTTAGAGCCAAAAAAAAGGGCACTAAATGCCCTTTCAATATATGTAAAAATATATAAAATCTATACGTGCATTCCACCAATTAGCTCATTAACATCATTAATCTTATGACGTTCCATATAATCCTTAATTCCATCAAGTATTTTAATGGTCATTGTTGGGTCAACGAAATTTCCTGTACCTACCTGAATTGCTGTTGCTCCTGCTAACATAAACTCAATAGCATCGGTAGCATTCATAATGCCACCCATACCAATTACAGGTACTTTAACAGCATTATATACTTGCCAAACCATGCGGAGTGCAACAGGTTTAACAGCTGGGCCTGACAAACCACCAGTTATAGTAGATAAAAGTGGTTTACGTTTTTCTGCGTCAATGGCCATTCCTAATAAGGTATTTATCAGAGAAACAGAATCAGCACCAGCACCTTCAACACCTTTTGCAATATCAGTTACATCTGTAACATTAGGAGAAAGCTTCACCATCATGTGCTTTTTGTAAACTTTACGAACTGCCTCTGTAACAGCTATTGCCGATGGACAATGCACCCCAAAGGACATTCCACCTTCTTTAACATTAGGACAAGAAATATTTAATTCAATCCCGGGTATATGGTCAAGTTCATTAATTCTTTCCGCAGTTGCTACATAGTCCTCTATTGTAGATCCAGATACATTTACAAAGATACCTGTATCGTAGTGTTTAATTCGAGGATATATATTACTTGCAAAGTGTTCTACACCCTTATTTTGAAGTCCAACAGCATTTAACATACCAGAAGGTGTTTCAGCCATTCTAGGATAAGGATTACCCTCTCTGTGCTCTCTCGTAGTACCTTTAACTACAATACCTCCTAAAGCGTCAATATCAATAAAATCTTCATATTCTTCTCCGAATCCGAAGGTTCCAGAAGCGGTCATTACAGGGTTTTTTAAAGTGTACCCATTTATATCTACAGCTAAGTTTACCATCCTTTTAATTCTTTAGTGTTAAACACTGGACCTTCAGTACAAGTACATTTATTGCCTCCTAAAGTATCTACTACACAACATAAGCAAGCTCCAAAACCACAAGCCATCATATTTTCTAACGAAACCTCGCAATCAACACCGGCTTCTTTCGCTTTTGCTGCAACAGCACGCATCATTGGATCTGGGCCACAGGTATATACCATGTCCATATCTGCTAATTGCTCATTTAATAGGCTATGGTCAGTAACAAAACCTTTAATTCCTTGAGAACCATCCTCTGTAGTAACACCTACCTCGTTAATTTTTAAATATTCATCCAGATCCATTAAAATTTCACTATTTCTAGCACCTAATAGGAAATAAGGCGTAACTCCCTTGGCTTTAAGTTCTCTACCAAGTATAAGCATTGGTGCAACACCAACACCACCACCAACAAGAACGGCTTTTTTGATACCTTCCGTAGTAAAGCTATTACCTAAAGGATATATCATATCCAAATCATCTCCAGGTTGAAGTTTAGCCATTAATTGAGTTCCTTCGCCAACTTCTTGTATTAAAAGGATAATTTCATTTTTGTCATGGTCAACTTCATGTATCGAAATTGGTCTTCTAAGAAAAGTATTTGGCCCATTCTCAACCTTAATTTCTACAAATTGACCAGGAAGGATTTCTGGAAGTTTATTTTCACTAGCGACGTGAAGTATCATATACTCCGCATTTATACGTCTGTTTTGAGTGACTTTAAATAACTCAACGTGTTTCTTCATCTGTTATTCAGCTTGTTACATTGTAAATAAACAGCCTTTTACATATGTAAACAAACGTACATATCTAAAAAACTTTGCAAATATAAGCAAATTGATCAGATGTAAAACCAAACAATTGAATAATTAGTAAATGAGGGTTATTATTAAGGGGCTTCCCCAAGGGGCGGGCTATGCGCTATATCTTTGCTTCGCCAAAATGGGCTCACAAAGGATGACGCTGCTATCCCTAAGCCAGAAACAACAGCCATTAAATACTTTATTCGTTAATCAGCATCAAAAGTTTCAAAAGTATTGTCTTCATAAAAGAATACAATCTTCCTTAATTTCTTCTTATCAGAACTTAAAGATACTAGATCCTTAGGTGCTACATTATTTGATATTACAGGCTCAGGAGCAACTTGTGGACTTACCTCTTTTACCTTATTAAAAATAGGTTTATTAACCACTTTTGAAGATTGCTGAGGCATTTGCTTAGGTTTATTTGTAATTTCCATATCAAACAAATCACTACCACCTTGTTTTTCTACCTTACCAGCATTATTTCTATACATTTCACCTTGCCCTAACAACAACCAATCAGGGTTTATTTTTGGGTATTTAACCAATACTTTCTGTAAAAAATCTAAGCTTGGGTTATTTCGCCCTGATAAAAGATGAGAAATACTCGATCTGTTAACACCTAAGACATCAGCAAATCTTGATGAAGCAATACCTTCTGAGGATAATAAAGTTTGTAAACGAGTTTTCATATGTAATATATTGTATAAGAATATAAAATTATAATTAATTACATCTATAACACCAGCATTTACACTTTCGTTACATATGTGTTGGCGAGTATATTTCATTTGTAATGAAAGGCTCGATACAAATGTAATTAATATATTTCAATTACAAAATGAAACTATCTAAAATTGTATATAACTAATAATGTTATTACTTACTTTCAGTAATTTAATCTTATGATCCTTTATATTTCATATTTAAGTAAATATGCATGTTATTATTAATTCACTCAATACGGCTTAAGTAGTTGTAATTAATTTAGTTGTGGATAAATATATAAGGGAGTATACCTATGGTTGATTAGTTAATCATGTCTAGTCTGTACAGTTTGGTTGTAATTATATCGTCCTCAACTATAGCTACTTAATCGTATAGCAGATAGCGTTGTAGTGCTAGTTTATGTAATGTTTGCATATTGCTGATATGCAATGAATTATGTTGTTTGTATACAATGCGATTGATGCAAAATTGCCTTTAAAGAAAGAAAACGTCTTAATACATTGTTTATTGATTTATATAAGTATTGTAAAGTATTGATAATTAACAATATGTGGCTATTGTTAAAATATGTGTTATGATTATTTTTGCAGTTATTCACTCTTTGCATATTTATACATTTACCGAATTTACAAGTTACATTTCGCAATGATAACCATAAGACTCTCCCCTACTCTATGTTACAGATATCAACACTAATCTAGTCGGATTCGTGATTACTTTTGTAATTCAAATAATTGAGACCTCTAAAAAATTATGCTACGTTTCAAATGAGGCGCTTTACATATGTAAATAAAATTCTTGTGAGAATTAAATATCCAGCATAAGTTTATGTTTGTAATTAGATATATTCCACAAAGAATTTGGTCGGAGTATATCTTATCTCTCATTATTTGGCTCTATTGCCTAAATTCAGAAAAATAGAAGGAAATAATCGATTATTATAATCGTAATGTTGCACATATTTGATCTGAATATTAAATTCTAATCGATTTAATTATGTAAATAAATTTCAGCTTATTTTATGCTCTATTACTTGCGATATATTTTGTTTGTAGCTGATCAATTATATTTCGACATTAAAAACTTATGGTCTTATTTTTTTATCTGATCCCAAAATATTTAGACACAAAAAAACCTTGCAAAACTAATTGCAAGGTTTTATTATTAAGTATGAGTTTATTGCTCTATTTAAACTCCTTTTTAAGCTGTTCTGTCCAAGCTTCTATTCTTTCACCAGTTAATGCTGCCTGATTCTCAATATCAAGTGCTAAACCAACAAATTGATCACCTCTAGCTGCTTTAGACCCTTCAAATTCATAGCCTTCAGTTGATGTAAAGCCAATTACTTTACCGGCTCTAGCCTCAATGAAATCAGCCATAATACCTAAACCATCAACAAAATTCTCAGCATATCCTTTTTGATCTCCACCACCATAAAGTGCGAAAGTTTTACCTTTTAAAGATCCATCTTCTACTGCAGGTAGAAATTCATCCCAATAATTAGGTAACTCGCCATCAAACCATGTTGGTACTGCAAGTATATAGTTGCTATATTTCTTAAAAGTTGCTTCATCAGCTTCTTCAACATTAACTTCTTCGATATTCTCAGCTCCAAGAGCTGCAATAATCTTTTGTGCTTGTTGTTTCGTTTTTACTGAATGAAAGCTATAAAATAAACCTATCTTTTTCATATCTAAATTTTTTATAGTCAATAATTAAAACGATAATAACTCACGTGCAGCAACTTCAATCTTATCTGTATTTGGTAATACTGCCGCTTCTAAAATGCGGTTAAAACCAACTGGTGTAAATGTAGATCCTACTCGTTTTACAGGAGCATCTAAATACTCAAATCCTAAATCAGAGATTGTTGCTGCAACCTCACCACCAAATCCAGCAAATACTTTATCTTCATGTACAATAAGTACTTTGGATGTTTTTTTAATTGATTCTAAAACGGTATCAGTATCTAAAGGTACAATTGATCTTAAGTCAATTACCTCAATGTTACCAGCACCTTCTTTTGCTAATTTGTCAGCTGCCTCTACACACATATGCGTAGTGTTACCGTAAGTAACAATTGTTAAATCAGTACCTTCACGTCTAATACGAGCTTTTCCGAATGGCACTTCAAATTCTTCTGGAATTGGAGTTGCTGCTTTAGGTGCATTATATAAAGCTTTAGGCTCCATAAAAACCGTCATTCCTTCTGAACGCATTGAAGTACGAAGTAATCCTGCTGCATCATCAGCATATGATGGATATACAATTCTAACCCCTGGGAATGTTGAAAGTGCACCTTCAATATTTTGAGAGTGATATAAACCTCCACCAATATATCCACCAGAAGCTAAACGAACTGTGATGTTTGGTGAGTACTGTCCTTTAGTTCTCCAGTACTCATGGGTTGTTTCAACAAACTGCTCCATAGCTGGCCAGAAATAATCGGCAAATTCTGCACCTTCAACAACAATTCGAATGTCTTTATTATAGCGGGCCATACCATTAGCCGTTCCCATAATAAAGTCTTCTGCAATTGGGGCATTGAATACACGCTTATGTCCAAACTCTTGCTGTAGACCTTTTGATACATTAAAAATTCCACCTTTATCTTTATTGGCCATATCTTGACCCCAAATGTAAGTATGTGGATTTCTTCTAAACTCTTCTTTTAAAGTACCGTTTAAAGCTTCAATTAATTTCTTAGGTTCACCTTCTTCATTATGTGTTCCATCAGGAAATTTTTGAGGAACATATGATGGGGCAATTACAAAATCGTGAATACTTTCAGGATCAGGACTTGGTGCCGCTAAACCTGCTTTATGAGCAACTTTCACTTCTGCTTTTACTTCTGCATCAATGGCATCTAACTCCTCTTCGGTAGCTCTGTTGTAGCGAACTAATAAACGACGGAATTTTGCAATTGGATCATACTCTTGCACATAGTTTAATTCTGCTTTGTCGCGATATAAATCATGACGGTCAGAATTAGAATGCGAATGAA
The DNA here is from genome assembly GCF_001660705.2 of Saccharicrinis aurantiacus. GTDB lineage: Bacteria > Bacteroidota > Bacteroidia > Bacteroidales > Marinilabiliaceae > Saccharicrinis > Saccharicrinis aurantiacus. Next base: position 22,089 of record NZ_LYBV02000017.1, read on the forward strand.
TACGTACACAGTTGGCATGAACTATAACTGGAGTCTGATTTTCTTCAGCATGTTTTTTAGCTTCAGCCATGGCATTCATCGAATCAAAAACATCTTTACCATTACAGTAAATGATGCGTAGGTTCTTCATTCCCTCAAAATTCTTAGCTACTTTACGGTTAGCCGTTTGATCTTTTTTAGGAACTGAAATACCGTAACCATTATCTTGGAATACAAATATTACCGGAAGCTTTTCGTTTGAAGCACCATTAATCGCTTCATAAACATACCCTTCAGAAACAGAAGATTCACCTTGTGAGCTAATCGCAACTCCTTTAGCTTCGTAAGTTTTTATTGCCCTAGCAATACCAACAGCATGCAAAGTATGGTTACCTGTACACGACGAAACATTATGAATGTTAATTTCTGGTTTTGCAAAATGGTTACTCATGTGACGTCCACCACCAGCTACATCTGTATCTTTAGAAATACCATTAAGGATAATTTCTGTTGCTGTTAAACCTGCAGATAAACAAGTTTGCAAATCGCGGTAATACGGAAATAAATGATCGTGTTCCTGATCAAATACCTGACCGATAGCTAACTGAATAGCATCGTGTCCTGCTGCAGGTGCGTGATATGACCAACCAATTGCTTGGCGCAAATAATTGGGAGCCTTATCATCTAAGCTGCGGCCGAGTTTTAATAAGTGATACCACTTTAATAGTGATTCTTTTTCGGTGGTTTTTATTTTATATATTTCTTGTACGTCTGCCTTCATTGGTTTTAGTTTAAATTGTGCTAATTCAAATTATAACTCTCAATCTTAAATCTCTCTGTTTAAATCAAAAGCTTCAAGATAATCTCCAATCTGGCGTAAGAATCCGCCACCTAGTGCACCATCAACAATTCTATGATCATATGATAGAGAAAGGAACATTTTCTGACGAATACCAATTGTATCTCCTGTTGGAGTTTCAATAACAGCTGGTTTTTTCTCAATAGCTCCAATTGCTAAAATGGCAACCTGAGGTTGATTGATAATTGGTGTACCTATGATATTTTTGAATGATCCAAAGTTTGATATAGTAAAGGTTCCACCTTGAATATCATCTGCTCCAAGTTTATTTTCACGAGCCAATCCTGCTAAACGGTTTACATCAGAGGTTAAACCTGCAAGGTTTTTATGATCAGCTTGCTTAATAACTGGTACAATTAAGTTTCCACTAGGAAGAGCAACAGCTAAACCAACATTTACATTTTTACGATAGATGATTTTATCTCCATCAACAGAAGCATTTACTCCTGGATAATCCCTTAACGCTTTGGCTACAGCCTCTGTAAAGATTGGTGTGAATGTAATTTTTTCGCCATATTTTTCTTGGAATGCAGCTTTATTTTTATTTCTCCACAATACAATATTAGTCATATCCACTTCAATTACAGAAGTTACGTGTGGTGAAACATGTTTCGACATTACCATATGATCGGCAATAATCTTACGCATTCTGTCCATCTCAACAATCTCATCTTCTGCATTTACAGAAACTGGAGGTCTTTTTATTTCAGCTGGAGCAGAAGCTGCCTTTGCAGCAGGCGCACTTGGTGTTGATGCCGGAGCAGCTTTTGGTGCTGCAGGTGCTGAACCTTTGGTATCAATATAGTTTAAAATATCTGCTTTAGTTACTCTATTGTTTTGCCCTGTTCCTTCAATAGCATCTAATTCGCTAATTGAAATACCTTCTTCCTTAGCAATACTTTTTACAAGAGGAGAATAGAATTTATCACTCTCGCTAAAGTCTGCTTCAGCTGCAGTGGTAACTTCCTTAGCATCTTCAACAGATTTTTCAACTTCTGCAGCCGCAGACGGAGCACTTACTTCTTCGCCCTCTGCTCCTTCTAATGCAATTATTGCAACCGGAGTTCCGACAGGAACAAGCGCGTCTGTTTCGAATAAAATCTCTTTCACAACTCCATCAACTGGAGATGGAATTTCAGAGTCTACTTTATCAGTAGCAATTTCTAGAAGAACATCATCTTCTTCAATTTTATCACCCACACCAACAAACCACTTAGTGATAGTTGCTTCTTCAACGCTTTCACCCATCTTGGGCATAAGAATTTCAAATGTTGACATATTATCTTGTTTTTGTTTTGTTCGAATTATTTTATCTATTCAATATAACTATAATACTCAAGTATTAATTTATCAAAATCTTAACATAAGTATAAATATACTTTCTTGCTAGTTTGATTTCGTTTTATAAACAACCTAAAATAGAAATGGTTCTATACTTGTTAAATATCTTTATTGCCGATACATTTGTATTCGAAATTTTAAAATACTTAGATTATGAAAATGAAACCGTTATTACCCAAGGCGGGAGTACTTGCTGCTGCAATTTTTATTGCATCTTGTTCTAACAATTCAGACCGAACATTACAAAAACCTACTTTAAATGTAAACGATTTAAGCACAGAATTAGATCCTGGAAATGATTTTTATCGTTATGTAAACAAAAGTTGGATGGATGCGAATCCGATGCCAGACGATAAAAGTAGATTTGGTTGGTTTGATATTTTGTTAGAACAAAATAGAGAAAACCTTAAAGCTATTTTTACTGAAGTTACAACTGGAGAGGTTAAACATGGCACTGTAGCCCAAAAGATTGGCGATTTCTATAATTCAGGAATGGATACTTTAGCAATCGAAAAAGAAGGCTTATCGAAACTTACCTTCTTATTAGATAAAGTAGATGCTTTAAAAAGCAGCGATGATGTAATTGAACTTTGTGGTTTACTACAAAGCTATCAATTGGTGCCTTTATTTGCCTATTATGTAAGTGCCGATGAAAAAAATAGTAAAATGAATATTGCTGGTTTATGGCAAACTGGTTTGGGGCTTCCTGATAGAGATTATTATTTAGAAGATGATGAAAATTCAGAAGAAATTAGAAAAGCATACGCTACATTTTTGACTTCTATTTTCACACTTTCAGGAGATAATGATAAAACTGCAGAGCAAAAAGCAAGTGATGTGTTAACTTTTGAAAAAGGCCTGGCTAAAGCGAGTTACACACGTTTACAGAACAGAGATCCGCATTTAACGTATAATAAAATTGATGGTACTCAATTGAGCAAAACATATTCTTCAATTAATTGGGATGCATTTTTTAGAGGGATGAGTCAACCTGTTCCTGCAGAGATTAATGTGAGTCAAACTGCATATGTTGAATATGTTGGAGAAACGCTCAATTCCACTTCTATCAATACTTGGAAGAATTACTTAGAGTCTTTAATTATTAGATCATTTACAAGTTACTTACCAAAAGCATATACCGATGCAAGCTTTGAACTGTATGGCAAAACCATTCAAGGTAGAAGTGAAATGGAACCTCGTTGGAAAAGAGTTCAAGGGGTAACTAGTAGTGCTTTAGGCGAGGCTGTTGGTCAGCTTTTTGTTGAAAGACATTTTCCGGAGGAAGCAAAAACAAAGATGGTAAATTTGGTTGAAAACCTTAGAGTTGGTTTCTCTCAGCGCATTGAGAAATTAGAATGGATGAGTACTGATACTAAAGTTAAAGCCCAAGATAAATTGGCTGCTATTAAAGTAAAGGTTGGATACCCAAATAAATGGCGCGACTATTCCACTTTAGAAGTAAAACCAGATTCTTATTTAGAAAATGTATTGGCATCTAACCAATTCGATTTTGCCTTTAGCATGTCTTTTCCAATAATACCATTCATTCTTCTAACCCATCTAAATCTATTGCCCAAATTGGTTTATTCCCCGCAAACTGGTAAGGCGTATACCAAGGATAACTCTTCGTCAATGGATCCACACTCAAGAAGTTCGCTATCCCTGGATTATAAATCCTAAAGCCATAATCATCTTTCTCTTTCCCGTTGAACCCGAACCTATACTTTTCGCTGTTATGCGATAGTGGGCTGATGCTACTAACAAATGGGTAGTAGTAGTTGGTGGCTAATATATTGGCCACGGGGCTGGTGCTTTGCTTGTTTAAGTCGGAGCTTACCACCACCCGAACGTTTCCGAGGTGATCTGTTAATTCGTATTGCTTGTGGTTTAAAGGCACGTGCATAATACGGGTTAAATGTAGTGCTTTACTAGCTTATGGCAAAATTGAGCTTTTGGTTTGCTGTGCCATCATCTACTATTTGGTAGCTGTAGGTATGTATACCTTCTTGGGTCGCTTAACGACCCAGTGATGAGTTAACTGCCTAATTTGCTTGTACAAAAAAAGCCCTGCAACATTATTGCTGCAAGGCTATTCTTTATACGGCCAGAGGCCTTATGCAATGCGACGTGGGCAGAGCCATACGCCGAGCGTTTTGCGTTAATTAGTCGCTACGGTGAGCTGAGGCATTATTTATTTACTACGTTTAGCGGGACATTAAGATACCTTAGTTCTTTCTCAAAATTCAACATTTGAATTTGTTGCTCATGTTCTGATACATACAAACGTATTCTAACAACTCTCTTACCTTTACATCTCACCTCAAATTTCCACCTCTCTTCTGTCTCTTGATTAAGATAAACTAATTCTATATCGCTATAACTGATGTAATTAATCGATACAAAAAAATAAGAAATCGACTTATATATTATTTCAGAATTATTAAACTTTACTGGATATTTAACACGAGAATGTATTAATCCTATCAGTAGGTGTAAAACTATAGAATAAACAAGAATTAATTGAATAACTAGTCCAATCCCAGAACTAACTAAAGTCCAAATCCATGACAAACCTAACAAGCATAATATCAAAGCTATTACTTGATAATACCTTGGTTTATGGTTTATTATTACGGTATTATCAACTTTAGTAATAACTATATACCTTGATCTAAATACTAGCATGTTAATTTATTCTTTTATTTTTCCTGTAATTTTTTGGCCTCCATTAGATTCTACGACTTAACAAGTTTAGTTGTCGCTTCCTTCCCTGCCACTTAAGTTATCATCTGACACTCCCTCTAACAATTTACTGAAACTTGTATCGATAAACCCTCTAACTAAATTGTCAGAAACCTCTCATACCACACCTAAAGTAACTCCGGGCTAAAAAACTATTATAAAATCCTTACGCGAATTTTTATCAAATATTGTTGCGTACCTGAGATTTAACATCATGAGCAGAACTAAAAAAAAACATCTGCAACAATCCTATAAAGATTAATACTACCTTTAAAACACTTACTACCTATATTTCTAAACCATTTGTTAAGATCTGACTACTAAAATTTATTGCCCCATTTGAAATAAAACTTACAAAAGGGGCCGCCGTACAAACAGCGTAAGCAGAGCCATACGCCGAGCGGTTTGTAGTGTTTTTGTCCTACGGTGAGCTAGGGAAGAATTGCCTAATTTTTGCAACTTCTCCTTCCTCATTAAAATAAACCCATTCTCCAATTTGCTCATTAACAATATTACGAGAGAATACTATACTTCCGGCATCCATATGCTCCTCTATTACGACCATATAGTTACCACTATACTTGCCTTTAACCTTAATTCCTCCATCAGGATAAAAAATACGCCATTCCCCTATTAATGTTGTAATTGTATCCTTACTACAATCTTCAGGCTTCAAAAAGTTATTCTCACTATTAACATACTTGACACCAACACCCTCACCATAATTACCAAGAGTCTGTATTGCACCATTCTTATAAAATGTCAAAAACATTCCCCATAGTTTACCATTATTGTAATGACATATTTTTTTTACTTGTCCATTTTCAAAAAAATCAATACTCTGACCATCTTTTTTACGGCTTTTATACTCAAAAATACCCTTTAAACTATGATTAGAATTATGAAATATTACAGTACCCGTTTCAATTGAGTCAGAATAATTAACGATATCATAAAAACAACCTAAACTGTCAGTTTTAACAACCTGAGACAACCCAACCACGACACTTATATTACTTAATAATATAAGCCCTATTATTCTTAAACCTAATATTTTATTTAGTAGCACTAACATTAACCTTTCTATTTGTATCATTATTTTCGTGTGTCCCTCTAAATGGCTTTATTCTATTTCTTTTAATACCTCGATTTACTATATCTGCAATCACTGCATAAACCCTTACGTCCATTAAATTTCCAAGAGTTTTGTGCTTTTTAGTACCTTTTCGTACATCCTCAACTGTACTTTCTGACTTGTAATTAGTATTTCCCCCTGAACTCCCGCGAGCAAAAAAGCTATTGTTAGTTTTATGCTCGCGAGTTTGAAACTAGCGCTAGCTGGGAGCTAGGAGGTGGATCTATTTAAATAATTTTTTATCTGGGGATAAAAAATTAGCCCCAAACCAAGTATTGTATTAAAAATTAATGTTCCAACTCTTCCTATTACGCTATATGAGATCTGATATAATAATTTGCTTAATCCAAATTTACCTGATCCCATCAGCCTGAGTGCATCTTCATCCTTATAGATATAAAAGAAGAAAATACCTGAGGTTAGATAAAGTATCCCAATATATATTCTAATATTCTTAATTCTATTCATATTACAAAACCTTATCTATTTTTTACTCTTTGAATAACACTCCCTTATTTTCCCGAACTAGAGCTAGCTAATAGCAAATTTTATTTTAAAGGGCTCGATTTTGAAACTTGCGCCAGCTCGGGGTTAAGTATAATCTCGTTTTCATTTATTATCATCAATTAATTTCTGAACATGAAATTTATAAATATCAGCCTTTTTATTACTTGATTTTGCTGTGCTATTATACCTTATAAGATATTCTAATGCCATATTCCTTGACATAGCATCCATAACATTAACATTACGATAAAATAAACAATCATTAAGAGCTAAGAGTATTACATATACGTCCAACATAGCATCAGGGTATTTCCACTTATTCGCCATCATTAAAGAATAAGGTAGAATTTCCTCAAAGTAAGCATTGGAAAAGAAAAAGGAACTTAAGTCATTATATGCCTGAACACTACCATTTTCTAGAATATCACTTACTAATGAGTCTTTTGTTATGTTTTCGGGTAAGGAATACTTTAAATCTTGTCCTTCTTGACCTTTACATATTCCAATCAATAGAATTAATAGAATATATATTAAACTCAGTTTGCGCATACCTATTAGAGTAGTTTTAATCCTTTGTTACTCCTGAGCAGAGCGAGCTAAAGTCTTTTGTTAGTTTTAAGGACTTAAGTTTGAAACTCGCGACAGCTGGGGGGGCTATTATTTATTTAATTGCATTCTTGCTTAAAAAAGTCTCATTCTCTTCTCATATACAACAATTTCAATTCTTCTAATAAATTTAATAATTCCTCCTCTTCTAAAAACACCTCCTGATTCTTTATCGCCCATTCATATACATTATATGTTTTATAAAATATACACCCTAAATCATCATCTGGAATATTTAATCTAGCTCTCAACAAATCTACTAGTGCATAATTATAGTAAATACACAAATCATAATCCGTTTTATTCACAAGAAAAAACTCTTTATTCAATTTTAGTACATAAATTAATGCACATGGTAATAAGCTATACTCTCCTCTTTTCAATTCTTCATAGACATACTCATTCAACTGATCTGTAAGTTTTGGCAACCTCGCAACAACTAAAGTATCATTTTCCCCGATATATGTAGGCTTTGTGGCAAGAACAAAATCTTTCACCTCCTGTTCTTTTTGCCCATAAGCAACAGATATTAACAATTTAAACAACAATAACATGTACACTCTCATACTATTCCGCATTTGACATTGTAGGTTTCACTAATTGTATTGGTTTTGAATCCATTTTTTTCAAAAGATTCTTCTTAATATATATCATTACTATTTTGTCATAACCTTGCCCCCAGAGCTAGCGCGAGCTTTTAGCTCGTGACTACAGAATGTTTTCAACATTAATGATGCTAAATTCATTGGCATCTTTACTGCCCTACTATATTTCCAATATTCGGATTCTAATATAAAACCTGATACAACAGGCTTATTATGTACATTGTCTTTTCTTTCTGAATAACTTTATTGCTCTAAATTCTATCGCTTTGTTATGTTTCTGCCAAAACTATCCTTCTTTATATTGCAATTTTTTTAACTCTGGTGGTTTAAACACCCATAACATCCACTCCTTTCTACTTTCTCGCTGATTTTATTTTATCAATGTTTGATGTATGGGTCTTTATTTTTTTACTAATATCCAATAAATTGTAGCGAAACTAATAAAATATATACTTATTGGCTTATGCAATTTGTACTTTCTACTCATTTAGATTTAACTTTACATAAAGATAGTACAAAGCACAAAATTGTGTGTTTTACCGAAGCATAATAAATAACAGGCAAACTACCATATAAAATAAAAACCGCACTTTTTTTAATGCAGCTTTAGAAGCACGAGTTTGAAACTCGCGCCAGCTAGAAGATAAAACCATAATTTGAATTGGCTATATAGGTCCTATGCAACAATCTTATAATTATTAAGCATTACATCTTCTAAGGTGCAAGGCTCGCATATAAGCAGATGAATATTTGGCATTATAATTCTCTAATTTCTATATTTTTAAAGCGAATATTGTTTTGCGAGTTTTTATGTATTTGTAAAGCAATATAACCTTCAAGTCCGACCTTAAGTTTTTTATGCCCTTTATCTTTTAATGTTGCCGCACCATCATAATCTGCCACAACAATATTATTTACAATGGTTTTTATGCGCGTGCCCTTACATATGATAGTCATATCGTTCCATCCAGTTTCATCACCTTCGAAATAATGAATCACACGTTTTGGCGCATATTCCTCCTTACTGATTTTCCAATCTGGTAAATCAGGATAAATCCATCTTTTTGCGCTTCTGGTTTCATTGTAAATAAAACCATTACGCCAAGGATTGTTGGGATCAATATCTACCTGAGGACCATCGAGCCATCCTTTTACATCATTTTCTACTATATCTTTTTCTGAGTATCTGCTTCTAATCTGCACACCACTATTTCCTTTGTTCAGTTTACTAGCCTGAAACTTTAATCTCAATTCAAAATCACCGAATATCTCATCATTTTGCAGCCATATATAATGATGATCTTCAGTGCCAAGGGAATTAGATTCTAGTATACCATCTTTTACCATCCAAAAGTTCTTACTCTTATCAGCATCAATGCATTTCACACTCCATCCATCTAAATTATGGCCATTAAATAAGGATTTCCAACTATGATTTAACGAGAATTTTTCAACAGTATTCATATTCGCTCCACCTTGCACATGACTGCCGGCAGCAATGTAAATATCATTGTTATACAAAATAGCTCCTGTACCATGCCGTCCTATGCATAAGGGTGCCAACTGTGTCCATTGTTCTGTTTCAATATTTAAGCACTGAGTATTTGTATACGCCTGCTTTTGCGAGCCTTCGCCACCCATATATAAAATAGAGTTGCCAATGTTAACAAGCGCACCAGCTGCAGTACCATATGGCAAAGGAGACTTAATAGTGTACCATTCTTGTTTATTAAAATCGTATACATCTACAGCCCTTTCTGTAGCCCAAAAGAAGGCATTAAAATTATTAGGATAATGAACGCTTGAGTTTCGTCCACCTATACAATAAAGCTTATCCTTAACCACGATACTCGAAAAATGATCTCGTACGTGAGGAGCTTTTGTAAGACTTTGCCACTCTCTTGTTTTTAAGTCATAACTATCAAAGCGATTATGTGTACCACTAGTATGTCCAAATTCAATTCCACAAGTCATGTATATTTTATCCTTGTATAAGGATGCGCCTGCTCCTCCACGTTGCATCTCCTTTGGTATGGCATCACCTTTCTCCCATTTATCGGTATTGGGATAATAGATCCAAATATTTTCAACAGGAATTTCTTTAGGATATCCTTTTGTCATGGCACCCATCAAGTAAATGGCATCTTTATAAACCACAGCCTGAAAGTGATGAATTTCAAAAGGTGTTTTACCAAGCGAAGTCCAGGTATTATTCTCAGGATCAAAAACATTCACGGGTTTTATACCCCTACCACCTATTAAGTAGAATTTACCCTCAAACTCAATAAAGGAATTTTCGTGTCTACCAATTACTTCTCCCTTAGTTTCAACACTTGTCCATCTATAATTATCCAGATGTTCTTGCGCAGATAACTGGATGATCATCAAAATGAAGAATGAGATACTGTATAATTTTTTCATAAAATATTTAGCTAATACTATTAGCTATAAATATACTTGATCAACAATAAATAATGATATAATAATCATTGATTTTGAGGGGGTAGACTCGTAGTGTTTGTATAATTATTTTAATTACTATCTAATCTAGAATTATTGTTTCAAATTCAATATTCAGTTTAAAATAATGGTTATTAGTATGGTAGAATCGGTAACCAAAACAAAAACCTGTAACTGGACCTAAGAAAAACAAAACCACGTCAAAAGCTATATTATAATTTATTGGGTATGTAACCATTTATAAAATTCGGGTGTATATCTTTATGCATTATTTAAACAGAATAATTTAGACCTAATTGTAAGCATTTATGCAAAAAAAATATAGTGTTGCCCTATTTATTATTTTAGGCATTACTTCCCTCCTATTGGTTTTCAAACCTGAACATAAAAACACAATTGAAACTACTAATTTTGAGAAAATAGTTTTACCTATTTATCAGCAATCTTTTACAAAAGCTGATGCTTCATTAATTAAACTAGATAGCCTATTGGCAAATCGCATAAACAATAAGGAGGAAGAAGCGCATATCTATTTTTTAAAGGGTGAAATAAATATATTAAACCGTCAGTTTGAAGAGGCCATTGCAAACAGTACAATAGCTTATAATTATTATAAAAATACTGATCATTATTATACTACTGGTTTATGCCTAATTACAATAAGTTCGGCGCATGCACATTTAACACAATATCAAAAGGCACAAGAAGTAGCTTTTAAAGCGCTTAAACTAGCAAAAGAACAATCGAATATACGTTTGTTAGGTAAAGTATATAATCGGCTTTTTAATATACACATTGCTCTGAATGATTATGAAACAGGATTGATGTATATACTCAAAACCGATTCCTTATTTACAATAATGAAGGACTCCTCCTCAATGTCAGCTTGTAAAAACAATATAGGGGCCATTTATATGCGACTAAATGAATACAATAACGCAATAAGCTATTTTGAACAAGCCGTAGACTTAATGATTAATGATACTGACGTTAGACCGCTAGTTAGTACCTATAACAACCTTGGCTTTACACACATTATGGTTGGCGATATTGACAATGCCATATTTTATCTTAAAAAATCAATTACCATAAATAGAACTAGTAGTACTATCAATCCTGCCCCATTTAAAGGACTAGGTAAGGCATATATTATACAAAGTAAAATAGACTCATCTAATTACTATTATCAAAAAGCTTTAAATATTTACTCATCAGAAGCCGAATATTCTGAAATGATTGAGATACTCAATCAACTTATATCCAATAACTTTATTGCTAAAAACTACGATACAGCTATTGCTTATCAAAAAGATAGAGATAGCATACAGAACCACAGTTGGGCAAAAGAAAAAGAAGAGTTGCTATCATTTGCTAATGTAAAATACGAAGTACTAAAAAAGGAACAAGAGGTAGAGCAAGAAGCGGAAAAGAACAAATCAAACCGAATAATATTTAGTATTATTGCATTAACATTAGTCTTGTTAATATTTGCGCTCATAGTAACTTTTAACAACTACCGATTACGCACAGCTAACCAAACAGCCGATTTAGAACAGAAACTTTTGCGCATCCAAATGAATCCTCATTTTATATTCAACACATTAGCGGCAATTCAAAATATTATACTCGATGGCGACACTATAAAATCAACCAAGCTTATTGCAAAATTCTCTCGCTTAATGCGACAAATATTTGAATATGTACGTAAAGAAAATATCTCTTTAGATCAAGAGATTAATATGCTAGCTAATTACATTGGAACACAACAAGCCAGGTTTAATAATAAATTTATTTATCAGCTAGAGCTGGATGAAAAAATACACCCCGAACAAGTACAAATTCCTCCAATGCTACTACAACCTTTCATTGAAAATTCAATTGAATATGGATTAAAGCATTTAAAAATACCTGGTGAAATAAAGGTTTCTATAAAAAAGATTAATCACCATCTTGAATTTATTATTTCAGATAATGGTATTGGTCGTAGTCAAATGAAAAAATACAAGCATACCGAAAACGAAATACATGCTACAGATGTATTTTTATCACGATTAAAAAAACGTCATTTAGGCGAAGAGAATTCCTTTGAAGTAATTGATTTATTCGATACCGGAGGTAATGCCTCGGGAACAATTGTAAAATTTAAACTTAGGAGTAAATGATAAAAACACTTATTATAGAAGATGAGTTTAACGCATTAAACACACTAAAAAAAATGCTCTCCATACTTGCTGAAGATATTGATATCGTTGGCGATTCTGATAATGTTGAGGATGCCATACAACTAATAAACAGCACAAAACCACAATTGGTATTACTCGATATTGAATTAATTGGAGGCAATGCTTTTCAGGTATTAGAAGCCTGCGACAAAGGAACCTTTAATGTGATATTTACAACAGCTTATGACCAGTTTGCAATTAAAGCTTTTAAGTTTGATACTTTTGATTATCTACTAAAACCCATTGATATGGATGAGTTGGAAGACTGCCTTAATAGATTCAGGTCCTTTCTAAATAAAACCATTTCAATTAAAGAAAGTAAAAAAACAAATAATACAACCACAACTACTGAAGTAGCTGAAGAAAAGTTATTACTAAAAACTGCCGATAATCAATATATTATAAATGTAAATGATATCATAAGGTGCCAATCTGATGGTAGCTATACAACTATTTACACTCACGAAAAACAAATACTAATATCACGTAATCTTAAATATTACGAGGGCGTTTTAAATTCGCATCTCTTCTTTAGAGTTCATCAATCACATTTGGTAAACCTAAAGCATATTAAGTCTATTAATAGCAGCAATATATTAACCCTGAAGGATAATTCGGAAGTACCTGTTTCTACACGAAAAAAAGCATTACTGCAGAAAGCATTAAAGAGCTAAAAGCAATGTAACCTTGGAGTAATCGAGTACCCTAACTCGATTACTTATCCATTTAGCCGCTTACCTAAAACATCCTTTTCCATCACATAAAGAACGAATATGAAATTAATTGCCACGAAAACAAAGTGTTTTTTGTAAGCAAACTACTAGCTCATACATTAGTCGAAGCAAAAACAAAATACTATGATTGCATCGGCAGAAAAATACAAAGCGTTTAATACAATTCTACTTTTAGAGAAACTTGCTCATCAAGAAATTAAACCTATTGTTAGTTTACATTTACGCACAGGGCTATCCATTTATGGCTTCATCATTTCCTTGGATAAAACCGATTTAGAGGGTATCCATATTTGCTTTCAAACGGAGGCTACAAAATCCCTTATATTCTTTCATGCTTCCGATATCATTGCCTTAGAAGTTCATCAGCCTGAGAAAATAGCTACACTTTTAAGCAAAGGTGAAATACCGCGTGCATTAAACAACGATGAAAAAATTAGCCTGTTACAACTTAAACGTTGGATAAAATCGGAATGTGAGGCCTTAGCTCATAAACATCCTGAGTTTGATATTGTGTTGCCAATGCAAAACTTGAGTGCCACAGACCGCTTAAATATAAAAGATATTATTGGTATGGTGCTACAAGCCATTAATTCTGTATGCAGTGATACTATGGGAAAAGAAGCTTGGTGCATCATCGAATCAATACAAATAACATACTGTGATAAGGGTTTTTCTCTTGATAAAAAAGAAAACAAGCACATTAACTTATCCATTCAATACCAGAAAGCACTGAGCGAAACTTTTGCAACTGATATTGAAAATGCTCTACTAAACAACTTATAAAGTTAATAATTATGGGACTTAAAGAACGACGAGCTATAAAAGCTTTTCAGGAGGAACAATACCCTGAATTAGAAGAACAAATTAAACAATTTGCAGGTTTCGATTTACCCCTAGAGATTCAATGGGAAACCATGGTAGAAGATCGTTTTGCACATTTGTATAACGAAACTTATGTGAAAATATACTTTAAACCGTTAATTGAAGCCTTAAAGGCCATTTGCATCGACGATTTCGGAAAAAATATTCTGTATGCTGGATTACAAAAAGTAATCATAAAAAACGATGGTAATATCCACAACCCTGAAACTGGGTATTCATTAGAAAACAAGGTTTTAACCATTAACCTAGACCCTGTTATTAATGCTGATAATATGGAACCTAGGATTTCAGCGCTTACCGATTTATTGGAACGAAAATTAGAAGAAACAGGTAGTTCTGACGAGAATGTAGACACGCAAATCCCTTCAGTAGATAACCCTAACCCCACTGCAATAACTACAGACAAAAACCAAATTAAAGTAGGTATTGATGACTTATTTAACCTGCACGCAGCAAAATCCTACGAAAAACAAAACCATTGCGCCGAAATTACTGGCGACAAAAAATGGGATTTTAATTTAATGGATGGCATACTTCGTTTTGGCGATGCGCTCGAAGTACCTATACAGATATTAGGTACCTACTCGCCAAAACAAAAAACATGGCTTTGGGGATGGGGAAATACTCAAAGTGGTATTCCTGATGCGTTATTAGCTACAGCCAAACAAATACGTGAAATAGGAATCAACAATAATATTGAAGAATTCACTGTACCTAAAATAGCATTTAAAAACGATCCGGGGCATTATTATGCTATGATTGCTTCTGGAGTGATCAATGCAAGTGCCTATTTTCCGGTTGATTTTAATGGCATCACAATTTACGTGTTAACCAACTCGGAGCTGATGACTAAAAAAGATAAAACTCCAACTCCTATCCTAATATCAACATTTACAGGATTAATAGCATCGATGAACGTGTCGCATAAAGCGTGCCTAACAGCTTACTTAAACCAGAATGGCTTTGCGGTTGAACCAGCAGGAAACAACCTTATTGCTAAACGAAATAACGAAGAAGTATTTGCCCTTTTTAACTTAAAAGGGAATCTAATGAAAATTACTAATAACTAAATTTTAAACAATCGAATCATGGGACTTAAAGAAAGAAGAATCGCACAACAATTTGAGCAAGAACAACTACCTGAGTTAACAGAACAAATTAATAAGGCTGCTGGCTTTGAAGTTGAAATGGAAATTAAATGGGAAACTCTAGTGGCAGAAGAAAGGTTTAATCACCTGCTTGCCGACTCCTACCCTAAAGTTTATTTCCAACCATTAATTGAGGCTTTTACAGCAATTTGTGCTGACGATATGGGTAAGGAAGCTTTGCAAGAATCATTAAAAAAGGTACTAATTGTAAACGAAAATAACCATCATAATCCTACACATGCATATTCTTTTTCTGATGGTATTTTAAAGGTGGATCACAGCCCTATTATGAATGTCGATGATGTAAAAAGCAGAACCGAAAAACTAAATGAACTACTAGAGAATAGCCTTTAGTAAATACCTTTTAAATGAGGATAAATATTGAAATTATTTATCCTCAAATCAAAAAACCTTAACTAATTAGAAAAATTATGAGTGTAATTGAAGCATATAAAAGTACAAGAACAGATATTGACCTAGACTTATTGGTATACGATGGTGACCGCGATTATGTATTAGAGTTTGATGAAGACAAAGAAATTCAGAAAACAGTAAGCGATATTAAGGATAATAATCCTGTATTTAAATCGCGTCGACACCTATTAAAATCCAGTCTTAGGTTAACAAGAGCACTTGCTCCAAATCTGCATGAAATAGCCGATCATTGTATTGATGTATTACAACTGAAATCGAGTATTGAGTTCTTCGTTTATCAAAGTGATAAGTTTAACGCTGCTTGTTATCCGCCAGAAGAAGATAAGTTATACATTATCATTTCATCGGGAATGATTGAACGCTTCACAAAAGAAGAATTACTCTTTGTAGTTGGCCACGAGATTGGTCATGTTCTATTTGAGCATTTTAAATATCCTGTAAGTCATATTTTAGAGGTTGGCTGCAATATTCTATCACCATTACATGCCATGAAATTGTATGCTTGGAACAGAAATGCCGAAATTAGCGCAGATAGAACAGGATTATTATGCTGTGGTAGTTTTGAATCAGCAGCAAAAGCTTTCTTTAAGCTATCCTCCGGTGTAACTTCCAATTCCTTGGATTTTAAGCTAAATGAATACATTAAGCAGTTTGTTGACTTGGAGGCTGTAATGAATGACTCGGATCACGACCCATCTGATTGGTATAGCACACACCCATTTAGTCCTCTGCGCATTAAGGCTTTGGAGTTATTCAATAAAAGCGAAACCTTTAAACAGTTTATTCCTACTGTAAATTCAGAGATTACAGAGGATCAGATGGAGGATGAAATCAAGAAAATTATGTCGCTTATGGAACCTGAATATTTAGCTTCAGATACTGAATTTGGTGCTAAAATTCAGCAATTTATGTTCTTTGGTGGTTATATGATTTCTATTGCTGATGGTGTTGTTGAGGATTCGGAAATACAAGCACTCCGCTCTATCGTTAATCAGGATGTTTTTACAACAAGCATGATGACAATCAATGAACATACACAAGATGAAATTATTGACGAACTGAAACACTTATCTAAGGAACTCAATGTGTCCTTATCTGTAATGCAAAAGCTAAATATACTACGTGATCTATCAATTATTTCTTATTCAGATGGCGAAATCGCCAAAGAAGAAGTGGTGGTGCTTCATAACCTAGCGCACCTCTTAAAAATCAATACTGAATTTATTGATAGAACACTTAATGATGCACAAGGCATCGAGTAATAAATATTAAAAACTCCGCAAGCTTTATTAAAAAAGATAAGGTTATAGGGAGCTTTAAAACAAGACAAATAGAATATGCAAGAACCTATCGAAAACTTAAAATGTAATAATTATACTTACAAAGAAATTGCTGATGGCATTGCTATCCTAAATTACATAGGCAAGGCAACTAATATTTCAATCCCCAATTATATCAACAACAAGCCCGTAACGCAAATATGGAAAGAAGCCTTTGATAACAAGGGTTTAGAAACGGCTGAATTACCTGAACATCTTGAATATATTGGCGAAGATGCTTTTTATAAGAATAAACTTACAGAAATTACTATTCCGCAAAATGTTAAGCAAATTGGTGGCGGTGCATTTGGAAGAAATCAGTTAGAAAAACTTACCATCAAGGCAGACCTTAAAACCATACCAATGTTTTGTTTTGTAGGCAATGCATTATCTAAACTCGATTTACCCGAATCTGTAAACACCTTATATAACAATTGCTTTGCCGAGAATAATTTTACCGAGCTTACAATCCCTAACCATATAGAAACATTAAGCTCTGCGGCTTTCGCTAGTTCTAAAAACCTTAAAAAGGTATCCTTACCAGAAAAATTTATGAGCGATAGGGAAAGCATATTTACCGGATCAGATTTTAATAGCATCACTTTTAAAACATCTAATTAATACATATTATGAGTTACGGCATTACACCCATACAAACTAATATTAAGCTGATAGAGCAGCAAATATTAAACCTAAACGAGACACAAAAAAAGGAGTATATAAAAGCATTAAGGCCGCATTTAAAAGAACTACAAGCTTCTTTTGGCGAACCCGTTTTACAGATATTAAAAGACATGTTAAACGGTAAAGGTTTCGAGGCTGAATATGACTATTTGTATTGGTACATATTCGAGAAAATATTTTTGCTGCATGGTAGTTCCCTCAATAACAGTGAGTGGTATCCTACTGATCTTTCAGAACTAGGAAAATTAAAAGCGCTAAAGATTTTTGACCTTCAACTAGAAAACATTCCTTACCCTGATGATTTTCCATTGGTATATTCTTGTAGAAGCGAAGATATAGAAACCCTTCGAATAGAGGTAAGTGAAATAATAAGCGATAGCGCGCAAAGAGACCAATTTCTATCATGGATAGATGCCTGTAATTCTGGAGACAATAATGATTTAGTGTTATATTACTATTAGTTTTATAGCATTATTGAATCATTACATAGCAAGTCGTTGGCTAAAAACCAAACAACAAAGACTCTGTTTCCTATATTGATTAAACAAACAAAAGCGATAATATGTAAGAATTATTTACATACTATCGCTTCAATATAATTGAATTCAATAACTATTTTACACTCGGAATTTGACCTTTAAATACCATTTTTATTGGATAAGCATATTTGTAGTTGGGTTGTTTTGGTAAGCTTAATAATAAGCCTTCATTGCTTTGTTCAAATTTTATTTTACCCTTCGCTCCTATCATTCGCATCGATTTTAAGTTACTTAAATCAGTTTCACTCATGCTCGTAATCATAAACTTACCATCTGATGGCCACTTTAAAATAGTGGCATAAAGAATTGTATTTTCTTTATTACGGGTAAAGCGGATATCTTGATTGGTTGCAGTATACATTTTATGACCAGTTTCATTTTTTTGTCCCCATAGTTCGCCTACTTCACCAAATATTTCATACGGACGCGTACTATAAACTGCCTCTCCACATATATTTAACCAATCGCCTAATTCATACATCATTGTTTTTTGCTCTTCGGGGAAAGTACCATCTGGTTTTGGTGCAAATGATAACATGAGCACTCCGCGCTTACTAATAATATCCATTAGCTGATCTACAATCATATTGGTAGGTTTAATGGGTGTTCCTTCTACATAACCCCAATTATGATCGTCGTAAACACAATCATCTGTTTGCCAAACCATATCTGCGATATCATTCATACCACCGCGCTCAAAATCTCGCACAGCCGCACCTTGACGCCATGTTGGCCATCCTTTATAATTAATTACTACGTTAGGATTACCCATAGTACCCTTACCCGCTTCAATGGCATTATTATAATAATAGGCCCCAAATTGTTGCTTGCGCGATTCCCATTCTTTCGGGTTAAATCCCCAATCGAAATAATACAAATCAGGCTTATACATATCTGCAAGTTCTTTTGTACGGTCTAACCAACGATTCATATCACGCTCACTGGGTTTAACTGCACCCCTTGAACGCGGAATCCAGATTTTACGTGTTTCGCCATCGTACATTCTAATGGTATCTGCGCTCGCTTGAACGATAGGATTTCCGTATAAATCTTCATATGCAGGATTAACTGCATCATACCTATTAATATGATTCCACTCAAAAAAGCAATAATTCCATGCCGTATGGTTCGAAACGCCAAACTTCAGTCCTTTCAAACGTGCTGCTTCGG
Source organism: Saccharicrinis aurantiacus (assembly GCF_001660705.2). GTDB lineage: Bacteria > Bacteroidota > Bacteroidia > Bacteroidales > Marinilabiliaceae > Saccharicrinis > Saccharicrinis aurantiacus. The sequence continues at coordinate 41,456 of NZ_LYBV02000017.1, forward strand.
CCATCTCACCAACCAAATCACGTTTGGGTCCCATATTAACCGAATTCCATTTACTTAGTTTGGTATCCCATAAACAAAAAGCATCGTGATGGGCTCCCATCATTGTAAAAAATTTAGCACCACCTTTTACACATAGATCAGCCCATTCGTCGGCATTAAAGTTTTCTGCCTTAAACATAGGTATGAAATCCTTATAACCAAATTCCTCTGGTGGTCCGTATACTTCATTATGATGTAAATGAGTTGCTAAGCCCTGGTTATTTCTGCTACTTTGTCCTCTCTGACAATACATCCAGCGTCCATACCATTCAGCAGCATGACCACCTTTAAATGCAGGTACTGAATAAACGCCCCAATGTACCCAAAAGCCTATTTTAGCATCTTCGTACCATTCTGGAGCCTGATAATTTTGTAATGATTCCCAATCTGCACTATATTTAGTTTGCGCCTTAACAGAAATTAAGCTTACAACTAATGCAATTGATAAAACGGATAGTTTCATAAATTATTTACTTAAAGGTTATTTGAAAATTCTTATACTCTACAATTTATCTACATGTTAAATAAACAAACACTTCTGCTATTATAATGTCTTTTCTGTCCATCAATAGCACCCTTCAGTAAATTTTATAACTAAAATAAAGTACTTACATCAATTTTATTCCTTGATAATTTAACTCTTCCAATTTTTTCGAGCTGTTTTAATAACCTAGAAACCACCTCACGAGAAGTATGTAAATCATCGGCAATTTCTTGATGTGTACCTTGCAGTATTAATGTATTGGTATCTTTTGATCTCTGTATGAGGTATTTCTCCAGACGCTCATCCATCTTTAAAAAAGCAATACTATCTACGGTTTTTAATAATTCCTCAAAACGAGTTCTATAAGCGATCATAATAAAACTGCGCCAACTACTGTATTTCTGTAACCACTCATCCATATACTTTATTGGTACCATGATTGCTGTGGCCTCGTCTATAACAGTAGCCCTAACTTCACTTATGGCCCTATTCATGCAACATGAAATTATACTTGCACAAGTTTCTCCACCATTTAAATAATAAAGTAACAGTTCGTTACCCATATCATCTTCACGAACTATTTTTATGCTTCCCTTAATTAATAATGGCATTGCTATAACATCATCGGCAATATTGATAAAGTTCTGATTAGCATCGATAGTTTTAATACTGCAGTACTTTTCTATATCTGCTAGTAATTCAGGTTCCAAGAGTGATGGGAAATGCTTCTTTACAAGTTCTGTTATCTCCATAGATTAAGTTTCATATTCAGTGAGCAGCAAATATAATAAATTCAAAATGTAGTTTAACTTTTCTCCTTCATTGAAATAATAATTTCAATATAACACATAAACACGCTTAATATTTACGATTTAACAGTATTTGTATTTTAAATATTACATAATGTAATTATCTTTGAGCAAATTAAAATTTAAACTTATATATTATGTCAAGGAAAGATGTAGAAGCATTATTAGACAAAGGAGGAGATGATAGAGAGTTTCGTGTTAAATACGACAACATTTTCTCTATGGAAAAATTTGCAGCTGTAGCAAAAGAAGATGGTTTTGAGTTTACAGCAGAAGAATTACAAGCTGTATTACGTGAAAACGGAGATGGCTTTGAATCTACAGGTAATCCACCTAAAAAAGCCATTTGGATATAATATCCAGAAAAACCATATGATTTATAGTCATATACAACCAATTACAATTAGTTTTAAATGAAGTTGTTTAAAGTTGTCTGGAAATTTCGAGAATGATATATTGGTTTTCAGTGGCAAGGCTCAATTTTTATTGCATAGCCTTAGCTACGGAATAAAGATTAGCAGAAGTCAATGAAACGAGAGTTCTATGAGACAAAATAAAATACATGTTTCAATCTCATAAAATCAAGATGTTACTCGCAGTTTTTCAGCACGACTTTAAACAACTTCAATATACATAAGTGTATATTTAAAACTAATTTGGTTTATAACCTTACTGTATAGATTAAAAGCAGATCCTGATATTTAATCCAAAACTATCTGCATTAAAGGTAGTGGTATCAATCATTTGGAAATAAGGTCTCCAATCAACCCCAATTGCTAAGGGTGCACTTGAAAAGTGATATTCTATCCCGACTTCACCAGCGGCACCAAATTTAAAAGCATCTCCAAAAAAAGCAGTTGGCCCAACACCTGTATACCACATAAAGCCTTTTTCACCTCCTAAATTCTGATACCAAAAATCCCATAAACAATCTATACCCATGCCACCTCCAAATGTTATATCTGTATGCAAACGAGAGAATTTACCTAAACTAAAAACACCATCGATAGCAACCTGACTACCACTAAAGTTAGGGAAACGAATACCAACTTCTTGTGCTTTACTTGTTGATAATAATGTAAGAAGGAATAGGATAGAAAAAAGTAATTTCTTCATATGGTGATTGAATTAAATAGTTTGATGTTTAAAGTTGTGTAAAAAAAAATCGAGTAATTTCGATTAAAAAAAAGGGTTGCTCTTACGAACAACCCCCTCATTATATATTATTAGCTAAAATGGTAGATTACCATTTAGTTTTTCTCATATCACCTGAAGATAAAAACTCACTGTGCATATTGAATACTGATTTCAATGCTTGTGGAGTTTGAGGCTCACCATCAGTTTGCGCTAAATAATCTCTCATTAAGTCTTTGTAATCAGGGTGTACACAATTCTCGATAATTGTTTCTGCACGCTGACGAGGAGATTTTCCTCTTAAATCGGCAACACCTTGCTCAGTAATTAATACTTTAACCGAGTGCTCTGAGTGATCTTGGTGAGATACCAAAGGAACAATAGCAGAGATAGCTCCACCTTTAGCAACTGAAGGACAAGTAAATATTGAAAGGAATGAGTTACGAGTAAAGTCACCCGAACCACCAATACCATTCATCATTTTTGTACCTAAAATATGCGTACTATTAATGTTACCAAAGATATCTGCTTCAATTGCAGTATTAATAGTAATTAATCCTAACTGACGTACTAACTCAGGGTTGTTAGAAATCTCTTGCGGACGAAGAACTAATTTATCTTTAAAGAAATCGTAATCTTTATAAATCTCATCTAATACTGGAGGCGAAACCGTTAATGAACAACCAGAAGCGAAAGTAATATCACCTTTTTTCATTAATTCAATAACCGACTCTTGAATAACCTCAGTGTACATTTTAAATGGAGGAATATCCTCATTAGATCCTAATGAACCTAAAACGGCATTTGCAATGTTACCTACACCCGATTGAATTGGTAAAAACTCCTCAGGAATAGTACCTTTACGTAATTCGCCAGCTAAGAAACTTGCTACGTTATCACCAATTTTAGCAGTAACCTCGTCAACTGGAGCAAAACCACCTGTTTCGTCAGGAGCATTGTTCTCAACGATACCCATAATTTTAGCAGGATCGATTCTTAATACAGAATCACCAATACGCATATCAGGAGCATGAACTGGAATAGATTTTCTGTATGGAGGATCTAAAGGCTCATAGATATCGTGTAAACCTTTAATATATGCTGGGTGATTTGTATTTAACTCAATAATAACTCTTTTAGCTAACTTAGCAGCCGTTGGAGAAATACCTACACCTGAAGTTAAAACAACTTCACCGTTAGGAGAAACATCTGCCGCTTCAATGATAGCCACATCAATATCACCAAAAAAGCCATAACGCATTTCTTGAGCTAATGCAGATAAGTGCATATCGAAATACTCAACTTCACCACTATTAATAGCGTTTCTTAAGTCTTTATTAGACTGGTAAGGCGTACGGAATTTAACTGCATTAGCTCTAGCTAATTTTCCATCTAAAGAGTCACCTGTTGATGCTCCTGAGATAACTCCAATTTTAAACTCTCTTCCAGCTTCGTGCTCTTTCTCAGCTTTCGCTGCTATTGCTGCAGGTACTACTTTAGGCGAACCTGCTGGTGTAAAACCACTGAACGCTACAGTTGCATCATGATGAATGTATGATGCTGCTTCTTCTGGTGTAATTTTTTTAAATGACATATCTGTTCTAATCGAATTTTTTATTATCAAAATAACGAGCGCAAATATAAGTCAAACATGGTAAATAATCACACATATTAAAGAAATATTTCTTTAAAAAGAAAAACCTCTACACCTCAATATTTATGGGCTTCGTAGAGTGTATTATTAAGCTAAAGCACTCCATGTTCTACAGCATATATATGTTAAAACAATAGACTTTGCTTTTCTAATACGAATTAATATTGTTAATCTATTGATTAGTTAATAAATTGTATAGCTACATTAATTCTAAATTGATAAATAATATCAACCTTACTTCTAGTTATCACAAAATAAGAATAAATATAAATGAAGATAATTAACCATAAACTTCTTTCTGAAACTTCTGAAAAAGCACGTTTAAATAAACGCAAGCGTATCAATCATAATTTCCATGATGAAATGGAAAACCCGGTACATAGGCTTCTAAATACCCTTGAGCCTGAAACATACATAAGGCCACATAGGCATACAAACCCTGCTAAAGAGGAATCGATTATTGTTTTGAGTGGAGAATTACTGTTTTTTAGTTTTTATGAAGATGGGAAAGTAAAAGATTGTTTGAATATGGGTCCTAATACTGAAACGGTGGTGTGGATTTAAAAGCAGGTGAATGGCATATGCTTATCCCTCTTATAGAGAACACTGTAATATATGAAGTAAAACCTGGGCCATTTGATCCCTTAGCTCCTGAAGATTTTGCATCATGGGCACCTGATGGAAGTAATATTGATGATGCAAATAATTATAAAGAAATGCTCATTAATTATTTTGCCACGAATACTAAATAGTGAGTAATATAAAACTAGTTACATCATAAAAAGGCCTGTAATTTGATATACTACAGGCTTTAAGAAATATTTCACAATTACTTAACATTTTAAGAGTTGCAAAGAAATCTGCACTTAAAATCTATAGAGCATGTTCTTTAAATTGAAAAATATTCCTGACAAAATATATTTAATTAGTCTATGATAGTATACCTGTATATGATTCTTTAGCGTTCTATTGTTACCTTCAATTTACACTTATAACTAGTTCTATATAAACTCCAAATCGTTTTATAGTTTCTACATAGGCATTGCGAGTTTTCTTTCTCTGGTTAAGCTGTAGATCATTCATCAATTATTATCGTATTCTGGTTTAAGTTTGACGCAAGAGTCTACGTTAAGGTTAGATACTTACAGCTTTGACAAAAAAAAGAGTGCTCTTTATTGAACACTCTTTCTATTTTGGAGACTAACCTCGCTTTTACTTCAATATTTTTAATTCTTGATTATCTCTTATATTTTTCACTCATCCGTATTGTATTCATCGGCGAAATTGACTTCGTTATGAGTCTCAAAATAATGGATATGTAATTTAGCTGAATCTCTTAAAAAGTCAATTTTACCAATGTCAATTCTATTTACCTTAAGGCCTGTTCTTGCTTCTACATCACTTAATAAAAGAGGGTAATTTTCAGGCTTTATTAAATCAATTTTATCATATTCTATAATCTTCCTTGATTCATGCTTTAATAGAAATACCTTTTCGAGCAAATAGGTTACAAAAATTAAACTCGCATTTGTAAATAATAATTCTGCATAGCTAATCTTCTTATTAGCTAAAGCATTTATAACCGATACTCCTATGACTAAGAACAAATAAGTCATTTCTTTTATTTCTATCTGCCTTGTTCGATATCTAATTATTCCAAAAATTGCAAACAAACCAAGTGCAAAACCTAGCTCAAGCTTCACATTTTCAAGCAAAAAGCACATTAAAAATACAATAAATCCAATAAGAATATATGTAAACAGATAATCTTTTCGTTTTGAGCCAGAGTAGTAAAGTACCCGCACCAATATTATTAATACAAATGCATTTAAGGCAAACCTGGTTACCAACTTTAAAAAATCCTCTACATCAATCAATTCCATATTAAATATTTCCATCTTTCTTCTTTTAAAAATTAGCAACCATATTTTTTTCAAATTTTCCGATACGTCTCATCTTAGCTTTAAAAAGGTTGGTTCTTACTGTTTTATTTACCAATGCCGTTCCCATGCAATATTTACTAAAGCCTTGAGACTTTAATCTTCTTTCATGCAATACATCAACAATTTCTGAATTACCAGCATCTAAATCGCGTTTAATCTCAATTACAACAAGGTTAGGAACTTCCAGACTATCCTCTTCTTTAGATTTTGAAAACATGAGTCCTAAATCAATTGTTACTCGTTCTGGCTTTACTTTATTAACGAGTGTTATTCTATGAAACGAATTTTCCAAAGCTGGCTCTATTTCGTCTCTACTATATGGCGAGTTCAAATATAAAAAAGCACTACTTCTTACATCATCCCTCATGGTTTTTTTAAAACTGTACTTGATACGTTTTTTTTGAGTTTCTCCCTTATTATTTTTAAACTTTATTTCTAAAAAAGTATCATCAGAAGTTAAATACTTACGTTCTCGAATTTTGTACCTATTTAACCTGTGGTTATGATGAGCCTGATACATACTAAACATCGGTGTATCATAATACAATGTTTGATACGGATGTATTCGTTTTTTATCTATTTCAAGGATTCTATATTGATTTTTAATATCATTTAAAATTGATGGTAGTTTAATTGTAGGTATTACATATTTTGTATCCCTCCTACGCATTAATTTAACATGATCCATTTCGTTTAAATTAATTGCTTGCATATTATTGAGCAAGTCTGTTAATTTATTCATAATAGTTGTACTCATAATATTTTTGTTTTTTTAAACGATCTTTTGAATCGTAATAGCTCTTACTGATTTTAAGTCCATTTGAATATTTGTAAACTATCTTCTTTATTATTACCCCTTTTGCATTCAGGGTTTGTTCGCTTTCAATATTTCCATCCTGTGTATAAGTGTACTTTTTCCACGTTTTAATTTTATTGTCATTATACTCCTTGTGTTCCGTGAGCTTTCCTTTTTCATCAAAAGCTTTTTCTTCTATTAACTCTTTGTTATTTCCATTATCAAGAACAGTTTCGTTAATTGTAACTGTTTTCACGTGATACTTCTTTGCTTTTTTTTCACTTTGCGAAAACACGGTTGCTGTTATCGAAAAAAGAAAAATTATAATCATAAAATTCTTCATCTGTATATCTATTTATTTTTTGAGTCTATTATTCCTTATTAAATGTATATTATAAAAAAGGTGAGCTTGGTTAAAAGATTATTATTGAATTTTTACACTGCCCTATTTATAAGTGTACAAAAAATTAATTATTCTCTTCAACAAACTCATTAGCATCATCATACCTTTGAGTTACATAACTATTTAATTCAGAAACAGCTTCTGTCCAATCAGAATCTGAAACCAAAAATGAGTAATCACCAGACTCGCCTTGACTTCCTATGGTATATTCTTCTATTATGCTTGCATAACTATTTATTATCCCTTGAACATTCTCGGGAGTAAATACTTGCTGAACAAATTCGTTTATATACGCGATATACTTAGCATGATAAACTTCGTCATTGTATATGAAATTTATTAACGGCCATGACTCTGGGTTTTCCATATTACTAAAATCAAATTCGAGAGCATCCCTAGAACCTGTCATTGTTAATGATTCATTATTATCCCAAGGAATCCAATTTATTCTGCCATCACCAGGGTTTGTATATAAGTAATAATTATGTGACATCAAACCATAGGTATCCCAATTAGCAATGGTAGTATTTGCTGCTAAATACTTTAAATACTGTTCCATATCAATTGTTTTTTCAAGCTCCTGTCTCCATTGTTCCACATTGCTAGTACGTAACGAACTATTTAATGCATTTATCAGATTAGTAACATCACTGTAATCGCCCTCATTTGTTTTATTTGGCATGGTGGTTTCATTTAAAACATTGGCATTGGTTAGATATGCTCCTTCCTGATCAGGTTTATAGCAATTACCATTTTCACCTTCAAACTGTTCTTTTATCATTGTATCAAAGATAATCTCAACCATAGTGTATAATCCAAAATATTCAGAACCTTCACCATGATCTACATAGATTCTATAAAAGGCAGTTTTAGCCGCAGGAACTCCAAAATCTCGAAATAAACCAGGTGTTATCATTTCTCTCATCAACGACAAATCATGATATCCACTACTAAATGACAGTTGTTGAAAACCATAAAAGTTTTGACCCCATATGTATGGGTTCTCATCTTCGAAATGATTAAACTCTAAACGAAATGGAAATTTCCTGGCACCATCTTTATAAGCAAGCTTTAAACTTGAATTACCTTTATATCTAATGCCTACATCAAACCATTGCTTATCATTATAGAATACTTGGCATGGAACATAAATGGGATTTTCACTATCGGTTGATGTTGGCATACCCTCTGGCATTCCTCCAGGCATACCCCCTGGCATACCACCAGGCATTTGTCTTCCACCGCCACCCTGATTTGTTGTCGTTCCAACAATTGACATTAAATCGGATTGCATAGCATCCCAATACTCCTCTTCAATAACTATATCAAGTCTTTGTACTTCATTAGTTACAAATACCTGATTATAGTCTGGTGAGCTGCTACTATGAGTTGCTTCGCTCCAATCATCATAGCCCAATCCAGGTTCTATTATTACTTCTTCCGTACAAGCACTTATTGTGATAATGCTTAATATAAATATTATATATCGTTTCATGGTTTAAAGTTTAAATGTGTAATTGATACCTATATTATTAGTGGTAATTGCATTACCATAGCTTGCCTGATAATCGGCAAATTGATATTCAAGCATATAAAATATTTTAACAACACCAACCTTACCTGTTTTTTTTGTTGTCCCTACCTGAAAGCGTATCTTCTGGAAATCAGAAATAGTATTATAATCTTTTACTTCATCTATATAACTTTCATTATAGTCTTTTTTTGCATAGAAAATCTCAGATGCAAAGAATGGATCATACTTCCAGTTTTTAATATTGTAGTCTAGCTTTAACCTGAACCTATATTTTTTATTTGATAAATCTTTATTCTTAGCATTTGTCCTATTCTGATACCTTAAACGATATGATAATCGAATCCTGTCTATTTTTTGTTTATAGGTGATGTCAGTATTAAATCTATATTCGGTGCTAAAGCCTTTGTCTGAATTACCAGTTTTTATAAAACGATAACCAGCTCCCAGATATAGATTATTAAAAATTTCGTAATCTGCTTTAATTCGCGTAAAGTATTCGTACAGTCTGCTTGAGTTTTCATCGAACCTGAATTGCTGGTTTAGATTTAATGATAGTTTATTATTAAAGACTTTTTTCTGAACCGCAACAGACGTCCACATTTCTAAATCTTGCGTAACCTGTGAATCTTGAGCTACACCATTTATGGAGACAATAATTGCACATAATAATAATTGAATTTTTCTAATCATATTTCTAGAGATTTTTCTGTTATTCATTAATACCGTTCGAAAATTCCTTTACCCTACCAAAAACTTAATATTTATTTAAAGTGTTTTTATCTTTGCAATACACCACAGCCTATTACTTTCTCAGAATATGTACCTTAGCCATGAAATTTGACTTCTATTTTTTTGTCTACATTTATTGTATTCGCATAGAAAACATAATGCATATCAATTCATGTGGACTAATTATTTGAATAAGTGATAAATTATTATCCTAAAATGAGTGATTTCAAGAAACCATATTCATAGTCTTATAGACTACTATATAAATTAAGAGAGTAATAAGAGATTTAAAATGATTATGTCCTTACTTTTAAAAGTTGCAATACAACATACATCAACATTCAAGCATAATAGAGAATGGATTTCTAAATATTTTTTTAGCTTGCCTAGTAATTTAGCAATGCTAGAAGCTAATGGACTATTATAAGACAGATATAAGTAAGAAATAATATATATGGATAACAAGATATTACTTGAATTAGTAAGAATGCGAATGCCTTATGGAAAATATAAAGGAAGAATAATATGTGACTTACCTGAATTCTATTTGGCATGGTATCATCAGAAAGGATTCCCCGAAGGGAAAATAGGAATGTTATTATCAACATTGTATGAAATTAAACTCAATGGTTTAGAATATTTATTGAAACCATTGAGGTAGTTTTTATTCAAATATGTTAAGTATCTAATTATTTCCTCTAAGCAATAATTTGCATATTGGCCTATAAATAGTGCTATGATATGACAATTGACATATCTTGAATATTTGTTAATGAAAAACATAAAATAATTTCAAGCACTAAGACCCTGTATTGTAGATAGCTATTGCAATATGGCTCATTTTACCTCGAAAATAATTGCAAAATAAAGCCCCTTACTGTTGCAAATAGAAAAAGAACCTCTATCTTTGCATCGCTTTAATGAAAAACAATACTGGTCTGGTAGTTCAGCTGGTTAGAATGCCGGCCTGTCACGCCGGAGGTCGCGGGTTCGAGTCCCGTCCAGACCGCTAGTAAAACGGAGCTTATTAAACGTAATAATCTCTTTAAAGCATAAAAATATTTGAAGATTTCTTCTAAACTGGTCTGGTAGTTCAGCTGGTTAGAATGCCGGCCTGTCACGCCGGAGGTCGCGGGTTCGAGTCCCGTCCAGACCGCCAGTTAATCTCCTTGGAGATAAAGAAGAAATCTAAAATGTAAACGTATTTGAAGATTTTTTCTAAACTGGTCTGGTAGTTCAGCTGGTTAGAATGCCGGCCTGTCACGCCGGAGGTCGCGGGTTCGAGTCCCGTCCAGACCGCTAGTTAATCTCTTTGGAGATAAAGAAAAAATCTAAAGTACATTTCCTTATAACTGGTCTGGTAGTTCAGCTGGTTAGAATGCCGGCCTGTCACGCCGGAGGTCGCGGGTTCGAGTCCCGTCCAGACCGCTAGTTAATCTCTTTAGAGATAAATAAGGAAATACAAAACATTTTTCACATAACTGGTCTGGTAGTTCAGCTGGTTAGAATGCCGGCCTGTCACGCCGGAGGTCGCGGGTTCGAGTCCCGTCCAGACCGCTAGTTAAAAGTTACTTGAACAATAACTTGTTGTGAAAAATAAAACTTGAAATACTGTTTTTTATATACTGGTCTGGTAGTTCAGCTGGTTAGAATGCCGGCCTGTCACGCCGGAGGTCGCGGGTTCGAGTCCCGTCCAGACCGCATTATATAAAAAACAAAAAGACCGGGTCTGGTAGTTCAGCTGGTTAGAATGCCGGCCTGTCACGCCGGAGGTCGCGGGTTCGAGTCCCGTCCAGACCGCAAAAAAGGGAAGCTAATTATTTAGTTTCCCTTTTTTCGTATAAATAGTTTACACTTTGGCCTTAAGTCGGTTATGATTTAGTTAGCAAATCACTGTAGCTAGTGTCTTTTATAACAGTGCTTGCTTTTTCGTAATCTAAACTGTTTATTTTTATACTTATATTCTCAATTGTACCTGTACCAACAGAGGTATTTAAAAATGATGAGGCAGGGTTATCAGACTCTAATAGGGCATAAATCCCTTTATCTTCAAGTATCCTTTGTATTTCTTCAGCAATAAACTTATCTCCAATTGTAAGTAATTCAATAATTTCAGCCTTCATATCAAATCAGTTTTATAAAAATGATAAGTTACTAATAATTATTAATCGAGTGTTTATCTGATTATTGACTATTAGAGCCTTTATAACAGAAAGGCCTTGCAACATCAGTCACAAGGCCTTATTCAGTTAAAACGGTATGGTATTTTAATTCGTTTTCTTAACGTATTGTGTTAGCAATACAATGTGTTGCCCGTTAACTCTTCCTTCAATTTGCTCTGCATTATCATGCACAAGTCCGATTCCTCTTACTGCAGTACCTCTTTTTGCCGTAAATCCACCGCCTTTAACATTCAAATCTTTTATTAAAACTACAGTATCTCCAGCTTGTAAACGAACACCATTACTATCAATGTGCTTAATGGCAAACTCATCCTCTTCCCCATCACCATCGGCTTCTGCCCATGTTTTCATATCTTCATCAAAATAAAGCATCTCCAATAAATCCTGAGGCCAGCCTTCTGCTTTTAAGCGATTTAACATACGCCAAGCCATCACTTGTACCGCCGGAACTTCACTCCACATACTGTCATTTAAACAGCGCCAATGATTAACATCAACCATTTCTGGGTTGTTAATTTGAGAGGCACAAGTATTACATATATGAATGCTTGCATCAATACCATCCTTTGGAGAGGCTGGTACCGTATATATCGATAGACTTTCAGTTGATCCGCAAAGTTCACAACTTGAATTACTTCTTTTAATAATATCTTTTTCTATGCTCATTTTTATCTGATAATAATTAGAATGCGAATATACTGAATTACATAGAACCACAGAAAGAGTCTATATAGTATTTATAGATTAGTGTACAATAAAACTATATTGTATATAGCATAGATAGAATAAGCGATATATCTATGTTGCTCCATTCAATTTACTGAAACCTTCCACCATTTTGAATTAGACAAATGACAGAACCAATTATTAAATATTTTGAAGAACCTCGATTATTAGGTTTAATGTTCTTTAGAATATTTGGCTAGATCAAAATATATTTCTCTTATCGATAATAGAATAGGAGTTGAATATCTCTATACGAAAAAGTCTAATCCACCCAATCAATCACCATTTCACTAAAGACTAAAAAAATATAAACTTAGGAAATATTGAAATTAGCGAACTAAATACGTATTGCAGTGCCTTACATCTGCATCAAACATTTAAAAACCATTACAATATATCACATTAAATGTGATAAAATTCCCCTATCATAACGGCCAATAATATGTTTATAAAAACAAGAAAAAGTTATCTATTCACAACCAACTACCATTATAGGTTTCGTAAGGATAAAATTTTCTTTCGTATAGAATGAAGAGTTGAAAACTTATCGAAAAAAAATAGCCCCCAAGGCAACCCTTGAGGACTAATATGAATTATAATATTATTATACAATAACCTGTAGACTTATTTTAGGACGAGTTATATTCAATCCGCGCTAATTACTCAACAGGGATATCTGTATTTACATTTTTACATCCTGCTAAAGCATACCATAATAAGTAAACCAAAGCAGCAACAATTACCCAAAATGAGGCTGTATAGCTAAGTGTTACATCAGCAACTCCTCCTTGGATAAGTGGTAATATTCCACCACCACAAACCATCACCATAAAGATACCGGCACCCATCTCTGTGTATTTACCAATTCCTTCTACGGCAAGGTTAAAAATTCCACCCCACATAATTGACGTACACAATCCACATAATGCAAAAAACATTACAGATAATGGAACCGTTTGGAAACCAAAGCTAATATCCGCTAAAAATACAGGCATCTCAACAGTAACTGATTTTGGTAGAAAGATACCAGTACCTACAAGGATTAAACCAAGACCTGAAACAAATAACAATTGTTCTTTAGCTGAGTATTTTCCACCTAAAGCACCACCTAATAAACGACCAATTAACATTAAGAACCAATATGTACCTACTACGGTACCAGCAGCAGCAGGGTCGATGCCCATACCAGCAGCTTCACCAGCCTCTGGAGTTAATGGTGCTGTTAAGAAAAGGTTCATAAAGTTAGGAATACCAACTTCAATACCAACGTATAAAAATATAGCTACCGTACCAAACACAAAATGGCGAAATGACATTGGGCCATGATCTTCTTTAGTTTTAGAAGCACTTCCTTTAGCTAAACCTGGTTCTGGAATTTTTACAGCTGCTAGAACTGCAAATGCAACAAGGAAAATAACTAATGCAATTTGAAGTGCTGGGATAGCATCACGAAGAGAAGTTTCTCTTGTAATAGTACCAATTAAAGCTCCACCTAAGATAGGTACAATTGTAGCAGCCATAGAGTTTAATGACCCTCCAAACTGAATCAATTGGTTTCCGGATTTTCCACCGCCACCTAATGTGTTTAACATTGGGTTAACAACTGTATTAAGCATACACATAGAGAATCCTGAAACGAATGCACCTAATAAGTATACCATAAATATTGGAATAAAGTTATCGCCTGGTGCATATGGCATATAGCCAGATACCATTTGTATTGCAACTCCAATAATACCCACTCCGATGGCTGTTAGAGCAGTAAATTTGTATCCTTTATTTTTAAGGATAATCCCTGCAGGAAGCCCCATTACAGCATATGCTATAAAGTTTCCAAAGTTTCCTAGTTGAGACATCCAGTTCGGAATACCATCTTGTGCTTTACAAATTACACCAATAGGATTAGATAACCCAGTTACAAATGATATCATCGCAAATAATGCGAACATCATTATTATTGGCAATAAGTTGCTTTTGTTTTTTGATAAAGTCATTTTTTAGTTTTTAATTAAAAGTATGTTTTTTGGTAAATTTTAGAGCCCGAATTTGCACAAAAAATAGCAAATTCGGGCAATTTGGTAGTGTTTTATTTTGTTACAAACTTGTATACACAAGATTCTTTATATTCTTCTCCTGGTTTAAGGATAGAACTTGGAAAGTTTTCTTTGTTAGGAGAATTAGGAAATCCCTGAGTCTCAAGACATATTGCCGAACGCTTTTGATAAGCTACTCCGCCTTTACCTACATCGCTGCCATCGTGCCAGTTTGCTGTATAAACTTGAATTCCTGGCTGTGTAGTATAAACCTCAATTCCTCTACCCGACTTTGGTTCAGAGTAAACTGCTGCTAAACCTAGTTCCCCAGCTCCTTTATCTAAAATCCAGTTATGATCGTAACCAACACCAATTTGCAATTGCTCATAATCAGCATCAATTCTATCACCGATAACATGAGTTTCAGTAAAATCCATTGGAGTATCCTTTACTGCTCTAATTTCGCCTGTTGGCGCACAAGTATCATCGTAAGGTGTAAATTCCTTAGCATTAATCATTAACTCATGAGAAGTTACTGTTGATCCACTTTCAACACCTTCTAAGTTGAAGAAAGAATGCGAACAAATATTTACATGTGTAGTCTTATCAGTGGTAGCATAATAATCTAACACCAATTCGTTTTCCTCAGTTAATGTATAAGTAATGCTAAATTTAACTGTTCCTGGATATCCTTCTTCACCATCAACACTTACATAGCTCATTTTTACAGATGCACCTCCATTGGCTTCAACTACGCCACCTTCAACATCAAACACCTGATCGTTAAAACCGTTTGGTCCTCCGTGTAAACTGTTTGTTCCATTGTTAATTGGCAATTGATAGTCAACACCATCAATAGTAAATTTACCATCCTTAATACGATTGGCAAAACGACCACAAACGGCGCCAAAATATGGCATTCCCTTAAACCACTCTTCAATAGTTTCGTAGCCTTGTACAACATCAGCATAGTTACCATCGCGATCAGCCGCTAAAACACTAACAATTTTAGCCCCGAAATTAGTAACCTGCGCTACCATTCCACCTTTATTTTTTAAGGTAAATAATGCTACTTCTTTTCCTTTGTAAGTTCCTTTAAAACTATCTTGATCAATAACTTTCATATTATTTTATCGATTATATTATTAAAAAAATGATCTCTTTACTAAATAAAAAATGCAAGTCTCGATGAAGTAGTACTTCATTTGAAACTTGCATTTATATCATATTATGCTGTTGTTAGCATGTATCTATTATTTTTAAACGAATGCCAATTTAAGCGTTTCTTCTGATTTTTGCACCTTTCAAAGCAAAGAAAATAATGTATGCGTAAAATAAGAAGAAGAATGCATAAGCACTTCCATAATTTGTTACTTCAGCACCATTAAATGTCATTGTAGAGTTTTCTACAACTTTACCCATAATTACCATCCACATACCTGTGAATACAACACCAGTACAAATAATACCAGAAGCTTGTTTTGCAGCGCTTGCAGGTACATCTTTCATTGAAAGATCGAATAATACAGACCACATGATAGATAAGAATAAACCTTGCGCAATTAATGGCCAAATTGAGAATGCACTTCCTTTTGTAATAAAGAATGTTGCTAATAAAGCCACACAAATTACTGAGTTTACAAGTAATACTTTTGTTGGCTCATATTTCTTCAATAACCCCGCTCCAATTACACGACCAAAGAAGAACCCTAATGGATAAAATCCTAAAATTTTAGAAGCAAAATCCATTGATTTACCAGCTACATTGTACTCAACATAGTTAAGGAAATAATTACCTACACCTACTTCAAGTCCCATGTACATACCTATGGCAATAAATCCTAATACAACTTGAGGGTAGCTCCAAGCACTGCGCCCTTTAGCTGCATCTGAGGAATCTTCGTCTCCTTCAATATCAGGTAAGTGCATAAAGTAAAGTAAAGCTGCTGTACCTACTGCTATTGCTGATAAAGTGATAAAAAGAGTTTTAGCTAATTGCTCATTAACAACAACAGAATCACCACTTGAATCTAAAATATATCCTCCAATAATTGGAGCTAATACTGCAGCTAATGAGTTAATAGCCATTGCTAATGTTAAACGAGATGATGAAGTTTCAGGCGTTCCTAGGGCGATTACATAAGGGTTAGCAGCAACTTGTAAAATTACAACTCCGATAGCTGTTACAAATAAACCTGCTAAAACCATTCCATAGCCAATATTTAAAGCAGGAACAAATATAGCACAACCAATGGCAACAATAATGGAGCCTATAATTACACTCATTTTATAACCAACCTTTTTTACCATACCTCCCACTGGGATGGAAATGATATATGCACCAAAGAATGCAGCACTTACGAGTTGTGCCTGACTTTCAGTTATATTGAACTGAATTTTCATAAATGGAACCAATATGTTATTAATCCATGTTACAAATCCCAAAAGAAAAAGTAAAAAAGACATAATAGCAAAAGGTACCGTGTAATTCGTTTTTGAATTCCCCATGATAACTTTAATTCTTTATTGTAGTTTGTAATGAATAAAAAAAGTTGGACCAAATGAATGACCCAACTTTTAATGTTTATGTTATTATTATAATTCTACTTTTACCGATCCTTTAGCTCGAATAAATAACTTATGACAGTTACCTTCGCCAAATACTGACTCTAATGTAGAAATATATGTATCTAATAAATCGTTTGGTACAAAGGCTTGGATTGTACCAGCAAATCCACCACCGTGAACACGCCATGCACCTTTACCTTTTAATACTAAATCAGATAATGCTAAACCTAATGCTACATTTTGCTCAGTAGTTTTTCCACCTACAAAAATATTTTGGTTATACATATATGAGCTATTACCCGACTCAATTACCATTCCTAAGAAATCTTGGAATCTGTTATCTTCTAAAGCCGCAACTTGCTCTACTACACGAGCGTTATCACCTTGGAAGTGAATAGAACGTAAAATAGCACGATCTCCAACTTTTTCGCGGATAGAAGGAATACCTTTAACCACATCTTCCATTGAAAGTGGGCGTAAAACTTCTTGTCCTAATTCTTTGGCAACAGCTTTCATTTCACCTGGTAATGCATTATACTCTGCATCTAAACCACCATGGCTACCACCAGTATTAGTAATTACTAATGAATATCCTGTTTTAGCAAAATCAAAATCTAATGCTTTAACAATTGGATTTGCAGGATTTTCGAAATCAATAGTAATAAAACCACCAACAGCACAAGCTGTTTGATCCATTAAACCACAAAATTTCTTACAAGCGTGCTCTGCTTTTTGTCCAATTTTAGCATTATCAACAGGATCTAATTTTCCATCATTAAATAAATGACTAAAGATAGCTCCAATTAATACTTCAAAAGAAGCTGAAGAACTTAAACCTGAACCTTCTGGCACGCAACCATGAATTACAGCATCGAAACCACCAATTTTTAATCCTAAATCGGTAATTCCTTTAGCAATAGACTTCACTAAGTTACCTGGAGTTACTTTAAATTCAGTTACTTCTAAATCAGAAAGATCAACTTCAAATGGATCGAAACCTACTGATTTAATCTTAACAACATTAGTTCCGTTAGCAGAAGCTACAGCAATATTATCAAGATTTACAGCACCTGCAAGTACACGACCTAATTGGTGATCGGTATGGTTACCGCCAACTTCAGTACGACCTGGAGAACTAAATAATGTTACATCATCAGTACCATATACTGCACCAAAATCATTTAAATACTCTGTATAACGATTTGCTTGCTCTTTTAACACAGCAGCATCGGTTCCGTAAATCTCTTTAAAAAATGGGTTATCTCCACCGTTAATCTTTTCGATTAAAGCACTTATCTTAGCCATAATTATTTAATTTATTAAATGGTTGTTTATTATTTAATACTTAGCCCAAACGTTAATTTTTGTCTTGGTAGTGCAATAATAATAAAATTTTCTTACAAATTACCTACCAGTCCCTACCGGTTTAGTTTTTTCACACTTTTCAAATATCAAAACCCAATCCACCAATGAGTTAACAAGACATAACCATATGTATTTTTATCCATTATGAATAAGAGGCATTTAATAATCGTTAACAAACTAACTTAAATGCTCAAAAAATTTATAATCACTATTAACTCATAAACTTTACTATATTTAGCGCGTTTATTAGTTTTATAAGTGATGTAAAGAATGGCAAACACCATACAAGTTTTAGAGCTCGTTGATGAAGCAGGCAATCGCATAGATTTTGTTTGTAAAAGAATAGAAACTCTATTTGATAAAAATGATGGAATAACAGATGAACCGCATCGCCACAACTATTTTACTATAATTTTAGTTAAAGATGGCAGTGGCACACATACAATTGACTTTAAAAACTTTGAAATAAACAACTCCTCGCTACATGTTATCTATCCAGGACAAGTGCATAGTTTTGTCACTCCTGATAGGCCATCTGGATGGGTATTTAATTTTACTTCATCATTTTTGGCTAGCCAGCAAATTAATAATGATTTAGTTAATAAGGTATATTTATATAATTCATACGGAGATACTCCTCCTCTATATATTAACAACGATCAGTTTATTGTATTTGAGCAACTAGCTCAGCAGATTATTGACTATTACCAAAAAGAGAATGAATATAAACTTGACGCTTTAGGGGCACTGCTTAAATTATTTTTTATTAATTCGGCAAACTTATCTTGTAATATTTACCAAAATAAACCACCTAACAACCTAGTTGAAAACAATCTGCTTATCAGATTTAAGAAGTTAGTTGACCAATTGTACTCTAAAGAACACAAAGTTGCGTACTACTCTAATGAATTATCAGTCACATCAGACTACCTTAATAAATACGTAAAATCACAAATTGGGAAATCGGCTAAAGAATTAATACAAGATAAAATTTTGCTTGAAGCAAAGCGCTCTCTAATTTTTAGTAATATAAGTAATAAAGAACTATCCTATCAATTGGGCTTTGACGAACCCTCTCATTTTAGTAATTTCTTTAAGAAGTTTACGCAAACCACTCCGAAGAATTTCAAACTTGAAAATGCAGTTCAGAGCTAATAAACTCATATTTTCACCAATAAAAGAGTGTAAAGTCTGATTTTTGCAATACCACTCCTTTTTTTAGTAATTCAACTATACAATTTAGAGCATACATTTGTATTGTTATTAAGAATAAGATTACACTTTCATGTGCTGATCCAATTTCTTACAAATTGTAGGTTCGATGAAAACAGTTATACATAAATCAGATTCAAGAGGCTTCGCCAATCATGGTTGGTTAGAAGCTCGACATTCTTTTAGTTTCGCTAATTATTATAATCCTGACAAGCTTAGTTTTGGAGCATTGCGCGTGCTAAATGATGATATTATTGCTCCTGGTGCCGGATTCCCTCAGCATCCTCATGATAATATGGAAATAATTACAATTCCGCTATCAGGTGCTATCGCTCATAAAGATTCTATGGGTAATAGTTCGGTGATCAAAACTGGAGAAATTCAGGTGATGAGTGCAGGCAAAGGAATTTTTCACAGCGAGTATAATTATAACAAAGATCAGGAACTAAATCTTTTTCAGATTTGGATTATCCCAAATGTAAAGAATATAGAACCTCGATACGATCAGTTAAACCTTGCTGATATTCTTAAGCAGAATGAATTAATTCAAATACTTAGTCCCAATAAGGACGATAAAGGAGTATGGATATATCAAGATGCCTGGTTTCATCTTGGAGATTACAATAAAGAAGCATCTGTTGAGTACATTCTCAAAAATAAGAAAAATGGTGTTTATATAATGATAATTGAAGGAGAAGTGTCAATTAATGACACCAAACTTGTTGCAAAAGATGCCATAGGAATTTGGGATTCTACTGCAATAATTATTAATACAAAACCTGCAAGTAAGTTTCTGATTATAGAAGTACCGATGGAACTAAATTAATACGTATCAAAAAGCATAACATTAAATATCTAAGTTCAATTAATAAACTATAAATAAATAATTATGAAAAATTTAAATGTATTATTAACAGCAATATTCCTATTATCGGCAATAGGTGTTCAAGCAAAAAAAATTGAGGTTGATACTCAAAAATCGACCATAAAATGGGAAGGCAAAAAAGTTGGTGGTGCCCACAATGGTTTTGTTAAACTAAAAGATGCCAAATTAGCGATTAAGAACGATATTATTACAGATGGTGAGTTTATTATAGATATGGCTAGCATCACAAATACCGACATTGATAATGAAGAATACAACCAAAAGCTAGTTGGACACCTGAAATCAGATGACTTTTTTGGTGTTGAAAAGTACCCTACTTCAAAACTTATTATTACTAATAGTTCAACTTTCAAAAATGGTGTCGCCAAGGTTTCAGGTAATCTAAGCATTAAGGGTAAAACACACCCTATTGATTTTGAAGTAAAACAAAATAGTAATGGATATATTACAACATTAGTAATTGACCGATCTAAATACAACGTTAGATATGGTTCAAGCTCTTTTTTCGATAATTTGGGGGATAAAGTAATATATGATGAATTTACCTTAGAAGTCAATTTAATTACTAAATAAATTAATTCAGAGTTCATTTTATAGTGATTTACAGAAAGTTGATCTTTCAAAATATTTTACTTTAAGGAAATGTTAAAAACTATAAAAACTGAAACCTTACTAGTATATCAACGTTATTGCGTTTATTGAACTAATAACTCTCAATCAACGAATAATGAAAAAGAAGATATCCGGCATTGTTTTGGGTCTATTTGTACTATTCAATGTATCTGGTCAGATGCAAATAGAACGTATTGAAGCAAGTTATATCGCAAATTTTATGCGATATGTAAAATGGCCTAATCAAGAAAGCTTGACAACACTTAAGTTTGGGGTATACGGAAAAGGTACCGCTATATTTAAAGAATTGGGCACAAAGTTAGATGGTAAAAATGTTGGAACTGCTATTATTAAAGTAGT
The DNA here is from genome assembly GCF_001660705.2 of Saccharicrinis aurantiacus. Classification (GTDB taxonomy): domain Bacteria; phylum Bacteroidota; class Bacteroidia; order Bacteroidales; family Marinilabiliaceae; genus Saccharicrinis; species Saccharicrinis aurantiacus. The sequence goes on from NZ_LYBV02000017.1 coordinate 62,926, forward strand.
AGAAATAAGTGATGAAGCTGAGTTTTCGGGCTGTCAGTTATTATTTATACCCAATGGCAAGTCCTATAAAGCAAAAAAGGCACTGAAGGCGATGAATAGTGCTGTTCTGATTATAACGGAAGAACAAGATTTTCATCCTGATTATTCAATTATTAACTTTAAAGTAATCAACTCAAAGCTGGCTTTTCAATTACGAAATAACATAGCTGAAGAAAGAAAAATTAGTATTAGTTCTAGACTGCAACAAATGGCTGCTCAATAGTCTAATATTTAATCATTATTATAAAAGCAATCCAATTTTGGGTTGCTTTTTTTATTGCATTTATTCATAAACAAAAAAACTACTAAAACATCTTTAGCCATTAACTTGCTTTCTTACTAAGCTCAACAAATTATGATTAGTGCTGTTATATTAAACAGAAATATATTTCTTTTTAATAAATTAGTAAACTATCTTGAAAAGATATAAACGAATACTCCTATAAACAGCCTAATATGAATAAAAACAACTCACAAGAATCAAATAACGATCAACAACCAGATGAAATTACTAGCTCCGAAAAAAAAGGAAATCCCATCGTTCTATTTACTCGTATTACCTTAATAATTGCAATACTATTTTTTATTTGGTATGTATTATCTGATAGAAAAACACCCTATACGCAACAAGCTTATATTACAGAACTAATCATCCCAATAACTCCAAGAGTGACTGGTTATGTTACCGAAGTAAATGTGCAGCTCAACAGCAGTGTTAAAACTGGCGATAAGCTATTCGAAATTGACAAACAGCCTTTTGATTTGGCTCTTAAAAAGGCAGAAGCAAATTTAGATAATGCTTCGCAACAAATCGGAGCACAAGGTGCAACTGTTAAAGCAGCAGCTAGTAGTGTTGGTGTAGCTAAAGCTCAATTAGATAGAGCACAAAGAAATTATGACCGTACACAACGATTAATTCAGAAGAATCCGGGCGCTGTTTCCCAGGCTGATATCGATAGAGTTGAAACCTCCCTTAGCCAATCTGTTGAGAAGTTAGCCAATGCAGAAGCAAATTTAACCAAAGCTAAAGAACAATTAGGCGCTGAAGGTAACAACAACGCACAACTAAGATTAGCAATTGCTGAAGTTGAGAAAGCAGAACTTGATCTTTCCTTTACAAATATTTTTGCCTCAAATGATGGATTTATAGAGAGTTTTAATATTGATATTGGTTATTACGCGCAAGCTGGGCAGGCTATGACCACCTTAGTCTCAAAGCAGGATGTTTGGATTCAGGCAGATTTTACTGAGAATAATATCTCACTAATGAAAATTGGCAACCCCGTTAGTTTTGCACTTGATGTAGCTCCGGGTAGAAGATTTGAAGGTAAAGTACGAGGAATTGGTAACGGTGTAGATACAGGCAATTCCGTTAATAGAGGCGGCTTACCTACTATATCTAGCTCTAGCTCGTGGTTAAGAGATCCCCAAAGATTCCCGGTTACCATTTCATTTACAGATGAAGAAGCCGCTTTAATCTGTCGTTCTGGGGGGCAAGCAGATGTAGTTGTTTTTACAAGTGATAGCGGTTTCTTTAATACGCTAGCCAAATTCAGATTATGGATTAATTCGTGGTTATCTTATGTACGCTAATAAAAAAGCACTTAGCTTAATTCCTAATATAGAACAGGAATATGTTCCTCTGTTCAGGTATGCCTTCGGATCAACATTACTGATGTGTATTGCTATGACTTTTGTTTGGGACATGGCCTACTTAACGCCTGTTTTAGCTTTAAGTTTTATAGCTCCTGGCACAACAGTACCAAGCTTTAAAAAGGGAATATTATTTGTAATTACAATTGCTATTACCACCTTTATTGGCTTCGTGTTTACTAAGTTTTTTATTCATATGAAACTTGTTTTTATCCCAATTCAAACACTCGCCATATTTGGTATATTTTACACCAATAAACTAAATGCTCAAGTAAAGGTATTTATGCTAATTAGTTTATTACTAATTCCACTATTGGGCATGCAATCTATAAAAATTGCACACGCATTTATGGTTACTTTTATTACAGGTGCTTGCATTACAATAGTGTTAGTTTGGTTAATATTTGCTCTATTTCCTGATAAAGGTATCAGTGCTAATGAAATAAAAAGTATAAGTAAGGCTAATCAAAACAATGATGAAAAAGAACGGTTTTATAGGTCTCTTGAAAAAATCCTTATCGTTTTGCCAATTGTATTATGCTTCTTCTTTTTTCAATGGACAGGTGCTGTATTGGTTCTTATATTTGTAGCTATATTATCCATGCAAGAAACCTTTAATCTAAAATCTGGATTTGCCATGATTATAGGCAATTTAGGCGGTGGAATATTAGCAATCATTGCCTTCCAAATTTTAACCATGGTTCCCTTCTACCCTATGCTTATTTGCATAATAGCCTTAGGAAGTTTATACTGTGCTTCGCATCTATTTTCAAATAAAAAAATAGCACCACTTTTCGGAATGGGTTTTTCTACATTCTTATTGATTACGGGTCAGTTTTTAACCAGTACCGACGATGCTAGTGCAAATGTTTGGATTCGTGTATTTCAGATAATGACTGCTATTGCTTATGTTCTTATAGCTTTCTCAATAAGTAAAGCATTCAAAATTAAACCAAATTCTTAATGACTATGAAAATTCAACATATATATGGCATTCTATTCAGCTTATTCCTATCGGGATGTATGTTAGGGCCAAATTTCACGAGCCCTGAAGTTAAAACACCCACCTATTTTAATAATGATACTTTAAAAAATGCCGAAGAAGTCAATTTAATTTGGTGGAAAATATTTAACGATACCATTTTAAATAATTTAGTAACAAAAGCTCTACACAATAACAATGATGTACGTATTGCCGCAAGCAGACTAGAAGCGGCTCAAATTAATATTGATTATACAAAAGCAGATCAATACCCTTCGTTTTCATATGGTGCAAACGTTAATACTTCTGGATTATCGGGCAATACTTCTAGTTCTCTTAATTTTTATCCTCAGCTTGCATGGGAAGTTGGTTTTTGGGGCAAGTACCGACGATTAAATGAGGCAGCACAAGCTAGTTATTTGGCAAGCGAATATGCACAGCAAATGGTGCGTTTATCTGTTGTTACAGCAGTTGTAAGTACATATTATAATATTATGGCAGGTTATGGGCAATTAAAAATTGCAAATAACACATTAGCAACCCGAGATAGTGGTTTAATTATAATGTACGATAAGTTTGAAACTGGTTTAATATCGTTAATGGATTATAATCAGGCTAAAATACAGCGCGATGTGGCTGCTACTACAGTGCCAACCTACAAACGATTAATTGTACAAAACGAAAACGCTTTAAGTATACTTTTAGGAGAAACTCCCCATGAAATAGAAACGGGTATTTATTTTTCTGAGTATAATTATAGTATTGACGTTCCTGTTGGTCTGCCCTCAGAATTGTTACAACGCCGACCAGATATAAAACAAGCAGAGGCTCTATATCAAGCAAGCAATGCACAAATTGGTGTGGCTGAATCAATGCGCTGGCCATCGTTAAATTTAACGGGAATAATAGGAGGTGCCAGCAGCGATTTGAGCAACTTAAGTAGCATGGGCTTAACTTGGTCTACCGGAGCAAGTATTTTTGGACCTATTTTTCAATTTGGTAAAAATAAAAATCGGGTAAAAATTTCTATTCAAAATGCCCAACAAGCTTTAATTAATTACGAACAAAGTACACTTGTTGCATTCAGAGAAGTTGAAGATGCGCTAGTTAGCATATCAACCTACAAGGAAGAATTAAATGCTCAGTCTTCGCGAACTTATACTGCAATCGAATCGGAAGAACTTGCCCACATTCGTTACAACGAAGGATCAACCACCTATCTAGAGGTACTAGAACAACAAAGACAATCATTTTCGGCTCAACTAGATTTATTAAATAATAAGTTAAATTTGGTAAACTCATACATTACCCTATACAAAGCATTAGGAGGTGGATGGCTTACTGAAGAAGAATTAAATAACAATTAGTAATTTAAAACCTATAATATGGAAAAAGACAACAATGAAGCTGCTATAAACAGAGCAGTAAATACGGCATTACGTATTAGTTTTATAGCATTATTAATTATCCTTAGCTTTTGGATACTAAAACCTTTTTTGGCACCGGTTGCTTGGGGGATAATATTTGCAATTGGTATATTTCCGTTGCACAAAAAACTTTCAAAGCTATTGGGTAATAAAGATAAAGTTTCAGCAACTATAATAGGGATATTAGGTGTTGCATTAGTGGTTGTACCTGTGGTTTTATTTGCCAATTCAACCATTGATGGTGTGCATGATGCCTACGAAGCTGTAGAAGCTGGAACATTTAAGATTGACCCTCCAAACGAATCTGTTGCTGATTGGCCAATAATTGGCGAAAAGGCCTATGAAGCTTGGAGTTTAGCATCTGAGAATTTAACAGCGCTCATTTTAAAGTATGAGGCTCAATTAAGAGGTGTTGTTCCTAAAATTACTTCAGCGGTTGGAGGTTTAGTTAGCACTGTACTGCTATTCATTATATCTATTGTTATTGCATCATCTCTATTGTTATTTGCTGAACCGGGTAAAGCTGCTGCCAATAAAGTATTTGCCACCTTAATAGGAGAAAAAGGAAAAGAGTTTACTGAATTATCGATGTTAACCATTAGAAGCGTTGTTCAAGGTGTTATTGGTATCGCAGTTATTCAAACCTTCTTTTTAAGCATCGGAATGTTTTTTATGGGCATTCCTGCTGCTGGTATAATCTCTATTATTGTATTAATCGTTGCTATCATTCAGCTACCCCCTACTTTGGTTATGCTACCTGTAATTATCTATGCATTTAGTATGGGAGGCACAACTGCCGCAATAATATTTACCATTTGGAGTATATTTTGGAGTCTTGCCGATACCTTCTTAAAACCTATGCTTTTAGGCAAAGGCGTTGACGTTCCTATGCTTGTAATATTGTTAGGGGCAATTGGAGGTATGTTATTATCAGGCCCTGTTGGCTTATTTGTTGGCGCAGTTGTTTTAGCATTAACTTATAAAATATTCGATTCTTTAGTTAAAGAATAAACAAAACCATATTTAGTAGAAGCCGAGAATATTCTTTATTCTCGGCTTTTTTTGTGTTCAAAAATTGAGAGTTTAGCGTGCCAAACTTAAAAAACCAGTGATAATTTGCCCTATTTAGGTCCCATAAAGGTTGTAAATACGACCCCTACAACGTTGTAATTACAAGCGCACAAAAACCTGTTTATTAACTCATTACACCATCAGAGCAAATCACTGAATTTTCACGAGTCATTTGTGGCACACATTGGTCTTCTCTTTGTGATATACTGATCATCAAATATTAAAAAATACAATTATGAATTTTAAGAACTTAAGCTTTTTAGCATTATTAATGACATGTTTATTTACAGCATGTAATGAAGATGAAGGTACAACTGCACCAGAAACACCAGATCACTCTGGAGAATTAGTAACAATAGAATTATCCTACGATCAATTTATCGGAGCTAATTCTTTAAAATCAACAGCAACCAATGATAGTGTAGCTCATAACTACATTAGTAAAGGGTATACTGTTATTATTAAAGACGCCTACGATGTTGCAACAGGTACATTTGTTGACCTAACTTATGAGGATGTAGATTTAGCAGCGCCTCAAATTATATTTGATGCTATTGGATGGTTTGGAATTGAAGTAAGTCATCCTAATTACGTTGTAAGCGAATCTGGATACGAAGCGTATTATAGTGTAAATAGCCCTAGAATTGATGTCGCAAATAGTGGTAATTTAAGTATTGATCTTGAATTAACGCAAGTATCAGTTCACTTGGCTAATGGAACTGGTGCTGAAGAATTTGACTCACAAATTCAATCGGCAAAAATTAACGATGTAATTCTTACTGACTTTAACATTCCGGTTTATGTACCTGCTGAGGTTGACTATGTAGTAGATGTAGTTTTTACTCATGATGGAGGTTCAGATACTCTTACTAATAGTGGGTTGGCTGGAGAAGCTTATTACCATATCATCAATGATCAATCAATTAGCGAAGGTATCATCTTCGAACTTCCGGAGTTTACCCCTCCTACAGATGGCGGTGGTATAGGTTTCTAATAATCTCAAGAAATATTTAGAAAAATAGTAGTCAAGTAGTGTTGATATAAAGAGGAGTAAGGAAACGTTCTTATTCCTCTTTTTTAATAGATTCCAATAGAAGTTGAACCTTTACTTTGCTTGATAATGAAATAAAGATATCTATTTAGTTTAACAAATAAAACCAGCTATTATGAAGTATTTTGTTGTAATATACTTAGCTATTTTAATATATGGCTGCGAAAATAATATTGAAAACCCTGTAGGCAGATATCCTTTAGCAGCTGAAGGCCCCATATTAATTAGAAACCTAATAATATCTGAAAGTATGGTACTCAAAAGCAATAGTACCTCTCATGGATTTATAATGCCCGCAAGTGTTTATAATCGTGAACTTGACCTAGAAAGGTTGGTTCATAATTACCAATATACTGGTTATACAGTTAAGGTATTTAGAGCATGGGTGAGTGATGATTCAAATCCCAACGGTGGATATTATACAGATCTTGAATTTGAAAATATTGACCTTAAAAATCATAATATTGAATTTGAAACTGCTGGTGAATTTGAAGTGGAAGTCATACATCCCGATTTTAATAATAAAAATGCAAATTATTCGGCTTATTACGAATTCAAAAAGACTGAATTCCTGAGTTGGCCAGAGAATGAACCTTTAATTATTGATATGGAATTGGGGCAGCATGCCGTATTTCTTGTATATCAAACCATAGATGTTTATTTTACAATTGATTGGATGAAAATTAAAAAAAATGAAGTTGTCGAATATCAACCCATTTATATTGAAGACAATAAAGGCTTTGAGATAGAAATAAAACATAAAGATCAAAAAGAAATAAAGCAAAGAGTTGAAGCTGGGGATAATGGAACCTGTCAATTCTATTGGGTTGAGAGCTCCATTGAGTTACCTATTTAAACTTTTTATCTTTTGATAATTCAATGGCTTCGCTCCTATTTGATGCTCCTATTTTTTTGTAGATATTACTAATATGCCGTTTAACTGTTTTTTCTGAAATAAATAGTTTTTCACCTATCTCTTTATTCGCAAAATTCGTCTTAATTAATTTAAAAATCTCAATTTCTCTATCAGTTAACGATTCTTTTGTGAGGCTCTCTTCTTTAGAATCATCCATAGAAAATTGCAATTGCGCTGAAATAAAACTTTTACGTTTAGAGTCTATTTCTATCGCAGATAAAGTGGAAGCTATTGTTTTATCTAATACAATAAAAGAGAGCTTCGCCCCTTTGTCCATTAAAGTATCCGTTAGTTGCATCAATGAATTTGTTGCTTGCTCAGGGAATCCCATTTTTTGGTGTAAAATAGCTTCTAATAGCCTAGCCTGATTATTAAATTGAACATTATTTACTTCCTCGGTATACAACAATATATCTTTAATTATACCCATTGCTATTTCTTGGTCCTTTAGGTCGGAACCCATTAAAATGTAGGCTTGAACAATTGGTATAGAAATAAAGAAGGTCATTGGTAAAAATGGTTTGTATTTGGCCTTACGTGCCCAAGCTAAAGCTGATGAATCTTTTTGTTTCCTCCAATATACTAAACTGGTAAGTGCTTTAGAATACTTATAAAAACGAATTTCTCCTCTACCAATTGTAACTTCATTAATGTCATCTAACATTTCTATTAACTCATCAATACTTAAAATATCAATTTTTGAAATTAATAATGCTACCATGGCAAAATACCGATGTGGAACTATATTATCAGAAGAGTCGAGGTAACAACACGTTAAATGTTCAATGGCTTTGCTTTTATCAAGAAGGTTAAAATGGGAAATTCCTAGAAAATAATGCGCATTAAAAACTACTTCCTCCCTCCCTGTTTCATTACCAATTCTATATAGTTGATTAGACGCTGACAATAAATCAACCATATTTGCTTCTATAAAATGAATATAGCATAAGGTTATGATTTGATGAGTCATAACTATAGGGTTATTCGAATTAGTAATTGAGCTAGTAATCAATTTTACCCCTTTTGCTGTATTACCTTGCGCCTGCAATGCTCCGCAACGAAATAACCAAGCCAACCCTAGCGGATAATGGTTATTATTATCAATATTTTCAATTGCCTTTTGTCCGAATAATTCCCATTTTTTCATATCAAATGAAAAGTGCAAGTGGTAATAAGACATAAACAAAAAATACTCCCCTAAAAGATTAGGCTCATTTTTAAAATCATCGGCACTAATGCTTTCCAATTCTTTTCTCATCCCATCAGTATCGCCAGAACTTAAAGCAACCCATATATAACTCAACTTTAGCAAGTTGTTTTTCTGAATTTCATTGGGCTGAAACATATTTAGCACTTCATCTAAAACAGGCCACTCTCCCTCTGCTACAACCTTTTGTCTAAGGGTTTTAAATAACTCTATTGCAGTATCTGTATCTTCCGATTTGATATAAAAAAAGATGGCATCTTTTATCAATTTATTTTCAACACACCATTCAGCCAAAGTTGTGTAAGATTGTTTTACGTAGACCGCATTGGTTTGTATATCTTTTAGGGATAAATTAGTTTGTATTAGGCTATTTATCTTATTCTCTCCATTGGTATTTTCTGCTATTAGATAATGTGATTTTACCAACAAAAACACAAAATCATCATAATTGATACTAAGCAAATTATTCTGATTTCTTAGTCTATTAAATATATCTTCGTTAAAATAAGGCAAACTAAATAATAAGCATAACATACTTCGCTCCTCACTGGTAAAGTCATTTACCTTGGCTGATAATAACTCTGATATTACATGCTTTAAATTGGATAGATATTGTTTTTTAGTGAAGGAACCTTTGAATGTGGCATTCAGCAAGTTTAGTATCCATATAGCACCACGTGTAGTGCTATATATATATTGATACTTCGCTAAAAAAGAATCATCAATATCTTGGGTTTGGAGGTAATGCTTTACTTCTCTTCTTGAAAATTTGAGATCATTCTCTATTATTTCAACAAATAAATCGCTCCCTTTTATAAATGAATAATCAAATGGCAGTGATTTAATACTAGATACTATTATAGTAAATGCAGGCAACTTTAGCTTCAATAGTTTAGAAATAAACAGATGAACCTGTGGTGATTTTATGAAATGATAGTTATCCAGGACTAGCACTAGTTTTTCTGCTAAATCTATGAATGCATTTGACAAAAGCATACATAATGTATCTAAATCATCAATCTTCGGAAGGTCATCTTCGTTTTCAACTGAAAATTTAGGATACACCATTCTAACTGAATGAATGATATAGTTAAGAAAGTGCGGTAAATTGTTGTCATTCTCATCGATAGAATACCAACAAACATTGTTTTGCTGAATACTCCAACTTGCTATAATAGAAGTTTTACCATAGCCATACGGAGCCTTTACAAGTACTAAATTGGCTTGTACTTTACCTAACTTTTGTTGAGCATCTTCTTTCTTAAAGTAGTTTGTGGGTAAGTTCGGAATCAGTAGTTTAGATTTATATATAGTGGCCATACTTTACATATTCGTGTAAATTCAAGAATAAATGTAATAAACATATGTTATCGCACCTAATATCTAAAAAAAAGAAATCCAATTAACACTTAAGCTAATTGGATTTCTATATAATAAGGTTTACGAACTTTATTCTTACTTATAAGTCGAGATTGATTTTAATACCGGCTCTAAACCAACGTCCTGGTTGGTTAATATTTCCGAAATCAACATAATCGTTATTGAATATATTGCTTGCTTCGGCATAAATGGTATACTTAGGCTTGGTCCAATGAACTCGCAAATCGCAAAGCCAGAAAGGATCGTAATCAATAACATTGCCATTTACAACATCGGTGTACTCTCCCATTCTATCTTGGTAAAGAAAATTCCATGTGGCACCTAAGTTAGAAATTAACTTATGCGATACTCCTGCATTAAATTTATGCTTCAGATAATTAAAAACATATGCTGAAGTATAACCCGGAAGTGCATCTTTACTTTGATCGAGCCAAGCGTAATTTAAATTAACATTCTGTACAAAAAAGTTTGGTGAAACCAATTGAGCAAAATTAATATTGGCACTGGCCTCAATACCTACTGTAGCTATATCGTTAATATTAGAGGTAGTATATTTTCCATTATCTCCTAATTCTTCAGTAGGAATACCCCAATCAATCATATTTTTTCCATCACGATAAAACCCAACTAACGTTGCATTAATACCCGATTCAAGATATTTAAATCCGGCTTCGTAAGTGGTAGCTTCTTCAGGCTTTAAATTAGGATTTCCCACATTGGTTGGGCCATTGTAAAACAAATCAGTAAAGGTTGGCATACGTAATGATTTATTAACACTCGCAAATCCTTTAAGTCCTGATGTAATCCAATAACTCGCATCTATACCTGGGAAATAATCAAAGCCAAAACCTAGGCCTGAATTATAATTAGCCATTAAGCCGGCAGATACAGATAAACGATTGTGTGTATAAGTATGCTCTAAAAAGAATGATGCATTGCTACGACTATAAGAGTTAGTGAAAGTCCCTTCAGGCTCGCCAGGAACATCAATAGGCTCATCCATTGGTAAACCTAATACGTTACTCCATACGTTCTCAGAACGGAAATCGCCACCCACAGCTGTTTTACCAGCTACCCAAGGGATAACTGCATTCATATTTGCCCCAAACACATCTGTTAAATGATAGTTATGACCATCGTACCACGAAGCTGCATCTTCATAATCTCTAAAAAGTTCAAATCTATCTTGATGACGGCGCCAATAAATAGAAGGTTTCAGCTTTATTTTACCATCAGATTGGAATGACAAACTCGCAAATGTGGTTTTGTTTTGCTCAAACTGATTTGGATAAGCTGCAGAATAGAATGAGTTAGCTCCGAATTCTTTATCGGTATGCCCTACTTGTAAATCGAGCTTATCGCCTTGTAAATCTAACTGACCTTGGTAGAAAACGTTATACGAATCAAAATCAGTGTTGGCCATGAAACCATTACTGGCACTTTTGTTGGCTGCAATATAGTTTTTGGTATTTCCTTTAATAATTGTAGCGTTACCTCCTACATTATATAAACCAAAATCGCCACCCATGGCGTTAACCGTAATATTATTTTTTTCTTTGGTACCAGTAACAAAGTTAATGGCTCCACTAAAAGCATTAGGCCCGTGTACACGTGATCCTGGACCTTCGAGTACTTCTACACGCTCTATACTTTGCATGTCGATTGGCAAGTTAAGACTTAGGTGACCGGTTTGAGGATCGGTGATGTTAATACCATTTAATAAAATCATTACCTGATCAAATGAACCTCCGCGGATACTAACATCGGCCTGTATACCCATGGGCCCGCGCTGACGCACATCTACTCCCATTACGTATTTCAATAAATCTTGCGGACTTTGAACGGGCAAGCTTTCGATTTCTTTACGTGTGATAACGTTTACCACTCTTCCTACTTCGGAATAGAGGGCGGGCGATCGGCGTGCCGAGACTTCTACTTCCCGGATATCGATGTTTTGATTGATACTTGCAGTATCTTCTTGTGCCCACGATACGGTGTTAAATCCGCACAGAAAGTAGGCGGTTGCCAAAGTGGCTATTTTAGTTTTGCTGCCTATGGTGCTAAATAAAGCAAATCCTTTTCTACTCCATCTCTTAAAGGTTACTACTTCTGAATTGGAAGTAGAATAACTTTTCATCTTCATATTGTTATGTTTTTTTTATAAATCAGAAACGGTTGTGGTTTCTATTATAATTAGGCCGTCTCTGTTAATTTGGGCGCAAAAATAGTATTTACTTTTATAATAAAAGAGTAATGTGTCTTTTTAATACAGAAATTAAACACAACATGCCTTATATAAGCAGTTATGATTCTTTATAGAAACAATTTATATCAATCATTTGATGATGTTTTTGGTATAAGCATAGAAAAGGCGTTTCTGATATTGCTTCAGAAACGCCTTTTAATGTGACAGAATTTAAGGTATTTTATTTCTGTAGCTTTAGATTCAAGGCTGCTACTAATTCTTTAACCAACTCAGGATTTTCATCAGCTATATTTTTGGTTTCTTTTTCTGCACTGGTGTGATCATATAACTCAACAAAACCATTTTTATGAAGCGTTAATCGATGCGTTTCGGTTCTTATGGTAGATGCATTGCTTTTATATGCCACTGCATAATGACCTTTCTGATGTGGTTGTTCTAAAATGCCTCTCAAGGATACGCCCTGGGCAAATGTTGGGAATTCAACTTTAGTTAGATCGCACAGAGTGGGGAAAATATCTAGTGTTTCAACAACAGCATTGGTTTTGGTTCCCTTGTGCTTCATACCTGGGTAGTGGATGATCATTGGTGAATGCAAAGACTCTTCAAACAGGCTATGCTTACCCCATATGGCATGTTCGCCTAGGTGCCAACCATGGTCGCCCCAAAGTACCACTATGGTGTTTTTATCTACACCAGTCCTTTTTAATTCAGCCAACACTTTTCCAACTTGCGCATCGGCATAGCTTACACATGCTGCATAATGGCGCCTTACGTCATCAGCAAAAGCCGCATCATTATTGGCATCTTTACCCCATGTATTATACCTATTGAATTCGCCTGATCCATGCCAAGTAGTTTTACCTACTGGTTTATGAGGATGATGAATAGCTGGAAGTTTACAATTCTCATAAATATCGAAATAGGATTTTGGTGCCCCAAAAGGTAAATGTGGTTTAATAATACCCACAGCCATAAAAAATGGTTTCTCATCGTCTGCTGTAAGTATTTGTAATTGCTTTAAAGCCTCGTTGACAATCACTCCATCAGGATATATTGTATCATCGCCTTCCACAGTTTGAAAAACATCCATATCCTTTGCATTTTTTCTGATTTCGCCATGAGCTAATCCATGCATCGCGCCCCTTGGGTGTTGCCATTCTGCAACGGGCATTAGGTGCTTATCCCATGCATTGGGCATTTCTATTACCGAATCATCATCCCAATTGGCACCACCTCTTCCGCCAGGGTGATGCGACACCTTCCCCACTGAAACCGTAGTGTATCCATGCGTTCTAAACCACTCTGGCATGCTCGGGTCAATTGTTTTATTTCCGGTTTTTATTTCTTCTGCGCGAACAAAAATAGCATTGTTCTTTGCTGAACCATACTGCCCTGTTAGTAACGTGTAGCGCGATGGTCCGCAACTTGGAGCATTGACATAGTGTTGCTGAAATGAAACCCCATTTTTTGCCAATTTATCAATGTTAGGCGACGAAATATAAGAGGCCCCATAACAGTTTAATTCAGGCCTCAAATCATCAACACAGATGATTAAAACATTTGGTTTTTCTTTTTTAGCAGCAAGGGCATATGGCACAAATAACAGCGCACATATGGCAATAACTAGCGTGAGATTCTTTTTTTTCATTGGTTGTTTTTTTTAAGAATAGGACTTTTGTACTTTTTGGTGATGGTATAGATTCTACTGTGTGTATCTGGTCATAATAATATTATCAATGTAGGAACCTTCTTTGGTTTTTATAAATTTTCTTTGCACCCCTGTTTTCTCAAAACCTAAATTAGCATATAGCTTAAGTGCACTTTGATTAGTATTAAATACTTGTAACCAAGTGGCCTCAATGTCGGCATTTTTATCAACCCACGATAAAAGTATTTTTAAAAGCTCAGTACCAATACCCTGACCCTGCCAATCCTCATGGATACCCATTCCGATATAGCCAGTATGTTTAAGCATTTCTCGCTCAGTAAACATTAAATCAACATTTCCGACAATCTCTCCTTTATATTCAGCCACTAACAGAAGGTCATTTTTTCCATTCTTAAATTTGTTAATCCAGTCAGTATGAGTTTTGGCCATTTCTGAAAACTCTGGCTCAGTTAATGGTATAAAACCACTTCGCAAATACGATTTTACGCAAGACTGCAAACTTTCGGAATCTTCTATTTCACATTCTCGGATGGTAATTAATCGGCCTAAATTATCTTTTATTTTTAGTGGTACTATTTTCATTTTTCTTAGTTAGTTATTACCAATACTATGTGATCACTCAAAAGTAAGCTTGCAGCAACAATTTGCAGGGTATTGGTAGTTAAAATAATGGGGCAATTTCTAATGTTATAGAATTATTTCTGTGATTTTATTTTTTGTAGCATACTATTATTAATAATGCATTATTTAGTGGCAGTGATTATATCTCTAGAAGTTGTATCATAAATAATTAAACCGTCTTCTTTAGCTCCGAGCTGCCCAATTAACTCCCCTTTTTCATTCCAAATTGATGATTTACCTGCGCATTCATAACCTCCTGATTTACCAACATAGTTGGCCATAAAAGTTAGCAGCTTATTGTTTTTAGCTATGTTAGAAAGCTTTTTTAGTTCAGCATCAATGCCATTTATTGAGCTTAATACACTTGCTATATAAATAGTTGCATTATTTTGTTTTGCAAACTCGCAATGTGCTTTATTTGATGCTTCATAACAAATAGCCGGAGCTACAATTTCTGTATCAAACTTTAGAACTAGTGGATTTTTGCCTGCTTTAAAAATCGGTGCTTCTGGTGGATATAAATATTGTTTTGAATAGGTAGTTCGCTTCTTATTGGCTTGAAAAATAATCATACTTACGAAGGTATCTCCATCCGCTTTTGTTGGTAAGCCAACGCCAATTGTAATTCCATTTTTATCAGATAAATGCTGAATCTCATCAAATCTTATATCCTCTTGATTACTAGCAAGCCCTTCAGCTAAATCAGGTTCGTAACCCGTTAATGACAACTCAGGAAAAACCACCATATCTGCGTTATTCTGAACGGCTTGCTTTATCCATTTTAAATGGGTGACTAGGTTTTGCTCAATATTTCCTTTTATTGCCTCTATTTGTGCTATTGCTATTCTCATCTTATTAACCAATTCAATGTTTAATTGTACCTGTTTCTTTTATATTGCCGAATTATCATAATCAGCAAAATCCTCCTTCACATTGTTTATTCCAATTTGTTAAGTGTTGTAATTTCTTTTAGAACCTTTTTTCCAGCTTCATTATTAGGGTTCAATGCTAGTGATTTTTCATAGTTTTTGACAGCTTCAACCTTATTTCCGTTTGCCAAATATGCTTCCCCTAAACTGTCATAAACATTCCATGACTCCGGATATTCAGAAATATTCATTTTAAAAAGTTGAATTGCTGTCGTATAGTCATTCCGCTTGTAGTAAGAGTATCCAAACCTATTCATTCCTGATTCAGAAAATACTTTAACATTCGGATTGTCTGCTTTTAGTGTTTTATAATAGCCGATCGACTTTTTTATGCCTTCTGCCTTAATCAACGTAAAAAATTCTATTTCACGCTTGAACATATTTTGTTGTTCACTAATAATTCTACTAGATTCCTCTTTCCATATGTGTAAAGTATCTTCAGGTACTTTTGTTAGGTCACAAACAAAGTTTTCTAGAACTGAAAAAAATAACTCTGGTTCTTCTGAAAATATGTTATGCCCTGATTGTTCAAATAAAACATAATCAGCATTAGGAAGATACTTCTGCATCAATTCTTTTTTTTCTGCTTTCCATGTTAAATCCCATTTACCTTCGCAAAGCAATGTGGGGATTGGGCATTTCTCAAAAATACCTTCCAAGTTATATCTTCCAACGCTTGCCGACATTGTGCTGTTAAACCCCTTGTCATTAATCCATTCATATAATGAAGCTCGAATTAGTTCTTCATTAGTTGGCTTATAATAATGCTGACGCTTCCAGTCTCCATTTAATCCTTTATTGTAAAGAAGTTGGAAAAATGTAATTTCGTTCTTTCTGTATAATTTATAGCACTCTTTTATCTTCTGCCTTTCCTCTTCACTAGTATAATCATACTGTTGTGTTCCATTCAGGGCATCATCTTTAATTAATGGTTTTGCTCCGATATATACTGTTCCAATTGTATTTTCTGGATAAGTAGCTGTATAAAACTGAGCAATTGCTCCCCCGTATGAATAACCAACAACAACCCATTTTTTAATTCCAAGTTTTTGCCTCAATCTATCTAGGTCTTCAACTGCCTGTTCAAAAGAATATCCATTTTTCCCTGATTCAAAGTCTGACCTTCCGCACCCTCTCTGATCATAATAAATAACTTTACAATACTTTGATGCTTCTGAAAACCACGGATGAAAATAATGATGAGTTCCTCCTGGTCCTCCATTTATTAGAACTAATGGAATACCTTTTCCTTCTGTTTCGCAATATAGTTTACAGTCACCTATATCAACCCGTTGACTTTTTAATCCTAAAATGTCACAAAGGCGAGCTAAACTATCAATCTCATAATGAATACTATCTTCAACATGTGATATATTATTTAAAACAGTTTCCTTGTTAATATGATTTTGTGTTCCTTGACAAGCTGTTAGCACCAATAGCACTATTAGTACTTCAAGATTTGTTTTCATATTGATTATTAATTTAAATATTGTCTTACTTGAAACAGTCTTAATTATACCACCTAACGGTGGTTGGATGATACGTAAAGGTTTTGAAAAACCAAACCTTCTAAAACTCCCCTGAGCCAAAGCTTTTATTTTGTTTATAAACTTATACTTTACCTAAATAAAATCAAAGATTTGGCGGTGATCAAATTTCCAAATAACTACCAAATATCTACTCACCCCTTATGCATTATGCCAGCGTGTTAGGCAACGTTTTTTTTTTAGAGAGACTTTAATATTCTTTCCATTTTAACAATGTTCTCTGCATTACCTCCAATCAGTTTTGCAATAACTTCCAAATTCTTATTTAAAATGATATGAGTTGGCATATAATTTATGTTCACCTTTTTAAAATCACAAAAGACGACTTCATAATTGAAAGGATGCTTATCTAAAAAACTTGTTATTAATTCCTTATTTTTCTGTTGTAAAGCAGGAGCTATAAAAACCACATTTTTATTATTCATACTAGAAGAAAGCTCATTTAGTCTAGGTATTTCCGCAACACAAGGTCCGCATGATGTATTCCAAAAATTAAGAACTACTACTTTACCTTCATAATTTCTGATTTCTACTATATCACCATCTAATTTCTCAAATTTGAACTGTTTAAGATTTGTACCTATTTCAAAATTTATTTTAGACTTATAGTCTTCGTCAAAAGATATAAATGAGGTGTCAAGTTCTGGAATAAAGGACTCCTTTAATTGAGAATAATTAAATCTTACAATGGGTTGCGTAAAATGCCAAGTGATTCCATTATCTATAGAAATCCCAATAATTCCACATTTTTTCCCTCCAAAACTCAAACTAAAATAGGCTTGTTGAGTGTTGTTACTTTCAATAAATTTTATCAATTCTAGGTTAGTCAGAATTCTTGAATCTTTGGTCATTACATTCTCCCAAATTTCTATAAACTTTTCTTTATTGTCGTATTGACTATGAGTTAAACACTCTACAAAGTCACGCGAATTCTTTTTATTCCATGCTTCTATCATTTTTCCAGCTTGTTCGCTCGCTACCTGTTGAAAGTCTTTTTGCGACTTCGATATTGAAAAAAAAGATAGAAATATTATTAAAATGTTTATTCTCATAATTATGCTGAGGTTTAATGTTGCCAACTATTCCGTATCCCATCTTTTATGTCGATACATCTATATGGCTATTATTTTGCCCTGAAAGTACATAAAACAAACAAATATCACTTATGATAAATGTTTAAACCTATGTAATTTATATACATAATAAATAAGCAACGGTATTTAGCTGCAATCATTACTTCTAGCTTGTTTAGCTGTTGTTTGTAATGAATACATCTGAAACTAAATGCCGCTATTTTTTTATTTCAGAATTTGATATAGTACTGAATTTCATTATTTTCATATATGTATTCTTTTAAACAAAAAATATAAAACCTCTTTTTAATCTTTATTATATGAACCCCAATTACCCAGTATTTCATCGCACAAACGTGCCTATTAAAAGCTACAAACATCAAAGTCCATCCATAATTTCACACCTTATATTTAATAGACTCTGCATGCCTTTCGGCCTATACAATATTAAAAAGGAGCATCAGTATTGCACTTAGCTGCACTTGTGTTAAGCTTCGGCTAGCATGGTATTGGCTTTTGTTTATTTACACATTGCATCACATTTGCAGCAAAGGCATGCGTAAACCCGCAAGGCCCCGGAAAAGAGCAGCAGAGCTTTGCACAAATCCGTAAGCCATCAGAAAATTACAGCGGTGGCGTTCATAAACCAACATGGCATCAGAAGTTTGCAGCATAGGCTTGCGTTAATACGCAAGGGCTGAAAAATTTGCAGCAGAGGCGCACGTAAACCCACAAGCCACCAAAAAAGTGCAGCAGGGCTTTGCGAAAATCCACATTAGTAAAACGAATGATAGTATAAACGTTTATCCCTTTAGTAACTATTTTAAATCAGAATTAACCGAGTTGCGAGGCCTGTTTCTCGCACAAGAGGCAGTAATTGGGGTAAGTATGCCTTAGCTAAAAATCGCAACTCATTTTAATAACTTAATGTTTAACATATGAAGAAAATACAGAAAGCCATTTCGCACATGCGAAATTCAGAAGTAGCAGGTTTAACACAAGAGATTTTGTTAGATTTCAGCGATGATTTGCTCGCAGCAGATGGGCGTTTAAATCGTATTGTAGCTTCTATTCAGATGCGATTGGGCAAATTAATTGAGGCCATTAGCCGCAATAAGGCCGAATCGGAATTGGAAGAGCTCGATAACAAACGTGATAAATTATACAGTTCAATTAGGAATATGGTTTCGGCGTATCAAATGCATCCCGACCAGGGTATTGCCAATGCGGCTAAGCAAGTGGATGCCATTATTGATAATTACGGATCGGAGCTTAATAACTTGGGCTTTTCGGCGCAATCGGCACAACTGAAATCGTACTTTGCCGATTTTAAAAAGCCTGAAATAAGTGCTAGCATAGCCATGTTGCCAACTGTGGGCGATATGGTAACTGCACTTGAAACGCAAGAAGACGAATTTATTACTAGTCAGCATAACTATAAGGATGCCATCAATAAAGTGGAACAAAATTCGAATGCTAGTGCGCTAAAAAAGGAATTGGTAGCGGAATTAAACAACAAGCTTATCCCCTATCTTCGCTTAGTTCAGGCAATGGACGATGCTGATTTTATGGAGCCTTGCGAAAAAATAGCGAATAAAGTTAGCGCTGCTAATAATGTAGTGAAGCAACGCAGCATTAAATTGAATTAGAGTTTTTACTGAAGGGATATTATGAAAGTCAGCTTGTGTGAGCTGACTTTTTTTGCATTACGCATACTAAAATATTTGGTATAAAACACAAATCCCCTCATCGCTATGATGAAGGGAAATGTATAGGTGGAAATAATCCACTATGTAAGAATTAATTAGTCAAGCGTAAATTCTACATACTCAATTGTATTGGTGTACTCAAACGGAGTACGGTACTCTGATGATACGGTAGAACCAAGGTCCATACCAATATCCATTGTTTCTGTTGCTGAGTATCTGAAAGGAACAACTTTTTCGATTTTAGTAGTACCCACTTGTTTTCCGTTTATAAACAAGGTAGAAACTCCACCAGCTCCATGATGTTTTTCATCTGATTGTTTGTAAACCATTTTAACATCAATCTCACCTGCAGGTACGTTGATATTAGAAACTACTTTGTAATAGTTCTCATGGAAGAAATTGTAGGTGTAACACAATTTGTTATTCTTCACAAATAATGTGTATCCAGCAGCGCTACCGCCATTAGCTACAATAACTCCTTCGTCGCCTTTTTTGAAATTCAATTTAGCAGAGATGGTGTGATCTAAAGCATATACCTGTGGTGCACTTCCTTCAGGAACTCTTTTTGTTCCAGACAAATATTTAAAATGTCTTTTTCCTTTTGTAATAGAAGGGCGAGCTTTATTAAAGGCACGCTCAACAAAACGATCGTCAAGAGGGAATACATCATATTTATTGGCCTCTTCGTTAAATATTGCTTTTAACTCTTCAAGCTTATCTGGATATTGCTCAGCTAAATCGTTAGCCTGAGAAAAATCTTCTTCTATATTATATAGTTCCCAAACATCGTTTTCGAAACCAACAGAACCACTCAACTGCCATGGCACACCATGGAACGATCCGGCTACCCATCCATCGTGATAAATAGCTCTATGACCACCTACTTCGAAATATTGCGTTTTTCTAGTGCCTTCAACATATGCATTCTCAAAAGAGTAGTTCATAGGTACTCCAGCCAATGGAGTTTGCTCAACACCATTTACACTAGTTGGGAATTCGATTCCTGCAGCTTCGTAAATAGTTGGAGCAATATCAACTAAGTGGTGAAATTGAGTTCTCTTTTCGTTTTTAGCTTTAATTCCTTTTGGCCATGAAACGATAAAACCATTACGTGTTCCACCAAAGTGTGATGGTACTCTCTTCATCCATTTAAATGGAGTACTTCCGGCCCAAGCCCAAGGCACAGCATAATGGTTTTCGTGTTTAGGACCACCAATTTCATCTAAAACAGCTAATTGTCTTTCAACATTATCTGGGAATCCATTTTGAGTCATTAGGTTGTTAAGCGTACCTGTTAAACTACCTTCGGCACTAGCTCCGTTATCGCCAATTACATACATTACCATGGTATTTTCTCCACCAGGAAGTGCACGTGCTTCGTCAATAAGTTTACCTACATAATGATCTGTATGAGCTAAGAATCCAGCAAATACTTCCATTTGGCGAGCATATAATTTTTTAGCTTCGTCTGTTTGCTCATCCCAAGATGGAATTGCATCCGGACGCTCAGTAAGAACGGTATTCTCTGGAATTATACCCATTGCTTTTTGACGCTCGAATGTTTTTACGCGCATGGCATCCCAACCATCGTCGAACTGACCTTTGAACTTTTCAATCCATTCTTCTGATACATGTAGTGGAGCATGAGCCGCACCTGTAGAGAAGTACATAAAATATGGCTTTTCAGGAGAAACAGATTTCTGCTGACGCATCCATCTAATGGCATCTTCTGTAAGATCTTCAGTTAAATGATAACCCTCTTCTGGTGTTTTAGGAGGTTCAACACTTAATGTATTTCTGATAAGTTGAGGCTCCCATTGGCTTGTTTCACCACCTTGGAAACCATAAAAATATTCGAATCCTAAACCAACTGGCCATCTGTCGAAAGGTCCAACAGGACTTGTTTCCCAGTCAGGCGTATTATGCCATTTTCCCCATACAGCAGTACCGTATCCGTTTTGCTTTAACACTTCGGCAACAGTAGCTGCTTTTTTATCTAAGATACTATGGTAACCCGGGTAACCTGTTGATAATTCAGAGATTGTTCCGAAACCAACTTGGTGATGATTTCTTCCTGTTAACATAGCCGCACGTGTTGGACTACAAATACCTGTTGTATGAAAACGAGTATAAGATATCCCTTCTTCTGCTAATTCATCTAACGCTGGCGTTGGTATAGGCCCTCCGAAAGTTCCTGTTTGTCCGAAACCAACATCATCTAATAATACTATAATAACATTAGGCGCCTCTTCTGGAGCCTTAAATGGCTGTGGATAATCTTGCTCAGACGTTTCAAAGGTTTCACCTATTTTACCGTTAAACTCTGGCAAGCTTTTGGGTAATGTGTTGCCATCACCCTCAGTTCTTTTACCTTGTTGTGGTGCACAAGACGCAAGAACCAAAACTACTAAAAGTAAGTTTATTATTTTCTTCATCATTTATAATTTATATTAAACTTATATGAATATGTTGCTTTTATAACCGTATGTCAATTACAAAGCCTTTCCTATTTTTCTACTTCTATTAAAAATACTCTGTTAGATTTAAATACAATGCTTTGGCACCATTGGTACCCACACCGTAATCTATACCAAAGTTTGTACGTGTAGCTTTTTGTATTTGAATACGTAAACCAACACCTGCACCAAGTGCCCAACTATCAAATAAATCAACATTGGCATCGTTAGCCGAAGCAGAAGATGCATTGGCAAATACTACTCCACCAAATAAGTCTGGATTTTTTGCTAGTATTGGTAACCTGAAACGGTACTCAGCTTCAGCATAAAATAAATCATCACCTCTCCAACGCCCTTGAGCAAAAGCTCTACCTGAACGGCCCATTTGATCCCATCCTACTGATGGTAAAGCCATGTAAGGCAATGTTCCACTAGTAGTAAGGTTTGCATATGTCCACACTGCAATTAAGTTACGTGGCACTTCGTCTGATAAACTAAAGTAATCGCGATACTCTAACCATAAGGTAGATGAACTTTGATCGCTACCTAAAAACTCAGCGTTATACTTGTACTGGATATTTGCAAAACGTCCGGTGTAAGGATTAGCAATGTTATCACGTGTATCGTAAATAGCATTGGCTGAAACTCCGGCAATGGTATAACCTGTTGGATCAAAACCATGCTTCATACTATAAGTGTAATGGTGTGTATAATTTCCATTCTCTTTGTCTAAAGCCAAATCGTTAATGTTGCTGTATCTATCGTAATGTGCACCAATACCTAAATAGAAACTTGGCTTAACCTGATACAATGCTGTTTGGTAAAAACGAATTAAATCGAATTCCATAGGCTCTTCATCACCTAACTCATCTTCACTCTCGAAAGGAGATACACCTGGTGTAAGTGTGTTAGAACCCGAACCAGTACCCAATCCGTAGGTAGGCTGCGACGAGAAAAACAAACGATAATCACCCTGCAACATCCAATTGTTTTCGTTCGTATAAACCGTAGATTTTAACGTGAATAAAGTTTGCTTCTTAGAAGTGTGTGCAGCTGTTATCATAGCGTTAGACATCTTTGTAGTACTAGGATCACCTAAAAATATACTACCTGAAGCTGCACCTCCGTACATAAATCCAAAAGCAGGATTAGAAACCAATATAGGAATTGGTGCTAAATATAACTTTCCTTCTTTTACTTCTGATTTATCCTTTTTTTCATCTTGCTCCGCTCGTTCTTTTTCAATCTCAGGAGTGACCTCTTGATTGTTCTGAATGGTTTGTCCATGTGTAAGACTGAATAATCCTAACATTACCACTAAAGAAAAAATGTACTTTATATTCATATGAATACTATTACTTTTAATTGATATGTATTTAAAAATCTTGGCAAAGATTGAATATGAAAGACTGATTTATTATCCGATAATACCCAATCATTTTCCCAAAACAGTCATCTTTAATTCACTGATAATGCGATATTGTTGGATGTATTTCTATTCAAAAAATGACAATTATGGAATAGTTATTGGGTATTTTGGAATAATAAGTCTGCTACAATTAAATGATTTTTGTGAAGTAGAATTCCAGCGTACATGTGCATACTGTTAACATGCACAATAAAGAATGGAACTTCTAAAAAAGACAATTACTATTTAATATACACTTTATGAAACAGATTTCAGTTTTATTACTACTGGCTATCATTACTTCGTTTTCGGTTGCCACTGCGCAACAGAATAATGGCAATGACCCATTTAATCGTTCAATTCTTCCCATTCCAGAACTACCTTTTAAAGGTAAGATAGGTATTACTCCATCCGATTCGGAAATGGATTTCCCTGAAATGGTTACCCCACCAGAAGGAGCTCCCAATGTATTAATTATTATGACTGATGATGTAGGTTTCTCTGCCTCTGAAGTATTTGGTGGTCCTATTCCAACGCCAGCGTTCGACCGTTTGGCAAAGGATGGATTAATTTTTAACCAATTTCATACAACAGCTCAATGTTCGCCTACACGTACTGGCCTACTTACAGGGCGTAATCACCATACCGGTGGTAACGGATCTATTATGGAGTTAGGTGTTGGATACCCTGGTTACAACACATTAACATCACAATCATTAGTTGGTATTGGTACTATTTTAAAAGAGAATGGATACAACACTGCTTGGTATGGTAAAAACCACAATGTACCAGATTGGCACAATAGCCAAGCCGGACCTTACGATTTCTGGCCTACAGGTTTAGGCTTTGAGTATTTCTATGGTTTCCTTGGTGGTGATTGTCACCAATTTGCACCAGCATTATTCGAAAACACTACGCCTATTGAACCTCCTTACAAAGAGGATTATCACTTTGATAAAGATATGGCTGATCAAACGATCGATCGTATCCGTATGCTGAATTCTATTGCTCCTGAAAAACCATTTATGGTTTATTATACACCTGGTTCAACACATGCTCCACACCACGCTCCTAAAGATTGGATTAAAAAATTCGAAGGTCAATTCGACATGGGATGGGATGAATTAAGAAAAGAAATTCACCAAAAACAATTGGATTTAGGTATTATTCCTCCAGGAACAAAACTAACACCACGTCCGGATGCGATACAAGCTTGGGATTCGTTAGACAAAGAGCACCAAGAAGTATTTGCTCGTATGATGGAGGTTTATGCTGCTGCTCTTAGTCACTGTGATTACCAAATTAACCGTGTATTAGATGCCATTGAAGAAACAGGCCGTTTAGATAACACGCTTGTCATCTATATTCAAGGAGACAACGGACCTGGTGGTGAAGGTGGCGACCAAGGTTTATTAAACGAGATTGCCGTATTTAACGGTGTTCAAGAGAAATGGGAAGACATTAGAGGTGCATACGAAAGAGATGAGCTTGGTGGACCTTTACATTTCAACCACAAACCTGCAGGATGGGCGCACTCAATGGCTACACCTTTCCAATGGACAAAAATTGTAGCATCGCACTTTGGTGGAACTCGTAACGGAATGGTTATTTCTTGGCCTGATAAAATTAAGGCTAAAGGTGAAATTCGTTCTCAATTCCACCACGTAATTGATGTATTGCCAACAGTATTAGAAGCAACTAACATTCCTGCTCCTACTAAAGTAAATGGCGTTGATCAAAAGCCTATGGAAGGAACAAGTATGGTATATACTTTTGATAATCCTGATGCACCATCGACACGTACTACACAGTATTTCGAAATATTTGCACGTAGAGCCATCTATCACGATGGATGGGTAGCTGGTACTACACCAAAATCTGCACCTTGGATTATTGTTCCTACTTCGGAAAATGCACACACAGAATATGAGTGGGAATTATATAACGTAGCAGAAGACTTTAGTCAGTCTAACGATCTTGCAGCAGAATACCCTGAAAAACTACAGGAGATGAAAGACCTGTTCTTGGTAGAAGCTACAAAATACAATGTATTGCCTTTAGACGATAATATCTTACCACGTTTTGCCGTGTCAAACCGCCCAAGTCATGCGGGCGATCGTACTTCTTTTACTTATTACCCAGGAATGGTAAGAATACCAGAAGGAAGTGCTCCTGACTTGAAAAACAGATCGTTCTCGATTTCTGCTGAAATTAACTTAACAGAAGAAGGAACCAACGGTGTTATTGTAACTCAAGGTGGTAGACCGGCTGGTTACGGACTTTACCTAAGAGACGGAAAATTAGTATACCACTACAACTATGTAGGTACTGAGCGTTACGAGGTAGTGTCTAAAAATGCCTTACCATTAGGTAAATCAACAGTTACCATCGACTTTGATTATAAGGGTAACGGTTTCGGAGGTCCTGGAATAGCAACTATGCTAGTAAATGGCAAAAAAGTAGCTAAAGGAGAAATTGGAAATACCATTCCAATTCGTATTTCTCTTGACGAAACTTTTGATGTTGGTGAAGATACAGGTACACCAATTTCTGAAGACTATGAAACACCTAATCATTTCGAAGGTGAATTGATTAAAGTTCAAATTGACTACAAATGATTTAAATAACAGTGAGCAGACTACCGCTAGGCAATGTGCCTGGCGGAATGTCTCTCATCTTACCATAATTTACACAAACGTCATTTGCAGCATCGCCCCTAGCTTTCTTTTTCATTTTAAGTGATGATAATTATGTGTAATTAAATCATAAAAAAGAGTTAAAAACTTGTAGCTGAACTAACAAATCCTAATTTTGCGTGAAAGAAGCAATACCATGGATACAAAAGAACCTTTAGTTCTTGAACTTCAAGAAGGCCCTTTTATTAACTATATCAGTACATTTCATAAGCATTTTGGCGGTGAACTAAAATCAGATTCATATTACTACAAGCAAGGGAATATTGAACTTATAGGTTCGATTACTGAAATAGCCAATAATATTGAATTATCGGTGTCTGAGGTGACCCATCCTGATGGTATTAAACTATTGCGCTTACCAGATAACAATCCTGAATTCTTGCATCTCATCGTCGTGCACACAGGTCACTATACCCTGGAGTATGATAACCAATTGCAGCATCTTGAAGCCGAGAGCACAAAAGGTATTTTCTTTTACAACG
Source organism: Saccharicrinis aurantiacus (assembly GCF_001660705.2). Taxonomy (GTDB): domain Bacteria; phylum Bacteroidota; class Bacteroidia; order Bacteroidales; family Marinilabiliaceae; genus Saccharicrinis; species Saccharicrinis aurantiacus. The sequence continues at coordinate 89,448 of NZ_LYBV02000017.1, forward strand.
GCTTGTTCCCTTTAACAGGCGATTTTCCTGCTAAAGTACCCCATAAAGCCATCTCCATTAAATTTGAGAAAAAGGCCTTAATAAAATTAATACCCGAAATAGAGCCTTTACTCAACAGAATGTATAGCACCACCGAAGGTTTAGCCTATCACATATCCCCTCCGCACCAAGTGTATAAATTAGTTGATGATATACTGCAATACCATAGAGGTGGTTTTGCTGCCAAAGCGCTGCTTAAGGCACGTGGTTTAGAGATATTGGCAGTCATCATGAAAATGTTGGAGCAAATGAAGGATGATGATTTAAACGGATTGCACATTGACGATTATAAGCGTCTGATGCAGATTAAAAAACGTTTATTAAATTCCTTAACAGACAGTATTAATGTGGAGTCGATTGCCGAAGAATTTGCCATTAGCTCCTCAAAACTAAATCGCGACTTTAAGTCTCTTTTTAATATGAGTATTTACAAGTTTTATACACATTCGAAAATGGAGGAAGCCTATCGTCGCTTATTATCTGGTAAATACACCGTAACCGAAGTGAGTTACGATTTGGGATACAACACCCTATCTAAATTCTCCGAGATGTTTAAAAAGATAAAAGGAGTAAATCCTAAAAAAGTTATTCCTACTAAGTAAACTGTGAAGCAACGCAGCATTAAATTGAATTAAAGTGTTTACTGAAGGGATATTATGAAAGTCAGCTTGTGTGAGCTGACTTTTTTTATGTAGTTATTTAAGCCTGTAGGCCAATTACAAGTGTCACAGTTTAATTATCAGTGGCGGTAATTAATTTTTGAACGCATGGGTTCATTCGAAAAAAGAATTGTTATAACATCACTTTATAGTGGATAAAATATACAACCATGGTATGGCCGGCAAAAAGGTAAGCACCTTAAACCACCATACATGTGCGCTATTGTAGGCATACACATTAAACCCAAGGTAAAACAAGGTTGCAATGGTATAAAGTGCCAAGGAAATTAAAATTGCGAAGCCCTTTGCCATGCCATTTCCGGCTGCATCACTCCCCGTGTAATCGCCTCCTTGGTACATGAAGTAAATTAAAATAGATAATACTAAATAGATTACAAACGAAATAATGATTGTGGTGTAACTCATCGGATTCCTACTCATGTTGAAGCTCTAATGCAAAATGCGGGTTTATAATATCTGTGTAAAACTACAAAAATTAAATGGCCTTACGCTAAAGCTGATTTACAGAGGATCATCAAAACACTTAACATTTAAATAATTGTTACTATTCAGTATAAAGTATAAAGACAAAAGTATAAAGATTATCAAATAATTAAAGTTTTTGCTAGTGTGATAAAAGGAATATGATTTTGCTAGAATTTCATTAATTGAACTATTTTTTAAAAAAAAGTTCTTAAAAAAAGAAAAGTTGTAACATCCTAAGTCTTTTGTCTTTATACTTTTGTCTTACTACTGAATAGTTATAAATAATATTAAATTAGACGTAATTATACGTCACTTTTAAAATATTCGACGTATGTTTGCGTCAAATAAGAAACTATGGTACAAAAGAAATCCGAATTATTTAGCGAAGAACTGACTGAACAAGCCAGTTATTTTAAGGCTTTATCGCATCCCGCAAGGATACAAATATTGAATTATTTGGCCACAATAAATACTTGTATCACAGGCGATATATCGGAGCAATTACCATTGGGCAGAACCACGGTGAATCAGCACATAAAAGAACTTAAAAACATTGGGCTGATAAAGGGTAATATAGAAGGTGTTAAAACCAAATATTGCCTAAATACCGAAAAAGTAAAAGAATTGAAGCAAATAATGTCTGCTTTTTTAAGCGAAGTAGATAATAGCGAATATAAATGTTAGTAAAATTATAATAGTATGAAGGTTTTAATATTATGCACAGGCAATAGCTGTAGAAGCCAAATGGCACACGGCTTTTTACAATCATTTGATGATAAATTAGAGGTATACTCTGCCGGAACCGAAGCTTCGGGCAAGTTAAATGCCGGAGCTGTTAAGGCAATGGCCGAAATAGGTATGGATATTAGCAAGCATACTTCCGACTCGGTTAACAAATTTTTGGGCCAGGAATGGGACTATGTTATTACCGTATGTGGTGGCGCCAACGAGGCTTGTCCGGCCTTTATAGGTAAAGTAAAAACACGTTTACACATTGGTTTCGACGATCCATCGCACGCCACAGGAACTGAGGAGTTTATTTGGAGCGAGTTTATCCGCGTACGCGACGAAATAAAAGAAGCATTCTACAAACTATATACTGAGGATATTAAGCCGCAGTTATAAATTGCATTAGCATGACGGAATCAAAAAAAGAAATAGGATTTTTTGAAAAATATTTATCCTTATGGGTGGCGCTATGCATAAGTGTAGGCATAGCCATAGGCCATTTTGCCGGCGATAGCGTTGGCATACTAAGTGAACTTGAGTTATTTAAGGTAAATATACCCGTAGCCATTTTAGTTTGGCTTATGATTTATCCTATGATGCTTCAAATAGATTTTTCAAGCATTAAAAATGTAGGTAAACGTCCCAAAGGAATTATACTTACCCTGGTTATAAATTGGCTTATTAAGCCTTTTACCATGGCCTTTTTTGCATGGGTTTTCTTTAGTAAGCTATATGGTGCTTTTATTAGCCCCGAGCAAGCTGGCGAATACATAGCCGGAGCAATTTTATTGGGTGCAGCACCGTGTACAGCCATGGTTTTTGTGTGGAGTTACCTTACTGATGGAGATCCGAACTACACATTGGTTCAGGTGTCGGTTAACGACTTAATTATATTGGTGGCTTTTGTGCCCATAGTGGGTTTATTATTGGGCATTACTAATGTGCATGTTCCGTACGATACGCTTGTGGCCAGTGTAGTTATATTTGTGGTGGTTCCGCTTGTAGCGGGAATTATTACCAATAAGTTAATGATTAAAAAACATGGCGAAGAATGGTATAAAACGCAGTTTCTGCCTAAGTTTAAGCCTGTTTCTATTGTGGCATTATTGCTTACATTGGTATTATTATTCGCCTTTCAGGGCGATATTATTACGGCCAATCCCTTAATAATTTTACTGATAGCGATACCACTTACCATACAAACGTATTTTATATTTTTTGTGGCCTGGTTTAGCGGACGAAAGTTAAAGTTACCACATGCCATCTGTTCTCCTTCTGCCATGATAGGTGCCAGTAACTTTTTTGAGTTGGCTGTAGCAGTTGCCATTGCCTTATTTGGATTAGATTCTCCCGCAGCCTTGGTTACCGTAGTGGGTGTTTTGGTTGAAGTTCCTATTATGCTTTCGCTTGTGAAGCTTGCCAATAAATGGAAATATTAAAGTGTATACCCATACCATCAAGTGCTATTCATTAGTACTTGATGGTATTTTAATTTGTTCCAACACGCTATCTCTATAATTTCTGCTAATTGGTAGCTCCTTCCCTTTTATCTCAACCAATTCATGCGTATATGAATCTATTTTACGAAGTGGGATAATAAACGATCGGTGAATTCTAACAAACCATTTTGGAAGCTTCTCCTCAATATTCGAGATGGTTTCTCTGGTAATAATTTCTTTATCCTCACAGTTTATTTTCAGGTAATCGCTCAAGCTTTCAATATAAAGCACCTCATTAAAATTAACCCTAACCATTTTTCTTTCCGACCTCACATAAATAAACTCATTAGAAAGGGAATTATCAGCACTTTTCACCTGTTCTGTTGGCACCGTCAACACCCTTTCTTTATAAGTATTAATGGCTTGTATAAACCGTTCAAACGAAATGGGCTTTAGCAGATAATCTATGGCCTTAAGCTCAAATCCATTCAAAGCATATTCGCGGTACGCCGTAGTAAAAATTATTTTAGTGTGATCCCCCACTAATTTAGCCAATGATAAACCCGATAGTTCTGGCATATGAATATCCATAAACACTAAATCAACCTCCTTTGAATTGATTAAATCCAATGCCTCAATCGAATTATAGCACATTCCTACAATGTTTACATTGGCTATTTTTTTCAGATAACTTTCAATTATTTCGCAGGCAATTCTCTCGTCGTCAACAATTAGGCAATTTATTATTTGAGTCATAAATTAGGGTTTATATTTTTGATAACTAAAGCCGAAAAGAAGGCATCACTTGTATTGATGGTTCGTAAAGTATAGCCATCGTTATAATTCAACTTTAAGCGCTTTTCAAGGGTTTTAATGCCCAATCCTCCTTGTAATTCTTCTATTGGTTTAGATGGTTTACTATTGGCAATGATGAATAATAAGGATTCATCTATAATTTTTAATCGGATACTTATTCTCAAATTCCCACTTGCCAAACGACCGTGCTTAAAGGCATTCTCAACAAAAGTAATGAGCATCATTGGCGGAATGCAAATAGTATCGGGTATAACACTTATGCGCTTTTTAATATGCAAATTATCTCCAAAACGAAGCATTTCCATTTCCATGTACTCATTTAAATGATCTACTTCATCTTGCAATAACACACTTAGTTTATTTGCTTTGTAAAGCGAATAATTAATCAAACTTGAGAGCTTTAAGATAGCCGCCGAAGTTAAATCCGATTGCTTTATGGATAAACCATACAAAGTATTTAAGGTATTGAATAGAAAATGAGGATTCAGTTGCGCTCTTAAATAATTCAGTTCTTGGGTTTTAAACTCGAGTTGATTCTCCACTATTTTTTGCTTTAAACCTTGGTTATTAAGCACTGTGCTATGGTTAAATTTAAGTAAATCGTAGGAAGCAATTAAACCTGTAATAATTAAGATTAATAAAAATATTGAAGAAAAACTTTTGCTCATTGATGGAAAGACTTCCATGTTAAAATCAAACATGAAAAATAAGTAACCATACATGGTGATTACAATAACATACGAAGCAAAAACCATCACATAAAAGCTATACAGAAGAAAGTACACGTATTTTCCTTCGAACAGAAATTTAGGAAATAAGCGTTTGGTGAAAATGTAAGTTACAATGGCCGATAGTGCTGTTATGCACAATGAAATGGACAATGAATAACGGTAATTACTATTATTGAAACTAAAGAATAATGTATATATCCCAAAAACAATAAGCCAGGTGATTATTGGTTTTAAAACAGAACTCCATTGTTTATTAATATTGATATACATAATAACAAATATAACGATTGTTATACTTAGAATTCCCCTTACTCCGCACAATGTAGACGAATGACTGAATTTAGTTGCTATTTAACCAATATTAGTCTGCTATGGTACTTCCGGCTATTAAGCCTGTTATTTCTGTAGTTTACCGCACTTCAAAAAATAAGGCATTCTGCACCATTACTTTTACATCAAACATTTAAAACCTATTATGATGGAACAAATTTTGATTAAATTAAACGAAGGTGGCGCTATTTTCACCTACCCAATTTTGGCTATTACAGTAGCCATGGCAATTTATTTTGCACAAGCTTTACTAAAAAAACGAAGTTATTCCAGTACTGAAAATCTAATTACCAATTTCTCTTGGCTTTCCTTAGGCTGGGGAAATGTTGGGATAGCTTTAGGCCTAATTGTAGCTTTTGACTCTATTAAAACCACTGCTATTTGCGATTTTAAATTGCAGCACTTAGCAGGCGGATTAAAAATGGTTTTTATTTGCTTCATTTTATCAGCATTCACATTCATGCTAAATCGCTTATTTATTTTAATTTTAGGCTATATTCGGGAACGAAGCAATTAAAACCCTAAGATGAGTTTAATAGAACAAATTGTAATAAAACTAAATGAAGGAGGACCGGTATTTACCTATACTATACTCTGTTTGATACTCGCATCAATCGTATTATTTATTAGTGGTTTATTTAAGATCCCTAGTGTATTTAAAACCATAGCCATTATTAAACAGATTGGATGGTTATCAATTGCTTGGGGTGTTTTAGGCCGAACATTCGGACTTATTGTTGCCTTCGATACGCTTCAGCAGTATAATGATTTAACACCTAAGCTATTGGGCGATGGTTTAAAAATGGCTTTACTCAGCCCTATGTTAGGTATTCTTAGTTTTGTTATTGCAAGAATATTTATCGCTATCCTCTATTTGTTTTCAAAGCAGACCACGCTTTCTTAAAACTAAAAAACCCACCATCAATGTATTAAAACATTGCAAGGTGGGTTATTTTTTGACTATTTCTTCCGTTATTCCAAGCTATGCATTTAAATGCAAGTATTTAGTTTCGATTTTTAATCAGCTTCAGCTAACATCAACGACTTTAGTTGTTGCGATTTCAAGGTGACTTATAATCATTCGCAAGAGGCCTTGAGTTATTCGTATATGACCTTGAACGAAAATTCTATGGCTTGATGGAGTTTCTTTGTGCCGTGCTGCTCTCTTTAATAATACCCAAGGGTATACTGAATGAAATAATAATCGCTCAAATATATCAACCCAAACCAACAGTGATATGAAAATCGGTTGGCCTTAGTAGTTTGTTTTGTTAATAAATCCGACAGCTCTTAGAACGCTGCCGGGTTGTTATAGGATGATTTACCACACGAGGAAACTCATGCTGTATGAGGCCGATAAATCACTTTTCAAATTTCTTCAGGAAATTTTTTAGCTGCGTTTCGGCTTCTTCAGCAGTTTTGCCATATTTCTCTTGAATCTTTCCTTTCAGAATTTTTGCTTCGCCATTTACAACTTCGATGTCATTTTTGGTGAGTTTACCCCATTCCTTAATCACTTCTCCTTCTAATTGTTTCCACTTTCCTTTTAAGATATCTTCATTCATAATTTTAAAATTTATATGATTAAAATGTATGCAATTCTATTCTATTTCGAAGGGATAAATAACCTTCCAATCCTTTGCCATGTCAATAACAGCCCAATCTTCTTTTTCGGCTATATCTAAACCTTTGTCTAATCGGCCAACATGCGAGTCTCTATCATAAGCCCATTCTCTCACAGAATCTGTATGATGCAGATAAAGCATAAAACTTGGTCCTGATCCTGAAGATGTATACTGCAGCATTTGTAAATCACCATCTGAATTACCAGAAGCAAATACCGGTTTTTTACCAATGTATTGATGAATACCAACGGGCTTTCCCTCTTTATCATCAATAAAATTTATCTTAGGCAGTTTTCTGATGATCATTTCATTGTTTTCAAAAACAAATTCTGCTGCTAAACTGCTCCCAATTACTTGGTCAGATGGAATATTATAAGCTTCATCAGACCAAACTCTTATAAAATCGACACCGCCGCCAGATACTATAAATGTTTTAAACTGATTTTGTTGGAGGTATTGAAGTAACTCAAGCATGGGTTGATAAATGAGTTCATTATACTTTTTATCAAACCTTGGATGCCTAGCTTTTTCGAACCATGCTTGTACCGATGCATTAAACTCTTCGCTGCTCATTCCGGCATGTGTAGCCATAACTAGTTCAAGTATGCCATGCTTACCAAAACTGATTAATTTTTCCATATCATTATCCAAAACAGCTTTGTAAGGATAGGTTTCAGCCCATTCGGGATGCTGCTCAGCTTGTTCTTTAATTCGGTCGATAGCAAACTTTAATTGAAAATAATAAGGCTGTTCTGACCAAAGATTACCATCATTATCAAATGTGGCTATTCTATCTTCTATAGAGATATAGTTGGAGCTATTTTCATCAATGGCAGCTTCAACAAAACTTATTATTGATTTTTTAACGTCTCCTTCATTCCATGAAGGAAGAGGGTCTTTATTGTTTTTACCATTATTGTTATGGCATGCTGCAAGCAAAGTAAAACAAGAAATTATTAGAATGTAAATGGTTTGTTTTTTCATAGTTATTGTATAAATCAAAATGCTTGATTAAAATTAAAATAGATGCCGCTTGTTTCGCGTCCAATCCCGTAATCGAGGCGCATATGCATGCGAGGTTGAAGTTCTAATCTGTAACCAACACCAAAATTAGGGAGCCATTGATTATTGTTATCCTCCAATGTATCAAAATCGAAAATAGTACCCGATCCAGCCCAAACAACTGCACCATGTTTACCTACTTCACCTGTTTTATCTAAAAACATATGTCGGTATTCAGCTAAAAAGAAAAACATACTTTCGTCGCGAAACCTACCCCATTGGTAACCACGCAAATCAAACGGAGTTCCAAGCTGAGACATTTCTCCGTAAGGAACCTCTCCTGCAGCAACTCTTGCTTTTAGTTGCCAAGCTAGTGTCATACCATCTCTATTAACGGTTTCAAACTGGCGGTAATCAAGTGCATAAATCTGATAATTATTATCGCCTCCTAATCCTGTGGAGTAAAAGGTACTTACTAAATCAATGAGCATACCTTCTCTTGAGTCAACAGGAATATCGCGCGAATCGTACCTTAGCATTACACCCAAACCAGAATTCAATGGTTTATCCTTAAACTTAATGAAGTTAGGGTCCTCTTCTACACCCATACTAGGATCTGTTCCTTTGGTATAATTGTAATCTACATTAAGGCCCACAAAGTAGTTCTTCTTAAACTGATAGAGGAAACGTGGATTAAACCACCACCACTGACGATTATACGCCGTAGTTTCTTCGCCCTTTGGTTTCTCATAGCCATTTTGATAACCAATTCCCCAATAGTGATCGGGCATATCTTTATACCAAAAATCGCCATATATCCGTAATTTATCCTCGAACCAATAGGAACTTAAAATACCATTTGCCACAACTGCACCTGTAGTAGTATAGGCCAGTGTAACAGGAAATGAAGATCTTTGGATGAGTTGATCGTTAGGATCAGTCTTAAAACTCATTAATCCGCCAAAGGCAACTAATCCGCCAAGTTCAGGGGTATATCCAGGGGCAACAATTGGACTAATGATAAATTTACCATCGGCAACTTTTTTAGCTCTTATGGAATCTTTCTGTGCTTTCTTCTGAGCCTTTTGTTGTTGCTTCTCTGAGGTATCGTTATCCTGTGCCGTTAGCATTTGCGATAAAACAAATACTGTAGTAAGTACTATTATTTTTATTTTCATTGTTTAGGCGTTAAAATAAAATGTATTCTTTTCTTCTAGGGTTGAAGGAAGAGTGAGCTTTACTATGAAATTTTCAATGGTTAATTCTAAAAATTATAACCAAGGGCAAGCGATGTGGAATAAGTGCTGTGAATATGTTTGTAATCGTAAAATATTCCAGGACTGAGGACCCATTTATCCGACAAATGAATGCCATATTCAGTACCAATTCTGGCTACAAATAATTGATGGTGCTTGTCCATTTCAATTCCAGAACCTAACATTACACTCCAATGTTCTATTATATTATACATTGCTCCAACTACTACTATAGTTGCATTCTCGCGCATAATGTCTTTTCCTGAAACTAAATAATGGTCTAATTCAAAATCAACAACAGCTATTAATTCAAACTTATGAGATAGCTTTCTGATATAGTCTATTCCAATGGAAGGAACAAAGTGACCAAGATCATTTTGAGATTCTATTTTTACGCCATCAGGTAGGTAAGCATATCCAAAGGCAATGGAGAGCGTGTTTTTATTATGCACACTCATTGGCTCGTGCTCTTGCGCATTCAAGAATGTATAGCAAATAATAAATAAACCTAAAATGATATGTTTGATCATAATAAAAGCGTTAGGTAAACTGGGCCAGAAACTATATTCCAGCCCAGCTACTAGTGATAAATATTAACCCTATTATTTACCAGCTAACTCAGAACGTAACTGGCTTTTTAAATCCTCAAACTGATTGATCAATTCTCCTTTTATTCCTTTTGCAAGCTTATTTAGTTGTTTAAGCTTTATCGAATAGTAAATAGTATATATGCCTACGATAACAAAGGCACTACCAGTAATTACAACCAACGATAAGCCCGAGAACAACGGATTTGCAATTAGTATAAATGAAAATAGCAGACCGATAATTCCCAATGCAAGAAGATTGCCCCATTCCATAATTCCATAGTTACGTAGGTCGATAGACATGCTTATTGCATAAATAGATCGATACATTACTGAGAAACCAACAAATAAGGGTAATGTAGTAATAGATATTCCTGGATGAATCAACAATATAATACCTATTAAAACATTTAATAATCCCATTGAGAGTGTCCATCCCCAACCATCAATCTCTTTTCTATTTGAAATAGCAAAGATGATTTCAGAAGTTCCGGAAACTAAAAACGAAAGCGTAAATATGAATGCTAAAGTTAAATATGATTCAAGCGGGGTTGCAAATACCCAGATACCCAATGCTATAAATATTAAGCCTGAAATAGTTAGTAAATACCAATGCTTCACTGAGTTTTTTGCAACTTTTAAGAAATTTGTCATGATTAAAAATTATTAGGTTATAAAAACTACATCTCAGTAACATTCCATGTTGCAGGTGCTTGCGCTGCAGGATAGTCCTTAAATGTTTGTTTAAATTCCATTACATAACTACCTGCCCATCCAAACATAAATATATGGCGTGCATACCAATCGTGATATGAGTTGGTTTCGCGTGCTTTTTCGAAAGGATCCATTCTTAAATCGAATAATAATGGCGCTTTTAATGGCTCTAATTTATACACCCACACATCTTGTCCATGGTGCTTTTGTTCCATATACATTGCTTTCCATCTATCAGCAAAACGAATGGCTGAAATTTGTGCAGCATCTGTACCATAAATAAAATACTTTCGTGGATTCTCTTCAGTTTTACCACTCCATAACGGTAACATATTATAACCATCAAGGTGGTTTTTGAATGTTTTACCGTTCGACTGGAATGTTCCATCAAGAAGTTTCTGCGGAGTATCTTTATCACCTGCAGCTGCTAAAAGCGTAGGAACCCAATCAAGATGTGATGTTACATCATTAATAATTGTGCCTGGTTCAACGCCAAACTTCTCAGGAAATTTAGCAACACAAGGAACTCTAAATCCACCTTCCCAGTTGGTAGTTTTTTCGTTATTAAACCAGGTTACTCCGGCATCGGGCCAAGTAGCTTGGTGAACACCATTATCAGTAGTGAAGATTACAATTGTGTTTTCATCAACACCCAACTCCTTTAATTTAGCTGTGAACTGACCAACAATCCAATCTAACTTTAACATACCATCGGCATAATCATTTAAACCTGATTTGCCTTTCCACTCTTCGCTAACATGTGTCCAAAAGTGCATACCTGTTGTATTCATCCATGTAAACCAAGGAGTTCCTTCTTCAGTTTTATTTTCCATGAATTCAAAAGCTGCCGACATAAATTCATCATCAACAGTTTCCATACGTTTTTTTGTAAGCGGACCTGTATCTTTTATAGCTCCATCAGACGATGATTGAATTACACCTCTTGGTTTTGGCACTCTTGCAGCCTCTGCTCCTCTTGGCCAATCTTCATGCTCTGGTTCTTCTTCTGCATTTAAGTGGTACAGGTTTCCGAAAAACTCATCGAAACCATGATTTGTTGGAAGGTATTTATCTTGATCGCCAAAGTGGTTTTTACCAAACTGACCTGTGGCATATCCCAAAGGTTTTAGTAATTCTGCCAATGTAGCTGTTTGATCTTGTATACCAACATCAGCACCTGGTAATCCAACTTTTGAAAGCCCTGTACGAATAATATGCTGGCCTGTAATAAATGCAGATCGACCTGCAGTACAAGATTGTTCTGCGTAATAATCGGTAAACATTAATCCCTCTTTTCCTATTTGATCAATATTTGGTGTTTTATACCCCATCATTCCGTGACCGTAAATACTAAGGTTGGGTGCACCAACATCATCACCCATTATTACTAAAATATTTGGCTTTTTGTTCTTTTGCGCTAAACCGGTAAGCGAGAAGCAGAACATTACCACAAACAAAATACTAACGTTTTTCATACTATTATTTTTAGAGTTATTAAAATTTGAAGTGTTTTAACATGCAGTTATTGCATAGCAGGATAAACACCACAATATTTTAAGGCATAACATAAATTATTGTTTATGAGGATTTATGAACCCACTTATTTGAATCCTAAATTTGATCGTAAAACCCTATATATGTTACCATAAGGCCCCATGTGTCATTTGGTGACAAAACATATTTCACTTTATAACACAGGTATAAAAAAACTTAGATTGAGATTAGAGTTCTCGATATTTCATTGGTGATACTCCGGTCCAACGATTAAATGCCCTTATGAAATTAGAGTGGTTTGCATATCCTAAAGTGGCGGCTAATTCATTAATGGAGATAGATTCATCTTTTATAGATCTGATGGCTTTTTTGAAGCGCCAGTTCTCAAGGATCGATGAGAATTCAGTTCCTTCTGCTTGTAGTTTTCTAATTAAACTCCGCGATGACATATTCATAACATCGGAAAAATAGGAAAGGTTAGGTAACTTATTCGGTTCTATAGAGTCTAATAATAACTCTACCCTGCTCGATAAATCAGAATCAAATAGAACTAATTCTTGCTCTATTATTTTATTCACCTTGTACTTGGTTAGGTCTACGGTTTTAAATATAAAACCCGAACAAGGCATATTATACTTAATGTTAATGTTTTTACCAAAATCGATAAACGAATCTTCTTTTTGGGGCTCTTTAAATTGAAAGTGTATTTCTAATGGTTCCCAATTATTGCCTGTCGCAATTTGAATTCCATCTAAAGTGTATAACATGGATAGTTTGATGGATAATTCACGACCTAAGGAAGGACGATCATCTACTTTTAGCATTAAAGAAGCTTTAGTGCCATCAACATTCAAGGTCATTAACTCATTACTCATAATGAGATGATTATACTTACAAGCAGTTTGTGTAATTTGCAATAAATCGGGGGTGCGAATAATATGCTGTACATTATCTGACAAGTCTTTAACACTAACTGAATCCTTAAAAAAATCTAGAAAGTGTATATCTTGTTTTTTTTGTATCTCTTCTAATAACAGGTACATTAATTCCACAGGGATATAACTGTTTAAATTAAAACTATACCTATTTAAATCGCTTACCTTGAGGTAGGAATCAATGTTTACACCTTCGTTTCTTAACTTGTCGATAATTGGTAAAACATATCCAGCTTCAACAATATGCAAATTGCTCATATTATTTTATTTAGCTGATATGTAAGTATTGCTTTTTGTACTAATAAGCTGAACTGCTCCTTTTAGCATTTCAATTTTTATCTCTTTGTAAAAATCAATAACCTCTCCATCGAGTTGTAATAAACGAGGCTTATCAAAAATTATTTCGGCGCTTTCGGTAGCGATAACCTGACCACTTTGATCATCCATAAATTGTTCATCAAACTTTGAAAGACCAGCCTTTATAAGGGATGTAAAATTGACTTCTTCTATTAAAACAATCTCAAACTGACCATCCATTGGGTTGCTTAGCTTATTTAAAGGAACCCCTGTACCGTATTTCCTGGCATTACATATTGCTGTCATTAAAACATGACTCGATACCGTTTTGCCATTTGCGTTAACCGTAACTTTAAATGGAGATAATGTTTTAAGCGCCTCAATAAAATATTTGGCATAGGTGGCCATGCCTCTGTTTTCATCTTTCTCATAGGCTTCAACAATACTTGCATTTAAACCAACATCGCCAATGTGCATGGTATAGTGCTTATCGTTAATGAGAAGCATATCTAAGCCTTCAATCACATTCGACATAAGAATGTCTTTTAAGGCTTCCAAAGGATTCAGGTTAACAGATAATTCAACGGCCATTCCGTTGGCCGATCCTAAGGGAATAATACCCATGGGAATATTCAAATTCAGCAAGGCAATAGCAGTAAAAAGTGTGGTTCCATCTCCACCAATTGAAACTACCCGCGTAGGCTTAAATGCATCAATTGCTTTTTGCACCTCAGCTTCATCGTTAGTACCTGTTGTTTTAAAAATCTCATACTTAACTCCGTAGTTGATACATAGAGCTCTGGCTTCTATTAAAAACGGCTCTTTATCAACTCCTCCGGAGATAGGATTTACTACAAATAATAGTTTCATGTGCATAATTTTATTTATCAATGGTCACATGGAACTCACAAATAAATTTTATCATCCGCCAGTATGTATATTCGGATAATTAAATTTACATGCTCGTTTCATATTACGTTTTTTAAAAGATCGGGATTAAATTTATCAAATGGATTAAAATAGTTAATAGGTACACCTTCAGCTATCAAAGCGTCACAGCTCTTTTGCTGAAACTCCGTCCGAATTGGCCCTACCTGGCGAATAAAAACTAGCTTAATTCTGCTCCTATATTTTTTAATTACTTCGAGGTACACTTGCATATCATGCTGGGTATCATCCCCAATTAAAACATATGACTTGTTTCCTGACTGTTCAATTAATCGGCTAATTATATGGAATTTATGACTCTTTGATTTATTAGGCTTGAGTAATTGGTTCCATTTTAATAGAGGGGTTAAAAATAATGCACCCTTTGGCAAGTTATGATAAGATATGGTATCGCACAATAGGTTAAACAAATTACGCTCACTTCTTGATACATAAAAATAATTTGGTTTATACTGCTGTGTATACTCAAGCAAACTTTCAGTATAAGGTACCGTTTTTCGTTTTTGAGTTGTTTGAAGTAAGGTAGTAACTATCCGCTTAAAATGGTTTAAAGTATGCGAAACTAAAATAGTATCATCTATATCTGAAATTACATCAAAATTACTTTCGGATATCTTAAAAAAGAATGGATAAGACTGTACTATATCCAACATTTGATTATTACCAGAAATTGTAATTTTAGAACTACGATCGCAATCTTGGTTAACTGAAATACTAAACCCACCGTTCTCATCTGTTTGGGTATAATAATTTTGATTATTCAGGTTGATGTTAATATTCTGCTTTGAATAAGGCGTTTTAAAATAAGACTTAATGGTATTGGCAAAATGTGTGAGCTTACCCACATTTTCTTTCCTATTATGATGTTTTCCCGAGCATATGGATCCTTCTATGTAAGTATGCTTACTATTAAAGTTTATGATGATCAACTGCCAAACAACATACATACTAAGCTATTTTAAGAATATCAACTCATTTTGAAAACTGAAACTACATTATGTTTTTCTATTTGATAAGAGCCTACTTATTCGATCGTTTAATACTTTTAATTAAAGAAACACCAAGATAAATAGCTGATATAATACCTGCAATTCCGGGTAAAGAATAACCATTTACTATAGGTGGAACTTTTAAAGCCCAAAGCAACGATGAACCAAGAAATAATGAAGCTGATAGCAATCCAAGAACAATCCGATTTACAGATTCCTCTAGATTTCTGTGTTCAAGATTTACCTCAAAATTGTCACTTCCTGCTTTTCTAAAGAATTTCTCCAATGCCTTTGGAACCAAATCAACTATTCGCTCCCAGTGGTTTATATTCTTCATAGCTCTTTTTAGCAAAGCTTGAGGAGCATATCTACGTTTTATTATCTTATAATGGTAGTTTTTAAATAAAACTACGATGTTAAAATCAGGATTTAATAATCTCGAAGAGCCTTCGAGTAGCATCACCACCCTAAGGAGATTCGACATACTAGCTGGAAGTATCAAATGGTACTGATGAATAATTGAGGTGCACTCTTCAATTGAGGCACTCATATCAAATTCATTTAAAGGGAGATCGATGTATTTATTGATAAATTCTTCAATTTGACTACTTAACTCATCATAGTCAATGTCTTTAGGAATAGAACACATATCCAATATGGTATTCCTAATATGTTCGGTATCCTTTTGCGCAACACCAATAATTAATTCTTCAAGAATATCGTTTGTTTTAGCATCCACTTTGGCAACCATACCACAGTCAATAATACCAAGAGAGCCATCTTCGCGAACAAATAAATTTCCGGGATGCGGGTCGGCATGATAGAAACGATCTCTGAACATCATTTCCATAAAAACATCAGCACTCTCTTCTGTAAAATCTGTTTTTTCTTCAGGTGTCCATTCCAACTCAGCAACCTCAGGCAATGGCACGCCATCCAAAAAAGACATGGTTAACACTGTTTTACCGGAGCATTGTGTAAAAGCCTTAGGAAAAACTACTCTGTCATCTTCTTCAAAATTATCTGTGAAGCGAATTATATTTTTTAATTCTTTATTAAAATCCAACTCATCGAGCATACTCTGCTTAAACTGTCGGATAAATGCCGCTGGCTGAAAGGCTTTAAGTGGTCCTCCATGCTTTTGTGCTAGTGAAGCAAGCGTTGTCATTATGTCTAAATCAGCAATAATCGTTCTTTCAATATCATCATGCATGACTTTAACTACTACACTCTCCCCTGTTTTTAACTTTGCCGTATGCACCTGAGCAATAGAAGCAGATGCTATGGCTTCGGCGCTAAAGTCGTCAAATAGCTCATCAACTGAATTAATTCCGAATTCATCCTTAATACGTTTACTTACTTGTTCAATATTATCAGCCGGGGTCGAAGACTGGAGTTTAGCAAGTTCATTAGCTATGGGCTCACCGACTAAATCTGCACGTGTACTTAAAATCTGCCCTAGCTTTATAAATGTTGTACCTAATTCGAGAAAGGCCAATCGGATACGTTCTTCTGTAGATAAGTCTTGTGAGTATTTGTGTTTATCCGAATTTACTAGCTTCTTTATCCATTCTGATTTGCTCTGACTGAGCCAATCGGCAATGCCGTATTTAACTAATATTGAAATTATTTCTTTTAAGCGATCTTTACTTTCAATAGAAGTTTTTATTGCCGTCATAATAGATGGTATTAGGATTTTAGATGATTGATTTAATTGAAATAACTTTCTTCAACAATAAGTTTAACAAGAGTACCTTCTTTTAGCTTACTTGTTGGATTCATACCATTTATAAATGCGGTAAGTTCACTTGAAATTACACAATTATAACGTTTACAAATTTGATCAAATTTTTCATCAGCTTTACTTTCAACTACACGTATTAGCTGTTTCTTTATTGTACTTTTTTCTTTTTCGGTAAGCGGATGAAAACTTAGAACAGAACGCTTAAGTTCATCTTTGGCTGATTTAGGACCAATACCAATAACTTTGAATATTTTACCATCCATCTTTAGCCAAAGCGTATGGATATACATTTGTTTTTTGTCTGATTTATCGAGATAAGAAACTAAATAGCCATCGTAATTATTTATTTTAGAATGGTCTGAAAAAATTGGTTTAACCCCATGTTCTTTCTCAATACCAGCAATAAATTCTTCGGCAAGAGCTTGGGGCGATTTAGATGCATCATCTAAACCTAAGAACAATGCAGCACTTTGGTCCTTATTCATCCCATTTACTGAGGTAGGCTTATTTTCTGTATGCCAATCATCTGGAAACTGAAAAGAAAAGTTCATTGTAGGATGAATGAATGTGTTACCCTCAAAAAGACCTTTCTCTGGGTTTACACCAAACAATAAAGAATTCAATGGCTGAGGGAAGTTACTTGAAACTTTATCTTTTGTTTCCCAATCTAACTTTACTGAAGTTTTGGTTATGCTTTCTAATCTATCAGGAGTATACGGATGATCATTAAAATAACCTTTTGTTTCTTTCTGACTGGTTAATATTTCCATCGATTTTGAAAGTCTCAGTAAAATGGATTTCATTGCATCTGGATCATACCCTGCTTTGGAAGCAAGTGTAACACCTTCTTCATCAGCTTCCTTTTCATGAGATCGACTATACGAAGCCAGCAGAAGACTATTACTTGTTGCAATTGGTGCAGTTAATATTCGGCCTATATCTTCGTTAATTACCTGGCCCACAATCCTCCCTGGCAATTCTAGTAATTTTGGCAAAATACTATTACCCATTTGCTTTACCGAATGCCTGTTTTGAGCATGTATAATTTCATGGGCCATTACACAGGCTAACTCATCTTCATTTACAATTATTGATAAAATACCTCTGGTAACGTAAACATACCCACCGGGTGTTGCAAAAGCATTTGGAATAGGATCATCGACTACATAAAATTTATACTCGAACAAAGATTTATCAAGGTGAGAAACTAAACGCTGTCCGATAGATGCGATATATTCTGTAAGCTCATCATCATTATAGATGCCCATTTCAGCTTCAACAGATTTGGCGCTCTCAGCTCCTAACATTTTATCAATTTCTAAACTTTGAGCACTTGCGCTAATTAGTGAATAGCAAAAAACTATCAGAAATATGCTGAATTCCTTCATATGAACGATTATATAATTTAGTTGGTACGCTTCTAGTTTGAAACATAGTTTTAATAAGAATGTTCAGCATCAACTCTTAGATGCTTCCCAATAAGTTTGATGATTTTCAATTATTTAAGAGTTATTCTCAATCCCTCACTATAAAGACTTATAACTCCCTATTTAAATTCTAATAATATGCTTATATTAAACATGTAAAATAAACATTATGGAAAAGCACCTATTCTCTTTCTTTCTTTTTATACTTATTTCCATTAATGCCAATTCGCAAGTATTAATATCTCTTTTACTCGGAGATAAATTGAATAGTGATAAGATTGAATTCGGTATAGATGGAGGATTCAACTATTCAACACTACATGGAATTGAATCTGGAAGTTATGCTAGTGATCTATTTTTAGGTTTTTATTTTGATTTTAAGCAAAGAAATCCCAATTGGATTTTACATACTGGAGTTCAGGTTAAATCAAGTGTAGGTGCAGACGAGGTTCCTTATAACTACATTGAAAACGAGGAGATCAGTGCAATATTAGAAGGAACTAAATATAGAAAAGAGATTAGTTACTTCTATGTACCTTTTACTGTAAAGTATCGTTTTTTGACACTTTTTAATGTTGAGGCTGGAGTACAATTAGGTCTTATGCATGGTGCAACTGACACCTATAAATATAAACCTCCAGAAGGAGGTAAATTAACTTACGAACTTGATGCAAAACATCAAGTTAAAAAGTTAGATGCGGGATATTTAGTTGGCATAGGTTCAAAGCTGAGTAAAGAAAATAAAAGTATGCAATGTGGAATTAAATACTATCGAGGCTTTGTTGATATTGATGCTCAGAACATCACATCAGGTACTTATAATTCGTCTATTTATCTGTATTGCAGCATACCAATTGGAGCTAAAAAAGCAGAGAAATCTGCTGCAAAGAATAAGCTTCCTTAATAAAGCACAAATCCTTAAATATTCTACTATTTAAGGATTTGTGCTTTAATTAATAAACAGACAAACTACTCTTCAATTTCAATCATTTTAAATGGTAAACCAATGATCGACTGATAATCTTCACCAGCCTCAAACATATCTTCGTCATCTTCTTCGTAGAACCAATTTACTTCAATAGAAGAGTTCTTTTTATGTATTAATTCTAATTTTTTGAATATATCAAGTAAACATTTAGATGAAGAAGTATTAAAGTATTCTAATTGAACATTAACTGCAATTTCACTTACTTCTGTTGATGCAAGATTCTCCAACCAATCAATTAGCGGCTTATAAAACTCAATTGAATTTTCGGGTATTGAACGTCCTTTTATTTCTATTACTCCATTTTCTCCATCAAACCTTACATACGGTGTTTTGGGTGTTCCTTCTCTTTTAATTGCTTCCATATTGGTTTATAATCAATGGTGTTTAGCTAATGTAAACATCAAGTGAAAAAAATATATTTTTGTTATTGTACTTGTAAAAATAATAATCTAATTTATTTCCTGTTTTTCTAACTATGTCGAGCATTCCCAAACCTCCACCTCCTTTATCTGAAAACTCTCCATTACTAAGAATATCTATATAAAGCATTTTTATTTCAGCTTCAGTTAGTGAATTAACCTGATCTATTCGGTCTTTAATGACTGTTATCTTATTTTTATTAACAAAATTTCCTGTTGATATTCTATAATAAGGTCCATCTTGACTCAAAATAATAATACCAAAATTATCTTTCTGTTTAAAATCTAATTCTGCTGGAGCTTTATCTACATGGTGAAATAAATTTTGAAGACATTCTACGAATACATTGTAAACCTTTTTACGAACTCTATTCTTTTCATTTTTAAGATTTAAGCTCTTCTCAATTGTATCTAAAACATCTGTAATAATATCAGGGGTGATAGAACCGTTAAAGTTTAAAATCACATCACCATCTAATTTATCTTTATACCATTCCGCTATATCAAAGTTCATATTAGTAAATAGGATTATTGACAAATATATAACATCTTTAACAAAATATCTTTACATTTTCTAATTATATAAGTTATATACCTCCTCCTTCTGAATATACAAGATCACGTGGTTTAAACTGTACAATCTTAGAATCGGGTTTAATAGTATTAGTCACCCATACATTACCGCCCACAACAGAACCTTTTCCAATTGTGATTCTGCCCAAAATAGTTGCTTGTGCATAAATAACCACGTTATCTTCAACAATAGGATGCCTTGCAATTCCTTTAATTGGATTTCCATCATCATCAAGTGGAAAGCTTTTTGCACCTAATGTAACTCCTTGGAAAAGCTTCACATTTTTACCTATAATAGAAGTAGCTCCTATCACAACGCCTGTTCCATGATCAATAGTAAAGGATTCATCTATTTGGGCTTGCGGATGGATATCAATTCCTGTTTCTGAGTGTGCCATTTCAGAAATAATTCGAGGAATTATAGGTACACCAATCGACAATAAAGCATGCGCCATTCTATAATTTGATATTGCTCTTATTGCTGGATAACAAAAAATAACTTCTCCCTTGCTTTTAGCTGCAGGATCACCAACAAACGCCACATCAACATCAGTAATTAATAATCTTCTAATTTCAGGAAGTTGAGCAATAAATTTAACTGCTAAATCATATGCATTTTTCTTGTTATTAATTAAAGCTTCTTCATCGTTGGCATCACATGCAAAGCATAAGCCTGCTAAAATTTGAGTATTCAATACCTCAAATAACCTTTCGGTATTTACTCCAACATAATAATTTATACTCTCACTACGAACTGGCGAATCTCCAAAATATCCTGGAAATATAATTTCTCTAAATAGATTAACAGCCTCAGCTAATTTATCACTTGACGGCATAGGGTGCTCATAGTAATGCGTATGGCATACCTCGCGGTAAGATTCTTCTGATGTTAATTCCTTTATTGTTTTTTGTAAAATTGTGGGGTATCTAAATGCGGTCATTTTACTATAGGTCTTATATTAATATTCTCAATTTTTGCAATTGCATTCTTTATTCGTTGTTTACCTGAGCCACTTATAATCTCATATCGCAATCCTAAAGAATCTAGGATTGATTGATATTCATCAAACAAGTACTCTCTTTTATGTCCATTCTCTCTAACATTATCCTTTTTCCAGTCAATGTCGGGTTTACATAAAAGATATAAATCAACGGGTCTACTTTCATACTCTATGTTAAACCATGAAGGTATTTTATTATAAACCTCCTCAAACCAAACTTTTGTTATTTCAAGAAATGTATCAAAAAAAAGAATACGATTCTCATTAAGATGGTTATCATAGGAATCTATTTGATGATTAGCAATATATTCAACATCTTCGTATTTATAGGGTCTTCCAAGATTCTCTACATAAAACCTTGCATATTCCTCAATACATATACCGTCATATATTTTAGACAACTCTTTTGTTAGTGTTGTTTTTCCAACAGATTCTGGTCCTGTAATTACAATCTTTACTCCCATTTAGTTAAGTAGCTTATTGTACTCTTTAGGGTTATTTAGTAGCTCAATAGCTTTAGTATAGGCCTCTATTGAAGGATTAACCACTTCAAAATATTGTGGGGTATCCCAAAGATTTCGTGCAATTAAGGCTTTTATCTGCATTTTCATTAAACTTTCAGATTTTTTCAATCCTTTTTCATCAAACTTAATTTCTGCATCTGATGCTTCCTTTATTAAAGCATCCATTAAAGATTGCTCTACTTTGAATCTATCATTAAAATCAGTAAAAGTACTGTATTCTTTTTCTAAGTCTACTCTATGATTATCAATGTAATCTATAATAAAACGATTTAATACACCAAATGCTATAATATCTCTGTAATAACTTGAAAATCCTGATGTATCCATAGCTACAAAAATATCGGGCATAATTCCACCTCCACCATATACCAAACGCTTATTATTGGTAAAGTATTCTTCAGATTTGTTTAACTTGATACTATCTTCTTCATACCCCTCACCATGCTCAAGTCGTTCATAAACTTCTAATGAATAATCTTTTTTGTTTCCTTTTGTATATGGCTTTTGGATACTACGACCCGAAGGCGTAAAATATTTAGCAATAGTTAATCTCATCATCGATCCGTCTTGCAAGTTTAAGGGTCTTTGAACTAATCCTTTTCCGAAACTTCGTCTGCCGATAATTACTGCTCTGTCCCAATCCTGTAGAGCTCCTGAAACAATTTCACTTGCTGATGCACTTCCTTCATCAATTAATACAGCAACTCTTCCTTTCTTAAACTCTCCTTTAGAGTTTGAGAAGCTTTCTTGTTTTGGGCTTGTTCGTCCTTCAGTATAAACAATTAGCTTTTTAGATTCCAAAAACTCATTAGATACATCGATAGCTGCACTTAAGTAACCACCAGGATTTCCTCTTAAATCCAAAATAAGGTTTTTCATACCTTGCGAATTTAACTCGTTTAAAGCCGCTAAAAATTCGGAATGCGTGGTAGCTGAAAACTGATTAATTTTTGCATATCCAATAGTTGGAGTAGCCATATAATAAGCTTCGACACTATGAATAGGAATTTTATCGCGAACAACAGTAAAGCTAATTAAATCCTTCACCCCTCGCCTCTTGACTTTTAAAATAACTTTAGTTCCTTTTTTACCTTTTAAATACTTAAAGACATCGCTATTTTTAAGGCCTATACCAGCCACATCGTCTCCATCAATATTTACAATTCTATCGCCAGCAACAATTCCAACCTTTTCAGATGGTCCTCCTGAAATTGGAGCTACTACCATAAGTGTATCATTAAAAATATTGAATTGAACACCAATTCCCTCAAAGCTCCCGTCCAGTGGCTCATTTAATTTAGAAACTTCCTCTTGCGATAAATAATCAGAATGAGGATCAAGTTCACTTAGCATACCTACAATGGCATCTTCAGCCAATTGGTCGTTGTTTACTGAATCGACATAAAATGTTGAAATTAGCTTGTAAGCTAATTGAACCTTTTGAAGTTCTTTTGTTTGAGAAAAACTTACCTGATTAAACGATATCGTAATTAATAAAAGAACAAAAAGTTTGAGTTTAATATTCATGATGTTTGTATAATTTCATATGAAGGATTGACTATCCAATATTTAAGACAAATATGCTTTATATATGGATTATAAACAAAAAAAGGCCGGATTAGTTCCGGCCTCTTTACTTATATTATGTATATATTATTCCCACTCAATAGTTGCTGGCGGCTTAGAGCTAATATCATAAACTACTCTATTAACACCTTTAACCTTATTAATAATATCATTAGAAACTTTAGCAAGGAATTCATATGGCAAATGTACCCAATCAGCTGTCATACCATCTGTTGACGAAACTGCTCTTAATGCCACAACTTTCTCATATGTACGTTCATCTCCCATTACACCAACAGAATTAACTGGTAACAACATTACGCCCGCTTGCCAAACTTCATCGTATAAATCATTATCCTTTAATCCTTGAATAAAAATATGATCAACTTCTTGAAGGATATCAACTTTCTCTTGAGTAATATCTCCTAAAATACGAATGGCTAAACCTGGACCTGGAAATGGGTGACGCCCTAATAACGATGGAGAAATACCCATTGCCTTACCTACTCTACGTACTTCATCTTTAAATAAAAGATTTAAAGGTTCAACTACCTTTAATTCCATATCATCAGGTAATCCGCCTACATTATGATGAGATTTAATAGTTGCAGATGGCCCATTTACTGATACCGATTCTATTACATCAGGATATATAGTACCTTGACCCAACCATTTTACACCGTTTATTTTACTAGCCTCAGCATCGAAAGTCTCAATAAAAACTCGTCCAATAATCTTACGTTTAGTTTCTGGATCAGAAACTCCGGCAAGTTCGTCTAAAAACGCTTTTTTAGCATCAACTCCAATAACATTTAAACCCATATGCTTATATGAGTCCAACACATTATCGTATTCATTTTTACGCAATAACCCATTATCAACAAAGATACATGTTAAGTTATCGCCAATAGCTTTATGTAATAAAACACCTGCTACTGTTGAATCAACACCTCCTGATAAACCTAAAACGACTTTATCGTCACCAAGCTTCTTTTTTAAGCTATCAACTGTAGATTCAACAAATGAACTCGGTGTCCAATCTTGAGAACATCCACATATTGAAACAATAAAATTATGAAGAATTGTAGCTCCATCTGTAGAATGATAAACCTCGGGATGAAATTGCATCGCATAGGTAGTTTCACCTTCAATTTTGTAGGCTGCTACATTAACATCGGCAGTACTTGCAATAATTTTATAGCTATCTGGTAAATTAACTATGGTATCACCATGAGACATCCAAACTTGCGAATCATCAGGCACACCTGTCATTAACTCATTGTCTTTATCAATAAACCCTAAGTTTGCTCTACCATACTCACGTGTATTTGAAGCTTTAACTTCACCACCATAATTATGAGCCAAATATTGCGCTCCGAAACAAACACCTAAAAGAGGCATTTTTCCTTTAATTTGATCTAAATTTGGCTTTGGTGATTTTTCATCTCTTACACTGTAAGGGCTGCCTGAAAGAATAACTCCTTTAACAGACTCATCCATTTCTGGAATTGAGTGATAAGGATGTATCTCACAATAAACATTGATTTCTCTAACCCTACGGGCAATTAATTGGGTATACTGTGACCCAAAATCAAGAATAATAATTTTCTCCTGCATTAATCTGAGGCTTAATGATTATTTGACTAATAAAATTGCCGCAAAGATAGATTAATTAAGTGAAAATATGATGGCTTATTACTGAATTGTTTTCAGCACTAGTAAGAATTAATTATTTTACTGAAAACACAGAACCTTCCGTGGCAAGATAAGTATTGGAGAAGGTTTCTTTAGCCTCCTTAAGAAATGGAACAAGATTCTTATATCGAGAAGAAAAATGCCCAATTATTAATTGTTTTACATTTGCTTCTTCAGCAATTTTAGCAGCTTGCTCAGCTGTAGAATGATAGGTCTTTTTTGCCAGATGTGCTTTATCACTTAAGAATGTTGACTCATGATATAATAAATCGACTTCCTTTAGTTTCTCAGTTATCTGTGGTTTATAACGAGTATCTGTACAAAAAGCATATGACCTTGGCTTGATTGATGGCAATGTAATATCATTATTTAAGAGAAGTTCTCCTGATTTTGCAGTAAAATCTGCCCCTCTTTTAATACTGACCATTTCCTTAATTGAAGGTTCGTGCTTAAAAACAAATTCCTTCCTTAATTTAAGTTCAGCGGGCTTTTCTCTGAAAATAAAACCAACAGTTGGTATTCTGTGTTTCAAAGGGATAGTTTCAACCTCAATAGTTTTATCAGAATATATTAGCTCTGATTCTTTAGTATTGATGGAGCTAAAAATAACTTTAAAAGGTAAATCTGTACAGAAGTAATGTAATTGAGGAGTCATCATTCGCTCTAAATCTTCATGGGCGAATATCTGAAGATCTTTAGTTCTTCCTAACAAGCCTAATGTTGATATTAAACCAATTAAGCCAAAGCAATGATCTCCATGTAAATGGGAAATAAAGATCTGATTAATCTTTGATAAATTAATCTTATTACGGCGCAGTTGCATTTGTGTACCTTCACCGCAATCTATCAAAAAAAACCGCTCAGATGCATTGAGCACTTGAGCGGTTGGATATCTTTCTGATGTTGGTAATGCTGAATTGCTACCTAAAATAGTTACAGAAAATGTTTTCGACATAAATAAATTTAGTCAATAGCTTTACGCATTATTTCTATTCCATTTTCGATATCAGGAGCAATTGTTAAAACCGAATCTAGTTGTGAAACCGAAATTAATCGCTCCACAGCTGGTTGTAATCCTGTTAAAACAAATACTCCATCAGCATTTTTACATAATCTATTAGCTACTAGAATAGCACTTAATCCTGATGAATCACAATAACTTGATTTAGATAAATCGAGAACAATATTCTTTTCTCCATTACCTGACAATAAAACTAGTTCAGATTTTAAAGAGGGAGCAACATGAGTATCAAGCTTCTCCTTTTGCATCTGAATTTGCGTAAAACCATCTAATTTATCAATTTGAAAATCCATATAAAGATCTATTTAAGTGCTACATTCTAAAAGTTAAATTATTTCTTCTCGTCAGCCTCCATTTGATCTTTTAGAGCCTGTAAGCTTGAAATATCGCCTAAAGTAGTCTTTTCTAAATTATCTTTCAACTTCTTAACACCTTTTTTAGTAGTTTTTACTTCAGTTGCTCTTTCTGAATCATCAGCAGCTTTTTTAGCGTCTTCGAAAGTTCTTGAATGGGAAAGAATTATACGCTTAGATGCTTTATTAAACTCAATTACTTTAAAATCTAATTTTTCATCAACTTTCGCATTAGAATTATCCTCTTTAGTTAAGTGACGTGGAGTTGCAAAACCTTCAACACCATAAGGAAGAGCTATTACAGCACCTTTGTCGAATAACTCAACAATTGTTCCTTCGTGTACAGAATCAACTGTAAATAAAGTTTCGAATACATCCCAAGGATTCTCTTCTAATTGCTTATGTCCTAAGCTTAATCTTCTGTTTTCTTTGTCGATTTCTAATACTACAACCTCAACTTCTTCACCTATAGAAGTGAATTCTGCTGGATGCTTAATTTTCTTAGTCCAAGAAAGGTCAGAAATATGAATTAATCCATCAATACCTTCTTCGATTTCAACAAATACTCCGAAGTTTGTGAAGTTACGTACTTTTGCTTTATGCTTAGAGTTTACAGCATAAACCTCTTCAATTTTCTCCCATGGATCAGTTTTTAATTGTTTGATACCAAGAGACATTTTACGCTCGTCGCGATCTAAAGTTAAGATAGTTGCTTCAACAGCTTCTCCTACTTTTAAGAAATCTTGAGCTGAACGTAAGTGTTGTGACCATGACATTTCTGAAACGTGGATAAGACCTTCTACACCCGGAGCAATTTCAACAAATGCACCATAGTCAGCCATAACAACAACTTTACCGTTTACTTTATCTCCAACTTTAAGCTCTGAATCTAAAGCATCCCAAGGATGAGAAGTTAATTGTTTTAATCCTAAAGCGATACGTTTTTTCTCGTCATCAAAGTCTAAGATTACAACGTTTAATTTTTGGTCTAATTGTACAATCTCCTCTGGATGAGAAACACGTCCCCATGAAAGATCTGTAATATGGATAAGACCGTCAACACCACCAAGGTCGATAAATACACCATAAGAAGTGATGTTTTTAACAGTACCTTCAAGTACTTGACCTTTCTCTAATTTAGAGATAATATCTTTTTTCTGTTGCTCAAGTTCAGCCTCGATAAGAGCTTTATGAGATACAACAACGTTTTTGAATTCTGGGTTAATTTTAACCACTTTGAATTCCATAGTTTTACCTACGTACATATCATAGTCACGGATAGGCTTCACATCAATTTGTGATCCTGGTAAGAAAGCCTCAATTCCGAATACATCTACAATCATACCACCTTTAGTACGACATTTGATGTAACCTTTAATTACTTCGTCGTTTTCTAAAGCAGCATTAACTCTATCCCAAGAACGTAAAGCACGTGCTTTTTTATGAGAAAGAACTAATTGACCTTTTTTGTCTTCTTGACTCTCTACGTAAACCTCAACTTTATCGCCAATAGCTAATTCAGGGTTATAACGAAATTCGTTTCTACTAATGATACCATCAGATTTGAAACCAATATTAATTACAACTTCTCTTTTAGTTAATGCGATAACTTCACCTTCGATTACTTCTTTTTCAGAAATAGTTGAAAGTGTTTTGTCGTACATTTCCTCTAATTCTGATACAGAAGTAGATCCTACAACATCACCTTGCTCGAATAAATCCCAATCAAAATTGGCATCTGAAGTTCCAGCTACTTTTTCATTTAATTCACTCATTTGAAATTCAATTAATTACTAGTTGTTAGACATTATATTGCTTAAAATCGAGCGCAAAATTAGTAAATATTTTGCAGATTCTAACATTATACACATTTTTTTTGATCACATAGCCTAAGTATAATCAATATGTTACCAATAAAAGTTATTCTTTAATCTCCTTTATTTTTGAATCATTATTATAATAGAGATTAATTTTTACCTAAAATTATTTACTTTTGGGCTTTGTTGACTATTATGTGTAGTTGATAAGGAATTTCATTTAGTTGATGTACAATATTAACTAAATAGTTATCCTTAATGCTATTTTAGCATCTTACTTTATTAATGATGATTTTAACTCAAAAGACTATAACAAGATGAAGATTTCTATTGTAGGAACTGGCTACGTTGGACTTGTTTCAGGAACTTGCTTCGCTGATGTTGGTGTAAGTGTAACATGTGTTGACATAGATAATAAAAAGATTGAGAACCTTAAAAAAGGTATTATTCCTATTTATGAGCCAGGCTTAGAAGATATGGTTCATAATAATATTGAAAAAGGTAGGCTTAATTTTACTACAAGTTTGAAAGATTCTCTAGATCAAACTGATGTCATTTTTATTGCTGTAGGTACACCACCTGACGAAGATGGTAGTGCTGATCTTAAATATGTACTTGAAGTAGCACGCCAAGTTGGTAGAAATATGAATAACTACTTAGTTGTTGTTACCAAAAGTACTGTACCTATTGGAACCGCAAATAAGGTTAAAGCTGCCATAAGTGATGAATTAGAGAAAAGAGGTGTCGAAATTGATTTCGATGTTGCCTCTAATCCTGAATTCTTAAAAGAAGGAAATGCAATTCAAGATTTCTTAAAACCTGATAGAATTGTAGTGGGTACTGAAAGCGAAAAAGCTGAGGGAACCATGAAACGTTTATATAAACCATTTTTATTAAACGGTCATCCAATTATTTTTATGGATATCCCTTCTGCTGAAATGACAAAATATGCTGCTAACTCAATGCTTGCTACAAAAATTAGTTTCATGAATGATATGGCTAATTTATGTGAGATTGTGGGTGCCGATATTACTTCAGTAAGAAAAGGTATTGGATCTGATGCTCGCATTGGAAATAAGTTTATATATGCTGGTGCCGGATATGGTGGATCTTGTTTTCCTAAGGACGTTAAGGCTATTATAAAAACAGCGAATAACAATGGATACGATCTTAGATTATTACAAGCTGTAGAGGCTGTAAATGAATCTCAGAAACATGTTTTGGTTTCAAAAATAAAAGAACAATTTGGTAGCAACCTGAACGGTAAAACTTTTGCAATGTGGGGTCTTTCATTTAAACCAAAGACTGATGATATGCGTGAAGCACCATCATTAGTAGTGATTGATGAGCTAATTAAAATGGGAGCGAAAGTGAAGGCATATGATCCCGTTGCTCAGGAAGAAGCAGAGAGAATTTTAGGTGATACAATTGAGTATGGTAAAGATCAATATGATGTATTAATCGATTCTGATGCTTTAATTGTTATTACAGAATGGCCTGAATTTAGAATTCCTAATTTTAAAGTACTTGAAAAGCTGTTAAGTACAAAAGTAATTTTTGATGGACGAAATATTTACGACCCTGAAGATGTTGTAAGTAATGGATTTACCTATCATAGCATTGGACGAAAAGTAATCAATGCCTAGAAATTAATTAATGGTGCTTTGATTCCTTCAAAGCACCATTTTTTCAATTAGAATAAATTATCAACTACAAAATAAATAATGAAAAGAATTCTTGTTACAGGTGGTTCTGGATTTATTGGGTCACATTTGTGTGAAAGATTATTAAACGAAGGAAATGAAGTTATCTGCCTTGATAATTATTTTACTGGCAGCAAAACAAACGTTATTCACTTACTTAATAATCCTTTTTTTGAGCTAATAAGGCATGATGTTACCCATCCCTATTTTATTGAAGTTGATGAAATTTACAACCTTGCTTGTCCAGCCTCTCCGATTCACTACCAACACAATTCAATAAAAACCATTAAAACTTCAGTAATGGGAGCAATTAATATGTTAGGCCTAGCCAAGCGTATTAATGCAAAAATATTACAAGCCTCTACTTCTGAAGTATACGGTGATCCGGATATCCATCCACAAACTGAAGATTATTGGGGAAATGTTAATCCAATAGGTATTAGATCGTGTTATGATGAAGGTAAAAGATGTGCTGAAAGTTTGTTTTTTAATTATCACGACCAAAATGATGTTACCATCAAGGTAATTAGAATATTCAACACCTATGGGCCAAGAATGAATCCTAATGATGGTAGAGTAGTTTCAAATTTTATAGTACAAGCACTAAAAGGTGAAGAAATTACTATCTTTGGAGATGGCCAACAAACAAGAAGCTTTCAGTTTGTTGATGATTTAGTTGAAGGAATGATTAGAATGATGAATTCGAAACCTGACTTTTTAGGCCCTGTGAATATTGGTAACCCTAATGAATTTACTATGTTAGAATTAGCTCAACAAATTATAAAATTGACTAATTCAACATCTAAATTAACTTATTTACCTTTACCTACTGATGATCCTACACAAAGGCAACCTGATATTAGTTTAGCACAGAAAGAGCTAAATGGATGGGAACCTAAGGTTCAGCTTAATGAAGGTCTTATAAAAACTATTAATTATTTTGATAATTTACTTAGTAAATAAATTATGACCAAAATATTAGTAACTGGCGGAAACGGTCAGCTAGGAAATAGCATTAACTCAATTAAGGATAAATATAGTAATCTCGAAATTACTTTTACAGATATTGATAGTTTAGATATTTGCAATATTGACGATATAGAAAAATTTGTTCACCAGAATAAATTTCAATATATAGTTAATTGTGCAGCATATACAGCTGTTGATAAAGCAGAATCGGAAGAGAACTTAGCTACAAAGATTAATGCCACTGCGGTTGAAAATCTTGCTATTGTAGCAAAAAATAATAATTGCAAGTTGATAAATGTATCAACAGATTATGTTTTCGATGGAAATGCACATAAACCTTATATCGAGGACGACAATACAGAACCTACATCAGTTTATGGTAAAACAAAACTTAAAGGAGAACAATTAGCATTCGCATCAAAAGCGGAATGCATTAATATTCGAACCTCGTGGTTATATTCTGAGTTTGGTAACAACTTTGTGAAAACAATGATAAAACTGGGCACTGAAAGAGATCAATTGGGTATAGTTTGGGATCAGGTTGGAACACCAACTTATGCTGTTGATTTAGCCAAAGCTATATTAGATATTATTGAAAGTACATCTTCTGGTGAAAAAGAATTTCAATCGGGTATATATCATTATAGCAACGAAGGTGTTGCAAGTTGGTACGATTTTACAATCAACATCCATCAAATATATGACATCAATTGCGACGTTACCCCAATTGAAACAAAAGAATACCCAACACCAGCACCTCGCCCTTGCTATAGTGTATTAAACAAGGCGAAAATTAAAAACGTTTATTCAATAACTATCCCGCATTGGCGGAATAGTTTAGAACGTTGTATTGAAAGTATAAAAGCGGAACAATAGATATAAATTAAAACAACTATCAAAAATGGAAAACCAAGATGTATTAAGTTTGGTAACCGAAAAAGCCAATCAATGGCTTTTGGGCAATTATAACGAAGAAACAAAAAACGAAGTAAAAGCCCTTCTTGAGAATGAAGACAAATCTGACCTTATCGATGCATTCTATAAAGATTTAGAATTTGGAACTGGTGGTTTAAGAGGAATTATGGGTTCTGGTTCTAACCGTATGAATATTTATACTGTTGGAGCAGCAACACAAGGTTTAGCGAATTACTTAAACGCTCAATTTTCAGATCTTGATGAAATCAAGGTAGTTATTGGTCACGATTGTAGAAACAATAGTCGTTTATTCACTGATATTTCTGCAAAAATTTTATCTGCTAATGGTATTAAAGCATTAGTATTTGATGATTTACGCCCTACTCCAGAAATTTCATACGTAATTAGAGAGTTTGGATGTCAAAGTGGTATTATCATTACTGCATCACACAATCCTAAAGAGTACAATGGTTACAAAGCCTATTGGAACGATGGAGGTCAAATGATTGCTCCGCATGATACAAATGTAATTGATGAAGTTAAAAAGATTGCTTCTGTTGACGATATCAAATTCGAAGATACCAACAATCTAATTGAAATTTTAAGTTCAGAAGTTGACGATAAATACATTGAGAAAGTAAAATCTATTTCACTTGATACAGGTGCAATTGAGCGTCAGAAAGATCTTAAGATTGTATACACTCCTATACATGGTACTGGTGTTAAATTAATTCCTGATGCTTTACGCAGCTATGGTTTTACAAACATTATAAACATTCCTGAACAAGATGTTGTTAGTGGCGATTTCCCTACTGTTATTTCTCCAAATCCAGAAGAGCCTGAGGCTTTGGCAATGGCAGTTAACAAAGCCAAAGAAATTGACGCTGATTTAGTAATGGCTTCAGATCCTGATGCCGATCGTTTAGGTGTAGCTTGTAAAAACGATAAAGGTGAGTTTATTTTATTAAACGGTAATCAAACAGCTCTTTTATTAACGTGGTACATGGTACAACGTTGGAAAGAAAACAACCTATTAACAGGGAAAGAGTTTATTGTAAAAACCATTGTAAGTACTGAATTAATCAAAGAAATTGCTATCAAAAATGATATCGAATACTTTGATGTTTATACTGGCTTTAAGTGGATTGCAGCTAAAATTCTTGAATTAGAAGGAAAGAAAAAATATATCTGTGGTGGTGAAGAAAGCTATGGTTTCTTACCTGGAGATTATGTTCGCGATAAAGATGCTGTTGCTTCTTGTGCAATGTTTGCAGAAATTGCTGCATGGGCAAAAGACTCTGGTGTTACTTTATTTGAACTATTGCAAAACATTTACCTTGAATATGGATTCTCAAAAGAGAAAATGATTTACATTGTTCGTAAAGGAAAATCAGGAGCTGACGAGATTCAACAAATCATGAAGGATTTAAGAGAAAACCCTCCAACAGAATTAGCTGGTTCACGTATGTCAATCGTTAAAGATTATGGGGTTCTTAAAGCTTACAATAAGATTGAAGGAACTGAAGAAGCTATTGATTTACCTGTTACAAGTAATGTATTACAGTTTTACACTGAAGATGGTTCTAAGATTAGTGTTCGTCCATCAGGTACAGAACCTAAAATTAAGTTCTATTTTGAGGTTCGTGGTGAAATGAATTCAAGAGATGAATATTACTCAGCAGATGCAAAAGCTGAAACTAAGATTCAAGCGATTGTTAAAGATTTAAAAATTGACTAATCCTCAATTTTAAATTATTCTATAAAGGATGTTCTTAATTGGACATCCTTTTTTTGTAGCCAATTAGATCAAATGCATAATCCTAAAAGTAAAAAGGCACAATCTCTTTCGAAATTATGCCTCTCCCTATTTTATCTCCTAAACTTATTTATCTGCCAGCTCAGTATTTCGTATTTTATAAACTTTCTTATCCTGAGATTCATAATGCGTTCTCATCAATAAGTCCATTGTAATTCCTGTAGTTATAATCTGAAAACCTCCAAATAAAAAGATAATTCCAACAAAAATTATCGGACGCCCCCAAATATCGTCACCCATTATCTTTAATACCAATAGATACATT
The DNA here is from genome assembly GCF_001660705.2 of Saccharicrinis aurantiacus. Lineage (GTDB taxonomy): Bacteria > Bacteroidota > Bacteroidia > Bacteroidales > Marinilabiliaceae > Saccharicrinis > Saccharicrinis aurantiacus. The sequence continues at coordinate 123,320 of NZ_LYBV02000017.1, forward strand.
AGTATTACTATACCTATAAACACAGCTTTTACACCAATAGAACCTAATAAGTGCATTGGTCTCGAGGCATATTTACTAGCAAAACGCATTAATATTAAATCACTAATTACTTTAAATGTTCTGCCCAAGCCATACTTCGACTCGCCAGCTAACCTTGCCCTATGATTCACAGGGATCTGCTCAACCTTTGCCCCTTCATTTGTTGCAGATATTGCAATAAAGCGATGCATTTCTCCATACAGCTTAATTTCCTTCGCTATATCAGCCTTAAATACCTTTATTGCACAGCCATTATCAATGATGTTGGTTTTAGATACCTTACGTACAATTTTATTGGCAATTTTAGATGGCACTTTACGCAAAATCATACCATCTTGTCTCTTTTGTCGGATACCCGTTACAACATCACATCTCTTTTCTTTAATTACATCCATCATTCGAAGAATATCTGCAGGGTCGTTCTGTAGGTCTCCATCAAGTGTTGCAATATAATCGCCGGTGGCATAATCAATTCCCGCTTTTAAAGCAGCACTTTGGCCATAATTCTTTCGCAGCTCAATTAAAACTACATTTTTACCCTTTATTTTCAATACTTCTTCTGCAGTATTGTCTGTTGAACCATCATCAACAATTACCGTCTCAAAATCATATTCTGAGTTTTTTAAAGCATCGTATACTTGTTGAGCCAATGGAGCAACATTCTGTTCCTCGTTTAAAACGGGTATTATAATAGAAATCTTCATTCTCAAATACTTCTTAAATCAATTATTCAACCTTTATAAGGTAAATCTTTTTTAAACTATTTTCTCGCGTTCGTGGATTAAGAAACTTACCATCCATCTGTGAGATTTTTTTATGCTTAAATATTTCTGTTCTGCTTATTCTATCTTGATAAACGCTATCAACTTCTGATTTCCCTTCTTGGTTAGTAATTATCCAAAAATTAGATTTGCGTTTATATTTCTCAAGGTTATCTATATCCATCGCTCTTTCTGAAACGTTTTTTGCATAAAAGAACGTTTCAAATTGCTTGTATTTATAGGTTAATAGCAATTCATCATCATTGGCTAACTCGTCATACATATTACAAGCTCTTATGGCTCCATGATACGAGAATGCCTTTGGCATAAAGTGATAGTTTAATACAAAATTAAGCATCAGTGAAGAAATCACTAAAGGAATAATCAATTTTGTTAAAACATCATCACTCTTAACTAATATGTAAATAATAAGTATAGTACCTATAAGTAAAACAATCCATATCAATGGATTACTGGTACTAAAAACAAACGTTACTGCTAAAATAACAACAATTAAACTTAAGCCAAGCATTATATACCTTCCTATTGAAAATGCTTTTAGAATTCCACTTGCGTTTTTTGCAATGCTAGTATTAATAAAATCTGCTACAATAACGGTTAAAAATGGAATTGCAGGATACAAATAATGTGGCGCTTTTTGTCCAGAAACCGAAAGTATCGAACCAAAAATTAACAAAGCACTATAGGTATAGAATTCATTACGATTAAATATGGCCTTTTTATTTTTGACTATAGACCTAATGTGATTGTAAAATGTAATGAAGGCGTAGGCTGACCACGGTAGATAAATATAGATTAAAGTATGTAAATAAAAAGCATAATCTTTATTCATACCATGTGAACCTGCAATTCTTCCGGCATTATTGGTCCAAAAGAAGAACTTGATTCCCTCCCACCCGAACTGATCATAAAGTCCTTTTAAGGTCGGAAACAATGCAAGTGACAAAATAGGTATTGCCAAAAGCCAAATTGGAGAAAATATTTGTTTCCAATTTTTAGAGATTAATAGATGACCTCCTACAGCAAATGCCGCAACAGCTAAACCAATTGGTCCTTTTGTACTTACTGCAAATCCAATAAATACAAAGCCTAGTATAAATTGCCATAATTGTTTCGTACTCAAATAATGTGCTATTAACGAAACACCTATAACTACATTTGCAGTCATTAAAGCATCTGTATGCAAATCGTTATGGTATAAAAATAGCATTTGCGATGAAGCATACATTACTGCAGCAATTATTCCTGTATTCTTACTGTAATAGAGTTTTGTAAACTTGAACAATGCAAAGATACTTGCAAATGTAAATAGTAAAGTAGGCAATTTAAACGCAAACATTGACATCCCAAATATTTGGAATGATATAGCATTTAACCAAAACATAAATGGTGGCTTTTGCAGATATGGTTTTCCATAAATATGCATATGTAGCCAATCTCCACTATCAATTATATATCGGCTTACGCCTGCATACTTTGCCGAATCTATACCCACTTCTGGGAATAATCCGATAATGTAAATAATAACTATTGATGTAAATACTGCAAAAAGGGTATTCTTGGAATTCATAAACTCTATACTGCTTATATTTTAATTGAAAGAAATGGTTTTATTTAGTTTTGGAAACTATCTGAATAATAAAATAGCTAAGCTAAAAAATCATAATCGTTGGATAATTTTTTTTATTAATAAAGTGCAAAGATTGACAATCAAATTCAAACAAAATATTTCATCTAAATAAATTTTCCCCAAATGTAGTTATTTATGGCTAAAGTAACTTTTCTAGCAGTTAAATATTAAAAGCATTTGGCAATAATTTTCAGCTCTGTTTGACTTCCTAATTCAACAATGTCGTAAGCTAATATTGGGATACAATTAGACGCTCATTAAACTTGCACGATTAATTACACTCAGTAATGACTAATCTATTCGTGAAAAAGATAGGAGAATAACACATGTATTAGCCCTTATCACAATTATCCTGATGAGAAAACTTGATGCAAAAACATTTATGCTAAACATTAACTGCATTTCTAATGTTGATATTAAACAATAGATATATTACCTTGACTGTAACATAGTTATTGCCACAATTAAATAATAGTTCAATTAATCTACCAAAAAATGAAAAACAAACAATTCAAAATGATTCTTGCCATCTTCTTATTGGGCTGTGCAAGTCTATCAGCTCAAGATTTTATGAATCGTGAAATACTTCCGATTGTACCCCCAGAACCTCAAACGTATTCTGAATTAGATGCACGTAGAGCAACACCTCCGGAACCTTTCTTTGTAAAGGCACCTAAGGATGCACCCAACGTTGTAGTTATCCTAATAGATGACCTTGGTTTAGGCGCAACTTCTGCTTTTGGAGGACCAATACAAACACCTACTATGGATAAGTTAGCCAAAAATGGCTTACGTTATAATAACTTCCATACTACCGCCTTATGTTCTCCTACCAGAATGGCATTGAAAACGGGGCGCAACCACCACACATGTAACACAGGTTCAATTATGGAAACTGCTACAGCATATCCAGGCAATACAGGATCTTTGCCTGGTAGTGTTGCACCGTTAGCCGAAATGTTACGTTTAAACGGATATAGTACTAGTGCATTTGGTAAATGGCACGAGACAGCAGCTTGGGAAACTAGTGTTTCTGGCCCATTTGATCGTTGGCCAACACATCAAGGCTTTGATAAATTTTATGGTTTTATTGGTGGAGAAACAGACCAATGGGCACCACTTATTTATGATGGTGTAAAGAAGGTAAATCCTCCTAAAATGGAAAATTACCACTTTACTACCGATATGACTAACCAGGCAATTAATTGGGTACAAGCCCAACAGTCAATGACTCCAGATAAACCTTTCTTTGTATACTTTGCTACGGGTGCTGTGCATGCTCCCCACCATGTTTCTAAAGAGTGGAGCGATAAATACAAAGGTAAATTTGATAAAGGATGGGATGCCATTAGAGAAAATACTGTAGCAAAACAGAAGGAAATGGGTATCATACCTAAAAATACAAAATTGGCACCTAAACCAGAGGACATTAAAGACTGGGCAAAATTAACTGATGATGAGCGTAAATTATTTGCCCGTCAAGCAGAGGTATTTGCAGGGTTTATGGAAATGACCGATTATGAAGTAGGTAGACTAATGGATGCTATAGATGCAATTGGAGAATTAGATAATACATTATTTATTTTTGTTGCAGGTGATAATGGTACTAGTGCCGAAGGTGGCATGGTGGGTATGTATAATGAAATGACTTACTTTAACTTTGTTGAAGAAAAAGTTGAGGACTTAATTCCTTTAATGGATGATTGGGGATTAAAGAATACTTTCCCTCATATGGCAGCAGGATGGGCTGTGGCTCTTGATGCGCCATTTACCTGGACTAAACAAGTTGCCTCTGATTTTGGTGGTACTAGAAATGGTTTAATTATTCATTATCCAGATGGAATTAAAGAAAATAATGGAATCAGAACACAGTTTTCTCACGCTATTGACATAGCACCTACAGTACTTGAAATAGCAGGATTACCTGAACCTAAGGTTGTAAATGGTGTACCTCAAACGCCTATTGAAGGTACTAGTATGGCATATACCTTTAATGATGCTAAAGCGGCAGAGCGCCATACAATTCAATATTTTGAGATGTTTGGAAATAGAGCTTTATATCTTAATGGTTGGTTCGCCCGTACTATTCATCGTGCACCTTGGGAAATGAAAGACTTTGCTCCTCTCGAAGAAGATGTTTGGGATTTATATAATGTGAGAGAAGATTTTAGTTTAACAAAAAATCTTGCATCAAAATACCCAGAGAAACTTGAAGAAATGAAGAGTCTATTTATGGCTGAAGCAGAAAAATATCATGTTCTTCCGATCGATGATAGAGTTGTAGAGCGTACAAACCCCGCAATTGCAGGACGTCCTGATATTATGGGAGGGCGTACATCATTAACTCTTTATGAAGGTATGGAAGGAATGATGGAAAATACTTTTATTAATATTAAAAATAAATCGTTCACTATAACAGCTGATATTGTTGTCTCTAACCAAAATTCACAAGGTGTAATTTTAACACAGGGTGGACGTTTTGGAGGCTGGGCGCTTTATATAATTGATGGTAAACCAGAATTTACTTATAACTTCCTTGGTTTAGAGCGCTTTGTTATATCATCAAAAGATAAACTACCTGTTGGTGAATCAACTGTAAAATTTGATTTTATATACGATGGAGATGGACTAGGTAAAGGTGGTAAAGGCATTTTACATATTGCCGGTAAGGAAGTTGGTGATGCTCGAATAGAAAGAACTCAACCTAACATGTTTTCTGCTGATGAAACAGCTGATGTTGGTTTAGATAATCAAACCCCTGTTGCATTAGGTATTGGTTACGGCCCTGAAGAAACTAAGTTCAATGGTAAAATAGAAAAGGTTATTGTTGAAATTAAATAAGTTTTAAATATAGTAAATGGCAAGCTTGTTGAAATTAATTTTCAACTATAGCTTGCCATTTTTGCTTACTTCTATAACTTATGATAATTTACCTGGGTGCTCACCACCTCTGTCTGCACGAGGACCTCTTTGCCCTTGACCAGGTTTACCTTTTCCCTTTTTGCCACCTTGCATTTTACCAGAATGTGCATCAAACATCACTTTTTGCTCATCGGTAAGAAGGTTTCTAACTTCTTGCTTATTGGCAAAACGCTTTTTCATCATGCCTGCCTTAAGTTCAGAGATCTGATCGATTAACTTATTCACTTCCTTAGTGTTTACTTCATCACCTTTAGAAGCTTTATTCAGTTGAGCTTCAAGAACTGTAATCTCATCCTTAATAGGCATATTTTCTTTAGTAAATTTTACATGCAATGCCTTAATCTCTTCTTTTTGAGTATCTGTTAGCTCTGCAAAGAATTTACCTTTCATTTGCCCCTGACGTTCTCCTTTATTACAGCTACCCTTTTGAGCCAAAATATTATTTATTCCAAATACGCTTACAATGGCTACTAATGCTAAAACTTTTAATGATTTCATAATATTAATATTTAATAATTTACTTAATATGTTACAACTTTTAATTATCTAATTGGATGCATCTTTCCTGATTTGCTTATACAAGTCAAGCAATTACCTTAATTAAAATATATTTAAATTGATTTTAATTCCGTATCAACTACTCTTAATCCTGGTTTGGTATTTTTCGCTCTCTTCCTCTGCCCTCTTTTCCATTAGGTCCTCCTCGGTTAAATCCTTTATCTTTATGAAAAAGCATTTTTCCAAATAGTAAATCAAAATTTACTTGCTGCTCTGAAGTACAGATTCTACGCATACTAATGAAGTGATCTATCATTTCGGTTTCTATCGAACCCTTTATCTGAGCCATCTCCTCAACTATTTCCTTCTGCTTTATTTCATTATCATCAGCTAAGGCTTGCATCAGATTATTTTTAAGCTTATCGAGATGTTCATCTTTATTCTTCATCTGCTTAAAATGGCTATATCGTAAAGCTTTAAACTGTTGCTCTTGTTCTGTAGTTAAATCTAACTTACTAATCAGAAAACGCAACCCTTTCTCTGCAGTACTATCTTTACCTCTAAAATGTTCTACTCGCTGCTTAATGTTTTTTTCAACCGTTGGTCTTTCCCACCACATACGCCAAGAAAAAACGTTTAGAACTACTAATAGTAGAATTATAATTATATAATGTTTCTGATTCATATTATTCCGTTTTCAAGTATTCTTCATAATAAGTCGTAGCAGCTGAATTATAACTGTATTCAGTATATAGTACTTCAGAATCTGATGCAGCAACTTCTGTTAAACCAACATCGTTGGTCAAGAAGTAGTTGGCTAAGTTCAATACAACCAGAGCCGCAATACCAGGCTTCAATACATAACCCCAATTTATTCTAAAGGTAGATTTATTTCCTTGTTGTTCAATCTCATGCAATACCCTATTTGTAAAAAAGGGAGATGGTGAAATCGGTTCTTTTCTAGTAGTACTATTCAGTATCTTCTCAACTTCAATATTTATATTTCTCTTTTCCATTATACCAATCTTTAATAAGATTAACAGCTTTACTACTATTCTATTAGACGTCATGTTTATTAAAACCCTTCACTTTTTACAAATAATTCTTTATTTGCTTTTCAAGAACGGTCTTTAATTTTTTACGAGCCCTTACGACTAACACTTCAATACTCTTTACTGTGGTTTCCATAATTTCAGCAACTTCTTTCTGTGGTAAGCCTTCAACCTGCGTTAGAACAAATGCCTCTTTTTGCCTATTGGCCAATTTACTTAAACCAGCATACAAAAATTCTTTTCTTTGTTCATTTATAATCTCATCCGATGCGGTTGATTCTGAACTTTTGAACGCAGTAATATAATTATCATCTCCTAAAAAACTAACTAAGCCTGCTCCTCTTTTTGTACGTCCTTGTGCTCGCAAAAAATCTAAACTTTTATTGGAAGCAATTCTATAAATCCAAGTTGAAAAAGTTGACTTATGGTTAAACTTTTTCATCGATTTATACAACTCAATAAAAACTTCTTGTGCAATATCTTCAGCATCATGTTGGTTATTACAATATGAATAACAAATATTGATAACTTTCTCCTTATAAGAGTTAATAATCTGTTCAAAAGCCTGAATATTGCCATTTGAAGCCATCTGTATTTGCTCTATTTCATTGCTCGTAGTCATTCAGTTTTGTTCTTTATAAATACTTAGACGCCATAAACTAAAATATCCTTCACATTCATCAAAGTAATTTTAAAACAATAACATTTAAGTACTCAAAGAATCTTTTTTTTGTAAATTTAGGTAATCTAAATTCCATATGCATTTATGAAATCACCTTTTGTGATATTATTTTTATTTATCTACAGTAATTTATGTGCTATAGACGACGAAATACATGATGCACTATTACTTAATTCGTATCATGTAGGTTATAATTGGACAGATATGCTTACTGAGGGTGTTATTGACGGATTTGGAGCCTGCTCAGGATATCGGATATTTGTAGAATACCTAGACTCTAAAAGATTTTACGACCAAACTTATTTAAATTCTCTTAAAGACATCTATAAATACAAATATCGCGACAGTAACATTGATGGAATTATATGTGCCGACAATCATGCCTTCGAGTTCTTCCTTACTTATGGTGATTCTATTTGGAAAGATCCTGTTCCTGTAACATTCTGTGGAGTTAATAATATTGATGATATCGAATATGATAAAAAACGATATAAGGGAGTAAGAGAGGATATTAACGTTAAAGAAAATCTGGATTTGATTTTTAAATTTCACCCACAAACAGATACGCTTGTCATTATTTCTGATGAAACCTTATCTGGAAAAATTTTTCACCAACAGGTTACTGATGGGCTAACGAATAATTATGCGCACATACCATACATAAATATTGATGGAACAGAATTCTCTGATTTATGCAATAAGTTAGATTCCCTTAACAAAGAAAATAAAGTAATTATACTTCTTAATTTATATTCAATAAAAAATTCTTTACCAATTAACTTACACGATTTTGGAAAAGATATTTTTCAAAATACCAACATACCCATATATAGTTTTTGGGATTTCTTACTGGATGACTTTATTGTTGGCGGCTGTTTGGTTTCTGCTCATAATCAAGGGTATGATGCGGCTAACCTCTTAATGAATATGATACATGGCAAGCCTTTTGCAAAGGCTAATTTATCTACAAATCATATCAATACCTTTGACAACAATTTACTACTCAAGTATAAAATTGATGAAAAGTTATTGCCTGATAATAGTATTATCATTAATAAACCAGCAACATTTTGGAACAAATACAAAACCTATATCGTCTTCGTTTTTACAACCTTAATTTTATTAATAGTTGCCAATATATTGATGGTAAATCATATGCTAGCCAGAAGAAAAGCTGAAACCAAATTATTAGATAGTGAGAAGCGATTAGAAATGGCATTAAATAGTGCCAACGAAGGTATTTGGGATTATATAATAGGTAATGAAAATATTTTTATTAACACTAAATTAGCAATACTCCTTGGTTATAATTCTGTTGAAGATCTTAACCTATCACCTAAAAATTGGCGTCAATTTATTGTTGAAGAAGATAAACAAAAACTTGAAACCGCCTTTAATGCACACTTAAATAATACAACAGACTTCTTCAACTGCGAGTTACGAATGTATAGAAAGAACAGAACACAAGGATGGTTTGCTGTGCATGGGAAAATTACTGAGTTTGATTCTAAAAACCAAGCAATTCGAATAACTGGGATATTGATTGATATTAATTCACAAAAGGATTTTGAAAATGAATTAAAACAAGCCAAAGAAAAAGCCGAAGAAAGTGACCGTTTAAAATCGTCCTTCTTAGCTAATATGAGTCATGAAATAAGAACACCAATGAATGCTATCCTCGGGTTCTCAGATATCGTAACTGAGCAAGAACTTGAAACTAAAGAACAACATATTTACTTGCATCAAATAAAGTACAGTGCTGAAAAACTGTTAAATATTATCAATGACATTGTTGATATCTCGAAAATTGAATCTGGCCAATTAGATATTAATTTCGTTTATTTTGATGTTGAAAAATTAATTGATAATATAGCCATAACTGCACGTCCGTTACTTAAAGATAATCCAGAAGTATCTTTAATTATTGATAAAGATGACAAGCTTAAAGGATACGATATACAAACTGACCCATTAAGATTAGAACAAATACTACTAAACCTTATTAGTAATTCTGCTAAATTCACAACAAAGGGTTCAATAATTTTAAGGTATTACCTTAAAGGAAATGAGTCAATAATATTTAATGTAATTGATACTGGCGAAGGGATTGCTAAACAATACCATAAAGTAATATTTGAACGTTTCCGACAAGGTGGAAAATCAACAAATAAAATTAGCTCTGGAACCGGATTAGGATTATCAATTTGCAAAAGTCTTGTTGAACTAATGAATGGCAAAATTAGTGTTGCGTCTAAAGAAAATATGGGCTCTACATTTATTGTTGAATTACCATTAATTCTAATTCCTCAGAAGAAAAAGGATTTGATTTAATATATTTGCGGTGATAATTAAATAGATTGTATATGCAGCTTTTTTACGAACCAAATATATTAGATACACACACACTAAACCCTATTGACTCAAAACATTGTGTTAGAGTATTAAGACACACTGTTGGCGATCAGATATCTGTAATGGATGGTATTGGGAATTGGTTTAATTGCGAAATAATTGAAGATAATCCTAAAAAATGCAAAGTATCTATCCTAAGTAAAAAAGAAGATAACCCAAGAAAATCAGCTTTACATATCGCTGTTGCTCCAACAAAAAACATTGATCGTTTAGAATGGTTTCTTGAAAAAGCCACCGAAATGGGAATAGAACAAATTACACCTATTTTGTGTGAACATTCTGAAAGAAAAATCATAAAACCCGAACGATTAGAGAAGGTTATTATTAGTGCAATGAAACAATCACTGAAAGCATACAAACCTATCTTAAATCAACTTACTCCTTTTAAAGCTTTTATTGCGAAGAATTCTAATGCTGATAATAGTTTTATTGCTCATTGTAATGGGGGTACTAAAGACATTCTTAAGTCTGTTTATCCTAAAGGAGAAAACACTACAATAATGATAGGCCCTGAGGGTGATTTTTCTGTGAGCGAAGTGGAGTTAGCATTGAAAAGTAACTTTAGGGCAATTAGCTTAGGCGAAGCTAGATTAAGAACAGAAACAGCAGCCTTAATGACTTGTGCCACTTTTAATATCACCAATATGTAATTCCATATTGGTGACAAATATTTACCTACAACTATTCAGCTTCAGGATAAGTCCAGGAGCGAGCGGCTTCATACATAGCCAGTACATTCTCAACAGGCGTATCCTCTGTGATTTTATAACTAGGACCCAGTATAAATCGTCCTCCTGGTGCCATAGTATCTAATAATCTATTAACTCCCTCTTTAACCATATTCGGCGCTCCCTGTTTTAATAACAGTTCTTCATCCATGGCTCCACAAAAGGTAATTATTTTTCCAAAGTCCTTTTTAAGTCCATCAGCCGACATGCCAATAGCAGTAGTTTGAATTGGGTCTAAAACCTCAGCACCAGCGCTAATAAATTGAGGTAGTAATTTACGAACGCCTCCACAGCTATGCATATAAAAATGTGCATTATTATTTTTTGCTTCCTCGGTGAATGCATCAATTGCAGGCCTAACGTATAAATCCCATTGATCGCTACTAATAGTTACACCATCTTTTGTGCCGAAATCATCTGCAATTCGTATAAAATCAACTCTATCTCCGGCAACTTCGAAGAAATGCTTCATGAAATCAGTGTAAAACTCCACTACTTTTAAGCAAAGCGCTTTAAAGAACTTAGGATAATCCATCATCACCTCCGTAAAGGTTTGTTCTCCTATCAGTCGTTTTACAATACGGAATAACCCGGGAGAGGAATAACCAGGCGCAGTCATAATAGCGTAATCCTGATACTTTGTTAACTGCTGATCTAAAGATGAAAAATCAAATAAATCAGAACTTGGCCAGCTATAATCTTCTAAATAAGTAGGATCAGTAATTCCTTCAAAAGGGTGAGAATCGGCTAACCAATATGCATTATTACCCTCTTCAATACGAGTGTATCCAACACCCCAAATATCTCTTTTACGCTTTCTATCTTCGCTTATTAATTGAGTTCCGATGTATTTGGGTTCAACCCATCTAAAATCAACATCTAAATACTCTAATAGTTGGTCTCTATTACTAAATCCAAGATGCTTCATCATCTTTTCTCCAAACTCTGGGGTATCCCAATAAAAGAAAGGTACTCTATCCGGAAATTCCGAATGAAGTGCCTTTAATACTCTTTCCTTGTGATTCATAAAGAACTATTTTAGGCAGTAATTAACACTGTACTAAATCGACGAAAATCGATTTTATCAAATGTAAACTCTTTTTAAGAAAAAACAAACTTAAAAAGAAGATCTTAACAAGCTACTAACCGCCTAAACTATTTAGTTCTGTCTTTGCTTTACTGCCTCGTATAATAAAACTCCTGCAGCCACAGATACATTTAAAGAACTGATGGTTCCTAAAATAGGAATTTTAGCACCCGTATCACAAATTTTAGATATTTGAGCAGACACCCCTTTATCCTCTGCTCCCATTATAATTGCAGTAGGTCCGGTATAATCAACTGAAGTATAATCATCATCAGCCTTTTCTGTTGCTGCTACAATATTTAATCCTGAATTTTTAAGATATTCAACAGATTTAAATAAATTTTTAACCCTACAAACAGGAATATTATGAAGTGCTCCAGCGGATGTTTTTACTGCATCAGCATTAATAGGTGCGCCTCCTTTTTCAGGAATAATAATCATATTAACTCCGGCACATTCAGCTGTACGAGCAATAGCACCCATATTTCTAATGTCTGTAATACCATCTAGCACTAATACTAAAGGTATTTTTGCATCTTCAAATATACCTATTAAAACATCTTCAAGGTTTTGGTAAGTAACTGCAGATACAAAGGCTACAACCCCTTGGTGGTTCTTTCTTGTAACTCTATTCAATCGTTCCATTGGAACATATTGTGTTACAATATCTGCACTCTCGAGCTCTTGCATTAACTCATCAAACAATTCACCCTTTAACCCTTTTTTTATTAGGATTTTCTCAATTTCTTTACCTGAACGAATTGCCTCTATTACTGAATGCAAACCAAATAAAAAATCACCTTTACCTGCCATATCTAATTGTATTACAATTTCTTTATCAAAGTACAAAAATAAGTACTTCTTTACTATCGTTTATAATAAACTCTTTTTTCTTTCAGCCTTTTCAAATTCTAGCTGATACTCTTCCCATTGTTCCATTTCTGCTTCGAGCTTTTGATTTACCTCTTGGTATTTCATTAAAAACTCATTATCACTCGCTTTTGATGGATCTTGCATTTGCTTGTCGAGAGATTCTACTTCTTCTTCTAATTGAGCAATTAAAGCTTCCGATTTCTTAACATTTTGCTCAGCCTTTTTAACTAACCTACTAACCTCTTTTCTTTCTTCGTAGGATAATTTCTGAGTTGCCTTAGATGAATCTTCATCAATAACTTTTACCTTAGGGCTATTGGCCTTTTGAGCCTCCATCTCCTTTAATGATTCTAATTTTTTACGTTGCAAAAACTCATAAACACCTCCAAGGTGCTCTTGCATTTTTTTGTTTCTGAACTCGTAAACCTTATCTACCAAACCGTCTAAAAATTCACGATCGTGAGAAATTACAATCACAGTACCTTCAAAATCTTTAACAGCTTGCTTTAATAATTCTTTCGATCGAATATCAAGATGATTTGTAGGCTCATCTAAAATCAAAAGATTAACAGGTTCAAGAAGTAACTTCACCATTGCTAAGCGTGTTCTTTCTCCTCCTGATAAAACAGAAACTTTCTTTTCAACGGTTTCTCCACTAAACATGAAGGCTCCCAATAAATCGCGTATTTTAAGCCTAATTTCGCCTACCGCAACATTATCAATAGTTTCTAGTATGGATTGACTTTCATCTAATAAATCAGCCTGATTTTGTGCAAAATATCCAATTTTAACTTGATGACCATGCTTTAAACTACCCTCGTAGGCAATTTCATTCATTATCATCCGAGCCATCGTTGTTTTACCTTCACCATTACGACCTATGAAAGCAACCTTCTCGCCCCGCTCTATCGCAAAGTCAACATCATTAAGCACGTTTAAATCGCCATAGCTTTTTGATACATGCTTACCTTCGAGTGTAATTACACCCGAATGAGGAGCTGGCGGAAACTTAATACGTAATGCTGAATTATCAAATTCATCAACCTCTATTCTATCAATTTTTTCGAGTTGCTTGATACGCGACTGTACCTGAACCGCCTTAGTTGCTTGATATCTGAAACGCTCTATAAACTTTTCAGTATCTTCAATTTGCTTTTGCTGATTGCGATAAGCTGCCAATTGTTGCTCGTGACGTTCTGCTCTTAATTCTAAATATTTAGTATACGATGCTTTATAATCGTATATTTTTCCCATTTGTATTTCAATGGTGCGCTTTGTAATGTTATCTAAAAAGGCTCTATCGTGAGAAACTAAAATAACTGCACCACTATAATTCTTTAAGAAATCCTCAAACCATTGAATAGATTCAATATCTAAATGGTTGGTTGGCTCATCCAAAAGAAAAACATCAGGCTTTTGTAATAATATTTTAGCAAGTTGAATACGCATTCGCCACCCACCAGAAAACTCTGATGTTAAGCGAGTAAAGTCAGCACGCTCAAACCCTAATCCTTTAAGAGTTATCTCGATACTAGATGCATAATTTGCACCACCAAGAATACTTAGGCGTTCGTTTTTGTCGCTAACTTGGTGTATAATATCTAAATACTCTTCCGATTCGTAGTCAGTACGTGTAGCCAATTGGTTGTTCAATTGCTCAATATCTGTTTCGAGCTGTTTTAATTCACCAAAAGCTTTTTCAACTTCATCCCATACCGTACCTGTGTCATCATGTTTCATATGCTGGGGAAGATACCCCAACTTAACATCTTTAGGACGGGATACAACACCAGAACTAGGTTCTTGATAACCCGCTAATATTTTCAGTAAGGTAGACTTACCTGCACCGTTTTTACCCGCTAAACCTATTTTATCTTTAGGATTAACGAGAAATGAGACGTCACTAAAAAGAGTAAAACCTCCGAAAGTGACGTTAACTTGATTTGCTGAAACCATTGTATATTTTTGGACTGACTAGAGCTTTTCAACTTTTACATTAAAATCAGGTGCAAACTTTATTAAAGTCAGTCCTGAATTATAAAAGCCACTCCAGTTTTCACTGCGTTTAAAATTAAAATTAAATTGAATTTGCTCTGCTTTAATATCATCTAAGCAATACTCAAATTTTGGACCATATTGAGCTCGCGCAGAAACAAAGTAATAAGCTACATCGAAGCCCCAGGTTCCATATCTTGAATAATTTGAATTACTACCCGATCGAACAAAATAAGGAGCTACTGCATATGGTTCTGTATGATACCAATTTCTATATTTTTTAATATATTCTTGAGTTGCATCGTCATCATAATTTATCGATTGAGTAGTAAGAACCTCAGTGTCTAATTCAAATATATCTTCAGGATTTATGGTTTGAAAACGTAACCATTTATTAAACCCAATAAGTTTAACCTCACACTTAGTAGTTTCTTTAACTCCTTTCAACGTAGTAACTATTTTTGAAACGTCAGCCTCTTTGGTAGAAGGCACCACTACGATATTCTTTTTATCTGAACTAAGTAAAGCTGCAACTCCTTGTATATCCTTAGTTGAAAATGGGATTTGCATAAAATCAGGCTGTTTCCCATGTTGCATAGCTCGCAAATACGATTTTTGCTTAATCATATGGGTTAACTTCTTCTCATCGTCACTTGGCTTAGAAGAACTAACCACAACCAAACGAGCAGTATCGCTCATATTAACAATGTAATCTGAATATTGATCAAAAAATACACTGTCAGAAGGATTCACTTGAAACATAAATGGATTTTGCTCAATTTCCTCATTCATACTCGAAAGCGGATAAACCATATGAATATGGTTATTGGCTGAGAATTCAGATACCAAATGAAGATTACTGGCAAAAGCAGGACCTATAATTAAATCTGCTAATTGCATTTCTGGCTGAGCCAATATTTCTTTAACTCTATTGGTATCGGGTGCTGTATCATATGTAAGTAAATGAATTTTAACGCCTTGTTTTTTTAACGAATCTAAAGCCATTAATGCACCTTCGTAAAACTCAATAAATGTGCGTGATCGTGATGAAACGATAGGTTTTTCTCGTGGCACTTCTACTTCCTCTTCATCTACAACCTTTGTAACAATATTTGCTTTTTTAGTAGATTCGATGTCAAAAGGCAATAATAAAGCAACTGTTAATGTTTCATCAAAGTTATTTTTATACTCTGCTAAGCAATCTACAGTTATGGTATCTGTGTAGTTAACTCTCTTTCGCTTAACAATATCTTTTTTAACTTCCTCACTTTTCAACTTCTGATCATTTAAGTATTCCTGTGTAGGAATTTTGATCTTCTGCCCCTTTTTTAATGATGCTAACTGACTATCATTAATCTCTTTAATTTCATTAATAGTAACTCCGTATTTATTTGATATAGAATATAAGGTTTCTTTACGGCGTACATTATGAATAATATACTCACTACTTCTTTTATTTAAAGGGAGTGGAACTGCTTTCTTAATTGCACTTTTAGGAATGCGTAATATATAACCTGATTGCAAGTTATTAGTATCTATACCCTGATTACTTAACTCAACACTTCTTTTATCTGCATTGTAGATATTGCAAACACCATTAAATGTATCATTTTGCTTAATAGAATGATAAATATATTCTTCATCCTCTATTTTTAAGTCTTCATCAACTACACTTGTTGTTTTTACATCCTTATCTTTAATTAAAGGTACGCGTATTCTACTATTCACCGACAAAACACCACTTTTCAAGGCTGGGTTTAATATTATTAGTGAATCCACTGAAGTGTGATAGGTTTTAGATATCCCATATAAAGTTTCTTTTGGCTTAACATTATGATAGGCATAACCATCCTCAACTAATACTTTTTGTTTTTTTACGGGAATCTTTAAAATGGCACCCTGCACAAGAGCCTTATCAACACCTCTGTTATTAGTAACAATATCGTCGATACTAACTTTATACTTTTTAGAAAGATAGTATAAGGTTTGTCCGTGTTCTACCGTATGATAAACAAAATCATTAGAATCTTTAATATTATCTGTACGTCCTTTTATAAATGGAATATGGATTACTTCACCAACTTTTAAACCATTAACTATTTCAGGATTGGCATCAATAATCTCTTTTTGAGAAACCCCATAATCCTTTGATAGGCGATAAAAGCCTTCACCCTTTTTTACAACATGCAAGTAGTAAGTTTTACCTTCAATAATTATTTTTTGTTTTTCAACATTCTGCGAATAAGCTGTATCACAAGAAATTAAAATAAAAAACAGAATAGTAAAAAGTTGAATAGTTCTAGATATCATTAGTTTAATTCTTTTCCTGAATAATTGATCCCAAAAGTATAAAAAGAGTACCATCAAAGCAAAGACAATACGAAACTTATTATGCTAATTTATCGGTGCTGACAAAAAAAAAGTTGCTGATAATTAAACCAACAACTTTTATAAATTCAGTTTTAGCAACTGTTACATTTTTATCTGAGCCTCAATCTCTTGCATCTGACTCTTAAAATCTTTATTTGTCTCTATTAAATTATTAACCGTTTTACAAGCATGCAAAACTGTTGCATGATCCTTTTTACCAATTTGCAATCCAATTGCTGATAGGGAGGATCCTGTTAAGCTTTTTGAAAAATACATAGCCACTTGCCTTGCTTGAACAATCTCTCGCTTACGCGTTTTTGACTGAAGCACATCCATTTGCAAACCAAAATATTCACAAACAGTTTTCTGGATAGAATCTACGCTTAATTCTTTGGTTGGTTTTCTGACAAGTTTTTCAACAATCGAAGTAGCTACATCTATGGTAATTTCTTTTTTATTTAAAGTGGCTTGAGCTAATAATGATATTAACGCTCCTTCTAACTCTCTAACATTATTAGAAATATTTCCGGCTAAATAATCAATAACATCATCTGTAATACTAATTCCATCCTTATAAACCTTTTGCTTTAGAATTGCCTTACGAGTATCGTAATTAGGAATATGTACATCTGCTGATAAGCCCCATTTAAAACGAGATAGTAAACGATCTTCCATTCCCTTAATTTCAACAGGAGGTTTATCTGCCGTTAAAATTAATTGCTTATTTAACTGATGTAAATGGTTAAAAATATGGAAGAATGTGTTTTGAGTTCCTTCTTTACCTGCAAATTCCTGAACATCATCAATAATCAAAACATCAATCATTTGATAGAAGTTAAGAAAATCATTTACAGTATTATTTCTAACAGACTCTGTAAATTGTGTTTGAAATTTGTTTGCATTCAAATACAATACAGTCTTCTCTGGAAAATACTTTTTAACATCAATACCTATTGCTTGTGCCAAATGTGTTTTTCCAAGTCCCGAATTACCGTATAAAAACAAAGGATTAAACGCAGTTTTACCTGGATTTTTCGCAACAGCCAAACCAGCAGACCTTGCCAACCTATTACACTCTCCTTCTACGTAATTATCAAATGAATATGCCGAATTTAATTGAGGATCTACATTCAATTTCTTTATACCAGGTATCACAAATGGATTACGAACTAGTGGTTTTTCAGCACTATTATTTGGTACTGAAACTGGTCGATTACGTAGATCTGTTTTATTATTTGAAGGTAACTTTTGAGTTAACGGTTGTTGATTCTTTTTATGAGGAGTATCAACTATAACACTATATTCAAGTTTTGCAGAATGTCCTAACTGACTTTTTATAGTACTTCTAAGTAAATCAATAAAATGCTCTTCTAAGTACTCATAAAAAAAAGCACTTGGCACCTGAATTGTTAAGATATCTTTTTCAACTTTTATAGGTACAATAGGGTCAAACCATGTTTTAAAACTTATTTGAGGTACGTTTTCTTTTATTACACTTAGGCAATTGCTCCAAATTATCTCGTAACTAGGCTTCATCTTTTTCTCCTCAGGCTCAATTAATTATGTATTATTATGACTTTCTGTAATACAAAAATTGTGAAAAAGTTCTTGAAAAAAAAATTGTCAATTTCTTGCTTTTTACGAATATCAATTAGATTGCTAATTTTGAAGCTTTTACCTCAATTTAAAGATAAGGAACTAAATATCAATACAATAACACCAAGGGAGAAACTATTGGTATTTGCATAAATCCACTAATTACAAAGCAGTTGGAGATGCTCTGATTTTTTTTTATTTTTTTTAATGACCCTAAAATTTATATTCAAGTTTTCATTCAATTTATTTTACATTTTTCGGAACCTTAACCGGAATTCCATCCTTTAATGCAATAATCTCAGAATTTGAATATTGATCTTTTACTTGAGTGTGTAATTCCTCTATTTTTTTATAATTACCATCAGCACCAATTGTATAAATAAAGTATTTCCCATGCCTATCTTCATTTACAATATTATCATTAATATTAGCACCTCTAATATCACTTGGTTCTTTAACCTTTAACAATTGTACTTTATAAACTATATTACCCTTCTCTTCATTAGTAGCTTTTCCGTCTCCAAAACTTACTGCACTAAACCTTACATAACGCGAAGGCTGATGCCTTACATCATTTAGTAATCGATCTAAACTTGTGGCAACTTCATTTAAATTATAGTATAACTCTTCATCTTTTAATAACTTTCCTGCAGTTCCTACCCCATTATTCATATCCGAGAGCATAGAGTTAACACCGACTAAAACATTATTCATATTAGAAGCCATAGAATCTATATGAGCATCTTTCATTTGCTGAGTAACCTCATTCAAGTTATTCATAATCCCAGAAAGTGCTTCGCCATTACTTTTCAGAACAAAACTTAATGAATCAATATTAGACATAGTTCTACCTAAAGAACCATCTGGAGAAAGATTTGAGTTTACAGTATGACTCATACTTTCTACATTTTTCATAGTCACACCAAAGCTATGAATACCGGCCGATATACTAGCTTTATTGGCTTCATCAAACAAACTATTAACACTACTCAATAAAGAATCAATTTTCACTACTAAATTCTCAGCCTTATTTTTTAGTGGAAGAACTTCTTGGCTAACTTTATCAGCCAAATCTCCAGCAATTGAAGTTACTAATGTATCTCCTGGCACTAATAACTCTTTACTATCTCCATTCACAAGCCTAATACCTTTTGTACCCATGAGGTCTAAACTATATATTTGAGCAATAGTATTTTTATTAAACTGTACATCACTATACAGATTCATACCAACAATAATATCTTCCCTGTTCTCTGAGAAACCAACTGAATTAACAATTCCCACTTTAAAACCCTTATAGAATATGGGACTTGCCTCAGTTAATCCATCAACACGCGAATAAAGTCCGTAGTATTTTTCACCACCAGAAAAGACTCCCTTTCCCTTTAGGAAATTAATTCCCCAAATAAGGATAACAAATCCTATTAAAACCGTTAAACCTACTTTCGCCTCCTTTGATAATTTCAACATACTAAACTTATTTTATTATAAAGTTGTATACCCCAAAAGTACATGTTTTTATTTAAAGTGAATATTTGCTTAATATTATGTTTTTAACACAAACAATACATACTTTAGTTATTATGCTAAAATACCAGCATAATACACTAATCTATTCACACTTATGATTGGTGTACATTTGTTAATATCTTTTTACATATTGAAGGCTAATTGAAGCTTTATTTTCAATTAACATACTAATCCATCTTAAATTCCTTATTATTTAGCTATTTTTGCAAATAAAAAAGTGAGATATAGAGTGTCAGATTGGCTTCCTACAACTGCTAAGGAAGTAAAGGAACGAGGTTGGGAAGATATAGATGTAATTTTATTTAGTGGCGATGCCTATATTGATCATCCATCTTTTGGCGCTGCCGTTGTTGGCAGAACTATTGAGGCGCAAGGATTTAAAGTTGCCATTGTTCCTCAACCCAATTGGAGAGATGACTTACGAGATTTTAAGAAATTAGGCAAGCCTAATTTGTTTTTTGGCGTAACATCAGGCAGTATGGATTCTATGGTGAATCATTATACTGCTAATAAAAGAATTCGTTCTGATGATGCTTATACCCCTGGCGGTAAGGCAGGATTTAGACCAGACTATGCAACAACAACATACTCTAAAATACTAAAAGAACTTTACCCCGATGTACCGGTATTAATTGGCGGCATAGAAGCATCCTTAAGACGTGTAACGCACTATGATTACTGGTCGGACAAGCTAATGCCAAGTATACTAGAAACCACAAAAGCTGATTTGTTAGTATATGGAATGGGAGAAAAACCACTTGCTGAAATTCTTCACTTATTGAGTAAAGGAGTTCCATTTGAAAGCTTGAAAACGGTTCCTCAAACCTCCTTTATTCAAGAAAAAGGGAATTTACCAAAGAATAAGAAATGGAATGACCTCTATCTTAATTCTCATGAAGATTGTTTAAAGGACAAAATTAAGTACGCCAAGAACTTTAGGCATGTTGAAGAAGAATCGAATCGATGGCAAGCTGCAAGATTAATCCAACCTATTAGAGATGAAGAAATCATTATAAATCCTCCTTACCCACCTTTATCTTCTGATGAATTAGATGCTTCGTTCGATTTACCTTATACCCGTCTGCCACATCCCAAATACAATAAAAAAGGAAATATACCAGCCTTTGAAATGATTAAGTTCTCAGTGAATTTACATAGAGGATGTTTTGGAGGTTGTAGTTTCTGTACAATTTCAGCACATCAAGGTAAGTTTATTGCGTCAAGATCTGAAGAATCTGTTCTTAAGGAAATAAGGGAAATTGCTAAGATGCCTGATTTCAAAGGCTATCTTTCTGATTTAGGCGGACCTAGTGCCAATATGTATAAAATGCAAGGTAAAGAGCTACGTATTTGTGAGCGCTGTACCCGTCCGTCGTGTATTTTTCCGAACATATGCGGAAACCTTAATACGGATCATAAACCAATGACTGAACTATATAAAAAAGTAAACGCCTTGCCTTCTATTAAAAAGGCGTTTATTGGTAGTGGTGTTAGATATGATATGCTTTATAACAAAATGGCTTCAAACGAAGAGAAAGAAAGCCATAAGGTGTACATGAAAGAATTGATTACTGACCATGTTTCCGGGCGCTTAAAGGTGGCTCCTGAGCATACCTCAGATGCTGTTCTTAAACAAATGCGAAAACCTAGCTTTAAATTATTTCACGAATTCAAAAAAGACTTTGATATAATCAACAAAGAAGCCGGTTTAAAACAGCAAATCATTCCTTACTTCATTTCGAGCCATCCAGGCAGTAAAATGGAAGATATGGCTCAACTTGCAGTTGAAACAAAACAGTTAGATTTTAAATTAGAACAGGTTCAGGATTTTACGCCAACTCCAATGACGGTAGCTACTGTTGCTTTCTATTCAGGATATCATCCTTACACTTTAGAAAAAACATATACAGCAAAATCAAAAGAAGACAAACAAAATCAAAGAATTTTTCTATTTTGGTACAAACCAGAATTTAAACGACGTATTCAATCATTGTTAAATCAGTTAAACCAACAAGAATTAGTGAATCAACTTTTTACTAAGAATGGAAAGGATATTCATTTTGGAAAGAAACTGGAGTTTAAGAAAAAACAAAAGCCTGAGTCTCAAAATACAAAATCAAGTAAACCAAGACGCAAACGAAAATTTTAATTTATGAAATTATTTAAAACATTCACAATTGCCTTATTATCTTTACTCATAAGCTCTTGCGCCGAATTGCAAAAAGTAGCACAAAGTCTTCCTGTTGATGCTCCGCTTTCAGAGGCTGATGTTTCTGCAGGATTAAAAGAAGCTTTAAAGGTAGGTACTGATTCTGCTGTAAATATTCTGGGTGCAACAGACGGATATTTTAAAGATGACCTTGTAAAGATTCTGTTACCCCCTGAAGCCAATATTATTATTGATAATGCTTCAAAGGTTCCTGGCGGACAAAAACTAATAGACGATGTTATTTTAAACATCAACAGGGCCGCTGAAGATGCAGCCAAAGAAGC
The DNA here is from genome assembly GCF_001660705.2 of Saccharicrinis aurantiacus. Classification (GTDB taxonomy): domain Bacteria; phylum Bacteroidota; class Bacteroidia; order Bacteroidales; family Marinilabiliaceae; genus Saccharicrinis; species Saccharicrinis aurantiacus. Next base: position 146,009 of record NZ_LYBV02000017.1, read on the forward strand.
AACGCCAATTTTTATGGATGCCATTAAGGAAATGACCATCACGGATGCAATGACCATTTTAAATGGAGAACAAAATGCCGCTACAGAATATTTCAAGAGTAAATCGTACCAAAAGCTTTTTGAGTTATATCAACCTAAAATTCACGCTTCCTTAAGCAAGGATTTGGTTGCCGGTGTATCTGCAAAAAACACTTGGGATACATTAACCAAAAACTACAATAAAATAGCAGGTTCTTTTTTCGGACAGATGGCTGATTTAAAAACTGTTGAAACTGAGATTGACAAATACCTCACTCAAAAAGCACTTGATGGTCTTTTTCTTAAACTAAGTGAAGAGGAAGCTAAAATTAGACAAGATCCTGCAGCTAGAGTTACAGATATTCTAAAAAAAGTATTTAAATAAAAGATTATTTGGCAGGGTATAATTTACCTTGCCAAGTATCTCTTTCTTTTAATCGTTTATCTACCTTAGCTACAAACTCAAAATTTTTCAAATTCCATTTCGGAGCAATTAAAAATTCCTTTGGCGATTGACTAATAAAGCGATCCATCACTATTTTAGGATTCAGAAGCTCAAGAAAACCTATTACCATATCAATATAACTGTCTGCAGTAAATAAATCCATTTCTTCCGGATTTTTTAAATATTGCTCTCCCATCACAGAACCTTTTACCAATTGTAATTGATGCAATTTTAAATAATCAAGAGGCAATTCAGATATAATCTTTGCATGATTAAGGATCTCTTCATGAGATTCATTTGGCAAGCCTAAAATTAAATGAGCACCAACATTAATTCCTGCTGCACTAGTTTTTAAAATTGCTTCTGCCCCAATTTCATAATTATGGCCTCGGTTAATTTGCTCAAGAGTTGTATTATTGGTCGATTCAATACCATATTCAATAGAGATGTAATACTCTTTAGATAAATCTGATAAATACTCTAAAAGTTCATCATTAATGCAATCAGGACGAGTCCCTAAAACAAGACCAATTACTTTAGGATGTGATAAGGCTTCCGTATATCTTTCTTTCAAAACATCAATACTTTCGTAAGTATTGCTATATGCTTGAAAGTAGGCTAAATAAAGTTGAGATTTATACTTACTTGAGAAAAAGCCAATGCCAGTGTTTATCTGATTTGTTATTGAATCATCTTCACTACAGTATGCAGGATTAAATGTAGAATTATTACAAAAGGTACACCCGCCATGCCCCTTACTCCCATCCCTATTTGGGCATGAAAACCCTGCATCAATCGATACTTTTTGAACACGCTCGTCAAAAGACCTTCGCATATACGAACTATAATCATTAAACCGTCTACTATGTCCCCAATCGTATATGTTTTCTGCCATACTAAATCAAAATATTATTTGAAGCTAATTACAAGCCGCAAAGGTAAAAAAACAATCAATAATGAATATTTAAAAATCTAATTATAGAGTTTTAGTATTCTATTTTTAACAATCTATTGCTATATTTAAATCACAAAACTTAAAAGACTACCATGATTTCAGAAAAAGATAAAGAACAAATATCTTCTAAAGGAACTAGCCCTGAAAAGGTTATTGCGCAAATAGACCATTTCAAAAATGGATTTCCATTTATGAATATTGAAAAACCAGCATCAATAGGAAATGGTATTATTAAACTTGATGAAGAAAGTAAACTAACCTATACAGATTTTTACAGAGCTGCTTTAGAAAACGATTATACGGTTTCAAAATTTGTACCTGCATCTGGTGCAGCTACTAGAATGTTTAAAGATCTGTTCACATACATAAATGCTGATGAAGAGGCACAAAAACTTATGGAACAAGAGGGTCCTATTAAAGCTTTATTAGCACACATTAATGACTTTGCCTTTTCAAAAGACCTTGAAAAAATCACTGGAGTAGATTTAAGTGATGAAAAAAGCGTATTCGAGAACGGAGTTTTAATTGTTAGTAAACTACTTTTAGAAGATGGATTAAAATATGGAATCTATCCTAAAGGCGTTCTTAAGTTTCATTTATCTGATGTAAGAGAAACCACTCCCATTGAAGAGCATTTAATAGAAGGAGCTTTATATGGCTGCAGCAATCATAACGAGGTACAAATTCACTTTACGGTATCACCAAATCATCAAGCACTTTTTCAGGAAATTGTTAATAAAAAGTTGCCTTTATACGAAGCAAAGTTTGATGTTCAGTATAAAATCACGTATTCAACTCAAAAATCGTCGACAGACACAATTGCAGTTAACAAAGACAATACACCTTTCAGAAACCCAAAAGGGCAGATTGTATTCAGACCAGGTGGTCACGGTGCTTTAATTGAGAATCTGAATGATATTTATGCCGATATTATCTTTATAAAGAATATTGATAATGTTAGTCCTGAATATCGCTTAAAAGACACCATACAATATAAAGAAGCCTTAGCTGGTGTTCTATGCTTTTACCAAGGAAAAGTTTTTGATATACTGAAAGATCTTGAATCAAATAGTGCAGATAACAAAGATCTAAATAGCTATTTAGAAGTTATTAAAACTGAATTACAAATTATTGTCCCAGATGATGTACTTAAGGCATCTAATGAAGAGAAAGTAAATTTCATTAACAAAAAGTTAAACCGACCAATAAGAGTATGTGGTATGGTGAAAAATGAAGGTGAACCAGGAGGTGGCCCATTTTGGGGAGTTGGTAAACATGGAGAAACTTCATTGCAAGTTGTTGAAAGTTCACAAATTGACTTAAATGACCCGATAAAAAAAGAGCTTGTAAGCAAGAGTACACATTTTAATCCTGTGGATTTAATCTGTGGAGTTAACAATCACAAGGGAGAAAAATATGATTTACTAGAATTTGTAGATCCTAAAACAGGTTTTATTTCTGCAAAATCTCTTAACGGGAAAGATTTAAAAGCGCTTGAGCTTCCTGGTTTATGGAATGGTGCTATGTCAGATTGGATAACCCTATTTGTAGAAGTGCCAATCAGTACTTTTAATCCGGTTAAAACAATAAACGATTTACTTCGTCCTGAGCATCAACCAGAATATTCTGAACAACATTAAGTAATTACCCTAAAAAACTGAAATAGAATAAGCTAATTAAAGAACAAATAATTGGCTTATTTTATTTAGTAGGTGTAATTCACTTTTTCGAATTCATTTTAAAGCAAAAGCCCTATTACACTAACGTCTAGGGTATTATTTACTTAACCTTTGTTAACAATAAGATGTTGTTTATAGGTAAATAATTGGTATTTTTGTACAGTTAACAGCAAAGTATATATATGCAAGATTTCTCGCAAGAAAATCACAATCAACCAAATGGGGAGATTGAACGATTTGAGTCACTTATTAAGCAACGATCAGAATCTTACTTCGATGTTCATCAAATTGAATCGATATTTGATCATTATAACGAGAATAACATGTACGAAAAGGCTGAAATAGCCTTAGACATGGGATTGCGACAACACCCCGATTCTACTTCTCTTCAGCTTAAATACAGTACTATACTAATTGAGAGATGCGAATACGCTGCATCTTTAAGAATACTCGATTATCTTAAAAAGGTAGAAAAAACAAATAGTGAGGTTTTCCTTAATATTGGCATTATACATACGCATCAGAAAAATAGAACTCTGGCCATAAAGAACTTTGAGAAAGCATTAAAATTAGCAAGTGGTGACGAATTAAGCGATTTTGTTTTTGAAATTAGCTTTACCCTTAATCAACATGGGTTTTTCAATGAATCAAGAAACTTACTGTGTTATTATAAGGGTAAATTTCCAAAGCAGGAAAATATTTTATTTGAGTTAGCTTATGCTTATGATAAGTTAAATGACTTTGACAAAGGCGTAGAAGTATACAATCAACTTCTAAACATAAACCCATACTCTGATACAGCATGGTATAATCTGGGTATATTATATAATAAACTAGATTTATACGAAAAAGCCATACATGCTTATAACATGACCTTAGCTATTTCTCCTGAATTAAGCGAAGCTTATTACAACAAAGCTAATAGCTTGGCACATTTAGAAAAGTATCAGGAAGCTTTGGATAGTTATACTGAGCATATTATACTAAGCTTATTTACCCCATTAACTTATTATTACATGGGTGATTGTTGGGAGAATTTAGGTAACCTTCAATTAGCAAATAGGTTTTATAAATTAGCAGCGGAGCTTGACCCTGAGCATATCGAGGCATTAGAGGCATTAGGAAGAACTTCTTATGAAAATAGAGATTATAAAACAAGTATTGAGGCTTTTGATCAGGCTTTAAATATTACTCCCGAATCTTCTCAACTTTGGTTGTATCTTGGTAAAAGTCATCGAAAAGCTAAAAATAAGACCGAAGCAAAAAGATGCTTGAAGAAAGCGCTTATTAATAGACACGAAGATACCTTGAATTGGATTGAAATGTATCAATTTTTAGAAGAATCGGAGAGTGACTTTGATGCCATCACATTTCTTGAGAAACTACTAATTAAGGATCATACTAATGGTGCCTTGCATTATTTAGCCGCCATTATTTATAATAAAGAAAATGACAATAAACAATCTTTAGCTCACCTAGTAATGGCTCGACAGTTATTGCCTGATGACTTAGATTTAGTTTTAAATAAATACCCTCAACTTACAAACATCCCTAAAATTGCATCTTATATTAATAAATAACCACCAAGTATCATAAGTGTATTTGTTAATAAAATTGGGTTAATACAATATTTTGTGATAGTTTTGGCTCTATTTTAAAAGAAGATATAAATAATCGACAGATGAATATAAAATTACCCAATATTCCGGAACGTCCTGAGAAGAACCGCGAATATGGATTAACTATGATGATGGACAAAGGCTTAAGTCTTAGAGAAAGCGAAAACTTTGTAGCATCTTCATCAAAATTTACTGACCTTGTTAAGTTTGGTTTTGGAACATCAGTAATTACTAACAGTCTTGAAGATAAGCTTGCTATTTATAAAAATGCACAATGTAAAACCTATTTTGGTGGTACATTATTTGAAGCTTTTGTTGCTCGCGGAATGTTTGATGACTACAGAAGGTATTTAGATAAATACAAAATGGAGTATGCTGAAGTATCTGATGGTGCACTTCCAATTCCTCATGATGAAAAGTTAGAGTACATTCGTAGGTTATCAGAACAAGTTACTGTATTATCTGAAGTAGGCTCAAAAATGGGTGATAAAGTTATTACCAACAAAGAGTGGGTTTACATGATGCAAACAGAATTACAAGCTGGTTCGTGGAAAGTTATTGCTGAAGCTCGTGAAAGTGGCAACATTGGTATTTATAATAGCGATGGTTCTGCAAATACTGAATTGATTGAAGAGATTAAAGAAAAAGTAGTTGCAGAAAATGTACTATGGGAATCCCCTCAAAAATCTCAACAGGTTTGGTTTATCAATCATTTTGATGCCAATGTAAACTTGGGTAACATCGCACCAAATGAAGTAATTCCATTAGAAACGCTTCGTTTAGGATTAAGAGGTGATACACTTTTAAGCTTCCTTTAAACAAATTTTATTAAGCTATATAATTGGAGAGGTCGTGTTGCGACCTCTTTTTTTTTTAAGTAATTGTATTATTTTTGGTTTCTTTATCTAATCACAAAAAACTATCAACATAATGACAAAACTAAACGAATTTTCTAGCAATATATTAAAAGGTGCTGCTATGGGAGCTGCAAATGTAATTCCAGGAGTTTCAGGAGGAACTATCGCACTAATTACTGGTATTTTTGAGAGATTAATAAATGCTATAAAATCATTCGATATAAAAGCAGTTAGACTGTTATTATCAGGCCAATTTAAGAACTTTGCTAAACATATTGACTTAGGCTTTCTTATTTCTGTATTTCTTGGCGTTGGCATAGCTATCATCTCCTTAGCCCGATTGTTTAAGTATTTATTTGTAGCCTACCCTATTTATATTTGGGCATTCTTCTTTGGCTTAGTATTAGCCAGCATCTATTTTGTTGGAAAAACAGTGGGTAAATGGAATGCTTCAACAATAATTACATTTATAATAGGTACAGCTATTGCGGCTTTTATCAGCATAACAACACCAGCTTCTCAGAATGATAGTATGTTGTATTTATTTATATGCGGTATTGTAGCCATGTGTAGTATGATAATACCTGGTTTATCAGGTTCTTTCGTATTAATTTTATTGGGTAACTACCAACTTATAATGGTTGATGCTGTTAGCGAATTAAACCTTAAAATATTGCTTCCTGTGGTTGGTGGTGCTGGAATTGGCTTATTAGCATTCTCTCATTTTCTTTCGTGGTTGTTAAAAAAATATCAAGATCAAACAATTTCAATGCTAACCGGATTTGTATTAGGCTCACTAGGTATTTTATGGCCGTGGAAACAGGAGATTACAAAGACATTTGGAGAGAAGGTTAAAACTGTGGGATACGATTGGCAATTACCTTCACTTAACAGCGAATTCTTTATTGCCTTAGTTTTTATTGCTTTGGGTGTTTTCAGTATCTGGATAACAGAATACTTAGGAGCTAAACAAAGTAAAGCAGAATAGAAATAATATATTAAAAGTTAATTCATTTAGATATGAAAACCTACGGATTAATAGGCTATCCGCTTAGCCAATCATTCTCACAAAAGTATTTTTCTGATAAATTTGAAACAGAATCTATTAAAGCCCGTTATTTAAACTTCCCGATAGAGTCAATTAACGATTTTCCAGAATTAATTAAGAAGCACCCATATATAGCAGGACTTAACGCAACAATTCCTTACAAGGAACAAGTAATGCAATATTTAGATGAGCTTTCGCCCGATGCTTCAGAGATAAAAGCGGTTAATGTAATTAAATTCGATTGGACAAATAAAGAGAAACCAAGGCTTATAGGTCATAATTCTGATGTATATGGTTTCACCCAATCGATTAAACCTTTACTAAAGGCTCATCATACAAAAGCTCTCATTTTAGGAACAGGCGGAGCTGCTAAAGCCGTTGAATACTCATTAAAGAAAATGAATATTGCGTTTAAATACGTATCGAGAACTGCTAAAGGTGGAATATTGAGTTATGATGAATTAACTGAATCCATTATGGAAGAGTATACTTTAATTATAAACTCTACGCCTTTGGGCATGTATCCGAAGGTTGATGGCAAGCCTGATATTCCTTATCAATTTTGTAACGAAAAACACCTGTTTTACGATTTAGTATACAATCCTGAAGTGACTCAATTTTTAGCTGAAGGAAAGAAGAACAATGCTCAAATTAAGAATGGATTAGAAATGCTTCACCTGCAAGCTGCTAAAGCTTGGGATATTTGGAACGAATAATAATATAAACCTTCGAATTATAGGGTACAAAGCAATTGCTTGTACCCTTAACCTTTTTATAATAATTACTTATTCTAAGAATCCATAATTCTCAGAATATTCTAGCATCTGCTCTGCATAATTGGTGTTATAATCTAATAAAACATCGCATATTTTATCTCCATCATATTTTAGGTTCATATTAGGATTTAGAAATCCTGTAAAAGGAGGAACTTCTAATTGCTTAAAACGCTCTAATACTTCAGCATGAAGGTTCTGATCTATTTTAACCCCATAAGTTTCTATTAGATATTTAGCAGATTCATAATCTCCTTCTGACTTGATGCGCTGAATTTCGTGTAAAAGTTCACCAAATAAATCATGAAGTCCATCATAATCAGTAATGAAGTAATACGTTTTACCTTCCTTCTTAACTTCTTCAATAACTTCTCCCAACCCCTTTTCAAAGCACCATTTGGCAATTAACTGCCTATTACGCATATGTGCTTGTTCAACATCAGAACCTAGTTTAATTCGGGTTATTTGTGTTAACAAACCATTACGGATATAACTTGTAAAGTGGGCTTTTGCAACATCTAAATTAGGTATTAAACCCAATTCTATTAAATATGGATGGTACATAAAATACAGTCCGTACAAATCAGCTCTAGCCTCCTCTATTGGAGAAGCATAAGCTTTTAGAGCTTCAGATGTTACCCCTTCTTTCATTTTACCAGAACCATGGCCTACACATTCGTGCAAGTGGGTATGTAAATTATCTGCTAAGCTACCATATTTCTTTTCTAGGGCAACTTCCTCTTCAGTTAAGGTAAACTCTTCGAGAAAACCTGAACTTAGGGAAGCTTTGTGGTGGGCATTGGCAATATTAGTTAAGGTTACTGATTTTGAGCCATATTGTTCTCTAATCCACTCAGCATTTGGCAGGTTAATACCCAAAGGGCTTGCCGGGTAACAATCGCCACCAAGCATTACAGCTCCAATTGCTTTTAAAGATATACCGTTTATGGCTCCTTTCTTAAAGCTATCGTCGATGGGAGCATTTGCTTCAAACCATTCTGCTTTTTCGGCAATAATTGTAGCCTTTTTTGTTTCTTCATCATCAATTAACTCAACCAAACCTTCCCAAGTAGCTTTTGCGCCCATCGGATCGCCATATGTTTCGATAAATCCGTTAATAAAATCAACATCGCCATCGAGTGCCTGAATCCACATTATACTATAGGCATCAAATTTCTCAAGGTCTCCTGTTTGATAATGCGCTATCAATTCTGAAATTAACTCTTCTTGCTTTGTGTTTTCAACATATTGTTTAGCTTTTTCAAGGTTCTCAATTATATGAGAAATCGCATTTGCGTATTTACCTTGAGCTGAGTAAACTTCTTCAGAAATTGTATCGTCTTCTTTTATCAATCTTGAATTAAGCCCAAATGACAAATTTTTATTACTGCTGTTTGCCTTTTGATTTGCGTAAAACTCTTCCACTTCAGACTGACTTACTCCTTTATAAAAGTTATTTGCTGATTGCTGAATCATATCAACACTAGGCGAGCTATTTACGCGTTTTGATAAATAGTTCTCATCGAAAATAACTTTTAATAATTCTCTTTGATGTTCTGTAGCTAAACCCAAAGTATTGCACCAACTAACAAATGACTCCCGTGAAAAATGAGGCGTATACTTATCTGTGCTATAATGGTGATGAATTCCACTTGAAAACCATACCTTTTTTAAATACACCACAAAAGCATCCCAATCATCGTTGGTATTATCATTAACCTTTGTATAAATGGCTTCTAAAATTTCGCGCAACCATAAATTGGGTTCGCAATGCTGATCCCATAATATATCGCGCCCAGCTAAAGTTGCCTGACTTAAATAATATATGTATAATTTCTTTTTTAGAGGTAAATTCTCAAAACCAGGAACCTCAAATCGTAATATTTTTATATCATCAAATTTCTCTGCAAAAACTTCCATATCTTTTACTTGTATTATTTTATTGGTTTAGGATTTCTAACATCTATCTCTCTTTGTAACTTCCATCTCCCTTTCTCTAAAAGGTAGCCATCATAAGAAAAATCGGGTCCGTAAAAACGATAATTTCCTTTGTATAAATCTTCAGGTGGCGCAAGATGATCGAGTATAATTCTTTCATTTTCTCTTTCGTACCTAAGCATCATGTTTACACTTGCTGAGAATTCGAAGATTACGCGTTTATCAACAAATCTATCGTTTTGAAATACCGAGTTACCGAAACGAACTTGTTTATTAGAGCTTAATGCTAATGTTTCAATAACCTTCTTCTTTGTCATTTCGTTATTAGGCTTAAAACCTAATAGAATATAATAATTGCTCGGCTTATCTTTTACTGTAATTATATCGTAATAAACAGCTCCATACCATTTTTTCTGAGTGAGTTGTGCTTTTTCAGGACTACGAATAGACTCTGTTTTATCGTATAATGGAATTTGAGTTACTGTGCCATCGTCGTGCTTAGTAATCACTGAACCGAAGAATTTTGTATTTACCTCACTTAGTTCCACATTCCATGTACAGACTTTCACTTTGCCATCATCAGAATGTAAAGTAGACAGATGTTTTAAGCCCTCAAATTTATTCTCAAAATACTCTGGCTCATCAAATAATACTTGCAAACGTTTTTCAAGCAAATCATTCTGTTGTAAACGATCAGTATCAGATTTGTAGTTAAGTAAATTTTCGAATAAACATTGTGAGGCCACATCAACATATTGCTTATAAATTTTCATTGAAGCAAGGTGTGTAATCGTAAGCGGATAAATATAACTATCCCCTTTTTGCAGTGGCGTTACCTCTATTTTGAAATTTGTTGACGCACTATTTTTATTATAATTATTTAAATTGATGTTAATGGATTGATGAACTACTTTTTTTTGATTGATATCTCCGTAAACTATAAACCAATCTAGGCGGTTTGTTTGAGCCTCTAATAAAGTATTGTAATAATACACAGTATATTTTGAGTCGCTAGTTTTCGTCTTCTTAAAAATTGCTGTGTCACCTAGTTCGTAGCTTTCAACACTTTTAACCAAAATGTTTTTAAATAAATTTACAAGTAAAGCTAACTGATACTTTTTTTCATTTAAATCTTTGATCTTACTAACCTCCTGTAACTTATCTTCAATTAATTGATAAGAGGATTGTGCATTTATTAGATTCGAAGAAAATAGAAATGCTAAAATTAATAATTTATATATCGACATTTATAGATGTTTTAATACCTTTACGCAAAATAATTATCGAAAGTATGAAGATTTGGGATAAAATAAAACAACAAAATTGGTATAAGATCACTTTTGCTATTTTAATTGGTGCTGGCTTAGGCTATGCTTACTACTATTTTATTGGCTGTAGCTCCGGCTCTTGTGCCATAACTTCTAACCCTTGGAATAGTATAGGATATGGAGCTTTTGCGGGATTAATATTATCAATAAAATAAAATTAGAAAAACCTCACCTTTAGGTGTTATGAATCTTAATTAGACTACTCAACTTATTAAACTCTCTAATTACAAATATAATACATACTAGAGCTGATAATGCATCGGATAAGGGTGCACACGCCCAAACTCCTTCTAGTCCATAATATTTTGGTAAAATAAAAAGTAATGGGATTAAAAATATCACTTGTCTGAGCATAGATAATAAAGTAGCTAATCCTGCTTTACCTACGGATTGGTAATAATTTCCAATTATTATTTGAAAACCAATTATAGGAAGGAATAACACGAATATTTGCAAACCTCTTGTTCCAATAGCTAACAACTCTGCATTATCATCGTTAAATAATTGTATAATAGCCTCTGGAAACAACTCCACTACACCCCATGCAAATCCGGAAATAATGGTAGCTGATATCATGGCTATTTTTAGTGTTTGGTGAACTCTATCAAAGCGTTTGGCTCCATGGTTAAACCCAATTATAGGTTGCATAGCCATGTTTATTGACATAATGGTCATAACCATTAACATGGCCACACTAATAATTACACCCAAAGCACCAACAGCCATATCGCCACCATATTTAATTAGCTGAATATTGTACACTCCAAAAACAGCACTTGAGGCCAATTGCATTGAAAAAGGTGCAAATCCTATGGTAAATATATACCATACAATATCCTTTTTTAGCCACATTTTACTGGTACGCAACCTGATAACTGAGCGCTTACTTCTGAAGTGAGTAATTACCCAAATGGTTAAAGCAATTTGTGAAATAACAGTTGCATAGGCCGCTCCAGAAACTCCCATATGTAATACAACAATAAAGAGATAATCAAGCGCAATATTGATACCTGCACTAATCAACATAGAAAGCATTGCTATTTTTGCACTTCCTTCTGAACGAATTAAGTTATTTAATCCATAACCTAATATATTAAAAACAGTACCGCCTAAAATTATGTGCAAATATTCGCGGGCATAAGCTGTAGTTTCAGAGTTAACACCAAAGAAACCTAAAAGTGGCTTATTCAATGCTAAACCCAATACACTAATAATTACTGAAACAATAATCATTAAAATAAATGCATTACCCAATACATGCTCCGCTCTATTAAAGTCTTTTTTGCCAAGATTGATAGAAATACGCACACCCGCTCCCATACCAACTAACATACCAAAAGCCATCATTATAATCATAATAGGAAATACAGCACTTAGTCCGGCTAAGGCAAGAGCACCAACTTCTTGTCCGATAAAAATACGATCGACTATATTATACAAAGAGTTGATTATCACTCCTGCAAAAGCTGGTAAAAAATAGCGCCACAATAATTTAGGTATGGATTGAAATTCTAACTCTTTTACGTTGGTTTGTTGATCGCTCATGAAGTATTATTTATGCAATACAAATGTACAGATAAACTATTCGTTATACACAAACTGTAAAACAAAAAGACCTTAGTTAATAAATATTAACTAAGGTCTTGTAATCTGCAGACTCTAATTTTGAATGAGAGGTCTTATATTTTATACTAAAGCTTTCCGATGCGTTCAAAAAGTTTTGCTGTAGTGTCTAATACATCATTACGCAATTTTTTGTAGTAAGCTTTAACAATTTCCGGATTGTCTTTACCGTCAGGATGACTTGCTCTGGCAATAAATTCGTTATGCATCTTTAATGTTTCAACCATTATTTCAACAACTTCCTCCTCGTCTTTCTTATCAATCTCTCCTTGTTTTAAATACACTTGAGTTAATAACTCACTTACTAAATATTTGATATCTTTTTTTAATTCTCTAATATTTGCCATCTTATACTTACTTTACTGTTATGCGTGCAATATACACTATTTTTTTTCCGATTTAGATTACGTAACTCAGATTTTACAACTATTAATATAAGTTACTATAATAAAATGGTTTATACTCCAAAATGCTCCTAGAAAAAAACGCCTGATATTGTTCTAAATAATTGTGTTAGCCCCTATCCTACTAAAAATGTTCTTTTTTGGCCTTAATCATTAAGATTTAACTGTTCATAAAAAGATAAGGCACTTATGCGTACAATGCTCGATAGGTAAAGGCATATTGCGTAATTTTACCACATTATTAATTCCTATCACGGTGTAGAAATAATCTAATAGTATGAAAAAGATTTACTATTTATCGACCTGCAGTACATGTAGAAGAATAATTAAAGAAATTAATCCTGACTCTTCATTTATATTTCAGGATTTGAAGGAAATGCCTATATCTGCGATACAGCTTGACCATTTAAGTAAATTAACCGGAGGTTATGCTTCTGTTTTCAATCGTCAGGCGCGCAAGTACAGAGAGCTTAGTTTACATTCTCAAGAACTTACAGAAGCACAAATACGACGCTACATTTTAAATGAGTACACCTTGCTTAAACGACCTATTTTTATTGTAAATGATAAGGTATTTGTGGGAAATAGCAGAAAAGTTATAAGTGCTTTAGCTGATCATATGACCAACATTAACTCAAAGGTAGTTAATTCGGGTACTTAAGGCAGTTAATTATCTAACCAATCTTTAAATACACTTGCTCTTGCTCTGCTTATCATTAATTTATAATCTAATTCAGGTAAGAGCTTTACAATTAACTTTCCGCCAAAGTACTGTTCTAAACTACTAATAGCTTCAATATTAACAATGGCTTGCCTATTGGCTCTGATAAACATATCAGGATCCAACTCTTCTTCAAGCTTATCTAATGTAAAATTGATAATGGATCTTTTGCCATCAAAACCTATTGCATAAGTAATTTTGTTTTCGAAAAATATATAAGCAATTTCTTTCAATTGTACAGAGATCATTTGATCTCTACGAGAAACTAAGAAACGCTTTCTATAGCTTTTTTTATTAAGCTTTAATTCTTTTAATAAATCCGTATACTGCTCTGTATGGTCTTGTCTATTAGAAAATACATCAATGGCAGATTCTAGCTTTTCAATAGCCTTAACTAGTAAACTTTCTTTAATTGGTTTTAAAATATAATCAACACTATTTAGCTCAAAGGCGCGCATGGCGTGCTCATCATAAGCCGTTGTAAAAATAATAGCACTATCTACTTTTACCTTCTCGAAGATAGAAAAGCATAAGCCATCAGATAATTGTATATCTAGAAATATGATATCAGGTGCCTCATTATCAGTTAACCAAGCAACAGAATCATTAACACTGTCAAAAGTTTTTAAGTAGGACCAATCAGGCCTTAGGTCTTTTATCATTGACTCAAGCATTTGAGCGCTTAGTGCTTCATCCTCTATAATTATATAATTTAAAGTCATATTATTACTGTATTAATGGGATTGATACCTTAAAAATTGAATCTGTTTCTTCTACTTCGAGTTCCTCACCTTTGAGTATTGATAATCTTTGATTGAGGTTATTTAAACCCGTTTTTGTACTGTAGGTTGATTCCTTTAGTTGTTTAGTATTCTCAACTACTATGCAGTTATTGTTAGTTGAGATGGTAATACTTAAAGGTTTTGATTTTGATGTGATATTGTGCTTTATCGCATTTTCAACCAATATTTGCAAGGATAAATAAGGAACCTTAAAGTGTTTCACACTTTCTTCAATATTAAAGGTAACAGTAAGTCCTTCACCTATTCTTGTTTTATGCAAGTTTATGTACGCATTTAAAAAGTCTAATTCTTCACTTAAGCTTGCCACATCTTTGCTACTGTTACTGAGTACATATCTATATACATCCGTAAAATCTTCAGCAAATGTAATGGCCATTTTCTGGTCGCTTCGGATTATTGCAATTAAAGTGCTTAAATTATTGAATAAGAAATGAGGATTTAGTTGATCGCTTAATTGCTTATAATCGTTTTCTATTTTTTCTTTTTTTAGCAGCTCATTCTCTAACATAAAATAAACGAGGCTATTGTGATGATTTCTGGCAATAGTTATGGTCACATAAATAATCATAAATAGCACCCCTACTACGAACACTAAGTTATACGTTTCGGAATCATGTATGACTTGATAAATGAATGCTGTTTCTAGTGATGGTACAAGAAAACGAAAAAGAAGCAGCCATGATATACTAAATACGACCAGTAAATAAAGTCTTTTCTTTAACTCCTGATGCCAAGGATATTTTTTATCTATTAATCTATCAAAAAGGAAAATAACTTCAGTTCCTAGTATAAAACTAATATTAATTATAAATAACGATACCCACTCAAAATCAACATCTTTCAGTATTAAACGATAGATTATTAGGTAAAATGATATTGACATTAAAAGAACTATTGATAATCGTTCTTTAAGTTGCATTCTACTTCTACGAAATATAAAGTCACAATCTCTTTTTATAAAGCCCTTTCTAACCATCTCTCACTCACCTTAAACTATTACGATTGCCTAATATACTTAGACAATCGTAATATTATAAAAAATCTTATAATCTCAATACTTATAGCGAACCAATTACTTTTAAATATTGTGTTTTCAATATTTCAAAATTTGCTAAGGACTGAACTTCTTTAGCTTGAGCATTTTGCCAAGTAGCTTGAGCATTTAATAAATCAGTAGTTGTATTTAAGCCTACATCAAAACTAAGTTGTGTTTCTTCTAAACTTTCCTGAGCTTCAGATTTATTACGTTGTGCCCAAAGAACTTCTTCAAAACCCTCTTGTAATTTTAATTGTATTTGCTGCACTTCTAGTTGAATAAACTCCTTTGTGTCTTCTAAGTTATAGTTTACTTCATCAATTTTAGTTTGAGCTACAACGCGTTTGTGTTTGCGCTGATTCCAATTAAAAATGGGAACATGCAATGAAGCAGCAACCATAAACTGTGCATCATCAATCAGATTATCAATTTTAAAATAATTATAACCAGCTTGAGCACCCAATTGTGGTAAGTATTCAGCATTAACCATACGCTTTTCATATCCGGCTATATTACCTTGCTCTTGTAAAATTTTTAGTTCCTGACGTTGATCTTGTGCTAAAACATTGCCATTTACTAAATTTGGTAATGTTGGATTAAAATCTACACGTTCCGTTAACTCAAATTCAGTATCTAGTGGTAAACCTATAACCTGACACAAATTCATTTGTAACATTTTGTATCCATTACCTGCTCTAAGAAGGCTTAATTCAGCATCGTTCTTTTGCACCTTTACTTTTAATTGTTCACTTTTAGGAACCAAACCTAATTCATAGGAAGCATTTAACTGACCTTCTAAAGTATCTAACATTTGAACATATTTTTCTGCTAGAATAACTCCTTCTCGTAAAGCAGCCAATTGCCAATAGGCTTCATCAGTATTCAATATTACTTCTGATTCTTTAAGTTGGTATGCTTGTTCAGCAATCACTATTCCCGACTCAGCCATTTTATTGGCCGTTCTGATTTTACCTCCTGCATAAATAGCTTGTTGCACGCTTACATCAGCCATTATGAAAGTAAAATTATCAATTTCTGAATTTGGCATATGTGCTACTCCATTATAACTACCAGCCATTGCATCTGCTGGACTAGCTGCTGTTGGTAAAAACATTTCTCCGGTACTTATTGTACCAGGCATAATGCTTGCTGAAGAACTTGCCGCAAAAGATGGTAAATAGTTAGTAAAAGCATCTTTCTTTTGTGCTTCGGCTGCTTGTTTATGAGATTCAGATACTTTTAAAGACCTATTATACTCCAAAGCTGATAGTCGTGCTTCCTCCAAGCTCAATTGTTTTTGAGCTTGTAAGGATAACACAGTGCATATTAAACTAATTGTGATATATAATTTCTTCATTGTTTTATTCTTTTATCTCTTTTAAAGAACGGGTATCTACTTTATAAATAATGGCATACATAATAGGTACTACTAATAATGTTACTAATGAACCCACTAAGAGTCCGTACATAATTGAAATTGCCATTCCTTTAAACATCACATCAAATAACAATGGAATCATACCTAAAATGGTTGTTAATGAAGCCATCATTACAGGACGCATACGAGATACAGCTGAATTTACTATTGCATCGAGTTGACTGGCTCCATTTTTTAGCTGATCGTTAATTTCATCGAGTAATACAATGGCATTTTTAATCATCATACCAATAAGGCCAAGCGTACCAATAATACCGATAAATCCGAAGGTTGCATTCATCAAATGAAAACCAATGGCAACACCTGTAATGGCCATAGGAACCACGCCCATAATAATAAGAGGCTGTTTAAAATTATTGAATATCATAATTAGAATCAGGAACATTAAACCTAATGCTAATGGCAATAAATTAAATAGATCTTCTTGAGCTTCGGTACTACTTTTATGATCACCTAACCACTCCATTGAATAACCATGCGGTAATTCAATGGCTTCAATATCCTCATGAATTTGTTCGAATAACTCAGGAGGTGTAATGCCTGGTTTAGGATCACATTGTGCTTTAATAGCCCTTTGTCCATCGTACCTTCTAATGGTTTGATTATCCCACTTTAAGTAAATAGAATCGGTAATCTGACTCAAAGGAGTACTCGTCATTCCATTACCCCAAACAGGTACTGATGAAAGATGCTCTACATCTTCTCCAATTGGTTCTTCCATTTTAAGCATCACAGGCAAACTGCTACTTCCTTCATGAATTACTCCAATAGGCATACCATTAGATGCCATTGCCAGTGAATTAGCTACCTGACTTCTACTAATATCTAAAAGTCGTGCTTGATCTGGTGAATAAGCAGGTGTTAATACCTTGGCTTTATTTTTCCAATTATCAGTTACTCCTGTAGTATTAGGATTAGCTCGCATTATTACTTTGGCTTCTTCGGCTAAACTACGTAGTACAGCAGGATCGGGACCTGAGAACTTTGCTTCCATTAAGTACTCACCAAATATTGGACTATACGTACGCGCTCTTGCCAAAGCTTGCGGATATTCTTTTGATAAATACTCTAATATTCGGGCAGAGGTTGTTTGAGAAGTAGGAAAATCGGTTGCATCAATAATAAACTCACCATAATTACTATTTAAAGTATTCATTGGGCGCAACAAGCTATAGCGTGCTGGTGTTTGACCTATTGAAGTTGTTACACTCTCTATATTATCCCATGTACTGATTTCTTTTTGTATTTCATCAAGATCTTCTTCTACCTGATAAATATTACCACCCTGCGGCAACCAATATTCAATTACATATTGATTGTAATCGAGATTTGGGAAAAACTCTTGTTTTACAAAACCGAAAGACCAAATTGACACAACAATTCCAAGTCCTGATAAGGCTGCAAAAGCAGTTTTATGCCAAAGTAATTTTCGTATAAGACCTTTAAACCAACGGTATAAACCATTATTATATAAATCAGCTTCGTCAGAGGCTCCTGCACTTACGTTCTTTTTATAAAAGAATTTAGCCATAAATGGAGTTTGTATCATGGCAAATACCCAGCTTAAAAAGAGTGATATTGCTAATACATAAAACAACGATTTTAAGAACTCACCAGCCATACCAGGAGAAAATCCTAAGGGCATAAATGCGAGTATTGCAATAATTGTAGCTCCTAACAAAGGCATAGATGTTCTGATTGCAGTGTTGACAAAAGCTTTTTTACTTTCTACACCTTTTTTCAGATCCATTAAAATACCATCGGCCACAACAATTGAATTATCAACTAACATACCCATGGCAACAATAATTGCCGATAAGGTTACACGTTGCAACTCAATACCCATCATTTTCATTATAATAAAAGTACCTAGTATTGTAAATACCAAGCCACTGGATATTAATAAGCCCGATCGCATTCCCATTGCGAATAGTAATACTACAATCACAATTAGTACCGACTCTATTAGGTTTACCATAAACCCTTGAATAGATTCAGCAACCCTATCGGGTTGAAAAAACACTTTATCAATGTTTATTCCTATGGGTAAATCGGCACTTATCTCTGCTACTTTATTATCGAAAATTTCGCCAATCTCAATTACATTAACGCCCGGATCCATAGCAATTGCTAATGACATGGCTTGTACACCATTGTGCTTAAACTTATTCATCATTGGTGTATAGAACGAACGTTCAACCTTGGCAATATCTCCCAATAAGAAAGAACCGCCGCCTGGCACTTGAACCAAAAGATTCTCAACATCCTCTATAGACTTGTATTTTTCTCCAACACTCATTCTAACGCGGTCGGATCCAATTACAACATCACCCGCATCAACTAAAGATGATTCATCACCTAAGGCTTGTGCAATTAGCATTGGATTAATGCCTAACTGAGCAAACTTATCGTTAGAAAAAACAACATCGAATGTTTCCATCTGCTGTCCGTAAATCTCAATCCTTTTTATGCCATTAAGCGCTAAAAATTCGCGCTTTAAAAACTCTACATATTCGTCTAGTTCTTTATATGAGTAGCCATCAGCGCTAATAGATACGAAGATTCCGTATACATCTCCAAAATCATCAACCACAATAGGATCGTGAGCTGAAGCGGGTAAATTACCTTTTACATCGTTAATTTTTCGGCGTAAATGATCATATAGCTGAGGCATGTCTGACGTAGGTACTGAACCATCGATATTTACCGTAATTTCAGACATTCCATCAGAAGAACGCGACTCAATAAAATCAATATTCTCTAACTTCAGTATCGCCTTCTCCAGTAAATCTGTGACTTCTAACTCTACCTCACTAGCTGATGCGCCAGGATATGGCGTCATAATAACAGCTGATTTAACAGGAATTTCAGGATCTTCAAGCTTCCCTAATCCTTGGTACGAGAGAATACCTCCCATAAAAACAGCAATCAGTAAAGCAATGATGAAGGCCTTTCTTTCTAGTATATTTTCTAAGATACTCATAGTAAACCTCCTACGTTTGATGCTGATTTGTTAGGTAATATTTTTACTTCCTGGTTTTCTTGTAATGAGTATACACCTGCTGTTACAACTACATCATTAATAGTAACTCCCTCTTTAATTGTTACAAAACCAGCTCCTACTAAATCGCCAACAACAACCTCTTTTTTAGCCACCTTCATGTTTACTTTATTCACACTCCACACATAGCTTTTTGTTCCTTCTGCAAAAATTGCTTCAATTGGAACAGATATGCCATTGCTTGATTTAGGAAAAAAGTTAACACTAACCTTAGCAACCATACCCGATTTAACAAGTGTTCCATCAATATCGTTAAGAATTAATCGAACCTCGAACATTCTATCAGGACCACTTTTTTTACTGATCGATTTTACCGATGCTGGAACATTAAATCTGTTGGCATTTTTTATATCGCAAGTAATATTCTCTAGTTTCTCAACTTCGTTAATCTGGTTTTCAGGAATACTAATGATTACTTCTAATTTACTTACATCAATTAGCTTAACTATTGGCTGACCAGGAGCAACCGTTTCGAAATTTTCGATTAGTTTTTCACTAATATATCCAGAAAATGGTGCTCTTAAATCGGTATCAGATAAGGCATTCTCAGCCGCTTCTAACTGACTTTTCGCCATTAAATAACCCGACTTTACTTTATCTAAAGTATTTGCAGGTAATTTATCCTGATTATATAATTTTTGATAGCGATCATATTCAGCTTCAATTTGCTCAAATTGCGCCTTGGCAGTTTGCACATTAATTTTATAATCGCGCTTATCTATTGATGCTATTGTTTGTCCTCTCTCAACATATTCACCATCATCAACTAATAATTGAGTAACAGGTCCTCCTACCTTAAAAGGCAGCGCTACTTCTCTGTTTTCACTTACTACACCATTATAAACAATGGTTTTGTTACCCGAGCTTGGTAATACTTTATACGATTTTACGTAACGTGCTTTCTTTACCTTTGCGTCATTTGTATTAGAGCAGGCAGAAAAACCAAGTACCAGTATTGCTTGTACTGCAATAAAAAATATTTGCTTCATTTTAAAATTTATTAGGTCTTCTAATTAATATTTCTGAAACAAAAGTATAACAAGCCAATTTTTACAAACCCATTAGTTTATCGAAGTGTATTAATATAAAGCTGAAGTGAATATTTGAAGATTAGAATGAATTTTGCCTCTCCTTTTACAACTAATCTAAAATTTCTTTAATTTGCCTTACTTTAAACTAACTATTGAAATTAAACTTGAGAATAATGACAAAAAAGAAGTTCCTAATTGAATTGGCAATTGTAGTGTTAGGTGTAAGCATTGCTTTTTCTTTAGATAGCATAAAAGATAGCTATAAGTTAAATAAGCAAAAGAGAATTGCCATACAAAACATTACGCAAGAGCTTAACAATAATAATGAATCACTTCGACAATTAATAAGTAAACAAGATTCGATGCTATCGAACTTTAATGATACTGCTGATATTGTAAATTCAACTTTTACCTTTCATACACTTAGTATTAGAACGGGAGTATACCGAAGCATTGAAAGTACTGGCTTGTTAGGAGAGTTAAATTCGGAAGAACTTATTGATATTCTTAATATTTATGAAGGTTATAGTACCATAGTAGAATTAGAGAAATACCTGATGCAAGAAGTTTATACTTTAAGTAAATCTGATAGTCCTGAGAAGAACCTTAAAAATGCCTTTTTTTGGGTTGAACAGCTCAATAATAATGAAAAAGTGCTTTTAGAAGGATGTGAAAGATTAATAACAAAGCTAGAAAATTAAATTCGCTAGGGATACTTTATTTGGATAGGTTATTTTTTTAACTGAATTATTGAATGATGGATAAGAAATTGAATTATTTAAGATCTCGGTAATGAGTGAAACAGTTCTATAGCCATAGCTACATTGATGTTTTTGCAAAGAAGTGATACGCAACAAGAAAGCAGGAAGCCTTGATGGTATGCAAGTTTAAGAACTAAAACTGCATCATGAGTTGCACCGCAAAAAATTAGTAGAGGGTTTGTGGAAAATTCAACAGCCCCGTGTGAGTTTTTCCACAGCCTCGTGTGAATATTTCCACACGGGGCTGTGCATTTTTCAACAGGCCCCGTGTGGAAATTTACACAGACTTAATTTTTAAGTAAAATACCCTGTAAAATATACTAAGCATACAGATAATTAATAGGTATTACTTGCGTGAAATCTCACGCAGCCCTTACGTGAATTATTACGCAAGGGCTGCGTGAGATTTCACGCCAAGTGACGTACAATCCTACGTCGAGTGGCGTACAATCCTACGCCGAGTGGCATGTAGTTTCACGTAAAATTAAACCAAATGGATTATTGAATGATGGATAAGCGTGTAGCTATAAAAGCTAAAGTACATCTGAAAATTATACAATAAACACGAATCCTAAAATCCAAAAAAGAACTTTAAAACCCGATTAAAATACTTGGGTGGTATCAAAAACGGGTTATAGTTCAAATGCGAATAATCGCTGGGTCTTGCTGACTGCTCATATTCCTATTTATTAGCGGTAGGTTTTATTAAGTTTATTTAAATCATTTCTCAAATCACTATCAGTGTCAATAGGTACAAATTTAGTTTTTGGTACATCCAACTTCTCACTATTACCATTGTCGTTAATAATAATCACTGTGCTATACATGTCTTTGTCTATTTTCAGATTTGCTTTCAGATAAGCATTAAACTCCCCTTGAATAGCGAACCATTCTGAATTTATTTTAACGTAATTATCTTTTCTTCCCAAAACTACTTCACTGATTTCACCGTGAATTTCAAATTCGTAAAATTCTGAGTTAAGTTTATTCGAATTAGCAAAAAGAGCAATGAGTATAACTACAAGGAAAATTATTGCAA
The DNA here is from genome assembly GCF_001660705.2 of Saccharicrinis aurantiacus. Classification (GTDB taxonomy): domain Bacteria; phylum Bacteroidota; class Bacteroidia; order Bacteroidales; family Marinilabiliaceae; genus Saccharicrinis; species Saccharicrinis aurantiacus. The sequence continues at coordinate 168,586 of NZ_LYBV02000017.1, forward strand.
AACCGCCCATATATTTTGCAAAACTTCGAAATGGCCATATTTTGTTTGCTTCTTTAAATAAGCTGTCAATGTTCATGTCCATAATACTCTTTTAACTAATATTTTATCTATTAAATGTGCACTTAACTTACCGCCACCACTTATAAGTTTAGTGCGGGTTTCAACGCTCTTTCCTTTCAAGTTACCACTATCGTTGTTTAGTTTAATTTCGGTTAAATTACCCACTTCGCCCGCATTACGTTTATAATTTGTTGTGTGTTGCCTTTTGTTCAAACTTTCTATAAATATAGCATCCGACTTCTGATGGGTGGTCTTGAACCAAATCCGTGCTATTTTCCTTTCTAATTAAGTTAATCATTAATAAATCGCCTCCAGCAGCCAAAGTGAAAAACATTCCAAATATTAAAACTCCAAAATTTCCAATCAGAATTGCAATCACTGAAGGTATAATCCCCATAATAATTGCTGGTGCTATTGCTCCCTTAATATATTGTCTTACATTTAATGCTTCCTTACAATGACAATATGGTGTTAGCATTTTCCACAACACTCCAAATTTTATTGACTTAAATCCATTCTTTGCATATTTCGCCCAAACAATTCCATGTATTAATTCATGCAATACTATCCCGAATAGCATAATACCAAAAAACATCAAAATCCCTAAACCAAACACCTGTAGTCCTGCATTATCCAGATATTCTTTAATACTTATTTGAGGTTCCCACAAGAAATAATATGGCAAACCAAATATTAACCCAATTGGGAGTATAATCAAAATTCCAAATATGTTAGCCCAAGCTAAACTAATAGTCAATTTCTCTTTTTTATAATCTTTTAATTCTTGCATATGTTAGTCTTTTTTAGGTTACACACAACTAAGATGTATCCCGTCAAATATGTCAATTCATCCCTATCGTGTTTATTTTTAATTCTCCACGAAAATAAAAAAAATAGTTTATGTTTAATATTTACTCCAAAGTTTAAACTTTTATTTCTAAGCTAAAGCTATTGTATTTATTATGGCTCCTAAACAATCATTCGCGTCTATCAAAGCCTCACGTTTGATTTATAAAGAAATGAAGAAGCCTCCGCAATACATTAGAAATACTAATATAAAGCGGAGGCTTTGTGCTATAAACTATTTCGTTTCTGCTACAGTTTCCTTAAACCTTTTGTTTGTGAACTATTTGTTACTTCCTCAATACTAATTGCGTAACCACCTCCTGGTGCACAGAACTGCGACAATTTTGATTTATTGGTAACTACATACTTTTTAATTTGGTATGCCTGAGGATTGTCTTTAAAATGTGCATCCTTTTTATCAGAATAAATAGTAGCTACGTATTTCTTTCCCGGAGTAAGAAAATCGAAAGCTATTTTAGAAGTTCTCGGCTCTTCGTCGTTTGTACGACCTACAAACCAATTTTCCGAATTTTTATCTTTACGAGCATAAGTAATATAATCGCCTGGCTCAGCCTCAAGTACCAAACTTTTAGACCAATCAACAGGTACATCTTTTATAAACTGAAATGCATCCATAAATTGCTCATAATGTTGCGGTAAATCAGCAGCCATTTGAAGTGGACTATACATAGTTACATATAGAGCCAACTGACGTGCAATAGTTGTTCTTACATAAGAACCATTTTCTGGATTTAACTGGCTAACATCAGTAACAAATATACCTGGGGTATAATCCATAGGGCCACCAATTAAACGAGTAAATGGAAGAATTGTAGTATGATCAGGTGTATTACCACCAAAGGCCTCATATTCCGTCCCTCTTGCAGATTCATTTCCTATAAGGTTCGGATAAGTACGGGCGATACCCGTTGGGCGAACTGCTTCGTGAGCATTAATCATTATTTTATAATCTGCAGCCTTTTCAAGTACATACTGATAGTGATTTACCATCCATTGTCCGTAATGCGACTCTCCTCTTGGAATGATATCACCTACATAACCCGTTTTTACTGAGTTGTAGTTATTATCGTTCATAAACTTAAAAGCCTGATCTAAATGGCGCTCATAATTACGCACCGAACCTGAAGTTTCGTGATGCATCATTAACTCCACACCTTTACTTTTTGCGTAATCACGTAATCCTTCAACATCAAAATCAGGATAAGGAGTAACAAAATCAAAAACATAATCTTTTGATTTACCAAACCAATCTTCCCATCCTACATTCCAACCTTCAACTAAAACAGCATCAAAACCATGCTCCGAAGCAAAATCAATGTACATTTTTACATGTTCGGTATTCGCAGCATGCTTTCCTGTTGGCTTAGCATTCTCAAAATCAGTAACACCTAATTGTACACTCGGCACATCAGCCATGCTCCAGGTACTCATACCTGTAATCATTTCCCACCAAACACCGATATATTTAACTGGTTTAACCCATGAGTCGTCTTCAAGCGCTAGTGGTTCATTTAAATTATAAGTCATTCGCGACAATAAAATGTCACCTGCTTCTTCACCAACAATAATAGTACGCCAAGGTGTTGTTCTAGGCGCTTGCATATATCCTTTATTGCCATTAACATCAGGTGCTAACATAGTTGTAAAAGTCATGTTTGTCTCGTCTAAATCAAGATGCATACATGCATACTCTATTAGTGCTGCTTCGTGCAGGTTGATGTATAAACCATCATCAGATTTCATCATTAATGCTGACTGCACGCAAGCACCTCCAATTGGACTTTGAGACTCATTTGGAGTTATTGATACCTCTAACTTTGAACTTATTTCTGATAACTTAGATGTTGTATAATTATATTCTTGTGTGTCGTTATCTCCTGGAATCCACCAAGCTTTATGGTCACCTGCCATAGCAAACTCTGTTACTTCTTCTTCAATAACAAAATAGATCAAGTTATTTTGGTTAGGAAATTCATATCTAAAACCTAAGCCATCATCAAACAACCTAAAACGGATCAATAACTGGCGATCTTCCTTATCTTGATTAAGCGTTACAGCAAGTTCATTATAGTTATTTCTGATCTCGCTTTCTTCCCCCCAAGTAGGTTCCCAAGTTTCATCAAAACTTGAATTCTCTGTTTTAATAATAGTAAAACCATCTGTCAAATCGGCAGTATCTTTTAAAATAAAACCAAGCTTACTATCTAAAACAACAGGCTTACCCTTATAATCTAATTGATAAATTGGCACCCCATTATTAACTTCAAACTTCAAGTTAAAATTGCCATTGGGCGATTTTAATTCTTCTGCTTTGATTACACTGAAGAATCCGATAAAAGCAAAAAATAACAATACGTTTTTCATCTCTTTATTTTTTAATTACACTCTAATTATTAAAATAACTCCATAATTTAACTGGAGTAAGAAACCATTCATATAATATAACACTTATCCATAGGTTCAGCAATTATATAAACACGAACTCTATAAATTATTGCATTAACTATTAGTATGAATTAACTTCTAATCAAAAATAAGAAGTGATTAGATGAAACTAAACTGAAAGTAGACTATATTTGAATAAATATTAATTAAAAATACTCATATTAACCTGATTTAAAAACAATTAACCCAAAGCAACACAATGTAAAATAGAGATTGAAAAGTAGACGTTTTTTTGGTAGTTACAAGGCTAAAACTGCCCTATCAAAGGCTTCTCTATCCATTTTCGCCTTGTTTCTTACCTTAGTTCTGTAGTTATATATTGTTGGATTGGAGTAACGCAGGAATTCTGCAATTTGAGAACTTTCAGTGATTCCTAGTCTAATTAAGGCAAAGATTCGAAGCTCTGTATTGAGCAATTCGCCCTGTTTTAGTATAATTTGCTCATCATCTCTCAATAAAGTCTGGAATTTTGCGATAAAATCAGGATGTAAGTCTAAAAAAGCCTTGTCGAAATCATTATAAAATGATTGCAATTCTTTATCAACAACCTCTTTTGATTTCAGTATTTTTAATAATTGAGCAGTATTACTCGAAGCTGTTTTCTTTAATAGGGATAACCTATAATTATCGATGCTTCCAATATACGAAGAGCACATCTTTAAGTATTTTACTATGTATTCGCCCTGCATTGCATTTACTTTCCCCAATGCCATATTAGCCTCACTAATAGCAATATGACTATCTTTTAACTTATGGTTACTATCATTTAAAGCTTCATTTATACTTTTTACATTCTTATTAGCCAGAATAAGCTTATTATTTTGCCTTTTATTAAAAAACAATGACACTAAAAGCACAGTCACTAGGGTAAATGCTACAATACTAAATAGGATTAGATTACGCTTTTCTTTATCTTTTAATCGCTCATATGCTAAATCAATTACAGGCATCACTTTTAATACTTCGAAGCTTCGTAAACGGGCATGACTAAATAGCGCATCATCTAATGCTACTTTGATATACTTATAAGCTCTATTAATATCGCCCTTTTGAAATAACAGTAAAGCTAATTCGTGTAAAGCTACATTTTCTCTTACTGCATTATAAATATCAGAGCTAGCTGAAAGCGCTAAATACTCTTTTTGTTTATCAAGGTTACTTTGCATAGCATAAGCCCTGGAAATAGTATATGACAGAAAGGCATACCCCCTATCTTTAGGATCGTACTTGTTCAGTTGTTTTTCAAGTATTAGAATCGCATCCTCAAGCTTATTTTTATCAATCAAATTTTCAGCTTGCAGCAAAGAGTAACCAGGATAGTGTTCTTTTGAAATATTAAAAGCAGAATCCTGATATGTGATTCTTGTTTTATTATATATAGGCTCTAGATTAGTGCCTGAAGTATATTTAGATAAATACCTATACTGAGTAGTTCGTTCAGTATAGTAAGCAAGCAGTAATATATCGCTTAGCCCACTACTATTTATATTATTTAATATTGCATCAGCCTCTGTAAACATACCTCCTAGCAAATATGTTTTAGCCATTATTATTGATGCTTCATCTATGAATTCCTTTTTTTTAGAAGAAGTGGCGTAATCAATAACTAAATCGGCATAAATAGTTGCTGAATCAATATTATATGAGCTATAAATATCACATAACTGACGGGCAAGAGTATACTTTGATTCATTATTAGGTGCTATGCTATATAGAGATTTAATATTTGAAATACGTTCTTCAAATTTATCATGATAGAGCACTCTGTTTTCAATTAGTTTATCTAATTGAAGTAAAGCTTCATTATAATTATTGGGATACAAATTATTAAAAGAAAGTATCAGCAAGCACAAGGCTAAAAAAGTATGTTTCATTTTTATTTATTGATTCAATTTCATTTTGTGTGCCTATCATGTGGCAATAGGTGTATAATGAGAACAAATATCTTAAAAATATGTAACTCAATCGCTGTATTTTGTATCGATTTTATGGAATAATCATTCCAAGCTTATTATATTTACCAAATGAGCAAAAAAGAATTAATAGTAGACGCAGCCATAGAACTTATTACTCAAAATGGAATACATAACACACCGATGTCTGCAATAGCTAAAAAAGCAGGAACAGGAATTGGTACAATTTATAATTACTTCCGTAATAAGGATATATTAATCAATTACATTTATGTTAGTATTAAAAAGGAAGAAGAATATATATATAATGCCTTTGATCCTAATATGGCAATAAAGACTCAATTTGAAACCTACTTTATTGCTACAATAGACTTTTTTAAAAGCAAGCCTAATTATTTTAAGTTTATGGAACAGCTTCAGGCATCTCCTTTAATTACACCAGAAAGTAAGGCTGAGGGAGAAAAAGCCATTAAATATGTAGGTGAGTTATTAAATAAAGGAAAATCTGATAGGATTATTAAAAACATCTCGAATGCTGAGTTATTGATGTTTATAGGTGGAACTGTATTATCCTACCTACGCTGGTTCTTTTCCTCTAATGCTGACAATACTAATTCCATCAGCAATCAAGTTACTATGCTGTGGGATGCTATTAAAGATTAAAAATGTATTTTGGAATGAACATTCACTCCAACATACTGTTTCTTCATTATACATTAAAAATCAAAAACGATGAAGAGAAATATTTTAATAACAGGAGCCTCTACTGGCGTTGGCTTTGAAAGCGCTATCCTTTTTGCTCGTAATAACTATAAGGTATATGCAAGTATGCGAAATCTTAACAAGGGGCTTGAACTTAAGAAAAAGATAGCTGCGCAAAGTTTAGATATAGAACTAATAGAATTAGATGTAACAAAGCCAGAATCGATACGAAAAGCCATACAACATATAATTGATAATGATAGCAAAATTGATTTGCTTTTGAATAATGCTGGTGCAGGCTTTGCAAAAACTACAGAACAAGCAAGTGAAGAAGAAATTCGTTGGGTAAGTGATGTTAACTATCATGGAGTAGTTTTCTGTACTCAAGCCGTTTTACCCTTTATGCGCCAACAAAAATCAGGACAAATTATAAATATCACTTCTGTTGGAGGATTAGTTGGGCAACCTTTTAATGAATTGTATTGTGCGGCAAAATTTGCAGTAGAAGGATATACTGAGGCGCTTGCAAGTTACGTTACCGATGCTTTTGGCATTAAACTTACTTGTGTAGAACCAGGAGGTATTGCCACTGAATTTATGAAATCGGCAGTAGAAAAGACAACTGTTAAAGGTCAACTAGCTTCGGGAGAATACCTACCAGTTTTTGAAAGATATTTTGCAGGTAACCAGAAAAGAGCATCGGAAAGCAAAGAACAGGTATATCAAACAGGTGAAGAGGTTGCCAATATAGTATTTGATGTAGCCCAGAATCCAACTCCTCCTTTAAGACTTAGAACTTCTAAATGGGCAGAAGATTTTTGTAAGTTAAAAACAAACAGTGACCCAGATGGAACTTTATTAGTGAAACAAATTACAGATAGTTTCTTATAATCTAATGACAATAAACTCATGGCACAAACAATCTATTGGATATCAACAATAATTATTTCCGCTTTTCTATTTATCAGCTCCTACTCTTATATTTTTAGTAATGCTACTAAGGAAGGAATTAAAGCACTTGGATTTCCTGATTTTTTCAGGATTGAATTAGCTGTATTAAAACTATTGGCTGCTATTTTGATATTAATCCCACACTTGAATATCCAGTTAAAAGAATGGACTTATGCAGGTATTGCATTGTTTCTAATTACGGCCTTTGTAGCCCATTTAAAGCACCGCGATTCTATTTTTATAATGTTACTATTAGTTGTACTGATGCTTATCTTAATTGTATCATATATTTATCTGCATAAAAGAATCTAAATTCTGAAATAAAAAAAGCGTATAACCTAACTGGCTATACGCTCTTTTTTGAATATTGTTAATTAGTATTAATACTCCTCATCACCTCCAAAACCATCAGGACCACCTTTCTTTGATCGCGGTGATTTATAATTATTAAAACGGTAAGTCACAGTTAAAGTTACTAAAGGTGCATTGTAGGAATGATGAGAATATTCGTAAAAATCTTCACCTTGTGATACTCCTGCTCTTCTGTTTTGATTAAATACATCTCTCACTTGCAGCACTCCTGTAATATTTCTATCAAACATTTCTTTTCTAAAGGCTAAATCAGTACTAACAAAACTTTCTCTGTACCCTTGGGCTGTAATTTGCTTACTATTATATCTAGTAAATGCCTGTATCTGTGTAGTTTTATTGATTTTAAACGTGTTATTTAACCTCGCATTCCACATAAAATCACTTCTACTAAAATCTACACCATTATACATGCCTGTTACTTCATAGTCGTACATACTTCCCGATAAATCAGCTCGCCACCATTTAAATGGATCAAAACTAAAGGTAGCATCCAAACCTAAAGAATAATCTTTACCAACATTTTCAGGTGAACGCATCATAATGTTATCCTGATATACAGATCTAATCCACTCAACTTTATTATGAGTAACTCGATAATAAGCTTCGAAATTGACAAATGCTTTATCCCATTTCTTAAGGTAAGCAATTTCTAAAGCATCAATATATTCTGGTAATAAATCAGGATTACCTTGTCGCACATTAAAAGCATCTGTCCACGTTACAAAAGGTTCTAGATAATAGCTTCTAGGGCGTTGAATTCTTCGAGTATAACTAGTCATCAACTCTTGTTCGTGAGGTAGTTTATAGGATAAATGAATCGTTGGGAACCAATCTACTCTATTAATTTCAGATTTTGTTTCACCAATATCTTCAGCACCTGAGTTAATTAGTTCAATGGTTCTATCCGTATACTCAGCCCTTAAGCCTAACTGATACCCAAATTTACCAAGCATACTCGCATATGTTGTATATAGCGCGTGTATATTATTAGTAAATGAAGTTGTATTAGAGTAAAGAGGATCTTGCTCGTAATTGCCATTACCTAAACTATCAATAGCCAATCCTGTTTCATCAGTACTTGTCCTTACTTCTATCTGATAGCCTGATTCTAACTTACCATTATTACCTAATGGCAAACTATAATCAATATTACCCTGAAACATATTCACGGGGCCATCTTCTGTACTTTTTCGACCTTCCATTTTGTTCCCGGCAGCATCGTAAAGTTGATTTTCATTAGACTCTTTACTATTCATTGATCTATTAGAGGCTGTTACCTTTAACTCATGCCCGTCTGTATTAAACTTATGCAGGTAGGTAGCACTTGCTGAAAACATGTCGCTACTACGTAATCCATCTTCATTACTTGTATATCTGTATGGATCAGCACTTATGTTACTCCACTCACTATAGTTCAAATTAGATGTACTATTATAACTACGTTTCCCAATATTCAGATCAATTTTAAGAGTATTCATGGTATCAATTTTCCAATCAAAACCTCCTCTGATATTGCCTCGGTACATTTCGCGTTTTAAAGTACCATCATTTGATAAGTAGTTCGTTTCATCTCCGTTGTACGACTCTCTATCTAAATATTGTTCACCGTTGAACCTACGATCGTTATAATCTCCCGCTAGGTAATACCCAAATCTTCCTTGACGATAATTAAATAAGAAGTCGCCACCATAACCCATCGTTCCTCCATTAACATTTACCACTCCATTTACACCCTGAAGCATATTCTTTTTAGTAATAATGTTAATGATGCCGCCTGTACCTTCAGGATTATATTTTGCTGAAGGGTTAGTAATAATTTCTATATTATCAATGGATGATGCTGGAATTTGCTGTAAGGCTTCTGATGCTTCAAGCACACTAGGTATACCATCAATTAACACCATAAAATCGCTACTGCCTCGCATGGATACATTACCTTCTATATCAACCGTCATTGATGGCACATTCTCCAATATATTAACTGCAGAACCCGATACTGCTGTATATTGCTTACTAACATTTACTATTTTCTTATCAATTTTATAATCAATAGCTGCCCTTTCAGCAATTACTTCTACCTCTTCAATACTTTCAGTATTTTCTTTAAGACCAAGTATTCCAATATTTGCACTTCTTTGCCCTTCTATTAGCTCTACCTTATCTACTCTCTCAGTTTCATATCCCATAAAACTTAGTTCTACGTAATATTTACCATTCTCAATATCTGGAACTCGAAAAACACCATCACTTTTTGTAATAGTACCCGTAATCAATTTGCCCGTTTCAGCTTCATATATGGCAACCGAAACGTACTCTAATGGACGACGAGAATTGGCATCAACAATTTTTCCTTTAATAACGCCATCTACGGCCTCTGCCGGATTAGACATTGCACTTGGTAGAAATAAAAATAATAGAAGGTTAATAATAAGTACTTGCTTCATTATAATATAGATATATTTTTAATCAACTAGTTTAAAATGCAAAAATACACTCTTGCACTATATAAAGACGACAAATAAACTAAAAACCTTCACTCTATTTATAATAACGCCTATGAAAATGTAAAAAAATATTTTTACACCTACGCTTACCTATTTCTAACATTATTGTTATGCTTTAAGGTAAGTAAAGCATCTTCAACAGTATGAACAGGAGCACCACATGCATTATCATTACAAATATAGAAAGTCAGGTCTTTACTATTTTTCCCTTCTGTTATCGGCAAGTTATTATCTGCCGATGCTAAAAACACAAATGGATTAAAATCTGTTATCAGTTCATTATGGGCATTTTTTATGTCGCCGCCCGAAATAACCAACTCATTAGTACCATAAATAAAAAATAGCTTTAAGCGCTGCCAATTGGCATAATATTTCCCATGCTCGTCAATTTTCCCCGAAAGATTCTTAAGCATTTGCAACGAGGTGTGATACCCTTCCTTATGTAAAAAATATTTACTTAAGCGGTATATATTTATTGCCATAACGCTATTAGAAGCCGGTATTACATTATCTGAAATCTCAGACTTACGAACTAGTAGTGGTTCATCAAGAACCGAAGCGTAATAAAACAATTGATTATCTTCGTTAAAGAAATGTGCCCTAACGTACTCTAATAAACTATTAGATAATAAGATCCATTGCTCATCAAAAGTCACCTGATACAAATCAATCCAAGCATCAATAAGCATGGCATAATCGTCTAAAAACGCATTTATACTTCCCTTATCACCTTTTAAACTGCGCCATAAAGCTCCATTATCTTGAAATGCTTTTGCCTTTATAAACTCAGAACTCTCAATAGCCTGATTTAAATAAGCCTCGTTACCCAAGGCCTTGTAAGCCTGTACTAAACCTTTTATTGCTATTGCATTCCATGATGTTAGTATTTTATCATCCAATAAAGGATAAGTTCTAGTTATTCGTTGCTTGTATAATATTTGCTTGCTTTTATTCAGTTTTGAATTTAATTCATCAAAATCAACGTTTAAGCGATCAGCAAATTCTTGTATACACTGGGTTTGAAACAGAACATTTTTACCTTGCTCCCAGTTACCGGATTCTGAAATATTAAAGACCTCACAAAACAAACTAGCCTCATCTCCTAACAAAGCCTCAATTTCAGATTTAGTCCATACGTAATACTTCCCTTCTTCACCTTCACTATCGGCATCTTTTGCTGAATAAAAACCACCTTCTGGCGTCTTTAATTCACGCGTAATGAATGCTATTGTTTCCTCAACTACTTTCTTATATAAAGGATTTTTAGTTAAACGATAAGCCTTCGAATACACTTCAATAAGTTGCCCCTGATCATATAGCATCTTCTCGAAATGAGGGACTTTCCAAAACTCATCAACAGAATATCGGGCGAAACCTCCACCTAAGTGATCAAAGATACCTCCAAAGGCCATCCTAGTTAATGAAGTATTTACATAATTTAGAAGCGTCTCATCTTCGGTATTTGATAAATACGACAAAAAGAAATTGAACTCAACTGGCATTGGAAATTTAGGTGCTCCTATATTTCCTCCCCAAACCATATCCAAATTATCTTTCCATGAGGTAATGGCTTCTTGCAAACTATCTTCAGTAAATAAGGCTGAATCTTTTACCAAACCAACAAAATCCATTCGTTCGATACCATCTTTAATTTGCTTACCTAAATCAACTAATCTTTCTGGTTGATTATTAAATATCTGATTAATCTCATTTAGTAGATTAATCCATTGTCTCTTCTGAAAATATGTTCCTGCAAATACGGGTGTTCCATCTGGTAAAGTAATAATATTTAGAGGCCACCCTCCCTTACCAGTAGTTAAATGTGCAACATCCATAAAAACTTGATCTAAGTCCGGACGCTCTTCTCTATCTATTTTAATTGATACAAAATCCTGATTCATTAAAGCTGCCACATCAACATCGCTAAAACTTTCTTTCTCCATAACATGGCACCAATGACAAGCTGCATAACCTATTGAGATAACCATTAATTTATTCTCATTTTTGGCCTTATTTAAAGCTTCGGTATCCCACGGATACCAATTCACTGGATTTTGGGCATGCATTAATAAGTATGGACTCTTTTCATTTATTAAGGCATTGGTTCTATTACTCATGTACTCTTTATATTTATATCTAAAAAATCATCTGAGCCTCCTTCTCGCACTTCAGTTTTTTACTATCTATTGCTACTTCCTAGCAATACATTAGCACCATATGGGCAACTAATCATAGTAAAACTGATCACAACAGCTCCAGTCATATTAACATCAGAGAGGGTCTTTAGTTCTATAAACGCATAAAAAAAGAGCTATCTCGAAAGAAATAACTCTTAATAAAATTTTAGTAGGGATAAATTAAGGTAAGGATAAATACATTTTGTTTTCTAGAGGGTGCTCATAAGGCTTTGGCATACTAATATATTGCATTTTACTTGAACTACTTTTGAATACTTCATTATCCTCACCGGAATTATTTATTAGATTAAATGCAGCATTCATGAACGGATCATCATCAGCTCCTAGTTCAGCATAAAAACTATCGTACATCTGAATTTGAGGAGATAAACCAATGGAATAATCTATTGAATTGTTAACATTCTCAGCTTTCATAACGATTGGTTGTATAGCCCAGCCGTGATCACTATCTAGATCGTTAATTGTTATAGAACCATAATATTTACCCTGTGTTTTTTCACCTATTTGAACCACATTCATATACGGTGATAGGGCATAAATTAGCATTTCGCTTGCTGACGCCGTTGATGGTGTGGTTAGTACATATAAGTTTTGAAGGTTTAAATTATTCGGATGCTTTAAAAACCTATCTATAAATATACTTTCATCATCAGGATACTTAGTTGCTAAATAATCACTTACTGTATTATTATAAGATGATCTTATAAATACTTCATCAGCTATAGATGATGGCCCAATCATTGAAGCTAATAACTTTGCTGTTGCTACAGATCCTCCCCCATTATATCGTAAATCAAGAATTAAATCTTGTACTCCTTGTTCTTTAAACTCTGCAAATAGACTTTCTAAATCGGCACTTAAGCTTGAAATAAATGATGTATAAGCCAAATAAGCTATAATATGCCCATCTCGGTCCTGAACATGTGTTTTCAATATAGGATTAATATGTATTTCTTCTGGGGATAACACAATTGGCTGATCTAAGGGTTCAGCTACACCACTTTTCATTGTTCCTAGGGTAAGCGAAATAGATTCATTATCAAAAAGCTCAGCATATGTGTTTTCACTTAAAGAATGTCCATTTACTTCTATTATAATATCTCCTCTTTTTAAATTAGCTCTCGATGCGGGGGTATTGGGGTAAACAAATTCAACAAAACCAATCCAATCAGAACTTCCTTCACTTATTAATGCCGGTCTAACAGAGTAACCATATTCTTTACGTACTCCATTAAAATAATCAACTAAGCCCTGATAATCGCTCGTAATAAATGACCACTTATCAATTGAAGAGTACAATAACTTATCAAAATACACTTTACAGTCTGTTTGCTCATGAGGAGATAACTCTGGCATCTGTTCTTCCCAATAATAATTGGTGGACATACTCTCATGAATGAATTCATTAACTTTTTCTAATTGGGAAAGTTCTATTTGCTTATCCTTTTTGCATCCAACGCATAAAAAAACTGCAATTAGGATTAAAATAGCAGAATCAAATAATTTCATAGAATTGATAAATTGTTTTAGTTATTAGATCTGCAACTTAAATATATCATTTGATAGATGCCAATACAATATCAGTTATTGTACATTATTACACCCTACGAAAGTGCACTTAATAATGAATATAAATAAGACTAATAGCAGGGTGTTTTAATGCTTATTTTTCGATAAAATAAGTTTTAATATATCTTTGTGCCTACCAGTTATTAAACAAATTATGATGATAGATTTTAAAATAGATATTGAAAAATGCACCGAATGTAGCCTATGCTCTAAGGAGTGCCCAACCTTGATAATTGACGGAAAGAAAGGTATACCTGAAATAAAAGAAGGCAAAGAAAAACAATGTATAAAATGCCAACACTGTTTGGCTGTTTGTCCAACGGGTGCATTATCTATACTAGGTAAAAATCCTGAAGACAGTGTTTTGGTAAAAGGCGAAATTCCTTCCACGAACGCCATGAAACACCTTATACAAACCAGACGAACTATTCGTAAGTATAAAGATGAGGTTTTAAGCACTTCTGAATTGAATGATTTATTGCAAACAGCGGCTTTTGCACCTACTGGTCATAATAAGAATCAAGTACTTTTAACCCTTACTAAGTCAACTGAACAACGTGATAAGCTAAGAGTTTTAGTTTATGATGCTATAAAAGAAGTAATAGATGCAGGGAAATTACCTGACTCTCTAGCCATGTTTGGAAGTTTTCAGAAGGTATGGGATAGTAAAGGTATTGATGTGTTGTTTAGAAATGCACCCCACATTATTTTAGCTTCTGCTCCTAGTTCTATTAACTCATGTGTTGCCGATTGTGTTATTTCTCTTACTTACATGGAACTATATGCAAACACCAAAGGTATAGGTACTCTTTGGGATGGATTGGCGAAAGTTGTATTTGATAAAATTGCTCCTGAACTAAAATTGCAGTTAGGTATACCTGAAGAACATACTTTAGGGTATATTATGGTTTTTGGTAAACCTGCGGTTAAGTACACTCGGTCTGTACAAAGTGAAGGCTTAAATGTAAATACATTAAATTTATAATAACAACTCCCCAACACTCACATCGAGTATTGGGGATAATTCTTATTTATTAGCTTCTAATTCGGTAAGATGTTCCATTTTTTTACGTTCTAAGAACTCCTGTATTCCTTCAAAGTGTTCTTTTACTTTCTTATTTCCAAACTCATATATCTTACTGATTAAACCATCCAAGAAATCACGATCGTGACTTACCAAAATCAAAGTTCCATCGTAAGCCATTAGGGCTTGTTTTAAAATATCCTTAGTTCTTATATCTAAATGATTAGTAGGCTCATCTAATATTAAAAGATTGTATGGTTCAAGCAAAAGCTTAATCATAGCCAAGCGAGTTCGTTCACCACCTGATAAAACTTTTACCTTCTTTTCTAAATCGTCGCCTCTAAACATAAAGGCTCCTAGTATATCTTTTATCTTAGTTCTAATTTCTCCTTTTGCAATATCATCAATAGATTGAAATATAGTTAACTCCTCATCCAGTAATGAAGCTTCATTTTGAGCAAAATAACCCACCTTAGTATTGTGGCCCAAAGTTAGCTCACCATTGTGTTTTAACTCACTCATAATGGCCTTTATCAAGGTAGATTTACCTTCACCATTCTTTCCTACAAAGGCCACCTTCTCCCCTCTTTCTATCGCAAATGAAACCTCCGAGAAAACAAGATGATCATCGTAAGTTTTCTCCACATCTTTCGCAATTACCGGATAATCGCCTGAACGAGGTGCTGGAGGAAACCTCAATCGTAAATGTGAAGTATCTACTTCATCTACTTCAAGAATTTCTAATTTCTCAAGCATTCTAACGCGAGACTGTACTTGATTGGTTTTTGAATAAGTTCCTCTAAAGCGCTCAATAAATTCCATATTATCAGCAATCATCTTTTGCTGCTCATCATAAGCCTTCTGCTGCTGTTCTCTTCGCTCTTGGCGATGTATCAAATACTGCGAATAGTTAACCTTGTAATCATATATACGTCCCATCGTCACCTCAATAGTACGTGTGGTGATATTATCGATAAAAGCTTTATCGTGCGAAATAACAATAACTGCTTTAGCACTATTTATTAAGAAATCTTCAAGCCATTGAACCGATTCAATATCGAGGTGGTTGGTTGGCTCATCAAGAAGTATTAAATCCGGATCGCGCAAAAGGATTTTTGCTAACTCAATACGCATTCGCCAACCTCCACTGAATTCTCTAGTTGGTCGAGTAAAATCTTCCCTTAAAAAACCTAAACCTAATAATATCTTTTCAACCTCTGCATCAAAATTTATTTCGCCTAGACTGTATACTTTTTCGCTCAGGACACTAACCTTCTCAATAATTCCGTAGTATTCTTCACTCTCATAATCAGTTCTTGTTTCTAACTGCTTATTTAGTGCTTCCATTTCTGTTTGCATCTGTATAAGCTCACTAAAAGCTTGCGATGCTTCTTCAAAAACAGTGCGGTCATTATCTGTCATCAAATGCTGAGGAAGGTATGCTATAACAGAATCGCTTGGTGCAGAAACTCTACCCATTGAAGGAGCCTGAGCACCCGCCATTATTTTTAGTAATGTTGATTTTCCTGCTCCATTTTTTCCCATCAAAGCAATTCGATCTTTTTCATTAACTACGAATGAAACATCTTTGAAAAGTGTACTCCCTCCAAATTCTACTCCTAAACCTTCTATCGAAATCATTTGTGCTATTTTTATTTCAGAGCGCAAATATAATTAGTATGTTTTTATATTAATTATCCAGTAGAAAGAAAATCGAAGATTAAGAGAACTATTTTTAGAGGAGAAATTATTGATTGGGGTTATTATGGATAATCTTTTTAAACTTAAAATCAGATAGCAACAAAATTTATTTATAAAAAGAGAGGCCATCTCATTTGAGACAGCCTCATCCTTATTAGTTCTTATTCTATATACTTTTAATGTATATTCTAATACTGAAAGTAGATTTATTAATTACGCCATCCACCGCCAAGGGCCTCGTAAATAGATATCATTGAGGTAAGTTTAGAAACCTTTATGTCAATAATATTTATTTCGGCATTGAGTTCTGAGTTTTGAGCAATTAGCACCTCTAAATAGGTTGCAAATCCACTGGTTAAAAGATCTTCAGAGTATGTCACCGCCTTATTTAAAGCCTCTAACTCATCAGATTTAACTTTGTACTTTTCTGTAGCTGCTTGGTAGTTAATTAAAGCATCAGACACTTGTGTTGATGCACCCGTAATCGATTTTTTAAAATCGATAAAAGCTTGTTCTTGCTGTGCCTTTGCAACTTCAAGAGCTGTTCTATTTCTGCGTTTGTTAAAAATTGGCTGCGTTAAATTAGCAGCTGCGTTATATAGCAAAGCATCTTTATTAAACCAGAGTGATGGATCCATAGCCTGTAAACCACCCGAAGCGCTTATGCTAATGTTTGGGTAAAAACTAGTACGAGCCACATTGGTTTGCTCAAAAGCCTGCATAAGCCTGAACTCCGCAGCACGCACATCAGGACGATTGGCCAACAATAAGGCTGGTACGCCTGTTTCTACAGATTTAGCTGTATTGATATCATTTAACTGACTTCTTTTTATATCTGCATACTCACGACCCAATATTAGGTTTATTGTATTCTCTAACAGTTTCTGCATTCTATTAAAGTCAACCAATAGCGCTTCTGTTGCATGTAATTGAGCCTTTGTTTGCATCACTCCTGCTTCGTTAACTCTACCACTCTTTTTTAGCTCCATCATCACCTCAAAACTTTCCTTCCTGTTGGCAATGGTTTTATGCATCAAATCGATTTGTGCATCAGCCTTAATCAACTGAAAATAAGCCGATGCTAAATTAGCCACTAAAGCTGTTTGTATGGCTTTGGTATCTTCTTGCACCTGAAATAAAGTGGCTTTAGCAGCATTTTTATTGGCTGTTATTCTCCCCCAAATATCGGGCTCCCAAGTTAAGCTTCCCTTAAGACTGTACTCTTCAAAGCTAAGTCCTTGCATCCACGATTGATTGGACATCTTATTTTCGGCTACACCTAAATTAGCCGATAAGGTTGGCATATATTCAGCTTTCCCTTGTTTAAATAAAGCCTCAGCGGCAAGTACTCTTTGGTAAGCCATTAATAAGTCGAAGTTATTCTCCAATGCCTCATTAATTAAGTCCTTTAGAGTTGGATCAGTAAAAAACTCGTTCCAAGGCATTTCTGCTAAGGAAGTGGAGTCTTTTAATGTTACATCGCGATAAGCCTCTGATAGTTCGAGCTCAGGTCGCGTGTATTTTTTGGTAACTAAGCACGATGTAAATATCATGCTTAGTAGTATTATATAAGTAGTTTGTTTCATATTTAATTGTTCTCTCATTAATTAATCTGTTGCAGTTAATCAAACTTCTTAACTTTTTCTTTGTCGAACTCCAACTCATCCACATCTACCAATTTTTGTGTAAAATGCTTGGTACCACCTTTAATACGCTCCTGTAAAGACTGGAATATCACAAACAAGGTTGGTATTACAAATACCCCAAGCACAGTTCCGATGAACATACCACCTACAGCACCCGTACCAATGGATTTGTTACCCATTGCACCAGCTCCTGTGGCCACCATTAAAGGGATAAGACCTAGAACACAGGTAAACGAAGTCATAATAATTGGACGCAGACGAACACGCGCTGCATCAACAGCCGACTTGTATAAAGAATCTCCATTACGGCGGTTCTGAAGGGCATACTCCACAATTAATATGGCATTTTTACCCAATAGTCCGATCAACATAATAAGTGCCACCTGGAAGTAAATATTATTCTCTATTCCGAATAAATTGATAAATACAATGGCTCCGAATACTCCAACAGGTAATGATAGAAGAACCGAGAAAGGAATAATGTAACTTTCGTATTGTGCCGATAGTAAGAAATAAACAAATATTAAACTCAATGCAAATACAATAGCCGAATCGCCACCGGATTTACGTTCTTCACGAGTCATACCCGAAAACTCATATCCAAAACCAGTAGGGAGTGTTTCTGCCACCTCTTCAATGGCTTTAATAGCATCCCCAGAACTATACCCCGGTGCTGCTGCCCCTATTATTTTAGCAGCATTAAACAAGTTGAAACGCTCTACCAAATCAGGACCATTTGTTTTTGTCATAGAAACAAACTGACTGATAGCAACCGATTCGTTTTTACCATTTCTGATGTATATATTATTTAATGCTTCTGCCGTTGCTCGTTCTTCAGGGCGTGCCTGAATCACTACACGATATTGTTTACCAAAACGGTTAAAATCGGAAATATATCTACTACCAAAATAAGCTTGCATTGTACTAAATAATGTACTTACATCTAAGCCCGCTTCCTTAACTTTTTCTACATTAACCTCCATCTCGTATTGCGGATATTTGGTAGAAAATGTAGTAATAGCATAAGCTACTTCTGGTCGCTTATTAAGCTCCATTAAAAAGGCCTGTGCTTTGGCTTCCATATTTTTTAAGTCGCCACCCGTTTTATCTTGTAACTGAAATTCGAAACCTGAATTGTTACCGAAACCACGGACAGTTGGAGGCGTAAAAAATAAAATATTGGCTTCTTTAATATGAGCTACTGCACCATACAATTGCTTAACAACAGCATTTACTTGCTCACTATCTTTTGTTCGTTCATCCCAAGGATTCAATTTAATTACCGCAAAGGCTCTTGACGATCCGTTGGTACCACTCATCAAACTAAAACCATTGATAAACATTCTGGTTTTTACAATTGGCATGGCAGCAATAATATCATCTAGCTGTTCGCCAATTGCAGTGGTTCTTTCTAATGTTGAACCTGGCGGAAGTTCAATATCACAATAAATAGTTCCTTGATCTTCTGCCGGGATAAACCCTGTAGCGGTAGTATTAAATAACCAAATAGTACCTACTACACAGATAATCAGGAATAAAATTGGTATCCACATTTTTTTAAGGAACAACTCTACTGTAGACACATATTTATCAGTTATTTTATCAAATGATTTATTAAAACCATCGCCAAGTTTAACAGTAATGCTTTTGTAGTTTTTTGTTTTTCGTTTGTGCAGTGGCTTTAAAAACAGAGCACAAAGAGCAGGACTTAAAGTAAGTGCATTTACAGCCGATATTATAACAGAGATTGTTAATGTAATAGCAATCTGACTGTAAAACATCCCGGCAGGACCACCCAAGAAAGTAACAGGTAAAAATACAGCCGCTAATACTAGTGTACCAGAAATAATAGCACCAATAATCTCTTTCATGGCCATGATAGATGCCTTACGAGCACTCTCAACACCCTCATCGAGTTTTACATATACGGCTTCAACAACCACAATGGCATTATCTACCACAATACCAATGGCAAGTACCATGGCAAACATGGTAAGCATGTTTATAGAAAAGCCAAATACCTCAAGAAAAAAGAATGTTCCGATGATGGCTACGGGTACTGCGATAGATGGAATTAAGGTTGCTCTAAAATCTTGTAAGAATACAAGTACAACAAGAAATACCAATATAAAGGCAATGGCCAATGTTATTAGAACTTGACTGATTGACTCATCAAGGAAATCTTTAGTATTCATCGGAATCACATAATGTACTCCTGGAGGAAAATCTTTTGCAGCTTCGTCAAGTGCATGCTCTAATTCAATAATAATATCGTTGGCATTTGAACCAGCAGTCTGTTTAATACCAAAAGCAACAGATGGATTACCTTCTGTAACGTTGGTTGACATATAACTAAAAGCACCTAGTTCAATATCAGCAACATCTCTTAATCTTAGGAAATCTCCATTTCCCTCTGTGCGGATGATAATATTCTCGTATTCTTTTTCTTCAGAAAAAGTTCCTTTGTAACGAATGGTATACTCAAAAACCTCAAAAGAATTTTCTCCAAACTTACCCGGAGCCGCTTCTATATTTTGCTCTTGAATGGCACGGGCTACATCATCTGGTAATAAGCCATAAACAGCCATTTTATCTGGCTTAAGCCAAATACGCATAGAGTAATCACGTGCACCAAAGGCATCCACATCGGCAACACCTTCAATACGTTGAAGCACTGGAATGAGGTTGATTTTTGCATAATTATCTAAGAAGTTAAAATCGTAATCAGGATTCTCAGAATATACCGATGCAAACATCAATACACTATTTTGTACCTTTTTGGTTTCTACACCTGTTTGTACAACTACTTGCGGTAGTTTATTGGTTACTTTTGCAACACGGTTCTGTACATTTACCGCGGCTATATCCGGGTCGGTACCCAACTCAAAGAATACACTAATTTTAGCAGAGCCCGAGTTACTTGAACTTGAGCTAATGTAGCTCATGCCCTCAACCCCATTAATGGCCTCTTCTATTGGTGTAACAACACTTTTCAGGATTGTTTCGGCATTGGCGCCTGGGTAAGTTGCATCAACAGTAACTGTTGGTGGAGCAATATCTGGGAATTGCTCTATTGGTAATCCGGTAATGCCCATATACCCCAACAATACAATAAGTATGGATATAACAGTTGACAGAACAGGACGTTCTATAAATTTCTGAATCATATTAAATGATAGTTTGATAAGAAAAAATGTGGGTAATAACGAATAGGACTATTGAGAAATTTTAATTCAAAATAGTCATTCCTTCGCGTACTTTAATGATACCTTCGGCAACAATCTCATCGCCAATATTAATGCCCGATTCGGCAATATAGTTATCCTTAAAACGATTGTTGTTTACCTTAATTTCCTTTGATATAGCTTTACGATTTTCATCTAGTTTATAAACAAAAAGTTTTCCTTGTAACTCAAAGGTGGCTGATTGTGGCACTAATAACGCATCATTAAGCGCAGAAGGTACTTTAACCGTTCCGCTACTTCCGGTTCGGATTAACATATCCGGATTTGGAAATACTGCTTTATAACTCACACTTCCTGTTCGCGGATTAACCAAACCATTGATTGCAACAATTTTACCCGTATGTTCGTAAGTGGATCCATCGGCCAAAAGCAATGTAACATCGGGCATAGCCATTATTCTTTCTTTTTGACTCATCCCCTTACTACCTCTGTTAAAGGCTAATAATTCTTTTTCGGTAAGGGTAAAAAAAGCGTATACTTCGCTAATATCAGAAACCGTTGTTAACGGAAGCGGTGTTTGGCTGCTTACCAATGAACCCAATTTGTAGGGTAAATCGCCAACAACCCCATCAACCGGGCTTTTAATAACGGTGTAGGATAGGTTCTCCTTTGAGTTCAATAAATCGGCTTTAGCCTTTTCTAATTGAGCAATTGATGCTGATAAATTACTCTTTTTTGTAGCTAGCTCAACTTCTCCAATTATTCCTTTTTCCACCAAAGGCTTTACCTGAGCTACTTCCAACTCAGCTCTTTCTACATTGGCTTTGGCAACCAACACCAATGCTTCTGCAGCTCTTACAGTCTGTTTCTGATTTTCGCTATTAATAGTAAATAGCACATCTCCTTTTTTTACTTCCTGCCCCTCTATAATATTGCAGCTTTCAATAAAACCTGAAGTTTGCGGGCGAATTTCAATAGTCTGTATTCCTTCGATATTGGTAGCATACTGACGAGAAATTTCGACATTAGAAGTGTTTACAGATTTTGTTTTTAGATGAAGTTCTTGTTGCTGCGCGCGCTGTTGTTTAGGACCGCATGCACTTAAGCTTGCAGCCAATACAACAATACCCAAGCATTGTTTAGTAAAATTCATAATAGTTGTAGTGTAAATTATGTAGTGTTAAAATTTATCTTTCCAAAAAGAATTTAAATCTTCAATAAACTTTTCTATTGTTTCAATTTGCTTAGTAAGGTACTTTGTGTAATTAGATGGATTAACCAATGGTAGTTCTAGTTTATCATCATCGTTTAAAATTTTATTCGCCTCTACTTTAAAAAGATTAATCTTATGATGCATTGCTAGGGAGTTCTTAGCCTTTTCTAATTCATCTTCAAGATTATTTATAAAGTGTTTGGGGTTTGGTCTAAAATAGCGTTTTCTATCACCTGGCTTGGTATAAAAGGAAGCCATCTTTTTGTCTTCTAATGTTTTTAACGCACCCGATACGGTAGCTTTACCGGCTCCTATTGTGCTTATTATTTTATCAAAAGATAAACCTTCTGAACCTTTTATTATTAATAATGCAAAAACACGAGCAACAACTGGCGATATTTTGTATGTCTTTTGAAATAATAGGCCTTGCTCTTCAACAAGCTCTTTTACGCCTAATAAAACTTCTTCTTTTGTCTCCATTTAGGTTATTTTGTTTCACAAATATACAATTAGTTCGGAAATAACCGAACTAACTATATATTTATGTACCCAATTTGTTGTTTAGTCATTTTTAGATGGTTCAAGTAAACCAACTTAAACCCGTTGAAAAAATATCGAGCAGAATACATTAATTTTCTTGAATTTACGAACAAATACAGGACTCGTTCAAAACACCCTGCCTTTTAAACACAATAATCATCTGTACTAATTATACGGTACTGTAGCTTTGTAATTTAAAATTTGCACCTATGAAATACATATTACAACACCCAGTACTAATTGCTTTATTATTGTTTTTTTTATGCACATACAACGGTAAAGCTCAAAAAACTTACTCTGTATACAAGGCTAATAGCGATATTATTATTGATGGCAAGGGAAACGACAAGGCATGGGCAAATGCAGAGGAACGAAGCTTTAATAACTTCTATGATATTGAGCGGCCTACGGATAAACAGTTCACAAAATTTAAAATGATGTGGGATGATGAAAACCTATATCTGTTATATCAATGCGAAGACAAATATATAACGGCTCGTGAAACCGAACGTGATGGTATGCCTTTTTTAGATGATTGTGTAGAGATATTTTTAATTCCGGCAGATACTAAGTTAAACATGCATTTAGGCTTTGAAATTAATCCGTATAAAGCGAGCAATGATTTCATATACCTCAATAAAATACATAAGAACAAAAAGATGGTAATCAAATCATATAGCCCTAATTTTGATGTTGAAGTTACCATAGATGGAACAATAAACGATAACTCTGATATTGATAATGGCTGGACTTTAGAAATGGCAATCCCGTTAAAAGCATTTCATATTACCGGAAATTATACTCCAATTACAGAAGGTGTAAAATGGAATTTCTTTGCCTTGCGAAAAGACAGAAATGATATTGAAGGTGATCGCGTGAGCCAGTCAACGATATTCCCTACAGTTAGAAAACACCAACAAGTACACAACAAAAACCACTTTGGTCTAATGGAATTTATGAAATAGATAGCATACTAAGCTTGAAGAAACTATTCTTACATCATACTTAGCTTAATACATAGAATTTGGATTAGCCGATTTTTCTGGTATTTGCTGAATAGAGTCCCAATGCTCACATATTTTACCTTCCACATCAAAACGAAAAAAATCCATGGTAACATACTGGTCATTTCCTGGCCAAATTTGATGAGTGTGCAAGGCTACTAAATTGTCTTCGGCAATACAACGTACAAATTTTATGGTTTTATTAGGATATTCGCTTTGCATTCTCTCAAAATAATCAATAAAGCCTTGTGTTCCATTGGCAACATCTGGGTTGTGCTGAATATAGTCATCTCCTACATATTTTTCTACAGCTTCTCTAGGTTTACCTTCATAGGCCATTTGATAAAAAGCAATGGCATTTTTTTTATTCACTTCTAAATTCATAATAAGGATTTAAATTAATAGAGCCATATACAACTTACGCATAAAAGTTAAAATATCAAACACTTACCTTTACTCATTAAAATAAGTCATGAATAATTGGTAGAAAAATCATGTTTACTTGGTAAGATGAACTATCCTTCTACACTTATTCGATTTTCACATATTAATTAGCATATTTGTTTTCTTCTATTTTAAACATAACAGAATGAAAGATCAAAAAGCAATATTGCATAAATGCATAAAAAATGATGAGCCAGCATTTGTAATTGCTGGTCATGATATATCTTCAATAAAGACCCTAGAAACCTATTACATCATTGCCAAAGAGAACGGAGCAACAAGTGAATTCTTAAAAGATATGGAACTGGTAATTGAGGAATTTAAAGTGTTTCACCAACAAGAGCCTGATAAAATTAAGATGCCTACAATTAAGGACAATGAGCGTTAATGGTAATCGCTAATCGAATATTTTTTTTGTATATGTATACGCTTATAAGAACCTCATCAGATAACCCCGATTTTCAGAAATTAGTAAACCAGCTAGATCAGAACCTAGCCAAGAAAAATGGAGACTCTAATAACTTTTTCGCCCAACATAATAAAATTGATTTAATTAAAAATGTTGTATTAGCTTATGATAAAAAAGTTGTTGTAGGTTGTGGTGCTATGAAAAGCTATGATGCATCATCTATGGAAATCAAACGAATGTTTGTACTCCCTCAGATGCGCGGTAAGGGCATTGCAACTTCAATTTTAAACGAATTAGAAACATGGGCTAAAGCGTTAAAATACGAGAGATGTATTATGGAAACAGGCGCTAAAATGCCTGAAGCAATTTCTGTTTACAAAAAAAATGGTTACAGCGTAACTCCGAATTATGAACCCTATAAAAACATTAGCGACAGCATCTGTTTTGAAAAACTATTGGATGCTTAACATAGCTTATATGTCTTAATTATTATACAGTACGGATATTAGGCTCATGCTTAATTGCGAAGTTACACGAATTGGCTATAAAGCACATTTCATTTGCCTTTTTATGCAATTCTTTAGCTTTTATAAGTTGATTAGCATCTGTTATAGTTACGTTTGGGGCTAGAGTTACTTCAACAAATTTACCACTACCATTGTCCGTTTCAGTCATTATTCCGCTAGCCTCATCAGTATATTCCACAACAATAATTTTATGGGCGCTACAGAGGTGTAAATACCACAACATATGGCAAGAAGATAACGATGATAGAAGTAATTCTTCAGGATTATATCTGGTAGACTCTCCCATAAATGATGGATCAGAAGAGGCTTTTATAGAATCGTATTTCTCGCTTACTATAATCTCATGATTACGATTATATGAGTTATAACTTTTTGTACCGAAGCCCTCATTCCCTGTCCACTCAATCTGCACCTGATATTTGTGATTTTTCATTTATTTGATGAATTAGATTTATTTAATACTCTTCCTTTAACTGAATACTAGTACGCTAGAGAAACTATTGTTACAAACAAAACTGAATCGCTTTAGTTTTGAAGTTCAATCATACTTAGTATTTTATTTCCGAGAATAAATTGAATTGAGTTACAAGAAACAGGCACTTCTGATTGTTTCGAGGAATTCTATTTTAATATAAGCGACGCTAACAAATTATTTACCACACCTTGTGATAAATGAAGAAGGGAGAATAGCTACAATAATAGTATTCTCCCTTTATTAATTATATGATATTATGAAAGAGTCATTTTTCTTCCAAAATAAAGGATATAGGCAAATGATCGCTATAACCAGCTAAATTTGGTTTTTCTTGTCCAAAACGAACTGGAGTATTATACTTGCCTTTAACCATACCATCATACACCTCAATAGAAATGGAATCTTCATTCACCCTAAAAGTACCATTTGATTTAAGCGCCCCTTTGGCAACCAAAAACTGATCAATCATCAAAGGACGACCTCCATATATATAACTCGATGTTCGCTCACCCATTAATGGCCACATCAAATTATACAAATAAGGATTTCTACCCGATATCACTTTGGCCTTATTCCTAGTGCTTAATGCATAATCGCTTAAAGCTCTATTGAAAGGTTCATCATTAAAATCGCCCATTACAACTACAGCTGTATCAGAGCCCTTAACCTCCTGTATTCGTTGCACAAAATAGCTCAAGGTCTCCCCTGTTATTATTCTAAAAGGTTCTGATTCGTATTGACCTGATGTACGTGATGGCCAATGATTACCGAGTAAAACCAATTCATTACCTTGCTTGGTTTTTACAGTTGCCTGAATAATTTCACGAGTAGCATACCTCTTCACAACAGCATGCTGAAAAAATTCGGTATCAATGTAGGTATACTTCTTTTTGTCGTAGATAAATGCAATATCAATACCTCTACTATCTTCGGAGTTGGAGTGGATAATATCGTAATCTCTATCCAATAAAGTAATCTTAGACAAAAGCTGTTTAAGTACATACTTGTTTTCAACTTCGCAAGCCCCGAGAATATCAGGTCCCATACCATTATTCATTTGCGAGATAACCCAAGCCAAATTATGTAATTTTTGCTCAAGCACATCAACTGTCCAAACCGATAAATCAGATGCAATTTTACGTTTCACACGCTCTGGTCTACGCTCCAATGGCGCATCCTTAACATCAAATAAGTTCTCAACATTCCACCATGCAATAAAGTGATTTTCCATTATAAATAAGTTTAGGTTAAAAATTCAAAAAAGCAATTTATATCATAATACCTAATAAATCAAGAACATGCATTTTATAGCTAGTTTATTTATTATTATTCTTTACCTACACTTATATATTGTATTGAGCTACGGTAAATCACAACAGACTATAACGCGTTATTGCACAATAGAATAATCCATATACACTACAACTATTTTCGTTCCTATTTGTATTACTTATAATGCAATAGATTTTAAATTAATTATTGAATTATGTTTCTAAAATATTTAATATTTATTACTCTCATACTTGCTACAATTGCCTGCAGTTCTAATGATGATACAGATGAAGAACCTGTTTATGATCCTCCGCTAACTAAAGAGTTACTAATTTCTGAGGTAAGGGTAACAAGTATCCCTGAAGATGATGGATTTAGAAATACCTTTGTTGAGGTTTATAACGGAACAGGTTTTGATGTAGATTTATCAGATTATGGAATGTGGTATTCTTCTAATGGCAGTAATGGTAGATGGGATGAAAGTACTCAAATTTCATTTTCAGGAACTCTAGTTCACGGAGAAGTTATTGTTATTGTAAGAGAAGGAACAGACTCTAAAATCTTTCCTTTTCCTGATTTTGTATGGGAAAATCTAACAGCCAACGGTGATGATGGTATTGCTCTTATAAAAAAGACGGGCAATCGATATAATGTGATTGATCAATATGGAGAACCCTATACAAACGATAATGCTCCAGAGTATGGAGCTTGGGATATAGCTGGTATTGAAGACGGATCAAAAGATTACGTACTCTGGCGAAAATGGTTGGTTGATTCACCAAATATAGATTGGAAACAAAGTGCTGGAACTACAGAAATTGGATCGGAATGGATTGTAATTAGTAAGGATGATTATTCAAATGTAGGTACATATAGTCCAAATATTGCCGATTTCGAACCTGAAGATTCAACAATACCAGAAATTATTCCACCTCTAACAAATGACCTTATAATTTCAGAGGTTCGGGTAACAAGTACTGCAGAGGAAGGTGATTTCCGAAATACATATATTGAAATATACAATGGTACTGAAAGTGATGTGCAATTATCAAATTATGCATTACAATACGCATCAAATGGTAACGATGGAATGTTCGACGGATCCACTCAACTTACTTTTGATGGCACATTAGCACATGGCGAGGTTGTCATTATTGCACGAGAAGGGACTGATCCTTCTATAATTCTTAATCCCGACTATGTATGGCCCGATTTAAAAGCTAACGGAGATGATGCCGTTGGTTTATTTAAAAAGAATAATGGATTATTTGAATTAATAGATCAGTATGGTGAGCCATATGATGAGACTAACGATCCGGATGGAGATTGGGATATTGCTGGCGAACCTGGTGCCTCAAAAAATAAAGTACTTTGGCGTAAATGGATAGTATCAGACCCCAATACAGATTGGCTTAATTCAGCAGGTACTAATGTTGAAGATTCAGAATGGATTGTAAAAGAAAAAGATGACTACAGTAATTTAGGAACATTTACACCTCAGGAGTATGAATAAAAAATATACGACATATATTTCTATCATTAGTTTGAGCGTTTTGCTCCTGTTTTTAGGGTGCTCAAAATCATCGGACTATGATCGTAATAGAGATTACTTGCAGCATATAACAGTTGAGGATGGAATGGACTTTTATTTTTATTGTAGTGCAAATATTAGTTCCCATGAGAGAAATAATCAATATACCAAGTTATTATTATATATGCATGGAGCCAATTTTAATGCCACAGATCATTATACATTTGCAAGAAATGCAGCCTATAGTGCAACCGATAGGTCAAATGTAATTGTTTTGGCTCCCCAATATGAAATGCACAATTATCGAAACAACTATTATTGGACCAAATATTCATGGAAGGATGGCAAAAAATCAATTAATGCAGTACCAAAAATAAGTTCGTTTGCTTTACTCGATACCTTATTAATAAATCATGTTTTAAAAACATACCCCAATCTCGAAACCATTGTTCTTTCCGGTCATTCTGCAGGGGCACAATATATTTACCGTTATGCTGTATTATCACAACTGCCTGATATTGTTGAACAAGAGGTAATATATTTACCATTAAACCCATCATCTGTTGCTTATTTAGGGCCAGAAAGGTGGAATGAAAAAAAGGATAGGTTTGAAGTTCCATTAAATGCTCCTAGTTGTCCTGGTTATGATGCATGGATTTTTGGTTTAACAGACGTATCAGCAAACGAATACCTCAGAGGCATAGAAGCATCAGAGATAATAAATTACTTCCCATTGAGGCAGGTAACTATTGGTAGTGGTACTGAAGACCTGAACGAAGATAATGAGAACTTTGACTGTGAAGAATTATATCAAGGTAAACATAGGCATGAAAGAGCCATAAACATACAAAATTATATGGATTTATATTTTCCTGCCAATACGCATCAGCTCATTAAAGTTGAAGGCGTATCTCATAAAACTAATGATATGATAAATTCACCTGAGATATTGGATTACTTGAGTAAAGTATTCAATTAGTTTAAAAAATACCAAAAAATAATTTTCACATTAAATATGCAACCTCACTCATAAATGTGTACAACAGATCCATAAGTCTAGGCTACGAATTGTTCAAGTGGGACTCCTATAGTTGAAAGAAATTATAGCAATACAGCCCTATTAAATAAACAGAATGAAACAATACCTTGATGGAACTAAGCTTTATGGTAACGACTTTTCAATTGAAAACATTGAGAAATGGTATTTTGAAGAATACTAATAAACTTACAAGTCAAAAAATAAGAAAGTTCATCACTACTCTATTTTCAATATCCCTATCTTTGAGGCTAACCAACAAATTATAGCATGTTCAAAATAACACTTACTTCTCTTATTGCCCTATTTATTAGCTTATCGCTATCAGCTCAAATTAATGAAAGCATAAAGCAAACAGTGATCAATTATCCAAAGTCTATTTCTAACTATGAAAAATTAGCCAAAAGAATTAATTCTGATTATAAAACTAACAGAGAAAAAGCCAGCGCAATTTATGTTTGGATTACTCATAATATAGCTTACGATGTACCTGCTGCTAATGCCAATATAAAGCCTAAATCATATTCTTATCGCACGCAAGAAGAGAAACTGGAGATAGAAGCCAAGTACAATCATAAAATTATTACCAAGGTATTTAAAAAGCATAAGGCCATTTGCGATGGCTATTCGCGTTTATTTAAAACGCTCTGCGACTTAAATGATATTGAATGTGTAATTATCAGCGGAACCTCAAAAACCACAACTAATGATATTGGAAAATTACCAAAAAGAAGTGATCATGCATGGAATGCCGTTAAATTAGATGGTAAATGGGAATTAATTGATGCCACTTGGGGAGCAGGAAGCGTAAATGCACAATCTAATAAATTTACCCAAGATTACGATGAAACTTACTTTTGCACTGCCCCTGAGCTTTTCTTTTTAAAGCACTTTCCTGATGATGAACAATGGTTACTTGTTAAAAGAAACGAAAAAGATTTTGCAAACTTGCCATTGTACTATTCGTCTGCTATTAATTCTAACATACAAATAATAAAGCCGAATAATGGGGTAATAGAGAAAGTAAAAGGCGATGCCATACAATTTACAATTAATAGTGATACAGAAATAAGTAAGCTTAGTTATGCCTTTAGCAAAGATAAATATTCCACAAAGCTTAAAACTAAATACAACAAAGGAAAAACTAGTTTTAGTATACCTATAAAAAATATAAAACGTGGTTACCTAACGCTATATCATAATAACAAATCCATTGTAGCATATAAAATCAATTTGAAATAGGAACTCTCCATTTCCTTCAATAATTATACTCCCATCTAAATAATTTAGTCTCGTTATAAATTAATATGTAAAGCATACATTTAGTCAAACCATACTAAGCATTTGTTAATTATTTCCCTATTTTCAGGCCTGATAAAGTCATTAATCGCTAAATCCAATCAATGCTGATTATTGACAAGGACGAAACACACTGCTTAAAATATTTTCTTTTACAAAAACCCAAAAGTATACGCCTAATGAAAGTTCTACTCCAATTAAGTTGCACCCTTATGGTGTTATTATTTGTTTCATGCTCAAATAATATTTCAAACGAAATAGTTGGTAATTGGAAGGTTACAGATCTAAAAGTAGATATGAAGAACGTACCCAAACCACTAATTCAGAATGCAAAGATATTGGCTCTCGCTACTAAATATGAATTTAAAAACAATGGCACTTATTGCATGACTATTTCTAAAAATGCCTTAGAAAATGGAAGAAAACACAAAGGAACCATGTCGGTAAGTACTCTAGGAAAACAAATTACTCTTAATACTGATACATTACTTTTTGAAGAGTATGGCAAATGGAAATTGATAGAAAAAAACAATTCTAATTCGCAAATCTTTGCTTCAATGAGCATGAAAATTGAAAAGGTCTCATCTAATCAAATTGTACTATCTGAATCAGAAACAAGCGGAACCTTAATATACACACTAGATCGCACTTTAGACTAATTAGATAGTACACGGACCATTCTAGTAACTTTTGTTTTCCCATTTATATTTAATTTTAAATAATAGCACCCCTCCTATGATCTATTTATCAATTACAATCGTAATACTTTTTATTCTTTTATATTATGTGCCTTTCTTTCTCTGGTTTGCGGCACTAGTATCAGGCATTCAAATATCGCTACTAGACTTAATAATGATGCGGATTAGAAAAGTACCCCCAGCAGAAATTGTAAAAGGTTTAATTGCTGCTAATAAAGGTGGTATCAAAGTTAGTAAGGAAGAATTAGAAACCATTTTCCTTGCAGGATGTAATATCGAAAATATTGTTCATGGAATGATTGCCGCCAAACAAAATGGATTAAAACTATCCTTCAAAAATGCGACAAAACTTGATTTAGAAGATATTGATATTGTAGAAACTATAATGAATAAAACGGAAAACCAATCGGAATTTGAAAAAATACAATTTGAATAATCTTCAGAAGCAACAGGTAGCCTTAAGGAAAAACCTAAATAAATAAACATCCAATTCACTAAATAATCAACAAAATCACCATGGAACAAAACGAACAATTAGTAAAGGTTAGCAAATGGGTTAAACCCCGATTAAATAAATTAGAACTTTTTTTAGTGCCTGTATTTATACTGTTTTATTCATTAACAGAGTACATCAGTTCAGCATACGAGATAATTATTGTAGCACCATTGGGTATTCTTGGCATCTTTTACTTTTTAAGTGCCTTCTACCCTAATGAGGATGCTAAATTTACCGAATTGGCTAAAGTAATTTCAAAAGTTTCTGCAATATCTTTAAGCGTTACAGCAATAGGAATAATTTACACTATTATGCATCTTCCCGGCTCAAAGAGTATGTTATTAGTTACAATTCCTTCGGTTGCCATTGCCATAATCCTATTCATCTATTTTAAAAAAAGTGAACCCTCAATAAAGTTATTTGATAACAGAATGTTATTGAGGTTGGCAATAAGTTTATTGGCCAGTATATTTTTAGTTTTTATTGTATAAAAAATAACTTCACCTGTAATTTATAAACAATAACTCATGAATTGGATACTATTAATAATTGCCGGCCTGTTTGAAGTAGCCTTTGCTGCCTGTTTGGGTAAAGCCAAAGAAGCTACTGGGATTCAAGCTACATACTGGTATCTTGGATTCTTACTTTGCTTAGCCGTAAGCATGTTTCTTTTGGTCAAGGTAACACAACAATTGCCCATTGGAACTGCCTATGCCGTTTGGACAGGCATTGGAGCCGTAGGCACCGTGTTGGTTGGAATCCTCGTATTTAATGAACCTGCTACCTTTTGGCGCATATTCTTTATTAGCACATTAATTATCTCAATCATTGGACTTAAAGTAGTTTCACACTAAACCAACTAATACTATAAATACACTCATATGAATACAAACCTCAATCATCGACCAGCAATTTTAATAGGATGTTTATTATGGATTGCTTCATTTTATGGCGAGCTCTATAACTATCAACCTTATTCCACTATTGGGCTTATTAGCGCTCCAATAATCACCTTATTTGGCATCTTTCATTGGTTTAAATACTATAAAGCTACACGAGGTCATTATCCAAAGTTTTTAAAAATAGCCAAGGAGCTAAATAGGAAAATGAGAAAAAATCCTTTTACAGGAATAAGCTTTCTGTTTAAACACCTATTTGAAACCTGGACTTTTGCAATTATTGGTTGGATGGGTATGGTTTTAATGGGGTTTCTGATTTTTGGAAACTCAAACGCATTTAAAACCGCCAAACACTATTGCGAGAATAATACTGCTATAAAGGAGCAGACTGGCAATATCTCTTATTATGGGATACTCGTTAGCGGTGGTATAACAAATTCAGGAGAAACAGGCGAATCGGATTTACTCTTTACCATCGTTGCCGAAAATGGGAACTTTAAAGCCAATGTAAACTTGCTAAAAACAAACAATAATTGGGAAGTTTTAAATTGTTTAATTGATAAATAAAAGGATCACAATTGATGCTAGCTGGTCTTTTTATTCCCTAGCATCAATACTAATTTCCATTGTATTATAAAGAAATTTCATAAGAACACCTGACCAACCCACACCCATAAGCAACTGACTTAATAATACTTACACCAGACACATTCTTTTTATTTGAAGAGAAATTAGTTCTGTAATTTTTTTAATACATTTAAATCAAATAAAAGTATATATTTGCGGGCTTTTTTCTTGAAACCAACTTAAATCAAAATAAAGGATTGGTTAATAGATAATTGCAAAGCGTTCTTAACACAGTGAGTATTTTTGAGTTTTGGCTCTAATGAGAGTCATTACATTTTTTAAACAATTAGTTTTTGTCATAAAAAAATGAACAAAGTATTGGTTATTGGTGCCGGAGGCGTAAGTAATGTAGTAGTACATAAATGCGCAGCAGTTCCGGAAGTTTTTGGTGAGATTGTATTGGCATCTCGTACCAAAAGTAAATGCGATAAAATCGCAGCAGACGTTAAACAGCGTTTGAACCGTGAAATTATTACCGAAGCATTAGATGCTGATAAGGTAGAAGAAACGGTTGCTCTAATCAAAAAGCACCAGCCTAAGTTGGTGATTAATGTGGCCCTGCCCTATCAGGACTTGGCCATAATGGATGCATGTCTGGAAACAGGTGTCGATTATCTTGACACGGCCAACTACGAGCCTAAAGATGAGGCTAAATTTGAGTACAAATGGCAGTGGGCTTATCAGGATAAATACAAAGATGCTGGTTTAATGGCTCTGCTTGGTTCTGGTTTCGACCCAGGTGTTACCAATATGTTTTGTGCTTATGCGCAAAAGCATTTATTCGATGAGATTCATCAAATAGACATTGTGGACTGCAATGGCGGTGACCATGGACAAGCATTTGCTACCAATTTCAATCCTGAAATTAACATTCGTGAAATTACAGCCAACGGGCGCTATTGGGAACAAGGCGAATGGCATACAACTGCCCCATTATCTGTAAAACAAGATTTTGAATTTCCAGGTGTTGGTACACGTAAAATGTACTTGATGTATCACGAGGAAATGGAATCGCTATGCCTAAATATTAAAGGCCTGAAGCGCATCCGCTTTTGGATGACCTTTGGCGAAGAGTATTTAACGCACTTGCGTGTGATTCAAAACTTAGGTTTAGATCGTATCGACGAGGTAGATTATAAGGGTCAGAAGGTAGTGCCGCTTGAGTTTCTGAAACGTCTGTTGCCTGATCCTGGCTCTTTGGCTGAGAATTACACGGGTAAAACATCCATTGGTTGTGTTATTGAGGGTATTAAAGACGGTAAAAAGTCGCGTAAATTTATTTATAACATTTGCGACCATGCCGAAACCTACAAGGAAGTAGGTTCGCAGGCTGTTTCTTACACCACAGGTGTTCCTGCCATGATTGGCGCCAAAATGATATTGACTGGCAAATGGAAGCAAGCTGGTGTGTACAATATGGAGCAATTAGATCCGGATCCTTTTATGGACGATCTAAATACTTATGGTTTACCTTGGCAGGTTGAAGAATGGAACAGTTCGGTAGAATAAAGCTTTCGGAGCAGCAGCTAAATGAGTTAAAAACACCGTGTTATATTGTTAACGAAAGTAAGTTGGAGGAGAACCTCAAGCTGCTTAAATATGTGCAAGATAACACGGGTGCTAAAATCCTTTTGGCCTTTAAAGGTTTTGCTATGTGGAGCATGGCAAAGCTTGTTCGTAAATATTTACCCGGTACTTCAGCTAGTTCGGTTAGCGAGGCTATGCTTGGTCGTAATGAGTTTGGCGGCGAGTTGCATTGCTATGCCCCTGCCTATTCTCAGGCTGATATGGATGCGCATGTAAAATTAGCCAATCATATTGTATTCAATTCGCTTGGGCAGTGGAACAGATTCAAGGAACAGTTAAAGCAGCATCCGCATATTCAAACGGCCATTAGAGTGAATCCTGAACATTCAGAAACCGATACAGCTATTTACGATCCTAGTGGTCCAAACAGTCGTTTAGGCACTACGCTTGATAACTTTAAGGCTGGCCTAGATGATCTTGAGGGCATCACAGGGTTGCATTTTCATAACCTATGCGAACTGAATGCCGATGCGCTTGAGCGTACCCTTGCGGTGGTTGAAGAGAAGTTTGGTTTTTATTTTGATAAGCTAGAGTGGATTAACTTTGGTGGTGGACATCATATTACCCGCCCCGATTACGATGTTGAAAGACTCATCCGAATTATAAACAATTTTAAGCATAAGTATAAGCTGAAGGTTTATTTAGAACCTGGCGAGGCTATTGCTTTAAATACCGGCGTATTGGTGTCTTCGGTTTTAGATGTGTTCAATAATGGAATGAATTTAGCGATTCTGGACACATCGGCCACAGCCCATATGCCGGATGTTTTGGAGATGCCTTACCGTCCGTTTATCGAAAATGGCGATGAGCCCACTGTAAAAGCACACACCTACCGTTTGGGCGGTGTAACTTGTTTGGCGGGCGATGTAATTGGCGATTATAGTTTTGAGGCGCCATTAGGCATTGGAGATAAACTTGTGTTTGGCGATATGGCCCATTATACCATGGTTAAAAACACCACATTTAATGGCGTTCGCTTGCCTAATATTTACAAATTTAATTCGGATATGGGGCAACTTACACTCGTTAAAGAGTTTGGTTATCTCGATTACAAATCACGCTTAAGTTAAGATGATGAACATAGATTTTTCGAAACACTTTTGTGGCGAAGATGGCTATTGCCTCGATTACAACAAGGCTGAAATGGTTATTCTTCCTGTTCCCTACGATGGCACAAGTACCTGGATAAAGGGTTCAGACAAAGGCCCTGAAGCCATTATCGAGGCCTCGGGCACCTTGGAGATGTATGATATAGAAACCGAATTGGATGTGAGCAAAAAAGGTATTTACACCCTAGCTCCTGTGGATGAAAAAGCCAGTCCGGAAGCCATGGTTTTGGCCGTTGAAAACGCCGTTAACGAGCAGTTTAAAAACAATAAGTTTACGGTATTAATTGGTGGCGAGCACTCGGTAAGCATTGGCGCTTTTAAGGCTTACGCACAAAAGTATAAAGACCTTAGTATACTACAGTTAGATGCGCATGCTGATTTGCGCCCAAAGTATGAGGGTTCTGAAAATAACCATGCCTGTGCTATGTATCAGGCACGCGAAGTAGCACCCATTGTACAGGTGGGCATCCGCAGCATGTGCGAGGAAGAAAAGGCTTTTGTTAATGCCGACACCATGTTTTTCAGACATCAGATTAGAAAGCAGAAAACATGGAAAAAGGAGGTGCTGAAGCAGCTCAATAAAAACGTTTATCTCACCATTGATTTAGATGTGTTTGACACCTCTATTATGCCCTCTACAGGTACGCCTGAACCGGATGGATTATTGTTTAATGATGTGATTGACCTTATAGAAACAGTGGCATCCAAGGTAAACATTGTAGGATTTGATGTAGTAGAATTATGCCCAAACAAAGCCAATAAAGCACCCGACTATTTGGCTGCAAAGTTGATTTATCGCATCCTAAGTATTATTTATAAAAGCAAGCAATAACAGCTACTACGGTAGGTTTAGTATAAGAATAAAATGAGAAAGTGGACCATTGACGATTCAGTTGAACTTTACAACATTAAAGGCTGGGGAATTAATTATTTCTCAATTAACGATAAAGGAAATGTAACCGTTGCACCTAAAAAAGACGGTAACAGCATCGATTTAAAGGAAGTGATTGATGAACTTCAGGTGCGTGATATAAACACGCCTGTATTACTACGTTTTCCGGATATATTGGATAATCGAATCCTAAAAATGAACGACTGCTTTAGGAAAGCAAGTGCAGAATATAATTTCAAAGGCGAAAGCTTTGTGGTTTATCCCATTAAGGTAAATCAGACTCAGCCTGTGGTTGATGAAATTGTGAGCCATGGTAAAAAGTTCAACATTGGTTTAGAGGCAGGTTCAAAGCCTGAATTGCATGCTGTTATTGCATCAAGCACCAATAACGATTCGTTGATTATTTGCAATGGCTACAAGGATGAAGATTACATTGAGTTGGCCTTGTTGGCGCAAAAAATGGGACGTCGTATATTTTTGGTAGTTGAAAAGCTCAACGAACTTAAAATGATTACTACCATTGCTGAGCGCTTAAACATTACACCACACCTTGGAATCCGTGTTAAACTGGCCAGCTCAGGTAGCGGCAAGTGGGAAAGTTCGGGTGGCGATGTAAGCAAGTTTGGTTTAACATCGAGCGACTTAATTGAGGCCATGGATTATCTTGAATCTATTGATATGAAGGACAGCTTAAAGCTCATCCATTTTCATATTGGTAGTCAGGTAACCAATATTCGCCGCATTAAAATTGCCCTTCGCGAGGCATCGCAATTTTATGCTCAATTTCATAAATCGGGCTTTAAAGTTGAGTTTGTTGATATAGGCGGTGGTTTGGGCATTGATTACGATGGAACCAAATCGGCCAATAGCGAAAGCAGTGTAAACTATAGTATTCAGGAGTATGTGAACGATGCTATTTCGTG
This sequence comes from Saccharicrinis aurantiacus, assembly GCF_001660705.2. Taxonomy (GTDB): domain Bacteria; phylum Bacteroidota; class Bacteroidia; order Bacteroidales; family Marinilabiliaceae; genus Saccharicrinis; species Saccharicrinis aurantiacus. Next base: position 206,704 of record NZ_LYBV02000017.1, read on the forward strand.
CATGGTAGATGTGTCGGATAAAAACGAACTACCACACCCTAACATCATTACAGAATCGGGCCGCTCATTAACGGCGCACCATTCGGTATTGGTATTTGAGGTTTTAGAATCGTCGTGTGCCCCGCTTTGGAAAAACGAAGTGGAGCTAAGCGAAAACGACCACGATTTGGTTAAAGAGCTGTATAACTCGCGGGAATGCCTGAATCAATCTAAAATGTTAGAGGTTTGGCACGATGCGCAACTCATCCGCGAAGAAGCCCTAGATCGTTTTAGCTTGGGTTTGTTAGATATTAAAACACGTGCACAAATTGAGCGTTTGTTTTGGAGCATTGCGCGCGATATTTACAAAATAGCATCAAACCTAAAGCATGTGCCGGATGAATTGAATGCTTTATCGAAACTATTATCGGAAAAATACTTTTGCAATTTCTCCTTGTTTCAGTCTTTACCCGACTCATGGGCCATTGATCAGATATTCCCGATAATTCCGATTCATCGCCATAACGAAAGGCCTGATGTGGAAGCTACCATACAGGATATTACATGCGATTCGGATGGTAAGATTGAAAATTTTATTGCTACTAAAAATATTAGCTACAATTTACCGGTTCATCGGCTTAAAGCAGACGACTCGTACTACATTGGCGTATTTTTAGTGGGTGCGTATCAAGAGATACTTGGCGATTTGCACAACCTATTTGGCGATACTAATGCAGTGCATTTATCAGCCACCAAAGAGGGCTACTCTATTGATAAAATAATAGATGGCGAAACCGTTGCTGATGTGTTGGAATACGTACAATACAACCCTAAAAAACTGGTACGTACGGTTGAGGCATGGGTAACTGCATCGGTTAAGCAAGGTAAAATTTCGCCCAAGGAAGGGAAAGAGTTTTTATCGAACTACCGATCGGGCTTATACGGCTATACCTATTTAGAGAAATAATATTTAAATTGCTTGAATATCATCCATAAATGCTAAAGAAATGACTGAAAACAAAATAGTAGTAGGTAGTGAAGAGTGGTGCGGTTTACCCCAAATTAATATTCCGGCTATTAAAGCGCGTGTAGATTCGGGTGCAAAAACCTCGGCGCTACATGCCGTAAACATTACCCCATTTAAAAAAAATGGTAACCCTTGGGTGAGTTTTGAAGTGCACCCTTTGCAAAACGATGGTAAAACCACCATACATTGCGAAGCGCCTGTGTACGATAAACGCAGAGTTAAAAGTTCGAGCGGACAAAGCGAAAGGCGTTTTGTAATTAAAACGTCTATTTCAATAGCTGAGGATACTTGGGAAGTTGAGGTTACTTTAACCAATCGGGACTCTATGGGCTATCGCATGCTTTTGGGCAGACAAGCCATGAGTGGCAAAATGTTGGTTGACCCAGAATCATCGTTATTATTGGGCGACTTAACACCTGACGTACTTGAAACCTACTACAGCACCAATATTATTAAGCCTACGGGTTTAAAAATTGGTTTATTGGCCTCTAATCCTGATTTATATAGTAATCGGCGTATTATTGAGGCAGGCCAAGAGCGCGGTCACGACGTTGAATTTTTAAGCATTAAGGACTGTTATATTAAGCTTGATGGTAAAAATCCGGAGATGCACTACCGTGGTGGTCGTATTTTATCGGGTTTTGATGCCATTATACCTCGCATACGCCCCAGTGCCACTTTTTACGGAACAGCACTTACGCGTCATTTTGAAGCAATGGGGGTTTACACGCTTAACTCTGCATCGGCAATTACGCAGTCAAGAGACAAGCTGTACTCTTTACAGCTACTTATTAACAGCGGCTTGCCAATTCCCACTACAGGCTTTGCCAACTCACCACTTGATACCGATGAGTTGATTAAAATGGTGGGTGGTGCCCCTTTAATTGTAAAACTATTGGAGGGTACACAAGGTAAAGGCGTAGTTTTGGCCGAAACCAAAAAAGCTGCAGAAAGCTTAATTAATGCTTTCAAAAGCCTGAGAGCAAACATATTGGTGCAAGAATTCATTAAAGAAGCCAATGGTAAAGACATTAGATGCTTTGTGGTGAACGGAAAAGTAGTTGAAAGCATTATGCGCACCGCAGCTCCTGGTGAGTTTAGAGCTAATATACATATGGGTGGCTCGGCTGCCATAACTAAAATTACCCCTGAAGAACGACGCATTGCTATTTTAGCTACCAAAACCATGGGACTAAAAGTTGCGGGTGTTGATATTATTCGGGGTCAGAATAGTCCGCTATTGCTTGAGGTAAACTCATCACCCGGTCTCGAAGGCATTGAAGGAGCATCGAACAAAGATATTGCAGGAAAAATGATTGAAGCCATTGAAAGAGACTTGAAATTTAAAAGGCCATAGTTTAGCGCAATAGCAGCGCTTTTTAGTGAAGTGTTAGTTCGTTGGTTTGAAGTCATAAACAACTTCTATTACTAATTCAAATCAAGGGATAAAATAAGTAAAAACACAGAGACACGAAGACGCAGAGTGTGATTATATATATTCAAACAGTTAGCTTAGATTTGAATCATGTAATCAGCAAATTAAATTAATAACTCTGTGCCTCAGTGTCTTTGTGTTCATATTCTAATATTGATTGACATTACTACCTCCCCTCCTAAAAACGCCTATACTCATATCTACATAATTTAGTATGGTTATAAATTACTGCATAACACTAAATTAGCGCAAGGGTAATATTTGCATTGCACAATTAATTCCCTATTTTCGAGAGCGAAGAAAAAAAATAACCAAATCCTAAACCATGAAAAACATGCTACACTGCACACTACACACACTTCTTGCATTGTATAATATATACGCTCCCCCGAAGCTACACGGTATATTTAATAAGTACAGCAATTAATTTAATTATTGATGACACCCTTGTAATCTTATAAACCAATCATAAAAAAATACTATGCATGAAAACCATTTCGAATAACCCCAGCGACGAAGTGTTTTTACCCAATAACTTTCAAGGAATGTTTGAGGTAATGCGGGGAGGAAGAAAAATGAAGACTTACCATTCTAAAGCCTTATCAAATATAAACTGAAATGAAACAATACCATTTACATAATCGACCGAATAGGGAACTTACTGAGAAATCTGACATAGACCGAATTTTAAAAGAAGGCAAATTTGCAGTGATTTCAATGTGCCGTAACAATGAACCATACGCTGTAAGCTTGAGTTATGGATATGATTCCGTAAATGAGATTTTATATTTTCACTGTGCAAAAAAAGGTTTGAAACTGGATTTCTTGGATGCTAACAAAAATGTATGTGCAACAGTGATTAAAGATAAAGGTTACGTTATTGATGAATGCGGACATGAATATGAATCTGTTGTTTTCTGGGGCGATATGGAAATAGTTAATGATTTGCAAGATAAGAAAAATGGAATGCGGATTTTGCTTCATCATTTAGAGGAAAAGGATTCTGTTATTAAGGACAAACTATTGAAATCGGATGAATTTTACTCAAAAATGGAGATTCTAAAACTAAGAATTAAACAGATTCATGGAAAAGCTGGACGATAGTAATATATAGCACGACGACACAGCAATGTATATATTTAATAGCGCCATCACCCACTCGTCATAGGAAAACAGTTTAGCAAATAGACCTTAGCAGAAAAGCAAAGCGATTCAAAAATAAATAAACCTAAATAAATGGATAATTTTCAAAAATTTGAAGGAATTGATTACGTAAATAATTTCGCGGTAAATATTAATTCAATGCATCAGTTAGTTGCAAGTAATTTGACTGCATTGATTGACTCTGATAATCTAAATATTATTGATATTGGAGGAGGACCAGGAATAGGAGCAAAAATTATAGATAAATTTGGGAAAAGAGTTAAGTTGATCAATGTTGAGCCTTCAAATAATATTGATGAAATCCCTGATCTAAATAACATTGACTATTCTACATTGAAATTGTCGTTTAAAGATGCTCTTAAATATCAATTCCCTTGGAAAGCGGATGTGTTTTTAATGATAAGTGCAGCTCACGAGATTTCATTATCAAATAGTAAGTCTCCAAAAGAAAACAAGGAAATATTCTTTCAAGACATTAAGAATTTTCTAAAACTTAATTCTAGACCTGATTCTATAATATCAATAGGGTTTCCTAATTATAGAATTGGAGTTACTACAGAGGAAGTGTTAGCTCAGCGTAAATTTGTTGATTCTTTAATGGGACATTCTCATCCACCAGAGGAATTCTTTACTATTGATGAATTTAAAGCGTCCTTTTCGGCAGAGCCAATTCTTTTTGAAGAAACTCCAATGATATTAACTGGCCAGACTGAAAATGAAACAAAACTAATAGCAAATTTTGCAGTATTTAGAATAAGTGATATCCAATAAAAAAACACATACCGTCAATCGAATCAATGGCCAGTTCGCTAATCACTGAAGTGTTAAATAAATAACCCCACAAATGAATAACTTCTTAATAGCAATACTAATCGGACTTGTAGCCGGATTGCTAGATGCAATCCCTATGGTAATACAGAAATTGGATAAACGAGACATTATCTCTGCTTTTTTGCATTATTTTGCTCTCGGATTAATTATTCCATTTGTAAATTGGGGCATTGCTCCCTGGATAACAGGAATGGCGATTGGTGTTCTAAGCTCTATTCCGATAATGGTAATTGTTTTCCCAAGGGATAAAAAAGCCATAATTCCGATGTTTGTATTTTCGGTAATACTAGGAGCAGGAATTGGAATTGCAGGAGCAAAATTTATAGCATAAACGAACGAACCTAAATTTTAAAAAAATGGATATAAAATTTCATTCAACTGTAATAATGACCCATGATTTCGATAAGATGAAAGCATTTTATCAGGAAATATTACAACAAGAAATTGATGTTGATTTTGGAAACTGCATCGGATTTAAAAATGGCATCTCATTGTGGAAACTTTCAGAGGATTATACAATTGCCAAAAAGCTTGGTAAAACTTACCACCCATCGGGAAATAAAAATCTGGAAATATGTTTTGATACGAATGATTATGAAGCCGTAATTACCAAATTAAAAGAACACAATTTGATATACTTACACGAAACCATTGAGGAATCGTGGGGACAGAAAACAATTCGGTTTTATGATCCTGAAAATAATTTGATTGAAATTGGAGAAACCATTCCGTGTTTTGTAAAACGTTTCTACCATGAAGGAATGAGCGTTAATCAAGTCTCTGAACGAACATCTGTACCTATTGAAATGGTAAAAGAAATATGCCTAACAGAATGAGGTATAATGCAAGGCTGCCGCAAGAGTCCTCTCTTGTGGTAAACACTGATAAAAGAAACACCAACTCACGCTGCATGGGGCTGCGGGAATTCTTTTTTCAGCTCACTCCTACTTTAAATGGGGATAATAGTTTATCAATCGGCTTCATCTAGCCAAACATTATAGGTAATAATTAAGTAGTCACAAATAATAAATATTTTAAACGATGATAATTTTAGTAGCAATTGTAAGTTTTATTTTAATCATATTAATTACAATTTATAACAACCTTATTAGGCGAAAAAACGAGGTAGCCAATGCGTTTGGGTCAGTTGATGTAATGTTAAAAAAGAGATACGACTTAATACCAAATCTTGTAGAAGTTACAAAAGAGTATATGAAGTATGAAAAAGGTGTTTTTGCTGAAATAACAAGACTTCGCACACAGGTTATTAGCGAAGGAAGTGTAACTGAGGATGTCACAATCCATAATAATCTTCAAAGTAAAATGAATGGATTATTAATGAATGTAGAAAACTATCCTCAATTAAAAGCAGATTCTACTTTTCTTGCGCTTCAGGCAAATTGGACTTCCTCAGAAGAACAAATTTCGGCTGCACGAAGGTATTATAATACGGCTGTAACATCATACAATAATGCAATTCAAGTGTTCCCTTCTAATATTATTGCAGGCTTACTAGGTTTCAACGAAAAAAAGGTTTTTGAGGCCGAGGAAATTGAACGCGATAATATTAAAGCGTCAGATTTATTTAAAGCTTAAATAATGGAATTTTCAAATAAAGATTTCGATACTTTTTTTGCTAAAATATATCCTGTTCTCGAAGAGGTTGAAATTGTACGTAAAAAATGGCTTAATGAAATGCAGATCCTTTTTAAATGGTTTGTTGCATTTCTTGTTTCTGTACCAATTTTTTATCTTTTAATTCCTATCGAATTTACTATACTCCAACTAGTTATAACTGCACTAACTTTTTATGGTCTGATTAATGGAAAAAGACAAAAGGCATTTAAGGAATTAACACCAATATTCAAAAATAAAGTAATTACAGAGCTCCTATTATATTTTTATGAAGATGTAAGATACTTACCTCGCCAAAGGATGAGTCCTGTTGTTTTAACCAATAGTCTTTTATTAGGAGGGAAAGTAAAGAGAACAACAGGTGATGATTATACCGAGTGTAGAATAGGTAATACACATATACACTTCTCAGAAGTTCAAGCATGGGGTATATATGATATTTTTTTTACCGGTATTTTTATCGCAGTACGATTCAATAAAACTTTTACTTCTAAAACTGTTATAATGCCTCGTTCTAATGTTTCTTTATATACTAAAGTAAAAATTGGCATTCATAACGAAATGAATATTAAGCTTGAAGATATTGAGTTTCGCAAAGAGTTTACCGTAGTAGGTGAAGATCAGGTAGAATCGAGATATAAACTAACACCTAGTTTAATGCACAGAATGCTCGAATACAAAAAGAAGGTGAATAAAAAAGTTGCCTTTTCTTTAATAGATAACTGGCTGTATGTTGCAATACCTAATAATGTTAATTTGTTTGAAGTAAATTTACTGAAGCCCATTACTAGTAAAGAGTTTATGAAAACTCATTTTGATTATTTTGAACTTCTTACTGGTTTGGTTAATGATTTAGACTTAAATACAAAAATTTGGAAATAGAATACCGCTGCCGCAAGAATCCCTTCTTGTGACAAACCAAAACATATAACAATTCCCGCAGTGTTGACTGCGGGAATTGTTTTTTCACCTCACAAGCAAAATCCTGCAACCTCTAATTCTTAATATATATTTCCTTAAGATTAACCATTACCGAACGTAAAGAAAAGACCCTGGAACGCATTAAATTAGCGAACGAATTATACAAACAAATTAGTGAGCTTAGCGATGTAGGCAAACTAGTTTGGAAAGGCAAAAACGAAGCTTTTTATAACGATTATGTTATTTATGGAAGCACTAAATCAATGATTGAAGAAAGTGAAATAGTAGAAACAGAATAACTTATTTTTTAACACCGCACTTATAACAAAGCCCCATCTCCATTAATACGGATTTGGGGCTTTTTTATTTACATCTCACCTGAGATCACCACGTGCCAAACGATAATGCAATAACGTGTATACAACTTGCGAAACCATTAGCCACTAACAATTACCTAAGCGCCACGTCATTGCGACGAAGGAAGCAATCCCAAGGCAAGCTGTAAAGCTCTTGATACTTGCGTCTTGATACTTGATACCAACCATAACTGCCTTAAGATCGCAGCGTACCTCGCGATGACGCAATAACGTGTTGGCAACTAGCAAAACCATTAGCCACTAAAAATTACCTAAGCGCCTCGTCATTGCGACGAAGGAAGCAATCCCAAGGCAAGCTGCGAAACTCTTGATACTTGATACCAACCATAACCACCTTGAGATCGCGCGTGCCTCGCGATTACGCAAAAGCGTGTATACAACTTGCAAAACAATTAGCCACTAACAATTAAATAAGCGCCTCGTCATTGCGACGAAGGAAGCAATCCCAAGGCAAGCTGTAAAGCTCTTGATACTTGCGTCTTGATACTTGATACTTCTCATAACCACCTTGAAATCGCCGCGTGCCTCGCGATGACGCAATAGCGTGTAAGCACCACGTTAGAGGCCTATTTACAAATAGCTTTTGTTTTATTTAAAGCTTTAGTAAGACTGCCTAACTGAGAGTTGTGCTAATTATCTTATCTTGTAAACAATACTATAACGGCAGTATCCCCTGCTTTTATAACAAAACCCCAAGTGCAGAAAAACAAGATGTGAATGATTAAAATTACTGAACGCAAAACCGAAAGACTACACGGATTAGATCACTTAAGAACCATAGCAATACTTCTTGTTATGGTTTTTCATTATGGTAGAGGAATACCCGCATACTTAGAACCCATAAAACAGATAGGTTGGACGGGTGTTGATTTGTTTTTTGTACTTAGCGGTTACTTAATAGGGTTTCAGTTACTGATAGAATACAAGAACACAAACCGAATTAGTTTTGGTCAATTTTACATTAAACGATTCTTTAGAATAATACCTGCTTATTTGGCTGTTTTAATCATGTATTATTCATTGTCGGAATTAAAAGAAGGATCTGGTTTACCACCTTTATGGAAGTTTTTAACTTTTACTCAGAATTTTGGACTAAATGCACAAACCGAAAAGTCTTTTTCGCACGCATGGTCCTTATGCATTGAAGAACAATTTTACTTATTGCTTCCAATTTCGATTGTACTGTTATTTAAAAATAAGCTTCAAAAAACTACGCCCTATTTAATAATTGGATTGATAATACTGGGTTACATTTTAAGACTGTATAATTGGCAAGAGCATGTTCAACCATTTATTGATAATGGCAATCGCCGACAAATGGTTTATGGCTTTCTCGAAAAGGTATATTACCCAAGTTATAACCGAATGGATGGCTTATTAATGGGCTTAAGCATAGCCGTAATTTTCAACTACAAACCAAACATCAAAGCAAAATTGATACAGCACGGTAATAAAGTATTACTCGCAGGCCTAATGGTATTTATGCTTGCCTATGTGCTTTGTGCCAATTTTATCTCGTACAATACATCTATTTACGGATACCCATTAATTTCATTGGCTTATGCAATTATTGTGCTTGCCGCAATTAGTCCTACTTGCCTACTGTACAAGTTTAAAACCAAATTTACGCTGCTTATAGCCACTTTATCTTATTCTATATATCTAACACACAAACAAGTTTATCACTTTACTAAGATGTTTATTAAAGATTTAGGCAATGAAAGTATAGAACAGTGGACTTTCTGGATTTGCATAATAATTGCGATTGTTGCTGGTTTATTACTTCATCTAATCATTGAAAAACCTTTTCTTAAATTACGAGATAAGCTATTAAAGATTACCTAAGCGCCTCGTCATTGCGACGAAGGAAGCAATCCCAAGACAAGCTGCGAAACTCTTGATACTTGTGTCTTGATACTTGATACTTCTCATAACCACCTTAAGATCGCCGCGTGCCTCGCAATGACGCAATAACGCGTTGGAAACTTGAAAAATCATTAACAACTATCTATTAAATAAGCGCCTCGTCATTGCGACGAAGGAAGCAATCTCAAGGCAAGCTGTAAAGCTCTTGATACTTGTGTCTTGATACTTGATAACCACCTTGAGATCGCCGCGTGCCTCGCGATGACGCAATAGCGTGTTGGCAACTTGCGAAACCATTAGCCACTAACAATTGCCTTGATCCTTGATACCAACCATAACTGCCTTGAGATCGCCGCGTGCCTCGCGATGACGCAATAGCGTATTGGTAAACCACAAAGACACTTAGAACACAAAGAAAAAACTCAGTGTACTTTGTGTCTCTGTGTTAAAAAACTACATAAAGGCAAGCCGTAAATCTCTTGATACTTGCGTCTTGATACTTGATACTTGCGTCTTGATACTTCTCATAACCACCTTGAGATCGCCACGTGCCTCGCGATGACGCAATATCGTGGGCAAGCTGAATTCCAATTAACAATTGATAATTAATAATTATTAAGTGCCTTAACCAAATGCTTTTAATTTTGTTGTTATTGAAGCAGTAAGATAAAAGCATATGCAAGACGAAAAGAAAAATAAAATCACCAAATCGGGCTTATCAAAAGTTTTTAAACTATACAAATACATTAGTCCGTATCGCCGCGAATATTTCTTAGGCCTATTCTTCCTTTTGGTATCTAGCTTAGCCAATCTTACCTTTCCTAAACTATTGGGCGATTTGGTAAACGCCGGATCGGGCGAGGACTCTTGGGCCAACCTAAATCAAATTGCTTTGGTATTGGGTATTGTATTGTTGGTACAGGCCACCTTCTCCTATTTCAGAATTATTTTATTCAACAATGTAACCGAAAAAAGCTTGGCAATGCTCAGGCGCGATACCTTTAATCACCTTATAAAACTACCCATCACCTTTTTTGAAAAACACCGTGTGGGTGAATTAAACAGTAGAATATCGGCCGATATTTCATTGTTACAAGAAACCTTAACCACTACATTAGCTGAGCTTATTCGCCAATTAATCATTATTATCGGAGGCGTTACCTTACTTGCTTTTACCTCGGTAAAACTCACGCTTTTTATGCTAATTATTTTGCCACCAACTATGATTGTAGCCCGTTTCTTTGGTAAGTTTATTCGTAAATTCTCTAAGGATGTGCAAAAAAACGTAGCCGACTCTAACACTATAGTGGAAGAAACCCTACAAGGCATACAGAGCGTGAAATCGTTTACCAACGAGGCTTACGAAATAGATAGATATTTTTCGCGTACGGAAGATATTAAGCTGTTGGGGATGAAAAGCGGGAAATACCGTGCTATGTTTTCGTCGTTCATCATCTTCGGAATGTTTGGAGCTATTGTTGCCGTTATATGGCGTGGATCTTTAATGCTATCAACGGGAGGCATTAATTCAGGACAACTTTTTTCCTTTGTAATCTACTCGGTATATGTGGGTGGAACCATTGGTGGACTGGCCGCTGTTTTTGCCAATATTCAAAAGTTTATTGGTGCCACCGAAACGCTTTTCGAACTACACGAAGAGGATGAAGAAGAAATAATTACCCTGAATGAGATTTCAGAAGAAAATCAGATTCAAGGACAACTTGAGTTGGTAAATCTTTCATTTGCCTACCCTTCTCGTCCCGAAACAAAGGTATTGAAGAACATCAACCTCACCATAAATAAAAACCAGACCGTAGCAATTGTGGGTGGCAGCGGTGCCGGAAAATCGACCCTTGCCGCATTATTATTACAAATGCACAAAACCAATGAGGGCGCCATTTTATTCGACCAAAGACCCAATAACGAGTTTAATGTTTCGGCCCTGCGTAAACAAATTGCCTTGGTGCCCCAAGATGTATTTCTATTTGGCGGTACCATACGTGAGAATATTGCCTACGGACGCCCCAATGCCAATGATGCAGATATACTGGCTGCAGCCAAAAACGCCAATGCATTGGAGTTTATTGAGCGCTTTGAAGAAGGATTTGAAACACTTGTGGGTGAGCGTGGCACTCAGCTATCCGGAGGTCAAAGACAGCGTATTGCCATTGCCCGTGCCATTTTAAAAGACCCGAAGATACTCATCCTCGATGAAGCAACTTCGTCTCTGGACTCAGCCTCGGAGAAACTTGTGCAAGAAGCCCTAGATACACTGATGAAAGGACGAACTTCGCTCATTATTGCACACCGCCTTTCTACCATCCGCAAAGCCGATACTATTGTGGTGCTTGAGCATGGCGAAATTACCGAAAGAGGAACTCACGATGAGTTGATGAAAAACACCAATGGCACCTACCGTAAATTAAGCGAATTGCAGTTCTCGGTTTAGTTTAAATCAGGGATAAGTGTTAAGTTATAAATGATAAACGCTTTGCTTCTCGCTTATAACTTAACACTAATCATTTATACTTAAAGAAGCGCCTCGTCATTGCGACGAAGGAAGCAATCTCAAGGCAAGCCGT
>NZ_LYBV02000018.1 GCF_001660705.2 Saccharicrinis aurantiacus
CTATAAAACTCTTGATACATGTGCCTTGATACTTGATACTATCCCTCTCTATTTAACACTTACTTTAAGCTTCTTCTTATTATCAAAGGCTAAAATGTAGTTCCCTTTTTTCCAACCTTGTGTACTTATTTTTAGCTGTTGCTGATTGGGTTTTACCTTAACCTTAGTTTGCAGATTTCCATCCACGGCATAAACTTTTAGCATATTCACGCCAGTTAGTCCATTAAATTTTACATTCAACACCCCTTTGTTTGGGTTCGGATATACGCTAGGTCCCTTGGCTTTCTTTATCTGCTTTGCTGAAGAAGTGTTGCATTTAATACCATCCACATCAGGATACACTACCATTTTAGAGCCCAAATGCGTTCCACTAACATTAGCAGCGTCTGGTAGTTCAAGCTGAATTGTATAACATCCTTGCTTGCTGCCATCACAACCATTATTGGCATCGGAATTGTTTCGCACAACCGTAAGGGAATAACCATTGGTACTCTCGCCATCTAGGTTATCGTATTTGTTTGCATAAAGCTCATTTTGTAAATCGCAGCTATACAAAGTAAAATCCTTTGTTTTAACCTGGGCTCCTTTTCCTCCACTCACCTCAGTTATGGCATCTACAATAGAGTTACTACTAAAAGTACCCAAGTTATCTACCCCACCTTTTTTATCGTAAAACCCTGCAGCTACTTGCACTGCATTTGTTGAGTGGATGGCTTTAATGCCACTTACATCAATTACGCCCTGTTCTGCCCTATGTGGCGAGAGACACAAAGCAGCATCTCCCTTGCGCACCACAATATTACGACCAACTACCTGATCAATTGTAGCCTCTTTACTCTCTAGGGCACGGGTAAAACCCGATTCGATACGCAAAGTAATACCGCCCTCACCATCTAAATTTTTGAACAGGATGCGCTTACCGGCTCTAATTTGAACTACGCCATATCCCACATGGTTTTTATACGACACCACATCTTTAATGAGGCCTTGAGCTGGTATATCGCCTTCTACTCTACTTTGATCTTTACGCAGATTACACTCAATGTTAGAGTATACTGAGTAGCAATCAGAAAACGCAATACCCGATACCTTAAAATTATAGGCAGAGAGTACATCCATAAATTTTACACGAGAACCTTTATCACCAGTAAATTCCACTTTAAAGAAACTTTGTGAATCTGTATTGTCTTCATCCATATTTGTAAAAGCCACATTCTCCACATTAGTATTTCCACCAAACTGAAACATTATAATGTTGCGCGGTGCATTACCCCCGTACCAAGGTCGGAAGGTAACCTCTGAATTCACTTTAATGTGTACATTACTCAATACCTGCACTCCCCTCACATAAATGTAAGGTGCATTTTGCGGTTTATTAATTTGCAGGTAACCACCGCCTTGTTCTGATAAATTGCGGATAGCAGCACTAATTAATTCAGAATCATTACCATCATCTAAGCCCGACAAATTATCGATGACCTGTGTGTTATTAGGTATTTTATTCACATAGTAATCTGCCTCTTTATCGCTTAGGCGCTGCGCATGGGCTCCTATTATTCCGCTAATTATAAGCACTAGGCTTATGGTGATTGTTTTATAGATATGTTTCATATTTTTTGAATTAGTATCAAGATTCAAGTATCCAGACACAAGATTTATTTACTTCTTACCTTAGGATGACGCAATAGCGTATTACCAACTTTAATAATTATTCGCAACTAACAATTACCTAAGCACCTCGTCATTGCGACAAAGGAAGCAATCTCAAGACAAGCTGTTAACCCCTTATACTTCTATCTTGATACATACTACCTACCATATAACTGCCTTGAGATCGCCGCGTGCCTCGCGATGACGCAATATCGTTTTGGTACCTTGGAAAATCATCAACGATTACTTAAGACTAAACTTCATTTTCTTTTCCTTAGTAAAAGCGATTATATAATTTCCCTTCTCCCAACTTACAGTGCTAATACGGACCTCTTGCTCATTTTCTTTAAGTTTATGTTTTGTTTCAAAGCTTCCGCTTAGGGAATAAATTCTTAGTATCTCCACATTCTTTAAGCCGTTCAATTTTATTTTCAGCATATTTTCTTCAGCGTTTACGATAATCTTGGGCTGCTTTTCTTTTTTTGCCTTATCTGCAGCTGAAGTTTCGCAAGTATACTTTTGTACATTACTATAGCTAATCGGATCACTATGTAAGAAAGTACCACTGATTACTTCATCTTTGGGTAAATCTAATTGAATGGTATAACAGCCCATTGGTCTTTTACCTTCAGAAGAACAACCGTAATCGGGGTGCGATGAATATTCTACCACTGCCAACGATGTGGCATAAGAACTTTCTCCGTCAGGAGCTGTAGGAAAATTGTCCTTTAATTCTGTTTGCTGCTCACATTCAAACTGAGTGAAATATTTACTCTTAACCTGTGCCGTTTTCCCTCCTTCTACTTTTTTAAAATCGCCCACATACGAATCGCTACTAAAGGTCCCAAGGTTGTCAACCCCGCCTTTATTATCGTAAAAGCCATTGCCAATTTCCACAGCTGCCATTGAGTTGTAAGCACTAATACCACGTATATCAACCCAACCTTGCTTAATTCGGTGCGGCGACATAGATAAGGCTGATTTACCATTACGGATAGTTATATTTCGCCCCACGCATGCATCAATACTAGCATCTGCACTCAATACCTTCCGTGCAAAGCCCGATTCCATGCGCAAGGTAATACCACCCTCGCCATCCAGGTTCTTGAATAGAATACGCTTCCCTGCTCTGATTTGTACAATACCATATCCCACATGGTTGTTGTGCGATAATATATTTTTTATAATACCTTGAGTTGGTAAATCGCCTTCCTTAAGGCTTTGATCCCTGCGTAAATTACACTCTACATTTGAGTATACCGTGTTGGAATCGAAAAACTCCATACCCGATACTTTAAAGTTGTATGCCGATACGATATCAATAAACTTAACTCTATTACTTTTCCCTCCAGTTAATTCAACTTTAAAAAAAGTTTCCGGATCATTACTATCTTCCTCAAGGTTAGTGATGGCTACATTGCTGATATTCATCTTGCCACCCAAGGAAAACATAATCTTATTTCGAGGAACCTTATCGCCACCATTCCATAAACGGAATATTACATCTGGTTCAACCTTAATGTGCACATTACTCTGAAGGTTTACCTCTCGCACGTAAATGTATTTACTCTGTTTGGGCTTTTTTATTAGTAAAACCCCTCCTCCAGCTTTTGATAGTTTAGCAATAGCTTGATTCAATAATTGAGAGTCACCGCTATCCTCATTTCCCGATAGGTCATCGAGCACAATTACTTTATTGGGCATTTTATTAATATAGAAAGCAGCTTCCTTATCATTAACGTTTTTGGCATCAATATCATTAAAGCTTAATAAAATTAAAAGTGTTAGTACAATATTTTTCATAAGTAGATTGTTTTTTATCTCTGTTAAGAGTCTTCAAAATTCTTATGTAAATATCTCATCTTAATCGGTAAGGCATGTTCTTAGGGGTAATAAATGCAGAAGCACATCCTTCTCTCTATATATTTACTACCAGCGAGTTGCATTCATTGTTAATTAAAAGTAACAGCTAGGCATCTGCATTCTCAAAAGTACTTTTAAGCAGTTTATTGCTAATACGAGAAAAATTTAACGGGTATAAAAAAGCCCTCCAGACATGATAATCTAGAGGGCTCTTAAGTTCAAAATGATCCAAAAAAAATGGTTTGTATTATGGAAATACGATACCTGGCTGATTGTTTACATCGGCACTAGGAATATTGGCATTGTATTTTGTGTTTATGGCTTTAATAAATTCGTTGGCAAATAAGGCAGCCCCTTTCATTGAGGGATGCAATCCATCAAGAGAAAATACGTTACCGCTTACAAAAGTAGTTGTATATAAATTACCATCAACCAACAAACCGGTTTCAACAAGGCTATTGAACCATGTATTCATATCAGCTAAAGCCAAATTGCTAGCGGCAGTTTTAATAATTGCATTAAATGCTGTTGTAGCATCGGCAATACTTTTTAATTCAGAATCGGTTAACACTACCTCATCAGTTAAAGGAAGTACTTGTCCGGCTGGCCAAGAGGCTATTTCGCTTTGAGCCGATAATAACACTTTTTCTGTGGCATTCATTTGACGAATCTGTAATGGATAAGTAGCATCCTCAATAACAAAGGTATTAGGACCCTCAACAAAAGTAATGGTTGGCAAACCTAATAGTTCAGCATTGTTATTATAGTCCAATACCTGCTCATAATAATCATTTAAACCTTGCGCTTGTTCCGATGTTAAAACCAATGCATTATATGGCACTGTGGTAAAAAATGGCATTTTACTGATATCAGGAATGTTTGCTACTACTCCCATCGTATTATTGGCAGATAACATGGCAATGGCCCCATTTACTGACTCTGCAAAAGCATCTGTTGAAGTGATATCACCAGGCTCTAATCCTGACTCACTACCTACTCCACCATTACTCGCGTAATCTAGCACATCGTTAATACCAGCCCAATACACAAAAAAGCGGGGCTCGTTAACTAAAGCATCCTCCACGACAGTTGATGTACCCGGCATAGAAGCATAGCGACTATAAAAAGGATTAAAGTTGCCTTCACCTAAAGTTGGATCTCCCAATAATGGCGATACCAAATGAATGGCTTTAGCGCCAGGGACAGATACATTTGCAAAAGGAACATCTGCATTAACCCATTTACTTTGGTCACTTAATAAGCTTACATCACCTTCAGTCGGGACTGGAGACAATTCACCATCAACAATCTGAAGTACATACTTTCCATTTTGCATTGAACCAATGGACTTACCTGCTTCAATTAATGGTAGTTTGTTTAAGGTATTTCCTACGGCGGATAATTGCTTACTCAATATACCTCCAATGCCATTTTCTTGTCCTTCGGCATATAGCGCATTATCCATATAACCCGCTAAATACGAATCACCAACAACAACGGTTTTGGTAAAATCAGCACTTCCACTAGAAGCATTAAATTCTTTATCGGCTAACTCACAACTAAATAAACCTAAAGCAAGTAAACCTGTATATATTATATTCTTCATATATTTCTTTTCTATAAATTACTTATCAAACCACCGATACTAAAAAGCATAGTTAACACCTATACCAGGGATGAAAGCCTGTGAATTATAGGTACCGTAAAAATTAGCTGGCTCGTATCCGCCCTCGCGTTCTAAACCTTTAATGTATAACATTGAAGCATCTATCGATAGCTTCTCGTTAGCTCTAAAGGTAAAACCACAGGATAAACCAACTTTGTTTGCCCCCGGAGTTTCAGGATTCAATAAATGATCTTCGATTGGGGTTTGATCGTAGTAGGCACCTGCCATAATATCAAACTTTTCTGATAAAGCATATTCAGCACCCACACGGTATATCATCGTATTTTTATACTCACGCGGGTTCACTGATGTTGGAATCGTTTCTGAGGCAAATTCAAATACCAACTCTTCATAAGTGGACCAAAATACGTATTGGAAATCAGCCGCCAAAGTCAGCTTATCTCCAAGCTGATATCCTAAGCCCAATGTTAAGTTGGCCGGTAATGGCAACTCTGAATCGAAAGTAGTATTCGCAAATTGTCCCATTAAAGAATTTGGAATATTAGAGAAAGTAGCATCTCCTCCCTCCATTGTCATAGTAACTTCAGAACGATAGTTTAGACCTAGCGAGAACTTTTCACTGGCCTGATAAAATATACCTAAGTTATACCCAAAGGCAGTAGCTGTACCATTTAAGTTGGTACTTGCCTCTCCGTTTGCACCAGTAATTGGCAATGCTTTATTTAAATCAACACTACCTGCAACAATCATTGCACCTGCACCAATACCCAATTTTTCGTTTATTTGATAAGATACCGTTGGTTGAATAAAAAAGCTGCGCAAAGTAATGTCTTGAATTAAATAACGTCCATCCCAATCTTTCTCCCATGACAATCCATTACCATATGGTGTTGTTACGCTAAGACCAACAGCCCAACTATCGTTTAATTTAGCTGCTCCATAAAAATAAAAGGGTGTTCCTACCGGACTATTGGTTTGAGCACTATAATTACTTCCAGCTTTATTAAAATTAACGGTTGACATTACGAAACTAGCTCCCGCTGAAAAGTCGTAACTATTCTCCATCATGCTTAAAGCACCGGGATTGAAATGTATGGCACTAGCTCCGTTAACCAAACCTGTTCCGGTGTGGCCCATCGCCGTATTCTTTTGTCCTTGTAAATTTACTTGATATCCCTCCGCTTTTGATGTTAACATTACAGATGAAACAACAATGAGAGATAAATAACGCATCATAAGTGTTTTGCTTATGAATCTTTTTAAGCTTTTAATCATTCTTTATTCATTTTAGAATTCAGCTTGTTCAACGAATAAAGAAACGCTAGGTTCTGTTTTTGAGTGAATTATTGTTCATATCCTATGAAGATATATTCACTTTAGAGCACCACACTACCGTTAGTTCTAACTAACAATTGATTATACTGTAGCTACAAGAATAAATACATAAAAGCTAAAAGTCGTTCTTAAGAGAGGCGAAAACAAAAAAAAGCAGGAAACCCTTTAATAGGATTTCCTGCTTCATATATTTTTAGTATTAGCCTTTATTTCTATACTAGGCAAAACACAAGTAACTATTGCTAGATACTATTTATTCATTAAGTACTTTTTCAATTCTTGCATATCCGCTTTCATGCTAATGTTTTTTGCTTCACCATTCATGAAAGCTTGTAAACGAGTTGGCACTTCAACTTTTCGACCAATAACTGGTTCTACAACTTCAGGGAATTTAGCCGGGTGCGCTGTTTCTAAAAATACACCTACCTCAGTTTCCTCAAGATCATTTTCTAAAGCTTTAAAACCTGTAGCTCCGTGCGGATCAAGAATATATTTGTTATCAACATCTACGCGCTTAACCGTTTCTCTAATTTCTTCATCAGTAAAAGAATAACCCGTTAAGTTAGCTGTTACCTTTTTATGCTCGCTATCGTATAAATCCATTATACGAACAAAGTTACTTGGGTCTCCAACATCCATTGCATTAGCAATAGTTGCTTTCGACGGAGCCGGTTTATACTCTCCAGACTCTAAATATTGAGGAACTATATCGTTAATATTAGTGGCTGCAATAAAGCGTTTTACAGGCAAGCCCATGGTTTGCGCTACTAATCCGGCAGTTATATTTCCAAAGTTTCCGCTTGGCACACAAAAAACAAGGTCTTTAGTATTTCCTGCCTTTTTCATTTGTGCATAAGCATGATGGTAATAAATAGATTGCGGCAACAAACGTGCTAAATTAATTGAATTAGCAGAAGTTAGCGTTAAGGCTTCGTTGAGTTCTTTATCTAAGAAAGCCTGTTTAACCATGCGCTGGCAATCATCAAAAGTACCTTCTACTTCAATAGAAGTAATATTTTCTCCTAAAGTTGTAAACTGCTTTTCTTGCACCTCACTCACCAAGCCTTTAGGATACAATACAAATACCTTGATGCCTGGAACTTTGTAAAAACCATTTGCTACAGCACTTCCTGTATCACCCGATGTTGCAACAAGAATATTAATCTCTTTATCTTGCCCCTTAACAAAATGAGAAAGAATACGAGCCATAAAACGACCACCTACATCCTTAAATGCTAAAGTAGGTCCGTGCCATAACTCTAAAGAATAGATGTCGCCACAAACTTTAACCGTAGGCATTTCAAAACTTAAAGCATCTTCAACCAAAGCCTTAAAATCATCCTCTGGAATATCAGGACAAAAGAATGGTTTAAGAGCCATAAAGCCAATTTCGCTTAAGGTCATATTCTCAATATTGTCCATTGTTTCAGGATCAATTACAGGAATATACTCTGGCATATATAAACCATTATCGGCAGCTAAACCTTTTAATACAGCTTCCTTTAAGGATACTTTTACCGATGGCGAATTTGTACTATAGAATTTCATCTTGTTGTTATTTGAGTTGTGCTAAAGTAGTCAATTTTCAAAGACTACTTTAGCACTATAAATTTTGTCTGTTATAATTTAATTATGCATCGCTCAAAAGCAATTGCATAAATTCGGGTCCGTATAAAGTACCAAAAGCTCCTTTTTTAGCAGCATCCTCGTTGTACTCATTTACATCATCGGGCTTTTGACCCGGCTTTGAAATTAAGAATGGAACTGCATCACGCGTATGCGTTCTTAAAGCACAAGGTGTTGGATGATCGGGTAATAAAGCAATCGTCACATCTTCGTCCATTTTCTCCACTTCCTCAAGCACATATTTTACAACACGCTGATCTAAAGACTCAATGGTTTGTGTCTTTAATTTCCAATCGCCTTCATGACCTGCTTCATCACTAGCCTCAATGTGTAAAAATACATATTGATTCTCTTTTAAAGCTTTTATTGCAGCCTCTGCTTTTCCTTCGTAGTTTGTATCATACAATCCTGTTGAACCAGGAACATGCACGCCTTCTAATCCGGCATAAGCACCTAAACCATAAATTAAGTCTACTGCTGAAATTACCACACCCGACTCAACACCATAAAGCTCCTTAAGCGTTGGCATATCAGGCGTATTCCCAGCCGACCAAGGCCATATCATATCTGCTGCGGGTTTCCCTGCTGCTCTTCTTTTCACATTAACTGGATGATCTTTTAGTAATTCCTTCGATTTAAGCATTAAATCAATTACGATATCCACTGTAGATTGCGCCGCCTCATTTTTAGCACTTGGCAACACATCCTTAAATGGAGTTCCAGGAACATCGTGAGGAGGAACACAGTTAATTTGATCACTACCACCATCAATTACCATTAAGTGACGATAACTAACCCCTGCGTAAAAACGGTTTTTCTCATCACCCAATTTCTCATGGAGAAACTCCATAATCTCTTTGGCCTCTTCCGTTGAAATATGTCCTGCTGAGTGGTTCAGTACTTTTTCATCCTCAATAGAAATCAAGTTACAACGAAATACTAAATCTGTTAATGAAGTCTTCACTCCCATTGAAGCCGCCTCAAGCACTCCTCTACCGCGATAGTATTTTTCGGCATCGTAACCCATTACCATCATATTAGCAACTTCACTTCCCGGATGTAAGCTTGCTGGCACTGTATCTAGTAAACCCGATACAGCACTTTTTGCTAATTGATCAATATATGGAGTCTTAGCTGCCATTAACGGAGTTTTACCTCCTAACTCTTCCAAAGGCTCATCTGAAGCCCCATCTGATAATATTACTAGATATTTCATAAATCTCTGTTTAAGTAATTCCTGACATTAGTCATATTCTATTGCTAAGAAACCACGATTTAAACACTTGGTTCTATCAGGAATTGTTAAAAACTAATAATTATTTATTAGCCACTTTAATGATATCGGCAAAAACACCTGCTGCAGTAACATCTGCACCTGCACCATAACCCTTAATTTGCATTGGATGTTCTTTATAGTGCTCCGAGTTAATTAAGATAATGTTGTTACTTCCCTCTAAATCGTAGAATGGATGCGCTTGGTCAACTTCAATGAAACCAACTTCAGCTTTACCATCTTCTAACTTAGCTCCGTAACGTAGTCTTTTTCCTTCGCTAACTAAACGCTTACGTTGTACTTCAAAACTGTCGTTTAGTTTCACAACCTCTTTCATAAACACATCTAATGATGGTGCATCCATATACTCTTGAGGTACAAAAGGAGTCACTTTAATATCACTCTGCTCCATTGCATAACCTGCTTCACGCGCTAAGATTAGTATCTTACGAACCACATCAGTTCCACTTAAATCAATACGTGGATCAGGCTCACTAAACCCCTTATCTTTAGCCTCTTGAATAACAGCAGATAATGGTTTATCCTCGCCTAATGTATTTACGATATAGTTTAAGGTACCCGATAATACAGCCTCTAGTTTTAATATTTTATCACCACTCATTACTAAATCACGTAATGGTGCAATAATTGGCAAACCAGCGCCCACATTTGTCTCAAACAAGAATTTAACACCTTTGCTTAAAGCAGTTGCTTTTAGTTTTTGGTATAATGAATATTCTGAAGAGCTAGCAATTTTATTAGCCGTTACAACTGATACGTTGGCATTTAACACATCATAATACAACTCAGAAATAATTTGATTGGCTGTACAATCAACCATCACACTATTGGCCAAGTTATATTCTATCACTCGTTGCTTAAATACATCTAAATTAGCCTCTTCTCCACGCTCCATTAATTCCGAAGTAATTGATTTTGCATCAATACCCTGTTTATCAAAAAGCATTTTTCTACTATTGGTTATACCGGCAATTCGTATTTTAAGCTTGTTTTCTTTTAGTAATGTTTCTGATTGATTTTTTAACTTCTCAATCAACATATTACCCACTGTTCCTGTACCTACTAAAAATAGATTTAATACAGTATAGTGCGATAAGAAGAAAGCCTCATGTGCTACATTTAATCCTTTTTTAAGATCCTTCTCTTTAACAACAAAAGAAATATTTAACTCTGATGCTCCCTGTGCAATAGCGAAGATATTAATACCATTGCGTCCCATGCTATTAAATAGTTTAGCTGAGATACCAGTGGTATGTTTCATGTTTTCGCCCACAATAGCGATAACAGACATATCCTTTTCTACAGAGATGTTGTTAATTTGATTTAAGGCAACTTCTGCTGCAAACTCTTCTTGTAATAACTCAACTGCTCTATTGGCAATGCTTGATTCAATTACCACGCTAATAGAATTCTCTGAAGAAGCCTGAGAAATTAATATAACGTTGATATCATCCTTAGCTAAGGATTTAAACAAACGCATTGAAATACCAGTAACACCAATCATACCAATACCTTGTACCGTTAATAACGACACATCGCTGATAGATGAGATACCTTTAATCTTTTTATCTTTTATAATTTCCTTTTCATCGTTAATTAAAGTACCAACAGCCTCAGGGTTAAAGGTATTTTTAATACGAATTGGAATTTTCTTTTTAAATACGGGTAATATTGTTGGAGGGTAAATGACTTTAGCTCCAAAATGCGATAACTCCATAGCTTCAGAATAACTTAACTGATCAATACAGTAAGCTCTACTGATAATACGAGGATCAGCCGTCATAAAACCGTTCACATCAGTCCAAATCTCAAGTACTGAAGCATCGTATGTTGCAGCTAAAATAGAGGCTGTATAATCTGAACCTCCTCTACCTAGAGTTGTTAATTCTTTATTTTTATTTGTTGCCACAAAACCAGGGAATACAGATACATCTCCTAATTTATCTTTAATGGTATTCAAATTTTCTGCTGTTAAATCATAGTCTACAGAATCTTTACCATACACTTCGTTTGTTATAATATATTTTTGCGACTCAAATAAAGTAGCTCCAGAAATATACTCAGCAACAATAAATGATGATAAGCGCTCGCCAAAACTAGTAATTATAGCTTCACTTTTACGTGTGATCTCCTTTAACATGTAAACACCTTTAATAATAGTGCTTACCTCATCAAATAATTGATCCACCTTATATTTAATTCCCTGAGCAATTTCAAGTGTAAATAAATCACTAATAATAGTATAGTGCTTTTCTTTTACATCACTTAAAATATCGAAACAAAAATTGTCTCCAATCTTAGCTAAGTTGGCAGCATTGATAAACTCATCTGTTACTCCACCTACAGCAGAAACAACAACTACAACTTGCTCACTCTGCGAATCTATAATACTCTTTACCTGCTTTATACTATCAGATGATCCTACTGATGTACCGCCAAATTTTAATACCTTCATTTACATTTGATTTAGGTATGAGAATAGCTACAATTCTATATCTCATTATCATTTTAACCTCAACTAAGAGATTGTATTTATTAATTTTTGAAAACTAAATAGTTAAAGAAATAACTACCTTAACCTTGTGCAAAATCTAACTTTGTTAAGTTTATACAACAAGGAGATAATTGATTACTTTCATCAATTATCTTTTTTTTGAGAGAATAATTAATAGCACCCCCAAGGGGTGATAAATGATTTAAGTATGATATGGTAATAGTTATAAACCATAAGTAACAGTTGACATATTTCTATTAAATTATATTGCAAAAATAGAGTTTTATTTTAATTCGCAAAATAGACATATGATATTTCGCAGTTTTTATACATAAATTAAGAATTGAAATTACATTAATAAACAATTTGGTTTGCTGAAATGAGCCCATAAAAAAATTGCACTTAACGCTTAAGTGCAATTTTAAAGATATTGTGTGACTTAAATATTTATTTTGCGTGAAACACCAAAAGTGGTGTTGTTGAGTGAAATAACATCTTTTTTGCCACTGATGGATTTAATAAACGAGTTATAAGGTTTCGTTTGTAAGTGGTAAATGACAGTACGTTGATTTTTTTCTCTTGAACGAAATCTTCAATACCCAACCAGAAATCATCATTTTGAATCATCTCAAAATTAATTTCTCCCTCTAGTTTTTTCTTGGTGTAATTTTCAAGATGCTCCATTTTAATCCTATTCTTATCTAAATCGGATTCCTTCGTCACGTGAGCACAAGTAATATTTGCGTTTAATGGATTTAATATTTTTAATAGCTTTTCTAATGCTAGATAATCGGGCTCTTCAAAAATTGCGAGATAAGCAAAACTTAATAATTGGTCTATCCCTTTATAATCAAACTTTTCAGGCACAGCTAATACTGGCACTTTGGCCATTTCAATTATTTCGGCTGTTACACTACCTATTAAATCAACCACCTTTTTATCGGCCCCTCTGGTTCCCATCACAAGTATTGAGGGCTTATATTCATCGGCATAATTTAGAATTTCATATTCTGCTACACCTCTCTGAATGGAAGTTTTAACGCTTACACCCTTAATATCTTCCTTTTCAATCTTTTCTTCTAGGCGATTTTTGCACTTCTCCATCTTAGCTTCGCTCTCCACTCGTAAACTCATACTGAGCTCTTCGGCATTAACATCGTACATGTTTGTGTCGCCAAAGTTAAGTGCACTACCTAAAGGACTGAAATAACAATTGAAAAGGGTAATCTCCCCTTTAATTTTACAAACCCAATCGAAGGCAATATCAATAGCCTTATTAGAATACTCAGAAAAGTCGATTGGTACTAGAATCTTGAAGTCTGATTTATAATCAGGGATAGCATTATGCTTATCGGAATACTCTACCTCCCGTAGAGCATCAAAAATACCAATGGCCGTTTCAAAATCAGCTTCATTGATATTTATTTTTACACCTGTGGATATGGCTCCTTGAATTAAGTTAACATGCTCTAAAAAACAACTTACTCCATCATTATCTAATAATGATTTTATTAATTGAGCCTTTTCGTAAGTAACCGTTGCTAAAGTTATTATTTTATCACTCATCTCGTAAGGTTTTTATATTTATAAATTACAGCTTTAATTTACCATAATTTTTACAGAAAAGCCATTTTGAGATGAGGATTTTAAGCTATTAATTAATATTTAGAACCACTATAAAATTGATGTGATTTAATGGATGGGTTATATTGAAGTTGTTTTACAGATTTTAAACTTACCACTTTATCGCCTTGGGCATAGTTTACTTCATCTAAGAAGTATAATTCCCCAATCTTTTTGTATGAAGATTCCATAGTAAATGAAACCTCTTTTTTTGCTGCATCGGCAGAGGCCATAAAGGTATTACCAAACATTACAGACTTACCTTTTGTAACTGAAACTGTATTTTTTAAAATGGCATAATTTTCTTTTGATATAATTATAGTACCATTATATTTTTCTACATCCGTACAAGCTGTATTGGCAATAGTAGGTTTTAAGCAATTGTAAGTTATTACCCAAACTGAATCATTATTGTAAACAGATTCTTCTTTTATATTAATATCAAAATCATCAATAGTCTTTAATGATAGTACATTACCAGTTACCCTAACAACATCTCCTAATAATAGATACTCCATCCAATTAACCCCTTCTTTTAATATAGGGTGCGAATCCTTATCTTTCACTTCATCAAATTGATAAGATCGGCTCTTGTAACTTTCTGTATAGGAACGATTAGTATAAGCAAACTCATCATGCACAGCCACCTTACGAATAGATTTATTTTTATCATACAACCCTTCATTCGCAGAGTAATCATATTCTATTGCAAATGAATTTTGCGGATAATTTTCTGCAACCAAATTAGATGCTGTTCTAATTATTCCGTAGGCTATTTTTGATTTAGCTTTAATATCCACTTCTGAAATACCATAGTTTGTAGGAGCTAGTAACACCTTTAAATCTGTAGCCGATAACCACTCTCCTACTTTTACAGTTTTAGGCTTAAATCCAACCGCAGAAATTCGAATGGTATTATCAGATAAGTTTTCTGATAGCTCTAACATAAACTTTCCCTCAAAATCACTAGCTGCACCTAAATATGTTCCTTCAATACCAATGTTAGCAAACTCCACAGGAGTGTTTGTTTCAGCATTATATATTACACCTTTCACTTCAGTAGTTTGACTATTTGCCCATACTGACAATAAGCAAAACGCAATTGTGGATAATATCTTTCTCATGGTAAATCAATTTATATTAAAGTAGCAATTTTGCATTGTTACTATCTAATTAACTATTTAGTTCCGCTAAAGTAAATAATAAAAACATTTATTAAATAATAATTCCAAAATGTATTCAATGATACCTAAGAATTTTCTTACTTTTGGTTCTCTTCTCAAAAATGAAAGTTATGAATATTAAAAAATTATATGTTTTTATAGCCTTACCTTTTTTATTTCAAGGCTGCATTGTTTCTAAAAAGAAATACGACGAGGTTGTTCTTAAAAATACTAGCCTAAATAAAAAGCTTAAGGAGGCAAATGGCGAGAATAAGGATTTAAAGAGCAAGCTTAATATTAATATTACTGATTTTGAAGAAATGAAGACTGAGCTTCATTTAAGCAATGCTGTTATGAGTGATGAAATGAGTGACCTATTGATTAAGGTAACACAACTTTCTGACGATAATGATAAACTAAAATCAGATTTAGATAAAACCAAAGCGCTTTATAGCTCACAACAAAAAAGCTCACTTTCGGCTGAAGATCAGATAAAGAAACTACAAACAAACAACAATAAGTTAAAAAGAGATACTGCTAGTATTAAGTATGCCCTTAAATTAAGTAATGAACGTTTTGCCAAACTTGAAAGCGAACTTGCTGTTCAGAAAGACAAATACTATACATTAAGTACTCAAAAGAAAGAATCAGACAAAGATTTACTTGTGCAAAAACAAAAGTTAGCTTCATTTGAACAAGAACTAGTAAAAAATAAAGAAAAACTTGAAGTTATTTCAAAATCATTGGTTGATTTGCGCAAAGAAATGTTATCGGCAAAAGGTGATAATATAATCCTTGACCCAAATAAAAACAAGAATATAGATAAAATGGCGAAGGAATTAGGCCATTATTAAAGAATAGTAAGAATATTACAAATTGTAAGCAGAATTTATTTCAGTATTGAAATGAATTCTGCTTTTTTTATGCATTTTACAACGAACCCCTATTTTTTATACACACATTGCCCATTAAAAGTATTATTTATATTTAACACCCTATACTTTTTCGTTAGGCACCCCATATTTAGCAACTTACTTTCACCTCCCCCTAAATTACACCTCCTTTCAATTAGTAAGTACAACTGCCTTTTTTGTAATAAATCGTAAATATTTATTGCATTTATAAATGAAATGTATACTTTTACACATGTTTTATTGACAAGTTAAAACCTAAACGAATTTAAATTCAGAAAATATATGTGCGGATTTGCAGTTTATACTGGTGAGGATAAGATGGACAAACTATTGTTTGCCAGTGAGTTTGAAAAGATAAGTTATAGAGGGCCAGACAACTCATTTATTAGAGACTTTGGAAATAATGGATTAATGGGATTCCATCGCTTGAGCATTATGGATGTTTCAAGTAACGGTAACCAACCTTTAGTGCACAATGAAGTAAACCTAGTTTGTAATGGCGAGGTATATAATCACATTCAATTAAGAAAACAATACGAGAAAACATACAACTTTCAATCGTCGAGCGACTGCGAAGTTATCATTCCTTTATTTATGGATAAAGGTATTGAAGAAACCGCAAAATCACTTGATGCTGAGTTTGTATTTGTAATATATGATTCTGTAGCTAAAAAGTATTTTGCTGCAAGAGATCCTATTGGTATTCGCCCGTTATTTTACGGCTATTCTAAAGCTGGCGAAATAATGTTTGCCAGTGAAGCAAAGGTGCTACACTCTTTCTGTGAAGATATCAAGCAGTTTCCTCCAGGGCACTATTACGATGGTGAAGGATTTCATTGTTATAAAGACATCTCTAAAGTTGATGAAGTTATTGAGCACGAATTAGAAGAAATTTTTGCCAATATTAATGAGAAATTGACAAAAGGGATTGAAAAAAGACTTCAGGCAGATGTACCTGTTGGATTTCTTTGTTCTGGTGGTTTAGATTCAAGTTTAGTATGTGCAGTTGCAGCTAAAATGCTAAATAAGCCTATTAAAACTTTTGCTGTAGGTATTGAGGATGATCCTATTGATACTAAGTATGCTAAAATTGTAGCGGATTACTTAGGTACCGATCATACAGAGATATTATTTACAAAACAAGATATTTTTGATTCATTAAGTACTCTTATTTATAACATTGAAACATGGGATATTACAACCGTTCGTGCTTCAATGGGTATGTACTTAATTTGTAAAGCAATTAGTGAAAATTCTGACGTTAAAGTATTAATGACAGGTGAAATTGCCGATGAGATTTTAGGATATAAATATACTGATTTTGCTCCCACCCCTGAGGCATTCCAAGCGGAAGCCGAAAAGCGAATCAGAGAGATTCACCAGTACGACGTGCTTAGAGCTGATAGATGTATTTCATCTTGTGGACTTGAGGCCCGCGTACCTTTTGGTGATCTTGAATTTGTTGATTACATCATGGCATTGAACCCTACCAAAAAGATGAACCATTCAGGTATTGGTAAATTCTTATTGCGTAAAGCTTTTGAAGGCGATTATCTTCCACAAGAGATTTTATACCGTCAGAAAGCAGCATTCTCGGATGCAGTAGGACATAGTGTTGTTGATTATCTTAAAGAGTATGCTGAAGAGATGTATACAGATGAAGAATTTGAGACTAAAAAACAACAATATACTCATGGTACACCTATCTCTAAAGAATCGTTAATGTATAGAGAGATTTTTGAAAAGCACTTCCCTGGAAGAGGCGAATTAATTAAAGATTTCTGGATGCCTAACAAAGAGTGGGAAAACTGTGATGTAAACGACCCTAGTGCTCGTGTGTTACCAAACTATGGTGCAAGTGGCGAATAATGCAATTAGATAACTATTAAAAAAGCAGAGCTGTACCATACACGCTCTGCTTTTTTTATTACGATAAAAATTTATTACACTAAATGTTTTGACTTAAACAAGTTATCGGGATATTCTACATCAACCAAAAAGAGTGCATTGCCTGGGGCCGATGAACCTGCTTTACCCCTATCCTTTTGCTCAATAATACTAGCAAACTCTTTTAAACCAATTTTGCCTCTTCCTACTTCCAAAAGAGTACCCACAATAGCCCGTACCATATTACGCAAAAAACGATCGGCCTTAATCGAAAATATCCACTTATCTCCTACCTTATCCCATTGCGCTTGGTAAATTTTACAATTATTTGTTTTAGCATCGGTATGTAATTTGCTAAAGCTTGTAAAATCTATATAATTAAATAAAAGTGCCGCAGCCTCATTCATTAAGTCATAATCTAATTTATAATAAGGTAAATAAGAAAACTCATGATTAAAGGGCGTTTTGTAATCGGCAATATGATACTCATACCTTCTGCTGGTAGCCGTAAATCTACTATGCGTTTCATTATCTACCTTAGTAATAGAATATACAGCAATATCCTTGGGTAGAATACGATTCATTTTATAACAAAAGTGCTGTTCATCAATCTCGTTTTTTTCGCTATCAAAATGAGCCACAAAATAAGAAGCATGCACTGCTGTATCCGTTCTGCCACATCCCACAATGCTTACGGCCTCCCTAAGTATCTTATTAAGGCAATCATCCATTACTTCTTGCACAGTAATCGCATTAGGCTGCACCTGCCAACCGTGATAATTTTTGCCATTATAAGCCATTTCAATAAAAAACCTTGCCATTACGAAAATCTATTAATAAATTATATCTGCAAAGAAAGCACATGAATGTCACATTTAATAGTACAATTTGTAATTTTTGGCATAGTTTTTTCTTGTACATAAAAAACATAAACTAGATTATTAAAACTACACACAAATGAAGAAATTATTATTTATTGCAGCACTTTTCTCTACTCTTTTAGTAGCATGTAATACCGGAGCTCCTTTAAAAAACAACTGGAAAATGGTTGAGTTTCTAGGTTCTCCTATTGATAATGAAGTTTTTAATGTAAAAACCCCTGCTTTTAACCTTAATCCTGACGAGGGTACATTCGGTGGAAACAACGGTTGTAATCAGGTTAACGGAAAATTAGAAGTTGACGGAAACAAAATTTCGATGGAAGTGCTAATGGGAACACGCATGTTTTGCAATGGCGTACCTGAACAAGAAGTTGATGCTAAAATCTCAGAAGTAGATTCATACAAAATTAAAGGAGATAAGTTATTTCTGTTTAATGGAGATATGACTCTTTTTGTTTTTGAATTAGTGGAAGAAGAGTAAACGACTACTTACCAAATAAATAAACCCGACGAGCTTCATTGTTTGTCGGGTTTTATTTTATGTGGTATTATAAGTTGCTTATGGCACTAGCTGAAATAATATAAGAAGCCTTGTAATGTTAATGTTACAAGGCTTCTGTTGTTAAATCCCCAAGGAAATTAGCGTAATTAAAGTTGAATAAGTCTTTATTCACGAGCTAAAAGCGGGTGCTACAGGGGCATTATTAAAGTACGCATTGGGGCGCCATATCCTGCTATGCGTTTTAGCCTTTATGTTTTAGCTTAAGTCAGCCTAAAGCGTGCGTGTGCTTCCTGCGGTCGCATCCGCCACTTAAAGCTGCCTAAATCCAAACCACAAAGGGCTGCCACTCCTATCAGGGCCGCACATTGGCATAAAGTCAGTAAGTTGGTGGCATAACATTAGCAAAAGCCATCTAGCAAAGTTTAGCCATTCCATAGAAAGTTGCGAGCAATAATCAATACAAAAGCAAACAGCCATTTTTTATTAAAACCCAGTGTTTATAAGGCGAGCGCCAATACAAAACACACACCATCCAATGTAAACTGAGGGCAATCCAGTGTAAACTAAGCAACATCTAATACAAAATACACACCAGCGCGTGTGATTTACGCGTAAGCAAGGTAGCATTAAAAGCCATCCCATATAAATTACCGACAAGCTGATGCAAACTACCGGCAGGCAAATATAAATTACGCACAATCCATCCCTAAAAATAGAAGATCTAATACTTAATTTAGCCCATCAGGCGAGATGACACAAAAAAACAATTACACAAGGTTTAAACCCTCGCATAACAGCTTTTATAGCATTTACGGCCGCTCCTTAAGAGCAACCTTTATAATTTATCAAGAACTAGTCTATAATCACTTCTAGATACATCGGCAAAGTAATTATTTCATCACCTTCACCATAAGTAGCAAATGAGACTTGCCAAATTTGTTCTTATTCAAGATCTAGCATATGGTGCGATTTGATTATTGTAGCGTAAATCAAAGTACAGATAACCTTCCTCGATGAGCATAGTAACTAAACAATGTAAATCGTTCGGCGTATGCCTCTGGCTACGTCGTTGCACAAGGTCTCTGGCCTGTAAATAAAACAACAAAGCCTCATTTTTTAAGTGCGGATTTAGTTTCATAAGGCAGTTTGCAAGTTGCTTATAGCGTAGCGTTATTTTTAAGTTTAATATTTAAAAAATCCATCAACCACAGAAAGGATTTATCCTTTATCTTCTGCTTCTATCCTCATACAATGATAATAGTAATATGATTTACGTTCCTGCTAAAACCACAAATATTAGTTTATATTGGTACTACCCCTCATTACATGTATAGCCTTAAACTGATTAACAAGTCTAATAGTTATCTTGAAATAGATAGCTTTTTTTATTTAATAGAAACTACTGTGTACTGTTTAATTACTTATATTCAAGCACTAAAAACTCGTCTAATAATGAAAATAGTAATAAGCCTGATCATCATACTTCTATCATCTCTAACAAGTTCACTTAGTCAGAATTCAAACAATAAAGATTGTACTGCTATTAAAGCCGAGGAACAAGTTTATATTAAAACTGATTTACCCTTTTATAAACCTGGTGAAACAATCTGGTTTAGTGCATGGGTCGTTGATAGAAACATTGCGAATTTAAGTAAGACAAGTGATTTTTTAAATGTAGAATTAATTGCTCCTGATGGAAATACTCTAAAGAAGCTGAAAGTTTTAACTATTGGTGGGCGAGGTAAAGGAGAATTTATGCTTGACACACGGCAACCTGGAGGTATTTATAAAATAAAAGCTTATACCCAATGGATGAAAAACTGCACCTCTCCTAATTATTTTGAAAAGGATTTATTTGTACAAAACACTAATTTCACAACTCATCTACTAAACCTCGAGTTTAATAATAAAGGTTATGGAGCAGGCGAAATGGTAACCGCTAACCTATCTCTTAAAGATCCTTATAATAACATAGTACAAACTAAAGATCCTATACAGTATACCATATCTATAGCAGGAAAAGATATATTGAGCGACTCTTGTATTGCTAATAATGGTAGCGCACAAATTACCTTTAAACTCCCTAAGGAGTTAAACACTAATGATGCTGTATTAAACGTCCGTATTAATAACGAAGGCAAAACTGAATCCATATCGAGAACAGTACCTATCAACATAGAACAAATTGACCTATCTTTTTATCCTGAAGGAGGTCATTGGCTTGCAAATACAAATAGCACCATCGCTTTTAAGGCATTGGATAAGCATAATAAGCCTAGTGATATTGAAGGGGTAATATTAGATGATGACGGAACTACAATTTGCGATTTTAAGAGCTTTCATAATGGGATGGGTGCCTTTGATATTATAGGCAATAAAAACAAAAGATACACTGCAATAATTACAAAACCAACAGGAATTACAACAAGCTATACCCTGCCTGAGTTTTCAGATTCCTACTATGCACTTAAATTAGAACCAACCCAAAATACGATAAAAGCAGATATATTCTCAACCAAAAGCAAATCGACCATTACCCTAAAAGGATATGTTAAAAACATATGCTACTTCAAAAAAGATTACAGTATTGAAAGGGGCAACAATTCCATTATTATTCCTACAAGTGATATGCCTGCCGGAATACTGCGCTTAAGTTTATATGAAGGCAAAACAGGCTATTGCGAAAGATTAATATATATCAACAACAACAAAACAACGAAGATTATTATAAGCCCAAATAAACAAAGTTACAACCCACATGATGAAGTTACACTTGATATTGTAACTACCGATGAGAATGGCGTTGGTATTAAAACAGACTTGGCATTGGCTGTGGCAGATAACAAAACAATAGCATTTGCTAATGATAAACAAGGTGATATAATCGCTAATTTATTATTGAAGTCGGAGGTTAATGGAGAAATAGAAGATCCTGCATTTTACTTTGACGACTCAGAAGAGAAAGCAAACAAGGCCCTAAATTATCTGCTGTTAACTCAGGGGTGGAGAAAGTTTATTATACCCGATGGCAAAACTAAGTATCCAATAGAAAAAGCTTATATAAAAGGCACATTGTACGACTACGATGCTCGCCCATTGCCAAATCATAAAATTTGGATAAAGGGTAAAAACGATACTATTACAACAAATAAAAACGGCGAGTTTATATTTACTGATATAGTGATAAATGACTTCTTAGTTTTAGAAACAAAGAACAACCAAAACAAAATAATTTCAAAGCATGTATATAGCTACTCTAAGCATAACTTACCTAACAATATTGATGAAGTTCCAATCACCAGGCAGCTTTCAGTTGATGAAGAAAGCTTAATTGATAGGGCAATTATAGCTGATGAGGTTCTTAATACTGATGAAATAATAGAAACCGGAATAGACGATGATCTGGAATTGGATCAAAATATAATTGAAATTGAAGATACCGAAGTAGAAGTAGACTCTGATTTAGAAATTGAATTTGACAGCACTCTCGAAGAAAATGAAGAAGATGAAAATCCTGTATTTTTTATCGTTGAAGAGATGCCTGAATATCCAGGTGGAGATAATGAACTCAGAAAATACATTACTGAAAATACCATTTACCCAAGAGGCGCCTACAAACTTGGTATTCAAGGCCGGGTATACATACAATTTGTTGTTGATGAAAGTGGAGCTATCACTCAGGTTAAAATCGCAAGAGGAATACATCCTGCATTAGATTCTGAAGCCGTAAGGGTGGTGAGCCAAATGCCTAAGTGGAAACCTGGTAAACAAAGAGGGAAACCTGTAAAGGTATCTTACACGGTACCTATAAATTTTGTTTTAGATAATACCAAGCTAGATACTGATGATAGACCACATGATTATCATTTGTATTTTCAATTATTAAAATCAGGGGACTATTATGAATCACGAGAGTTTTATTCGCATCAATATGGTTCTTACAATATAGGTAACAAGCGTAATAATTTAAAATCAACCATATACTGGAATCCTCAAATTATAACAAACGATAATGGCAAAGCTCAAGTAAAGTTTTATACTACAGATAATATTGGAGGTTTTGAAATAAGTGCAGAAGGTATTTCTAGTAATAATTACATAGGTAGCGGAATTACACACATTAATACACAACTACCTATGAGCATTGAGGCTAAAGTACCAACTTTCATGCGTGTTAACGATAAAGGTGAATTGCCTTTTACCATTACCAACACTACTAACGAAAATAATAAGACTCATTTATCTATCTTGTGTAAAAGATATAACCGAAATGATAATGCAAATGACTATTTAAAAATTACGACTGATTCTATAATAGAAATTAATGCACATTCAACAAAAACTATTTGGTTTAAGTACGAAGCTTTAAAAGCGATTAAGCATTTAAACATAGTTGCTACAATCAATGATGTGAAGAATAGATTCAATGATAGGGTTTCAATAAATACATGTATTTTTGAGAATGGATTTCCTCAACAGTTAAATTTCTCATCTAATAATCCTGATACTACTTTCGTTTTTGATCTGGAAGAACATATTCCATCTACCTTAAATGCTAGCTTTAAAGCCTACCCTTCTCAAATCTCTGCACTATTTGATGGCTTAGAGTCTATAATTAGAGAGCCGCATGGTTGTTTTGAACAAACCTCGGCCAAAGCCTATCCCAATTTATTGGTTCTCGATTATCTTAAGAGTACAAACTCAAGCAATGTAAAGGCTCAAAATAGGGCACTAAACTTAACTCGCAAGGCATATAAAAAGTTAGTAAACTACGAAACTTCTGAAAATGGCTTTGAGTGGTTCGGTAAAGCCCCTGCACATAAGGGTTTAACAGCTTATGCACTTTTAGAATTTACCGATATGAAGAAGGTATATAATGGTGTTGATCCAGAACTAATAGATAGAACTGCTAATTGGTTACTAAATTTACGTGATGGAAAAGGAGGTTTCTATTCTCGCAAACACGACAGGCAGTTTTCGCGTGCAACTGAGCAAGTTCAGAATACTTACATTTTATATGCTCTATCAGAGGCCAATTACCACCATATTAATAAAGAATTTAAGTTTGCATACAAAAATGCCTTAAAACTTAACGATACATATATATTAGCTCTAAGCCTTAATACTGCCATTAATTTGAATAAACTTGAAGAAGCCAACATTTTGGCAGATATACTTGACAAACAGATTAGAAACCATGGTTTCGGAAAATTACCTGCTAAAGAATCTATTACACGCTCACGTGGGCATTCGTTGCAAGTAGAAACAGCATCGCTCTATTTACTCGCGCAACTTAAACTTAATAAAACATCTGGCGTAAATTCTCAGCTTTGTATCAATTATATTGCCCAATCGAGAAAAAATGGTGGGTTCGGCTCATCGCAAGCTACCATTATGGCATTAAAAGCGCTCTGTAGCTACGCTAAGCTTGTTGATAAAGAAACTAGAAGTAATTCATTACTTATGAAACTGAATAATAAGCTATATGAAATGGATTATTCGAGTAATACCTCGGTACCAATTGAGTTTACAAACTTACAAAGCACATTAAATATAGGGTCTAACCAATGTAAAGTATCGTTTAAGGATACCAACTATACTACACCCTACAATCTAATTGTAAACTATAGAAAAGAAACACCTGCCAACTCAGAAAATTGCATACTGAGTTTAAAAACACGGATGAATGCTGACAAATATAATTTAGGCGACTTGGCAAGAATGACTGTGAGCTTAAAGAATAAAAGCGATGAAGTTACTCCAATGGCTATTGCAAAAATTGGTATTCCAAGCGGTTTAAGCTTACAATCCTATCAG
This sequence comes from Saccharicrinis aurantiacus, assembly GCF_001660705.2. Taxonomy (GTDB): domain Bacteria; phylum Bacteroidota; class Bacteroidia; order Bacteroidales; family Marinilabiliaceae; genus Saccharicrinis; species Saccharicrinis aurantiacus. The sequence continues at coordinate 24,677 of NZ_LYBV02000018.1, forward strand.
CTTAAAGAACTTGTAGAGAAAGAGAAAATAGATTATTACGAAGTTCGCAACAACTATTTGGTATTGTATTTTTCTAGTCTATCACTAATGCAGGAAATTAATATTCCCCTATATCTTAAAACTGAATACAAAGGAATATTTAAGGCTTCGGCTAGCTCTGCATATCTGTATTATACCAACGAACACAAACAATGGTTGCAAGGAGAACAAATTTATATTTACTAAGTAATAATTTATTGAGATACTATTAAACAATAGATATACAAATATGGAAACCAAACTAAAAAAGGAAGAACAATATTTTAAATTTGGAATAATTTTCTTAATTAGCGGTATATTACTTGCATTTGTTTTAGCTACAGAGGAAACCAATGGTGTATTTAATGAGTTTCCTCCTTTAAAAATGAATGAATCAATAAACGTTATAATTGATCATTATAAAGATTATAAAGGAACAACACTTATTTTCTATTATTCTAATGAAGTTAGGTTAAAAAAAAGTCTGAGGTCATTTAGCTTAGATCAGAATGCATATTCTCTTTATAGGTTTTTAGAAAAAGGAGATTCAATTTCGAGAAAACCTTATTCAGATAATCTTTTTTTATATAAAAAGAAAGAAGGAACAGTGATTGAATTTGAGGTACAGTGTTTAGAATAAAGATAATAAATAGCCTCACTGCCATGAGGTTATAACTAGAATCCGCAGGTCAAAATTTTCATATGGATTCTAGGCATAATCGTCCGGATGCTGAGTTTTTTACTTTGCGGATGCAAACTTCCTACAGAGTTGCAATGGCTTTGCATCAAAGTAGCTAGGACGGCTCATAACTCAACAATAAACACTCCTTATCGACTTCTGTTAATGCGGTTCAATGTCATTTGGTTAATCATATTTTCAGCGCGTTGGTATGCGGTTCATAGATACTGTTTTTGATTAAGAGATCGCCACATTGCATTCGCGATAACGAGGCGCTAAGATTCTCTTAACTTAATAACATAGGCTGCAAGTTTGTAACTCGTGCTTCTATTAAACACATAGGTCTGTGTAGTATCTCAGACATATAGGTTTTGTACTATCTTAGCAAAAAATAATATACATAATAACCCTGTATTATTAAGATAATTAAAAGAACCTGAATATTGGAAATATAGTAGTGTTACAAAGATGCCAACTAACTTAACTTTTCAAAGTTGGATAAGTCTGTAGTCACGAGCTAAAAGCTCGCGCTAGTAGGAGGAAATGACGCTGTATATGATAGAAATGAAGAAAGAAAGAAATTAACGAATTAAAAAACGCTAAATAATGAAATATAGCTATTGGCAACTAGTGCTATTATTAATGGTACTTCAAACAAGTTGCAAAACCACCAAGCATACTACTAACAGCGCAAAAAAGTTAGATGCACAACCGCAAACAAGTACAAACACAGTAGCTACGACTATTGAAAATGATGAAGAAGTTATTATAAACTCAGAAGTCAACTTAAAATTTGGTAGTAATGAGCTACCAAGCGATTTATTAGAAATACTAACTGAAGGACTAGAGGCAGATGGAAACGGTTATTACAGTAATGAATATGGAATATTCTTTTTTAATCGAATTAATAAACTGCCACCTATTATAACAGAACTATTTCCTACTACCATCTTTTTTTATTCAGGCGTTATAGCATCCACTTATAGCAAAGGTGATTTAGGGGCATATCAAAACGGAGAGATTAGAGCACCCATTTACGAATTTAACATATTGTTAGATAAGCAAAAAGGAGAAACTACAATAACAAGTAAAATAGAAGCTTTACTATATTTTAAGGAAGGTTTTGACGTGGAAATTAATAATATTAAACAAGTAGTAGGTGAAAACAACCCTAACGAAAATAGATGTATTCATATACAATATAATGTTGATAATATTAGCAAGGGTATTAATATATATTTAGATGGCGATACTTTTTTATATTATCAATGTACCAACTGCTATAATACGGTTGCTAAAGTGCATTTCCGACATTAAATTAATTAATCTCAAAACCATTGCTTAATGAAGTTGTTTAAAGTTATCACCCCCTCAGCATAGTAACCAAACCATGCAAATCGTTCGGCGTATGCCTCTAGCTATGTAATAACACATAAGGCCTCTGGCCTATAAATAAAACAACAAAGCCGCATTTCAAAAGTGCGGCTTTGTTGATATTATGCTACAGTAGAATTCTATTTATCCTTCTTATAGCGCCCTTCAGGGTGATTATAAAGCGATTCCATACTTTGTTCGAAGTAAACTTCTGGTCGGTGCCATACACCAGTCTTTTTGAAGCCAGGCTCGTTACTATCTAAACTTAAATCGCAATCGAAGCGAGCCATGATCGAATAACACTTTTCAGGGGTACCTGCATTTACAAAATGGCTTAATCCCCAAGTAAAACCACGATTACCACCTTCTTTCTCAAATAAGTTTGGTATATATGGCGCTGCTGCTGTTGGTGCAAACGAAATACAACAAGCAATATTAAAATTTGCGCCATCCTCTGAAAACTGAATAGTTTCGCGCTCATTACCATCTTTAATAACAATGGTAGCTACCCCATCCCGAAAAGGAAAATAAGTAGTTTCGTGCCCAGATTGCATTACCGGGTTTAAAGGATGCTTTTCGAAAGGACCAAGCGGATTATCAGAGGTAACTAAACCATGACCAACTGCATATTTATCGCGCTTATCGGGCCACTTATTATAGGCCGCCTTGTAGTAAATATGAATTTTACCATTGAAAATAATAGGATGCGGATCATGTGTTGCATTCTGATCCCATTCGCCCTCTTTACCAAACGGAATTACGGCATCTCCCCCATGTGTCCATGGTCCATCGGGAGAATTGGCATAAGAAACTGAAACCGGACAAAGGTCGCCACGCAAACCACTTGGCTCATCAAAGGCCTGGTAATATAAATAGTATTTTCCTTGCCACACTAAGATATCAGGCGTAGCCAACGAACGCCATCCCGATTTTGGTTTTGCAGGGCGCGTAACCGCTGGCCCTATCTCATTCCAGGTAGTACCATCGGCACTTGTGGCGTACCAAATATCGGCCAAATCCCAATCGGTAGATGGTATTTCATCGGTGGCTTCCTTAGCTCTATCCCAGCCCACTGGGGGAACAATGGTGTGCCTTTTGGTATACCATATATAATATTTACCATCCACTAAAATAGGTCGTGACGGATCTCGACGCGAAACAGTTCCATCACCTCCATTATAATCAAAGCCCTGAAGACGAGTATATTTAAATTGCGAAAACAGTTCGTTATCCTGTACGCGTTTTGTTTCGTACTCAAACATCCGTTCAGATGATGCGCTTAATGGGATATTTGGTTTTTCATCAGGCATCGCAAAGGGGAATACCCCGTTCGAGACTTCCTTTTGCTCATGCTTCTGCTGTGCACAGGATGCCATTAAGCCGAGGGCTAATATTGCATACGATGCTTTACTTATTAGTTTTATCATGATAATTTCTTTTTATATCGTAAATCGCTATTGATATAATTAGTATTACGTATTGGCCTTCAGCCTTCAGGCTTATACCTAAAGAGCCTACTTAACCATTGTAGCTGCTTTTATACTTTTCTTCTTTCCGCCTAATCCTTGCTTAAAGTATACATCGCTTTTATGAAATACATTAGATCCTTTAAAAAACTTATCTGGTTCATCCGTACTTAAATCACAATCGAAGCGTGCAATAATTGAATAACCTTTTCCTCGTTGGCCTTGATTGGTAAAATGTGAAACACCCCATTTTATACCACTTGCATTGTCTGAATTGGTAAAAGCATCGGGTGTATATGGTCCGCCAGCAATGGGTGGTAAAGAAATAGCTGATTGTACCTTAAAGTTTACACCATCCTCGGCATACTGAACCGTTTCGCGCTCGTTTCCATCGCGGGTAACTATTGTTGCTACGCCACTTTTATAAGGGAAAAAGCAAGTTTCGTGCCCAGAGTTTAACACAGGATTGAGGGTGTTTTTTTCAAATGGCCCAAGCGGATCTTCGGCTATTGCTAAACCTACTGCCACTGCATATTTATCTCTTTTGTCTTCCCATTTATTGTAGGTTCCTTTGTAATACAAGTATATTTTACCATTAAATACTATTGGAAAAGGATCGTGAATTACATCCTGATCCCACTCTCCTTTGGCACCATTAGGTATTACATTGGCTTTGCCCAACTCAAATGGTCCTTCAGGAGAATCGGACACAGATACGGATACCGGACACCAATCGCCACGCAATCCACTTGGCTCGCTAAAGGCCTGATAATACAAATAGTATTTACCTTTCCATATTAAAATGTCGGGTGTAGCTACCGAACGCCATCCCTGAGTTGGTTTTTGGGGGCGTTTTACGGCAACTCCCTGTTCCTCCCATGAAAAACCATCTTTACTTGTAGCATACCAGATATCGCACAAATCCCAATCGGTAGATGGTATTTCATCCGTAGCCTCGACTGCTCTGCGCGAACCAATAGGAGGCACTATAGTGTGGCGTTTGGTATAATAGATATAATACTTCCCGTTTACGAGTATTGGTCGTGAGGGATCGCGACGAGAGATGGTACCATCTCCTCCATTATAATCAAAGCCATCTATCTCAGAGTATTTAAACAGCGTATACAATGGGTTATCTTGTACGCGCGGCGCAGGATAATCAAACATCCTATCCATGGCTGCACTCAATGGAATGTTGGGTTTAATTTCTGGCATTGCATGCGGAAAAACACCGGATGCTTTCTCTTCTTCCTTCTTCTCATTAGTGGTACACGAGAATCCCATTGTGGCTATTAAGCCGATGGATAATAACTTAGTCAAATTCATATATTCTTAATTTTTATTGGCACCGCCAAAAGGTTTAATACCTCGGGGCTTGTCTTATAAATACTGTATTTAATACCTCTCTGGTCTTGCCCAGAGGCAGTTTATTTATTTATTTTTTGATTGTCTTCCTGAATTCTTTTGCGTTGCTTTTCGCTTAATCCATATTTAAAATACTCATCCGGACTACGCAAAAAGTTATGGTGTTTCATTTCCTCATCGTGCATATCTCTGCTCAAATCGCAATCGAAACGGTACAGCTCAGAATGCCATCTTTTAGAATTCTTTCCTCTAAAATTGATAAAGTGACCAATACCCCAAGTAATTCCTCTTCCATCTTTAGAGTCAGTAAATGCATCAGGGATGTAAGCATTTGGCCCTGTTGGCATCATTTCGGTAATGGCCATTACTTCAAAATTCACCCAATCCTCGGCATACTGAATAGTAAAATGCTCGCTACCATCGCGAATGGTTAATGATGCTACTCCTTCTTTCCAAGGGAAGAAACAAATCTCATGACCTGAATTCTGAACCGGATTCAAGGCATGCTTTTTAAATGGGCCAAGCGGATTATCAGCAATAGCTAACCCAATACCGCTCCAAACCGTTTGCGGGCGGTTAAATGCTGCCTTATAGTACACGTATATTTTGCCATCTTTTACCAATGGCGTTGGCGCCTGAATGGCGAATTGATCCCACTCTCCTTTGGCTCCGGTAGGAATCACCACATCGTTCACATGCGTCCACGGCCCATTGATGTTATCGGCGTAAGCCACACCAACCGGACAATAATCGCCACGCACACCGCTTGGCTCTGTAAATGCCTGATAGTAGATATAGTACTTGCCTTTAAACTTTAAGATATCAGGTGTTGCCACGGCTCTCCATCCCGGAATTGGATACTCAGGACGCGTAACGGCTACACCTTGCTCTTCCCAATGGAAACCATCTTTGCTGGTGGCATACCAAACCTCAGCCAAATCCCAATCGGTTGTAGGGATAGTATCATTCCAAGTTCCATCGGTCTTCATCACAGAATAATCTTGTGAAAAGCGACCTACCGGAGCAATTGGAGTCTCTCTCTTGGTATACCACACGTAATATTTGCCATTTTCAAAAAGCACCTTCGAAGGGTCGCGACGTGTTATGGTTGCATCCCCATCGTTATAATCAAAGCCCGTAAGCTTGGTATATTTAAACTGCGTGTAAAGTTCGTTTTCAGCATTTACATGCGATGGATACTGATTAAAACTGCGATCTAAAGCTGAACTCAATTCGTAATCTTTTGAATACTCAGTAACCTGATATGGAAAAGCCTCAGTTTTTGGCTTCGGCGTTTTTAAAGGAATCACCAAGGAATACGAAATTTCACTCCCTTTTGGCAAGATGGCAATAATCAAAGCCTTAGGCATACCATTCTCCATATAGAATTTTGGCATATCTGCTGTTCTTTCCGTTTTGGTTACTGTGCCATCCGTCCATTTAATTTCACCTGCTTTAATTACCAAAAAGTTCTTTGCAGGCTTCCAATCAAAGCCCATATCACTGCCTTCAAATAACATGGTAGATCCATCGGGGTAATCGCTCCAAACGCCTCGCGAGTCTTTAGCCAAGCAATAATAATTACCGTTATAAATCCACTCTACATGATCATCAATGGCAAATGAAGCTTTGGGTTTCTCAATAAAAGGCTCACCCGTATCAGTAAATGGTCCGAGAGGTGAACGAGATGTTGCGGTTACATGAACCACTTTACCATTTTTAAACTTTGGGTGCGGCTCAACATATTTATAGGCCATTAAAAACACACCATCGTTACGGCGTGTTACTGTTGGCGTTGAAGTCATCATTCTATCGCCTGTAACATCAATCAAAGGCTTATCGAAACGTTTCCACTCACCGTTTAAATCATCGGCCACAGCCAAACCAATACGCTGATTGTTGCGATTTATCCACCACTCTTGGTCATTCTTAATTGAAGGCATTCTGTCATCAGGAGTTTTATCCCAATAACCACTTCCTCGGTTACCCATATGGTATAGGTAATATTTGCCTTTATACTCTATCACATGAGGATTATGGGTACAATCACCATCCCAATATTGATTGCCTCTTGGTGGCAAAACTAAATTTTTGAACTTGTATGGTCCAGTAAGATGATCAGAAACCGCATGTGCAATTTCGGAATGTGTAACCCAACCATGGTGGCCTCTACTTTTTAACCACCTTGAATATATGGCATGGTATTTACCATCCTTTCCTTTTAAAATGTTGGTTCCCCACACATTGTAATCCTCTTCCTGAATAATATTTGCTTTATCAAACTTTTCAGGAAGTAATTCTGCAAAATTAAAATCTTCTTGTGCATGAACACTGATGACTACGATAATGCATAATAATGTAACTACTATTTGTTTCATAAATCAAGTATTTATTATAGCATATAATTTTTACAACTATTGCTGCGTTAATTGCTTTGCAGCTTCTTCTCGTTTCTTTCTTAAACCACCCAAACCTTGTTTAAAATAAACTTCAGGACGGTGCCAAACTCCGGTTGATTTCATCCATTTTTCATCTACATCTAAACTTAAATCACAGTCGACACGGGCAATGATAGAGTGTTTTCTATCGCGCGATGTTGCTGCATTAATAAAGTGACAGACACCCCAGGTTACACCTCGGCCATACTCAGTATTTGTAAATGCATCTGGCGTATAAAATCCGCAAGCAGTTGGCGTTAACTCAACGGTTGCTGCAATCTCAAAATTTACACCATCGGCGGCGTATTGTATGGTTTGTGCTTCGTTGCCATCCTTAATTGCAATGGCAGCAATACCCTCTTTAAAGGGAAAATAAGTAGTCTCGTGTCCTGAGTTTAGTACAGGGTTTAGTGGGTGCTTCTCAAAAGGTCCGAATGGGTTATCAGCTATTACCAGACCGTGGGCAACTGCATATTTATCTCTCTTATCGGGCCATTTATTATAGGCTGCTTTGTAGTAAAGGTAGATCTTACCATCACGTACAATAAGATGCGGGTCTTGTGTCTGATCCTGATCCCACTCTCCTTTTTTACCTCTTGGTACTAACTCTTTCCCTGTGTGTGTCCAGGGGCCATCTGGTGAATCAGCATAGGCCATTGATATAGGGCACCAATCGCCGCGTGTTCCGCTTGGTTCGTTAAATGCCTGAAAATATAGGTAGTACTTTCCTTCCCAAATTAAAATGTCAGGCGTAGCCACAGAACGCCAACCTAAAGCAGGTTTCTTTGGTCGAGCCACAGCAACGCCTTGTTCTTCCCACTTAAAACCATCTTGGCTAGTAGCATACCATAAATCGCATAAATCCCAATCGGTAGATGGAATTTCGTCGGTAGCCTGATCTGCTTCTCCCCAGCCAAGAGGTGGCACTTTTGTATGGCGTTTGGTATACCATATATAGTATTTACCATTAATTAAAACAGGTCGCGATGGATCACGACGCGTGATGGTTCCATCTCCGCCATTGTAATCAAAACCTTCTAAACGTGTGTATTTAAATTGCGAAAACAATTCATTATCCTGTACGCGTGGTGCCGGATAATCAAACATACGCTCTGCCGCTGCACTTAGCGCGAAATCAGGTTTTGACTCAGGCATTGCGTGGGGAAATACCTTGTTTTCTTTGATAACTATCTCTTTATTTTCACTCGTTGTACACGATATCCCTAATAAGGTGATAACACCAAGTATTAATAACTTTGTAGTTTTCATATTTTCAATCCTTTAAATTCTTATTGATTTAAACCGAATTAACTATTTTTCATTTTGCCTTGAATATTATCTCAAAATAATTGTACTCTCCTTTGCAAAGCTTGCTCCTAAGCGCTTACTTAATTCGCCTGGAGAAGCATTACCCAAAACTACTTTATACTCGCCCTTGTGCCAAACTCTTTCTCCTTCCTTGTTTACAACCTTAAGATCATCGGCTTTAACCGTAAAATTTATAGTCTGCTTCTCTCCCTTTTTTAGAGATACTCGTTCAAAGGCTTTTAAGCTTTTTAGTGGAATACCACCTGAAGAATTTACTGGGTTTATATACAATTGAACCACATCGCCCATATCAAAATCTCCTGCATTACTTACTTCAAGCTGAATGTTTAAGTCCTTGCCTTTTTTAAGTTTGCTTGCCTCAATAATTAAATCGCTGAAAGTTGTTTTAGAGTAAGTTAATCCGTAACCAAAGGGATACATAGGCTCCTTAGTCATATATTTATAGGTACGCCCTTGCATAGAGTACTGATCGTATGGTGGTAATTGTGCTACGTTTTTAGGGAAAGTAATTGGTAGTTTACCCGATGGAGATACCTTTCCGAAAAGGATATCAGCTACTGCATTTCCGCCTTGCTCGCCAGGATACCACATTTGAAGAATGGCATCGCAATGCTCTTCAATTCCCTCTAAGGAAACAGGACCTCCACTTGCAATTACCAATACCAATGGCTTATCGCCTTTCTTTTCTATAATCTGCTTCACGTAGTTTATCTGATTTTCTGGTAAGGTCAGAAATTCTTTATCCCCATGCCATGTAGAAGCAATGGCATCAACAGATTCGCCTTCGAGATAACGCGTTGTTCCCACTACACAGATTGTAACGTCAGCCTCTTTGGCAACCATAGGCCCCCAATTTTTAGGGTTTGGATTAGTTTGAAATGGTAATGCACCAGTACGGTAATTTAAAGAAGTTCCCTTAGAAACGGCGCCTGCAACTCCTTCCATAACCGATACCAAACCTGTACTTACGCCATAATAACTACCCATTAATACATCGTTAGAATTGGCAAATGGTCCTGTTATATATGGGATCTTAATTTTGGGTGAAAGCGGTAGAGTGTTATCCTTATTCTTTAATAATACAATTGATTTCTGAGCCACTTCTCTGGCTAAATCAATATGTGCCTGACTATGTATCTCATCAGGACTAATATTATTGTATGGATGATTTTTGTCGTTATCAAATAATCCCAATCGGAAACGCGTTTTGAATAACTGCGATACTCTTTCGTGGACTAACTCTTCGCTCACCATGCCGTTTGCTACAGCATCTTTTAGGCTTTTTTGGTAGGTTCCACCGCAATTTAAATCAACGCCAGCTTTTAAAGCCAATGCCGCGGCATCCATTGGAGTATCGGCATAGCCTTGTTTACCCGCTGCACCTGCAATGGCACCACAATCGGAAGTTACATAACCATCAAAACCCCATTCTTCGCGTAAGGTTTCTTTTACTAAAAATTCGCTGGTACACGATGGCTTTCCATAAACCATATTATAAGCCGTCATTACACCTTCTACCTTAGCATCTTTCACTAAAGCCTCAAAAGCAGGGAAGTAAGTTTCATATAAATCTTGTTTTGGCGCTTGCACATCAAACTCTAGTTTGCCGTGCTCAGGTCCCGAGTGCATTATAAAATGCTTGGCACAGGCTGCCGTTTTCAATATCTTCGGATCTTCACCTTGTAAACCTTTAACGAAGGCAACACCAATTTGCGACATCAACAATGGATCTTCACCATAACACTCTTGTCCACGACCATAACGAGGATCTCTGAAAAGATTTACCGTTGGCGACCAAAATGTTAAACCTGCATATTTGCTATGGTTACCCATTTCTTGTGCAATTGTAAACTTAGCTCTGGCCTCTGTGGAAATAGCATCTGCCATTTTTTGAATTAAAGCAGGATCAAATGTAGCACCCATACCAATTGCCTGTGGAAAAATAGTTGCCTCTCCGTTACGCGCTACACCATGAAGCGCTTCACTCCACCAATGGTAATCAGGCACGTTTAAACGAGGAATGGCTTTGGAAGCACTCCCCATTTGACTAATTTTCTCTTCTAAAGTCATCTGGGATACTAGTATCTCTACACGCTCTTCAAGAGGCAAGTTTGTGTCATAGTATGATTGATTGATTTCTTGCGATAACATTGGTACTGACAATACCAAAGTTATAAATGCTAGTAGTAATTTTTTATTTTTTCTCAACATGATTATGTTTTATAAATTGTTGCTGCCTAGATATTTTATGTAAGTATAGTATACGCCATAGTTCTGTTTCCCTTCAATGAAATCATTAACTAAAAGCGTTTTTCCTTTTTCAAGATCCACTGTAAAAGTTACGGCCTCATCCTTTTCTGTTATTGCTTTTTCAAGGATTTTATTAGCGACTCTGATTCTTACTTTTTCAGGATGAATGGTTTGGTAGGTATACATCCCTTTGGGATTTTCTGATGGAATACCCCACACTGGCCCTGAGCATTCTTTGGGCCAACGGCAACATTCTATCTGATACTTACCGTCGCGTTCCACTTTAATGGCGTGGGTGTTGTTCTTATTCCTTTTACCAGCGCATACTTGTTCTGCTTTCCAAATTCCACCGTCTTCGCCAATGGCGTGCTGTATGCTTAGGGTAACTTCCTCTTGTGCAGGGTAGCCTATTAAGTTGCAAGTAAACTCATTGTACTCGGTGTTTTCTTTTGCTTTTGCTAAGAATTCCTGATTTGCATTCAGCATTTGCATCACCAATTCTCTTTGCTCATTGGCAACATTATTCTTTTGCTTTCTATCGTCTTTTATATTGTACAACTGCTTTCCGTTTAGCAAACGCCAATCATCCTGCATAATGCAAGTTTGCTCAATATCCATTGGCGGGCGCCAATCTTGACGGTGGTGTACATATACATTTCTTGGCTGTAGATTTTCACTCTCCTTACGTAACAGAGGTGAGAAATCAAGACCATCTAATTCCATAGTCTTAGGAACCTTCAGCTTACACAATCCTGCTAAAGTAGGAATCAAATCAACATGAGCGGTTAGTTCACGGATATCTTTACCGCCTTTTATTTTGCCATCTTTCCAACGAATAAAAAAGGGGACACGATGACCGCCATCGAGCTTACTGCCTTTTTTACCACTAAAGCCCATGTTGTAACCAATCTTTCCATCTTTACTGACTCCATTTCCGGAACCGTTGTCTGTGGTGAAAATCAGGATGGTATTATCTGCCAAATCCATTTCCTTAAGAAACTCCTCAAGCTTGCCGAAATTTTCATCTATGTTGGTAATCATTCCGTAAAACTCAGCGCTGTATATGTTTTTCCCTACTTCTGATCGGTAAGGTGCTGCATATTTCTCATCCACAATCAATGGACTATGGGGTGCATTGGTAGGCAAGTAAATAAAGAAAGGCTTGTTCTTATTCTCCTTTATAAACTTGATAGTTTCGTTAAACCAAACATCGGTACAATAACCCTCGAACTGTTGCGGCTTATTGTTTACGTAGTAGGTATCATCAAAATAGCTATTGCCCCAATAATCAGAAAGCTCTCCTACTCCACCTGCTTTGTGAAATACGGCATGATCGAATCCGCAATCAGTAGCACGCACCGGGTAATTATCGCCCAAATGCCATTTACCAAACATAGCGGTTGTGTAGCCGTTTTGCTTAAACATATCAGCCATGGTTGGTGCGCCATCAAATAAAGCATCTCGACCTTTATAGGTAGCCCAAACCCCATTATTTATAGGGTAACGCCCCGTCATAATTGCGCCACGCGTTGGCGCACAAAGCGGACTCACATGAAAGTCGGTCATTCGAACCGATTGCTTGTAAAAAGCATCGAGATTTGGTGTTTGTATATAGGCATTTCCATGACAGCCAATGTCTCCTATTCCCTGATCATCGGTAAGAATGAGTATCACATTGGGCTTATCTCCCTTTTGAGAAAAAGTAGAACCAAAAAACCCAAGGAAAATCATTAGATATAAGACCCTTTTCATAGTATTATTTCTTTTGATAATAGCGTACATAATCCACCTTCATGCTAGTTCCGTCAATGGCATCAGTCACTGGGCCTGACCATTTAATGATGGCCAAACTTAACCATATGGGTGATTCGCTAAAACAGAAATCGTTTTTCTCTCTGCGTACCTCTTGCCCATCGAAATAAAAAACTATGTTTTCTTCGTCCCACAATAAGCCATAAGTATGAAACTCTTCTCCAAAATTGTAATCCTCAGATACATCTAACACAGAAATATCGTTCCATTTTCCATTATAGAAATATTGAACCTTATAATCAGAAAGCAGGTTGTGCCAATTCTTATGCTTATCTCTCCATCCATTTAAAAATTGAATACAACCAATGGTGATTTCGTTATCCCATTCAAACTCAATCCACTTGTTTCCTTTTTCTTGTGTGCTCCAGCTTGTATTCCATTTACCATCAATCAAATTCTTTTCTGAATTATTGTTTTTGTACGAACCACTTGAGCTAATTTTCACATCCTTGGCTGTGGCCAGATTCATTAAACCCGCAATATCAGTATCTGCTGTAGGCGACATTACATCAGGATAATTTCCGTTGTTGATGCCGTAAACCCTGAACTCACCAATATTAAAACGTGCGTTATTATTTGATTGTAATCGTACTTTTTGCGCTTTCACCGGAATTTCTAATTGAATGGAATATCCAGGTTTAGCACCAAATGGGAAAGCTTTATGATATGAATAATGCTTTTTCTTACCATTTTCATCATAAGTAAAATCGCTCCATTGATGGATGTTGGTATTCATTTCGTTAGGATAGTGCCCTTCGTTAATATCTATTTCAAAACGCTTACCTTCTTTCGGGTCAGCACCTCTAGTCATTAACCAAAACGAGTTATTGGTAGCCTCAACTGCTGCATACTTATATCTGCACTCGAAGTATCCGTACTTGAATCGCTTTTTAGTCCATATACTACCTGAAGTCCACTCCTGACCTCCTTTATTTTCTTTTCTATTTTCTAAATGCAGCAAACCATCCTTTACTACGGCATTCTCGCGCCAGCGACTGCACAGAATATGATGATTCGATCCGTTTTGCGAATCCCAACTATCATCTAATTTACTATCGGGATAATTAAACTCATCGTTCCACGATAGGTACCAATTTTTGGTGGTATCAATTTCGGCGGGTAGTTGAGCATATATTAATGTAAACGATGTGCTTAAAAATAGCGCAATAACTAAAGAAAATGCCTTTTGCATAATTATAGATTTATTTTCTAGTTCTTAATGAATGTTCCTGACTTTGATCCGTGCTGTGATTCAATTAAATAGCAATACATACCCTGCGGCAGACTTGCAATATTGATGGTTGATTCATTTACTTGATCGTGATGAATTAACCTATTGCCCGTTGCATCAAAAATTGAAAGCGAATCATTAGGTGATATTCCTTTAAAGCTAATTTGATTACTGGCAGGATTTGGAAACACCTCCACTTTATTGCCTGCGGTGGTCCCTACACTTGTATTTTCGTTATATTGGTAATAACGCACATAATCCACTTTCATACTGGTACCATCAATGGCATCGGTAACAGCTCCTGCTAAGCCATCGGATAATAAAGCCAAGCTTAAATATATTTTGGTTTCGGCAGTTACAAAATCGTGCGGAAAGGTTCTGATTAATTCACCATCAAAATAGTATTTAATTACATCCTCTGTCCATAACATCCCTACGGTATGAAACTCCTCTGAAAAATCTGCACCATAAGCAATGTTAAAGTCGGCAATTTCTACCCACTCGTGTCCGTTATGATATTCTATTTTATAATTGTCAATCAAGTTTTTCCATGTAGATCCGCTTAACCAACCGTTGGTAAACTGAATACATCCAACTTCTTTCGATTCTGAAAAAGAAATCTCTAACCACTTTTCACCCTCTTTTTGTGTAATCCAGCTTGCCGCAGAACCCAAATTGACGCCATCGGCTACATTTTCGGGACTAGTGTTTCTACCATCAATAACATAATTTCCACTGGCAGAAAAAGTAGTTCCTGTGGCTCTTGAATGATTTACCAAACCATCTACTTCGTTATCTGCACCATTAGCAGTGGCATCTTTCGGATAACCATTTGCATTGGGTGCATATACTCTGAACTCGCCAATATGAAAATGAGAACCATGATTTGATGAAAACCTGATTTTATTGGTGTTTATTGGCGTGCTAAGTTTGTGCGTATAGGCAACTTCCTTTTCAATGCCGCCCATCTCGAAGTATTCTGGCCATATATCATGACTTCCATCTTCATGCTTATCTGTCCAATTATGAATATTGGTATTTACTTTATTCGGATAATGTCCTTCATTAGGATCTAATTCAACCGCCTTCTCTCCTTCAGGAATATCGTAGCCAGTCCACATCCAAAACGAATTATTAGTACCCGTTGCGCCTGCATATTTATACTTGCACTCGTAATAACCATAATGAAACTTCTCCTTTGTCCAGATACTAGCTGCAGTCCATTCCTGTCCACCACGGTTTTCTTTTTTAGCCTGAAGCTCTAAAATTCCATTAGCCACAACAGCATTCTCTCGCCATCGACTACAAATAACCATTCCTCCCGATGGTCCATTTTGTGAAATCCAATTATTATCGAGCTGGCTGTCTTCATAATCAAACTCATCGTTCCAAGATAGGTACCAACCATTATCGAGATCAATTTCAGAGGGTAGTTGAGCAAAGGAATTTAACGAAAGCCCCAAAGTGAAAAATAGGAGTATGTGAGCGTGTGTGATTTTTTTCATAGATTAATTTTTTTCTGATTTAAAATTGTTATCCAAAGTTATCTTAGTGAGGCTATTTGAGCAATCAGTAGGGCTAGCATATAACTTGACTGCACTTGCAAACCACTATAATATAACTATATTTGAAGCCATCGACACAATAACAACAATCTTACAACATGCTCTATTGTAATATATTAAAGAAAATACCCCTCATCGTACTAATCATTTATCCCCTGTGGAATTTAAAGGCAAATTCAAATGAGGATACGCAAGGCAATAGCTCTAATTCTATCCTTAATATTATTGAATTGGCCAATGATGATTTGTTAACCGGACGTTTCAATAGCTCCTTTGAACGACTTAGTAATATATTGCCCGAAGCTATACAGACGAAGGATACTGTGGCTCAAATTTTAATTTATCGCAAGTTTGGCGTTTTGTATGGTAAGTTCGGACAAAACAAGCTTTCGCTTGAGCACATGAAGAAAGGCTTAACTTTAGCTAAAAAGCAGAAGAATACAAAGCTCACCATTTCTTGTTTACACGCCTTAGCATCGCAGTATTCTGAGATTGGTGAATACCATACATCTTTGCAATATCTCGACTCGTGTTTGTTGCGTAGCACTAAGCAATTTATTCCTCATTATATAAAATCGCTGTATGCCCGTAATTTCTTAAGAATGGGTGAATATGGGAAGGCTACCGAATACTTTAATGATATTTTACCCGAATTAAAATATACCAATTACAATCATCAGGTGGCTATTATTAATAATGTAGCTGAGTTAAAATTAGCCATCAATCAAACGGATAGCGCTCAGTATTACTTTGAAAAAGCTTTAGATATAGTAAATAAACAGCAAATTCACCCTATGATTAAACCCTCGTTGTTAAACAACCTGGCACAGTTGTATTATAAAAAGGGGAACAAAAATAAGGCCTACCAATACATGAGTGAAGCTAACACTTGTTCTGATAGTATTTTTAATATACTTGGCGAAAACAACAAAGAACTGTTTAAACTAAAAAGTAAATACAGCGACGACATACTTAAGAAGGAACAAACCATAAAGGAACAAAACCTACATATTGAAGCTATTAACAAAGCGAGTTTCCGCTTAAAACTGTTGATTGCCATTTTATTGGTTCTTGCAATAATTGCTTTTTATACGGTAAAAATGCGATTTAAAATGCGCAGTATGGCTCAAACACAAGAGCATACTAAAAAGAAGAATGAAGCTGTGCTAGAAACAAAAAATAAAGAATTGGCCGTTAATGCCTTACAACTGATAGAAAAAGAACATACCATAGAGGAGTTACTAGACTTTGTAAAAGAAAATGATAAAGATAAACACAAAAGCCTTGCGCATAAATACGAGCAAAACAGCAAAAAATTATGGAACGATTTTCATGATAGGTTTACGCAAATAAACAATCAGTTTTACGAGCGTTTGCTAGAGATTGCTCCGGGCCTAACCCCTACTGAGCTTAAACATTGTGCGCTTATTAAACTTAACTTTGATAGTAAAGAGATGGCTCAGATTTTGGGTATATCGCAGAATAGTGTGCACATGAGCCGATCGAGAATACGTAAAAAGCTGAATTTAAATAGAGAGGATAGTTTGAGCAATTATATTGCGGGGATTTAGCTGTATTGCTTTGGTTTAAAGTTGATTTGCCATGACAGAGCTTCATTGTATATAGAATGTAGGACTGTTCTTTATCGAAATGTTATATACCTATTTACTTTATTTTTATAGTTCAAATAATGCTCACCATGCACAGATTCTAAATATATTTCCTCTTCTAAAATCATTTTATGAAAAGTTACTCCGAGCAAAAACCAAAGTATAAATAGTATTAATGAAGGAAAAATCAATAAATAGCCACATATAAGAACACTATATGAAAAGAAATATGGATTGCGACTAAATCTGTAAATCCCTGAACTAACTAATTCAGTTTTTTGGTCATACTTAATTCCAACTCTCCAAGAATTACGCATAGCAATCAGTGCTAAAATACCCAGTGCAAAACCAATTGTTACTAATCCAATACCAATATACTTTAAATTACTTATTGTAGAATTCTCTATTTCAAGAATCCAAGAAGGTTGAAGAATTACAAGTCGAAGAAAAATAAAAATATAAATAAAGGTCGAGATGAATATCGAAATTGATAGTTTCAAAGACTTTCCTTTTATAGATTCTTTCGTGTCAAAATAAGTTTTTAGATTCCGAACAGCAAAAGCTAGTACAAAAAATATCAAAACTAACCCTAAATAGATTTTCTCAATCATCTCTTAAAATTTATTTTTCTATGCACCCATGAGCATGCGTAACAACGTTGAATTGTATGAATAGTAACCAATTTTCGCCAGCATTATTGTCCACCGTCATCTTAGCCAAAGCTATTGTTTTGGTTGCAACTTAATATTTTTTTGCTAGTCGAAACAAAATTTTGGCGGTGTTCCCAAAGCGACCTAGCACACGAACACAGACTGATTCGGCCATTATATATACAAAGTATTGAACTAAAACCTTCACGGATTAGAAAAATGAATTCCAATATCTAATAAAGAACTTTAAAACCCGATTAAAATACTTGGGTGGTATCAAAAACGCGTTATAGTTCAACCGCGAATAATCGCTGGGTCTTGCTGAACCAGCGATTATTCCTATTTATTGTAAAGCGTACTTTTTTTCGAAATAATCTTTTATGGTATTTATATAGTTTCTCCTTGCTAACTGTCGAAAGGGAGAAATCATATCCCCTTTTCCAAACGATATTACATTCACTAAAATACCCTCCTTATTGAAAATGATATTTAATTGTGTTTTTATTCCTTCTGGAGCGATAATGTAAGAGTCCTTATTTTTTTGATGCAAAGTCCAACTATTTTGATATATAATTTCTAACACATCCTCCTTATTTTCTGTTACACATAGCCCTTTTACAAATGTTAACTTTGAAGACTTATTAATCCCAATGATAATATGAATTGAAAGCCAAATTGATAGAATTATTCCAATTATGTGCCCCCAAAAGTCTTCTTTAAAACTATCCGCATATACAAAAGGTCCTGATATCGCAATGATCGGAAAAATAACAATCATTGAAACATATGCAATCCAGTCAAAAACCGTTTCAAGAATATTCCGTTTCAATACAAGTCTATTTTTTGTAATAGTCTTTTCTATATCTATGCTATAAATCATTTACTAGGCTATATTTCAATTAAGTTTGAGGCGTATGCTTTACAACGTTGATTGGATGAAGCTGTAATCAATTTGAAAAGCTAAACCAACCAAAACACAACCGAGCCAATTTTTTTTTTTTAAACTTAATGCTTACCTAATACAAATAAAAATTTTGGCGAACAGCAAAGGATAAGCAAAACTTCCAAATCACAACTGACGCTTATTATTTATGCCAGATTGTTACCAATTGGGCTGTTTCATTTTTTAATTATTTTCTCTACATAGGATACATCATCATTTTCAAATTTCAATAAATAAATACCTGGAACAAACCAACTTGTTTGAATAGTTGTTCTTCCATTAATATTAGCTTTGTAAATTATCATTCCTCTAGAATTAATAATCTCAAAATTAAACTCCTGATTTTTTCCCTTTATTTCAATTCTTAAAATATCTGTAACAGGATTGGGTGAAATAACAAATTTAGACTTATTATTAAGTGTACTTTCTAATACAAAATTCGCGACTAGTTCTCTGTTTTTTTTCACTGAGAAACTATAATGTGAATATACTGATACTATTTCACCATTATCTGTCCAATTAAGGAACACATAATCATCAGTTGCTTCTGCTGTAATAGTCGCATTTTGATTGAAATCATAAACAGATTCTCCATACACAATTCCACCGTTAGAAGGGTTCATTTTTGTATTTATCTTAAATTGAAATTTGAGTACATTAAAACCATATATACCCCAACTATAATTGTCAGAGATTTCTCTCCAATAATACCAATGAATTTTTTTATCCCAAGTATCATAAATCGCGTATGTTTTATCTTTTTTATCGTACCCAATACCTGTTACGAAATGGTCTGTATTTCCATCTCCATCAGAATCAACAAGTAACACTACGGGTCTATTATTATCTATTTCCGTAGTAAACACTCCCCAACTAGTTGAATCCGAGAAGTATTCATAAACTCCAAATACCCTATAGCTACTATTCTTCATATTTATATACTCAATAAAAGAGCTTTCAACCATTTTACTCCATGACCATCCCCAATAATTTAATTTCTTACTCTGGGATGTTTCCATAAAATCTGCTATTGAATTTGCTTTATGAGCACCTCCTAATTCTGATTTATCATTTTTTAAATTTGGGAAAGTATCTATTGGTAGAGAATAATTATTATAGTGTTCAGTACTAGCAATAGCTTCATTAATATCGTTACTCTGAAATGAGCCATCACCATCGAATAGATCGGATAATCCATGTGTGTCATAATAACCTATTAGCATTCCTAAAGCCGTTGGTCCACAACCACGATGCCACAGGTAAATAGGAACTCCATCTATTACGACAGTGCTACTATCTCCACTTTTAAGCCTATTCTTTTCAAGCCCAATACTAACTCCATATGGTCTTGTAGAGCTTGTCATGCTTTGCTGAGAATAAAGTGTTATTGATGAAATAGTATTTAATAAGATTAAGAATATAGCATTCCTAACATTTTCACATCCTACTCTAATATTAAATCTATTATTCATATTGGGTTCTTGCTCTACTGCCTTATTGGTAACTCATTTACATTCTCACCGCAAAAGCCGATATACGTATCAGTAAGAATATCTTATTGGATGGTAAAAGTAGATAATTTTATTTTATGTTCAGCTACATATGTTAATTTAGGAATGAGCATACACTAGCAAAAGTAAAATTGATGTGCCTGTATATCGTAAAGGGTGAATCTCGCTAGCGAGATCTCCAGCCCATAAGGGCTCATAATCATTTACTAATGTGCATTTACAAATTTAACACCTTAAATTATTGATTTACTCGCTCTAATAAATGCTTATAATATACCATTTTGGCCCTTGAGTTAGCTTAAGCTAATTCGCAT
Organism: Saccharicrinis aurantiacus; assembly: GCF_001660705.2. Lineage (GTDB taxonomy): Bacteria > Bacteroidota > Bacteroidia > Bacteroidales > Marinilabiliaceae > Saccharicrinis > Saccharicrinis aurantiacus. Next base: position 45,232 of record NZ_LYBV02000018.1, read on the forward strand.
TTAGCCCGTGTATAAATGCAGCTATTTATTAAATCTAAAAATCTAATAATGAAATTACTTTACCACTTAAGTTTAATCATCTTCTTATTATCTGGTGTTACGGCTTTTGCCACAGAATACCATGTTAATCAAAGCAATTCTTCCTCGGGAGATGGAACCGAAGGCAATCCATTTCAAACCATAAAGCAAGCGGCCGATATTATGGTGGCTGGCGATGTTTGTTATATTCATAAAGGAACCTATAGGGAGACTTTAAAGCCTGCTAATTCAGGAACAGCGGCAAACCCTATACGCTTTACTTCTTTTGAAGACGATATTGTTATTATCTCTGCCACTAGCACAATAGGCACATGGCAATTGCATAGCGGAAATATTTACAAAGCCAATGTTTCCATGAATCAAGGCTTGAATAATAACATCTATCTTGATTATGAAAAAATGCAATTGGCACGTTGGCCAAACAATGAGGATAATGATGAATATTCGTTAGATGCAAAGTTTATTAATACCAGCGAAGGAACATTTTCAATGTCGTATATCAGCAACAATGAAATTCCTGATTTCGATTGGACTGGAGGTACCATACATTATTTAGGGGCGCACAGTGGTTGTAGCTGGCAACGCAGCATTACCAATTACGAAAGTTCTTCGCATCAAATTCATTTTGAAGAATTGCCTACTAAATGGCCCTTTGGTACGCATAGTCCACCACGATACGAGAACGGTCACCGCGGTATTTTTTACCTAATGGACAAGCTAGAAGCCTTGGATTATCCACGTGAGTGGTATTACGATGGAAGTACTACTACCCTATATTTTTATGCTCCTGATGGTAATAAGCCCGAGGATGATAAAGTAGAGTACGTAGTTCGTGGCTACTCAGCCGAGTTAGACAGAAACTATATTGAGGTAGATCATCTGAACTTCTTTGGAGGAACGGTACGAATAAGAGGCGATTATAACCAGTTTACGCAATGCATGGTAAAGCACGCTTCCAATCGTTTAATTACTAATAATGGTTCTGCCACCAGAAGTAATCCTGCCATTTTTGTGAACGGAGGCGACTTTAATGTAATTGAGAAATGTGTACTTGAAAACGGTACCACAGACGGTATCATTTTAGATGGACAATCGGATGACAATAGAGTTGAAAATTGTATTGTGCAATATTTTAACACGGTTGGTTTACACGCCTGCCTGGTTCGTAGTCACGGACTTAGAAATAAAATATTGAAGAATTCGATGTATGGTTCGGCGCGCGATGGCTCTAGAGTTACAGGTGAAGATAGTGAGTTTGCTTATAATCATGTACAAAAATGTTTGATCTCGGGTGCTGATGGTGGCTTATTTTATGTTACAGGAAATAGCGTACCTAAAAATATAGAGTTACACCACAACTGGTTTAACGATGCCTATTCGGATGATGAACATGCTGGCCATAAAGCAACAGGTATTTACCTTGATAATGATGCTGCGGGTTTCATAGTACACCATAATGTGGTTTGGGATGTTGAGTGGGGCGGATTGCACTTTAACTGGGATGCCCTAGAAAATGAAATTTACAACAATACCTTTTGGGCTGTGGGTGCCGAAGGACAATCGGTTATAGATAGTTGGGTTCCCGAAAGAAATGGCGTGAGAACCAATGTGCGAGACAATACCTTATATAATAACTTTTCGGATGTTCGCCCTTGGTGGCATTCAGGTGCTGGTGATTTTAGAGTAGATGAAAAAGAATGGAGCGGCCCCGAAGCGGATAATGAATGGGCAAGTAATGAGCAATTTGAGGCCATGCCATTTATTTCTATGAAGGGTAAAAACTTTATGCCAACAGATAACTCTCCTTTAATTGATGCCGCACAAGAAATAAGTGGTATTACTGATGGGTATAATGGTGATGCCCCAGATTTAGGAGCCTACGAATATGGTTCGGAATATTGGGTGGCAGGTGCCGATTGGATACCACAAGGTTTTGCATGGACTCCAGGAACCGATTATTTAGCCATTGATGGAGAATATGTTCCTTCTGTTAGCATTGGCGATATGGCAAAACGTATTACACCAGAAGACTTAAGCATCAATGTAAATTATACCTATACATCTACCGCTAATGGAACTGTACAATTAGAATTACTAGATGAAAATAATATCGTTTTAGCAGAAACAACCAATAATGTAAGGTTTGGTCAGTTTGGTGAAATTCGAAAATTAACTTTAGACAGTGCTTTAGAATTAGGGAGCACCTATAAAATTGTAGCTACACTAAGCCCGGAGGATGGAGAATATACAGCAGTAACAGATGCATTAAACGTAATGGTGTACGATCAAGATTCTTCGGTTGGGAATATCCATAACAATGCCATTAAAGTATACCCAAATCCTGCTAATAAAAATATTTCAATTGTATTTACCAATGGCTTTGCGGATGTTAAAGCCGTTGAAGTTATTGGAGTAGCCGGTATAGTTCATACTTTTAAACCACAAATTTCAGGAGAAGGTAGATTAACTGCTGATATTTCGTCCTTAGAGAATGGCGTTTACCTTATTCGTATTCTGACTAACGATTATGTATTAAAAAGCAAGTTTATAAAAAGCAACTAGAGCACATGTATAATTAATAATGGGTTGTTAGTTTGAGGGCTGAAGTCAGTAGTTGCTTTAATAAAGCGTTACAAGTAAATAGTTTATTATTGGAATGTATTATATGATAGTATTTAAGCGCCTCGTCAGGCTGGCCTCTTTACAAAAGGCTTTTGTTTTAGCTGAAGCTATAGTAAGTTTGGGAAGTTGAGAGCTTTGCTCGAAAATCACCCAAACGCACTTAAGCTTTAGATAAATAAGAACCTATTTGTAAAGCAGCCTTGAACTTCTTTGCGTTTAGCGAATACAATATCAAGTTCACTTGAATATTGTTGAGTGTAGCAAAAATCATAAAGTAATTTCTTTGCCCTGCCTTTGCCGGCAGGCAGGTTTGGGTTGAAAACCCAATACATAATATTATTTAGGACAACATTGATACTACAACTAAAATACTTTAGTAGCTAGTGCTGCTTGCCCAAAGTGGGCATAGCATATTTGAAACAAAATACAATATGATTACACAAGCAAATACAACAAGTGGCTATATATACCGAGAATCAATAAATTTTAATGCACTACCGAATGATAGATTTATCAGATACTAAGCAATGAGAAAATAGAGCTTGATAGAAGTGAAGTGGACAGTGCCCGCGATGCTGATTTTGTATACATACGAACCATGCTGCAGGCCAATGCCATTAGCCGTGATGAAGCCATTAGCACGGCAGCAAAGAGCCTACTAACAGTATTCAGTAGTTTTAATATTAATTTAGATTCATTGGCTTTGGATAGCCAAACCGAAGAACTGGATAGGGTTATGGCGGTATGGACTCGCGATGAAAATAAACCGCACTTTGAAACGCTTGCCTTAACAGCAGATTTGGATAAACTAATAGCCTCGATTAAGAGCTACAAAGATTTTAACCAAACCAGAGGGAATAATACCAACAAACAAACGCCCAAGGTAAGAGAAATACGACGCTATCTACAAAAGCAACTGGTAATGTGGCTCGATATACTTGAAGGCATGGCTAACTTAAACGATGATGCCGCTTGCCTCCAATGCCTTACCGAGGCCAATGTTTTTATTAATACACAAAGCGCTTACCTAAAAACTAAGGCTACCCGAAAAGCAGACACTGAAGTTGATGCTTAGCTTATACCAAAAACATCAATCAGATATTACATTTGGTATTATTTGATTGATGAAAATGTAAAAGGGTGATTGTTGAATCACCCTTTTTTATTGGATTAAAGAGTGTTATGCGTTTTGATATTATAGTGGCTAATACACGATGTATAGCTTTTTTATTGATTTTGCGGCTCGAATATGCGTAGTGTAGGCTATTATTTATTACACATTATTCTGCCTTCGTGCTTTCTTTAGTTGATTAATTTCTCTATCAATTTATGAACCTTTGTACCAAGATATTGGGGATAATCTTCTTCTTCAGAATTAATTTCTTCGGCTCTTAATATTGCATCATTTAGTTTTGGTAAGAAAACCTGTGGATTAGGTCGTTTATTGTAGCCTCTTCCTAATAAATCTCCTAAAACATTGTCTATGTGATTCTTTTTAGCAGATTCTTTTTTGTTCACAAATATTTTATCTTTCTCATCTTGAGTAAAGTCATCCAAATCTTTTAAATGCATAATTAACCAAATCTCAAAACAAGGATTACTCATAGCAAGGAAAAAGTTCTCCTCCTTTTTACAATCTAAAACAAGGTTGTCAAAGTTTATATTATGAATTGTTTCCCAATGATCTCTGTCGATTATTAACCAAAACTCATCAGTTTTTTTGAAATTAAATTCTGTTTTAGCCTCTTTTAGCAATTTCTTAACATCAATTGGATTGGTGCCTCTTTTTGACGGTCTTTTTAATGGTATTGTTTCAATTAAACCACTATTGTTAAAATATTCTGACTTCCTTAAATCCTCAAAATATTTAGGCTCACTTTTCTCACCTTCAAAGGATAAAATAAAGAATTTTTCAGCATTTAAATGGCCTCCTTTTCTTACTGGTTCCGAGCGTTCTCTTGGCATATTGTCTTAATTATGAAGGTAAAACAGTAAGATTGCCTCTATTCCCAATACTTGGTACTCCCTTATACCGACCTAATAGGTAATCCTTTCTAATTTGTTTATCAAATCGAATGTTATAATCCTCTAGAGAATGCAAGTGACTAGCACCGTCATTTTTAACAACAAACCATATCTCATCTTTTCGCAATAGCTTTTGTGTTAAAAGAGTGGATTCATGACTAGCAACTATAAGTTGACTATTAATCCCTTCACTCTTTGATAGAAACAAATCAAAAATTTCATATATCAAATTAGGATGAAGACTTCTTTCCATTTCATCAATGATAAAAACATTATCTCCTTTTAACAAATCAAGTATTAATGGAATAAAATCAATTATTCTATTTGTTCCATCGGATTCATCACTGGTATCGAACAATTCTTGTCTTTCTTGTCCTTTCACATTGTGTTTAGTCATGAATTTTTCAACAATTAACTTACCTTCTTTTCTAGAGAAGAAATACGTCAGACCTTTTGGTGAAACTAGCATAATTCTATTTGTTTCTGTGTCTTCGCTCTTTTCTAATTCAGAGGAAATATCTTCTAGGATTTCATTTGGTATATCTAGATTGCTAATTTTTATTTCGTTTAGGCAAATACCATCTATACCTGTTCCAAAGTAATTTAGTAGCTCTTCAAATATTTGTTGAATTTTAGAGTCACTTTTCAATTCTGATTTTATTCCTGCTTTATACTTGTCATTCGGAAATATAACTTTTAATGCATTTTGAAACCAATCAAGAACATTTAACAAGTCGTTTATATCAGATACATTCTCTTTTACTCTTCTCGTCTTAATTTCTGTCAAAAAAAGTTGATTTTCAGGCGTTCCCTTTGCTGTAAATGCTAAAAATTGCTGTTCTTCTGAATTCTTGTTTCGTTTTAACAAGGGGTCTAAGTTAAAATGGTCTTTATTCTTTATGTTCCTTTCAAAAATCATTGATTCTGACTTTTTTCCAAATTCATAAAGCCATTCTTCAACAATTTCATTTGAATTAAACACAAAACCATAGGCATAGTTTTTGCCTTTATGTTGTATTTCGTACTCAATTCGAGAATTGGACTCTTTTACAGCTACATCCAAGCGATGCGCCTTGTATTTAATAGAATCATCAGACCTTACACCTTTTAATACGAGTCTTCTTCCAAAGTCAATTGCCTTAATTAAATTTGATTTCCCAGAGGCATTTGCTCCATAAACAATAGAAGATTTAAGTGTTTTAATTCCTTTAATTGCAGAATTTTTATGACTAGATTTTAGAGTTCCCTTACCTGGTATTAAGGTGAGTGTTTCTCTATCCTTAAATGACATAAAATTCTCAACTGAATATCTTATTAGCATTTTAATTCTGTATTTTTGTTCAAATATAGTGAAAATATCACATTTAAGCCAAATATACTACTTCGTATAATTAGGAGATAGGTTTATGGCATTTTAACTTACATGAGGCACAACTAACTCATATATACGTATATCATTCTAACGTATGTTATATATACTCACCTAAGGTGTTAATATAAGCTGTTTATTTAGCTCAGTGAAACTAGCAAAAATTCTAATCTATTTTGTTTATTCAACTCAATTTGTACTCAATTAAATAAGCTCGCTTTTTGGTTTAAAACTTTATTGTTTCAGGAGCTTTCAAAATAGTAGTGATCCTTATCGTTGAGGTATAGTGTTGTAGCTAGTATTTAGCTTTCGGTTAGTTTTTATTGCGTCTTAAAAAAAAGTACATCTCACTCAGATATTCGCAAAGAAAAAACGCAAATAACGCAAAGGCTCAATAGTAGCAAAGAATACTTAGCGTTATTTGCGCAAAACTGTAGTTTTATACAGCCCCTTAATGCCTTCTCACTTCAGCCTATGGGCTAAAAACAATATTAGATATAGAAATCAGACAATATATCGCGTCCGTTTTTATCGTAATCCCATAGGTATTCGCCTGTGGCATCCACACACTTCTGACTCACATGGTGCGGCAGCAACGAAACCAAAGGATAACCTTTCTTATTTTTATACATGGCCATATGCTCTAACCACATGGCCTCGGTAATACCAGCAGTATCGTTACCCCCAATATGATCGAGATTAATACCTCTGCCAGGCGATGATTTTAAGGATACCTCGTAGTGCATTTTGGTGCGCGATTGCCAATCGTATTTATCGTTAATCCAAATATCGTTGGTACGAATTACATCGGCATGCTTGGTAAAGAAAATATCAGGCACATGAAACTCCATTTCTATATTTTTATCAATGCACTTGGCTGCCCTATAGAGTTCTTTATGGATGGGTAACATATCGGCTTTGGTATTGTACGACATATCAATTTTAAACTTCATCACCCCCATTTTATAATAACAATGAATCACCTCCGAGGCATACTCAAAGATATCGGCTTGCGGATTTAACCAACGCTCTGCTTTGGGCGATGATGGTTTGGTTGAACGCCAATCGCCCAACATATCAGGATAACGCTGTGCATAGGTACTGGCATGGTGTATTTTTGGGAAAGCAATCCATAAACCCGGTGTAAACCCCTTGTTATTGATCATGTCCATTGTTTTCTGAAAGTCGGGAAACGTTTTTGTATCAGGCACCCACGATCCAAAACCCGATTCTATAGTCCCATCCGGAAACAAACCCCAACCATGGTCTAGGGTCATCTTCCCCTTGGGATAACCATAGGCTATAATTTTATCCAAGTAATCTTTAACAAACTCGTGCGTTAGCAATTTAAAATGCCCCTTACGTACTTTCGATTGTTGCTTTTGCTCCACCCAAGTGCAATATTCCACATCGCCCCAAAACTTAGGGTTACTTTTATAGGGCTGAAAATTAAGGCGTGTCATCATTTTGGTATTGTAATCTTTCCAAGCTGCATCTCCTTTGCCGCTCTCATCAATATAAAGCTCCTGCCCTTCGGGCACTTGTATGCTTAGTGTTTCAACACCATCAAAACTAAAGGTAGAATTCTGATAGGCATAACTTGTCATAAACCCCACAAACTTGCCATCGGTATCCATTATAATGGGTGAACCCGATATACCCCCGCAATTAATGGTAAACGGATTGTGATTAAAGGCCTCGCTACGAAAGAAATTATAACCTGTGCCCTTTTCTTCTGGGGTACTCTGGCTATTGTAGGGCACCAATAAAGGGGCTTTAACTTTTATGCGTACCGTTTCTATTTTACGCGTTCCCTTTACTGTGGATCCCGAAGCATAACCATCTTCTGATTGTTCTATTTTTGATTTTGGTGCTGTGGTACATGCTACTGCACCTGCTGCAAGACCTAGGCCTGCTGTTTTTAAAAAATTTCGTCTGTTGCTCATATTGTAAAGTTTTGTCGTTCACTATTGGGCATTCTGCCCAAACCCTGACTTACTTTTTGTTCTTGATGACAAAAACTAAGGAAAAAACATCAAGGCTGCTTTCCAAATAGGTTTCTTATTTATATAAAGCTTAAGTGCGGCTGGCGGATCTTCGAGTAAACTCTCAGATAGCCAGTCTTACTATAGCTTTATATAAAACAAAATCTATTTGTAAAGAGGCCGCCTACCAAGGCGCTTAAGATTAATCGCACTCAAAATTGCAGTAATTATTCATTACTGATAAGCTGTGAGTTTTCAATTTGTACTCTAGCGTAATAATCAAGTTTATTGAATCAAAAAGCCCTCCCAATATAAAAATCAGGAGGGCCATATCAATTAAGGGTAACTATTCTTACCTTATTTTAGATTTACAATTTACTTGGCACCTTGAGATTGCTTCCTGCGTCGCAATGACGAGGCGGCTACTAATTATAAGTGTTAAATGATAAACGAGAAGCAAAACGTTTATCATTTATAACTTAACACTTATAACTAATTAAGAGATTTATTACTTAGTAAAAGAAGTAATTATTAAAGTCCATTCCTTTATAGTTTTATCATCGGCAGCGGTAACTTTGTACTGCATATCGCTACCCGAAAAATTTTGCATGCTACCCAAATTAGGAGCTGAACCAATGGGAGCAATTTTAGCAGCTGCTGATAAATCGGCATAGCCCACAAGCTCTTCTATGCTTACCATATCCCTAATTTCAGTTGGGAAATCATCCGTAGGCTCATCGCCTGTATCCGAGGCATCGGGCACGGTAATATCGCAACTAATTGTATACGCAATGGTATCAATTGTATAGGCTGTATTCAGTTTCTGAACAAATAAACGGTCGTTACCATTGTTATCGCCCATCCATCTATACTCAAAATTGAAGGCGGTTATATCTGCCTCATCAAAATACTCTATATCATCCAGTCCCAATTTTAGGCATGATGAAAATAGAATAAGCAAGAGTGCGGCACTTATATATTTTAAAGTTTTCATTTGCATTAAATTTTATTGTTTGTAACTATCAATTATTACCAAAGAGGATTCTGATCGTATTTATCATTTAATATACGCTCACCTTCGGGCACAGGGAACAAATAACGGCGCTCAGAGAATCGTTTTTTATGTACGTTGGCATTAATAAACACCGGTTTAATTTCGTAGTTAGTACCATCTTCGTTAATCTCAAAGAACTTATACTCTTTATCGTTTAGCTCTGAAATTACGCTTTCACCTTCGAATTTACCCCAACGTAGTAAAGACCAATATCTGTCGTTCTCAAAAAACAACTCTACCCTACGTTCTCTTTTATAAGCTTCCCAAATTTCAGTTTCGTCGCTTGATACTAATGGAGGTAGTTTACCGTGCTCTACACGCGTTTTATTAATATATTCTACCGCAGTAGAAAAATCCTTTTTCAACAACATCGCTTCAGCATAATTCAGGTACGATCGTCCTAAACGGGCAATATTTTGATGGTAATCGGTATAAACTTTCGCCTTGAATCCTTCAACATCATAAATCCCTTTACGAACAAAATATCCGGTACGAGTAGATAAGTTGGTTCCCTTTTGACTTGAGCTTGGGTGCATATTACCCTCTAAACGCATTGTAATTGTATTGGAAAATAATTGGGTAGAATCGCGAACAACTGAAGCTTCAAAACGAGCATCGCGTGGCACATTATAAATGGCTTCAGAAAGGAATCCACCATTGGTTTCCCAATTTTGATAATACGAAGTTTCGTTCCATTTTTTTGCCATTCCATCCGCATCAACTACTAAGTAATCTTCAACTAAATCGTGCGTAGGCCAGCATTTTGTCCATCCTAAAAAGGATTCCTTTAACTTTGGCTCACCGGTTGTTTTAGCCACTTCCATGTTAGGTACTAATCCTTGCATAGGCGTTAAAACACAGTAGGTAGCATCAATATGACGAAAACGTGTTAGTATTAATTCTGATGAATTTTGAGCTACCTCATAATCATTAAATATTCCTGCGTAATCCGCATCCAATGCATAGCTTAAGGCAAACAAACTCTCACTTGCCGCTTTTGATATATCAATATACTCCTCTTTACCACTTTCAACATAAGCAGCTCCTTGTAAGGCAATTTCGGCAAGCATTGCATAAGCAGCTCCCTGTGTTAAATCTCCCTTAGCGGCGTTGGCAGCAATGGGTAGGTCGGGTGCAGCTTCCTGAAGATCCTTTATAATAAAATCGTAGGTTTCTTTAATGGTAGCTGAGCGAGACATTTTTAAATCGTCTTCCTCGGTTAAAACTCTATCAACTATAACATACTTACCAAACATACGTGCCTTGGTGTAATATATTAAAGCGCGTAACATTTTACCCTGAGCAATTAACTTAGGCTTACTTACGGCTTCAATCCCCTCAGAGGCTGCCACGTTTTCAATCACTAAGTTACAATCGCGTATTACTTCGAATGAGTTTTCTTTAATTGGATTTTTTAAGGATAAGGGTGCTCCTCCATACCAATAGTATGAATTATTGGTTGCCCATCCGGCATCGTAAAACTTATCGATATTATCCAAAGCTACATTATGTGCCTTTTGAGTTAATACATTATCTGAAAAATCCTCGTTACCAACACCCGCCATTTTTTCATCAGGATCAGAGGTGTTTACCAACAGTTCAGGAATAACCGATTGATAAATATTATATACAAAACCTTGAGCTAAGTTAGCGTCATTCCATATATCATCCTCTGTGTATTTATCCAGAGGCTTTGTGTTTAATAAATCATCGCTACATGAGAATGTAAAAATCCCGATGGCAACAATCATTATATTTAAAAGTATTTTCTTCATTTCTCTTTGTTTTAGAATCCTACATTAATACCAACTGAGTAAGTGCGTTGCACGGGATAACCGTAACTTTGTGTTCCTGTGTTTTCAGACAAACTTTGCTCCGGGTCGAAATACTCTTTAACAGGAGACCAAGTAAGCAAGTTGGTACCATTTACAAATACTCGGCATGAAGCCAACCAATTTACATTAGTTAATACTGTTTTTTTAAGATCGTATCCGATTTGCAGATTTTTAAGACGGAAGTATTTCGCATTCTTTAAATAAAAATCTGATGGGTTTTCGCCAACGGTATTATTTCCGCCATTGGGATTATTGGTTTGCGATACACGAGGGAATAATGCATTTGGGTTATCTGGAGTCCAATAATCTAACTGATATTCGTAAGTACGACGCTTGGCTTCAACAATCATAAAATTATCAAAGGCTACGTATCTATCGCCAGCACCTTGGAATAATCCGTTCATAAACCACCCTTTATACCCTAAATTAAAGTCGATACCATAATTAGAACGCGGCATACTTGGTGAGCCAATTAATCGTTTATCTTGCTCATCAATTTTACCATCGCCATTGGTGTCTTCGTAAATCATATCTCCACCTTGTGTTGACGTAGATCCTAGTAAACGAGGATTGTTTAAAATGTCATCCGACGTTTGCGTTAAACCATTGGTTTGATATACGGCTTCGTCGCCCCAATAATCGGTTCTGTTAACCTCAGTTAAATAAGGATTCATTGCGGTAGCCTCATCCTCATCATCTTTTTGCTCCCATAACTGATTAAAATAAGCATAATTAACACCTAGCTCGTATTTAAAAGCGCCGGCATTTCCTTTATATCGTAAGGATAATTCAAACCCTGCTCTACGCTGTGCTGAATTCGACTTAATTTGTGGCAACTCTTTACCTAAAGGTTGGGTATATACGTTTTTAGGACTTTGCAAGAAACCTGTAGTTCGGTAATAAAAATATTCGGCAGTACCACTTAACTTATTACCCAATGTTGAGAAATCTAAACCATAGTTTAACGATGTTCTTTCGTACCAAGTTAGTTCAGCAGGATTCACCAAATTACCTTCAGAGTAGCCGTTAACTAATGTGTTATCGATATTATAAGCGCTTGATTCTAGATTATAAACCGGAATGTACCCAAAACGATTTACCCCTTCGGTTACTCCTGTTACACCATACGAAGCACGTAACTTTAAAGAGTTGATGATATTCTTGTCATCCAGGTTATCCATCCAACCTTCTTCTGAAATATTCCAAGCTACAGAAGCTGCCGGGAAAAAGCCCCATCGTTGGTCTTCGGCAAAATTATCGTTCCCATCGTAACGTCCACTGAACTCAGCAATATACTTGTAGTTATAATCGTATTTAGCTCTAATTACATAACCCGCATTGGCTCCTTCAGTTTCATTACCTGTATTATCTCGTCCATCTAAAGGACCTGCGAATAGCTGATCGACAGCGCTCGATAAATAATTTCTTCGTGAAGCTTCCATTGTTTCACCACCACTGGTGGTTTGGTTGTATACAAAAGTTCCTTCGATACCATGCTTACCAAAAGTGCGAGAGTAGTTTACGCTAGACTCAACATACATACGCTTTTTGTAATAAGCACTTTGTGCCAACTCGGGCGGAGGTTGTACCATTAATGATCCATCAGGCATATATAATGGTGTGTTTACTGACCATTTTTTCTCCCAACCATCACCATCTCTATAATTACCCATAACGCCAACTTTTAAACCTTTAACCCACGGTAAAGACCAATTGGCAAATGCCTGAACATTTATGAATTTATCGCGCGTTCTGTTGTAACCAGACTCAGGACTAATAATGGCTAAAGGATGATCGCCATTACCTCCACCGGCAAGCGTTCCATCAAGGTTATAAGCCCTATACATTGGGTTGGTGTTCTGATTTATGGCACGCCAAATAGAATACATTCCGGCCGATGGCTCTTCGTAGTTTTCAATGCTAGCGTTGATATTTACACCAACCTCTAAACCTATTTCATCAAAGTTGGTAGTCATGTTACTACGCACATTAAAACGATCGTAGTTTACCACATCCTCTTTTAAAATACCTCCTTGATCAATGTATCCTAACGAAACGAAGTAATTGGTTCTTTTATCACCTCCTGTTAAAGATAAATTATGGCGTTGCTGAGGCGCAAAATTCTTAAGCGTCATTTCTGGCCAATTATTATCGGGATAAGTATCTAAATCTTTATGATTTTTAATAATATCCAATTCTTCCTCGGTATAAACCGCATTGGCACCATCGCCATCGTAATAAGCTGCTTGGTTTTGCAACATGGCATACTTATACGAATTCATCATATCAGGTAATATGGTAGGCTCGCTCCATTGGTGGTTGTACGAATAATTTACATTGATTTTTCCTTCTTCACCTCTTTTAGTAGTTACCAAAACAATACCGTTACCTGCACGAGATCCGAATACGGCTGTTGCCGATGCATCTTTCAAGAAAGAGATACTTTCGATATCATCAGAGTTGATGGCATTAAAATCTTGCTCCTCGGTAATTACTCCATCAATAACATATAAGGGTTTTCCGCCACCACGTATAGAGATTGAAGGTGTACTACCTGGTCCTCCTCCATTGTTCTGCACTACTAAACCGGGCACTTGTCCCTGTAAAGACTCACCCGCATTCATAAAAGGTGTATTTTCTAACTGCTCAGCTTTCATGGTTGAAATAGCACCTACCGCTTTACGCTTAGTAGTAGTACCATAACCAATAGCAACAACCTCATCTAACCCAATGGCATCACTTTTTAAGGTGATATTCATGGTAGTCTCGTTACCCACTGCCGCTTCTTGTGTTGCCATTCCAACAAAAGAAAATACCAATACATCAGATGACTTTACATTGGATAAGGTATAAACGCCATCCATATTAGTAATAGTACCAGTAGTTGTTCCTTTTATAGCAACAGAAGCACCAGGCACTGTCATCCCTGTTTCATCAACAATTTTACCAGTAATGGTTTTTGTTTCTTCCTGGATGTTTTGGCTAAAAATTAAAACATTTTTGTCTTCGATACGGTAATTCACCTGCTCTCCCTCCAATGCCTTATTAAGCACTTCATCAACAGTGGCGTCCTCCATTTTAATGGTATGGCGCTTGTTTGTATTTAAATCGTCGGTTTTAAAAAAGAAACCAAAATCACTAGAGTTTTCAATTTCTCTGAATACCTGAATAATAGACGCATCCTCAACATCGATATTGAGTCGAGCATTCTGACTGTAAGAACTTGCTGAAGCCATTACAGTAAATGTTATCATCAGAAACAAGGATAGTTTCATAACACGAATAGTTTTTTTAGACAAGAGTTGCAACATACCCTTGCCATGTAAGTTTTGTTTCATAAATTTGTGATGTAAACGTTAAACAATAGACTCCGGCTGCCACCGGATTCAAAAATTTTTCTTTACAAAGTGCGCTGCTCCAACGGTGCACTTTTTGTTTAAAACAGGCTTAAATTTCAATCACCTCCAAGTGATATTAATTACCTATAGCCATAATAATTACTTCTTCTTTTCCTTCTGCCGTAGTTTCTATTTTAAAATTAATATTTGATGTTTTCTTAAATATTTCTAGTACTTGCTTTACTGTGGTAGGTCGTTTTAGCATACAGCTATATTTGGTTTTTGCCAAAGCTTTATCGGCAATATGTATATCTACATCGTACCACTTTTCTAACTCGCTACAAATAGTACCCAAGGTTTTATCGATGAAAGCAAACTTGCCCTCCTTCCAAGCAGTAACGGCATCAATGTCTGCCTCTTTTATCCACATTTTATTTTTCGCTTTGTGGTAAAAAGCAATTTGTCCGGGTACAATTGCTTTCATAGCTTGTCCATTCACATCAAATAAATCAATACTTCCTTCAAGCAATGTAGTTTTAACTAAACTATTCACGCCATAAGCCGATACGTTAAACTGAGTACCTAAATCTTCGATAGTGACACCACCAGCATTCACTATAAATGCTCTATCAGGATTGTGTATTACATTAAAAAAAGCTTCACCATCGAGATTGGCTGTTACTTCTTTGTTGCTTTCATATACTTCTATTTTAGAATCGGAGTTTAACCAAATACTAGTGCCATCCGCCAAAGTAAATTCTGTTACACCGCCTTTTTGAGATTGATAAGTATAATTAGGTGCCTTATTAAAAAGCCCAATGGAATATTGAAAGAGAATACTTATACCAATGGCCAAAACAAAAACTGCAGCATATTTTACAAAGGCTTGTAAACTAAGTTTAGTTGCACCATGTGTAGCAGACCAGAACTTATTAAATGCTTCTTGCTTATGCTTTTTACTAGCCTGCTTTGTTTGAATATTGCTTAAAGTCCATAATGCTTGTGCATCAATAAACTCTTCTTTGGCCTCTTCATTATTTTGCAATTCAGTAAAAAACGCTTTACGCTCTTCATCGTTTGCCTTGCGGGATAATATTTTAAAATAATCTTTCAATTCACTTTCCTTTTGTGGTTACCTATACTAAACACGCAAGTATGTGAATACCCTATAAAAAAAAGCAATAAATGTTAATTTTACATTGCAACAATCACATAAGATACATCTAAACAACTACTTATAACTAATATTTATAAATGAAAAAGTATTAGGCATACTCCTTTAAGCAATACATATCTTTTTTTTTATTGAAATATACATGCAAGGCTTACGTAAGAGGATAGAATGTGCTTGAAGTAAATAATGTAATTGGTTCAATATCTAGGTCTAATACCAAAAACATCATCAAATGATTGGTATAATAAGCATTTTAGAGATAATTAATTGGCCATTTTATATTTTGGCTCGATAAGGAAACTGGTGCAAAACTCACAAAGCTTTAAGTAAACAAGTTTAGCCACTTATAAAAATCGAACAAAAGAGTTTCCCTTTAATTAACCCGATATACCTAAATACGTAAAAAGATCAGTGATAGTTTCTAACTCAGTATACTTATTACTTAAACCACCTAAGTCATCAACATGCTCATGAATCCATGTTGTATGAAAAGGAATATGAATGGCATCACAGCCTAATTCTAAGGGTGGTATTATATCCGATTTTAAAGAGTTCCCAATCATTAAAAATTCATTGGCCTCAATGTCTAAATGGGCAAGTAACTTACGGTAATTGACTAGGCCTTTATCACTCATCACTTCAACATGATGAAAATATTCTTCGAGCCCTGAACGCATTAACTTACGTTCCTGATCGAGTAAATCACCTTTGGTAGCAACTATCAACTTATATCCGTTAGCACTTAGTTTCTGTAAAACTTGCTCAACATTGGGCAATAACTCAACGGGCTTATCTAAGAACTCCTTACCCAAAGTTAGCATATTTTCAAGGTGAACGCCTTTTAATTTTCCATTACTTATTATATGTGCTGTTTCTATCATAGAAAGCATAAAACCCTTAATGCCATAGCCGTATAAATTTAGGTTGGCAATTTCTATTTCAAATAAACGGTTTATTGCTTGCTCATCGGGTAGATATTCTGCCATTAACTTGGCAAAATCTGCCTCTATCTCACGAAAGTAAGTTTCGTTAATCCATAAGGTATCGTCAGCATCAAAACCTATAACTTTATATTGCTTTTTCATTTATTTAAATAGCTTCATATTAAAAAAACCTAAGCACAATATTAATGCTTAGCTACACTAAATCTGTAAATAGTTTTTGAGTTAAAGTTTTCGCCTGGTTGCAAAATTGTATTCGGAAACTGAGGCTGATTAGGACTATCAGCATAATGCTGTGTTTCTAAACAAACTCCCTCTCGCTTATTGAGTGGCTTGCCAAACTTACCCATATCAGAACCATTCATAAAATTACCAGTATATAGCTGAATGCCTGGTTCTGTTGTATAAACATCCATTACTCTGCCTGAAGTAGGATCGTATAAAATAGCTGCGTGCGATAATAATTCCTCATCTTTATTTAGCACAAAGTTTATATCATAACCATTACCCAGTTTTAACTGTTCAAAATCATCGTTTATGCGAGCACCAAGAGGCAATGATGATTTAAAATTGTAAGGTGTACCTTCAACATTATCCAATTCTCCTGTAGGTATCTGTGTACTATCGAGAGGAGTATAATAATCGGCATTAACATACAAGTGATGATCAAGTATGGTTCCACTAGCCTCACCTCCTAGGTTAAAGAAGGCATGATTGGATAAGTTAATTGGCGTAGCTTTATCGGTACTTGCTTTATAGACTATAATTAATTCATTATCGTCACTAAGACTGAAGGATACATAAAGCTGCAAGTTTCCAGGATAACCTTGTTCACCATCAACCGATAAGTATGAAAATACCACTTCTGTAGTGCTTACTTTGGCAACATCCCAAACTTGCTTAAACAAACCTTCACTCCCACCATGTATGCTATTTACACCGTTATTTATGGGTAATTGGTATTGTACTGAGTCTAATATAAACTGACCTTTGGCAATTCTATTGGCATAACGTCCTACTGTATTCCCATAATAAGGGCCATTTGCCTCTAAATAAGCATCACCAGTTGCAAAACCAGTATTTACATCATCAAACTTACCATTCTTATCGGGCATCCAAATTGAAACAATACGTGCTCCAAAATTAGTAAGCTGTATGGTGCTGCCTTTAGAGTTTTTAAGAGTGAATAGCTCTATACTTTTTCCATCCAACTCAGTTTTAAAATCAGCCTCTCTAAGAATTTCATAGCTACCATTTTCACATCCTAATAAGGCAATAAGCGCAGCTAATACTAAAATTATTTTCATTTCAATACTTATTTTATGATAAATTAAAATTTACGTAACAATAAAAAACACAACATCAAATACTAATATTAAGTTGATAAGTAAACCTCTACTATCTCTTTAATTAAATTAGATATTATTTACAATTAAAAATCAGATAACAATATTACTGCTTTTTTTTCTGTGATAAAACCTAACATAATTATTAGGATAATATATTGTGGAAATATAAAATAGTATTATGTTTGCAAACCTTTCTGTAAGCTATTGGTTTTAATATGGTAAGATTTGTAGCCCCCAAAACCAATAAAGCTAATGGGGATGAAAAATACTTTGAACGTAAAAAATTAAGATAACAGAGCGTACTTGATTGATTCATTAATAATAAATTGATTGAAATGACTATTGAGAAACCAGAAAATCAACATATAATTGACTTACTTGATAATGGGTATGTTTGTTTTTCAATAGTTAACAAAGATCCTATTAACCTTAGAATTAAGCAACTTAATCAATTTGCAATTAAGATTTTAGGGCTTTCTGAAAAGGATATTTATAATATTTCCTTTAAAGATTTGGCTCCTGAGTGTTATGAGTCTATCCATTATAATTTTAATATATTACTACAATCAAAAACAACAATTCGATTTATCACAACGGTTTTTAGCAAAAATATAACACTCTCAATAAAAGCCACATATACAAACCGCAACGAAATTACTTGTATATTTTATGATATAAGTGAGCAGCTAAATTATGAACAACGCCTTCAGGAACAAAATGAAGAAATTCAAACTCAAAACGAAGAATTAGCTGCTACTAATGAGGAGTTAATACAAAGCTCTGAAAACTTATTTGAGACCAATAATATATTAGCAAAAAATGAACAAGAGTTAAAACAAATAAACGGAATGATTCAGTCGGTATTAAACCATATACCTGCTGCGGTGTTCTGGAAGAACACTGAATCTATTTATTTAGGTTGTAATATAGTATTTGCAAGAGATGCGGGTTATAACGATCCTTCTGATATTATTGGTAAAACAGATGCTGATTTTTTTTCTAAGTCTGATGTAGAACTCTATTATGCAGATGATAAAGAAGTTATTTCAAAAGGTATTAGAAAACTGAATTACGAAGAACCTCAGCAAAAAAGTGATGGTAGTATAAGTACTTTAAGAACAAACAAGGTACCACTACTCAACCACAAAAATGAGATAATTGGCATTATTGGTACTTACGAAGATATTACTGATATAAAGAATATACAAATTGAATTAATTAAAGCAAAAGAAAAAGCAGAAGAGTCGGACAGATTAAAAAGTGCTTTTTTGGCCAATATGAGCCATGAAATAAGAACTCCAATGAATGGCATTATTGGTTTTAGTCAATTACTAAAAGAAAAGGAAATAACAGACGAAGAAAAGGTTAGCTACATTGATATTATAAATGAAAGTGGTATTCAATTATTAAGCATTGTTAATGATATAATAGACATTTCTAAAATTGAAGCAGGACTTGTTGAATTACGCATAAAAGATATTAATGTTACCGATTTGATAAACTCAAGTTATAGTTTCTATCTTAAGGTAGCAGAACAAAATAATATAAGTCTAACACTTAATAATAAGGTACCTAAGGAATTTAGTTTTGCTCAAGATGAAATTAAAATTCAGCAAATACTGGGTAATTTAATAAGCAACGCCATTAAGTTTACTCAAAAAGGTGGTGTTACCATAAATTGTAGGCTTGTACGCGGCATGCTTAATATTGAAATTAAAGATACCGGCCTTGGTATTTCTGAGGAGTTTAAGAAATCTATATTCCAACGATTCAGACAAGGAAGATATAGACCTGAATCGAATAGAGGAACCGGCTTAGGTCTATCTATTTGCAAAGGTTATATTGATAAAATGAACGGTTTTATTGGTTTTGACTCAGAACTAGGCAAAGGGTCTACATTTTATATTAGTCTACCATCATTAGCTTAAAAAGCCTTGAGGTAATCCCCAAGGCTTATATCCAATATTTTTTTGAAGAACTTATTTCAAGCTAAAATTGACCGAATGCTTTACTTCTGAACTTCCTCCCACATAAACTCTAAAACCGCCTGGTTCTAATACGTATTTCCCATTAGGAAAGTAATATCCAAGCTCTTTATCACTTAGTTTAAACGTTATATTCTCTGTACCGCCTGCTTTAATACTAACTTTCTGAAATCCTTTAAGCTCCTTCAAAGGGCGTGCATACGTAGCTGCCTTATCACATATATAAAGCTGAACAACCTCTTCTCCATCAACAGTTCCCGTGTTGGATACATTAACAGATACTTGAAGCGTTTCTCCTTTTGATATTTCTGATGAAGATACTTTAATATCAGAATATTCAAAAGTTGTATAACTTAATCCAAACCCAAATGGATATAAAGGTGTATTTGGGGCATCGGTATAACTCGACCATAAATTATCTTCTGGATTTCCGGTATCAGGACGCCCCGTATTTTTATAGTTATAATAAATAGGAATTTGCCCCACATTTAAAGGAAACGTCATTGGTAACTTACCTGAAGGATTGTACTTTCCAAAAACAACATCAGCAATGGCATGACCAGCCTCAGTTCCACCGTGCCATGCTTCAAGAATTGCAGGAGCCTTTTCAGCAATTTCAGGAATAACCAAAGGACGACCGTTCATTAACACCACAACAATATTCTTATTTACCTTATAAATGGCATCGAATAACTCTTGTTGCAGGCCTCTTAATGTTATATCAGTTTGGCTACGACCTTCGCCCGACATAAATGCATCTTCACCTATGGCTAATAAAACAAGCTCTGATTTTTTTGCAGCATTAACTGCAGCACTAAATCCTGATTTATCAGTGTTATTAATAGTTAAATGCGTTGGAAAAGCACGTCCTGCAGTTGCTAATTTACAACCCTCGGCATAATTAATTTTTATACCATCGGCAGCGGCCTTAATGCCCGATAGCATTGAAACAGCCGAATTAGGTATTGCTTGCGCTCTCCAATTTCCAAGCGGACTGTCGTTGTCATCCGCCAACGGGCCAATAACAGCTATTGATTTTACACTTGATGTGATGGGTAATAAATTGCCTTCATTTTTCAATAATACCATTGATTCGCGTGCTACTTTACGGGATGCTGACTTATGCTCACCTGTGTAAATATTGGCCTTTTCTCTATCGATATTACTATATTTATAAGGATCTTCGAATAAACCCAAACGATACTTAATTCTTAAAATTCTGCGAACAGCATCATCAATAAGTTTAACATCAACCTTACCCTCCATAACCAGTTCTTCAAGATACTTAATGTAAGCTGTTGCTTCCATATCCATATCCGATCCGGCTGTAATGGCACGGAATGCGCACTCTTTTAAATCTGCTGCAGCCCCATGGATCATTATTTCGCCAATGCTATTCCAATCCGAAACCACAAATCCATCGTATCCCCACTCACCCTTAAGTAAGTCGCGTTGCAAGTAACTACTCGCTGTGGCAGGCATACCATCAATGGTATTAAAAGCATTCATAAAAGTAGCTACTCCACTTTCAGCCAAAGCCTTAAAAGGTGGAAGAACCACATTATGCAAGGACTCTCCTCCTATTTCAACAACATTATAATCTCTTCCTGACTCTGAAAAAGCATAGCCTGCAAAGTGTTTGGCGCAAGCAGCAATGGTATTTTCATTACTTAAATCATCTCCTTGAAAACCTTGCACTCTTGCTAAAGAAAAAGCTGTTGTTAAATAAGCATCCTCACCAGCGCCTTCCATTACTCTACCCCATCTTGCATCTCTTCCAACATCCACCATTGGAGCAAAAGTCCAATGTAAACCATTTGCAGCAGCTTCCTTCGCTGCTATTGATGATGACAACACTGCCAAGTCTGGATTCCAAGAAGCAGCTTCTGCCAAAGGAATTGGAAACATGGTCTTCTGTCCGTGAATAACATCATAACCAAAAATCAAAGGAATACCTAACCTTGAGTTTTCCACAGCTATTTTCTGTGCATTCAAGGTAGCTTCTGCTCCTACAACATTTAACATCGATCCTACTCTGCCATTTTTAATATCCTCCAATAAATCTTGGGTATTTTTAGCATTAGGTGCAGGACCTGTCATCTCCCACTGGCTCGTATGTTGGTTTAATTGGCCTATCTTTTCTTGCAGATTCATTCTGGCCAATAAATCTTCTATAAATTTATCTTCTTCAGTCATACCATTAGTAGTAATTGAACATGAAGAAAAAATAAACAAACCAATAAATACCGTTATTATAATTGTTTTCATATTTTACTTATTTGATAATAAATAGTTTAGCTTAAACAAAGCTTAATAAACAACTAAAGCTGCCACTTAGGGCAGCTTTAGAATTTTTGACTTTGTTCTATCAATACTGATTATCTCCAATATTTGTTCTGCACTAAGTTAGGATTTGCATCCAACTCTGTTTGTGGAATAGGTAGTTTACTATACTTCTCTGTAAAAGTAACTCCTTCACGATCTAACTCACTGCCTTTACCCCAGCGAATTAAATCGTAAAAACGATGTCCTTCGTATGATAATTCAGCAATTCTTTCTTTTTCGATAACAGTCATATCAACTGTCCCAACAGGATCAGTCATTCCAACTCTATTATGTAGTTTTTGAATTTCTCCTGCCGCATCGCCACCTGTTTGCACATAAGCTTCAGCTAATAATAGAATTACTTCAGCATAACGCATAATTCGAAGGTTTGTGCCCATATTAAGACCTGGTTCATCACCATCTCCTAAACCACCTTCATCATTCCAAGTTCCATATTTTAGTCGAAGAACACCTGCTCCCTCATGTTGATATCCTCCATCAGCATCCTTTAAACTAACATTATATTCAGGAGCTGCTAACTCATCATTATCTAATACTGTTCCTTTTCTTCGAGGGTCATTCACATCAAAAGCATCATACATTTTTCGTGTTGGAGGTAAAGCTCCCCAACCTGCAAACATTTCAATGGCAATATCACCACCATCGGCAGCACTCCAGTGTGTATCACGAGGACCACATAATATCCAGTGAATATTATTTTCTTGTGCTCTTCCATCGCCCCATATATTGTAGTTACCCCAGTTCCAACCTTCGAAAGTAGAATACCCTATCTCAAATAAAGACTCTGTACCGTATTCTGTTGATTTCTTAAGAACTTCTGAAAAATCAGATTCTAAGGCATAACCTTTAACAGCTTCTAAATAAGGAACTGCCTCTGAATATTTCTCTTGAAATATTAATGCTTTCCCCATCATTGCGTTAGCAAATCCTTTTGCAATACGCCATGGATCTTGATCTCCTTTTTCTGGCAAGTCTGCAATAGCCATGGTTAAATCTGCTTCTATCTGGGCATAAATAGCCTCAACACTACTTGCTTCCATAAAGTATTCTGATGGTAAAAGTTCTGTTAAAACTAAAGGTACTTCATCAAATAGGTTCACCAATTCAAAATATAAATAAGCCCTCAAAGCATAGGCTTCAGCCTTTACTACAGCTGAATTTGGAGCCTCACCCACATTTTTAATAACTATGTTAGCTCTGTATATACCAAAATATAAACGCCCCCACAGGTCACTAATCTTTGTATTATTAGGTGTATGTTTCAAATCATCAAGATCATGGTATTCAGGTTGATCGCCATCATCAGAACCACCTGCTCTTGCTTCGTCAGATAAAACAGTTTTTATGTGATAAAGACTAACCCAATCTTGCGCATTTACAACCTGAATCATATCATAAACTGCTGCTAATGCTTGCAAGTTATCTTCATCAGTTTTATAGAAATCTTCTTGCGGAATTAATCCCTCTTCAGGTATTTCAAGCCAATCCTTTGAGCATGATGTAGAAACCAGCACAAGGAGAATTGCGAATAATTTATATATATTTTTCTTCATTGCTTTATTTTTTTCAAGATTAGAACGATACATTTAAGCCAAACATTACCTTACGAGGTGTAGGATATACTCCTCTATCAACACCTTGACGATCAAACTGCTCGCTACCAGCTTCAGGGTCCATACCATCATACTTTGTGAAGGTAAAATAGTCATCTAAGGATACATAAACTCTTACAGAACCAAGCTTTAGTGTCTCTAATAAACCTGCAGGTAAGTTATAACCTAATTGAATTTGTTTAAGTCTAAAGAAATCAGCATCCTGTACCATCAAGTCACTTGCAAACATTTTACTATCTGCACCAGCCTTTGGCATAGAAGCGTTAGTATTACTAGCTGTCCATCTATCATCATAGAAGCTCTTAGGCATATTAGATGTTAAACGGTCAGTACGAATCCAACCATAAATAACTTGATTACCCCCTTGACCTTGGCCTAACACATTAAAATCAAAACCTTTATATTCTGCAAAGAGAGATAAACCGTAAGTATATGTAGGATGTGGACTTCCAATGTTTTTTCTATCAGCATCTACAGGTTCTAGCGTATCATTACCATCAGCGTCAACATAAATAGGGTTACCACTAGCGGCATCAATTCCATTTGTTTCATATCCTCTATAGTACCAAATTGGTTCTCCTACTTCAAAAGCTGTTGCGCCTGGCCATGATCCAGTACCAATAGAAGTACCATCTAAACGAGGAGAAACAACATTAAGTCTGGTAACTTCGTTTTTAAGGGTTGCAAAGTTTCCATTTATTCCATACTTAAAGTCTCCACTGTAGTCTTTCCAACCTAAGCTTAATTCAACACCTGAGTTTTTAACATCACCGGCATTAGTCATCGATGGATATGTTCCAGAAGTTGCAGCGGGAGGTTGTGCAAACATTAATAAATCTTTTGTTTCTTTAGAGAAATAGTCAACTGAGAAAGTCAACTTACTATCTAACATTCTTAAGTCTAAACCAATATTAGTTTGTTCACTTGTTTCCCAAGTCAAATCTGGGTTTGCTGTTCTTCCTGGCTCAACTACAGTTATAAATCCACCATTTGAATCAATAGGGTATCTTAATCCTGAAGATGTTAGTGAAGAAGAATATAAGAATTGACCTTGATCACGTGCTCGACTAATAATAGAGTTTATACTACCATTTTGTCCCCAACTGGCACGTAATTTACCACTCGAAATAAAATCCACATTAAAGAAATCTTCTTCCGAGAACGTCCATCCTGCTGAAAATGATGGAAAGACACCACCAATTCCGTCAATAGGTACGTTAGTTGTTGATGTTAAATCATTTCTTAGGGTAGCTGTTGCCATATATTTTCCTTTGTAGCTATATGAAGCTCTACCAAAATAAGATACTAACTTATTTTGGAAAGCATTTCCATTTGTTAATCCTTGAACAGAACTAGTATAATCATGCTGAGCATACTGTTTTCCTTCACGAGGCATACCTGACGTATTTGTTGTAACATACTTATCAACACTCATTTGAGCAGACATACCAAGTACACCCGAGAAACTATGATCTCCCCAAGATTTATTGTAGTTTAAGAAATTCTCCCATTGCCATTGATAAAACAAATCATAATTATCTGATGTTGCAAGGGTTGAATTGTTTCTTTCAGTAGAATAGTAATAAGTCGGAGTCCAATTTTCGGTGTTAGTTATTTTTAAATCTAAACCTGGACGAGAAGTAAATTTTAGATCTTTAGTAAGGTCAACTTCCATAGTTATAGCCCCTATCAAACGATCCGTAACTCTCTCTTCTTGTGCTATATCCATTTGTAAGAATGGATTAATCATTTCGCCTCTTACATTCTCAGATATAGCGTAATAATCTCCGTTAGCATCCTTTCTTAATGGTTGTCCCTCTGCCAATTTCTCTTGCATAAATGCATTTTCACTACCTACAGGAAGTGTAGTTGCAGTATAAGGGTCTAAGAGTAATGCTGAAGAAATAATTCCTCCAAATTCATCATCTTCATTCAATATTTTTCTTTTTGAACGAGCATAAGTTGCATTGACACCAACTTTTAACCAACTCTTAATTTCTTGATCAGCATTTAACCTAGCAGTAAAACGCTCAAAACCTGACTTATCTTCACCTATTATACCTTCTTGGTTGATATAACTAATAGAAGTAAAATATTTTGACTTTTGCGTACCTCCTGAAAATGAAACATTGTGAGATTGAATAGGCGCTGTTGTGAAAATTTCATCTAACCAATCCGTATCATGATCACTTGTTACTACATCATAACCTCTTTCACTTTGATATTGTTGATATTCTCCTGCATTTAATAAACTTGGTAAGTTACCAACACTTTGGATACCATAACTAAAATCGTAGGTTACTTTTCCTTCGCCTGCTTTACCTTGTTTTGTAGTAATCATTACTACTCCATTACCACCTTCTGCACCATAAATAGCAGATGAAGCACCATCTTTAAGCACTTCCATAGATGCGATATCACTAGGAGCGATTGACGAAATATCAGACATCCTAATACCATCAACAATATAAAGTGGGTTAGAATTGCCATTTGTACCTGCACCGCGAATTTTCATATTCATACCTGCACCAGGAGAACCTGACTGTGGTACAATAACAACACCAGGTGTTCTACCTTGTAATGCACTCTCTGCATTCGTCCAAGAAATATTCTCTAATTCTTTAGACTCAATACCAGCGATGGCTCCAGTTACAAGACTCTTTTTCTGCACTCCATAACCAACAACCACAACCTCATCTACATCCTGTGTATCTGCAGTTAAAGTAGGATTAATGGTTGTTTGGTCCCCTACAGGCACCTCTTGCTCGTTAAATCCTATAAAACTAAATACTAGAACATCGCTAGACATAGCTTGAATGGAATACTTCCCATCAATATTTGTAACTGTTCCAACTGTTGTTCCTTTAATAACAACATTTACGCCAGGTAATGCTTCTCCTGAAGCATCTGTAATTGTACCGGAAACGCTTTGTGTTTGCGCCATTACCAGTGAGAAGTTTAAACACATCAACAATAAAACCATTGCCGATTTAAGTAACTTTGATGATATCGTTACTTCTTTACGTTTTGTTAACAAACTACTAATAGTAGTTGAGTTGCTTTTTTTCATAGTTTTGTAACTTTAATTTTTCAATTCCATGTTTCCTTATAAATTGGATTTTGATAATTATAAATGAACCTGATTATAATGTGCGAAATTATTTTCAGGTTCTACTTTTCTCTCTTTTACTCTATTTCATAGGCATCTAATATTGAGGTTGTAAGCACCAATGGCGCGTTCCAATTAATTGCAATTTCATTTGTTGAATAACTACATTCCATATCGATATACGATAGTGCTGGAAAGTGAGATCTTTTAACTTCTGAGCCACAGTCATCTAAAACAATTGTATTAGGTCCACCAATTAAGAAACCTGGTATTGGTTCCTTTATATTATCTGCAGCAGATGGACGGTGATGTATATATTGAGGTGATTTCTTTCCGAAACCACTAACGAAACAATAAGATGTTGCATTCCTACCCATAATGTAATTGTAATCTTCGTTTGCAGAATTAAGATACCTATTATTTTTGGTAATATGATAAGCTACTGACTTTAACATAGCCTGATTAGCCACATCCGAGTTACTTCCCCATTCAAATTTATCTAAGCCTACTATATATGGCGTATTCTCTTGCAGAATGATTAAATTATCAACGTAAGATATAAAGAGCTCACTTAAGTGAGTAAATTCGTTTGCTGCTTGAGAGGTAATTAAAGAAATAATACCCAAGGTGTTTACCACATCCCATTTGGGAATATTCAATAGTTCCTCATTCTCATCAATATACTTTAAGTACATTTTATCGCCTGTACTCAGGTATAATTCTGAAGCTGCCCAAAACCACTCATCAACCAAACTGGTATCTGAATAAGCTCCTGTAGAAATATCAGATGGTTGATCATAAAACACAGATGGATTTTTCATTGCCCAACTCCAAGCTTCTTTAGCTTGACTGAGCATGGTTTTACTTAATGATTTTGTGGTTTCAAAGTCTTGGTAAACTCTTTGTGCAGCGCACATAGTTGCAGTAAAATCAAGAGCTGCCGACGTGCTTTTTTGAACTAAGTATCGTTTTTTAATAGCTTCATGCGGCATAACGAAGTCTTCAAACTTTTTTGAGGTTAGTTTATGATACACTCCTCCATCATTATCATCTTGCATTGTTTGCATCCACTTTAGGTTATAAAGCGTTTCTGCAAGAATATCGGGCAATTCGCCACCTGATTCAGGAATATTCACGTTAAGATTTGAATGGTACTTAGGTGCTAGATCATACGCTTTCAATAAAGTATATGATGTAATACTACTATTTACAATATACTTATTGTAATCCCCAGCATCGTACCAGCCTCCACTTGATGAAACTTCACTTCCTTCAGGGTATTCTTTACTTGCTGCTGATCGATGGATATATACTTTCGTATCTGGATGCCCTGCTTCTCTTGCCCATTTACCAGCATACTCTTGGGTAAGCGGCATGGCTGTTCTATTATAATAGAATGCTTTTAAACTTGCTTTAGCAACTTCAGTATAAGCATTATTAGAGATATTTATTGAATCACATATAATCTGGTCATCAACATACAAACAATAATACCCTTCTGTATTTAAAGCTGTAAAGTCGATTAAAGAAACTGAATCGCCAGATAAGGGCCAATATGAGGCTTCCCATATTCTGCCTTTATGCACCACATTTCCCTGAGCATCTTTTAAATTAAAGTACTGACCAGAACCTCTTAAAAGTGCTTTTTTAGGTGTATTGGTTTGATACGCATACTGATTGTATAACAACTCTTTTGCATTTAAAGAGCTGGTTTTACCATTATCAGAACATGCGAGTACTAATAAGCTTAATATCAGAATTAATGTAGTTTTAATTGTCATAGATATTATAAGAAATAGATTATTCATGTATTAGGTATTCCTTAGCGGGTAACTTAGGAAGAAAGAGGAGCACGTTTGCTCACTCTTTCTGAATTTTAGCTAACGTTTTAGCCCATTGTAACAACCACCTGATAGTCTCCACTTGACTGAACAGGGATGATATTATTATCTAGCACCTGACCATTCACCGAAATAGTCTTTACGCCTTTTGATACTTTATTAGGATTTACAACTTCAATATGATAGTTTGCTCCTCTATACTTTCTTTTTACTTTAAATCCTTTCCAATCGCTCGGAATACATGGATCAATTTCAAGGCCATCATATGAGGTTCTTATACCTAGTATATATTGAGTTATGGTATAAAAATTCCATGCTGCAGTACCCGACAACCAGCTATTTTTACCTTCGCCTGGTTTAAAGGCATCTTTACCTGCAATCATTTGACAATACACATAAGGCTCAACTTTATGTAGCTCGCTAATATCCTCAAGATAAGCTGGGCATATCTTTTTAAAATAATCCCAAGCCTGGTCTCCACGGCCTATCATTGTTTCACCAATAATTACCCAAGGGTTATTATGACAGAAAATACCTGCATTCTCCTTATATCCTGGTGGGTAAGTTGAAATCTCACCATATTCAATTACATATTTTGTAAAAGCCGGATTATTCAGTACTATACCATATGGTGTATCTAATCGCTCTTTAACACTATCCAAGGCCTTTTCAACCATGCCTTCTTCAAGTCCTACTCCGGCCATACTACACCAACCTTGCGATTCAATAAATATTTTACCTTCTTCGTTTTCGTTTGAGCCTACTTTTTTACCATAATAATCGTAAGCACGTAGATACCAATCTCCATCCCATCCATGCTCTTTTATGGCAGTCTCCATATTGGCTACCTCTGCTTGTGCAGCCGCAGCTTCTTCTGTGTTACCAATTCTATTGCATAGCTCAACATATTCCTTACCATACACTACGAATAGTCCGGCAATCATAAGTGACTCAGCTGTTTTTCCTTTTTTATTACCCGTGGTTTGAAACGATTCATTGGGATCTGTAGAAAAACAATTCAGATTTAAGCAATCATTCCAATCAGCACGACCAATTAATGGTAAGTTATGCGGTCCTAAATTATTCACTACATGGTAAAATGAAACCTTAAGGTGATGTAATAAAGATTGCGCTTTGCTTTCATCATTATCAAACGGCACTTGCTCATCTAAAATGCTAAAATCGCCTGTTTCTTTAATATACTCCGTAACCGAAAGTATTAACCAAAGTGGATCATCGTTAAAGTCTCCGCCTAAAGCGTGATTCCCTTTTTTTGTTAAAGGTTGATATTGGTGATAACATCCACCATCTTCAAATTGAGTAGCTGCAATATCTAAAATTCTTTCTTTTGCCTTTTCAGGAATTTGATGTACAAAACCAATCAAATCTTGATTAGAATCGCGGAATCCCATACCTCTACCAATACCACTTTCGAAGAAACTTGCGCTTCGCGACATATTAAAGGTTACCATACATTGGTACTGATTCCAAATATTCACCATTCTATTCAATGGCTCCTCATCACTATCAATCTGAATATTATCCAATAATCCTGTCCAATAATCCTTCAGCTCATCAAAAGCAGCCATTACCTTTCCAGGCGTATTAAACTGCTCTTGCATGGCAAGTGCTTTTTCTTTGTTAATTACACCTTTTGATTCCCACTTATTATCAGCTTCATTCTCTACATAACCAAGAATAAAAACAAACTCTTCTTCTTGTCCAGGAGCTAGTTCTACTTCTATATAATGTGAAGCTATCGGAGACCATCCGTGTGCTTCACTGTTAGTAGCTTTTCCGGCTTTTACAACCTGCGGATTATGAAAACCATTATGCATACCAATAAAAGTTTCTCTATCGGTATCAAAACCATCAATTTTGCGGTTTGATGAAAAGAAAGCAAAATGATCTCTACGCTCTTTATATTCCGTTTTATGGTAAATTGCTGATCCTTCAACTTCCACTTCTCCGGTAGAAAAATTACGCTGAAAGTTGGCCATATCATCTTCGGCATTCCAAAGACACCACTCCATAAATGAAAACAGCTTAACCGTTTTTGGTTTATCCGTTTCATTCTTCAATTTTAACAAATGAACCTCTCCCCAATAATCTTGTGGAATGAAACAAAGTAAGTTAGACGATAATCCATTCTTTTCAGAGATAAAGCGCGAATAACTCAATCCATGTCTGCATTCGTAAGAATCTAACTCTGTTTGAGTTGGTTTAAAACCAGGATTCCAGATAGTGTCATTATCATTGATATAATAGTAACGACCACCATTATCCATTGGTACATTATTGTATCTGTATCGAGTTAAACGTCTGAATTTGGCGTCTTTGTAAAATGCATAACCACCTGCTGTATTTGAAACCAATCCGAAAAAATCTTTATTTCCTAAATAATTGATCCATGGGAATGGTGTTAATGGCGTATCAACAACATATTCTCTCGCCTCATCATCAAAATATCCGTATCTCATAATTAATACTATTAGCCTATATTACTTGTTTCTAGTTCTTTATTTCGTCTTTCCTCTAATTCAAGCGTAATCTCATTCATTTTAGTTTGTGTTAATGGGTATATAACCATTACAATTGCTGCTACAAGAGCTACTAAAGCAGGCACCCAACTCATTAACATTTTTATAGCGGGCAAGGCTCCTTGTATGGTACTCGAGTCCATACCATCGTAATGGAAAGCTGCTAACACTGCACCAATTATAGCTGCGGCAAGTCCACCTCCAAATTTGGTAACAAAAGAGCCTGCTGAATATATGAGCCCTGTTGCCCTTCTCCCATTTTTAAATTCAGAATAATCCGCTGCATCACCTAACATGGTAAAAAATAGGGTTGGGAATATTGCTGCTCCAAATTCAGACACAATACCAATTGTAAAAATGGCACCAATATCTTGCGGTCCACAAAAAGCAAACAAGGCATTTACTCCACCTGAGAATAGTAAGGCGTAAATAAACAATCGCCTTTTACCTAACAACTTTCCTAAAGGAGCTGTTGCTACTGCGCCTGCGATTGACGCAATCATTAAACCCACTAGAAACGAAGCTGCCAGTAACTGATCGTTTAAATAAAGGGTGAAATAATACATCACCATTCCTTGTTTAATTGAATTATAGATAGTCCATAGTAAACCAACGGCTAGCAAAACCAACCATGGCTTATTTTTAATTAAATCGCTTAAATCGCGTTTTAAATTTGACTTCTGTGTTTTCGGAGGGGATACCCTTTCACGCGTACTGGCAAAGGTTATAAACATAAACAACGCTAAAAACGCCGATAAAACATAGATAGAATAACTGTATCCTTTCTTTTGATTTATTAGAGTAATTTTTTCCGAGGATAAATCTGACTCACCACTTACAATAAAACTATATGGCTTATCAGCATCCATTGAAAAGCTTATATATGGTGAAGGCTCATTTTTAATACCACTTTCAGCACTTTCCCACACAAATGTAGCTACGCCATCTTTAGTCTTTATATTCGCATTTTCAACATCCTGAGGTGATGATACACTGACCTGGTATTTTTCATCGCTAATTTTATCAATATCAATTGTAGGATTAACATTACCAAAGTAAGCTACCAAAAACAGTAAAGCTCCCTGTACAATCATACCTCCACCAAAAGCACCTACCATTCTGTAAGAACCTAAACTGGTGCGCTCTTTATTATCGCCTGTCATCACAGCCATTAAAGCTCCGTAAGGGATATTATTTGCAGTATAAATTAGAGTAAATAATATGTAAGTGGTATATGCGTATATTATTTTGCCAGTCATTCCTATATTAGGAGTAGTAAATAATAGCGATAAGATTCCGGCCAAAGGTATGGCTGTCCATAATACCCAAGGACGAAATTTACCGTATTTCGATTTTGTTCTGTCTCCTATGATTCCCATGGCAACGTCACTAATGCCATCACTAAAACGAGCTACCAATAACAATAGTCCCGCGGCTGCAGCTGTTAAGCCAAATACATCAGTATAAAAGAACAACAAGAAGGTAGAAACACCGCGCCAAGCTATGTTAGCTGCACCATCGCCTAAGGCGTAACCTATCTTCTCTCTAATAGAAATCTTATTTGTATTTATTTTGTCTGCCATTATCTTATACTATAAAGTTTAGTAGATCCTTCTTCGTATTTCCGTATA
Organism: Saccharicrinis aurantiacus; assembly: GCF_001660705.2. Classification (GTDB taxonomy): domain Bacteria; phylum Bacteroidota; class Bacteroidia; order Bacteroidales; family Marinilabiliaceae; genus Saccharicrinis; species Saccharicrinis aurantiacus. The sequence continues at coordinate 78,028 of NZ_LYBV02000018.1, forward strand.
CATCGCGACTAAACATGTACAACTGTGCAGGCTTATGCGCCACTCCTTTTTGCTTCTCATCTAAAGGAATTAGATATTTCATACGAGCTACTTTCTTTCTGAAGTTTCTTTTATCAAACTCCGTATCTAATATTATTTCGTAAACTTTTTGTACTTGAGACAGGGTGAATTTCTGTGGTAATAACTCAAAACCAATTGGTTCATGGATTATCTTATTACGTAAGGATAATAAAGCACTCTCTAAAATAAGATTATGATCAAAAGCCAACTCTCCAACTTCATCAACCGGAACCCACTGAACGTTACGCCCCTTCCATTCTAATGTAACCTGATCTGTAGCTAACAAGGCAAAATATCCAACAGAAACAATTCTTTGAAAAGGATCTCTACCATCATGTTGAAGCCACTTAATATCATTTTCTTTTGTTAATCTATCGGGATGGGCAAATGTTTTAAACTGCTCTAAATAAATATTAGTTAAACCTGTTAATTCAAACAAAACTCTATCTGCTGCGGCATCTAAAGGTTCATTTTCATATACATGATTCCCTGTCAGTGTTAAATCTGTAAAAGAAGTACTACCTTCACTTAGTGTACGATCAACAAGCAACACTTTCAACCTCTCCCCGTCGAAGCCAAATATTACACAATCTACAGATATATAATTATTTAATTCCATACTATTTCAATTCAAAATAAACAAATAAGTGCTAGATGAAATACCTTTGTGTGATTAGAACACTTACTATATTTTGAGCTAATGTATGAGAAAATAAATAATGCTCCAAATTTTTTAACAATATTGTTAATTAGTGTTACAATAACTTAGTGTTGTTTTTACACTTTAATCCCTTTCTAGCTCTAGGATTTAGAACATAAGATTTAATACAAAAAAAAATGTTGATTTTTTAGCAGAAACATAAATCTGTACTAAACACGTTCAATTTTAGAATCAAGTGTTACTTTTGCCTCAAATAAGAACCACGATGATACAGTGCCAAATAGTTAATATAGAGAAAGGATTACTTTACGATGAATATAGAAATGTGGTAACTCCGCCACCGGGATGGGTGTTTTTACCTGCTGGAGATGCTGGTATTACAAGAAAAGTAACTGCTAAAAAACGATACTGGAAGGTTGTTTTTAAAAAAGGAAGAAGAACTATGTCGAAAGGAGTGTGGGCTCCACGAGATATTATTGAAAATGCACAAAAAGAAGTTGCCTCTACCCGATCTACCGACACCTACAAAAAGAAACAAGCCTATACTAAGGCAAGAAGGGATAAGCTGCAAAGTGAATACGAAGTAGAGTTTTATAATACAGTAAAAAAACACCTTCGCTTTGATGAAAAATACAAAAGTATGGAAACGATATTGGCTGCCGTTATTACTGAGTTTGCTATCCCAGTAGGAAGTGGAACTGTGGCACGCACCCAACAAATACCAATTTCAGAAAGAGCTAAAAAGGCCGTAACGGCATGGATGCGTCACCAAACGAGTAACTACGACAATATGAAGATTCCATTAATTAAAGGGAAACGCAGAGAGGTAAGGCGTAACATAGCTGAGGAATCCAACAAAATATTAGATAAATACCGTAAAGGTGAGTCTGTTAGCGAAAATTGTCCCCTTTTTAAAAAGGTAAAGCAAATAGCACAAAGCAAATCATAGTATTATCTTTAAAAAAGGCTTAAATATTATTACCAAGCATCCCAAAAGTATTTTTATTTAAAAACTAATCAATAGTCATCAAGCCAAATTTTGATGCTATTGCATGTGTTCCGTCCATTGTTATTACATAGAACAATTAATAATAAAGGAAGAAAAATATAAAGGTCACTCATTAATTAATATTGCTCAATAAAAATCAAATTATGCGTATGTTTTAAATAGTAAAAAGAAAGGTTCAGATTAAAACTTGAAATTTATTGATAAACAGCCTTATTTTATACTTGTTTTTTTTACAATTTATAATAGAAATTATTATTTTTCAGTCGTAGTTTATATTTGTTTTTTTGAATAAACTACGATTCATAACTGAGTTGGCATTTGACTCAATAAATAAGAAAAATAAATGCACATGTGTTTTAATACTTAATTTACTTTGGTACACTAAAATGAAGTACCTTATAACTAAAGCGTTGCATTAACAAACAGATGAAATCAAAAAATTCGATTAACAAGAAGAGCGGCAGTGCTCCAATGGGAAGTAGCAATGAGAGAAATGGCTTACGCCCCGTTAAAAAGTCAAGATCTGGTAAATCTAAAAACCACTTGTCTATCTATGATGACTATGATGAGGATTTTGATGATATACCAATTGGGTATATGGATGATGAAGATATTATTGAAGATGACGAAGAGTAAATATAAAATGGCTAGCATAATGAATTATGCTAGCCATTCTCGTTTATAAAAATTCTTCTCTGAAATTTAAAGCTTCAACTTATAATCGTGCGCACCTGGCGCAAAATTACTAGTGTTTACTTTAGTGCCTATGGCTCTCACTCCTTTGCCCCAATTCACTTCTGCTCTGTTGTCGCCCAGAACAATATCAATCAACTTCTTTTTCATCTTTTTGGCTATCTTTTCGTACTCCTTATTGTAAGCCAAGTTGTTTACTTCGTCAGGATCTGTAGACATTTGATACAAGGCAGCGTCTAATTCTTTATAGTCTGCTTTAAGCGCCCACTTCATATTTTCACCACGCTTTTTATTAGGTCGTGTTTGCATTGAAAACACATAGTCTTTTGTTCGGATGAAAGCACGTGGTCCTGTTACAGCATGACTTTCGCCAACAACATAATCTCTTATAGGAGCTTCGCCAGAAACTACTTTGGCTAAATCCATACCATCTAAATATTTAAACTCGTCCTTTGAAATATCAGTACCTGCTGCACTAATAATCGTAGGTGCTATATCAACAAACTCGGTATAGTTTTCGACTACTTTACCTGCTGGAAAGGTCTTTTTATCAGAAGAAATTACAACAATAGGATTATGGCTATCCACATCCCAAGGTGTAAATTTAGAGTAAGCCCCATGATCATTTAATTTCCAACCATGATCACCGTTAACGTATACAATCATCCAAGGCTGATTATTGTCCTCGCTGTACTTAATAAATGCATCAGCTGATTGCCCCACTAGGTCATCGCCATAAGCACAAAAAGCATAATAATCTTGAATCATAGAAAGCTTTTGAGCATCTGTAAACTCATTTGAAAAAGCATTTTTCACCTGCTTCTTCATCTGTGCTGGCATGGTTGCCCACTCTTCTTTTGTTAACTCAGGTATTTTATAATTCTTCTTTTTAAAACGTTCGCGATACTCTGCCGGTGGTAAAACTGGCGTATGCGGAAAATCGTAACCAATATGACAAAACAATGGTTTAGAAGTATCCACTCCCTTGAATGACTTAGACCCTACAGCAAACTCTTTATTCTGACTATTAAGAAAATCGATAAAAGTAGATGTGTAATAACCATCTCTGGTTTTCCCTGCAGAACGAGGACTCACACCTCCTAATATACCCTGGCTAAATACTGTTTCTGGTTTTTTATCTGTGTGCTTGCGTAATAAATCACACTTGTCGTAAATTTCTTGTGCCATACCAGCAAACTGTGGATTTTGTTCTTCCAACTCTTTGGTATAAAAATAGTATTTTCCTTCTTCTGTTTTTAGGTATTTGATGTTTTTAAATGGCTTAACCAGCTTTTGTCCATCAATTTCTTTAAGCACTGTTAATTTACCCCACTCTGCCATTCCTTCATTGCTAAGGAGCTTTGAGTCAATATCTGTTTGGTACATATTAGGATTAACTGCTTTACCATCTTTAATGGTTCTTAAGCGAACTCCTAGCTTACCAATATGCAAAGTTTGGTAACCCAAGTTCTCCATTTGCTCGGGTAAATGAGGATAAGAGTTTGCCGTATTGTTATTGTGATATTCAAACTCGTATACTCCCGAACGGAATGGGTATCTTCCATAATGCATTGAAGCTCGGGATGGTGCACATCCTTGCGCTTGACAATAGGTATTGATAAATGTTGTCCCCATTTTTGTTAGCCTATCGATATTTGGTGATTCTACATAGCCTAGTTTACTTGACTCCTTACCTGTTAGCATTTTATTAAACGCACTCACTGCATCATAACGATGGTCGTCGGTTAATATCCACAGTACGTTTGGCTGTTTTTGTTGAGCAAAACCTACTTTAGTTACTGATAACATGCCTATTAATGCTAGACATACAATTTTTATTTGATTCATCTGGTTCTTATTTTTTGAGATAAGAATATTTGCTAGGCACCTTGAGATGGCTTCGTTCCTCGCCAAAACGAGCGCCTAATTAATTTTTAAACCTCACTATATTGCAAGCACCTTGGTCTCTTATCTTTATTCATTTATTTATCTCTACAACTTCAACTTATAATCGTGCGCACCTGGTGCAAAGTTACTTTTGAATACTTCGGTACCAATTGCATTGCTTCCTTTGCCCCAATTTACCTCTGCTCTATTGTCGCCAAGCACAATATTAATTAGCTTTTCTTTCATCTTTTTAGCCACCTTTTCGTACTCTTTATCAAAGGCTAAATTGTTCTTTTCGTCAGGATCATTTTTTGTATAGTATAAAGCCGGATCAAGATCTTTATAACTCGCATTTAATGCCCATTCCATATTTACACCTCGCTTGGTGTTGGGGCGTGTTTGCATTGAAAAACAATAATCTTTAGTTCGGATATATGCGCGAGGCCCAGTTACATGATGACTTTCGCCAACTATATAATCTCTTACAGGCGCTTCTTTGCTTACAACTTTTGCCATATCCATACCATCTAAATAGGCATATTCCTTGGTATTGACTTTAGCACCTGCTGCACCTAAAATGGTTGGAGCTATATCTACAAACTCAGTAAAATTGCGAACTACTTTACCCGCTGGAAACGCTTTTTTATCAGAAGAAACCACAACAATTGGGTTATGACTATCCACATCCCAAGGCGTAAACTTTGATACTGCACCGTGGTCGTTTAGTTTCCAACCATGATCGCCACAAACGAAAACTACCATCCACTCCTGCTTCATTTTTTCACTATAAGCAACAAAAGCATCCACAGACTCTCCCACAAGGGCATCGCCATAGGCACAAAAAGCATAATAATCTTGTATCATTTTCTGCTTTTCCTCTTCGCTAAAATCGTTAGAGTAGCTCTTTTTCACTTGCTTCTTAAGTTGCTCAGGCATTTTTTTCCATTCAGCATCATCTAGCTCGGGTACCTTATAAGTATGTTCTTGAAAACGTGCTCGGTAATCAGCTGGTGGCAATACTGGCGTATGCGGAAAATCGAATCCAATATGGCAAAATAGAGGTTTAGAAGTATCTACGCCTTTATATGTTTTGGTTCCTACTAGAAAGTTTTCGTTCTGATTATTCAGGAAATCGATAAATGTAGATGTATAATATCCATCTCTTGTTTTACCTGCCGGGCGCGAACTTACACCTGCTAATATTCCCGGACTAAAAACTGTTTCGGGATGATCAGGTGAGTGTTTACGCATAAAGTCGTACTTATCGTAAGCTTCTTGTGCCATTCCTGCAAACTGCGGATTTTCCTTTTCAAGCTTCTCTGAGATGTAATAATACTTGCCATCCTCATCAATAAAATACTCAACACTGGTTTTAATTTGCTCCTTCAGTTTTTGTCCGTTTACTTCTTTAGGGCCCCATTTTTTACCCCATGCAGTTAATCCTTCATCGGCAAGAATCCTAGAATCTATATCCGTTTGGTACATATTTTCCTTTACCGCTTTTCCGTTTTTTATGGTGCGCAAACGAATCCCTAGTTTACCAAAATGAACCGTTTGATAACCCAGCTTCTCCATGGCTTCAGGAAGGTGTGGGTACGAATTTTCGGTATTGTTATTATGGTACTCGAACTGATAAACGCCCGATCGGAACGGATAACGCCCGTAATGCATGGAAGCTCGTGATGGCGCACAACCGGTAGCCTGACAATAGGTATTGATAAATGTTGTTCCCTCTTTTGTTAATCGATCGGTATTGGGAGACTCTACATAACCCAACTTACTTATTTCATTACCTGTAAGCATTTTATTAAATGCTCTGATGGCATCATATCGATGATCGTCAGTTAATACCCAAAGAATATTTGGTTGCTGCTGCGCTATTGCACTCTTGCCAATTGTAAACAAGGCTACAAAGGCCAATAGTATTGAATATACCTTATTCATATTTAATTTTTTATAGATTAATTTTATGATCGTGTGCCCCTGGTGCAAAGTTGCTACGCTTTACTTCTGTACCAATTGCCTTGGTATTTTTTCCATAATTATCGCCACCCCAATTGATTTCTGCTCTGTCATCACCAATCACAATATCCAGTAATTTTTTCTTCAATTTCATGGCTACCTTTTTATATTCTGGATCATAGGCCAAGTTATTCTTTTCATCAGGATCCTTTGATGTGTTATATAATGCAGGGTCTAATTCTTTATAGCTTGCCTTCATAGCCCAATCCATATTTTCTCCTCGTTTAGAATTAGGACGCGTTTTTACTGAAAACATATAATCTTTGGTGCGGATATAAGCTCTAGGTCCTATGGCATGATGACTTTCGCCAATTACATAATCGCGAGCAGGTATTTCACCCGATGCCACTTTTTCTAAATCAAAACCATCTAAATGACTGAATTTGCTTTGATTTACATTTGCTCCTGCAGCACTTAAAATAGTTGGTGCAATATCTACAAACTCCGTAAAATTGCGAACTACTTTCCCGGCAGGGAATTTCGTTTTATCAGATGATACCACAATAATTGGGTTATGACTGTCCACTTCCCATGGTGTGTTTTTAGCTATAGAACCATGCTCATTCAATTTCCACCCGTGATCACCGCAAACATATACAATCATCCAAGGTTGATTTTGTTTTTCACTATACGCAATAAAAGCATCGGAAGCTTTACCAATTAAATCATCGCCATAGGCACAAAAAGCATAGTAATCTTGCACCATTTTTTGCTTCTGCTCATCTGTAAAATCGTCGGAATAACTATTGGTTACACGCTTCTGAAAAGCTTTGGCCATCTTCTTAAACTCTTCATCAGTTAACTCAGGCATTTTATATTTATGCTTCTGAAAACGCTTGCGATAATCCTCAGGCGGTAATACTGGTGTATGCGGAAAATCATATCCTATATGACAAAATAGTGGTTTAGAAGTATCTACTCCGTCAAATAAATGACTTCCTGATTTAAATGATTTATTTTCATTTTCTAAATAAGAAATAAATGCTGTATTGTAATTCCCATCACGCGTTTTACCAGCTGGCTGAGGACTTACTCCTGCCAATACTCCTTTACTAAATGCAGTTTCTACATCACCCTTTTTATTGTTATACTTGTACAATAAATCATACCTATCGTGTGCTTTTTGAGCCATTCCTGCAAACTGAGGGTTTTCCTTTTCAAGCTTTTCTGATTTGTAATAAACCGTACCATCTGCATCTTTAAAATAAGCTACATTGCGAATTGGCTTAACCAACTTAACGCCATCAATCTCTTTTAGAATAGGTCTTTTTCCCCATTCAGGGAGCATATCTACTTCAAACAACTTTGAATCAATATCTGATTGATAAATTGGATAATTAACTGCTTTTCCATCCTTAAGCGTACGAATACGAACCCCTAATTTACCAACATGCATTGTTTGGTAGCCTAGCTTTACCATTTCTTCAGGTAAAAGCGGATAAGAGTTATCTGTATTATTATTGAAATACTCAAATTGATAAATTCCAGAACGCCACGGATAGCGACCCATATGCATAGATGCCCTTGAGGGCGCACATCCTTGTGCCTGGCAATAAGTATTAATAAATGTTGTGCCTTGTGCAGCCAAACGATCTACATTTGGTGACTCAACGTAACCTAAGGCACTATTCTCTCTTCCGTGCAACATTTTATTAAATGCACTAATGGCATCGTAACGCTGATCATCAGTTAATACCCAAAGTACATTGGGCTGTTGCTGTGCTACAACTTGTTTATTTACTGTAAAAATTGCCATGCAAGCTATGGCTAATAGGTATATCTTATTCATAATTAATAATTATATGTTTCTTACTCTTTTACAAAACGCTTCTTATAACTTGATTCAGATTTTACTATTTCTATAATATAAATACCCGAAATTAGGTCTCCAACGGAGATTGTCATAGTGTTTGTATTTACTATAACTGGTTTACTTATTTGCTTTACAGTTTCACCTGATAAAGCATATATGTTTACATATGAATTACTAAGTATTTCAGATTTACCCGAAACAGTCAGCTTATCTTTTGTTGGGGTAGGAAAAATTTTAATGTCATCATCTGAATAAATAAGATCAAGACCTGTTACTGTATCTACATTTACGGTTACGGAAACTTCCTTATCTGAATAAGGCAATAATGCTTTTACTTTTGCAGTACCAATTGATAAACCAGTCAATAATCCGTTATCATTGATGCTTACAATATTTGTATTTTCATTAAGCCAAACCACACTGTTTTTATAGGTAGCATCGTTTGGCTGAATAGTTAGTTCTAATTGATGCTGCTCTCCTACTTTTAGATTAACATTGTCATTTAGTATATTCATACTTGTGGCAGCGACAGCCTCAATTGCAAAAGGGTCGGTGGCAGTATACCATCCACTACCATATGTAGATGCATAATATTTACCCGGAACATAATTATCTATGGCTAGATCGTTTACACGATCTGACTGCCCGTTACCCCTGTTTATTTTTATCCAATTATCGCCGCCATCTTTAGAAAGGTAAGTGCCGGCATTTCTTCCTTCAATATTATTATTGGATAGTGTAGAAAGCATAATTGTGTTGGCATCCCAAAGAGCAGTTTCAACTCTAAATACCCACGGATAATCAAAAATCTTAGTCCACGATGCCATATTATCGTCGCTCATCCATAAGCCACCATCATTAGCCTCAGCATTTTTACTACCTGAAGTAATATATACCTTCCCATTTTTAGCAAAATGAATATCGTTTATTCCGAAAGAACCTGAAATATCCTTTGTATTATCTACTTCTGACCAGTTTTCTCCATTATCAACAGATTTAAATAATCCGCCATTACTGTGCTGAATGGTTACATATATTGTATTCTCATTATTGGGGTCTATTGCTATTTTTGTTGCATCAAATGAACTAGGTAAGCCATTATGAATTTGCTTCCATGTAGCTCCGCCATCGCTTGATTTATGAACGCCAATACCATATTCCGAATCGCCTACAAAGGCTATGTCCAAGGTTCTACTAGGTACTACAAAATACATATTATCCGGATTGACCGGATCAATTGTCAGATGCAATTGGTGCGCTCGTGGATTACCACTTGTGCTTCCTAATTCTGGAATTGGATCTCCATGTACATCCCAAGTTTCGCCACCATCAATGGAGCGCAATAACTTACCCCTATTGGCCTGACGGAAAAACATGGCATAATGAATATCTGTATTATGAGGATGAATTGCATAGCAACTTAACGACGACTCTGAACTAGAAATACGCACTGGTAAAACTGCCTGTGCCCCCTCTCGTACTAAATCACCATCATCAGTTGTAATACACAGTTGGTTTTCCCCAGCAGCGCAGTACACCTTATCAGCAATGGCATTGTGTTGAAAGAAACCATGACCCGGAACATTACTGTTTCCTGCACCAACTAAATTAGGTGAGTCTGTCCCTGTGTATTCATCGTCAATATCTAACCAAGTAAGACCATTATCATAACTAAACAAGGAAATTTTTGCCATCTGAGTATGCAATACAGTACCATCGCAATTAAACTTTACAAAGTTACAACCCTTACGATCATATGGATCTCGGTTTACCCACTCGTGTAAATAACGCAAATGAATATTGGTTTCCAACGGATTATTTCTTGTGGTAGTCCAATAATCGGCATCTGAAGAGCCCTCTGACCATTGGGTACCATTTCGCAAACACACATGCCAAGATATTCCTCCATCAGTGCTTCTCCATACCTGACCTGGCTTAAAGTTATTGGTTGACCCATTGGAAGTTTCATTATTTAAATACAGGTTATCTGGATTATTAGGGTCAATCTCTATGGTATTAAAACGATTAGTAAGCGCAGTAGGAAGTGATGGATATTGTGCCTCAAATTCGGCATCCGTCATATCAAAAGTATAAGCTCCCACACCATAGTAGCTTTCTCTAATATCTGAATTATCCTGAAAATAACTCAAATCAATGGCTAAATCGCCCTCAATTTTTTGCCAACTTTCTCCTCTATCGTTACTACGGAATAAACCACCAGCATCATCTTTTAGGGAGTTGCCATCAGCTACCCACATTGGGTTACTAATCACTATCATCATTAAGGCGTCTTCATCCTCATCATAATAAGAAGCCATAGATCGTAAAACGGTATAATCTAGACCTGTGTTTTTCTCAACCCAACTATCTCCACCGTTTGTACTTTTGTAGAAACCCGTATTGGTTGAGGCATACACAACATTTGAATTTTTAGGATCTACCATTAGGGTTTCAACTCCTGTGTTATCAGCCAAACCTGAATTAATCAAAACCCAACTTTCTCCCTTATCGGTACTTTTCCATATTTTTTTTACACTATTGGCATCCAAAAGAGTTCCTAAGGGTTGCGAATTAGGATATAGGTTACTTCCTAAGTTTCTCATTTGCCCTGCTCCGGCATACCAGATATTATCGTCTTTCGGATCAACGGCTACTGCATCTACATAAATATCATCAAAAATAGTTGTACTTAGGCTTGTCCAAGTACGACCTCTATCAGTGGTAAGATAAATACCCTGGTTTCGTTCATCGGTACACATACCAAAATCAGAATTCTGACGTGAGAAATCTAAACTGGTAATTTCTATGGCTCCTCTTTCCCCTCTTTTAAAATCCGATTCATCTTCGTTTAGAATGGTCTGATATGTTGCACCTCTATCAAATGAAACATAGGAATTGCCCATATTGGGTCCGATAAAAAGAACATCAGGATCAGTAGGATGCCAAAATGCCGATTTATTATTCCCGCTCATTCCTGGTCCAAATTGAGTCCAAATAATATCCTCAGCTGAGCTAAGTTTCTTTGTTTTTAAGTCATCCCAAAAATTGGGTTCTCTTATTACTTGCTCAATTAAAATATCATCTATATAAAACTCCCCATCACTAGTGGGGTTATTCCTGAAAGTGAATAAAACATAACCTTCCTCATCGGTAACCTGACTGATAAAAGTAGTTTCGTAACGGGTAACATCAGTGCTTGAGTAGGCCATGTATATGGCACTTCCATTTACGTAATTTTTTGCACTATCGTAAACCTTAAGCATGCTGGCCTTACTACTAGTTGGATCAGGAACTACCGCTTTATAAGAAAAGGATATTTTATACTCTTCGCCCGCTTCAAACTTTATGTGAGAGGGAGTAGTTAAATTTGCCTTGGCTGTGCCGCTGTATGCAGGATCAAATTTTATATGGAAACCATACGAGCCACCAATTTTAGCTTGTTCTGATGGTTCAAAAATTAATGTACCAGAGCCAGAGGAACTTTCCCATTCAGATAAATCGTTCCCCTCAAATTCGGCAACAAACACTGTTTCGTTTGAAAAAGCATTATTGCATCCTAAAAAAGTAATTATCAATAAGGCTAAATATTTCATTATAGGGGTTTAAGTGTATTAATGCATTTATTGTTTTTTTGGTAAGATGATTTCCCAATCATCGGTGCAAAATGATGACGCTGGTAAGCCGGCAGTATTATAAAGGCTGCCCTCAAAATAACTATTCCAACCATATCGGACCGATGTTGGCTTGCTAACATCTTTACTCCAGACTTGTAAAACTGTTCCGCGCTTCACTATTTTTGCTTGCGCAGGATGAAAGACACCATCGGCACCAGCCACCTCAAAATTGCTTAAAGGCTTACCCATGCTTGTGATGCCGATAGGGGCATGATTAAAGCGAACCATTGCCTTACCTTCAGCAACTTCCATTGATTTATAAATAGGGCCCGAAGGAATAATATAATCTTTACCATAGGTTTTGGACAATGCCCAAAAAGCCAATCGCTGCCCTACTTCTTTCTTCCTTGGGGGATGAATGCACTTTTGCGACCCAAGATCATTAATACAAGCCATGCCCGTATTTTCAAAAGTTAACATTGTTTTTAACTGCGCTTGCTGCACGCCTACCCAACCTTTAACATTATAACCATAGGGCGCTATTTGTACGAAATAGAAAGGAAAATCGCCTTGTGCCCAGTTATCTCTCCAACTTTTAATCATGGCTGGAAACAAACGAGAATATTGTTCTGGATCCCATCTATTACCTTCTCCTTGATACCAAATAGTTCCTTTTATTCCGTATGGGATTAAAGGATTAATCATACCATTATATAAAGCAGTTGCTGTTTTCTGTGTATACTCCTTTTGCATATCCGCTTTAAACTCAGGAAACTCTGTTTCAATAACATTATTTGGTGACCAGGCTTGAGCAGGTGTTCCTCCAACATTACTAGATATTAAGCCAATGGGTACACCCAATTGTTTTTGTAACAAACTACCAAAATGATAACCTACAGCGCTAAAACTGCCCACTGTTTCGGGGTTACATTGCGTCCAATTGCCCTTACATTCTGTAAGGGGCGTTTCGCTTACTTCCCTTTCTATTGTGATAAATCTGATTTGGCTATTACTACTATTCATAATGGTTTCCTGGCTACCCTCGATATGTTGACCAGAGTTACCTTGTAATTTCATAGCCATGTTTGATTGCCCTGTGCATAACCAGACCTCACCAACAAGCACATCCTCAAAAGTGATTGTATTGTTTCCTTTTACAATTAACTGATAAGGTCCACCAGCTTTTAAGGCATCCAACTTCACTTGCCATTTTCCGTTTTTATCTGCTATTGCTTTATGGGTTTGATTGGCAATAGATATACTTATTTTTTCGCCTTTTTTGGCTGTTCCCCATATGGGATTACGATGATTTTGCTGTAATACCATGTGACTTCCGAAAATACTCGGAAGCTTTACATCCGCGTAAAGCGAAATTGTGCTTATTGAAAGCACCATGATTAAGGTTAATGCTTTATTGAGATAATTCATAGTGTGTTTTTTTCAAAAATTATTATATCTTTTTTAATTCCTTTTTAGTTTAAATACTTCCGAATAGAAACCTGACCTCAAGGCTATAACATTTGCTACACCAGCAATTGACATCTAGCCTTGAGATTGCTTCCTAAGTACCAATGACGAGGCTATTAGGTTCATCGCCTAAGACTAACTACTTTTTAGACCAGCCTTCTTTAGCGTCTTTCATGTATCCAATGGCCCAACCACTTCCTTTTTGGGAGCACCAGAAAATATCTTCTCTATACGGATCGGGTTTAAAATCGACAATACGATCTTGCTGGCCGAGCTTATTATTTATTTTATTCCAGGTTTTACCTGCATCTAAAGAAACATAAGCTCCTGGGTTAAGCTTTTTTGAAGCTTCCTTTGTTTTGGGAGGTAAGGCTGCACATACCGTAATGATATTCGGGTTTATTGGAGATGTTTCGCACTGCCAAATAAAAGGTAAATCAAATATCTTCTCCCACTTTTTACCTCCATCTTTACTGCACCAAGCTCCAGCACCCAAGTCTGTTGCTTTTTCGTTACCGCAGGCTATAAAAATATGCTGATTATTTCTATCCACATATACACTATTTACCGACTGAATTTCTGCGGGTATCTGCATCGCATTCCAACTGATACCCTTATCTTCTGATTTGTATAGGGCTCCGTTTTCATCGTTTGCTGCAGCATAAAGTACTTCAGAATTTTTAGGATCCATAAATACGCGTCGGATACTTACGCCATCGTGAAAACCTGTATTACTCAACTCCCAATTATAACCACCATCGCTAGAACGATAGAATCCATAATCGCCTTTGGTAAGATTTTTAGCATAGGGCCCTGCTACCTCCGAGATAGTATTTTTGGTAGCACAGAAGTACATATTATCAGGATTAACTGGATCAATTAATAAGGAGTTTTGAAATACCAAACGTTGATGCATTGGCACATCAGCATCAAAAATGGTAGCAATGTTTTCCCATGTCTTTCCTCCATCAACCGACTTGCGCAACCTACCACGATTCTCTTGACGGTACGATAGAAAATATATTATTTCAGGATTATTGGGATGAACCGCAATAGCACTAATAGAGTGAGAACCTCCATGATGAATTTGCCCTTCTAATTGCTCAACAGCCACGGCCATTTTATCAGGATAACTGCCTAAAGGCGCCGTTTGCCAAAGGCCATGCTCACCGCTACAAAGTAAATACCTATCTTCTTTACCCGTTTCTAACAACATAAAACGCCCCGGTAAATTACTATCGCCACGGCCTACCCAATGTTTGCTGCCTGGTTCGGTTTCATTATCATCAACCTGATGCCAGGTTTTAGCTCCATCGGCACTTTCGAGCACCTGCTGATCTAAACAAATATATACTTTACCATCGGCACTAATCTCTAAAAAGCGATTTCCCCATGCTTCTTCTCGTCTATCTATTTCGGGCTGAAGGTGGGCAAATGTTGTGTTTATACCTACAGGGTTATTTCGAGACTGCCAATAGGCATTATCAGCGCCTGTAATCCAATACTTACCCTCACGAGCCGCAGCTATCCATGTGGTACCTCCATCTTCTGATTTCCAAACACCTCCTGGCAAAAAGGCCTTATCGTGCTTACTATTGTGTGATAAGTAAATTTCGTTTTTATCATTCGGGTTAACCCTGATGCGATGCCACACATCAAAAACTTTTGTGGGTAATTGCGGGTATTTTTTGCGTATGGTTTTAACATCAGTCTGAAACCAAAATGCCAAAGAGTTCCAATACTTATTCCGCAGGGCCTTGCTAGAAATTTGATTCATATCAAGTGCTAAATTACCCGAGATATTGTGCCACGATTTACCATGATCGGTACTTTTGAATACACCTCCCTTGGTGCTTACTGTTTTTCCCTCGCCCTGAAAAGCGGTTTGTTCTAACAAATAAATAGTAAATTCTTTTGATTTGGTATTGTAATGATAATCCATATCGCGTGGGCGATTTACAGGTAAACCCTTGGCGCTTGCTTGCCATGTTTTACCCTGATCTGTGCTTCGGAACAAACCTTGGCTTGTGGCTG
Organism: Saccharicrinis aurantiacus; assembly: GCF_001660705.2. Classification (GTDB taxonomy): domain Bacteria; phylum Bacteroidota; class Bacteroidia; order Bacteroidales; family Marinilabiliaceae; genus Saccharicrinis; species Saccharicrinis aurantiacus. The sequence goes on from NZ_LYBV02000018.1 coordinate 93,288, forward strand.
CCAATATATTATTACCATTTGTTGGATCAACTATAATACGGCCAACATCGAGGTTTTCGAAATTGCCTACCTTTGAGGCTTTCCATGTTTTTCCACTATCAGTACTTTTATAAATTACGTTATTCTTAAAATTACGCGTTTGTCCATTGGCATGACGCCAATTTGCTTTTACATTCCAAAAATCGCCCGGACCTATATACCAATTGTTATCGTTAGAGGGATCGACCGTTAGTTCGGCAGAGCGACCTTTAAATTTTCTGATTTCTTCCCATGTATGTCCTGTATCTTCTGTTTTGTAAAGCATCCCGGTACCGGTTATGGCATACCCAAAAGCAGGGTTCTGATGCGAAAAGGTAAATTTACGAACGCGAGCCAAGTCTTTTCCAATACCATCGCAATCTTTAATGGTATGCCATGTTTTTCCGGCATCCCATGATCCGTATGTATTGTACATATCGGGCGACATCATCATTACATCTTTATTAGTTGGGTGACACCAAAACTCTTCGCAATAGCCAGCCATCCCTGGTCCTACTTGTTGCCAACTAACCAAATTGCTTGAGGCTTGCTGCTGTGTTTGTAATTTTCGGAAATACTTTTTATCGGATTGCGCATGTACAAGTACACAAAGCGCAAAAAATGCTAAAATAGATATGCTTTTCTTCATTGTTCTTTTTTTTAAGCTTAGCGCGAAATCAATGCTGCTCAAGCTTAGGTTTTTAACAACTTCGAAGTAAAAGATTTATTACTATAAGTATGGGGTACAAATGTAATCGTAATGAGGCATTAAAAACACACAAATACACTCAAGAGTACATACAATAACTTACCTGAATATTAATGACACATTAACGCACGTGACATTTGAGTGATAATTGAGGGAGAAACTATTGTTTGGTTTGAAAGGAACTTTAGGGGTGGCAAATCGCAACTTATTTACGAGATAATAGGCTTTCTGAGTCAGTAGCTTCAATTTTAAGGTTTCTCATCTTTCGAGTTCAATATGAGAGACATTTTTAGCGTACTTCTCATAAGGTTGTTATAGTCATACTTCTTTCTTTTTAGCAATTCTACTAATCAATTTTAGTTGGCATCTTATCACAATAAAATTTAATTTTTTACTGCCAATTTGGCTAAACCCCCAATCAAATTCAATAAATCCATGCCAAATTGGCTAAATCCCCACTAGAGTTCAATGAATCCCCATCAAAATGGACTTTTCCCCATTAGTTTTGTATAAATCCCCAATAGGATTATGTAAATGTAGGGCTGGACGGCTAACTTTGAAAAACCAAAACAACAAAAAAACAGCAGAGCTGAACTTTTTATTGGGTTTTAAACATGCACCTTCCAAACACAAATGGAAATTTTGGCGAACGTCAAACAACTTAACAAAACCCTCAAATAATTTCTGACGCTTATGCTTTATGCCAGATTATTGGGTTAGTTATTTTCTCTTCGAATTTCAATTTTAGAATTGATTCAAATACGTTAAGGCTTTTACTAAAACAACATCATACCCATTTAGAACATCTTCTATTGTTGGTTCAAGTTCTAAATCAGGTTCAATGTAAGTATACATTTTACCATTACAATAGACTCGTTGTGTTGCAATTTTTGCATATGCGCCCAATGGTAATTTAATAATTAATGGGTAAGTCGCACTCCCTTGTGATGGTTTACCAATAACATATGCTTTATCTAATGCGCGGAAACAAATGATAAAGCTTTCTGCTTCTGAAATAGTACTTTCATTTACTAGAATTACAACGGGTATATTAATAGTTATATCTTTTTCTTTTTTGAATACTGCTGTATCACTTTTAAAAGCATTATTCTGATAGAAGTTAGTGTAGTTTTCATTAAATTGTCCGCTAGCTCTTCGGTAACTATTATTAACTCGTACTTGAACTGAATATGGGTGAAATATACTATCTGCTGTAAAGTATTTCGATATTTCACTCCTTATACAGGCACCTCCTCGATTCCCTCGTAAATCAAATATAATACCCTTCGTTTTCTGAATGCTATCAATGACAGATTCAAAACTTTTTATCGGATCAGGATTTAAATTGGTTCCGAAGTTTACATATGATATGTCATCCATTATTTCAAAATGAAAATCTTTATATGATTTTCTAGAAAATTTGATTTCATCCCAGTCCCAAGTATCTGTATCTGTCACCTCAATATTAACGGTATTTACAATTGAATTAGGTGCTTTAAATTGTATCTCATACTTTGTCCCTACGACATCATAAAAAACCTCTCTTATTAAATGATGGTATTTTACATGCTCTGCATAGTAAAAATCTTCATACAAACCATCTAGGCAACTAAATATATCAATTCCATTAACTTTTAAAAGTTCACTGCCTAATGGTATCTTATCTTTTAATTCTTTACCTACTCCAATTATATATATTTTATTGTGCGTGTAAAGTGGCCATATTTTTGCTCCTACTTTTTTATGTATTTCTTTAGGTGTATAGACATATGTATGTCCTTCATGAAATACTGCGAGAAATTTAGATAGCATTTCGAAATATTCTTTATCCGTTTTAAAACTATCAATCTTATTTATATTTGAATAGTATAAACTATCCCACCCAACATTTTGCAATTTATAATTTGGATAATTATATTCTACTTCCTTCCAAATTTGAGATAAGCCTTTAATTTTATCGGTTCGAGTCAGTTGCTGTGAAAATATATTAAAACTGAAAAGCAATAATATAATTAGATAAGTAATTTTCATTTTTTGAATATTAGTTTTGGATTATGGTATCTTAGTTTAATTAACTACAACGGCTTTCATATAAGTAGTGCGGCTTTTAATCCACAACTGCTTCAAAAATCGTAGTTTTGGCGGAGCTCAAAAAACATACAAATGCGCACAGACATAGCGTACGCCGCATTACTTACAACGCATTGTTAGTTTTTGTACTTTTTATACTTGACTTATGTGTTTCCAAAACAGATTATCTAACTCCATTTTTTCGAACTTACCATCACCTGCAAAATAATTCATTTTGCTATATTTTATATTCTTAAATTTATTGCAGATTAGTAATTCTGTCTCTTTATTAGTTTGCTGTCCAAATATTATTTCCTCAAGAAAACCATCAATTGGTATGAATTCATATTTATTCTTGGAGAAACATATGAGTCTGTATTCCTGCTCTCTGTCCCAAACTTTCAACTTGCTGAAGAACAACGATACTTTATTATCAATTACACCCAACAAATAGTCATCGCTATATTTATCCTCAAATTTCACATGGGGTATCATATTTTGATATTTAACTTCCTGATGCATTGGTTTCAAGATCTTAAAATTATTATCAAAAAAATTAAGTAGTTTTTCTTTCTCAAATTTCAAACAAATTCCCTGATGATTTTCAGCGTAATATGTCCATAAATTAGCCAGTTGATATCCCATAATGCCCTCTTCTACATTATCAATAGCAAAAGATGCTATTTTGCTATTTCTTCCCCACCTCTCTATTAATAGATTTTCAAAACTTCTACGGCGGTCATTGTGAGCTAATGCTTCTTCATGATTACCGAAAATAATCTGTTTGGTTTTTACTAATCTATCTTTGTAATCAAGAGGATCATTAACTTTAATTATTTCGTTTAAACGAATACTATTTGTTACACATATCCCTTTAGTTAGACTTTCTGTTGTTGTGTAGTGATATAAGTACTCTTTCATTGATTGTGTGAATTGTTTTTAGTATAAAAGTTAACTATTCTGTATCCCATCTTTTATGTCGATACATCTATATAGCTATTATTTTTGCAGCAATGAAAGTAGAAATAATTATGGATTATGATAATTATAGGAGTGTATTTTTGATGTTTATCCGCTTATTTATATTTATGCTAAATAGACTTAGGGATTGCCTTGTTTAAGTGATGCATACTACAAAGCACTCTTCTGATTAAAATAGTTAGTGTGAAGGTTGATAAGATTTAGATGAGTTTTGTATCAAAAAAACCCGCAATATGCATAGTAAATGTATTGCGGGTTATATAATATGGTAGTTACTAAAGGGTAGTTCGCTCAGTAACTCCATTTAAAATGCTACTATCTGTAGTCTGAATGGCAGCATCTATGTCAGCAATTAATCTGTCTTTATCCTGTGGAAGTATTCCCACAAGGCGCGTTGCATTAATAGGATGATCGCCATAAAAAGGCATATTCTCCACCTCTATCAACTCAATTAATTTCCGCTCTTCTTCTAGTATTTCTAATTCTGTGGCAGGCTCAAAAGCTCCGTTTTGAACTTCTTTTGCTATTTGACTTCCTGGGAAAAAACCCAAAGAAGTGACACCTGCTAAATTAGAACCTGATTTATTAATTAGCGCAGCTGTTGCCGCAGCACTTTCAATTGCTTTACCTTTTCCTCCTGCTCCCATCATAAAAATATCGTTATGCCTAATCCCTGCTTTATTAAGACGTTCCAACTGCTCGTAAGCATTGTTTGAAGTATGACCCTTATTGAGGTGTTTTATTACTTGATCTGAACCAGACTCTAAACCCACCCACAAATCATTAATGCGCATGTTTCTTAATTCTATCAGATCTTGATCAGATTTTCCCATGATATTCTTTATTGAAGCATACATGGTAATCACTTCCATCTCAGGGAAATATTCAATAATTTTGGCAGAAATTTCCTTTAATCTGCGCGCACTTAAAACAAATGCGTCTGCATTCACCAAAAAAATACGTTTTTGTGAGCCATACAACATCTTGGCTTCTTGCAAATCCTTTTCTATCTGCTGTATGTGCTCAATTTTAAAAGGCACATCTTTATACATTGTACAAAAACTACAGCTATTATGACTGCATCCTACAGTTACCTGAAGCAATAAAGTATTGGCTTCTATTGGCGGACGATATGTTGTTCCTGTGTATTTCATTTTTACTGTTACTCGATATTATAGTAGCTGCATAAAAAACCACACAGCTATTATTATTGCTATACAAATCAATTGCGGTATGGTTAACTTACATTTATTACTTTAAAATATAAGAAGTTACTGTTCCTTTAAAATTAGGTATATAAACCGTTTGGCCTTCAGCACCTAAATCGGCAATACCTGGAGTAAAGGTAGCTATTAGAGTTCGTTCTTTGTCAGAAATAGAATATAACTCTCCCTTTCCATTATTGGTTACAACATATTGATTGCCAACTTTCACAACACCATCTAAACCTCCTAAATGATACGAAGGTTTAATAAGTTGAACCTTTTTATTAGAGATATTTACCCTATACACCGAACCTGCCACTACAGGAGAATCTCCTGGGTTAATAATATTACCTAAATCTGCTACAATTAAATCACCATTATCTACATACAGTCCATTCGGATTTGTAAAATCTTGGTTCTTAATCCAAAGCTCCAATTTATTGTTAACAATAGTATAAATACTACCACTCATTACATCAGAGATAAATACTTGCCCATCAGCAGCAATTGCAACATCATTAAAGGTTAAGGCTCCTTCAGCTGATAAGCTTTTAATAACCTTCCTTTTTTTAATATCAATAATACGCACCTTATCTTGATCTCCAACATAAAGTATATTGTTGTATATACCTAAACCACAAGGTTGATTTATGCCTTCAAGCCACTTGTAATTATCTACTTTACCACTTTTTGAAACTCTACTAATATACCCTGGAGTATCTTGGTTTACAATGTTCGAAACATAAATCCAATCGCTATTGGGGTCAGCAACAACTGATTCAGGCATTTCAAAACCATCCATTTCCCATATTTTAGATATGGGCTCTACTGAGTGCGGAACAAGCTCTGTTATGAAATTCATGTACTGCTCCATTTCACCTATCATTGCTTTACCTAACAAAGCTCCAGTTTCTTCAGAATAAGGTTTCTTTAAATGAATATCCATTAAGGCCGTATGACTCCTCCAATTTTCATAAACCACAAAGCTATTCGGATTCCCATCGATGGTATAAAATTCAAAGGATAAGTTTCCCTCCTCTTTGCGAGAGTGGGCAACATGGCTTTCGAATCGTTTAATAACCTGATCTCGATAGCCATCCTTTATTTTAAAGATAAAGAACAAGGTTTCTACCTCATCTTGTGGATTTACCTGTTTCATACCTCGCACTGTAGGTGGATTTGTTAAGCCCAAAAACATTATCTCTGGCGCATTCATTAAACTAGCTTTACCTACCTTTGCAATATTATTTGAGTGTGGCAACTGCTTGTGATACTCATAAGCTTCCTTATTATCCCAACGCGAAGAAACATAAAATACATTGTCGATATTTTTATCGGCATACATTCTCATTTCAATATTTCCAGCTTCTTTTCTCGATTCTATTACACTATGTATACAAGCCTCTCTAAATTCTGAAATAGATTCGGACTTAACTGTAAACTTTACAAGTAAATTATACATCTCATTACTATTAGTACTTTGCGCATTGCTTATAAAGAAAAGGGTACACAAAGCTATTATCAGTATATTTTTCATCTAAACATCTTTATTATAAGTTAACAACCACTTTCCCAACTAACCCGCCTTTTTCAACAGCTGTGTGGGCGTCGCGCATATCTTCGAATGGGAAAACTTTATCTATAGTGGGTTTTAAAGTTCCTTCTTCCATCATCTTTTTAATGGTATTCATATCCTTAGCACTCGATTTTACTAATAATCCTGATACATTAACACCAGCTTCTTTGGCTTTATTCGTTAAACTTTCCGGTACTTCCATTAATGCTGTACTGTAGATAGTTCCTCCTTTTTTAAGCACCTTAATAGATGTTTCAGCAGATTCTGGCCCGAATATATCCAACACAAAATCAATATCAGAGAGCACTTCTTCATATTTAACCTTATTATAATCGATATGCTCATCGGCTCCTAAAGACTTAACAAAATCACCATTCTTTGTAGAAGCAGTGGTATATACATAGGCACCTAGTGATTTTGCTATTTGTACCGCAAAATGACCTACTCCACCTGAACCACCATGTATCAGTACTTTATCGCCTTTTTTGACTCTACCTTCTAGTATCTGTAAAGCAGTAAGCGCGGCTAAGGTTGAAGCTACAGCTTCCTCGTAACTTGCACCTTGAGGCATTAAAGCCAAATGATCGGCAGGAGCAGCAACATACTCTGCATAAGCATTTCCTACACCCGGGAAATTAGCCATGCCAAACACCTTATCACCTACTTTAAAGTTACTTACCTCACTACCCACTTCGCTTATTGTTCCGGCAATATCCCAACCTAATATAATAGGACGCTCAGTGCCAAAAAGCATATTTAACATCTCATCAACATACTTTGGCTTTACATCTGCAGGGTTTAATCCAATGGCATTTACCTTAACCAATACCTCATTTTCTTTTATTATTGGTTGAGCAACTTCTTGCATAATAAGATTCTCAACTCCACCTGCTTTTGTTAATACTATTGCTTTCATATCTAACATTTTAGTTATACTATCATTTTTATAGTTGCAAATGTATGGCAAGTAATTATAAAGCGCAATAACGGTCAAATAGTATAGTATAAAAATAACAAAGAAATAACAACACAAAACACTACTAATAAGTAATTTAAACAAAAACAAAATAAACTATATTTTTTATAGTTACTACAAAACTTAATGCATTATATTTGTACCATCGTTATAAAAGTGATTGCTATGGATAGAGAAGAGTTATTTGATAAGAAACCGATGATTAGGATTCATAATAAATTATTTCCGTGCCCAACCAGTGCGGCAATGGAATTAATTGGTGGTAAATGGAAAAGCGTTATCCTAACTCATATGATTGAAGGTGAAAAGCGTTATAATGAATTACGAAAGGAGATTCCTATTATTACAGAACGCACTTTAAGCTTACAATTAAAACAACTTGAAACAGATGGATTAATTACCCGAAAAGTATTTACAAAAAAGCCTCCACTTAAGGTGGTATATTCATTAACTACATTTGGCAAAACACTAATACCATTATTAAAAACAATAACCGAATGGGGCATTACGGCTGCATACGAAAAGGATGCTTTTGTTGAAGCTGAGGAGGAATAAGTAAGTAGGATAACAAGATGGTGTATTAAAAAACTACGAAGGGCTAGGCTCCTCCGTAGTTTAGGATAAACATGTTTAAAATGTACTTTATTCTTTAATTATCTTTCCAGAAAATCGTGTTTGCATACTATCAATAACGTATAAATAGACTCCAGCACTAATACTACTCAAGTCAATACTATTGGTATATAGTTTCTGTTGCTTTACTAGATTACCGTTCATAGTATAAATAGATATCTTAGCCTCTTCAGGAACATTGCTAATGTATAACACATCTTTTACAGGATTTGGGTACAAGTTATAATTCACTTTTACTTCAGTTATATCTGACGGAATATCTGAATCCGTACTTGGTCGAACCACAACACGTGCAACAGTAACATCAGAACTGATACCATTAGAAACCGTAACTTTCACCTTATATTCTGTTTCTTCTACTACAGTAGGTGCTTTAAAAGTAACCGATGAGCCGCTATAAGATGATAATTGAATCCCATCAGGTGCTTCCCATAAAAAGCTTAAGGTATCACCCTTAGAATCTGATGCATCAAGAGAAACTTCTTCATTTCCTAAAACAAAAACATTAAATGCATTTGCTCTAACACCCTCTTTAATAATGCCCTTATAAAACCCGCTTCCTTTTAAAGCTGCCCATATCACATTTTCATCTTTCGGGTCAGGTTTAATAGATCTAATTCTGCTAGGTTGTCCTAATTGATAATTTGCTTTAGTCCAATTTTGTCCAGCATCTTTAGAAAAATAAACACCTGGATTTCTGTTACCTATACTCTTCGATTTACCAACATTTACTACTAATACATTCGGATTTACATCAGAACTGTAACACTCTTTTACAAATGGCATATTAAAAATTTTAGTCCAAGTTGTACCTTCATCTTTACTTACCCATACACCACCTTTGTTTGAACCACAAGAATAATCTCCTGCTGCGATATAAATATTCATATTGTTTTTATCAATATGCACATGGTTTACGCCCTCAATAGACGATGGTATACTAACTTTATACCAGTTATTACCACCATTTGTTGTTCTATATAAACCACCATTTACTGCTGTAGTGTAAGTAATTTTATCAAGGGCTGCATATAAAACCTTTGTGTTAGTAGGATGCATTGCTATACGTGCCACACTTCCATTGCTAGGTAAACCATTATTTATAAGCTCCCAATTAAATCCTACATCTTTTGATCGGTATACACCAAAATCATTAAAATCACTAGGCCCATTACGTTCTGTTGTTGTTGGTGTATACGATACCCATCGACTACGCGGGACACAGAAATACATAACATTAGTTCTCTCTGTATCAAACATTAAATCGTTCTGCATTATTTTATTGGCCTCGGGAGATAAAGGCGTATTAGACTTCACTGGATAACTAATATTTTTCCATGTCTTCCCTCCATCTGAAGAACGACGTAATTGTCCTCGTTCAAACTGACGGAACATCATCACGTATATCTTATTACTATCGTTAGGATGCACTGCTGCACATGATATTGATGTAGCATCATAGCTTTTAATACGCTGACCTGTTATCTGCTCTACAGCTACTCCATTAGGCTTTACTTTATTACCATCAGGAGCACTAATCCATAAACCGTGTTCGCCACTACAAAATAAATATCGATCCATATTGGTATCAACAATGATATTTTCACCAGGTAGATTACTACCGCCTCTTCCAACCCAATAATGGCTTCCCTCTGAAGTTTCATCGTCGTCAACCTGAACCCATGAATCACCATTATCTCTAGTACGTAATGTTTGTTGTTCATGAATACAAATAATATCTCCATCTGGTTTAGCTACCAACATGCGTGTACCTGCTTTAATATCTCCGGTAGTCATTTCATGGTTTAGGTGAGCATACTTCATATTCATACCTAGTGGATTGTTTCTGCTTTTCCAATAAGCCTTATCTGTATTATTAACCCAATATTTACCATTTCTACCACAAGCAATCCAGTTATCGCCACCATCTTTGGTACACCATATATCACCTGGTAAAAACGATTTATCGTGCTTAACATTGTTTGATAAGAAAACTACATTAGGATCTGTTTTACTTACTGCAATACGATTAAATACCGAATAAATAGATTTTGGCATTTTAGGGTATTTTGATTTTACACTTGCTACGGATGTATTAAACCAAAACGCCAATGCATCATAATAAAGTGTTTTGTATGGTCCATAATCAGATATCTCAGAAAAGTCATAGGCTAAATTACCTGTAATTGATTTCCATGTATTACCTCCATTGGTACTTTTATATACACCTCCTGATGTTTTAACACTCCCATTTTTATCGTCGGCATAATGTGTTTGTTCTAATAAGTATAGAATAAACTCGCCTGTTTTTTCATTGTAATAGTAATCGCCATCTCTTGGTTGATTGTAAGGGAGCCCGTCTCCTTTTTTAGTCCAATTATAACCCCCATTTGTACTTTTGTAAAATCCATAATTGGTATACGCATACACATGTTTTGAATTATTTGGGTTAACAAATATTTTAGCAACATCTAGTTTCTCATTAAAGTTGTCGGTAATTTTAGTCCAGGTTTTACCTTTGTCTTTAGATATATATATGTAACCATAATAAGTATTCCGGTATTGTTCATCACCATGTAAAGCGTTAATATGGCGCTGAATAAACTTGACCCTCCAATACTGTCCTGCACCAACATACCAGTTATTCTCATTATTAGGATCGACGGTAATCACAGAATGCTTTTTACCAAAAGAATATGTTTTTGTAAAGGTAGTGCCACGGTCGGTGGTTTTTAATAAGTTACCCTTTTCGTCGATAGCATAACCAAAATCAGGATTTTGACGAGAAAAGTCCATTGCCGTAGGACGATACATTTCACCATGGCTATCCCAATCTTTAGTAGTAATCCATGATAAACCGTTATCATGAGTATAATAAGCATTACCCATATCTAAACTCATGTGCATTGTATTCGGATCTGTAGGATGAACAAAAAACTCATCACAATATCCCGACATACCTGGTCCAAAATTAGTCCACTTCAAATATGGTGTTGAAGCAACTTGTTTATTCTTCAAATCATTAAAATTCACAAAATAATCTGATGAAGGACTTGAAGCTTTACCTTCCCAGGTAATTGCGCCTATACGCAGATTTAAGGTATTGTTAACAGCTTGATGCAAAATAATTCCTCCTCCAGTAATATATGATAAATTAGGTGTACCTGAAGTTGCATCCGTTCTAATATCACCCAAACCATTACTTAATGAGGTATGAGTATTTAAATTATTAGATATTGCTTGTTTTACTTTCATCCAAGCATAAGTATCAACATTATTAAAAACAATTTGACTCCCTGCTGCAAAAATCCCGTGCGTACTTTTTGAATAGTACCAGTTATTATTAGCATCGCGAATTAATAAGCCCACTAAATCTTGAGGCGCATCATCTTGGATATCTATAGTAACTTTACTTATGCCAACCAATGAATCGTTTTTACTAACTTTTGTTGATGAATCAAATTGACAATAAGCATATGATCCTGCAGTTTCTGAATCATTAATAAAAGCCAATGAGTTACGATGATGACCATTGGTGCTAGAATACAGAAAACCAATTGGTCCCCAGTTACTCGAATTTGTTGGTGCATAAGCACTCCATTCAAACTCAGTATTAACAGAACGGCTAAATTTTGTACTGCCCTGGTTATAGAAATTAACAGCTGCATTAGCAAATCGAGGATTATTAAAATTCTCTTTTAACTGCATATGTTGCACAGCAAATATTTTTGCTGAAATAAAAAAAACGAGTGTAAATAATTTTATTGTCTTATAATACATAAAATATATTTTAAGTGTTGTGTTATTGATTTAGGTTATTCAACCTATAATTAAAATGAATAGTTTATTGTTAAACTATAATAAACCAAATTGTGTGTCTTAGTTTTACTGTGAATATATATTCACTTTCTTCTTGTTTCAATACATAGAGTAGAATTTTAATTGGGTTAATAATTATAATATAATTACTTCGGATTAATTATCAGATAAAGAGCACATATCAAATAGCATTGCATTTTTTGACAATGAGTTAGACTTAAGATATAAATAATAAAGCCAAATACAAACTTATAGTATATTTACCGAATTCAACGTTCATCAGAAAAAAACCCAGCAATTTTAATAATCATAATATTTTATTGATCTATTTTAACATAGTACAATGATGAAAATGCATCCGATTACATTTTGTTAAATCAGTACTATAGTTCAACAATTTATTACAATTGCTATCTAACTAGATGAAGTTGTATAGAGTTGTAAGGGGTTTCGAGAGTGACACATTGATTATCAGTAATACAGCTTAGTTTTTCTCGCATAGTATTTGCTTCGGGATAAAAAATAACTAAACTACTATGGACTGGAAGTCCATAGGTTTCCTTTACGACTAAAATCATTTATATCAGCGGATATCTGACTAAAAATAGAAACTAAAATTTCACTCTTTAACTCGTTTTACAAAATCACAAATTGACAGTTTTGGCGCATAGCTAATATGTAGATGAACATGATCCTTGCTTACATCTCCCTTTAGTATATTGACATCAAGAATATCACATACTATTTTTATTTCATCGCTACAGCGTATTTATTTATCGCCTATTAATACTTGAAAACGATATTTTGTAGCAAAAACAATATGTGCTGTTAATTGATATACACTATGAGAACCTTTTAGCAAATACTTCATAGAATAAAAATAAGGATTTTTAGAAGCTAAAGTCTTGCATTAAAATGCATAGCTTATACAAGCAGAAGAAACAGTCAATAAAATCAAGATGGTACTCGTAGTATTTCAATACATCTTTAAACAGCTTCTATATTAGAATATACCGGAAAAATATATTTAACCTAAGGTTATTAGCAACTATGAGTTAAATAATGTTGATTTACACTCACTTATAGCAATATTTTAAGATATGACTAAAAACAAAGAGGGATGACATTATTAAAAATGCACATCCCTCTGGATCTATTAATATTTTCTTTGTTGAAGGTAGAAAATACACCTTTCTAAACTATAGTTTACGCAGTGGTTCTGGGGTTTTAAAGCCTCCTTTGGGCTCACCATGTTCAATATCGTGAACATTAAACCTAGGTAGTATTTTCTGCAGCTTTTTATTCTCATTCATATGGTTTTCGCTAAACTTGCTCCAATCGGTAATTTGCGGATAGCTAATTAAATCATCGGGCTGAGCCGTAACATCATAAGTTCTGCCTACACCATCAATCAATACATATTTACCACGTATTAATTGTTTATCCTGATGGTAAGAGTAAACCCATTGGCGGTGCTCCTTTTTATTAGTAGTTAAATATGGTATCAGGCTAACTCCATTCACCTCGTAACTATCCGGAATTTGAACTCCCATCACTTCGGCTACAGTTGAGTATATATCTGCTGTATTGGCAACAATATCTTGCATGCCCTCTTTCGTCATATCTAAACATGGTGCATAAATTATCATAGGCACATGCACCCCTTTTTGAACAGCCGGACTGTTTTTTCCATATCCACTAGTACCATTATCGGCACAAAAAATGAATACGGTATTGTTGGCCTCACCCATTTCTTCAAGCTTCTGCATATATAACCAAACTTGATAATCGATATAATTGATGTGCGAGTGTATACCCGGCTCACTAATGGTTCCATGGGTATTGTAGTCACCATTATCGCCCGTTATCTTAGGTTGCGTGCGGGTATACTTATTATTTTCCCATTTCACCTTTGGGGTTGCAGGCCATTTATTACGGGTTTCTTTATTTATATCACTGCTGAAGAAATCCCATCCATCGTGACCGAGGTGTGTGGTATGATACACAAAAAATGGTTCTTCCTGCTTATGTTTTCTATCCATAAAATCAAATACAAAGTCGAGCTCCACATCAGGACCATAGGTATGTAAACCGTATTCTTTTCTGGATTTAGGGGTATTGGGCCACCATTCAAATTTGGTTTTACTATCTGGATGATTCATTAACTGAACATGAGGTTTCCAGTACCAACCGAATTGTTGATAATAGTTTACCTCATCGCCTGTATCCTCATTAATTAGTACTCGTTTGCCGTTCACCTTTTTTTGTACAATTTTAAAATCGGTATACTTGTTTTTAAGACATTCGCGCTGCGTTTGCCCTCCTGGAGTAAATACTCCCTCATCAAATCCGAATTGATTAACTCCGCCCATTTGGGTTTTACCGGCCCATATAGAAGCGTAACCACCTGCCTTAGCAACATGTGCAATGGTATGTGGTGAACTAATGTAAACCGGAACCGATTCCTTTTTACCTGACTCGTTGGTATATTTACCTTTGTCTTTATTATGCCACCATTTGTGTAAATGTGCATATCGACCTGACATCATCATGGCTCGTGCTGGCATACATATGGTTGCCGACCAAGCATCTTTTATTACAACGCCTTGGTTTGCCATTTTATCTAAAACGGGTGTTGATGCTCTGTATTGAGGATCGCTGGTATTGCCACCTTGGGGTGGTTTGCTCCATACCGAAGAACCATAAATAGGTAATTCGCGAGCGCTTATATCATCAGCAAAGAAGATAATAACATTGGGTTTCTTTTTGGCTAAAAGAGAAGTTGGCATTAGAGTAAATACCACCAATAATAGCAGTAAAGATCTAGTATGAATCATACTTAAATTAATTAGTTGTTTGTATCCGAAATATCCTTTGTAAAATATGGAGTAAAAAGGGCTTTGTTCGGGTAGTAATGACTGTAAATAGAGGCGGTTTTGGTAGAAACTAACTTGGACTTATTAAGGAGTACACTTATTATTAAAAAACTCCCGAACAGAATGAATTCTGATTCGGGAGTTTATGAAATGCAATTACCAATATTATTGATAACGCAAAGGTTGCATTAATCGCTTACAGCAAGGTGCAATTTAAGCTGCTAAAAAATAATTACCTCAGCAATAGACCACGATCCGTTTGCGCTATTCGCTAAAGGCTGCAATGCTATTTGCATAATACGATCGTTAATATTTGCGAATTGAGATAACTCAATGGTATAAGTTTTAAATTCAGCATCCTCTTTCGAGATGGGAATACTAATCCACTCTTGTTTGCTCCAGTCCACTTGTCCAGTTTGTTCTTGCCAAAAATTGCCTATCATATTACGACTGAATATTGAGAATTTCATTTCAGATGCAGCACTACTATTTTTTATCTTAAAACTTACCTTTGTACATAATTTAGAATCGGTAAATAACCACGGAGCACTCTGAATAATGGCATTTTCAGCAGATACTTTGCCCGATAGTGTTCCATTAGAATAAGCTAAACTTACACCTTCTAGCCCCTTCCAGCCCATGGTACTATTTTTAAATTCAAATGGTCGCCCCGGAGCAGGATACATCCTATCATCTTCTGGAATAAGAATAGTTTCATCCTTATTAAAGAAGACCGGCTTTAAACTAGCTCCACGATAAAAAGCACTAATATCATGATTCTCTTGTAGTACGTACTTCTGCCCTTTCCAATCGAAGAAACTAGTATGCCCGCCTGATAAAAAAGCTCCTTTAAAAGTGTAGGGCCCGTATAAATTTTTCGACATGGCATATCGGCTACCAAAAACTAAATAATACCAATCATTACGTTTAAATAAAGTAGGCTTATCTTCGGCACTTACTTTGTTACCTGCTTCATCAATAATTTTAATGGCCTTAGGTTCTGTTTCTAATGATTTCATATCCTTTGCCAAAGTAGACATGTAATAAGTATTTACACCAAAACATATGGTATATACCTCATCCTCAATATAAATTTCAGGATCGTAAGGGTGCACTGGAACAATGCCCTTTGGTAATAAGGGTTCTCCTAATAAATCGCGGTACTCGCCAGTTATTTCATCGGCCACCATAACACCTGTATCGATATTTCTGTTAGAAAAGAACCAATAGTACTTACCATCGCGCTCACATACATCGCCTGCCCAACAATTTGGTTTATCGCCAATATATGATTGCGAGGGTAAAATATTTCTACGATGCTCCCAGTTGACTAAATCAGTGGTTGACCACACCTCCCACCTATCCATGCGGAAAGATCCTTTGCCTTCCCATGATTCATCATGACCACAAATAATATAAACCGTATCGTTCTCAACCCAAGCATGTGGATCGGCCATTCCATGCTCTGGCACTATTACGTCAACACTAATCGCTTCTATTTTTTCTTCTTGCTTGCTTTCCTTAGGCTTTGGTGCAGAACAACTGAAAAGAGCAATTCCCATAATTAGGGATATGTATTTTAATTTCATGTGATTTTTTTATAATTTCTACTAAAGTGACTTTCAGATTAATATTTAGACTATCAAAAGAAATCACGTTGAATTATTCTAGATTCTAATAACTATTACACAACCCCTTCGCCAAGGGAGTGTAACAATTAAATAAGATTCATTATAATTCCATGGCTATGAAGTCAACCATATTTAACCATTATATAATTATTCTCTACTCTAGTTTAATAGTTAAGGTTTGTGTTTCTAAGCCTTTTGCGGATGCTTTTATGGTAACTGTTCCTGCTGTCTTATTCGATTGAACAAGAGCCAAACAATGTCCTTCGTTAGTGACTACTCTATCCGACTGAAAATCCTGTGTACTCGATTTTGAGCCATTATCTACACCTAATAATCGTACATCACCATCAATCTCAAAAACAATTTCAGTTTCTTCTGTTTTAACAGGATTACCATCTTTATCAACCAATTGAGCTATTAAATGTGCTACATCATAGGCATCCGCCTTAAGCGATGATTTATCGCTTGTAAATTCAATAGCTACCGGCTTACCCGTTGTTTTTAATTCGGCTTTTACTCTAGCTCCATCAAATCCTGCTTTAGCAGTAATGGTACCTGCTTGATAAGGCACTGCCCATCTAAAAATGCGATCAGGACATTCTGAAAGTCCTCTGCAACCCAATGAAACACCGTTTAAGAAAAGCTCAACTACAGGAAGATTAGAACAAACCTCAACCAATACCATTTCGCTATCCTGATAATTCCAATGCATGTTAGAATTATCCCAGCTCATGGCCTTTTTGTTTTTAGCTACCGGTTTACCACTCAATTCATCAATTTTAAATAATGAGCCTTCAACCGGTTTTGTACCTATAGAAATATGGGGCTGATTTATCCAAATGCTTTTAAAGTAGTTCCACTTTTGTTTTTTAAATCCGGCAAAATCGAGCATATCACCATCCCAACCCTTTTGAGGCCATTTTTGGTTTGCTTCGCCCATGTAATCAATTCCAGTCCACATGTACATACTAAAAACCATAGGATTTTCAATAATTGAATTCCACTCACTTAGTAAACCTGTATTTTCGTTACCCGTAAATAACATATCAGGATAATTTTTCTTACACCAATCGTACTGGGCAATTTGATAACTAAAACCAACCACATCGAGCGCACCGGCATATCCCGAGGCACAACTGGCTACTGGTATAATTAAATTAGCCGTTACTGCACGTGTAGTATCTAAATCTTTAACCCATTTAGCAAGGCGTTCTGCGGTTTCTGCTAGTTTATATTTTCTATCGGGTAAAGCCTCGTAACGTGCTTTCATTTCATCGGCAGAAATTTCAGGTATCTTATTCCAATAACCTCCTTTTGATTCTGGATCCCATAAACCACTCACATGTTTATAGTGCTCATAAGTCCACTCTATTTCATTACCAATACTCCACTGAAATACCGAAGGATGGTTTCTATCGCGAAGGATTGTTCTGGTTAAATCGCTCTTTCCCCATTGCTGAAAATGCTCTGTATACCCTCGGGTAATGTATTTAACCGATCGCTCGTTAAGGTTGAATTGCTTGTCTTTAGGGTTATCCATTTCGTCGAATATTTCGTTCTGAACCAAGAATCCCATTTCATCACAAATATCTAAGAAATCGGCCGAGAAAGGATTGTGCGAGGTACGTATGGCATTAACACCTGCATCCTTAAGCAATTGCAATCTGCGACGCCAAACACCATCAGGAACTGCAGCTCCTACCAATCCGCCATCGTGATGGAGACAAACTCCCTTAACGTAAGTAGACTTTTCATTTAAGAAAAAGCCGTGATCTTTATCGAATCGAATACTTCGGATACCAAAAGGTGTGGTGTAAGTATTTAGCACTTTATTTTTCTGCTTTAGCTTAGTGATTACCTTATACATATTCGGATTTTCCGTATCCCAAAGCTTAGGGTTCATCACTTGTACATTTTGAGTGATAGTAGTTTCCTTGCCACTTTCTAATTTAAGATCAGAATCAGAAGAACCAACTATTTTACCATTGGCATCAATTACTTCGGATACTAATACAAACTCGCTTGACTTATCGCGGGTATTAATCACTTGTGACTGAATAGATACACTTGCCTTTTCGGCACTCACCTCGGGTGTTGTAACAAAGGTTCCCCAAATAGGAATGTGTAATTTATCGACTGTGATTAGTTTAACATTACGATAAATTCCGCTTCCTGTATACCAACGGCTATCGGCATAGCGAGAGTGATCAACATGAACTGTGATAATATTATCAGCTGAGTTTTTATTTAAATACGGTGTTAAATCGAAATACACAGGAGAATACCCGTACGGATTTTCGCCCAGTCGCTTTCCGTTTATCCAGAATGTGGCATTGTTATAAACACCATCAAATAGCACGAAGGTTGATTTTTTATTCTGATTTTTTGGAGTTTTAAAATGCTTTTGATACACTCCTACTCCACCAGGCAAGTAGCCTGTACAGCCTTCCAATTTTTCATCGAAGGAGAATTCTACACTCCAATCGTGCGGCAGACGAACATCGCGCCAATCACTATCATTTAATGGTAGTGAAGTTGGTACTTTTGTATCCTCTAAAAGAGTGAACTTCCAATTAAAATTGAAATCTTTTGTGTGTTGTTGCGCTTTTGTATGCATGGATACTTGCAGCATACAAATGCACATTAGAGTTAAAATTGTTTTTTTCATCGTTATTATTTGTTTGTATTACTTTTTTGAATGGCTAGTGGTTAATCCTGCCTGTAGGCAGACAAGTATCAATTATTGATATAGATTTAACATTTTGTTCTCAATGCCCTAAAAGGGAATTATTGGTACCGCCTAAGATCACTTCTTGCATCATGATGACGCAATACTGTAGGTAAGCAGGTAATCATTAAAGAAGCACCTCGTCATTCCGAGGTACGAAGGAATCTCAAGGTGCCTCTTAATTCTAATTATTAATGATGATTAACAGCTTGCTTAACTTAAAGCAAGTTATCACCTATACCTAAGTTTCTTATTTTAATATGGCTTTATACCAACCGCTTCCCCAAGCTGCCGACCATAGTATTTTTTCGTTGTACGGATCGGGCTTAAAGTCTGTCATTTTATCTGGCTGACCAATACCTTTATTAATTTTTTTCCAACTAGTGCCTCCATCTAATGAAAGGTATAAACCTGGATTTTTAAACTGCTTTAGTTTATCACCGGCTTGTGCTGGTACAATTACGGTAATAATATCAGAATTTAACGGAGATACTTCTGTTTGCCAAACATATGGGGCATCAAAAAACTTCTTCCAAGTTTTACCATTGTTTGTACTTTTATATACTCCTCCTGTATGCAATTCGCCACCTCTGTAACCACAAGAAATAAACATGTCGTGGTTATTTCTATCAATAAATAAATTATTAACCCCTTGTATATCTGCTGGGATATTTACTTTTTCCCAAGTCTTGGTTTTATTTTTAGAAACGTACAATCCTGAAGGTTCTTTGCCATTGAAGTTATTCAATGAAGCGTAAATTATTTCTGGATTTTTTGGATCCATTGTTAAACGACGTACACTACATTTCTCAGGCAAGCCGCTATTCTGTAGTTTCCAGGTATAACCCCCATCAGGCGAATAATAAACCCCATAAGCTCCTTTAGACATTACGCTTTCCTTGGCCGATTGTCCTACTTCTTGTATGGCTTTTCGGATAGTACAGAAGTACATATTATCCGGATTATTAGGATCAATTAATAAGGATGCTTGCGTTGCAATTCCTTGCCAAGATCCGTTTTTACCTACAAAAATAGTTGAGATATTCTCCCATGTTTTTCCACCATCCGTTGATCTGCGCATTTTACCACGGTGCTCTTGTCGCCATCCAATGGTATAAATAATTTTAGGATCGTTTGGATGCACTGCCACTGTAGAAGCAGAATGTAACCCGTGGTTACCATCAACATCGTGCACCTGACCTTCTATTTGCCTTACAGCAACGGCATCCTTATCGGGATAATTGCCCAAAGGAGCAGTCTCAAATAAGCCATGCTCTCCCGAACAAAGAATATATCTTTCTTTAATACCCGTTTCTAATAACATAAAACGCCCGGGTAAATCACTATCGCCGCGGCCAACCCATGCATTACTGCCTGGAGCTGTTTCGTAGTCGTCAACCTGCTGCCATGATTTTCCACCATCGCTAGTTCGCTGCGTTTGTTGCTGAACACCAATAAACACATCTCCTTTACACGTTATGGCTAAAGAACGGCTACCAAATCTGATTTCGTGCAATTGATCGTTGGCTGCCCGTACATGCGCAAACTCAACATTTGCTCCTGTTTCCATACCCTTGCTTTCCCAGTAAGCATTATCCTTACCGTTAATCCAATAGGTTCCGGCACGTGCCACTATTTTCCAAGTTTTACCACCATCTTCTGTTTTCCAAGCATCGCCAGGGCCAAAACTTTTATCGTGACGCTGATTGGCCACTAAATAAATCTCATCCTTATTAGTAGGATTAACCACCATCCTGTTAAAGATAGAATAGGTATTTTTAGGAAACTCAGGATATACTTGCTTTGATTTTACACCAAACCAATAGCTCAACACCTTGTGATAATTACCACGGTGATACTGGTCTTTAATTTGATTAAAATCGACCCCTAAATTACCTGTGATACTTTCCCAACTTTTTGCACCATTGGTAGTTTTATATACACCTCCTTTTGTATTTATACTCTTTCCATTAGGCTCATAAACAGTTTGCTCAACCACATATAATACAAACTCCTTTGTTTTTGGATTGTAATAAGAAGCCATATCTCGTGGTAAATTATTGGGTAAACCTTTACCTGCCGATTTCCACGATTCGCCGGTATCGTTGCTTACAAACACACCATAATTGGTGGCAATAAACATTTGCTTTGGCTTAGCCGGATTAATTATTATACGCGCCACATCTAAATCGGGCGAAATGTTAGTAGCTACTTTTTTAAATGTTTTACCATGATCAGTAGTTTTGAGCACATAACCATATTGGGCTCTTTTGTCTTTTTTACCATGTATAAACTCTTGTGAACGGTGGTTAGATTTTACATTCCAGAAATCGCCTGCACCAACAAACCAAATATCATCGTTTGTAGGATGAATAGCCATTTTAGTGTGCGCATTATAGCTCGATTTTTTTGCTCCTTTAATGGTATGAACCAATTCCCATGAACGACCTCTATCATTGGTTTCAAAAATTTTGCCTCTACGTTCTAGGGCCAAACCAAAATCAGGATTTTGAGTTGAAAATACAATATCATGTACCCGCTCCAAGTCCTTTCCATCTCCATCATAATCTTTAATGCTATGCCACGATTTACCATCATCCCAACTACCATATGCAACATGCATATCTGGCCCCATAAACATAACATTTGGATCTGTAGGGTGACACCAAAACTCTTCGTTATAACCAGACATCCCTGGTCCAAATTGCTTCCATTCGATGGATTGCTCTGAAGTAACTCTCTCTGTTCTTACTCTCTTAAAAAACTTATCCTTATCCTTCGCATAAAGCTGAGACACCATAAGGACAGCTGCAAACAATGTGAATATTCCTTTTTTTATTACCATACTAATTATAAGGTTTAAAAATGTACCATTCTAACATGGCACAGAAATTACGATTTATCGGTATGCAAAATGCCTCAAATAATTGACTCTGCAACCACCTGAGGCATTCATATTTAATCACAAAAAACTATACAATCACCACAATGGGGTAATTTTATAATGTCAAATAGAGGGTAAATGAACCTTGAAACATGGAGCTATAAAAACTTACCCTGATTGTAGGCTTTTCGCTATGAAATTAATATTGATTTGGCTTTTTATTTTCGCCACCACAAGCCGCCTTTATGGCTCTCTCACGAATCGCTTTTTCTTTATATACATGCTCAGGATGGGCATCGGGCCAAAGGTTATTTATATTCCCTTTATTCCATTCTGTATAATCTGCTTTAAGTTCATTCAATTTCTCAGGCATCGCTGCAGCTAAATTAAATTGCTCTAAAGAATCTGTTTTCATATTAAATAAGAACAACTCCTGACGAACCTCTTCTTTAACCAGTTTGTAATCGCCTTTACGCACTGCATATCCTAAACCATCAGAATAACGCCAAAATATTTTATCGTGTGGTTCATTGTTTACTTTTCCTTTCACATAAGGTAATAAATTGGTGCCATCTAAATCAGCACTCTTGCTATAATTAATTTGAGTAGCTCCTAAAATAGTTGTGAATATATCGTAAGCTACAATTGGCTTATGATATTGCTTTCCTCCTTTTAAACCAGCAGGCCATGTCATTAAAAACGGAACCCTAATACCTCCTTCAAATAAATTCCCTTTTCGCCCTCTATAGGGTTCTTGACGAGTACCAGAACCGTGGCCACCATTATCACTATAAAAAAAGAATAACGTATTTTCATACTCCCCAGCTTCTTTAAGTTTGGCAATTACCTTACCAATACCCTCATCCATACCTACAACTAAACCGCCATATGCTGCACGTTTTCCATTTTCAATATGTTCGGTTTTATTCAAATATTCCTTGGTAGCCTGGATAGGTGCATGGGGTGCATTGTATGCTAAGTACATAAAAAATGGCTTATCACTTTTTGTATAGTCATCAATATAATTAATGGCTTCATTTGTAAAGTCATCAGTTAAATAACCCTGCTCTTCCAATGGAACTGGCTCTCCATTACGTCGAATCAGATGCCATGGTAATGACTTTTTATCCCAACTTTGTCCCCAATAATTTCGAGCACCTCCGGTAAAACCATACCAATCGTCGAAACCTCTTTGAGTAGGCCAAAACTGAATACTATCGCCCAAATGCCATTTCCCTATGGCGCAGGTATTATAACCATCCTCTTTTAATACATTTGAAATAAAAGTTTCATTGGTTGGTAAACCTTGAGGTCCATCAAGATCTTTACTAAGGTTGTTACCGCAACCAAAACGCGCCTGGTACTTACCCGTAAGTAATCCTGATCTACTGGGACCGCAATAAGAATGCGAGGCATAACCTGATGTGAAAATTACACCATCACTGGCTAAGGCATCTAAGTTTGGTGTTGGTATATCGGTACAACCATTGAAGCCAACATCTCCCCATCCTAAATCATCAGCCAAAATAATAACCACATTGGGTTTCTTAGCAATTGTTTCTTTGTTAGGTTTTGTATGGTTTGTACAACTTAAGGCTGCCATAGCAAAAAGAGCCACAGCTAAGTAACCACGCCAAAGGTTTAAATTCAATAATTTATTCATAAAATATCAGTTTTAAATATTGATCAATGCTTGCGAATTTATCCTTATAATTAAGAATCCTATTTTTTAAAACACATCAATAACTAGACATTCCTATTTTTCATAAAATTACCCCTGATTAATGGTTTAAATTCACCTATTTTACTTAGAAGTTGTTGAAAGTCGTGCTGAAAAACTGCGAGTAGCATCTTAATTTTATGAGATTGAAACATGTATTTTATTTTGTCTCATAGAACTCTCGTTTCATTGACTTCGGCTAATTTTTATTCCGTAACTAAGGCTATGCAAGAAAAATTGAGTCTTGTCACTGAAAGCAATATGTCACTCTCGAAATTTCCAGACAACCTTAAACAACTTCTTATGTAAAACTCATCTTATCATTACTCTTTAATATATTTTTACTACAAAACGGTGTAATTGCAAGTTACTTTTACAAGCGATTTATTTACTAAACAATAATTTTCACTAATGAACAAGAAGCTACTATCTATCACTATCCCAAACCGCGGTATTTTACTTTTATTGATATATATTATTACTTACTCGAATATATCTGCTCAAAAAAAAGAAGAAAGCCCCAATTGGCACATTCCTGATTTATCAGAAACTGAAACCAACCTTATTTCAAAGGATACCTATGTAGAAATTGAAGACGTAATTCCCATTAGAAATACAAAATATAAGATACGCGTGCCTAAAAACTGGAATGGCACATTAATTAGCGATTTGGATTATTACGATGCTGCCAACTCTAAAAAATATTTATACCTACTTGAAAAAGGCTATGCCATGTCGGGTACCAAAAGACGTCCGGGCAGGTTAAGTAATTATGATCCGGCTCACGAAATACACGATATCATTTCTGTATTAGATATTTTTGAAGCAACTTTTGGTAAACCAGGAAGAACTATTCAATATGGTTGCTCTGGTGGTGGCACCATTACTTTGGCTATTGCTGAAATTCATCCGGATAGGTTTGATGGTGGTATTGCCGGTTGTGGTGCTACAAGTCCTTGGATGGCAAATACGCACTTAGACGGTTTATTTGTATTGAAAGCCTTAATTGCTCCTGAATTGCCAATTATTGATTTACCACTATATAACCCTGAAATTGGAGAAGTAGAAAAGAAATGGAAAGAGGCCATAAGTGAGGCGCAAAAAACTCCGGAAGGAAGAGCTCGAATTGCCTTGGCTATAACAATTGGGCAGTGGCCTGCTTGGGGTGGACCTGGGGAAGCACCGCATGATGCACCCAATGAAGATGACTATTTGGCCTTACAGGAAAGTATGTTTAATAGCTTATTTATGCTCCTACCCTCACAAGGTACATTTGGCACTACCATGCTAGAATTATCGGGCGGAGGACAATTGAAATCAAATGATGGCATTGATTATAAAGAACTTTATAATAATGGATATGAAAAATATAAAAGTGCAGTGAATAAATTGTACAAAGAAGCTGGTATAAATTTAAAAGATGATCTTAAGAAAGTGAATGCTTTCCCTCGAATTGAAGCAGATGCCGTTGCTAAGAAATATTGGAGTGCCCCCGGAAGAACACACATAGGTGAACCAAAAATACCCTTACTACGCATTCACACTAAAGGCGATGGTTTGGTATATCCATCAATGGCACAAGGCTATGAAGACTTGGTTAAAGCTAATGGTTACCACGATTTTTATAGAAGCGCATTTGTTGAAAGATGGGGCCACTGTTCCTTTAGCTTATCAGAGTTTTTAGCTGCTCTGGAAACCATGGAGCAAAGACTTGACAAGGGCGAATGGCCTGATACTTCGTCAAAAAGCATGAATGAGCGTGCTAACAAATTGCTTTCTAATTCAGAAAGTAAATTCTTTGAAATGGAAAGGGTTGAAAAATATAACCGTGTATGGATTCCTACGAAGAAGGAATATTTAGGAGAATAAAAGGAATTCACTGGGAGTTAAGGTTATTTTCTCAACTCCCAGTGAAATTTTCTATGCCCAAAAAATGGCGACCATAATACCCTTTTAATACCTGAAAACGATATTCTGTGGCAAATGCCTTATTGGCTGTTAAATTTATTTAATGTAAAATGCATACTTGCCTTGTTAGTAACAGCTCGAATAAAGAATGTAGGCTGATTTGAATAGGCAAAACCTACAAAACCCAACAGAACCTAGATTTTATTAAATGAGAAGGAAGCCTTGATGGTATGCGAATTTCAGAACTAAAACAGCATCATGAATTGCACCGCAAATAGTTAGTAGAGGATGTGTGGAAAATTCAACAGCCCCGTGTGAGTTTTTTCACAGCCTCGTGTGAATATTTCCACACGGGGCTGTGCATTTTTCAACAGGCCTCGTGTGAATATTTCCACACGGGGCTGTGCATTTTTCAACAGGCCCCGTGTGGAAATTTACACAGACTTAATTTTTACGTAAAATACCCTTGTAAAATATACTAAGCATACTGATAATTAATAGGTATTACTTGCGTGAAATCTCACGCAGCCCTTACGTGAATTATTACGCAAGGGCTTTGTAATAATCTACGCCGAGTGACATGTAATTTCACGCAAAGTTATACCAAACGTATTTTTGAATGATAGATAGAGTGTAGTTATAAAAGCTAAAGTAAATCTGAAAATTATACAATAAACACGAAACCCAAAACCTAATAAAGAACTTTAAAACCCGATTAAAATACTTGGTAGTATTGAAAACGGGTTGTAGTTCAACCGGGAATAATCGCTGGGTCTTGCGGACCGCTCATATTCCTATTTATTAGGCATTGTTTTTACATTTCAACAATTTCGGTCCGCTTTGCATATCGTTTGGAGTTCTCAAGAAATTCTTGTCCATAGCTTGAAGTTATTCTTTCCATTTGAATTCTAAAATTTTCACCTGCTCCTTTATATGAAACTAATAAATAAACTTCTGTCTCTTTCTCATCTAAAAGATTTACAATTTCAGTTTTAAACCTTTGCATAACTGGATAAACAATCTGAAAGTCAATTTGATTCTTGTTATACAAATCAATAATAAGATGCCACCCATTCTTTAACTTGAAAACGGATTCTCCATTAACCTGAACATCCATTTTATTTCCACTTCCTAAGAAACTTCTTTCACGAATAACATGAATTCTCTTGCTTAAATTGGTTTGTGCATGGATATTCAATGTCATAAAAGTCTGAAAGGCAATTATTATAACAAGCTTAATCCTAAAATTCATTTGTAAGTTTTTCTTAATCGAAATCATTTATACTGTTATCTTATGTTCTTCTTAACCTATGCAATACTAGATAATGCCTAACTAATTATATACCCCACTAGTATGGGATATATTTAACAAAAACCAAATATATAAACATTTCGTTAACGTTTGTAAACGTTTACCGCATTAAGTGCTTTAAAAATAAGAGTGATGTGGGCCTTGTTTCTCATTTGCGTCAGAGGCTTTGGGTCTTGTTTGATGCAAGCTTCCTGCAGCCGTGCGGCAACTTTGCATCAGAGTAGCAATGAAGGCTCATGATTTAATTATAAAAACACTGATTATCAGCGATACGATGTGAAATTATTTTAATATAGCCTTGGTATACCTTATTTAAATCACCAAAATCTAAACAATTAGGTTTGATCGTATAAACTAACAAATTTACGAAACAGCGAAGTAGGTAAGCTGATTTGGAAAGGCAAAAACGAGGCCTTTTACAACGATTATGTGATTTACGAAAGTTCATATGATTACACATTATCCTGGGTTTCTGTTCTTTTTCTTGCTTTAACTTCGTACACTATTATCCCAAAAATGAATAGAATAATTAGCACAGAACCTATACCTGATAATCTTCGACCTAGGTAATATGATTTAGGTGTAAATTTAAACTCTATGATATTGTCACCTTTGGGTATATTAATTCCGCGCAAAAAATAATTGGCCTTAAAATAGCCCGCAGGTTTGTTATTTATATAGGCATTCCAACCCGCTTTATAGAATATTTCAGAGAATATGGCAACTTGATTTTCACTGGATACACTCTTATAAGTTAAATGGTTTGGAAGATATTTTATCAAACTGATTTGTGCGCTTGAATCCGATTTAATGGTCTGATTAATTGTGCTACTTTGTTTTTTCTGAACAACAGCAAGTTCTTGATTTAACTCATTAATACTAAGAATCTCTTCATCAGCATTGTTAACAAGCTTGATATCATTAGCAAACCAAGCATTACCCATACAATATTGATTGATAATTGGAGGTGCATCGTTATTATATATAATATACTTTGTATTGAGCATATTTAAAACTGGGGTTTCATATTTAAATAAAGAGTCAATCTTTTCATCGGTGGGGTTTGATTGTAACACATCTATTATAGAAGCCATTTCATCACTGATGTAGAATTCAATCATCTCTTGATAAATCTTCAGTTTAGCGCCGTGGTATCCACCTATAGATTTATGGAAATAAGAGGTCCTACTTTCACTAAATGGATTATTTAATGATAAAACACGGTAGTTAGTGGCAAAATTTAATTCTCTGAAGCTAATTTTATCTTGTTCTGTCTGCCAGTCAGCGGCTTTAATGTTAGCCGGTTTATTCAATGAATTTAATTCGGAATTAATACGCTCCTTAAGTTCTGGAAACTCTTTTATCTCTTGCTCTAAAATAAAACGATCGGCCGCAATTGCTGTAAAAGGATTTTTATATTTATATGCATCAACCCATTGTTCGTATTTCGAACCATTTTTGTCGTTGTTCAAATAGCGCTTATCAACAGACCATAAATCGGCAATTACTATAACTCCTAGAATTAGGAATAAATGCACTCGTTTAATTTTCTCAATGATAAATGCATAAACGATGCCTGAGGTAAGCAATATAAAAAGTAAGCTTCGGAGGCAATCTTTTTTGAATATAGAAACCCTGATATCTGAAATTATACTTTTATAATCTTCTATTTGATTTAAAGAGCTTGAATTACCGACATAGTTTTGTTTTAATGAATTAAAATACTGGATTTCGTTAGTATTAAAAAAGTTGAACCACGTATTGGGTAGTAGATAAAACAGAAAAAACAGCAGAGATACAGAAGCACTTACTATGATGAATTTTTTCTTATCTATTTTATTATTTATTAAATGGTTTAGAAACAGAAACGCAATAAATGCAAATGAAATTTGCACCAATATGAGCATCATTTTTGTATCTCTAAACTTGTTAAAAAGAGGAATGTACTCAATAAAAATATCGGTTAATAAACCATATTTCCATGATAGTGCAATTGATAATATGGAGCTTGCTACAAAAGCCCACTTTAGCCTATCTTTTATAAAAAACACACCCAAGATAAATAAGATAAATATGCTTGCTCCAAAATATATAGCACCGCCTGTGGCATATTGTTCTCCCCAGTATTTCGGAAACTGAGCAAGCTGATTGCGATAGTTAGGGTTTACATTTTTAATCAAGTCCTTTTCTTGCCCTAGCAATCCCATCTTACCCCCTTTAACATTAGGTATAGCCACCGACCATACTTCGCCAAAACCTAAGCTATATTGCTTTATGTAATCTTTATCTAATGCATTATTCGTTACTATAGCATTCTCAGGGGCCTTCTGAATACTTAATTCTGACTTTCCACGGGTAGTAAACTCACTATATTCTTTAGTAACAATTAGGTTTGCAATAGGCGGTATAATACCCAAAACTGCACCCAATAATAAAAAGGAAGAGGCTTTTATGAATTTGGGAAACAGGTTTCTTTTTAGGTGAATGTACAATTCAATTAAAGCTATTGCCATAACCAAGTATAACATGTAGTATGTCATCTGCAGATGGTTTGCTGTTATATGCAGACACATAAATACAGCTACAATGGCGCTTCCTATTCTAAAATTCTTTTTATACGCATAAACTATACCACCAATTATGGGAGCAATAAACGAGATGGCGTGTATTTTAGAATTATGGCCAGCTGCTAAATACAAAATGTTATACGATGATAAGCCAAATGCAATAGCTCCAATTATGGCTAATTCTTTTCGCACATTTGCACAGAGTAACAGAATATAAAAACCTATCATGAGCAGAAACATATAACCCATGGGTTGCGGAATCACTTTTAATACGTAATTTTTTATGGTATTAACTGGGCTTGAGTTCTTCATTGTTATTTGGTAAGCTGGCATTCCTCCAAACATTGAATTTGTCCATAATGGCTCTGAATCAAACTTATTTCTATAGTCATGACATTCTTTACTCATCCCCATCGAGGTAGTGTAATCGTGCTGTTTTAATTTATAACCTAATGTTTGAGGATAAAAGTATAGTCCGTTAATAGCTATAAATACCAATAGGGCTAACAAATGGATTAGAACGTTTTTTGATAAGAGTGTTTTCATCTGTAATTATTGTTGGGTTGTTTTCTAAATATAAGCGCCAAGCGCTCTAATACTATACTATAGGCTAATTTTGATCATTCTAGTCTCCCAAATATAAACCAACAGCTTATACGCTGCAATTATTGTTGGTGCTTGTTATAGCGTTTACCTACATAACGTATTAGTAAATAAAATAACTTCTTCTTTACCTACCAAAAACAAATACATTGTTCCCCTTGATGTAAAGAACCGCCATATACGAGAACCGTATGTACTTTTTATGCAGTAAAAAGTCGTGTTGTGAGAGGAGCTCCGCTAGGCTAAGAACCTAGCAGCGCTCTACTCGATTATACCTAGTTTATTAGTTTTTTAATCTTTCCAATCCAGTCCATTTCAGGTTCATTTTCAAAGAATGGTTTTTGAGCTATTTCTATGTATTTCTCAGCGAATCTAATTTTATTATAACCCTCATTATCTGCAAAGAATGATTTTATGTCATCCTTTTCACTATCGCGTAAGTCAAAAGTCGAATATGAATTTTCAGCCTTTTCTCTTATTGGGCATTTATCTATTATGTTTTGAAGTGTAAAATACTCTTTACAAAACTCCATAAGGGTTTGTTTGTATATATATGGGTTTAAACAATCTTCGATTTCGGTAGGAGGATTCATGGAATTTTTGTTTACGTCAATCAAGTTCGTTTTTAAATTATCCTTTTTGTTGTTCCATAACCTGTAAAAGAATAAGTTCTTGTTGTTATTTTCATAATCAACATCAACTCTTTCTGAATCAGTATCAATGAGACAAATAACTTTTCCTTTAATTTTGTAATCAGGGTCTTTTATTGGCGATAATAAATTGTTATATAATTTTCTCACCTCTTTGAATGAACCTAGTGGCAAAATCCTTAGTTTTTTATCTTCTATTTCCTTTTTAAAAAGAACTTCAAAATATATTTTTTCAGAAAGACCTTCACAAACTAACCAATTGTATGGCTCGTCTTTAAGAATTGAAAAAAGAATGGATTGAACTAAATCATTATAGCTTTTGATATTATAATCTATTGGTAAAGGACCTTTAGTTTTTTTCTTTTCTTGAGTTATTGTTTCTCGGTAATTATAGAGATTGAAAAAATCAGCAGTTGTTTCATTTGAAGAATTTTTCCGGATAGAAGTAGAACTTCCATTCTGTACAATAGGTAAAAAACCATACCAATGGGTTGAAACTAATATTTGATGTTTGTTTTTACTTAAACTAAACAACTTTTCGAATTGGTCATAGCATGCTGATATGTGCAATGAAGCCTCAGGCTCGTCCACTGCTAAAATAATATTAGAATCTGCGTTATGATTTTTCAAAAGGAAAGAATATGCTACATCTACAAGAGCTTTTCTTTTTTCACCAGAACTTAATTCACTTACAGGAATAACTTTATTACCAGATATTGATTTTTTATTTAAAACTTTAATGGAGAAATAAGCTTCAATTATTTTAGAAACTAAATCGGGCATTGTCAAACTATTCTTATGATAGCCTTTGTACTCATATTCTTCAAGGATACTTTCTACATCTTTTACAAAACAATTTAAGTCTTTATTTATTTGTTTTAATGTACCTGGTTTTATAGCCTTCACTATTTCATCTTGAATGTTTTTATCCATTAACTTCTGCATTTCAACAGTTTCTAGCTTTGTGTAGGTGGATACATCAGTTTCGACAGGAATGTATAGATATGAGTAATGAGAAATTATATAATCATAAAACCCTTTGAAATAAGTTTGAATTTCTTCATCAGTAGACTTAATAGATGGGTTAGCTCCAATAAAATCAATTTCAGTTTGATACCCGCCAAAATATATAGAATTGTTATTATGCTTTTTTCCAACAATTAATAAAAAGTAATCATCTTTATTATAAGATTTTGCTAATTCATTCTTATGCTTATTAAACTCTGAAGAACTTTTTGACTTGGATTTTAAATTATTCTCCCAAATAAAATCAGATAGTTTTTCCGCTTTTTTGAATAGCTCTTGGTCAGCAGTTTTTGCACTTCGCAGTTTAGCTTTTTTTATGAGAAAAACAGGTGCGATATAAGGAAAGTTTTTACCTCCAACACCTTCATTTTTAGCTTCATTATTTATAGGCCAATCATTATGTTTCTTATTAATGGCATAATCAATAGCTTCCAAAACAGAACTTTTCCCAACACCATTCTCACCAATTAAACTAGAGAATCCAACACCTTCTGAAATAGGTATAAAAGTTATTCCTTTATATATTTTAAAATGTCTTAGAAATATAGAAGTTATCATTTAGTCAGTTTTTTTTTAATTATGCACAACTTATATATACCCCACTAGTATGTGATATATTTAACAAAAACCAAATATATAAACATTTCG
The DNA here is from genome assembly GCF_001660705.2 of Saccharicrinis aurantiacus. GTDB lineage: Bacteria > Bacteroidota > Bacteroidia > Bacteroidales > Marinilabiliaceae > Saccharicrinis > Saccharicrinis aurantiacus. The sequence goes on from NZ_LYBV02000018.1 coordinate 125,828, forward strand.
TTAACGTTTGTAAACGTTTACCGCTATAAGTGCTTTAAAAATAAGAGTGATGTGGGCTTGTTTCTCATTTGGGTCAGGTGCTTTTGGTTCTTATTTTGATGCAAGCTCCCTGCAACCGTGCAACGG
>NZ_LYBV02000019.1 GCF_001660705.2 Saccharicrinis aurantiacus
CTTTGCAGCGGATTTGCGTCACTGACGCAAGCTTCCTGCAACTTTGCAGCAGATTTGCGTCACTGACGCAAGCTTCCTGCAACTTTACGGCGGATTTGCGTCACTGATGCAAGCTTCCTGCAGAGTTGCAGGAGTCTGTTCAGGGTCTATTCAATAAACTGTGTCACCAGCATTTTTTCTTTTGCTAAAGCCCTTCACAAAATTGAGGTATGGCGGCATAAATCGTCTCTTTATCAGAAAATATTTACTAAGCCCAAATCTGCAATAGGCTTATAAAACTATTTATTAAGCATTTTGCAAAACCCACTATAAACACATTTTCTTTTCATTAAATTGTATTCGTTAAAACTATAGATGAAGAACAATGACTGAGAAAGAGAAAATGCTAGCCGGCAAGCCTTACTTTGCTTTTGATAAAGTACTATTTAAAGAACGCCAGTTGGCAAAAGAGAAGGTATATGATTTTAACTTCTCAAAACCTTCGGAGCTTGATAAGCGAAATACTATTATACAGTCCTTACTAGGTAAAACAAGCAATAGCTTTTACATAGAACCCCCATTTAGATGTGATTATGGATATAATATTGAGATAGGCGATAACTTTTACTCCAATTACAATCTTATCATCTTAGATTGCGCAAAAGTTACAATAGGTAACAATGTACTTGTTGGCCCCAATGTAAGTTTATTTGCCGCAGGCCATCCCATTCACCACGAAGTTAGAAACACAGAGTTAGAATATGCTTTTCCTATCACCATAGGTAACAATGTATGGATTGGAGGAAACGTTGTAGTTAATGCTGATATTACAATTGGTGATAATACTGTTATTGCATCAGGTAGCATTGTTACTAAAAATATACCTAGCAACGTAATTGCTGCCGGAAATCCTTGCAAAGTATTACGAGAAATTACAGATGAGGATAAACAATACTATTTCAAAAAACTTCGCATTTAATTGCAGTGTATCTCCATTTATATGAAGTTGTTTAAGGTTGTAGGGGAATTGCGAGAGTGACAATTTGATTATCAGTGGCAAAGCTCAATTTTATATTGCATAGCCGTAGCTACGGAATAAAAATTAGCTGAAGCCAATGAAATCAAGGTGTTACTCGCAGATTTTCGATACAACTTTAAACAACTTCTATTCTATATCGCTCTCATTTATTAAAAAAATGTAAAAAAAATCAACTTTACCGCAAACGTTTGAAACCTGACAAAGCCTATCAAATCGCTTATAATACAAGTGTTTTAGCATTTTTACACATACTTTTTATGTCTATATTTGACTCAGATCAACCATAGGAAATCAGTTAAATCAAAACAAATAAACTAATATATCTACTATGCTAAAGTATACTTTTATAGCACTTATCGCCCTTTTTACAATCTCCTGTTCACAGACAAAGGAAAACAAAGAAATACCTGAAGCTCCATTTATTTGGGAAAATGCAAATGTTTATTTCATGCTAACAGATCGCTTTAATAATGGCGACTCAAGTAATGATGTTAATTTTGAAAGAACCAAAGAAACTGGAGTATTAAGAGGCTTTATGGGTGGTGACTTTAAAGGGATCACACAAAAAATAGAAGAACATTATTTTAACGATTTAGGCGTTAATGCACTTTGGTTTTCTCCTATTGCCGAGCAAATACATGGCTCTGTTGATGAAGGAACTGGCAGTACCTATGGTTTTCATGGTTACTGGGCTAAAGATTGGACTCGAATAGATCCTAATTGGGGTACTGAAGAAGATTTTGCTGCATTAGTTGAAGCAGCTCACAAAAAAGGCATTAGAGTAGTTATGGATGTGGTTATTAATCACACAGGTCCTATTACTGATAAAGACCCTTCGTATGGCACTGACTGGGTTCGTACTGGCCCTGCTTGTACTTATGAAGATTACAACACAACCGTGAACTGTACTTTAGTTGAAAACCTACCAGATGTTTTAACAGGAAGTAATGCGGATGTTGATTTACCAGAAACACTACTTGAAAAATGGGAAAAAGAAGGTAGATTACAAGAGGAAATGGATGAACTCAATGCATTTTTTGCACATACAGGTCACCCACGTGCGCCACGTTTCTACATTATGAAATGGCTTACTGATTTTGTTAGAAAGTATGGAATTGACGGTTACCGTATTGATACTGCTAAACATACCGAAGAAGGAATTTGGGCAGAACTAAGAGCTCTTGCTGATGAGGCATTTGCTGAATGGAAAGCCGCCAACCCAGATAAAGTACTAGATGATAATGCATTTTACACGGTTGGGGAAGTTTATAATTACGGAATATCATCGGGTCGTGAGTTCGACAATGGTGGAGTTATGGTTGATTATTATGCCAACGGAATGGATGCATTAATCAACTTTGAATTAAAAAGTGATGGAGATAAAGATTATGAATTCATTTTTGATAAATATTCAACTCTTCTACAAAATGAATTGAAAGGAAAATCTATCCTGAATTACCTTACTTCGCATGATGATGGATCACCATACGACGAAAGTCGTGAGAAATCTTTCCGCACTGCTAACCTACTATTTTTAACCCCTGGAGCCAGTCAAATTTACTATGGTGACGAAAGCAATAGAAACCTTATTGTAGAAGATGCTGTTGGTGATGCCACGCTTCGTACTTTTATGAATTGGGAAGATATTGAAAACAACACAGAGGTTAATGGCATTAAAACCCAAGACTTAATGTTACATTATCAAAAGTTAGGTCAGTTTAAATCCATGAATCCTGCTGTAGGGGCTGGTATTCACAATAAAATATCAGAAGCGCCTTATGTATTTAGTCGCGACTATGTAAAAGGAAATTATAGCAACAAAGTAATTGTTGCCTTAGATGCAGAAAAAGGACCTAAAACAATTAGCGTTGGCGATGTATTCAGCGAGAATACTATTTTATTTGATTACTATTCTAATCAAGAAGTAAAAGTAACAGATGGACAAGTAGAAATTGATTCTCCATACACAATGGTTTTATTATCCTTATAGGAATAAAATATATCACATCAACAAAAACAGAACGGGGGTGCTTGTAAAAAAGTATTCTCGTTTTCTTTTTTTATAGATAGCTTCACTCAAAAACAATAAGATGTTATAATTGTATCATTATAAAAGTATTTACATGAGCACTGATTATTATAGCAACAAAGAGCAGGTAGAGAAATACATCGATATGACCAAAGGTATGAGTGGAATAGAGATAATTGATTCTCTAAGGCCATACCTATCCGATGATGCAAAGTTATTAGAACTTGGAACAGGTCCGGGAAACGATTGGAATATTCTGAGTAAATATTACACGGTTACAGGCTCTGATTTTTCAGAAGAGTTTATGAAGCACCTTTCGCTTCAATTCCCCAAAAGTAATTTTCTTCAACTTGATGCAGCTACAATAGAAGTAGATACACACTTTGATGCCATTTACTCAAACAAAGTATTGCACCACCTTAAGGATGATGAGTTGGCTTCATCAATAAAAAGACAAACTGAAATACTTAATGATAATGGTGTGATTTGCCATAGCTTTTGGAAAGGTAAAGGAACTGAAAACTATAACGGCATGTTTGTAAACCTACATACTGAGGAGGCTTTATCTGAGTTACTCAAAGAACAATTTGAGATTTTAAGTACAGAAGAATATAAAGAGTTTGAGGATAATGATTCTATTTATATTATCGCTCGAAAACTTTAAAATAGTATACATAGCCTATAGCCAGAAGTAGTATTAACTAGTTCTGGCCATAGACTTTGTTTGTTTAATATCATTCTGAAATATAAAACATCTGATTATTGCGCTCCACCATAATACCCTGGTATGGAAACTCATGAATTATACAAGCATCAACTTGCTTGTGCAAAATTCTGAAGTCAGCACTTAATACTACAGTTTCAGAAGTACCATCCTCATTTACAATATTATAAACCTGAAACGGAAAACCATCCTTAACACTTACTCTGTTAGTAGGCTCAAGGTTTAGCATTGTTACCTTACCTTTTTCAACTATCAAGTAAAAATTATAGGCCCTATAAACTTTGTGAGTAGGGAACCTAAAGCACTCCTTTGAATAAGCTCTTAAATGGCTATATGCTTTCTCTGAAAGAAGCATATTATCATAAGGTGGTAGGCCAATTAATTCCCATTGCTCACCTTTTTGTCCAAATCCTATAAACTCATCAAAATCTTCACACACTGTTATTTTATCATACGCAGCCTTAATAATTACCTTATCAGTAAAAACATCTTTTAAACCATTCTTACCATTACTAGTATATTGATAATAAATATTGTTTTGGTATTCAATAAAATCACGATCACTTTGTTGTAATTCTGCTAAAAATGGCACAAGATTAAAATCCTTGGGGATCGGGAATTTTCGCAAATCATACCATAGCAAATACATATTTTCATTGCTATAGTCAACAAATGCATTATTCTGCATTGAACTTAAATCAACTGTGGAAACAAAGGTTTGATCTGTAGTAAATACATAGCCTATTCCTTCCTTAGGAACACTAAATAAAATGTATTTCCCTTGCTCTCCTATAATTCTAATTGATGCGGAGTCTTTATGGTTCCATTCATCTAGCATTAAAAGCTCTCGTTTGCTTAAAGATGAACTTTTTAACCAGTTTTTAGGATGAAAATATTCAAAGTTATATTGAGAATCTATCCAGAATAAGGAATCTTTCTTTACATAAAGACCTGCAGGAGGCATATATGCCTCAAACGCTTCTATAGGCTCTACTAACAATTCTTCGTTTTGTTCTCTTAATATATGCATACTTGCTTCAAATTCAGATTTATAATGAGAAACAAGAATGGCATTTTTTAGCATTTCAACATTATCAATCTGCAATGAGTCAAGTGAGCTTACCTTACCCGTTTTTAATGATATATAAAGGACTGAATCTTCAGTTGCTTTAAATAAGCCAAAATCGTTTTTATAAAGCTCAATATCTTCATTAATGCTATTATAAACTTTATTGAGATAGTTATCGTAATATTCAATTCCTTCTTTGGTTTGTATTTCAATAAGGCGATTACTATTATTCGACTTTCTAACAGAAAGTATTTCTTTATCCGTTAACTTATTTGGGAAGCTAGGGTTAAGTATCTCACCTCTTGAATAAAATACCAATTGGTCGAGTGGTAATTTCCAATCCATGCACCTTAAGTGGAGCGGTATTTTAAGGTCGAATAAAGAGTTGTATTTTTCATCCAAAATGCGAAATCCTTTTTCGTGATAGTTTGTAAGAATAACCACTTTTCTTATCAGCTCTCTCGGAAACTCATCACTGTAGATTTCTTTTAACTCATAATCATCATAGGTTTCATTAAATGGATAAAGGTAGTACCTATCCCTCCTATTATAATATGTTTTGTATTTATTGGCTACTAGTGCCGAAGCATTTGTATCCAATTTTATCAATTCCCATTTATCGTCGGCGTATTTTGCTAGAAGCTCTCCTTTGGTATTAAATAGATGAATTTGATTAGGAACAAAACCAGCTATAACTGTTTCGGAAATATATGAAAGGTCTTCATAAATAAACGGGATAATAGTTTTATTTTTTTTGTTTACGGCTCCCCAGTTAAGACCTTTATCTAAGTCTTTTTGAATAATAAAAGCGGCTCCTTTACTAGGTTGTACATTGCTATAAGCTTCTTTTAGTACTACTTTGCCCGCTTTGTTTTTAAAGCCATACAATCCGTTTTTATAAAAGGGATAATTATTGTTGTTTTGAGCCACACTTGATATTGTTAGTATGGCAAAAAAAGTAAGTGCAAATATATATTTCATTTTCTGGTCTTAATTTTAATCAACTTATGATTGTTCTATTTCGGTCGGTAATTTTTAATTATTAAGATCAAAAAGCACTTCGCCATTAAAGGTAAAATAGTAAGGGTTACCCTCTCGTTTGACTATTATTAGCTTATCCGACTCGAGGACAATTGGCTTAGTTTTAAAAAATATTTGCTCGCTCGTTTGCTTAATAAATACGCTGTATAGCTTTTCTTTATCGTACCTTTTGTGGTGGCTTAAAATAAAAAGGTGTTCATTATTAAACTCCACCGATTCGCATCCGATTGTATAGATATTTGCATTGTTATCAATTAACTTTGTTTCTCCCTCATCTCCATATAAATAACACACTGGATTTTCGCCCACTTTTCGAACTGGACTGTTTTCACTCAACAATTTGGCACCCAAATAAAGTTGTGGATTCTCGCCTTTATTCCTTAACCAGATAAATGGTGTTTCAATGCTTGTATGCATAACAGAAATATTATCGGCCGTAAATAAAGTCTCCATAGTTTTCATATGAACAAGGTACTTCTCATAGCCACTTTCTATCTGTATAATTGGCAATTTATTGTAAGGATAGACCATGTACTTACTCCTTTTGTTTGAGGATGGTAGTTTTACTTTGTTACCATCTGAATCAAGCAAGTATGACGATGAATCTAATGTTGCTATGAAATAATCTTTACCCGGGAAGTTCTCATTCTGTTTACGCGTAATGCTTTTATAGTTATCTGATATTACTTTAAGGTCTGAGTTTAATAGATAGTAGCTTTTATCAATATTGCGGGCAATCATTGTTTCAAATTCTTTCTCCGACTTAGAATCTAAATTGCACTTTTGTTTATTTCCATTCTCATCAAGAATATATCTGCCCAACTGGTCCCCTAGGTCCTTATCTAAAAATATAGGGTTTCCTTTAACCATATCAACTACTTTCTTATTCTCGAAATAAATGGTATCTGTTGATCCCCATTTTACACATCCACTTGCACCTTCTGTATTATTAAAATACATTGTATCCTTATTGTCAAAAAACACTTCATGGTATTTACATTGGACTACTTTATTATCTGAAGGTCTGAAAATTCCATAAATCAGATTCGAATTACTCTTGTTCTTAATTGTAAATGTAGGTTCGCCATCAAAGTTCATAATCGGACTAATTATACCATTTACTTTTGTTAGCAGCACTTCGCCAGACGGTGCTATTAACTCTGAGTATTGGGTCTTATATTCTCCATAGCTTTGCACCTGAAACTGTTCATATAAATAACATGTTTGATAATTTTCATGTGTAAAAGGCAAAGAATCTAAAAAAACGCCTTTTTTACTATAGAGATGCCTTGTTTCATTATTAATTCCCTCTATAAATATTTTGTTTTTGCTCGGCGCTTTATAGGCTGTATAAATAAATTCGCTGCATTCGTTATTAGTGATATTAAGAATAGCCCAACGATCACTTTTCTTCACAAACACTATTTCTTCATTACAAAAAGGCATCACATTTATTTGATAAACCTTAGTATCAATAGCACAAAAATTATCTTGATGGTTTATGTTGAAGATATAATCTTGCTGGTTGGTTCCTAATCTGTAAATAGATGGATAATTTCTATTTATTTCCGTTTTAGAAGTAAAATAACGTTTTGAAGCAATGTGGTAATAAGAATAATCACCATTGCGATAATTTCGTACAAACCCATCCTTTATATCAGAAGGTGAGATACTATCCTGCAAGCCAAGCAATAACTCATTGTTTTTATTGTAAAACGCGTAATTATCCCCCTTACGAGCAGCTAACAGCTCGCCACATTCTGAAATTTCATTATAATAAAACGGAATAATAACTTTTCCTTTATTATCTATTGCTCCAGTTAAAAAATCTCTTTTTTTTCCTCCTTGTACAATAGCTATATTGTTTATAAAATGGTATGCGCATTTAAACTTCTCATTAATCTCAGTTTTCCCTTTCTCATTTATATATAAATATCCATTTGACGTTTTATAGGGCAATGGGTACTCTTGTGCAGAAATATTTGTTGTAAAAAATATATTTAGTAGGAAAACAACAAGGGTAATTAGATTCAATTGTAAACTAATTCTATTCATTTGAAATGGTATCTCTATAAGTATAAGACTATTAAAAAAAAGCAATCTAGATAAAGTGTTATGATGTGGTTTAATACCTTTAACAACTTACTTACCAAATAGCCAACTCTCTGCCATGCTTGTCCAATAAAACCCTTACATCCTTTTGTAGTAATTCATCCCATCTGGCAGCCTCAAAACAACCATAATACGACGAGTAAATAGATTTGTATTTAAAATCGCTTAAGCGCCCGCTCATTGAAAATAAGGCGTAGTATTTAGTGTACTCCTCTTTTTGAGTTCCAATGAAATATTCATTACCAATATCTTTAATATGATACATTTTTTCTTGAAGTACTTTGCCTTGATATACAACCCCCATAAAGTTTCCGTAGGTGATAATATAGTAATTAGAACTCTTTTTCATTTTAATTTCATGCGCCGGATTGTAATCAATAGGGATACTAAAAAAACAAGAATCAGTATTATAGATATTTAATGTACTCTGCTTTGTATTTGATTTTGGTTTTTCGATAAGTGCATAGTTAAACTCACTAGATTCAATGCTATAATTGTAATATAATATCGATGCTCCTCTATTATCCTTAGCATAATCTATATCAAAAACCCATGCTTCTTTACTTAAATCAAACACGCCATATTTGATTTTTTCTTCACCCTCAACTTTAACTTTAAAAGGCACGTAAATTTTACTTGATACTCTTGGAAATTTAAGCTTATCCCAACTATAATTGTCTACCTCTAGTATGAGGTTACCATCAACATCGAGTATGTAACTTTTCTCTGTTCCTGATAAAAACACATGCTTGCCTCTGAAATAAATCTTATTATACTCGTAATCTTGTAAGGAAATAATCTTACCCGTTTTATTGACAATACTATATTTCTTAGGATTGTCTTTTTCAGGTACAATAAAGCACTCTGAATAAGTTTCAGACATGCTTTTTTGCCAATCTAAATTTTGATTAGACGGGAGGTTTAACCTCGTATGGTTAACCAAATTATATAAATATGCGATTGTAGAATCATTGGCATCATATTTTAAAAGGTAATCGCCAACCATTATAAGATGGTCTATTTTATTGTAATGTTCGTTAAACTTATCTTTTTTAATGATGTATGGTTTTGATAGTCGATCAGAAGTAATCTCGGGTTCATTTTGTTCTGCATTATAAAATAGCCTGGTTTGATAGTTGGGTGCTAAATCGATTAACTGCGAATTTCTCCCATTCTCCTCAAACACCATAAACTCTTGGTAATTACTTGTAGCAACGCTGTTACATTTTACAGATTGTATTTCTGCTTGGAGCAAATAATTATATCTTTTACCTTTTCCATTTTTATAAGTAGCGATACCACATTTATTATAACTATCAGGTGCAGTATATGTAATGCTATCGTTAACAGTTGACACTAAAACTTCACCATCTGTGCTTTTAATTCCATACTTACCATTTTTGTAATCGGTAAGGTATAAATTAGAATATACTGGATCGTACCATCCATTCGAACTTTTAGAAAGTATTATAGCTTTGTTATTACTAACTATTTTTTCTGTGTTCTGCATTAAATACTTACCCTCTATCAACCCCTCTTTATTAATTAACAAAGCAGGCTCATGAGCAAGATCTTTTTTGTGAGGAACAATTATTTTTTTTCCATCTCGAAGTTGAATTACTTCCTGATACTCTTTACCAGTACTAATATCAATATTTGTTGACCAATTAGGAAATGCAATAATTTTTGTTCTATCAGCTGTTCTGTATTGAGGAACTGAATCGTTACTGAAAATTACAGTTCCTTTATTATTTAGCATACTGTTTATTGTGTAATCGTTTACTTCATTATTATATGAGGTAATTACCCAAATTACTTCTGACTCATCATCAATTGCGTTTAATTTTGAAATATCACCTCCCTCCTTCTGGAAAACAATATTACCCTTCTTATTTATTAATGCATTTTTGCTTGAATAATAACCCGTTTGTAATTTTACTAAAGCTAAGTCATCATAAAATGGTTCTGCTGACTTAAACTGAGGTTCAATCATCCAAGAACCGTCTTGGTTTTTGTATCCATATTTGCCCGAGGGATCTTTCTCTATAATATATTGAGCGCTTGATGATATAGCACATAAAAACAATAAGCCTACTAAAAGTAGATCTTTATTAAAAGTAAAAGTTTTGTTCATTAATAATCTTATTTATAATTGGATATTATTACCAGTATTAGGCTAGCTCAAGGATACTGGTATAAAAGAATAGGATTAATTGTACTTTGGTATTTGATTTTCAATAAAACAATATTAGCCTGCTATATGCATCTGTGGAAACAATCTATTTGGTGGACATCATTTTATGAAAATAGTGTACACTAAGCATACAACACCGCAAATATAGCAATACAATTTATGTTAGAAAACGGACGTGTGTATATCGATATAAATAAATCTTGATCTGGCTAAATATCTAGTCTCTTTACTTAATTAACATGTAAGCTATCGGATAATTACATTTTAGTAAAACGCAACGAAAAGTTCTCGTCCCAATCAATAAATCCAGTCACTCCTTTCTCTTCATCAGAAAGAGAGAAACCTTTTAATTTAGGTGTTTTACCTTTAAAAATAAGGGCTTCCATATTACTCTTACTGAGCTTCTTTTTTAAGAATTCAAATGGAATAACTACACGGCAACCATTGGTATAGTTTGAGCAACCCCAAGCCGATCTACCCTCCAATATTTTACCCGTTTTACATTTAGGGCATATCAACTCTTTAGCGGCTTCAGCCTGAAGTTCTAACTGAATATCGGCATTAAGAATTACAGTGCCATTTACTTTATTATCACCTTGCGTGAACCCTTTAATAAGAGGTGTTTTCTTTTTAAGAATTAAGGCCTCAACTTGTTTGTCGGTAAACTTTTTGCCTAAAAATTCAAAAGGTATAATGGTTTTACAACCATTGGCATATTCTGAACATCCCCACGCAGATTTACCTTTTAGCATATTGCCTTTTCCACATCTAGGACAGGTAAGTACTACTTCTTTAACTACCTTTGGTTTGGCCTTTTTCTCCGGTGGTTTATTATCATTCTCTTCTATGATAATTTTACCGCGAGAGTAATCACTTTTTACTTGGAAAGCTAAATCTGAAACCATTTGTTTTAGCTCAGCCATAAAATCTACTATCTGATATTCTCCCTTCTCAATCTGACGAAGTTTTTGCTCCCAAATACCGGTTAATTCAGCCGACTTTAACAAATCATTATCAATAGTGTCAATTAGCTTAATACCCATCTGCGTAGGCAGTACATTTTTACGTTGTTTGTAAAGATACTTTCTTCTGAATAGGGTTTCAATAATATTGGCACGAGTTGACGGTCGGCCAATGCCATTTTCCTTCATGGCTTCGCGTAGTTCCTCATCATCTACTTGCTTACCGGCAGTTTCCATGGCTCGCAGCAAAGTTGCTTCAGTATATTGCTTTGGCGGTTGCGTTTCCTTTTGCTGAAAATCAGGCTCATGAGGTCCGCTCTCCCCTTTTATAAACTCAGGCAATATGCTTTCTTCGCTGGTCTTTTTGGTTTGTAAACCTTTATATACAACACGCCAATTTTCTTTAATTACTTGCTTACCTGATGTTTTAAATTTAACACCCTCAACCTCGCCCAGAATTGTTGTGGTAGATATTTCACAATCGGGATAAAAATTAGCAATAAATCTACGAGTAACGGTATCGTAAATAATTTTCTCATCGCGCGATAAATTTCCTGGTGCAACACCTGTGGGAATAATTGCATGGTGATCAGTCACCTTTTTATCATCAAATACCTTTTTAGATTTGCGTGGCTTACTACTTAACAATGGCTCAACCAACTCTTTATAATCGACCAATCCTTTTAATATGCCAGGTATTTTTGGGTAAATATCATTACTCAAGTAAGTGGTATCAACCCTTGGATAAGTGGTTAATTTTTTCTCATATAGCGATTGAATCCCCTTTAAGGTTTCATCGGCCGAAAGGCCAAACTTTTTGTTACACTCTACTTGTAACGATGTTAAATCAAATAAACGCGGTGGAGCTTCTTTGCCTGGCTTACGCGTAAAATCGGTTACAACAAAAGGTTTATCTTTTACCTTTTCAAGTGCTGTATTTCCTTCTTCTTTACTCTCAAACTTACCTTGAGTTGATGAAAAAGTTACTTCTTTATATATGGTTTTTAGCTCCCAATAAGGTTTGGGCACAAAATTCTCAATTTCTAAAAACCTATTTACAATTAAAGCCAAGGTTGGCGTTTGCACTCTGCCCACCGACAAAACTGTACCTGGCTGACTGTATTTAATGGTAAACAAACGGGTTGCATTAATACCTAAAAGCCAATCGCCAATGGCACGCGAACTACCTGCTGCATATAAATTATCGAATTTGGCATTATCATATAGCTTATTAAAACCCTCGCGTATAGCCTCCTCTGTTAATGATGAAATCCAAAGACGTTTTAATGGCACTTTGCATCCTGCCTTCTGTAGCACCCATCGTTGAATAACTTCTCCCTCTTGGCCGGCATCACCGCAGTTTATCACTTCTGTAGCTTGTCCAACCAATCGCTCTATGGTTTTAAACTGTTTTTCAACTCCCTGATTCTGTATGAGCTTAATTCCGAAACTAGAGGGAATGATAGGAATAGTGACTAAATTCCACCGTTTCCATTCGGCCATGTAATCATGAGGCTCTTTAAGGGTGCATAAATGTCCGAAAGTCCATGTTACCTGATAGCCATTACCCTCGTAATAACCATCTTTTCTACTAGATGCTCCAACAACTTTGGCAATCTCTCCTGCAACACTTGGTTTCTCGGCAATACAAACACGCATATTCTTAAAGTTCCTTTCATTTTGTGAGTAGCACGAAGATAAGTTTTTTAGCAGTTTGAGCAAATAAGCTGCAGGCTTTATTCCCCAACAAATTTAAATTTTAATGATTCATTTTGTAATGGAATTATACAGACCGCATTAGTAACATTAGGATTCCTTTTTTAGTAATTTCATGGTATTAGTTCGATTTAAATCAATTAACTCAGTCTTAAGTTAGAATTGACTATTAATGATACCATGAACAAAAACATCGATTCAGGCATTAATATGATGATAGTCGTAATTAACTACACATACATTTTATAAATTGCACAAAATTAAAACCAACAATATGAGTTCAGAAATACAATTAGCCAACGAGCTTATCGATTTTATATATGAAAGTCCATCGCCTTACCATGTGGTAAGTAATTTAAAGACCACGCTTAATTCTGAAGGATTTACCGAGCTACCATTAACCAGCACTTGGAAACTTGAGGCAGGAAAAAAATACTATACAACAAAAAACGATTCCGCATTATTTGCTTTTACAATTGGACAAAAGAATATTGCAGAAACTGGTATAAAAATGATCTGTGCTCACAGTGATTCTCCGGGTTTTAAAATTAAACCTCAGCCCGAAATGTTAGCTGAAGGAAAATACCTAAAGCTAAATACCGAAGTGTATGGTGGCCCTATTTTAATGACCTGGATGGATCGCCCACTATCAATTGCCGGTAGAGTAAGCTTAAAGAGCGATGATATACTAAACCCCAATACAAAGTTTGTTAGTATCAACAGACCTTTAATGACAATTCCAAACCTAGCCATTCATCTTAACAGACAGGTTAACGATGGTATTGCCTTAAACAAACAGATAGATATGCTTCCTTTATTAGGGATGCTAAACGATAAGCTTGAAAAGGATAATTATTTATTAAACCTTATTGCTGAAGAGCTAAAGGTAGATGCTGCTGAAATAATTGATTTTGACCTAACATTATTTGAGTATGAAAAAGGCTGTGTTATGGGGCTCAATAATGAGTTTATTAGCTCAGGAAAACTTGACGATTTAGCAATGGTTCATGCGGGCACCAAAGCCTTATTAGAAAGCAACAATACTGAAACAACGCAAATGTTATGTGTATTTGATAACGAAGAAGTTGGAAGTGGAACAAAACAAGGTGCAGGTTCGCCCGTACTAAAAAACATATTAGAACGAATTAACTTTGCTTTAGGAAATAACACAGAGCAATACTTTCAAATGATTTATAACTCATTTATGATTTCGGCAGATATGGCTCATGCTGTACATCCTAACAATGCGGGAAAACATGATCCTATATTACACCCTATTATTAATGGCGGTCCGGTAATAAAGATACATGCCAACCAAAAATACACCACAGATGGAGATTCAGGTGCAGTGTACGAGATGATTTGTAAAGAAGCTGATGTACCTTATCAAAAGTTTGTAAACCGATCGGATTTAGTTGGAGGTTCAACTCTTGGTAATGTATCAACCGGGCAAATAGATATCAGAACTATTGATATGGGTAACCCAATGCTTGCCATGCACTCGGTACGTGAACTTGGCGGAGTTAGCGACCATACCTATACTAAAAAATCGTTTGTAACATTTTATAATTTAAAATAGCTTACTAAGCATAGTATTAAAGAAAGCGCCAAGTATTGTAATTTGTACTTGGCGTTTTTTCTTATAATAAACTCTTCAACTAATATTTCAACTCGCAAGCTAAACTAGGCCTCTTATTACCCTTACTCTGGTAAAGGAATAATATTATCCTTAACGTACTATATTAAAACTACTTCCATAAACATGGAAACAATTTCATTAGGCAATTTTGCATACTTACCTACTCGATAATATCATTTATCAAATAACAAAGTTCTAGGACATAGCCTAACTACGGAATAAAACCACAGCTAAATCACAATTCAACAATACTTTACAGAGACACACCACGAATAAGTGTAACTCCGTCGGTCACTTATCTATTTATCTAAATAGCTCAAGCCTTTAACCTTTATAAATATCTCCATACATTTATTTAAGCAATAAAGTTTAAGCAATAACAAAAAAATAGAGAGATGAAGAATGTAGGACGACTGTTATTAATTATAGCTACTATCGGATTGGTTTTTAATTCTTGTAATAAAGAAAAATTAGAAGTAGCAGGTGAAATTCCCGGAATGGGGGACTCAGCAGGTACACTCGAGGTTCAAGAATATAGTTTCCACCAAGACCTTACAATCGGGAAAATAACTGGCGTTGGAGATGTAATGAAATCTATTTCCGATGATGTGGTTATTGAAGGGGTAGCACAAGGTTCTGGAGATTTAGTTACCATTACACTAACAATTACAAATAATAATCTATTTAAATGGAGAACCGCCTTTTTTAGAGCAGGATCGGTTTTTGATGTAAATCTAACAGGCTATCAGAACGGTATATTACTAGCACCTGTAGCTATTTGCCTATCGCCTGGTGAAGAAAGAATTGTAACTATATATTTATACTGCTTAAACTATGGTAAAAGTGATTCAGACTATAGTGCCTCATATGAATTATTGGGTGTAACTCAATCGGAGGTTATGTTAGAACTAGTTAATGCGCTTCAAGGCAAAATGATCAATTATGAAGACTATATGCTTTATTATGGAGAGGGTGCAGCAATGTTTTACGAGACTGTTAAAGAGGAATTACAAGAGATTGTATGGCATGTAACTAATGGAGAGGGAATAACTGAAGATGACTTAGTATATATCAATAGCCTACCTGATCTACCTAATGACGTGCTTCCTGATGGTATTTATGATCTTGATTTTGAATTACCATCTGAATGGTGTGGAGATTGTCGTTTAGAAACAGCATGGGGAGGTACATCCGAGGGAAATGGTTCTGCTTGGTGGTTTTATTATGACGCCTCAGTTGGAGGACAGCAAGCAATATATGCAGGCCAATATGCAGTAGACGGAGCTTATGTAGAATATGTAGATGGTAAAATTAATATTGTACTTGGTAATTATATGTCTTTAATAGATGATAGTGAATCCGTTAAAATTCAAGGATATGATACGCTTCCTACAAGTAGACCTTCAGGAGGACATTTCTCATACAAAGGAACAGATTTATCTGTGATGGTGGGTGATTATATGTATTATGCGATACACCTTGATGTAGCTGTGTGTGAATAAATTGTAATATATAATATACAAAATCTCAAAACCAATGGTTTTGAGATTTTTTTATTTTAGGGAATTGCTAGCTGTAATATCTTCAAAATAAAGTAAAAATCTGTCAAGCTATTTTAGGGAAGGTCAAATTACTCACTTGTAATCGGTCACCTTCCTAATCGGTAGGTACAATGTCGAGTTCGGTAGACACTCCTTCCTGTCTAGTAGAGTCTCGTTCCTGTCTGGTAGACACTTCTTCGTGTTCGGTAGACATTATTTCCTCCTTGGTAGACATTTTTGCAAGCTCGGTAGACATTTTTTCCTAAGTTTTAAACCATATAAGCGCGTATTAGTAACTACCAACATTGAGCCAATATTACATTAGAGATTAGACCCTTTACAAAAACTATAGATTCTGGGTAAATAGTAGCTGAGAAGAAGGTTATACTTGGTGGGTATGTAATTATTTTTCTGTCCAATCCTTAAAAATACCTCCGCTCTCTTTAATCGGCTTCTTTGTATCGTTAAAAAAATAGTCGTTTAACTTATCAACCAATTGCCTTGCTCTGGTTATGTTAGAGTGTTTTATCCATAGTTTGTATCCATCTACAATACCCACAATTGTATTATCAGTAGGCTTCTGGGCGTTTCTTTTAACTGCAAAAGGTTTCTTCACCTTTGTCGCAGTTTTCTTTTTATTAAAGGTGGCTATATACTTACGCATTCTACCATCTTCAATCTCAAACGGAGCTTGAGGAGCTTTAATCTTACGCTTACCTGTTCCCCAATTTTCACCGGTTTTGATTCGGTTAATTTGCATTTCAGACACACTAAAAAACCAAGCAATCTTTCTTAATGGAATACCCATTTTAATCTGTTTCTTAATATGCTTTACATCTTCTTTGCTTAGTTTACTGTTACTGGGTTTTCTTTCCCCTACCTCTAAATTAGTAAAATGCAAATTTCGTATATCTCCATCTTTGAATACAATGGCTTGCTTTTTTTTGTTTAGTTTTTCCTTAATTACCCCAAAGGCTAATGCAACAACAGGGGCTACTTCAACATTATGGAGCTTCCCTTCAGTATCTGTTAAACTAACGTAACCACGGCGCACTGAATTATTTCTGGTATCAAAATGAACTTGATTTTCACTTATATATATTCGCCCTTTCGTTCGCCAAGTTCTGGGTTTACCTGTTTCTGTTCTGTAAACGCGTCCCGATTCACTTACATGGTATCTCTCAAAACCATCTATCCTAAAACATCTTTCGTCATTAATAATTAACTCATCCTGATTCATATTCAAGCTCTTTTAATATCAATAATAGATCAAAGATAAGAATAATATGAGAATAGTTACCAACAATCACATACTACGTAGATTATCAGAATACTACAAAATAATAAACCTGGAAAATAGAATTACTTATCTATAATTTTATTTCGCTCCCAAAACTCAGGAAGAGAATGGTAGATAGCTGAATGTATTGAAGTTCGCACGTTACTTGTAATTAGCTTTTTGTTATACTGACGCGGATACACTCTGTTTGACAAAAAGATATAAATGAGATCGTATTCAGGATCAACCCAAACTAAAGTACCTGTAAAGCCTGAATGCCCATAGGAACTTGCTGAAGTCTCAGGGCACGATGGACTTGCTTTTTCTGGGTCTGTTTCTGGTTTATCAAAACCTAAACCACGACGATTGCCATCTTTATAAGTAGAAGTGAATAATTCGATTGTTTCTGGCTTAAAGTATTGCTCCCCCCCATAACTTCCTTGTTGTAAATACATTTGGTATACTTTTGCTAAAGATTCTGCATTAGCAAACAAACCAGCATGTCCTCCAACACCACCTAACATTGCCGCACCAGGATCGTGAACATACCCTTGAACTACTTCTTTACGCCATTGTAAATCATTCTCTGAAGGCATAATCTCTTTCTTCGAATATTTCTCAAGAGGTAAATAAGTCAGTCTTTCTGCTCCTAAATTTTTATAAAAGTTATCTTGAACAAAATCTTGCAAAGGTTTATTATAAGTACGCTCGATAATTTCACGATAGTAATAGTATGCCAAATCGCTATATCTATACTTTGCAGGTAAACGAACTGAAGAGGTATCAATAGCTATTTTAACGCTATCAATCCAGTCACTATTCATATACATTTTATCACACACCTTTACATTTGCCTGAGCTGTTTTAGTAGTTCTAAAAACATCGGTTCTAAAACGCGCCGTTTTATTCATATACAAATGCTTATCAACCCTAATATTATAATTGGCAGAATATCGATTGCTATATAGTTTTCCGCGTACCTTTTCTAAATCAAGAGCACGCATATAAAATGGAATCCAAGCTTGTAAACCTGCTTGATGAACTAACATATCGCCAATTTGCATACCTGATTTATTGGTTCCTTCCATTCGTGGAAGATGCATGGCTAAACTATCCTCAAGATGAAGGATTCCCTCATCGTACATTTTCATTAAAGAAGGTATGCTCGCCGTTACCTTTGTAATAGATGCAATATCGTATAAGTTGGCATTATTGACGTGTGTTTTTTTATCGTAGGTATGATATCCGAAAGATTTATTGTAAATAATATCTCCTCCTTTTGCTACTAAAACCTGACAACCAGGCGTAGCTCTCTCACGAATTGCTTTATAAACGATTTTATCAATATTTGCTAACGAATCCGTGTTTGCAGCATAATAACTTGGCGCGTAAGATAAGCGACACTTATTTGTTTTAACACCAGTGCCAAATACGAATTTCTTATCAATATCAAAGGGTAAAATTCCATTGCCTCCAATTCCTCCCATTATCATTTGAGCCATACACTCCTGACTTAAGGTATCTGCCTCAAATGACATGCTAAGTGCATTATATTTTACGGCATTAGTTAGTTTACTTAAAGAAGTACCATCACCAAAATAAGAAATTACCACATCATGATTCGTTAATAGTTGTTTTAACTTCCCATTCGCTTTCTTTACTTTGTAAGCTTGTAACCAATCCTCAGTTATTGCTAATATTATAGTATTGCTCGAAGCGATACTTTTCGAGAGCTTTTTTGTTTTATTATCAGATAATTCATCCACACTAAACGACTCTATATTTGCATAATGTTTAAGCATCTTCAAAAAAGGCGTTTCTTTTTCGCTGCCTAAATGTATCGCTGCTATTTTTCGTTCCGATAATTTATTTACTGGTATAATTCCATCACTTTCAAGGAGTATACTCCCTTGTCTTTTTATTCTAATATTTATATTTTCAGATAATTGAGTTTGATTGCAACTTGTTGTTTTGCTAAGTTTATCCTTACTATATAAATACTGCTGCAACAAACTATTTTTACAGCTAAATTCAATTTGCGATTCATCAAGCACCTTACTATTTATTAAACGTAGTAAGTCTTCTTGTACTTCCTTTTTATTTTTTGAAACAAAAATAGCACCTTGAGAAAGAACGGTTTCCACTGATGGTGAATTTCTTTCTTCCATTAATCGCTCGTAATTTAACCATGATGTACCCTCAAGAATAGAAAAAGATTGACTATCTGAATACTGTTGATTAAACTCATTTTCGAGGCGATTCATTTTATGGGAACTCAATACCTTTGATGGATATTGATATACATCCACAGAAAAATAATCGTCAAACTTATTTTCGCTTATAATAGGACTTAATAATCTTCCATAAGGAACATAAAAATAGCTCAGTAATGAAACATCTGTATTAGCAAATAAGAGTGCGTAAGGTGAGTCTATATCATAATAAAAACCATTGTTATCTGAGATAGCCAACCACTGATTAAATAATGACAATAATTCGGAGTTATCGCCTCTTATTAATGCTGATTTTACAAGGTTCTTGTTTATAGAAGTTCCACTTACCGTATCGTTTAGCAGATGATCAACATTTGCCCATACCCTCTCGCTTCTGCATGAATCAACAAAAGAACTATGGTTACAAACCAACGATTGTAGACTTAAATTAAAGGAGTCTTCTTTTGCTATAACAATACAGCTGATCTTATCCTCTAAACTTAATATATCGTAAATTGAATCTACAGTAGCGTTATAGAACTCAGGAAGACTATTTGCTTTAGAGTAGGATACACTTAATACTAGTATAATTAAGCAAATATATAGTTTTCTCAATTTGGCTATTCTCATTTTATTTATCTCTCAATGTTCTTCCCTATCATCCTGCTGTTATAATAACACCGAAAGGAAACCAAAATTAATTTTTTAGCTCGAGAACATCAATAGCTTTCGCAGAAAAAAAGCAATTAATATGAACAAAACATTTAACCTACTAGTTTTAATAGCATTGTATTACGTAATTAATTGTATTCTTTATTGAAACTAATATTTATATCTGATTCTATAAGCTTAGCAATTAAGTAAAAAGCTACTAAAATCAATTGTTCCAAATAATTTGGTAAATAAATAAACAAAGATTACTTTAGTTATTCATAATTAATGAAAGATTACTGAAATTAACACGCTATGAGTGAAAATATTAGCAGTTCCCTTAATCAAGATTGGGGTAAAAAAGTTATTCTTGTTGTGGAAGATGTTGACACAAACAAGATTTTTTTTGATGCTGCGTTAAGAAAAACCAGTGCCAAAATTTTATGGGCAAAAGACGGTAAAGAAGCTGTTGATATGTTTCAGAATAACGAAATAGATCTGGTTTTAATGGACCTTCAATTACCCATAATGGACGGTTACACTGCAACCAAGGAAATAAAAAAAATTAATTCTAGTATTCCTATTATTGCACAAACAGCTCACGTAATGTCGGGCGAAAGGGAAAAGTGTTTAGAAGTAGGCTGTGATGATTATCTAGCAAAACCAATAAGGCTACAAATATTGATGGAAACACTCTCAAAATATTTAAACAAGTAAATAAAATATAGCCATTCTTAACAGAATGGCTTTTTTTTTGCACTACTATTCCTTATTTTTGATACACAATCTCTTCGGGATTATTCTATAATTTGCACTTCTGTTCGTCTATTTTTAGCTCTTCCTTCAGGTGTATCGTTACTTTCAATTGGCTGACTCATTCCGGCCCCTTTATACTTTAATCGTGCTTTATCAATTCCCTTTTTAACCAAATAATTATAAACCTGTTCAGCACGATTTTTACTTAAAGTTCTGTTATAATCTTCACCACCAACATTATCTGTATGTCCTGTAATTTGAAGTTGCAAATCAGGATTTTCAGCAAGAAAGGCGTTTAACTTATCCAGTTCAACATGAGAAGAGGCTTTGAGTAGAAAGCTATTGCTTTGATAGAATACATTCTTCAAAATTATCTGTTGACCTACTTCAATCTTATTCAAATAAACATTCAGTTCAAATGGGTTTTCAGCTGATGATAGCTCATTCATATCAAAATGATCAGAATAGAATAAGTAACCAGGTTTAGATACGTTTAATGCGTAACCTGCCCCAGTAGGCAAGCAAACTAAAAACTCACCTGAAAAATCGGTAGATAGAGCTTCAACTATTAAATCTCCTGTCTCAATATTTTTCAATTCAAAATTAGCCTGTAAACGCTCTTTGGTTTTATTATCAAACACCTTACCTCTAACGTAAGATACCGGATTTGGCATTAGTTCAACAGGAAGGGTGAAACTATACAAATCTTTACCGCCCAATGAAGTATCAAATCTACTCGAAGAATAATAGGCTGTTCTCGCACTAGCGGTAACAATTAAACCTATTTCGTCATCAGTAGTGTTAATTGGGTATCCTAAATTTACAGACTCTCCAAATTTGCCATTCTCATCCTTACGAGATACAAAAAGATCCATATTACCCAATCCAGGCCATCCTTCACTTGAAAAATATAAGGTTTTATTATCATGATGGATAAAAGGTGAATTCTCATCCTGTTGTGTATTAATATTAGGCCCTAAATTCTCTGGCTTACCAAAAAAAGGACTTCCATCTTCGCGATAACCGATAACTTTAGCACGCCAAATATCTTTTCCGCCAAAGCCACCACTTCTATTACTCGTAAAATATAAGGTTCTACCATCAGCAGAGAATGAAGGCTGCGACTCCCAGTACGGTGAGTTAACAGGTGAACCAACATTTACTGGCTCGCTCCATCCATATTTTGTTTTTTTACTAAAATATATATCACAGCTACCTTTAGAATCTTTTCGTCCGCATGCAGTAAAAAACATCCAATTACCATCCGCTGATAAGCTTTGTGCGCCTTCGTTACTCTCTGTATTTAATGGAGATGGTAATACTTCGCGCGAAGCCCAATTACCCTCTTCATCTTTTATCACTCTATAAAAATCTTCTTGAAAATATTGAGCTGTTTTGGGTAAACTTCCGGCATTTAATCTTGCGGTATCCTTTGGCGCTAATACCGTAAATATTAAAACATTTTCATCAGCAGTGATGCTTGGCCAATATTCATCGTAATGGCTATTTACTTCCAATCCTAAATTTTGCGGCTCAATCACTTTTGGCTTATTCATAATCTCTTTTACAAAAGCAGTTTTCTCAATCCACCTATCTGCCTTTTGTTTAGAAAGCTTGCTTCGAGTTTTACTTTGATACTTCTCAAACCAAACTTTAGCTTCATCAAACTCATTAATATGAAATGAAGCCACACCTATATTAAAATAACTTGTTATAAAAAAAGTACTATCTATTTCTATTGCTTTTAACAATGAAGACTTCTCGCTATCAAAATCTTCCTGCTGGTGATAAACATCTGCAAGTAATAAATAGGCTTCAATAAAATTCTCATCTTTATTTAAAGCCTGATCTAATGCTTGAATAGTTAGGTTGTACTTATCGGAACTATAAAATGATGTGGCTTTTTGAAATAACGAAGCCGCCTTCTTGTTTTTAGTAGTTAAACTTTGGGCATTAAGCAATTGAATACATACTAGTGAACTGATGAATAAAAACAATCTGATGCGCATTATGCTATTTTTGAGATTTAGCTTGTAAAAGTAACTTATTTGAGCCACTATCCACAATCAACTTCTGCATTATATTTAACTGATAAAAATCATTAAATATGGTTCAAACTAGCGAGTATATATTTTAGAATTATTAAACAGAAGTAAACAAAATGCGTATATTTGGCCTGAATTTTAATTTTGTTATTAAAAAGATCACATATGAGCAAGACGGTTATTAGCAGCTTTGAAGAACTTGAAGCGCTTAAAGGAAGTGAAATTGGAAAGTCGGATTACCACACTATAACACAAGAACAAATAAACTTATTTGCTGATGCAACCATTGACCACCAATGGATACATACGCAACCAGAAAAAGCCAAAGAAGAATCTCCATTTGGCAATACCATTGCGCATGGATATTTAACGGTTTCATTATTGCCACACTTATGGTCGCAAATTGCTGATGTAAAAAACATTAAACTACAAGTAAATTACGGCGTTGAGAATCTAAAATTTAATCAGCCAGTTATTGTTGAGTCTAAAATTAGACTTGTTGCAAAAGTTAATGATGTGGTTAACCTACGTGGTGTTACTAAAGCAACAATTGGTGTGAAAATGGAAATTGAAGGAAATAAAAAACCCGCTTTTATTGGTGAGATAGTTTTCCTTTATCATTTTAACGATTAATGTAAACTTAAAAGGATAGTTCTTTCCTTTTAAACATCATAAAATATACTTTTGCCTGCAACCATTAATGATTGCAGGCATTTTTATTTATATGACACAAAACATAAGCTCAAACGTAAACAAACTCTACATTATAAAAATAGCAAAATGGTTTATGCTAACCATGCCTATTTTAATGCTCTTTTATAAAGATATGGGCTTTACTGATAAACAATCGTTTCAGTTAAAAGCCTTTTATTCAATAGCGATTGTAATTTTTGAAATACCATCAGGATATGTAGCTGATGTATTGGGCAGAAGAAAAACACTCATCATAGGATCTATCCTAGGCTGTTTGGGTTTTTTAGTTTACGCAACTACCTCTGGGTTCTACTATTTTATGTTAGCAGAACTAATATTAGGCGTTGGACAAAGCTTCATTTCTGGTGCTGATAGTGCATTGCTTTATGATACCTTAAAATCGACTAATAAAGAAAATGAATATATAAAATACGAAGGACGAAACTTTACAGTTGGTAATTACTCTGAAGCATTGGCTGGTATTTTAGGAGGAACTCTAGCAGCAATAAATATGCGTCTTCCATTTATACTACAAACAGGAATAGCTTTCATGGCCGTACCTGCAGCCATAATGCTTATTGAACCACCTCTTAATTCCAATAGAAAAAAGCCTGGATTAAAAGACATACTTGATGTTGTTTGGTATGCTATGGTTAAAAATAGAAACCTCAGGTGGAATTTAATCTACTCTTCCATTTTAGGAACTGCAACCTTAACAATGGCATGGGTTTATCAATTATACTTATACGATTTAAAATTCTCGGAAATAACCATTGGAACAACCCATTCGGTACTCAATTTAATAGTAGGTACCACCACACTTTTTGCCTACAAAATTGAGAAACGATTGAAACCTCAAAGTACCATTTGGCTTACCTCAATAATAATAACCGGAACTTTTGTAATACTCGGTTTTGTTTCATCCTCATGGATATTCTTAATACTGGCTATTTTTTACTTCTCAAGAGGTATCGCAACACCAGTATTAAAAGATTATATCAATCGAATTACTTCAAGCGACATAAGGGCAACAGTTCTTTCAATCCGAAGCTTATTAATTAGAGCTATGTTTGCCATAATAGCACCACTCTTCGGATATTTATCAGACAATTACACTCGCTCACAGGCCCTGATAATTATAGGTGCTGTATTTACAATTCTAATTGGCTCATCCATATTCTTATTTCTAAACTCGTTAAAACAGCAGAGTTTGCACAAAAGCGTTTAAAAATTTACTTTAGTTGCAATTAACTCAATCTTGATATGACATTTTTCAAAGACTTTTCTAAGGGAATTAAGGCCTATTCGAAAGCCTCAAAATTCCTTATACACCATAAACTAACCTGGTTCTTTATATTTCCTATCCTTTTAAATATCCTTCTCTTTATTTTAGGATATGCTTCTACAGTATCTTTAAGTTCGAAAGCAATAGCAGAACTTAATAGTTGGATATCAATAGAAACCTGGGAGTTCTGGGGTTCAGGAGTCCTTTATGATGTAATATTCTTTCTGATAAATATATTAATACGCTTACTGTTCATCTCAATATTTGCTTTTATAGGTGGCTATTTTGTACTCATACTACTATCCCCTATTTATGCCATTTTATCTGAAAAAGTAGAACAAAAACTAACAGGAAATGAATATCCTTTCAGCATTAAACAATTTGCAAAAGATGTTTGGAGAGGCATACTACTTGCGTTAAGAAACCTTGGATTAGAAATAATAATTACCATAGGATTGTTTGCCTTAAGTTTTGTACCTGTAGTAGGCTTAGTTAGTGGACCTCTATTGTTTTTAGTCACTGCCTATTTTTACGGGTTTTCGTTTATGGATTACACCATGGAACGACAAAATCTAAACCTTAACCAAAGCATTAACTTTGCTAAAACAAACAAAGGTTTAACCGTTGGAAATGGAACAATATTCTCCGCAATTCTTTTAATTCCGTATATTGGAGTACTAATCTCAGGATTTGTTTCTATTATAGCGATAACAGCTGCTACAATATCAACAATAGAATTAATGATCGATAATAAACAAAAACTGCAATAGAAATACACACTATGATAAAAAGAACCATTTTCACCTCTCTATTATTAGTAACTTTCTTTATTTGTAAAGCTCAAGTTGATAGCACCTTGCAATCGCTTGTTTATAAGTTTGATATTAAACAAGAAATTGGAAGTACATCATGGATACATACTCAAAATGCATTTGAGGAAGCCAATAAATTAAAAGCTGATGTGATATTACTTCACTTAAACACTTATGGTGGTCAGGTAGTTTTTGCCGATTCCATACGTACTAAAATTCTAAATAGTAACATACCAGTTCATGTATTTATTGATAATAATGCCGCCTCTGCAGGCGCATTAATAAGCATTGCTTGCGACAGCATTTTTATGCGTCCTGGTGCCAATATTGGTGCTGCCACGGTTGTTAATCAGAGTGGTGAAAAAATGCCCGATAAATACCAAAGCTATATGCGCTCAACAATTAGAGCAACTGCAGAAGCCCATGGAAAAGATACGATAGTCAATGGCTCTGATACAACTTATATTTGGAGACGAGATCCTAAAATTGCAGAGGCAATGGTAGATGAAAGTATATACCTAGAAGGAATTATTGATACAGGAAAAATATTAACCTTTACGACTCTTGAAGCAATTGAATTTGGATTTTGCGAAGGAGAAGCTGACAATGTGGATGAAGTTTTAAATAAACTTGGCTACACCGATTATGAAATAGTTACCCACAAGCCAACTGTGTATAGTAATATAAAAGGCTTTTTAACAAACCCTGTTTTTCATGGTATTTTAATTCTTGTAATCATTGGCGGTCTCTATTTCGAGTTGCAGTCACCAGGAATTGGTTTTCCATTATTAGCCTCATGCATTGCAGCTATATTATACTTCGCACCTTTATATATTGATGGATTAGCTGAAAATTGGGAAATATTACTTTTTATAGCAGGCTTGGCTCTAATTGCTCTTGAAATATTTGTGGTGCCAGGATTTGGTATAACGGGGATTGCAGGAATTACTTTGGTATTTGCAGGCCTTATGCTTAGTCTTCTTGAAAATGTTGTGTTTGATTTTACAAACGTACCAGGAGACGAAATGGTAAAAGCCTTGATTATTGTATCCTCAGGAACCTTTCTGGCCTTTGCAGCTGCAATTCCAATGACTGAAAAATTATTTACAACAGGTGCCCTTTCAAAAGTCGCTTTGCAAGGATCACAGAAAATTTCTGAAGGTTATTTAAGTTTTGATCCTTCTTTAGCTAATTTAATTGGAGAAAAAGGCATTGCTGAAACACAGTTACGTCCTTCAGGAAAAATAAGCATTGATGATGAACTTTACGATGCAATTGCACTAATAGGTATTATTGAAAAGGGTGAAACTGTAGATGTTGTTAAATTTGAAGCCGGCCAGCTATACGTTACAAAGGCTTAATATGGCTAATTACACTTTTAGCAAATGTAAAATGATGTGTGGATATTAATTATTCCGACTTATTAGATAGTGAAAAATTAATACTTTTTGTCTGCATTTTGTCATTAAATCTATCTTTGGTAATATGTAATTTGCCTAAGTGAAATAGATAATTAACTGTATATGCAAGGAGGGCAGAGTTATGATGAGCGAGAAAAAAAAGACAAATTCAACTTCGTATCAAGATCTTGATGAGAAAAGAAAAGACAAACCTACAAGAGTTACAAAAAACAAAGACTCTGAAATTTATAATGATTTAGCAGAGGATTTTGAAGATGTTTTAGGAGATGGTTTTCACGGAATGAATGATGATTACTATTTTGATGAAGACGATATGTAAAAACAAAAAAAGCTGCTTAATGCAGCTTTTTTTTATATCATTTGTTCTTAATTATATGCTTTATCTAAATAATTTATCAGAAATTTATCTTTCAAATAAGCTCTAAATCTGCAAGCCAAATCATTTGATATATTTCCCAAAATACAAGAGTCAAAAGCGCACTCTTCCTTATCTTGCATACATCCTTCAATCTCAATTTTTCCTTCAATAACTTCGTAAATATCCAAAAGCGAGATTTCTTCAGGATCCTTTTTAAGGATAAAACCACCACTAGGTCCTCTGTTGGAACTAACCAAATTCTCTTTTGCTAATCGCTGAAAGACTTTTGCTACATGATGCTTAGAGCTATCTATTTTTTCAGCAATTTGGTTAACATTTAATTTAACGTCAGATTTAGCAATTAAAACCATACCATGAATTGCTATGGAAGAAGCTTCTGAAAGTGTGAATATTTTTGACATATTTTATAATATGAGACTTTTAAAAAGTCTGGTAAAGAAATATATTGGGACTGCAAATAAACTGATTTTATTATTATGATAAAAAATTTTCGATATGTTATAAAACAAAAAAGCCCCGCTAACGCGAGGCTCTATATAATAAAGTTTCTTGAAACTTATTTACTCTCTTCCATAAGAGTTTTAGTAGGTTGATCACATACTTCTGAAGGACCAAAATACTGAATAGGACCTGGATAAACAAAAGATGTAGTCTTAGCCCACTCATCGCGCTTAGCAACTAATGCTTTATAAGGAGCACCATCTAAACGAACTAATGCTTTTTGAATTACTGGTTTCATTTCACCATGACGACGCTCCATGTTCATCATCATTGTAACAGGTACACCACCAGCGATCCACTGATCAGCAGGAGCTGTTAAGTTACGTACAGAAGCCATATAACCCGACTTACCTTCACCAATTAATAATGAAGCTGTTGTTCCTAATGAATAACAATAATCAGCATCAAAGTTAGAAGGAGCAGCACAACGTCCTTCATATCCGAAGAAGTGTCCTTGAGCAGCAAATTTACCTACATATTTACCTTCAGCTTTCATAGCTTTAAGTTTAGCTGCAACCATATCAATTAATAACTTCTCAGTTTCAATCATTGATACTTGTACATTACCATGCGGATCACGATCTAACATTAATTGGTTAGCAAATCCATCAGGTAAAGAAGTAAATACAGCAGCTGAATCAGCAGTTAACTTAGCAGCAACAAATGCTCTTTTCTCAACGTCAGTTTCAATTGCATTAACTTCAGCCTCGTTATGTGCTAATAAGTCGTTTAATTCAGAAATAAGAACTTTCATAGCAGGAATAAATTCTACTAATCCTTCGGGAATTAAAACAGTACCAAAGTTTCCTTCTGTTTCAGCTCTAGCAGCAACAACATTAGCGATATCAGTAACAACTTCATCAAGAGTTAAACCTTTTTCTTCAACCTCTTCAGAAATAATAGTTACGTTTGGTTGTGTTTGTAAAGCACACTCTAAACCAATATGAGAAGCAGAACGACCCATTAATTTAATAAAGTGCCAGTATTTTTTAGCTGAGTTAGCATCACGTTGGATGTTACCAATAAGCTCACTGTATACTTTACAAGCTGTATCAAAACCAAATGAAGTTTCAATCATTTCGTTTTTAAGATCACCATCAATTGTTTTAGGACAACCAATAACCTGTACACCAGCATCTTTAGCTAAATAATACTCAGCTAATACACATGCATTTGTATTTGAATCATCACCACCAATAATAACAAGTGCATTGATTCCTAAAGCCTTACAATTCTCTAAACCTTTATCGAATTGTGCAGTTTCCTCTAATTTAGTTCTACCAGAACCGATGATATCAAATCCACCAGTATTTCTGTAATGATCAACGATATCATCAGTTAACTCTAAATAATCGTTATCAACTAATCCACCAGGACCACCTAAAAATCCGTAAACTTTGTTAGCAGGGTTTAAAGATTTTAGACCATCATAGATACCAGAAATTACATTATGACCTCCTGGAGCTTGACCACCTGAAAGAATAACACCTACAGCAATAGCCTCACTTGTAGCAGAAGAATCTCCTGGCTCAAAAGTTAAAATTGGCATACCATAAGTATTTGGGAAAAGTTTTTTAATATCTGCCTGATCAGCAACAGACTCAGTGTTTTTTCCTTGAACACTTTTTACAGCTCCTTTTAATGCAGCAGGCACTTTTGGAGCATAGCTTTCGCGAGCAATTTGAAGTGGACTTTTAATCATCTTATCCAAATATTTTAAATATAGTTTTTAGAAATAATCTATTTCAACTTTATAAGTTTATCAGCTATATAAACAGTATTCTAATACATAAATACCCAACAAACTTTACCTTAGAATATGGCCCTTTGACCTGTTTTCTAATTGCCTGCAAAAATGACACTATTTTTTCAATTTAAAAAAGAATCAATCCTAATATTTATGATTTAATAGTTATTTAAACTCATTTTCTATAATAAGCTAGTAAGCTTTGAATCAAAAGAATTTAAGAAGTTTAATAAACTACAAAAAAACCTAAAACAATGTGAGTAATTCAGAAATTAGAAATCCTAAAAAGTTACCAATAGCATAACCAACTATTCCAACCGTAATACCAGGTAAAATTAAAGCCTTGTTTTTTAAGGCTCCTGCCACTACTGGAACAAATGGTGGGCTGCAAATTAAAGCTGCTGAGGTTATGATTACAGTGTCAGCATCTATTTTAAAGATTTTAGCTAACAATACATGAAGTATCATTGAACCAAAGACCACAAAGGTTACATAATAGAATATAGTAGGATTAATATTAGTGAAATTACGGTAATCAGCCTTTGAGGCTACTACGATACTAAATATTAAAATAAGGTACATACCCAACTCGTAAGTTTTTGGTATATCTTTAATGGTATCTTTTGTAGATGCAACAAGTGCTAAAGCTGTAATTGATAAAATAAATACCGCCATTTGATATTTTTCAGGCATAAGCATCATTAAACCTCCACCAATGGCAACTATCAAAAAAGTGATTCCAACAGCTTTCAGAAGCGGCAGTCTATTTTCTTTACTCAATAAACCCCAATAGGGATCTTTGGCCACTTCACTAATCCATTTATCATCAATATTATTATCTTGACTCACAAACTTTGGTAAAACCAACTCAAACATTTTTTTACCAATCAACATTAGAAAAAACAAATGCAAAGTTGATAAAACCATATCGTAAGTATGAATAGCCAAGTAGGTACTAGCATCAACATCCAGAACCATTTTTAAGGCAGCCAAATTAGGTGTTCCTCCTGTGTAAACGCCCACAAGCAATCCTGATATTTTTGAAAAATTACCATAGCCAACAGGCTTAAATATAAAATACCCAAGCACTACAATTACGACTAACGCAATTAAAGCACTTAATAGTGACATAAAAGTGCTTTTAGCTAATTCAAAAGACTTTTTTAAATTGCTCGAATATAGTATTAATGGTATTGCCAATGGAATGGTTACAGACATCACTATTTCTTGCATCTGATTTATAGCATCGCCATTAAAATAGCCCGTATTACCAATAATTATTCCTACCACATATGCCATTAAAACAGCTCCCAGCTTATTTATAAAAGCATATTTATGGCACAGGTATAGAATTACAAATGGTGATAATATGTAAAACAACAATAAAAAAGCAACTTGCATACTGGGGACTATTTTGAAAATTGAGCAGTTAAGTATTTATCGATATACTTGCGTGCACTTTTACTACTTGAAAGAAAATTATTGGCGATTATACAAAATGGAATATAATTATTGTCATTTTTGATATAATAGCCGGCATAAGCCACTACTGATTCCATAGAACCACTCTTGCCCAATATTTTACCCTTAATTTTAGAATCTCTAAATACATACTCTAAAGTACCTGATTGCCCTCCAATTGCTAAAGATTCCTTAAATACATCAAAATGAGAACTATTATTTTGCATCCATTCTAATAATTGTACAATCCCTTCGGAGGTTAAGTGGTTTTTTGGCGACAAACCACTTCCATCTTTAATGTTAAAATTAGAGACGTAATCTATTTTATCTTTCCAAAAAGATTCAATTGCTAGAACACCATTATCCCATGATTGAACTCCCGAATATCTTTCTGCTAGAGTTAAGAAGAGTTGGTCAGCAAATAGATTGTTGCTTTTATGATTGGTTACTTTAATAATTTCAGATAACGTTGGAGAATAGACTTCACACAACAATTGAAAAGCTCCATCCGTGGAAGTACTTTCCTCAGTATTGTTACTAAATTCTATTTGATTCTCTTTAAGAAATAATCGTAAATCTTGAACAAATACCATTGATGGATCTGGCATTGCTGACTTTATAGTGAAAGCTTCTAGGTTTGCCGGAATAGAACCTTCAATCCACCATTTCTGAAGCTGACTAATGCCATACACATAGGCACTATCCTTTTGATGAGCTGCAGCAATAGCATTACTTTGTATGGTATAATAATCAATATCAGGAGCTATATCAACAACTTTAACTTTTGACCCTACTTCAGTACTTTGCAGTGTGATTCTTATGGTATTATCTCGGAAGTTTAGATTATTAGGAATCCCACCATAATAATTCCCCATATCCTCCCATAAACGGGCTGCCGGATAATCTACCGTTGCACTATTGAATTGAATTTGAATATCTCCTTTTATATGCTGTATTTGCTTTAGCTCAAGCGAATGTTTAATCTGAGAAAATAGAATATCAACAGAAGTTGAATCAAATAAGTCGGAGCCCAAAGTTGGATCATTACCTGATACTATAATAATATTACCGTGTAAAACTCCATTTATAATATCACCCGTGTATCCTACTCGTGTTCTATACCGAAAATTAGGACCTAACACTTCAAGAGCGGTACTTGTTGTTACCAATTTTAATAATGATGCAGGAACAGCTGGTACTTTTGAATGCTCAGAAAAAAATACTTTACTCTCAGTCCTTGATAACTTACACAAAAGAGCCTCGTCGGGATTAAAGGAATCTTGAGCAATTATTTGCGTGAATATTAAGGTAAAACAAAGCGTTATTATATATTTCATTCAAACCCTCCTACTTGTTCTTTTAACTTATTTATAGTTTCTAAACGTGCACGAAGAATTTTTGCATACTCTTGCGAACGTAAAAACTCTTCCTTATTTACATTTCCTTCTTTAGAAATATAAATGTCATTCGATATCTTCAACCAATATTTAGCCGATTCAAAATCACCCAATATTTCAGATGCAACTGCTAGATTATATGAAGAACGTGCTTTATACTTACTATTAGCATTATCATAGATATACTTCCAGAGTTTAATAGCTTCGCCATATTGTTTTTTACGAACAAATTCGGCAGCCTGAAGAAACTGATAATTACCACTTTTATACAAACCCCTTTGTTCACTCTCCCATAGTGGCGTTGTATGATTAACTGCTTGCATACCTTGATATTCGGCTAAACTAACGTAAGCCTCTTTAAGATCAGGTAAATCGCGTACCGTTCTTTCTAGAGTACTTCCATAGGCTTGCCACGATATCGTATCTTTTTGCACTTCTTTATATAAAGCTGTTCTATCAATATTATTGTATCCTCGCCACAAAATAGCTCCTTCAACATCCATAGTGGCATAAAATCCACCATCGTATTGAGGTTCTGCTTTTACTGTTGTTGCATAACGATTAGCTTCAAATGAAATGATTCCTTCCGCACCATAAATATTGCAAATACTATCTACTTGTAACCAATTTAAAGCTCGATAAGGATAGGAAGCATCTGTTTTTAAAGTTTGACTGTGATAATAAACAGTATCATAAAACTCGCGCAATAATAATTCCTGATTCAGAGATTGAAGGGCAATTTCTGCAAAATCATCTTGCCATACAGATTGCATTGTTCTTTTCTTACCATTTACCTGAACCGTATTTTTTGTGGTATCCCGATAAGGAATAGAATTATTTACCAAAACTACTGATGTAATTTCTGGCGCTATGGTATACTTAGCTGGTGCAAGTACATCTATAGTAAAAGATTCGTACGTTGAACACGAGGCAAACACTAATAAAAAACCCAGTAGTATATAATTTATGAGTTGCTTCATATAATATTAATTACTTATGCCTAAAAATGAAAAAGGCTGCTCTATTAAAATAGAACAGCCAAATATATAAAAAGATGTAATTATATACTACATATTCATACCACCACAAACGTGAATTGTTTGTCCGGTTACATATTGTGATAAATCAGAACCTAAATATACACATGTGTTGGCAACATCCTGAGGAGTACCTCCACGCTTTAATGGAATTTGAGCTTCCCATTGTGCTTTAACATCATCAGCTAATACACCTGTCATTTCTGTAATGATAAATCCTGGAGCAATTGCGTTACTTCTAATTCCACGAGAACCTAATTCTTTAGCTATAGATTTTGTAAAACCAATCATACCAGCTTTAGAAGCTGCATAATTAGCCTGACCAGCGTTTCCGCTAACACCTACTACAGAACTCATATTTACGATAGATCCAGAACGTTGCTTAAGCATAGTTCTCTGAACAGCTTTAGTAAAGTTAAATACAGATTTTAAGTTTACCTTAATAACCATATCCCACTGCTCTTCAGTCATACGCATTAATAATGTATCTTTTGTGATACCAGCATTATTGATTAATACATCAACACGACCGAAATCAGCAACAATCTCATCAACTACACGTTGTGTATCTTCAAAATCACTTGCATCAGAAGCATAGCCTTTGGCTTTAACCCCTAGAGCTGTTAATTCTTTTTCTGTTTCTTGCGCAGCCTCGTTAATTTGTAAATCAGTAAATGCTACATTACATCCGTGCTGTGCATAAGTCATTGCAATAGCTTTACCAATACCTCTAGCAGCACCAGTAATAATTGCAGTTTTTCCTTCTAATAATTTCATTTTATAAAATTTTTATTCTCAAAGGTAATTTATAACAAAATCTATATAATAAAACCTTGTTAAATTTAGCTTGGCAAATGTAGTAATAATTATCTAAGTCCTCGGTTTTTTTTAACAATGATCAGTCTGATTTAAAAGAATTATCCATTCAGCCTTAAAGTGAATAATAATTCCATTTTTGATCGCGTACTAGCAACTATAGCATCACTTGTGAAACATTTTCATCATATTTGAGTACACTAACACTTAAATATGGGGGTACTGGAAGAAAATACGTTATTTTATGTTAATCCAACATTAATCATACTACGAAAGGTGTCTATGTTTTATATTTGCATTGTATTAGACTTAAAATAAACCTTCCAAAAATAGTACTCAAGCACTTTAACAACACATATTCTATGAAGAAGAGATCAAATTTAAAGCGTAAAGTAGTTAGTAATATTATTATACCTGTATTTATAGTATACGGCATCATCTTTACCTTTATCAATATTCAGTTTAATAAAAATGCCAAGGAAAAAGCATTTAATGAAACTTCCTTTTCTGCACAACTATATTCTTCTCGAATCTCACAACTTCTCAATGAGGACTTATCCTTAGCTAGAGCTTTATCTCAAAGTATTGAAGCCTTTAGAGATGAAGATTCAGATACTAAAATTGAACTTTCAAATAGCGTTATACGCTCTTTTATAGAACATAACAGTCACTTAAAAGGAACTTGGTATAATTGGCAATTAAATACATTGTCAGATTCTTGGACAGCTGAATACGGACGAAGAAGAAGTACATTTTTTAATTACGGCAATAGCATTACTTACCAATCAGACACCCTTGATAAAAATGGTGAGAGCGGCTTGTATGAAACTATCCATAAGTTAAATGATGAATACGTTACCAACCCGTACTACGAGGATTATGAAGGAAAACTAGCGTCTCCAATTATGGAAACTAGCATTTGTGTTCCTATTAAAAGAAATGGCAAATTTATCGGCTTAGTGGGTTTTGATATGGAGCTTGATAGTTACCAACAGATACTAAATAAGATAGAGAGTATTGAAGGAGCCAATATCATATTATTCTCTAATAATGGTCATATAATTGCCTCGAAAAGAGAAGAGTGGGTAGGTAAATTTTTAAAGGATACTGGAATTGATTTTCCTGAGACTAGCGAATTGTTTAATAATTTTGAAGAGAGTACTCATTTTTTAAGTGAAATTGAGGATGAGAAAAAAGAAAACAATTTTTATTCATTCTCGAGCATCGAAATTGGTAATTCTCCTGAAAAATGGGGACTTGCTTATAGCATTCCTGTATCCACTGTATTAGCAGAAACCAGACAACAGTCGCTGATTATATTTGCCTCAGGGGTTATAGGACTTATCATTATAATAGTACTTCTTTTCGGAATGGTTAAAAATGTTATTAAGCCGATATCTGACACATCAGAATTTGCTTCTCAAATTGCGGAAGGTAATTTAAGTGCATCGATGGATACATCAAGAAATGATGAAATTGGTATGATGGTTTCTACCTTAGGCGAAATGACTAATAAAATTAACGAAGTAGTTTCTACCGTAATTAGCATTACAAAATCGATAACCGGTGCCTCGTCTGAAATTGAATCTGAGACTCAAAAGTTAGCAGAGAGTGCTGCAGAACAAGCTGCTTCTATGGAAGAAATTTCGTCAACAATGGCTGAAATTATGAGTACCACACACCAAAATACCACCAACTCAATTGAAACCAATCGTATTTCTACGCTTGCTGCTGAAAACATTCAAGAGGGACTAAAAACAGTGCACCAAAGTAATGAGGCCATGTTAGAGATTACTCAGAAGGTTTTAGAAGTGAAAGAGATAGCTGCACAAACCAATATATTAGCACTAAATGCAGCAGTGGAAGCAGCCAGAGCCGGTGAAAGTGGAAGAGGATTTGCAGTAGTTGCTACCGAAGTAAGAAAACTAGCGGAGCGCACTAAAAACTTGACTGACGAAATTGAGAATGCTGCCTTAATGGGACAAGAAGTTTCAAACAGTGCTACTGAGAAATTAGATGCGATAACTCCTGAAATTATAAAAACAGCTGATTTGGTTAATGTTATTTCGCTTGACTCACAAAACCAAACATCGGCAGTTGATCAGGTAAACAGTACAATTTCGGAGCTAAATAGCATAACCCAACAAAATGCACAACAAGCCGAATTAATGAATCAGTTTATTGAAAAGTTATCTCAGCAGGCAAAAGCTTTGAATGAAACAATGAACTATTTCACAACAAAATAAAATACAGAGTAAAAATATACTAAGGCTCTATGATAATTTATCATAGAGCTTTTTTTATTGCACTACCCGAATTAAATAAAATTAGAAGCTGCTGATAAGATCTAAAAAATTAACTTTGGCAAAATTTTAAGATAATGACTGTCGACTTATTTATACCTTGCTTTATTGATCAAATGTTTCCTAACACAGGATGGAGTGTTGTAAAGATATTGGAATCTCAAAATATTGAAGTAAACTACAACCCAAAACAAACTTGTTGTGGACAGCCAATGTTCAACAGTGGATTTTGGAAAAACTCTAAGAAAACAGCCATTAAATTCATCAAAGACTTTCCTGAGGACAGACCAATTATTGTACCTTCCGCCTCATGTGCTGGTTATATTAAAAATCACTACACAGAAGTTTTAAAGGATGAACCTGATTACCTTGCTGATTGCGAAAGGTTAAAACGTAATGTTATTGAGCTTAGTGATTATTTAGTAAACCATTTAAAGGTAACTGACTTTAAAGCTAGTTTCCCGCACAAGGTAACATATCACGATGCTTGTTCTGCGCTACGCGAATATGGCTTAACTGATGAGCCGCGCACTTTAATAAATAATGTTGAAGGCATTGAGTTAACCGAAATGGAGGACACCCACACTTGCTGTGGCTTTGGTGGTACTTTCATGGTAAAAATGGTTCCAATATCAACTGCAATGGTTGAGCAAAAAGTACAACATGCAATGGCTACTGGTGCTGAATATATTGTATCAACAGAAGCATCATGCTTATTGAATATTCAGTCGTATATTAATGAACAGAAGCTGAATATTAAAACCATTCATTTAGCTGATATATTGGCTCAGAATTTATAAGGGTCAATTAGACCTCATAAATTATAATTATCTAAATTCAATATGATTTTCTATTAATTGATATTGAATTTAGACTTCCCTCCTTTTCTATACACACAGCCCACTACTCAAGCTGACAATAAACAATTCAGTCTTCTGTAAAAGCCAATAATTTAACAATAGTTTCCAATATAAGTACACTACTACAAAGCACAGGATAACTATTTTTGTATCCAAAACAAATACATCAACAAACATTATACAAATGAAAAAAATAAGCATTAGTGATGTTATTAATATAATACTGGCAGCAGTAGTTGTAATGTTATTACTAGCTCTATGAAAATAAATAATAACGTTATTAAAAAAGCATCAGCGTATTGCATTATTATATTACTTGTAGGAGTTTGGGCAATACAAAATGAGCAATTATTCGGCATCAAATTATTCACTAGCGAGGAAGGTGAGAGTCAGAAAACGGAATTTGAGTTGACAGATATCAAAAGCATATTTAGCTCAGCTGATAAATATGAAGTTAATGCAGATAGTATACTAGTTTACTCAGGAACACAACGTGTAGGATGGGCGATAAATAGTAGTCCCTTTTCCGATTCGATAACTGGATATACCTCTTCAGTTCCTTTATTAATTGGTTTCGACAACAGTAATAAACTTCAGGGCATTTCTCTATTAAAGAATTATGAATCACCTGATTTTATTGGTGATATTGTAGCCTCTGGCTTTCTTAAAAGTTGGGATAATATTCATATAAACAAGCTTAGCAATAAAAAAGTAGATGCTTTTAGTGGTGCTACATTAAGCTCAACAGCCATTATTAAAACCCTCAGACACAGAGTTGGGCAAATTTCGGAACAATCGGCTTCTGAAGTTGAGAAGATAGATTTATTAACAATTGCAAAAACAGCTTCGGGCTATTTACTAATTATATTAGCACTGCTACAATTTTTCTTTACTAAAAAGATGAGAAAAGTGAGAACCTTACATCAGGTATTGACAATACTAATATTAGGATTTTGGTTAGGTACCTTCTTATCTATTTTTTCGATAAGCAATTGGATAATATATGGTATCGACTTACCCGCTAAACTATTTGTATTCGTCATTTTGATACTAAGTATTGGATTACCATTGTTCACTAGCAAATCATTTTACTGTAGTCATCTTTGCCCATTTGGAGCAAGTCAGGATTTATTGGGGAAAATAAAAAAAGATAAGGTCAAATTATCACCACGGGTAAAGGAATTTCTTTCAACATTGCAAGAGAAAGTATTTGCCACTATTATGCTTCTATTATTCACAGGAGTGGGTTTTGATTTAACGAATATTGAACCTTTTTCAGCATTTATCTTTAAGTCAGCTTCTATACCCGTATTAATATTGGCATTAACATTCTTGGCACTTTCGGTATTTATACCTCGGCCATGGTGCAGATTTGCATGCCCCACAGGATACATACTAAACACCATCAGAAAACCCATTGAGAAATAGTATTTATACCCAATAAATTAACAACAACACTTATATTTATATATTATGAATAAGAGTCAATTATTATCACTTTTACTAGCAATAGCTCTCTTTATAACAACATACAAGTTAGTAGATGTTAGGCGCAAATCGGAAGAAACAGAACAATCAGCAACAACACAACGAGAAGCGGTTTTATCCGTCATACAAAATAGAAAAAGCGTTAGACATTATACAGATAAAAAAGTATCACAAGAAGATTTAATTACTATTATGGAAGCCGGAATGGCTGCACCATCAGGACACGATACTCGCCCTTGGCAATTTATTGCTATAACAGATAGAAGCACAATGCTTGAATTACGTAAAGAACTTGAATGGGCCAGTGGTTTAGATGGTTCACCTGCTGCTATTGTTGTTTGTGGTGATATGAGCAAGGTTGATGAAAGAAACCCTGAGTTTTGGATTACAGATAACTCTGCTGCTACACAAAATATGCTTCTTGCCATTGAAGCGATGGGTTTAGGTGGTGTTTGGAGCACATTATACCCTGGCGAAGAGCGCATGCAACATGCTAGAAATGTACTTAATCTTCCCGACCACATAATGCCTTTATGCATTATTCCTTTGGGATATCCAACAGGAGTTGAAAAGGCTAAAGATAAGTTTGATATCAATAATATTCATTGGGAAAAATGGACCAAAAAATCGGTGAAAA
Source organism: Saccharicrinis aurantiacus (assembly GCF_001660705.2). Taxonomy (GTDB): domain Bacteria; phylum Bacteroidota; class Bacteroidia; order Bacteroidales; family Marinilabiliaceae; genus Saccharicrinis; species Saccharicrinis aurantiacus. The sequence goes on from NZ_LYBV02000019.1 coordinate 39,827, forward strand.
CAGATGAGTAAAAGTCACACATTATCATTATTGCTAGCTATAGTATTATTTATAACTACCTATAAGCTAGCTGAAACAAGAATTAAACTAGAAGATGTGGCCAATTCTTCAACCACCAAAAGAGATGCTATTCTAGAGGTGATTCATAACAGAAAAAGTGTACGACATTATCTGGATAAATCAGTCTCTAAAGAAGATTTGCTTACCATTATGAAGGCCGGAATGGCAGCCCCTTCTGGAATTGATAAAAGACCTTGGGAGTTTATTCCTATAACAAGCAGTAATAAATTAATTGCCATCAAGCAAAAAGATGCAAAAGCTGCTATTGTTGTATGTGCCAACATGCATAAGACCGATGAACGTGCACCTGAATTCTGGATTACCGACACCTCTGTAGCTACCCAAAATATGCTATTGGCCATTGAAGGCATGGGACTTGGTGCTGTTTGGAAATCAGTATATCCTTGGAAAGATTATACTGAACACATTAAATCTGAGTTAAAGTTGCCTGAACACGTGGTTCCTTTGTGCGTAATCACACTTGGTTATCCCACAGGTAAGGACAAACCAAAGGATAAATTCGACCCCAATAATATACATTGGGAAGAATGGGGAGAATAATAGATTAATCATAAAAAACCCTCCCAGGCAAGAGCGATAATTACAGTTCGGGTTAGCCCGTCTGGGCGAGCTTTTCTAACATAAACAGGCACCGCTAACCTAGCTTTTAAATTCCCTTTTTGGATTGCTTTTATGGCTTGTAAGCCGAGATTAAAAGAAATTCCTTCTGATTCTGGCACTCTTTCTCCATCATAAATATAATCTCCTTTGATACGATAAACAGATACAACTGATGCCATCCAATTTAAATTGGTACTGGCCCACATGCGGTTATATCGCAGCATAATATCATCTCCCCTATCTAAATGATAACTATTCTGAAAATCAATAAACTTTCCGTTTGGTTCAAAGGTATTATCAATAGCCCCAAATGGCAACTGATAACCTAATGCAACTGACCAGGAAGGCATCTTATATTCACCTTGAAATAATAAATCATAAGTACCCAATCCTCCTTGCAGGGCCATTGGCAGATGATTACCGGCGGCATCTTGCGCGGTGACAGTTCCAATGGGGAATTTAGCACCAAGTGTAATACCAATTTTATCGCTTACTAAATACCTGCTTGCTAAAGTAGCATCACTAATATAGGCGTACCATTCTTGACTATAGTATGCATTACGAAGTGGTATTGAAAAAGAAATATCTAATTTATCGGATGCTTTCAAAGCTAAACCAAAAACAGAATGCAAATATTGCATATCCTGTTCTCCCAACTCCCAGGTTTGTTCAACACTCAAGGATAGGGGGATTGATTTTTCGTGCGAAGTTACTGATGATTGCGGCATACTGCAAATACCCGCATCACTACACCCCTGCGCTTTCGCGAGATATGGAACTACTAGAAACAAAAATATGCTAAATCTTCTAATCATAATTAGAAAACCTAGCATATCCAATATTGTTTAATTCCTTCTACAAAGAAAATCCTCTATTACGAGAACAACTCTTCAATATCATTCATATCAAGAGTTTTCATAATATTCTCATCTGTTTGAATAATATCTCCTGCAATTTTCTTTTTCTGATTCTGTAGTTTTACTATTTTCTCCTCTATAGTATTTTTACAAATCATGCGATAAGCAAATACCTTTTTATCTTGTCCAATACGATAACAACGGTCAATAGCTTGATTCTCTACAGCTGGATTCCACCATGGATCTAATAGATACACATAATCTGCAGCCGTAAGGTTTAATCCTGTTCCACCCGCTTTTAAGCTGATAAGGAACACACGTAACTCACCGTTTGTTTGGAAATTATCAACCGATTGCTCACGCTGTTTCGGACTACTCTTTCCATCAAGATATTCGTACTTTATATTTAGTTTATTGAGTTCAATTTTCACTAAATCTAACATCTTCACAAACTGAGAAAATACCAATATTTTATGGTCGGTAGTTTTATGAGTAATGTGGCGCAATATCTCTTTTATCTTAATTGATTGCGCTTCTGTTACATTTTCATCATTGATTAGTAATGGGGAATCACAAATTTGGCGCAGACGCGTTAAGGCCTCAAGTACCATTATTTTTGATTTTGCCAATCCTTGTTCATCAATCTTATTTAATAACTTCTCTTTAAAGTTATTTCGGTAAGCATCATAAACACTACGTTGTTTAGGCTCCATTTCGCAGTAAATTACATCTTCTGTTTTTGAAGGTAACTCGGTTGCAACACGCTCTTTTGTACGACGAAGAATAAACGGATTCACTACTTTTTGTAGTTCACTTGCTATGTTTTCATCGCCGTCGCGATCTATTGGAAAAGCATAATTCTCTTTAAAAGAAGAAGCAGCAGCAAAGAAGCCTGGATTTACAAAACTCATTTGCGCATATAAATCGAACGTACCATTCTCAATTGGTGTACCCGACATGGCAATTCTATTGTTGGCTTGAATTAGTTTGGCAGCTTTAAATCGACGCGAAGCAGGGTTTTTAATGGCCTGCGACTCATCAAGAATTACATAATTAAACCTGAAATCCTTTAGCACTTCAATATCACGTAATAATATACCATAGGTAGTAAACACCAAATCGTAATCTTTAAATACCGAGGTATCTTTTTGGCGATTGCTTCCATAATAATAAAATGCCTTTAAATCAGGAGCAAACTTAGCAATCTCATTTTCCCAGTTAAACAACAATGTTGTTGGTACCACAATTAAATTGGTACTATTTTCTTTACGAACTACATGCTGAATAAAAGTTAATATCTGCAAGGTTTTACCAAGTCCCATATCATCGGCCAAAATACCACCCCACTGCATCTCATCTAAGAAATTAAGCCAGTTTAAACCTTCTTTCTGATAATGGCGGAGTTCAGCTGTAATATTATCTGGAACTTCGGTATCTGTAATCTCAGTAAACGCTTTTAATCTCTCACGCTTCTCTGTTATTTCTTGTATAACTTTAAAGTCGTCTATTTCATCAAATAAATCATCAACAATAGAAAAGCGAAGTTTTGAGATGGCTAAACTATTATCCTTAATCTCTGAATTTCTGAAGTATTTCTCTAATTTAGTAAACCACTCCTTAGGCATAATCCCTACAGAGCCATCGTTTAACTGAATGTATCTTTCCTTTTTAAGAACCGCTTTTTTAATCTCAGCTAAACCAATCTGATTATCACCAAAACTAACTTGTATATTCACTTCAAACCAATCTTGACGAGAAGTAACCGAAGTACTTATATTACCTTGGTATGGCGAATACTTAAAACCTTTGAGGTCTTTTAATCCAAACACCTCAATATTATTAACCTGCAAATGATCAAAGAACTTATAAAACCACATGTTATCGGTAAACTCACTCATGTGGAGGAAGAATATACGATTGGATTTTTGTGTTTCGAATTGAGGATGCATTTTCGAAATCATGTCAATATAATCATCCTCAAGCTCAAAGTTTCGTTTGTAAACTTTAACTAATTGATCAGTTTTATCAAGTAAGTTTCCGTTTTTATGTAGGAGCACAGACATGTCGTCTTGATAAACAACTTGTGGTGTAAATACCACATATCCATCTTTCTCGGTTAGGTATAATTCCTTCTCGTTAAAGTCTAACTCAATCACTTCTGTGTCGTAGCTTCCCTCATTAAAATTGATTACAAAATCTTTTGATAAAGGAGCCACTACCCTTCTGTAAAACTCTTCTTTTTGCGCCAATACCATTTTTAGCTCACTTGGTAAACTGGTCAGGCACTCTCCTACTCTTTCATTCTTTGAAAAGTAAAAGATATTATTGATACTGTTGATATATGGATTAACGTATTTCTGACTTAAATCTTCATGTTTATAAAACAACTTACCCACTTTGATCTTCATATCTGAATTCACAAACTGACTATTAACCGACACATCAAATGTCATATCAATAGGTGTGGAAGAAAGTGTTATCATGCTTAAATCACGTTTCTTAAACTCATAGAAACCCGTATCAGCATGATAAATAAAACGCTCATTCGTCATTAAACGAAAAGCCTTTTGCATTGCGGAAAAAGATTTAGAATCACTTAACTCATCCAAGTTAAACTGATGGATAAGATCTAATAATTCTCTTTGATTATCTGACGGTTTTATTTTGTTTGAATCGCGATGGTAAACATCAATACTATTTATAATAGCATCTTTTGTTTTATTGGTTTTACCTAAAATGGGCACTATACGATATGAGTATGAACCAGTGCGAGACTGAATGGCTTGTAAAACAAAACCCAATTCTTGCAAAGTATCTACCTTTGGTAAATGATTCAACACTTTCAAATCATCTTCGGGCTTAAGAATGCGGGCTAATCTTGCATCGGCTAATTCGTCGGCCGACATTAAGCCTTTTGCCTTTGAATCTGCTACAATGTGTAAGCCTTTATCCTCATCATATACGTAATTAAAATAATCGGTAAACGGAGCACCTTTATCTAAGCCATATTGACTTAGTAAATCTTGCTGAAAAGGCATATTCTCCTCGGCAAAAACGCCCGCAATCATTTGCGGAATATCAGAGTTAGCTATCAACAATAAACAATATAATTCTATCGAATTTAAATTGCCAGATGCTGTACTTTGAGTAGATGAAACATAAAATGAATCTTCTACTTTTCTGATTTCAACACTATCTTTACGGTATTCATCTTTAGTTTTAAAGGTGATACATTCCGGAGTAATAATAATATCAGTACACGTCATTAAAAAGGCATAATTCACTACCCTATTAATGGTATTACCTGTAGCCATTTGTTTTAACTCTCCAGCACGCAAAGGATTAACATTAACTAACTCTACTCCTGCGGCATGTCTTTTTTCAGCCACTTCAATAGGTCTTGCACCCTCTTGTGCAAAACCATCAAGCTTATAAATATTATCAATCAAATATTTTAATGCCGCCACACTGTGCTTACACAATACACCAAATGAAAAAGGACAAGAACAACTGGTGCGTACTGAACCTTTGTAAATTCCGTATACTTCAGTTTTATAGTATTTAGAATCACGAACCATGAATCTAAATGTATCATTCTCTTTATCACTTCCTTTTAAAGTAACTACATTATTGTTGTATAATGATTCTCCTTGCTGAATATTGGCATCAGTGGTTGAAGCATTGATAAATTCCTCTATAAGAGTTAAAGCTTGTTCTATTTTGTCCATATTGGAATGCTATTGCATATAAATTAAATACACACCAAACATCTAAATAAAAGGCATAATTATGATCTAATTTTTGCCCTTTAAAATGTTGCGATGGCGCCAAAATGCGAAAATAGCAATAATTTTTGCTTCGCGCTAAGTTATACAACATGTATTAATATTATAATTGAAGTAAAATTACAGACTAGCCTTTTAGATAATCACATAATACATTCTTAATCAACTTTTTTGTACATTAATTGCTTTAATATGAAATAATGAAGAAAAATATAGAATATTCAGAGAATTTAAGTCTCATCTAAATTAACAATACCACTTATAGCTAGATATCAACATATTACTACATTTTACTTCATGCATTATTGTATAACCGTTAAAAAACTATAATGATGAAAAATATAAAATCCTTCATTCTACCTGTTCTTCTTTTGTGCCTCACAATTGCACTTAAACAAGTCAACCATTTTTATCCGCAACTTGCCATTATCAATACTGAGATAACTAGTAAGCTACTCTCTATAGTTTTAATAATCAGTTTTACCTGGATGGTAATAAAAATGCTACGTTTAATAAAGCTAGGTGTATTAGGCAATTTTGATATTAAGAAAGAAGATAATTTAAAAAGCAGGCGTGTTTATACACAATATAATATACTTGAAAACATTTTAATATTTGTGGTAATTATTGTGGCTATTGGTTTTTCATTAATGCTATTTGATGATGTAAAAAAGTTAGGTATTAGCTTATTTGCCTCGGCAGGAATATCGACAATTATAATTGGTTTTGCTGCTCAAAAATTCATAGGAACAGTTTTAGCGGGTATTCAAATTGCCATTACCCAACCCATTGCAATTGATGATGTAGTAATTGTTGAAAATGAATGGGGCTGGATTGAAGAAATAAACCTTACCTACGTTGTAGTGCGTATTTGGGATAAAAGACGATTGATTGTACCAACTACGTATTTTATTGAAACTCCCTTTCAGAACTGGACAAGAAACACTGCCGATATACTTGGAACTGTATTTATATATACTGATTACACTATGGATGTAAAAGCATTGCGAGAAGAGCTAACAAGGCTTTTAGAATCAACTGATTTGTGGGACAAAGAAGTAAACGTTCTGCAGGTAACAAATGCAACAGAACAAACTATGGAGGTTAGAGCCTTGATGAGTGCAAAAAACTCGCCAACTGCATGGGACCTGAGAGTATTTATACGAGAAGGCTTAATTACTTTTATTCAAGAGAACTACCCTGATGCTTTACCAAAAACGCGTATTGATATACCCGAAGCAATTGAAGCAGATCCCTTATCTAAGGAAGAAATGATGAACTGATTGTTATAGGTTACTATTAATAAGGCAGTTATGAGTAATGCGCAATATCTAAACATAAAAAAGCACAGTACCTCAAATGAATGCTGTACTTTTTAAAGACTTATTGATATTACTCAAAGAAATAAAACTCCCTTTCATTATCTGTATTAAGTATAATTACACCTTCAGATCCAACGGCAACTATAGTTCCAAACCCTTTAAAATCATCTCCGATATCATATACCCCATTCCCTTTATGAATATTTGAAAGATATTTGACATTAGTAACTGATATTTTCTGATTGTTTCTATCATCAATGTAAGAGATACGCGCCTTTTTATCAGAAGGAAAGGATAATATTTTGCATGCTCTATATTTAGCATCTAGCACACTATCTCCAATGGCTAAATTGTTTATATATTCTAACTCATTCTGAACATTTACCCCAATTGAGTTAATGTGATTTTTATAAATATCCGAGTATGGAGTACTTATGGTATCCGAAAAATTAATCACATCAGCACTAACTGTAGCTATAGTAGTTGAATAAAATAAGTAATATGAATTTTTAAAGTCTACAATAAAATTCGCATAAGATTCATTTACTTGCAGAGGTCTGTTCCTCATTAATTTTTGCTTGGCATTTAATACTAGCGCATCTTTCGAGAGACCTCCGAAAAACAATACTTTCTGTGTTTGTGAAACTCCCATTGCCATATCAACATACTGAACTTGTTTTGTAATGGGGCCAGTACTCATCACACCAAAATGATTGGCCATACACGAAGAAAAGATTACAACTGCAAAAACAAAAATTAGGTTTTTCATAGTTTGGATTTTTAGTGAAACGCAAATTTAGCAAAATGTTTAACATAAAAAAGCACGATACTCTATTGAGTGCCGTACTTTTTTATATAATAATCCTTAATTACTTCTCTTGTAGGGCTACTCCTTTAAAGTTTATGCCATCCCAACCATGTGTAATAAAGTTGCGGATGTTCTGATGATCATCTCCGTTCGGATTTTCTAATACATCTTTAGTATAGAATTTCCCAAAACACATTAATGTTTCTTCCTTAGTGAACTTCTGAATTTGCGCAAATGCGAATAACTTACAAGAACCATTATTTTTCCCCTCTTCGTTAACTACTTCTCCATTCTTAAATTCTGTAGGTGTAAATGAATAATACTGATCGACGATATCCATTGTTTCAGCAAATTCAATACTTTCAGGAGAATTCTTTAGTTTGTTTTTATATTCTGATAAATTCATAATTTGACGTTTTATTTAATAAAACGCAAATGTATTAATATTTTAGAAATAGATAAAGCTTCTAAATTTCAAGGCTCGTAAAACCTCAGTCAAACTAATTAATACTGCAGACTTCAATACTTCCAAAAGTTCATTATTCACACTAATATGAGCATGCAAGAATCCTATTAAAAAACTCATAACTGCACCCAAAATTTTTCAAATGATTATTACATTATTTTATAATAAATAATTGTTTGTAATTATTTTTTTATAATTTAAAGGCTGACAAACAAGATATTAGAATCTTTCAATAGTTAATATTTAACAAAAACTTATAACCTTGGAACAACTCTTATTTCACAAAACGCAAGTAGATCGGTTATTTCCTTTCTACATTCTAACAGACAAATCATTAATCATACAATCGTATGGTCATACTTTGCAAAAACTAATACCTAACGTAGAAGGGCAAAATGTATACGACCTTTTTACAGCTAGTTACCCTATCATTGATCAAAATATAAACGGCAATAATATTACTCCTTCTGAACAGACCATAGAGTTATGCCTTAAGAAAAACAAAGAACTCATTTTAAAAGGTTATATCGAGGAAATAGAAGGTGGTGATCTTTTGTTGTTTTGCATTTCATTGAGGTCTGATTGTATACGCAAGCTTATGAACAAGAAACTTAAGTTAAATGATTTTTCTTTTCATGATTCTACATCAGATATTTTTACAGCAGTGGAAGTATTTCAGCAGGCAAGCAACGACATGGAAGAATTGCTCTATAACTTGAATAAACAGAAAAACAAATTAGGTAAACTTTCTGATATTATTGAGAACTCTATTAATTCAATTATTATTACTGATAGTACCGGTTGTATAGAATGGGTTAACAAAAGCTTTTGTGAAATAACAGGCTATACAATTAAAGATATAATAGGGAAAAAGCCTAATAAATTACTTAGCGGCATAGATACGTCTGCGGAAACCTTAAACTATCTAAAAGGACAAATAAAAGTAAATAAACCGTACGCATGCGAAATACTAAATTACAGAAAAAATAAAACCTCCTATTGGGTAAATACCTCTGGCCAACCCATATTTGATAAAAATGGTAAACTATCTCAATATTTTATTATAGATGAGAATATAACCCATAATAAGAAATCTAAAGAAGTATTACTCACCGAAACCGACAAATATGGTAATATTATAGCTAATATGAATTTAGGTTTAGTTGAAATTGATAACCTTGGTAAAATTGTTTATACTAATGATAGTTTGAGCAATAATTTAGGCTATACCTCAGCAGAATTGCTTTCACAACAAGCATCTCTCCTTATGCCAGCTGAATCAATTGCTTCTTTTCGTGATCACGTCGCTCAAAGAGCAAAGGGTGTTTCAGGTGCCTACGAATTAAAAGTAACCCATAAAAGCGGTAAAGAATGTACTTGGTTAATAAGCGCCGCGCCTAAATATAACGACAGTAATGAAGTTGAGGGTTCAATTGCAATATGCTTGGATATTACCAATCAGAAAAAATTAGAACATCAAAAAGAAGATTTATTAAAAAGTCTTTCTGAGCAAAACGAACAGCTAAATGAATACGCTCACATTGTTGCGCATGATTTAAAATCACCACTAAGAGGTATTTATGCTTTGTTAAGCTGGACGATTGAGGATTTTGAAGAGAAACTCGGAAATGATGGACTTACAAACCTTAACCTAATGCAAGATAAGGTGGAAAAGATGGATCATTTAATTGATAATATTTTAAAATATTCAAGTATTGAACGAGGTGTAATTAAAAATGAAGTTCTAGATTTGAACACTCTCATCAATAATGTTGTAAGCATGGTTTATTGTCCTGACAATATAGAGATAAAAGTTGCTGAGAATCTTCCTTCCATAAATGCCAATGAAACACGCATACAACAATTATTTCAAAATATCCTTAGTAATGCAGTAAACTATACTGATAAAGAGGTTGGTTTAATAGAAATAAAATGGACAGAAAATCTTAGTCATTATATCTTTTCAATAAAAGATAATGGAATAGGTATCGCTAAAAAAGATCAAAAAAGAATATTTGATATTTTTAGTTCCTTAGGAAAACATAAAAGATCTACAGGAGTTGGTTTAAATATCGTAAAAAAAATAGTTGACATGTACGATGGTGAGATTTGGCTCGAAAGTGAATTAGGTATTGGAACAACATTTTTCTTTAGCATTAAAAAATAAATTATGAAAGTAGTTCAAGCATATAAGAAGTCTTCAACCTCAGAATGGATTTTTATTACTGAAAATCAAGAATTAAATAATCCATTGGTAATGGTTTTTGGGGGAAGAAAACTATTAGAAAACACCAACATATATAATGAGATAAAAGCAAAATTCCCTTACGATAATATTGTATTTGGCTCTACGTCTGGTGAAATTATTGAAGGGGAAGTATTTGATGATTCAATCTCAGTAACAATGATTGAATTTGAAAAAAGCAATTATATTATTAATCGTGATAATATTCTTGACTATAATAAGGATGCCAAAGCCTTGGGCAATGCCTTAACCAAAACATTCCCGAAAGAAAATCTTAAACACTTAATTATTATATCTGAAGGCAGTTTTGTAAATGGTAGCTCTCTAATTGCTGGTTTAGAAGATGATCTCCATAACAATACTGTTATAACAGGCGGTTTATGTGGCGATGGTTCGCGCTTTGAAACTACTTTAGCCTCTTATAATGAAAACCCAAAAGAAGGAGAAGTAATTGCAATAGGTTTTTATGGAGATAACTTAGAATTCTCTTTTGCCAGTGTAGGTGGTTGGAGTACCTTTGGCCCTGAAAGAATAATCACTGATTCTAAGGAGAATATTCTCTATAAAATTGATGATACACCTGCTTTGGATATATATAGCAAATACTTAGGCGATAAAGCTTCTGAACTTCCACAAGCTTCGTTATTATACCCTTTAAATATAGTAGCACAAGGTAAGAGTAAGGCAGTAGTAAGAACTATATTAAACATTGACCGTGAAAACAATTCTATGATATTAGCAGGTGATGTACCTGTAGGCTCAAGAGTACAACTCATGATGGCCTCTTTAAACGGCATTGAATCTGGAGCCTACGAAGCTGCTAAATTAGCAATGACAGATCGCAAAAAGGAACCTGAATTTGCTTTTTTGGTAAGCTGCATAGGAAGAAAAATTGTATTAGACCAACGGGTGCAAGACGAAATTGATGAAGTTAGAGATGTTATTGGACTACAAGTTCCTGTAGCAGGATTCTATTCATACGGTGAGATGGCTCCTTTCCAAGGAGAAACTTCTTGCGAATTACACAATCAAACAATGACCCTAACCTTAATAAGTGAATAGTGAATCGTTTACTTCAAAGACAAATAAAGAAGAACCTCTCAAAAGAACTTCTGGAAGACAAGGCTATCCAGAATCTTCTTGAGGCTATAAATAGCTCGTATGAAAATTACGAAGATCAAATTTCAATGACTCAAAGAGCTATGAAAATAAGTTCTGATGAGTTATTTAGTGCCAATCAAAAACTAAGGAAGGAGGCTGATACAAATAAAGAAACCATACAAAACATCCAACAAATTGTTAAAACTCTTAATTTAAAATCTACCCACAATCCAAATGATAATTTAGAACTTACTGAAGTTGCCACCTATATAAAACAGCAATCTAAAGAAATTGCAATGGTGAGTAAGGAACGCGAGGAATTACTTAAAAATTTAGAGAAACGCAATCAAGTATTATCAGAATATGCACATATGGTTTCTCACGACCTTAAATCTCCGCTTAGAAATGTTAATTCAGTGATAAATTGGATTATGGATGACAATAAGGACCAAATTGATAGTACATGCACAAGCCACTTTGAACTAATTCTTCAGAACTTAGAAAAAATGGACTCGCTAATTTCGGGGATATTAGAATATTCAACAATAGATGCAGTAAATATTAAAAAGAATCTTATAGATATTGAAGGATTAATTGATGATATTACAAACAAACTAGCAATTCCTGATGAAACAGAAGTAAGAATAGTAGGTAAATTACCCACTGTAGAAGGGAATCAAAATCTATTTTTCAAACTCTTTAGAAACATTATAGATAACGCAGTTAAGAATATTGTTAATAAAGAAGGATTAATACAGATAGGAGTTATAGACAAAAATACAGAGTGGGAATTCTATATCTCAGATAATGGAAAAGGAATAAAACCCGAATATCATGAAAAAATATTTGAAATATTCCAAAAGATAGATGATGATGCTACCGCTACTGGTATTGGTTTAGCAATTGTTAAGAGGATCATTGATTTGTATTGTGGTAAAATTTGGCTACAGAGTGAAGTGGGTTTAAATACTACTTTTTTCTTTACTCTACCTAAGTAAATATTTTATTGGCTTTAACTAAACTCTTGATCCATTAAAAATGGGATATTCTAGTCTATTAAGAATATCCCATTTTAAGTAATTCGTTTTTATGATATAAAAAATAGAATTGACTTATAATATCACAACCTTCTTTGTATAAATTATATTATTCTTTGACAAAAGGTTTAACATGTAAACACCTTTTTGAATATTATTTATTGGCATTCTAATGGTTGAATTATATAATTTGCCTTCCTTAAGTAAACTACCCGATAAGGAATATAATTGAACAACATCAGCATACTGGCAATCTATATTAATATAATCAGATGCTGGATTAGGGTATACACTCACCAAACTATCTTCTATTTTACCAACACTAGTTTCCTCATCCACAACAATGTAATTTTCAATTAGCTTGGTATCTGATCCATTATCGTTGGTAACTGTTAACTTTACGCTATAATTACCAGGTGTATCATATGTAAAACTAGGATTACGCTCGTTGGAATCAATGGTACCATCATTATCAAAATCCCATTCCCATGCTGTTGGCATTCCTTCTGTTTCATCCGTAAACTGAACCTTAAGCGGAGCTTTGCCAGTTGTTGCATCGGCTGTAAAAGAAGCTTCTGGAACTAAAATTGGTGTATTCTGGTTTTCAAACTCAAGATTATCTATATAAAATAAGTTATTACTTCCACTTACATTGGCTGATACCACCTGAATACCAATTCTATCACCATTAGTGATACTAGGATCGGATGCACCATTGCGTGAAAAAGTCTTGGATAAACTTACCCACTTGCCCGTTTCAATACCTGAAATATCAAAATCAATCTTAGCCCATGGCTTATTCAGAATAAAGGATATTTCATTCACATTAGCGCTGGCATCTTTCCAAATTTTAAAGGTGAGTGTATTGGCCCCTGATGGTAAATCTAATGAGCCATATGGCGACCAGATAGTTTGGTTGGATGAAATTGCCGCTGTTTGTTTCCAACGAAGGCTTAAATCACCACCGGCTACTTGATCAGTTTTCATGCGCCATGGAGTAGAATTTGCAGCCCACCAATTTTGACTGCGCCCCTGAAAGTAAAAGGGACCTTCGAAACCTAATGCATCAAAATATGGACCTTCTACTTCTTTTTGCCACAAACGCACGTAATCAATTTTGTATTCGCCAGCGTTGTTGGCTAAATCTTGCATACTTGGTAATCCGTACCACGAAAACACTTCGGAGTCAATCCACATTTCTTGTGCATTGTTATGTGCCCACGCTTCTGTGGATTCAAGCTCTGTACGTGGTTTAGTTCGCAGTAACTCTCCGTTAAAGTAAATTTTAACTTCATCTTTGCCCCATTCAAAACCATATACATAATAATCGCTTGCTACCCGAACATCAAGAACTTCTTCGTTCTTCCAAGGTTTATAATCGGCTGATTTATCTGGGTCCCAGCTAATCATATTTGTTCTGTATTTTCGTTCTAATTCTTCAGGTTTGTTTTCAGGATTACCAATTGGTCGCTTTCCGTAATTCTCTGTCATGTCAATTTCTGAGTGGTAACCCGTAGTCCAGAAAGCATTGGTAACAGGTGCATCAGCCGCCTTACAACGTACTTCTAAATATCCATAACGAAAGAAGCGCTCACTTAAAATACAGGCTTGTGTGATGGGTTTTGATTTATCCGCAGCAGTTGTTGAACCACCATACCAAGTACCTTCATGCATTTCGTTGGCAAAGGCAAAATCAGGTTCCCATTGAGAAGTTAAAACCAGTTCGCCATTCTCTACTTTCACATTATGCGGGGCAAATTGACCAGGTGCACGTCCTTTCCACTTATTGCGATAATCGCCATTCTCGCCTAATATCCACCATTTGTTCTTGTTTAATTCGGTGCCGTTAAATTCGTCGGATATTTCGTTATTTAAGATCCAGCCCTCTGAGTTTGTTGGATCGGAAGTCGGATAGTATTGGGCCTTGATAGTTGCTATTGAAGTCGCCATCAGAAATATTAAAACTAGGACTGCGTAGTTTTTTTTCGGTAGAAATTTAAGATTCATTTTATGTGTATTAATTACTAATATTCAGAATATCTCTCTTATACCAAAAACATCATCAAATGATTGATTAAAGCATTTGGTATTACTCCTTCTAAAAGTATACTTAGCACACATAATGGATATTAATAAGCGTACATTTTATAGAAATATAAATTTATTAATGAAAGGCATTACTGCCGTAAGTATTATCAGAAAAGTAAAACACTCTAGCAGGAGAAAATGAATTAATCCTGAAGGACTAGATAGACTTTCAAAAAGCGTCTACTTATTTTGGGAAAAAGTAAATCTAAAATTGATACTCATATGTTCATCTTACAATATAAATGAATAATAATTGGCAGTATAGAAGAAAATCCTTTTCAATGCGATATACTATATTCAAGAACTCCGAACCTTAATTCAATAGCATATATTTTTTATAAAAGTTGTTTAATGTTGTAGGGAAATTTCGAGAGTGATGGTTTGATTTTCAGTGAGACTTGGTGTTAAAGAAAGAAATAACATAGATCATACTTATCTTATTCTTTTTGTATCTATCGTGATAATTTTATAATAAATGAATTGTAAAAACGTAGTATGGTTTATGGAAAGAAGTTAAATAGGCAGTCATTATCATATTTATACCATAAATAAGAAATAGTGGAATTATAAAACGAATACCCGTTTTTACTATGTTAAAACTTCAGTATTACCACTATCAATAAAAATACTAATCAGTAAATCGGGGAAGATATATAATAATGTAGCTAACAATGTGCCAAAAACCATCACAAAGGCTATACCTGAGTGTATAAAATAAATGCGTTTATACTCACAAGCTCCCCAATTGACACTGACTAATGGCTTTAAAGCATCACTTGATGCGTAACCTACCATTTTGCTTACAAATATAAAGTGGTTAATAACTGCATAAGCCGCTAAACCATCAAGACGCACAAACACACTTAATGCAAACGCACATACCATAGAAGAGTTACTAGACTTTGTAAAGGAAAATGATAAAGATAAACACAAAAGCCTTGCGCATAAATACGAGCAAAACAGCAAAAAATTATGGGACGATTTTCATGATAGGTTTACGCAAATAAACAATCAGTTTTATGAGCGTTTGCTAGAGATTGCTCCAGGGCTAACCCCTACTGAGCTTAAACATTGTGCGCTTATTAAGCTTAACTTTGATAGTAAAGAGATGGCTCAAATTTTGGGTATATCGCAGAATAGTGTGCACATGAGCCGATCGAGAATACGTAAAAAGCTGAATTTAAATAGAGAGGATAGTTTGAGCAATTATATTGCGGGGATTTAGCTGTATTGCTTTGGTTCAAACTTGATTTGTTATGAGCAGAGCTTCATTGTATAATGGAATGACTTCTTCTTTACCTACTAAAACAAATACACTGTTCCCCATGATGTAAGAAATGCCGTATAGGAGAACTGTACATACTTTTATGCAGTAAAAAGTTGTGGTGTGAGATGTTCTACGCTAGACTAATGGCCTAGCGGCGCTCTACTCGATTATGTATTCATTTTTTATTTAAGATTCCAAGTTCAATCAACTTATCAGCCTTTTCTTTTCTTAGTTTATCAACACTATAATTGGTCTTTTGCTGGGAAATCCATTTATATAACTCCTCGTCAAATTCTCTAGTGATTTCGGCATCTCCATATTCCTCTATAAACAATTCTATCAATTCAATATAGTCATGCCAACGTTTTGACTTTTTACTTGTAGCTGGAAGTTTAACTCTTAACTTTTCTAATTCAACTATTTGCTCATCTTTCAATTTGCCATATCTGAATGCTCTTCGTTGACCATGAACCCAAGCAGCTAATTCAGGGTATTCTTTATCGTCTTTGTTTAGATTGGGATTAGGTATCTTTTTTAATTTTTCTAGTTTTTTAAACCATAAGGTTGTGATATGACCTTGCTTATCTTTCTTCTTTTGAGTCCCAATTTCAAAGAACCCAATATCATGTAGCATTTTAATCTTCCATTCTTCTTTTACCCCTTTCGTTTTTATACGATATACATAATTTCCTAAGGATGGATTAGGTTTATAACTTGAAGAAATATTAAAATTTCCATTATCAATTTTAAAATTGGAAAGCTGGTCTATAAATTTTTGAAATTTGAAAACATCCATATCCCAAACTACTCCAAGTTCTTCCAATAGCTCTATTCTATCCTGGGAAAGAATCTTTCTCTTTTTTTTATAATGGTCTCGTTGATCGTTTAACCATTTACCGAGCTGTGGATATCTTTCATCTTTAAAAGTTTGTGAAACATTGCAATCACCAAACTCTAATTTATATTGCTCCAATAACGCTAAGTTGTCCAGCCAGCCATCTTCATTGTTGATCGTTCGAACACCACTCATGTCCCATTGAAAACCTATATTTTCTAGTTTCTCAATTTGCCATTGCTTTAATTTTTCATTCTTGTACTTGCCTCTTTCTATAGCCACCCAATTTGATATATAAAACAGAGGATGAGTATTGTCCTTATATCTTTTAATATTGCTATCTCCCGTTTGTTTATATATTTCAAATAGCTGATTATAACTTTCTAGCCATTTCCTTTCCCAAAATAATGGATGACTATCGCCAAAATAGAAATTAATGCTTTCCAATTTTTGTTGATGTTCTTCAGGCATTAAGTTTGCCTCATATAATTGTTTCTGCTTCCGATACCAACCATATAATGTTCTATCCTTGTAGTCTTTCGGAACGGTGCAATGATTATTATCTTTCTGAAAAGCTTGCATTTTAACAAACATAAAATCCCACTTTTCCAGATATTCTTCTGTTATTTTTAAAATTGATATATATTTCTTAGGTGGTTTGTTGTCTTTAATTTCAATTGTCCCTAATTCAGGAATTTCAGGATTCTTCCCTTTAGGCTTTGATTTATCATGTGTTTTTGATTTTCCTTCTGAATTTCCCTCATAATTTTCAATTGAAACAAGTTCCTTCTCAACAAGTTCCTGCAAATACGCTGGGGATAAAACTACAATATTTGAATCTGAGAAATCTAACAAAGGAGCATAATACTCTTTCAGTTGATTTAATACCTTTATTCCACTTTTATCGTTATTTGTAAAATCCAAAAGAATCGATGATTCAACGTTATAAAACAAACCCGATTTAGTCAAGTTGGATGAACCTGTTATAATTCTATTTCGTTCGCCTTCAAATAAATAAATTTTGGGATGATAAATATATCGGTCTGAATTATATATATATGTCTGAACATTTAAAGACAGTAATAACTCCAAAGCCTCTTTAGAGGTTACACATTCATCTATTCCAACATAAAAAGTTAGTTCACGTCCTTCTTTGAGTGCTTTTTCAATAAATGGCTTAAGGTATATTAGACCTGGTTTCCTTATAAATGCAACAAAAACAGTAATCTGAGTAAATGAAGAATCATTGATAGCAGAACATACATGATTCCCTGTAGTTTCATAATCTTCAGAATGTATTCCTTGTCCTATAAATTCAACTATCATAACTTCAGTTTATTAGGTAGCTAACGTTCTACGAGGTTGTTTTTAAAATACAATACAACTATATATACCCCACTAGTATGTGATATATTTAACAAAAACCAAATATATAAACATTTAGTAAACGTTTACCGCTTTAAGTACCCTAAAAATTAGAGTGATGTGGGCTTGTTTCTCATAGGCGTCAGGTGCTTTGGGATCTTGTTTGATGCAAGCTTCCTGCAGCCGTGCAACAG
>NZ_LYBV02000002.1 GCF_001660705.2 Saccharicrinis aurantiacus
GTGTCTAATTGTTTGTTATTTAGAATGGTTATAAATAATAAATATTTTGCATGTTGATGAATTACGATAATTCTTTAACGAATATTTTTTTAGTGATTATGAACGTGTGTGTGTTGTAGATTTAAGAAAATTACTAAGGCTTTATCGCTATTGACGGCACATCTGGCCTCCCATATTTTAAGATCATAATTAAATAATCTAAAAATTACGATCATGAAAAAGTTACTTTTAGTTTTTGCTGTTTTCGCACTGATTATGGCAAGTTGTAAGGAAGAAACAAAAGCACCTGCAGAGGAAGCGTATGCTGAATTTGCCGTTGTTGCGAATGATGCTGATTTAGTGACCTTAAAAAATGCTCCACTAATGGATGATATGTTGCCGATGTGTGATCCTGACCTTAATTATGCAGAGGCATACGATCATGCAACTATTGTGTACGATATTGTTGGTGATGATCCTGATGCGGGTCCTCAGACAGTAGATATACCTGTTTTTTATGTTGATGGTAAGTTTGTTACTCAACCAATAAAAGTGTTGTTAGGCAGTCTTAGCACTATGGATATCGCTATTAGTGAATTTATTGTTAAAGATGAGTTAGGAAATGCTTTAAAGGCTACACCGCACTCTGGTTCTGATTTCTTTCAATTCATAAATCCAGCTAATGGATTAAGAACTATTACTGTTGAGAAATTTGCAAAAACGGAGTTTGTTATAGATGTAATTTGTTACGATGATTTAACCTATGATTATTTCGGTTTTATTTGGTTTAATATTCGACCAATTACAGTACGAAGTATTTGTGTGTTTGGTGATATTTGTATTTGTGAACCAGAATCGTACATGGCTGAGTATCTATATGGTGATGATCAAGTCTTCACGTATTACGATCAAGTTCAAGGAGGTTCATTATTTGATGTTATCGCAAAAGTAAAAGTAATTATCACTCAAGCTGATGGTACTGTAAGAGAATTCTCAAATCTTGAAGATCCGTTAAATGAATGTTTAGCAGTTTATTGGTCAGATTTGGATGAAGAAAGCGAAGATGTTACCATGGAATTGAAAGTGTTATTACCTGTAGGTAATGTGCTTGATTGGGTATCTGTTAAAGTTATTACGGCTGATGCAAGTACAGACTTTGGTGAAGATGATGATATGCTTGATTTCGTTATAGGTGATTGTCATGAAAGTGCAGATTGGGTTTTACCTGCACATTTAAACCTACCGGATCATAGTGTTCAAGGTATTCAAATGACGGCTATGAAAACGAATTATTCGAATAATTATTTTGCCAAATTTATGTTCACAGGTATCCCTAGTGGTTATAGTGTTCTTAATAATACTTATTACAACGGATGGTGTATAAATTATGGTGATGCTTTTCCTAGTGGAACAACATCAGGAATTAAGTTTTATGTGGTTGATGATTTTGGGCCTGTTGCTGTAAATAATATCACTAACCTAATGATTGACCGTGTTGCATGGTTTGTTAATAATAGTAATTTGTTTTCTAATGGAGTGCCTGTTTCCGGTCAAGGTCAATTAATACAAAAAATCATTTGGAAAATATGTGGAGCTAATAATAATGCCGATATCTCTGCAATTGTGAGTGCTGTTGCAACTGATGCAACTTATTCTCCAGGTTATGGTGAGTATAAGGTAATTGCATTCTACAATGGTAATAGTGATCTTCAAATTTTAATTACTCAGGTGAATTCACCGTGTATAGAAGTATTTAATTAATATTAATCTAAAATAAAAATCCCCTTCTGATTTATCGGAAGGGGATTTCTTGTTTATTTTGTATTTGTAATGTGGTTCTATACCATACCCGCAAAACCCATAAAGGCTAGCGCTAATATACCTGCTACCAATAGAGCAATAGGTGTTCCTTTCATCCCTTTTGGTAAGTCGGCAAGTTCAAGTTGCTCTCTGATACCTGCAAAAATAATTAGGGCTAATCCAAAACCAATGGCATTTGCAGCAGCAAAAGCAACCGATTCTAACAGGTTAAAATCTTTCTGAATCGTCATAATAGCAACCCCTAATATGGCACAGTTTGTAGTAATTAATGGTAAAAACACCCCCAATGCTTGATAAAGTGGAGGACTTACCTTTTTTAATATAATTTCTACCAACTGTACTAATGATGCAATTACCAGAATAAACGTAATGGTTTGCAAGAAGCCTACGTTAAAGGCATCTAGTACAAATTTCTGAATTAAATAGGTAACAATAGTAGCAATAACCATTACAAAGGTTACAGCACCCGTCATACCTATTCCGGTTGATATTTTTTTAGAAACGCCTAAAAACGGACAAATCCCTAAAAACTGAGCCAGTACAATGTTGTTAACAAATATGGCCGATATAAATATTAATACATATTCCATAATACTAGGCTTTTTTAAGTTTGTCGATAATAGCAATAAGGTAGGCGAGGGCAATAAATGCACCCGGAGCCAAAACAAATACCAACATACCGTATTGTTCAGGGAACACTACCATGTCGAATATTTTACCGCTTCCTAAAAATTCTCTAACACTACCTAGCATAGTTAATGCCATGGCAAAACCAAGTCCCATTCCTAAACCATCAATCATTGATGAAAGAGGGTTGTTTTTAGAGGCAAAAGCTTCTGCTCTTCCTAATACAACACAGTTTACCACGATAAGTGGAATAAACAATCCTAGCGATTCGAATAAAGAAGGAAGGTAAGCTTGCATCAATAATTCAACCACCGTTACAAACGAGGCAATAATTACAATAAAAGCAGGAATACGAACCTTATCCGGAATCATATCTTTAACTAACGAAACTACAATGTTACTCATCACCAACACAAATGTGGTGGCTAAGCCCATACCCAAACCATTAATGGCAGAAGAGGTTACTCCCAGTGTAGGACACATCCCCAGTAGTAGTGTGAATACGGCATTTTCCTTAAAAAATCCCTTTAAAAAGTTTTCTTTCTGATTCATTTCTGGCCTCCTTCCTTAGTGTATGTATTGTAGGCAATTGTTATGGCATCTAAAAATGCTCTTGAACTGATGGTTGCTGCTGTAATAGCATCAACATCACCGCCATCTTTTGAAACGGTTAAGTTATCAGCACCGGGGTTTTTACCTAATACCGATTGACTTGGTTTCTCAGTTGAGTTAAACCACTCTTGCATTTTAGATCCTAAACCTGGTGTTTCTTTGTGTTCTAAAACTGAATAGTTAATGATAGAGCCATCTGGCTTTAAACCAACCATTAATTTTATTTCTCCACTAAAGCCTTTCATCGTCTTGCTTGAGATAGCAACTCCTAAAAGCTCACTTCCTTTTTTACAAGGGAAAACTTCAAGTTGATAGCCTTCGGCAGAAGTTAATTCGTAAGTTTCATCGGTTGGGTTATTGTCAAACCCGGGTACCACACTTTCTATAGCCGCTTTTTGCTTCGCAAGCTTTGCTGTAGCAATTGGCTCTTTGGTAACTTTGTAAACCATTCCTAAAGTACCTCCCGCAACAAGGGTGATAATTAGTAAGGCAAGCACCATATTTATTAAATTTGATTCTGTTTTTGCCATGATTTACTTTATTTCTTTTTAGCTACTTCGCCAAAACGTTTTGGCTTAATGTATTTATCAATTAACGGAACAAATGCATTCATGATAAGAATAGCAAACGAGATTCCTTCAGGATAAGCACCAAATACACGAATGGCAACTGTGATAACTCCAATACCAATACCGAAAATTATACCTCCTTTGTTACTCATAGGAGAACTCGCATAATCGGTAGCCATAAATACAGCTCCTAAAAATAAACCTCCCGATAGAATGTGGAACATTGGTGGCGCGTACATCATTGGGTCAATCCAATGTAGTATGCCGGCAAAGGCAAACACAGAACCTAATACGGCTACAGGTATATGCCAAGTGATGATTTTACGGAAAAGCATAAATGCCAAACCAATAAGAATGGCAATACCTGCCATTTCACCAGCACTACCACCCTGAAGTCCGAGGAACATATCGCGATAGCTTGGTATTTGCCCCAATACATCGGTTGGTAACTCGCCATTTGCCAAAGCTTCTTTCATTACAGAAAGAGGTGTAGCGCCTGTTTGTACATCGGTATAACTTAAGAAGGTATTCTTAATTGTTGGCCACGATGTCATTTGAACTGGGAAGGAGATGAGTAAGAATACTCGACCTACCAATGCTGGGTTAAATGGGTTATTACCCAAACCACCAAACGACATTTTACCAATTCCGATGGCCACTAAAGCACCAATAACAATAATCCAAATAGGAAGATTACTAGGGATGTTAAATGCCAAAAGCATTCCTGTGATAATTGCAGAACCATCCCAAATGGTAGTTTCTTGTTTTAATAGAAACTTTTGAATGAGATGCTCAAAAAGCAAACAGGCAGCAATTGCAGTAGCTGTTACCACCAAAGCACCTAATCCAAAATTGTAAATGGATATGGCCAATGTTGGAAGCAATGCTATAATTACGCCGTACATATTCTTTTTCACGCTATCGCCACTATGGATGTGTGGTGATGGTGAAACGGTAAATGTATTCATATTATAATATTTTTATATTCTAAATAAATAGATCTGGATGCACCAGTTATTTTGTTCTACTTCTCATTATTTGTCCAACTTTTCCTTTTCCTAATCGGATGTAATCCAATAGTGGTCGGGTTGAAGGACAAGTGTAGCTGCATGAACCACATTCGATACAATCCATTATCTGTTCCTCTTCAGCTCTATCCCAAATGGCTTTTTGCGATACCGTCATTAATAAATAAGGCTCTAATCCCATTGGGCAAACTGAGATACATTTACTACACTTAATACAAGGTTGCATTTTTTCGCGTTTGGCTTCTTCGCCTTTCACGATTAAAATACCAGAACTACCTTTGGTAATAGGCGCATCTGTTGATACTATGGCTTTACCCATCATTGGGCCACCGCCAATTACCTTTTCAGTATCTGCAGGTAAACCGCCAGCTTGATCAATTAATTGACTGATTGGCGTTCCTACGCGTGCTAAAAAGTTTGATGGTTTAGAAACTGATTTTCCGGTAACTGTAACAATACGTTCAAACAATGGCTTGTTTTTTTGTACTGCCTCATATACTGCAAAAGTGGTTCCTACGTTTTGAACAACAGCACCAACTTCTATAGGCAATTTTCCTGAAGGAATCTGACGTTTGATGCAGGCATCAATCAGTTGTTTTTCTCCCCCTTGAGGATATTGAACTTTTAAAGCTTCAATTTGAATACCAGGGTATTTGCTCGCTAAATTTGTTAAATGATCAATGGCATCCTTCTTATTGTTTTCAATGCCAATAACAGCTCTATCCACTTTAAGTGCAGCCATTAAAATTGAAGTACCAACCATAATTTCTTCACCCTTTTCCATCATTAACTGATGGTCAGATGTAAGGTAAGGTTCGCATTCCACAGCATTTAATATCAATACATCGCAAGTTTTTCCGGTAGGAACCGATAGTTTAACGTGAGCAGGAAATGTTGCTCCTCCTAAACCTACAATTCCGCAATCGGCAATTCTTTTCACAATGTCTTGCGGTGCCATATTGATTTCAGTAACCAAGTCGCTTGAGCGATCAATGCTCTCTTCCCATTCATCACCTTCTACATTAATAATGATGGATTCTTTTTTAAGACCACTGGCATCTGCTACTTTATCAATTTTGAATACAGTACCTGATACTGGAGAGTGAATGTTTGCCGATACAAAACCGGCTGCTTTAGCCAATAATGTACCCACTTTAACAGTATCTCCCTTTTTTACCACAGCGGCAGCCGGAGCGCCAATGTGTTGTCCAACAGGAATGGTTACCTGCGAAGGAATCGGCATAGATTCAATTTTTTGACCTGCCGAGAATTTGTTTTCCGGAGGATGAATACCTCCCAATGAAAATGTTTTTAACACGTCTATTCCTCCTTATTTTTTGATTCCACTGATGGATTATTTTCTTTCTTAGTTGCTTCAGCCTTTGGTGCTGCCGTTTTGGGAGCATCACCTACAGGAGCTACTGGTTTTTTAACAGCAACGGGCTTTACCTTCTTTGGTGGAAAGTTGATCTCGTGAATGGCATTTGTAGGACAAACGCTTACGCACTTTCTGCATAATTTACATTTGCTGTAATCGATGTATGCCAAGTTGTTTTCAACTGTAATGGCCTCAAACGGACATTCTTTCTGACATTTTTTACATCCGATACAAGCAGCAGAACAAGCTTTCTTTGCAGCGCCACCTTTGTCTTCGTTAATACACGATACAAAAATACGACGACCTTTAGGCCCTTTTTTGCGAAGTTCGATAATGTTTTTCGGACAAGCATCCACACAAGCACCACAGGCAACACAATTGTCGTTAATGGTAGGTAAGCCTGTTTTAGGATCCATTTCCATGGCATCAAAATTACAAGCATCCACACAATCACCTTCTCCTAAACAGCCAAATGAACAACCCGTGTCTCCACCATAAAGTGAAGCAGAAACTGCACAAGAGCCAGCTCCATCATAGTTGTTTGTTTTTGGTCGGTTATCGCAAGTACCATAGCAACGAACAACAGCAATCATCGGATCAGAAGCCGCAACTTCTTTACCAAGGATGCTGGCAGCTGCATTCATAGTTTCAGCACCACCAACCGGGCAATTAAGAGAAGAGATGTCATCGCTTTTAACCATTGCTTCAGCAAAAGCTCTACATCCCGGAAAACCGCATCCGCCACAATTTGCAGCAGGAAGCACCTCCTCAACCTGATCAATTCTTGGATCTTCAATCACTTTAAACTTCTGTGCTACAAAGTAGAGCACAACAGCTGCAAGCGTACCTAGAATACCTAAGGTTAAAATGGTAATTATTACAATATTCATTTGATTATATATTTATTCAATGATTTGTTTTAAAGTAAACACAAACGATTTTTGAAGACGGGGCGAGAGGTATTTAATGATTAAAAAGTAAGGAATAAGGATAGCTAGTGAAGCAATTCCGCTAATGGCTTCGTCATTAGTTAGGGCGTAACTAATAAATAGTGTTATCGAAACCAATATAAAAGGTAAGATGTAAGCAATGAATGCAGCCTTTAGGCCTAAAGACTGTTGACCTTGTATAATTACATTATTCCCTTTTTTTACACTTTTAATATCTAAAGGGTATACGTCAATTATTTTTTCTTGCATATCCGAAGCATTACAAGCTCCTTTAGCATGACACGAAGCACAAGCTGATTCATGCACAATACGAACCTTAATAATTTTGCTCAGCACTTCTTCAACTACTCCGCTATGTTCAACTACCTTATTTTGCGAGCCCATTTTTACTTTTGATTTGCTAACAAAAGTAAGGATTACAGGCTTACTGCAAAGGGACTTACGTTATTTGTAATTGTTATAAATAAATAAAAGTGTAATGTGGAGATTGCAATTATCTGATAGATAGTGTAATCTGAAGATTACAATTGTATTTTTAAACTGAAATGTTTTTTTCTACGCTGATAATGGTGTAGGAATAATTCGTGTTAAGGATTGATTGTATGTGTTTTATAAAGAAATTTTTCTTTATTTCGACTAGGCAAAAAAGCGGTGTTTTAGTGCTCACTGATAGTGATTTATATGCCTAGTCGGAAGTTTAGTATGCTAATTTATATTTTTAGATAATTCTCAAAAATTGAAATCAAAGGTTCAGTACCAGGTAGGACAATATCGGCTCCTGCATTTTTTAGTACTTCGGGTTTTAAAATACCTGTATTGACTGCAATTGTAAAAATATCCGCAGCTTTTGATGCTTTTACTCCAAGCGGAGCATTTTCTACAACCAAGCATTGTGAAGCTTTAAAACCTGATCCTGCAACTGCTTTTAAATATGGTTCGGGGTGCGGTTTTCCGTTTATAACATCTTTAGCAGAGATGATATGGGCCGGATCCATACCAAAATCGGCACCTAATTTATTTAAAAGGGTAGGCTGCTTTGATCCGGTTACTACCCAAACAGCTAAGCCTTCTTTTCTTAATAAAGGCAATAGTTTATCCATGCCAGGGCAAAATACAGGTGTTGGTAATTGGCTCATATATTTTACCTTATCCTGATAAACAGCTTCTGCTTCATCAGCACTGGCATCTCTATTTAAGTGTTTCTTTATAACTTCTTGAATGGTATGATGTCCAGGCTTTCCTTCATATAAATAAGCATCATAGGCAGGAAAATCAATTCCTATATTTTTAAAACATGCAGTCCACGATTTTTCATGATTCTTCATGGAGTCGTATAAAACGCCATCCATATCAAAAATTATACACTTTAAATTTTCAGGAATTTGTGATGATATATCTGCTGCACTCATATTGTAGTTGTTGTTTCGTTGGCAAAGTTATCTTTTTTCATCAAAACCTATCATCGTGTTTAAAAAAGACTTTATTTTGTTTGTATTAATTTTATGTAAATAAAAAATATATATGACTCCAATTACTATTGATCCCGACTTGTTAGCTGTACTTCCTAATATCCGTTTTGGTTGTATCGAAGCAGAAATTACTGTTGATACAGATTATCCAGCCTTGAAAAAACTCTTAAATGATAAAATTAGTGAACTAGAGAATATACTAACACCTGAGATTATTAGGGAAAAAGATACAGTAAAAGCAACTAAAAATGCCTACAGGTTATTGGAGAAAGACCCCAATCGATACCGACCTGCTGCCGAAGCTTTAATGCGCAGAATTGCCAATAAAAAGGGCTTGTACGCGATTTCGAATGTTGTGGACATATTAAATTTGGTTTCTATTGAAACTGGTTTTTCAATTTGTGGTTACGATAAAAGTAAAATACAAGGTGATATTTCATTCGGAAAAGGCAAAGAAGGTGAGCCATATGAGGGCATCGGTAGGGGGCATTTGAATATTGAAAACTTGCCTGTGTTCAGAGATGAGTTGGGAGCGTTTGGTACGCCTACTAGTGACTCGGTTAGAACAATGATTGACGACACGACTAAAGAGGTTCTTTTTATTTTTGTTGATTTTGGCCAGTCAGACTCTCTAGAAGGAATCTTACAAAGATGTGCCGAGTTATTAAATAAATATGCCCAAGCTACAGATTTAATAAAATCGATTACTTAGTTATCGGAATTGGTGTAGTAATAATTGTTATTAGTGTTAGGCGTTATTTAACCATCAACAATGATTTATTTATAGTTAGCATGTTGAAAGAATCATGTTGTTAACCGTAAGCAAAAACTTTAGTGAAGTAATTTGTTGAGTAACCAAACGTTAATTTATAATTCAATTTATATGTAAGATAATATGAGGATTAATAAAGCTGCATTTTTTTAGTGCAGCTTTTATTATATCAACTAAATGGGATAAATATGTGCATCATATTGATACTAATAACTCATAGATGTAATTCTAATTTTAAAAGGCCTAGGATGAAGTTCTATTTCTTAAAAGTATTTACTAACTAAACTAATAACTATAGGTTGGTGGCTTAAGGTGTTTTAGGTCAGCGGTTTGTTTTTTATTTGTGTGGTTTGTTTTTGTTATTTTAAACCGGGTTTTTACTAATAACTACAAACTACTAACTCAGAAATAAACCCTGATATTATTAGAGTACTAACATTGCAACTGTTAAAAAATGTACACTAATATTTAAAACTAAGAAACATGAAAAATCAATTACTCAAGTTATCCCTATTCATAATTACACTTTTTATTACAGCTTTTAATATAAATGCATCCGATGCTATTCACTCTGTAACACCTGATGCAACTAAGGTTAATAGGGGCGAAACAATTGATTTTACAGTTGTTTATACTTCTGCAACTACTATGGATATTGTTATTGATATGAATGGAAATGGTATGAATGAAGATGGTAAAATAGTATGGGGTAAGCAAGGAACAGGTAAATTAACAGTTCCTGCAGGTACACAACAATCTGTTAAGGTATCAGTTTCAGTTTTAGAAACTGCAAGTTTAGGAAATATTAAGGCCGCAACCTATATGGTAGAAGTTGGTGGTAATTGGCAAAGTGGCGTGCCTACAGGTGCTGATGTTTGGATTGAAATAGATGACCCTTCGGCAGTAGAGCCTGTTGTGTCAATTAGCGGAATAGTAAACAATAGTGCAGAAGCATTTTATGTGCAAGGTGCAAAAACGGATATGACAGTTACCTATACCTCAAATGTTAGTTGTGATTTAGTAGTTCAGTTCTGGATAAATGCAACCCAAGGAAATGATTGGGGCTTGTCAGGTAAGGAACAAATTACAGTTAAGGCAGGAACAGATGTAACACAAGCAATCAATTGGCAAGTTCCATTTGATCATGTTGAAGCAGATATTATTTATAAAGTACATGCAACAACAATTGGTGGGGATTGGAATTCAAGATTAACGGAAAACCTAGAGGATGGACTGTATGAATTTGCTATTGTAGCAGGAAGTTCATCTACGCTAATTGCTGAAATAGCTTCTTCGGTACCTGAAAAAACAGATTATATCAGAGGTGAATCTTCTCAAATGAATGTTACTTATTCTGCAAATGCTGATTGTGATTTAATTTTGGAGTATGCTACAAAAAGCGATAATACAGTGCGTCATACTCAACGTACAACTATTTCAGCAGGAGCAGATGAATTAATGGCAGTAAATTTTGTAATTCCAAGTGATTTTGCGTTGGGACAAATTGATGTAAAAGCTTATATAGTTCCAACAGACTTAGATTATTCGTCAAAGGTTGCAGAACTAGAACAAGCCGGAAGTTTTAGTATATCAACAACAAGTAACTTAAATCAATCGAGAGAAGGTGATATCGTAATATTCCCAAATCCAGCTACTACAGTATTAAACATAAAGGCAGCACAAGGAAGTAGAATAAGCGTATATAATGCAGTTGGAGTTATGGTATACTCTAATAATGATGCAGCAGCTAGCACGGCAGTCTCAGTATCAGATTTAACACCTGGGATGTATATTATAAAAGTTACAAATGATTCTTCGGAAGTGATTAAGAAAGTATGGATTAAATAAACACGTGGCACATGGTTTAGCTTTTTGTAATACCCAAGCGGTAAAAATTATTGCTAGGGTATTTTCTTATTATTTATAGAGATAGTACTAAGAGTCTTGTTGTTGGGCTAAGTTCTTTAATTGAAATTAACCATAGCAAATTGTCACTCTCGCAATTCTCCTACAACCTTAACAACTTCTATTAAAAACGTTCTTTAGCACTAAAGTAATGCTACTTAGTGAGGAGTACTTTTTAAAAAAACTTCTTTATATACCAATTATAAAAACGATTATGATGATAAAATATCAGGGTAATAAAATACAAAGGCAGATAGTTATGCTTTTGATATTCTTCGCCAGTTTAATTACTGCAAAAGCGCAAACAGAACAAGAGGTAAATGCGAAGATCTCCACCTTAAATAGCCTAATTCAAGATGCTCAAGCTATAGGGTTAGATGTAACAAAGGAACAAATGACTGTTCAAACAGCTGAAATTTATTTAGGCTATGCACAATGGGATGAAGATAATGTAGATAAAAACGAAAGCTATTATTTGGATCATCCCTACTATAACAACGATGCTAAAAATATGGCGCAACAGTTACCTTCATTTATCCGAGAGGGTATCATCGAAATTTTAGATCAAAGCATAGTTACATTAACAGACGTTATAGCGGGAGATATTAAACGTAGGGATGTAAGTAATTTTAACTGGGCTGATGTTGAACTAGTAGACAATCATCTTGAAGTAAATGGTGAGCCTGTTTTTTTAGCAGATTATAATTGGCGCCCTAACGAGGATAGATACACAGCCTATTACGGGCAGTTTGACGGCTCGTATATATCGCCGAATTATATTATAAATGAACAAGGTGATCCTAATACTTATCAATATAATAGTATAGTAGCTAAGCCTAATACCTCTTTTGGTGATGTTTTTTTAGATAATAATATTGTTCCACAGTGGGCAAAGAATAAGTATCCTGATATAACAGTGGGTTCTAGAAAATATGGGAAATACGATATAGATCATCCAGGATCGCGCGAAATGTATCAATTACTTTTTGAGAAGTTTATCCCGCTTATGGCAGGAAAAAAGTACAGAGACCTGGGTTACATGTTATTTAATGAGCCTAGTTTTTATACAGTAAAAGATTCTTGGAACAGTACTGATGATAATGGTGTTTGTGTATCTGATTATACTATAGAAAAATATAAGTTGTGGTTAAGCAATAAGCATGGCGATATAACTACCTTAAATAACCTTTGGGATAAAAGTTTTGCATCTTTTGAAGAGCTTACAACAACGCTACCTATGCCTAAAAGTATGCAGGGAACAGCAGAATGGTACGATTGGATGAGTTTTAATATGTACCGAGTAACAGAATGGTTTAAATTTATTAAAGCTGAAATAAAAAAGTATGATTCTGATGCAAAAGTTCACATGAAATTGATGCCACATTGTTGGTCAGAAAATAAGCATGATCACGGAATGGATTTTGAAGCATTAACTGAAATTTCTGATATTATAGGGTGTGATGCTGGGGCTGCTTATTTATATGCCTGGGGCGAGGATAAAGAGATATTACACGACTATGCTGTTGATTGGAGAGAAGCTTTCATGACCTTTGATTTTTTCAAGTCTGTTAAACCAAATCAAGTCATTTATGATTCGGAAAATCATTTCTTAGCAAAAACTGCTTTTGCTGAGTACGATTTAAATCAAGATTATGTTAGGTCAATGTATTGGTTGGCTTTTATGCATGGTTTAAACGCAAGTCAGGCATGGGTTTGGTCACGTGAAAATGGGAATGCCATTAACGAAAGTAGAGGCTATAATGGAAGTTTAATAGTAGGTGTAAGTCATCAACCAAAAACTTTACATACTATTACTTCTACATTTATGGATGCTAATAGTTTTGGTAAGGAATTAACAGATATGAATTCAATGGATAAGCCTATTCGTGTATTTTTCTCACAAACATCAGCACATTTGGATGATGTATATATGGACAAGGTATTTAAGACATATGAGTCAATGTTTTTTGAAGGTGTTCCTATTGGTTTTGCAACGCAAAATATATTAAATAATCAAACTCCAAATTGGGAAGTTGTCGTTATTAATAATACAGAATTTGTAACAAATTCAGAGTTCGATGCTATTCAAAACTATCTAAATAATGGTGGGGCTGTTATTTTAGCTAACGGAAGTTTACTGAAGGATGAATATGGAAGAGATCATGGAAGTTTAAGCGCAGGCACAGGTAGCTTATATAAATTATCTTCTGTAGAAGATATAAAAGAAAAAGCACTTGAGTTAGTAGAAAGTGCTGGTAAAATGCCCGATATTCAACTAACTCAATCATCTGAAGGTGTAAAAGGGTGTGTTTGGCGAATTGTTGATGGCGAAAATGGAAATAAAGTACTTTCGGTTGTAAATCTTGGAAAGGAAGATAATACGGTAAAAGTGACTCTAAACAATCCTCAAAATGGGACCAAATGTGTTGATTTGTTTACAGGAAAAGAAGTAAGTCCTAAAGTTACACTTAAGCCTTTTGAAGTTTATTTTGTTGAAATATCTGATGAAGAAAGCAATGTGTCTGTGCCTAGTATAGGAGGAGATAAAGATTTTAATTTTTCAAGTATTTACCCAAATCCTTCAGGAGGTAGAATTAATATATACTTCACAAGTATAGTACCTGATACAGTTATTGAAGTAAAAAATATGGCTGGTGTAACTATCATAAAAAAAAACGTATCAGCTGTTTCAGAAGCAACGGTTGATATTAGTACAGTTTCAAGAGGTACTTATTTAGTTAGCATACTTTCCGGTAATAAGCATCAAGTACACAAATACATTAAAATATAGTACAACTTACTGTATTCATTTGAAAAAATGACGAGGAGTTCATGCTGTAAGCGAATGAACTCCTCGTTTTTTGTATCAAGCCTAAGTAATGTAGCAGTAGTGATGCAGTGCATACAGACTTTTTTTAAAATAAGATCGACAAGATTCTGAGTAATATGGGGGTAATATAGGGGGTATATTATAACTAATTCACAAAAAAGCGAAAGTAAGTAAAAGGTAATTTGAGTAAATTTTACAAGAAGTTCAATGTTGTGGGAGACTGGTTTATCCTTATAAATTATTGCGTGGTAGGGCATAATATGATTTACTGCCTATGAAGTACCTATTTTAAGTAAGCAGTATTTACTGCCGAATACGTTCTGTTTCCTAATAGCTCCTAATATTTGTTAAATTTTTGGTTTATTTAAGTCAATCAAATTAAGAAGAAAATCAAAAGTATGTTGGTAGTAATAAAAGAAATTAAATGCGTATTTATTGTTATTGTAGTGTTGTTTTCAATTTCTATAAAACATGTAACAGCGCTATCTACCCTAACCCCCAATACTCATATTACCATTAGCGATGGGCTTTCGCATAATGGTGTAACCGAAGTGTTTAAAGATTCAAGAGGCTATTTGTGGATGGCAACTTATCAAGGACTTAATAGGTATAATGGATATGACTTTAAAGTATATAGAAACACACCAGAGAACTCGTTTTTGCTCAGTAATAGAGTGAGAACCATAAGCGAAGATAAAAATGGAAACTTATGGTTAGGCACTGATGAAGGGGTAACAATTTACAATTATACCACAGAGCAGTTTTTGAATATCTACTCAGAACATTTTTATTGGAAAGGTGTAGATGGCCCCATAGTTCGTAAGGTACTCATAGGTAGCAACGATTTGGTGTATTGTGTTACAGAAAAAAAGGGGATTTTAGTTTTTGACCTAAACTATGAATTGGTTGATCATATTAAAACGAAAGATTTACAACAGGAAAATCATATTTTTACAGATGCTTTGTTGTGGAACGATAATACCATTTTATTAGCTTGTAACTCAGGGCTGATTTCTTATAATTATGAAACAAACAAATTGTCTTTACTTTCTATCCCTCAGGTTGATTTACCAAATGCATTAGCCAAGTGTAATGATTTGTTAGTTGTAACTTTGGTTAGCGGTTATGCAATTTTAGAAGGAGAGAAGCAACCGTCAAATCTTAGAGTAGTTGCAGTAAGGGATCAAGAGAAGCAATACAATACAGTTTCTATTGATAAAAAAGAAAATATTTGGTTGGGTTCCACTCGATTTGGTATAAAAAAAATTAATAATATTCACCATATTATTAATAAAGAACCCCTGATTGTAAGCACATATAGACCCAAAAATCAATTGGTAAAAGTATCTTCTTTCTATGTTAATGATGAATCTGATTGTTGGGTAGCTACTTTTAATAAAGGTGTATTTCGCTTTGGTTTCGAAAAAAATCCATTCTGCTATTATCATACAAATATGGGCTTAAAACATTCTATTACATCCAATAATGTATTAAGTATGGAAGCTTTGGATAATAGAAGAGCATTACTAATTGCCAATTATGGAGGCGCCGGAATTTTTAATACTACATCCGAAAAGTTTGAGCCATTTCCTTATGTTTTTAATAATGGACATAGCGCTTCTTTAAGTGCAGTAGAAATACTTAAAAACAAAGAAAAATGGTTTGGCTTATCAGGTAGTTATGGCATTTATAGAGTAAATCCAGGTGCGAAGAAAGCTCATAAGATTGAACATGAATCTAGTCCTGATTTTTCAGAAACTACATGCCGCTCTTTTGCAGAAGATGCGAATGGAGATATTTGGATGGCTTGTTTGGATAATATTTTCCGGGTTAGGTTGAATAATAGGAGAGAAGTCGTTAAGGTCGAAAGCATTCATTCCATTACAAAGTTTAAAGATAAGAATGTAAGAATGGGCCGTTATGTGTATTACGATTCTCTCAAAGATATTATTTGGGTAGGTACAGATACTCATGGTTTATTTCGTATAAAAGTTGATAAAACAAAAGCTTTTTCAGAATTAGATGTTCAGCAATTTACTGTGGATAAAAGCAAGTTAAATAGTTTATCAAGTAACTTTGTAACATGTGTCACTAGAACAAAATCTGGTGAATTATGGGTAGGTACAGAGGAAGGTGGAATTTGTAGAGTTAACGAAGATGGAGAAGATGTTAATTTTACTATGTATACAGAAAATGACGGACTATCTAATAATGTAGTAAAAAGTATTGTTTGCGACCAGGAAGATAACCTTTGGGTTGCAACAAATATAGGTTTAAACAAATATGATAAAAAGTCACAGACTTTTAGGGTTTTCAGAAAAGAAGATGGTCTGCCCTTTGATGTTTTTGATTTTGCACATGTTGTTTTACCCAATGGAAATATTGTATTATCAGGCCAAGAAGGTTTTTGTTATTTTGATCCAACTAAGGTTACCGAGTTGGAAAGTCTTCCGCGACTAGAGTTGATTGATTTAAAGCTGAACAATAAAGATGTAAATGCAGGAGATACCATTAATGGAAGAGTAATTATTAAGGAGCGTTTAAATAGACTTAAAGAATTAAAGCTTTTTCATGATGAGAATGTTTTTTCCCTATCAATGAATGCTATGCACTATTCTAACCCTGATAGTTATTATCTAAGGTATAAATTAGAACCTGTAAATTCTGATTGGGTTACCGTGTCCTCAAGAAAACGTAATATAAGCTATAGCGGATTGCCTCCTGGTAAATACACACTTAAAGTTCAAGCGTCAAATGTATATAAAGACTGGACAGAAGCACACGTATTGAGTATTGAAATAATACCGCCTTGGTGGAAATCGTATTGGGCCATTGCTCTTTACATTGTAGTACTAATACTGGTGGTTATTCTGGTTTTTCGCATAAGATTCTATACCCTTAACCTAAAGCATACTATTGAGTTGGATCAACTAGAGAAGGACAATATTAAAACTGTTTCTGATGCTAAATTTAAGTTCTTCACAAATGTATCTCATGAGTTTAAAACTCCACTAACACTTATATCAGGTCCTATTGATTTGTTACTTCGTAAGTATAAGGACGATAAAGATTCAATTGATAAATTGAATTTAGTAAAACGTCAATCCAAGAAAATGTCTCAGTTGGTAGATCAGGTACATGATTTCCAGAGGGCTGATAAAAATCTTCTTCAGATGCATAAGGAGGTATTTTCGTTTAAGAAGTTTATAGTCGATGTGGTAAAAGATTTTGAACATTTAGCTAGCGAAAATGGAAAAACACTTATACTAAAGGGGCAAGGCAATTATTATGTTGCTGCCGACAAAGGAATGCTTGAAAAGATTGTAAATAACCTGTTAAATAATGCCTTTAAGTTTACTTCAGAAGGAGATACTGTAGAAGTGAATTATGAGGTTATAGAGAACAAATTAAAATTGAGCGTTACAGATACAGGCAAAGGTATTGATCCTGAAGATATAGATTATGTTTTCGAGCGTTTCTATCAGTCAAAGAAAAAACATAGTGCTTATATAGGAGGATCAGGTATTGGGTTAGCCTACACAAAGCGATTAGTAGAAATGCACTATGGTTTTATTAATGTTAAAAGCACATTGGGAAAGGGAAGTGTTTTTACGGTTAAATTGCCTATTTTGAGTGAAAAACCTCAACAGAATATTACCCAAACAGAACAATTTATCTTAGAAATAGAAAGACAAAATACAAATAACACACTTTTAATTGATGATGAGTTTGACTTCTCAAGTATAGTTCTAGGTGAAGAGTCAAAAAATGCCTTGGTTTATTTTGCAGAAGATAATGATGAAATGAGATCCTTTACTGAGGATTCATTATCTCATTATTTTAAAGTAAAATCATTTGTCAATGGTCAACAGTGTGTTGAAGCTATGGAGACTGAGTGGCCTGATATAGTTTTGAGCGATGTGTTGATGCCAGAATTGAATGGTTTTGAACTCTGTAAAATCATAAAATCCGATATTAAAACTAGTCATATTCCAGTTGTTTTATTAACAGCTTGCACTGCAAGTAACGATAAACTAGATGGACTAAAAACAGGAGCTGATGGATATATTACCAAGCCATTTGATTTGAAATATCTAATTTCTACTATTGAGAACATATTAAGCGGGCGTAAAAGTTTACGCGAACGTTATCAATCAGATTTCCCTTTGGCATTAGAAAAGAAACTTGTTGGTACTAGTGATAATGTGTTTTTAGAAAAGTTGTATACATTAATGACTGAAAATATCGATAATCAAGATTTAGATTTAGATAGTTTTGCACGAGAGTTATATTTAAACAGAACACATTTTTATCAGAAAGTAAAGCAACTCACCAATCAAACGCCTTTTGATTTATTAAAATCATACCGACTAAAAAAAGCAGCAGAATTGTTAATAAGTGGTAATTTAACAGTAACAGAAGTTTGCGAACAAACCGGATTTAAGAGTAGAACGCACTTTAGTAAAATATTTAAGCAACGCTATGGTGTAACGCCAAGCAAGTATCCACCCAAAGAATAATATTTATTAAAATTTTAAATAGTTAAGCTCACAAGTAATTGTGGGCTTAGTTAGTAAATGTATATATAAGTGTTGAATAACTGGCTACTTCTCTCTCAGTGTGCAGTTCTTCTCTCTCAGTAAGCAATTATATACTGATAACTAATATTTGCATTTATTAACTAATTCAGACATCACATTTACTGAAAGTTTAATCCTTACCCTAGGTTCTTATCAATTTTACATCATGAAAATCAGCCAATGTTGGTTGAAAATTTAATATGTAATTTTTTTTGTATGATAAATCTGAATGGTATTTTGAGTTCTCTAAAAACACTGATAGTGTATTTATGTTTTTTCATTTGTATCACATCATGCGTGAGCAATTCTGGCAAACGAAAAACAATCACTTTTACTAACAAAATTGCTGATGATGCTACACCAGCAGTATTAAAATTTATACTAGATAATGGAATAGAAAATATATCTGAGATAAAATTTGAAAAAGGGATTTATCATTTTTATTCAGATAAAGCTTTAGAGCAATTTGTTTACATGTCAAATCACGACGATGTTTTGGTTCGAACCGCATTTCCATTAAAAAATGCCAATAATTTAACTGTAGATGCTAATAATGCAACATTCATTTTTCATGGGCGAATGATTCCTTTTTTAGTAGAGGAAAGTGAAGAGGTAATGATTAAAAATGTTACCGTAGATTGGGAAGTACCATTTCATAGCGAAGGCTTAGTAGTTGCGCGAAATGAGAAAAACAAAACCTTCGACTTAAAAATTTCAGAAAATTTCCCTTACGTAATTCGAGACAAGCAATTGGTATTTATTAAAGATGGCTATGAGCATACAGTAGGTGAGGGGATATTATATAATCCAGAGAGAAGTGCTATTGCATATAATACGGAGGCTTATACGCCATTGTGGGCATTTAAACGAACGGCTTATGAAAACGGAACGAATTTAATTAAGCATAAATATGAGATTGATCCTAGAGATCCTATTTATCACCACAAGTTGTTTGAATATTGTTTGGAGGTTGAGCCTCTTAAACCGGGTTTAGTTCGCATTCATAATCATGGAAAATTAATGCCTAATGTAGGTATGATATTCGCTTGCAAGGGAGAACATGGGAAAAACAGAATTGCACCGGCTTTTAGAGTAACACATACCAAAAACTTTAATGCATTAAACGTTACTGTACATCATGCAGGAGGAATGGGTTTAATCGCCGAGAACAGTCATAATTTGTGTTTGGATAATTTTAACGTTACTCCTTCAAATGGTCGTATGGTTTCAACTACCGCAGATGCAACGCACTTTGTAGGGTGTAGTGGAAAAGTTATTTTGAAGAATTGTACCTTCCAAAACCAGTTAGATGATGCCTCAAACATACATGGAACTTACCAAAAAGTGGTTGATGTGCTAGACGATTACACTTTAGGAGTGCGAATGGGTCACTTCCAGCAACTAGGTTTTGTTATCGCCCAAGCTCAAGATACAATTGGTTTAGTTCGTCTTAGCGAATCTTTTTTTCCATATAAAAAACTTACCGTTAAAAAGTTGGAACAACTAAATAAACGCTATCAGATTATAACGTTTAACGAAAAGCTGCCCAAACAAATTAAGGCTGGTGATTTAATTGAAAATCTACAAGGCTACCCCGAATTACTAGTTCAAAATTGTGTGATAACAAATAATAGAGCCCGAGGTTTACTGATTTCGACCCCTAAAAAGGCAGTTATAGAGAACAATATTTTTAGTACTGAGATGTCGGCTATTTTAGTTCCTGTAGAAAGCGGACATTGGTATGAGTCAGGAAGTGCGACCGATTTAACTATCCGTAATAATGAGTTTAAAGATTGCTCTTTTAGTGGATATGATCAAGCAGTAATTTCCTTCGTTACCGATGATGACAATCAGAACATTGCATTTAAGAATATTGAAATTAGTAATAACACATTCAACACTTTTGATAATCTCATTTTAGATATTTCTAATACAGATGGATTTAAGTTTTCAGGAAATAAAATTAGCACATCAGGTACTTGGCCAAAAATCAACCCGCAAAATCCAGCTATTAGAATTAAAACTTCAAAAAACATTGTTTTTGAGGAGAATGAGTACAGAGGAACAGCTGATAATATATTAGAAACAGATAAGCAATCCTCCCCTATAAAATTCAAGTAAACTAAAAAATAAAGTATGAAAAAAGATGCATTTAAGAAACAAGCCTTGTCTCCTTAATTCTGGGATACTATTAACAGGAATTGAGGGAATTGAGTGAAGTGATATAGTTCATATTCACTTCTGATATGTACAAAAAATAAATCAAATGAAAAAAACAATAAAAAAGAAACGACAGTTATTATGTAGCTTCTATGGTATAGTTATTATGCTGCTGTGTTTTAATACAAATGTTTCTGCACAAAATTTATTAGTAACCGGTGTTGTAACTGACGAAGCTGATGGTTTACCTATACCCGGTGTAAGCATTGTGGTAAAAGGCACACAAAACGGAACAATTACCAATATAGATGGGGCTTATTCTATAAAAGCTAAAACTGGAGATGTGCTAGTTTATAGTTTTGTAGGAATGAAAATTTACGAACAGAATGTAACAAGTTCTCAAATAAATGTTGCTATGGAATCAGAAAGTATTGGGCTTGATGAAGTAGTGGCTATTGGTTATGGTTCTGTTAAAAAGAAAGAAATTACCGGTGCAGTAGCGCATGTAAAAGCAGAAGATCTTTCACGTGTAATTACATCAGATTTAGGTACTGCCTTACAAGGTCAAGTTGCTGGGGTAAATGTTACCGCCAGTTCTGGTGCTCCAGGAGCACAATCTGAAATTTTAATTAGAGGTATCAGTTCAATTAACGGAGAGTCTGGTCCACTTTGGGTAGTTGATGGAGTTCCACAAGAGGGTGATCCGGGTATTAACCCAAACGAAATTGCAAGTCTAGATATCCTTAAAGATGCAGCCTCATGTGCTATTTATGGTACTCGTGGAGCAGGCGGTGTTATTTTAGTCACCACAAAAGGAGGTCAGGCAGGATCCTTAAAGATCAATGTTAATGCAAGTTATGGTATTCAAAATATTCGCTCAAATACATATCTGATGGATGCCGTAGAGCAAACTTATTTTGATAAGGTGATGCTGCGTAATTTAGAAGGTGCAACTGATGATCAAGCTTCTATCTCTATTCAGAAACAACCTTACGCATTTCAAAACAATACTGATTTAAGTAAACATGTTTTTGTAGATAATGCTCCGGTACAAGATTATTCAGTAAACATTTCTGGAGGAACTAAGGATATTACCTATAGTGTAGTTGCTGGTTATTACGGAAAGAAAGGTAGTTTAATAAATTCTGATTTTGATAGATTTACCACAAGAGCTAACACTACCTATAAAAACGGACGTTGGAGAATACAAGCAAATGTGGGTTTGAAAACTGAAAAAACAGCTTTTGCATCTGGAGGTTTATTAACACAAGCTATTATTTATAATCCTACAATGATGGATTATGAACCAGGTAGTAATGAGCCCTTAGAAGTAGAGAATGGTTTAATAAATCAGGCAAATTGGGTAATTCAAAGTTTTAATAATGAGGATAATCAAACTGCTAACTCTGCATTTACTAACTTCAATATTAACTTTAATCTTTTAGAAGGTTTAGATATTAATACACGTTTTGCCTACAATTTCGGTAATAACAATCGTAAGCAATTTCACCCTTACCAAGAAGTTTATGATTTACAAGGGAATCTACTAAGTGATCCTTTAAGTAGTTCTGTCACTCAAATTTCTGGAGCAAATGAAAAAATTACTTCAGAAACTATGCTAACATATAAAAAATGGTTTGGCAAACATAGTATTAATGCCATGGGTGTATTTACCATTGAAGAGTCTAGTGTAGAAGGTTTTTATGGACGCAAATATGGTGTTATTGATAATTCTATAAAAGTACTTAACGGAACAACTTTAAATCCGGATACAGGTTCCGAATGGCCTGCTGCTTCAGATGGTGCAATAAAGCGTATTGGTACCTTAGGTCGTATAATGTATAATTACGATGAAAAATACCTTCTTAATGTTAGCGGAAGATATGATGGATCAAGTAAATTTAAGAAACAGAAGTGGGGTTATTTTCCTTCCATTTCTGCGGGTTGGAATATTTCTCAAGAAGACTTCTGGCAAGGAATAGCAGGCACAATTAATAGTGCCAAATTAAGAGTGAGTAGAGGTACTGTTGGAAACCAAAATATTCCTAATTACACATTCGCAGCTGGCATTACTCAAGGTTTAGATTATGCCTTTGGTGCTGAAGGTAGTGATGTGTTAGGTTTAGGTAGCGCGCAAACTTCTTATGCCAACGAGTACGTTGGATGGGAAACCAAAATAGAGTATAACTTAGGTTTAGATTTAGCATTCAAAAATAATAGAATAACCTTTACGGCTGAATATTACAATACACAGCACGAATCTCTATTGTTTCCCGTGCAAGCTCCAGGTTCAGCAGGGGTTGGAAACGAAAGTGTAACATTAAATCTTGGTAATATGACCAATAGCGGATTGGAGTTCTCATTGGGTTATAGAGATAAAGTTGGAAAATTGGGTTGGGGTATAAATTCTACCTACGCATATAACCAAAATGAGGTAACAAAGCTTACAGGATTAACTGGAGTTTTATATATGGATGATTGGGGTTTAGTAAATGGAGCTAAAGATCATTCGCAAATTACAGTTTTGGCCGAAGGATATGAGGCAGGGGCTTTTTATTTGTATCGTACTGACGGTATTCTTGATACTCCTGAAAAATTAGCCAACTATCAGAAGTTAGTACCTACTGCGCGTATGGGCGATTTAAAATATATCGACCAAAACAATGATGGACAAATTTCAGAGGAGGATAGGGTATACTCAGGAAGTGGTTTACCACAGCACACCATTAACTTAAATGTAAACCTCGACTATAAAGGCTTCGATTTTTCTATGCAGTGGTATTCTGCTTTGGGGCATGAAATTATGAATGGAGCAAATGCCATGGCATTTGGATATGGCCGTCATAAAGATTTGTTATACCAATGGTCTGAGGCCAACCCAACATCAACTATTCCTGCTTATAGAGGAGATATTAAAGAGCATCCAAACTATAAAGGTTACACAGACCTATGGTTAGAAGATGGATCATACCTTAGACTAAAGCAAGTTACTCTTGGGTATAGCTTTTCTGCAAACACATTGGATAAAATTGGTTTAGGAAAATGTCGTATTTATCTAACCGCACAAAATCCTCTAACATTTACAAAGTATACAGGTTATGATCCTGAAGTTGGAGGTGGATTATCTTCAAGAGGTTTGGATAAAGGAAATTATCCTGTTACAGCAATGTATATGATGGGTATAAACCTTAATTTTTAAATAACAAAACAAGAAGAAATGAAAGGTATAAAATATAAATTCTTAGTATTAGCTCTTACATTAGGAGTGTTTACTTCTTGCACTGATTATTTAACAGAAGTAAATCCCAATGAGCAATCTTCAGATAATTATTGGAGAAATTTAAATGAAACGGGTTCTACCTTAATTGGGGCATACTCTGTTTTTATGGATCACAATGTATTGGGCTTGGTTGAAGAGGCCGCTCGTGCAGATTTTGGATGGCCAGGTTATGGACGCCCGGTAGCAAACCCTCGAGATATTGATTTGGCTTGGTATAATCAAACTTATAATAACAGTACTCAATATGTCGAAGATAAGTGGAATGCTTCTTATAAAGGAATATTTAGAGCAAACCAAGTAATTCTGGGTTTACAAGGTTTAGAGAGTGACTTTGGAGGTAACGAAAAGGAGTGGCATAGTCAAATGGCTCAAGCACGTTTTATAAGAGGTATTTTGCATTTTTGGTTATACAATAGCTATAACGGGGGATCTATAGTACTGCGTGATAAGGTAGCAAAAGATTATACCGAAATAGCTAAAGGCTTGTCTCCTGCAAGCGAAGTTCTTGCCTTTGTAAGAGAAGATTTAAAATTTGCCAAAGAAAATCTACTAACATTAGAAGATTATGAAGGGTCTGCCTCATTGGGTAGGGCTACTCCAGGGGCAGCAGCAACTGCATTAGGAATGAGTTATTTATATGAAGGAGATTACGTAAATGCTATTCCGGTATTTGACGAAGTAATAAATGATTACGGTTACCAATTGGCAGAACCCAAAGACATGTGGACTGCTACAGGGGAGTTTAATTCAGAATCTATTTTTGAAATTGTTTATTCTTTGGCACATCGTCCTGAGTTAGGTCAATGGGATGAACAGAGTTTACACAATCGTTTGGCACAAATGACAAACGGATACTCACTACCACCAGTTTGGTTACTGCATGCTTTTAGTAACGAAAAAATGGATGCAAAAGATGATCGTAATTATTATACAGATACTGAGGGAACTAGAAGGTTAAGAAATGTTCCGCTTCGTTGTTCGGCTAGTGTAACTGTTGTTAACGATGAGCAAACGCCATATTATATTACAGATAACGCCACAGAAAACGGTTTGTATGCCTGGAATGGATGGGGATTTGGAGGTAATAAAAAATACAAAAATCACGATACCAGAGAAGCTGGAGAAACAGGAGCTGAAGGTGAAAATTTGAATGCCTGGAGAAGTGGAAAAAATGTGGTTGTAATGCGCCTTTCAGAGGTAATTCTGATGCAAGCTGAATGCAGATTGTTAGAAGGTGGTGTAAGTAATTCAATTGCTTTAATTAATAAAGTTAGAGCAAGATGGGGCTTAATGCTTTTGGGTCCATCTAATGGCGATGCTTCACATTCGTATGATGAAGTAAGCTATGATCAAGAAACACTTATGGAGCGTTTAATGCATCACGAAAAACCTTTAGAAATGTATTTTGAGGGAAATCAATCAAGATGGATAGATTTGCGTAGATGGAATGAAACAGGAGAACGTTTCAAG
This sequence comes from Saccharicrinis aurantiacus, assembly GCF_001660705.2. Lineage (GTDB taxonomy): Bacteria > Bacteroidota > Bacteroidia > Bacteroidales > Marinilabiliaceae > Saccharicrinis > Saccharicrinis aurantiacus. The sequence continues at coordinate 25,431 of NZ_LYBV02000002.1, forward strand.
GATTTAGCTAATAAAGTATACTATGCTATTAATTATGAGTATACAAAATTAGATGACGATGATAATGAGGTGGAGGCTATAAAAGAATACGCCTTAGTAGTTGATTATAAGCCATCAGGAGATTATAAAATAATTGATTATGAATATAAAAACCCGGCCTTAAATTTTAATGCTACTATTCACGATTGGTTTCCAATTCCTCAAGGCGAAATAAATAAGAATCCAGATATTTCTAAATAAGATAAGTTATGATGCGAAAAATTTATAAATATAGTTTATTGGCAACTATTCTGGGTTTGCTTGTTTTAACAGCATGCACAGATGAATATGAAGCGCCAAATAGTTTTTCAGATGTGTCGTGGGCACAAAGTTTTGAGCCAGGTAATACATGGCATGTGAATATTGATGAGTTTGTTGCCTTTATGGATTTATCTCAAGGTACCTTATCTCACGAGTGGAGTATTGAAGAAGGAAATCATTTTTTAGATAATGGTTTTGAGCAAGGAGATACCTTAGATTACTTTATCAATAAAGAGAAAGGATTAAGCACGAGTGATGCAACGGTTAATGTTCTCTTTAAGAATGCAGGTTTAAATAAAATACGTTTACACAACACATTTAGCGAGCCAGTTAAATATCAATATACGGTAAGAGATGAAGAGGGGAATAATGTTATTGTTCCGGTTCACTCTGTAGAGAAAGATGGTGCACATGTATTTGACACAACCTTTGTTGTGGATGTTTATGGAGAGTTTAAGGCTAAATACGCTGTAGTTTTTAAAACAGATACTATTTTAAAAATTACAGAAGAGGATTTGGTTGATATTAATGATACCGCTAATTGGAAGCAAGTAGAATTAGAGGCAGGTCAATCTTTAGAGTTAATAGATTTTACTACAGTAGGGCGTCCTTCTAAAAGAAACTGGGTGTTTGGTTCAGGGAATCCATCTGCAATAGAAGATTCTGCCGCAGTGGTTTCATTTTATAGTTTAGGAAGAAGTAAAGGTTTTGTTGATTATAGTCGTGCTTATCCACAACCAACAGCTTATAAACGTTTTGATATTCCATTGTGGATTAACGTATCCGCTTCAAATGAGCCTTTTGTAATTTCAGGTGATATTACTGAAAATATTGATGGAATAGTGAGCTTTAAGGTTACAGGTGAAGTTACAGAACTCATTAATGAAGAGTCAAACTTTACGGTGACTGTTAAAAACACAGGTACAGGTTTTGATGAAACAATTGATGTGGTTTCGGCAACAATAAATACCTCGGATGCAACAATAATTGACTTAAAGCTACAATCGCCAATTTATAATAACGATGAAGTTAGCGTAGCCTATGCAGGAGGTAATATAGTATCTATTGATCAACGTGTGTTATCTGCATTTACTGCACAACAGGCTATTACGTATCAAAAGCCAAGTTTGTTTTTAGATGATGCATGGGGTTTTGAAATTCCTTCAACAGCTCAAGATGGTGGAGCCGATAAATGGTGGTTCTGGCCAGGTTTCGCAAGGTCAGAAGATAAGGGATACTTAGGAAGTAATGCTTCATTAAAATTTGAGCATACAGCTGGTAGCAATATCTATGCTCGAGCAGAACGTTCAGGTTTAAGTGTGCCAGAAGGGCAGTATCTTTTTAGTTTTTATGCCTTTATAGAGGATGGTTCAGATATTGCTAATGTGGAGTTGAAAACAATTTGGGATAATGAGGCTTGGCAGCAAATAGGTATACCTTTAGATACTTACTCAACAGGTGAATGGGTATTAATTGAAAATGTGATTAATTTAGAAGGAGTGAGAAATAGCTTTAACTTCAGAGTTTTTGAAGGTACTAATCCAGGAGATATTACAATGTATATTGATGATGTAAGGTTATATCCACTTACGGTTAGAGAATAGGGTAATGTAATTACCTCCGGCGCATGCTGGAGGTATTGCGAATACGTCAATTTGAAATCAATTGCCTTTTTGTTTAAGCAAGAGGTTTCATTAATTACCAAAAAATCAAAACAGAAAAGATGAAGAAAATATTAATATTAAGTTTAGCCATTGTGGCTTTAGTATTAGCTAGTTGTGAGTCGGATATCTGGCCTGAATCAGAGATTACTAAAGTTCCGGTATATAAAGTAGTTGATATTGATGGAGATAATGCTCCTTACGAATTACAGGTTTATAAAACCAAACCTTTGTTGATACAATATCAAAATGAGGTAACAGCAGCGCCATTTGAAATGCTTAACTACCTTGATCAATCAAATGATTTGTATAGTATTCAATTTTCAGTAAAAGATAGTGTGAGTCATATTTATGTTTACGAAATTGAAGGTGTAAGTTTAGAAGAAACAATACGCTTGGAAGTAGATAAAGACTATAGTATTTATTCTGTATTTAACGCCGATAATGAAGTTCTTGATTCAGTCTCAATAACAGAATATTGGCCATCCTATACAAGGGTGGATAGTATAGTTGTTCCTGCCGAGGAGATAGAATTTAAAGCAGCAGCAGTAATAAGCTCTGAAGAAATTTACAATTAATTAGTTCACTCGAAATTATTATAGTGGAGGCATCCTAATTATAGGGTGCCTCTTTTATTATTCAATTTTAAACCTTATGGTATCAATATATTCAGTAGATGCGAATTGATATTTTAATTCGTATTCATATTCTTTTCTTACTAATCCATATCTAATTTGAATGATATAATTAGGAAGCATCATTCTATAATATTCATGATTTAAGTTACTTATAAGTTCATTAGAAATATACTTTTCGTTATCCTCCGGATAATAAACATCGAAAGAAACACTATCCTTTATAGATGAGGAAGTATATACTTCGCTTAATAATGACTTTCCTATTATAGATATGTTAGTGGCTATATCAGTTATAGTTATTCTACTTGTTAATTCCTCACAGCCAAGGCCTCCATGTTCCACAATACAATCAGAACTAATTATTCCATAGTTTGAAGTTTTAAACTGACCTATTATTCTAAAATTGTCAATATCGGCATATTTAATAGCCGTTCTTTTTATATAGTTTTCTTTGTTGCCGTCAATCTTGTATAATAATGCGGGGTAGTTTTCTAAATCATTTACTTCAAAGTACCCTGATAGCTTCTCAGAACAAACATGTGGGTCTTCAATTTCACATGCTATAAAAGAGAAGCAAAGTAAAAAAGAGAAAAACAAACCAATTATTTTTTGAGTCTTCATAACTAGGATTTATGGATGCTTAAAATGAAATATCAATTATTATTTAAAGAGTATGGTATAAATTTTAACACAATAAGAACACATATTCTAAGTATAAAGATAGTTGCACAAGTTTTACTTTACTAATTAGTGTTTGATTATTAGATTAATAGATCTTGTGGTATTATGAATGGCATTGATATATCTGTTGGAAGAAGATATTTTTATTGTAACTATGAGAAAAGCAATGTAGAACCCTCTATTACTTTTATATAAAGAGTTGATTAATATAATAATGGCTCTAATAAACGAATTATTAAAGCCATTTTGTTTTTAACCTATATCTTTATTAGAATGTTGCCATTTCAACAAGTTCAGGGCTATATACTGCTTGTAATTCAAAATGTGCATCAGCAATTATTTCATCGCCTACTTTGGCATATGCAATAAGCTTTACAGAATCATTCGGGAGTCGCTTATCAATTCTCCCTTCCAATGTTATATGTTCACCCGAAAATGCAAGTCGATATGCATTAATAATTACCTCCTTACATAGTATTTTAGTTAGGTGAGGATTATGGTATTTGAATAATGGCATACATAACTCTCCAAATAAACCGCCAATAATAGCAACGGGTAATGCTGGGAAATCCTTAAAATGACCCTCGCAGTCGCTGGGTTCAACTTTACCATAGGTTCCTATAATATTTTCATCTTTTATATTAATATTAGTAAGTTGTTTTCTATTAATATAAGGACTAGCAAGTACGTGTTTTTTATCACCTACTTTATGTTTTGAATATAACTTAGAAAATACAGGCTGACTAATTGCTTGATATTCTACAGTTCCGGCAAATAACAATTCATTTTCATCATCTCTAATCTCACCATAAATCCGAGCAGTTCTTTTTATTGTAATTAATGTTTTGGCCTTTAGGTGAAAGAATTTAGAGTAGTTAGTGCAATTGGATTTACGTTTTAAATTAGCGTGCGTTGCTAAATAGTAGTATTTTTCTTTGTGTCCAAAGCTCTTTGCTACTGCCATGGAGCCTAATATGGCAATATGTCTTCCAAACTCAGAACATCCCATTGAACCAGCTTCGAGTTCAAGTGAATATTCATTTTGTACTTTAGCACTTACTGTTTCGTTTGGACTGAATATAACATTTTTTAGAATGTTGTAGGGTTCTTCAACCATGATTAAATCATTCATAGTTTAATGGTTTTGATTAAAAATATACTTCTATTGGGCGGTAAAACTTATGAAAGGGGTTAAGGTTTTACACGTTTATACGCAAGTTAACTTATAAATTTTTAAAGAACAAGTAGTGTTTATGTTAGATTATTGGTGAGGGGTTTATCTCTACATGCTTCGTAAAGATTCTACTTGTATTGTGTTTTAGGGTGTATTGTGGTTGGTTAGGTTAGTTATTTTATTAAACATATTAAGTGTTAAGAGTACAACTATTAATTATTTCAGTGCATAAATTAGGATATAGACATCCTTTTTTATTCTATCGGTAAATAGATTTGCTTACAATAATTCAATTTCTATTAATTCGCAACTTAATTCGGTTCTTCCAATACCATCAACTTTAAATAGTGCATTAAAATACGTTTTCGTATTAGGTAGTTCTTTGTAAAAACTTTTTAGCCATGCTTTATTGGTGAAGTTTTTAACTGCTGCCATAACACCAATATCATTATTCCCCGCAAAATAGATGATATCTAGTCCTGAGTTACCCATTTTATTAAATGATACCATCACATGATCTTCGCGAGAGTTCTTTACGTGCATGTTTCTAATTTTTGATCCTGTTTTTTTTAGAATGATGTCTTTTCCATCGTAACTAAAAACTTTAGAATTGTTTAAAAACATCGTGCTAAAAAAATCCATTGTTCTGAACGGACCAATATAAACCACATTATTTCGGGTAATAATATCTGGCGATATTTCTGATTCCATTACCACCGATAGTTTTTTGTTATGGTTGGTAAACCATTGCGATAATCGAGCTGTGGAAACAGGTCCCATTTTGGTAACAAAGCTAAAAGGGGCTTTCGTTAAGCCTTCTCTATCCGGATTATCACTTTTTAATAAGTTATCAAAGTCCTTGTTTGAGTTTACCTCATTTAAATATTGAGTTGAGCGTTTTCCATTGGGAGTTTTTCCAATCACCATAAAATGATCGCCAACACAACACGATGTGGCTTCTTTATCAAAGAATGGAGTCCAACAATATGTTTCTTCAAAATATTTTTCTGTCTTAGGGTATATTAAAGCAATTAGGGCTATTGCTAACGCTATAATAATATAGTAAGGCAATTTCGTGTTTTTTGCCGAATTTGATTTTTCATTGGTATTTTGTTCCTCTATAGAGAGGTTGTATTGCCCCTTTTTTACAATAAATTTTATCTTGGCTTTAGCGCCATCGGTTCTATAGTATTCCTCAAGCTTCTTTCTTAAGTTATACATGTACACACGTACTTTTCCATCGTAGGATATTGAGTTATCCTTATCGCCAAATAATTCAATCTCAAGAATTGACTCTTTTACATGCACTTGTTTTAAATATGAATCGACTAAAAAGCTAAGAATGCGATAGTTTCTTTCAGAGTTTCCGAATATCGAACTTTGTTTTAGTTGAGCAAGTGCATCGTTAATATTTTTAATCTGGTCTTCTGAGAAATTCATGTGCAAGTATTTGATGTTCCAAATATAATCAGATTTACTTTTCTTACGAATATTTGAGTAAAAATGACCGATTAATTACACTAATAGATACACTCATATCTCGTAAGGGTACATTTTATAAGGCTTCTTGTTAAGTGCCTCATATGTAATAATTAGAACTCGTTAACTGACCGTTTTTAACGGGTTAAACAGCTCCATCTTAAATTGTCTATAGCTATATTTGATTGAATCATAAAAGATAAACCATTAATAAACATATGAAACACATTATTGTATTTGTATTCGCGTTACTAATTGTAGTAAATGCAACAGCAAAAAAGAAACCGAACAAGCCTAATATTATTTACATTTTGGCAGATGATATGGGCTTTGGAGATTTGAGTTGTAATGGACAAGAGAAATTTACTACGCCTAATCTTGATAAGTTAGCAGCCCAAGGAATGAGTTTTACAGAGCATTATACCGGTTCTGCAGTTTGTGCACCTTCGCGATCAACTTTAATGACAGGGCAACATACCGGTCATACACCAATACGAAACAATAAAGAGTTGGTGGGGCAAGAAGGCCAGTATCCGATGCCTGCATCGACTGTTACTGTTGCCGATGTATTAAAAAAAGCAGGTTACACCACAGGAGCATTTGGTAAGTGGGGTTTGGGTTTTATTGGCTCAGAAGGTGACGCCATAAACCAAGGTTTCGATTTGTTTTTTGGTTATAACTGTCAACGAATGGCACATCGTTATTATCCACCTTATTTATGGCGAAATGATGAAAAAGTTATGATGCCAGGTAATGATTGGACAAACACAGTGACTTATGCTCCTGATGTAATCCAGGAAGAGACATTAAAGTTTATTGAAGATAATAAGGATAACCCGTTTTATGCTTACGTTCCTTTAATTCAACCTCACGCAGAATTATTAGTGCCTAATGATTCTATATTGCAAAAATTCTTAGGTAAATATCCAGAAGACAAACCTTACGTAAAACACAATTACTTATCAGATTACGGTCCTGATATTGTAGTGCATAAATACTGTTCTCAAGAGTATCCAAGAGCAGTGTTTGCCTCAATGATTTATCGTTTAGATGTTTATGTTGGTCAGATAATGGCTAAAGTTGAGGAACTTGGCATAGCCGATAATACAATCATCATGTTTGCCAGTGATAATGGCCCGCACGATGCAGGTGGTGCAGATCCTGAGTACTTTAACAGTAATGGTCCGTATAAAGGTATTAAACGCGATTTATATGAAGGTGGAGTTCGTACTCCATTTTTGGTACGATGGCCCAATAAGATTAAGCCAGGTTCAACTTCAGATCATATTTCTGCTTTTTGGGATTTCTTACCAACCTGTGCTGAGATTGCTGGTGTAACAGTGGATAGTCAAATTGATGGTATTTCGTTTTTACCCACTTTAACTGGTAAAGGAAAACAAAAAGAACATGAATATTTGTACTGGGAGTTTTCTGTGAAATCTGGTCGCCAAGCAGTTCGCATGGGAAAATGGAAGGCTGTAATCTATGATATAGCCAATAAAAAGAAGCCGGGTAAACTAGAGCTTTACAATTTGGATGTTGATATTGCTGAGGAGAACAATGTAGTAAATCAGTATCCTGAAATTGCTGCTAAAATGCGCAGTATAATGAAAAAGGAACATACGCCAAGTGAGGTTTATCCAATGCAAATTATAGATTAATTATTGAGGGGGATTTTAGATATAAGTTTAAGAATGAGATATAAAATAGTATTCATGGCCATGCTAATGGTGTGGTCTGTTCAAGCGCAACGTGTTAGCTTTAATTCCGATTGGAAATTTAAATTAGGCGACCAAACTGGTGCTGATGTTGTGAGTTTTAATGATGCGGATTGGCGCATACTAAATGTTCCACACGATTGGAGTATTGAAGGGGAGTATAGTGAGGATGCGCCAATGGGAGGACAATGCGGTTATTTACCTGCTGGAATTGGCTGGTATCGTAAAACCATTACAGTTCCTAATTCGTGGAAAGGTAAACATGTAGAAATTGCCTTTGATGGTGTATTTATGAATAGTGAGGTGTGGGCTAATGGTCGTAAACTAGGTTTTCGTCCTTACGGATGGATTTCCTTTGCCTATGATATCTCGCCTGAAGTAGAAACGGGAAACACCATTACATTTGCCGTAAGAGTTGACAATGATAAGCAGCCATCAGCACGCTGGTATACTGGAAGTGGTATTTATGCAAATACATGGATTGATGTTCACAATACAGTTTATATCCCCAATAATGGTACTTATGTGCGCACCAATAAAAACACATTAAGTATTGATACCGAGATTAAGAATACTTTAGCTAAAGATTCTAAAGTAAAACTCAGCACTGTAATTCTTAACCCTGCCGGTGAGGAAGTGGCTCGTTTATCAGAAAATGGAAAAGCAAGTTCGCAAAATAGTACAAGAATTGCTCAGGTAATTGAGTTGAATGAAACCCAGCGCTGGTCAATTGAAACCCCAAATTTATATACTGCCGTTAGTAAATTAATTATTAATAAGGAAGTTGTTGATGTTAACGAAACTCGTTTTGGGTTTAGAGATATCGAATGGATTCCAGAAACGGGAATGTGGATTGATGGTGTAAATATTAAAATGCAAGGAATTTGTAATCATCAAGATGCAGGAGCTTTAGGAGCTGCTGTTCCAGATAAGATATTACGTTTTCGTATTCAGCAGCTGAAGGATATGGGCGTAAATACCATCCGTACAGCACATAATCCACAAACACCACAGTTTTACGATATGTGCGATGAAATGGGCATGCTAGTGATGGATGAGATTTTTGATGGTTGGATGAAAAAAGCTGCCAACGATTATGGAGCACATTCATTCGATGAGTGGTGGGAGCGTGATGTAACTGATTGGATTATTCGCGACCGTAATCATCCAAGTATTGTTATTTATAGTGTGGGTAACGAAACACGTGGCGAGGTTGGTGCCGATTTAGTTGCGCAATGTCATAAATATGATGATACACGACCTGTGACTTCCGGACATTCCAGCTCTGAATATATGGATGTGTTAGGTGTAAATGGGCACAGTGAAAAAATGGGCTGGTTTGAAGAAATGGAACGCGACCGTGTTTTCATCGGAACAGAAAATACCCATACTTGGCAGGTTCGTGGTTATTACCGTACACGAACATGGTATCGAGATGGTTATCCTAATAAACGTCAAAAACCATATTGGTATCCCGATTTAACGGAAGAAGAAGTGTTTACTTACGATTGGACTAATGCTGCGGGTAAAAAGAACTTTAAGCAGATTTTTAATTCGAGCTATGATAATGCAATGGTGCGATTAAACTCTCGCCAAAATATGCAGCAGTTGCGAGATATTCCAAATTATGCAGGTTCGTTTCGTTGGACTGGTCATGATTACATTGGCGAGGCAAGTTATGTGCATGGGGGGTGGCCTTTCAAATCATTCATGGGTGGAGCTATTGATATGGCGAATTTTGAAAAGGATTTGTACTATTTGTACCAAAGTCAGTGGACTACAAAACCAATGGTGCATATTCTTCCACATTGGACGCACCCAACGGTAAAAGAGGGCACTGAAATTCCTGTTTGGATATACTCCAATTGCGATGAAGTAGAACTGTTTTTAAATGGTCAGTCATTAGGAAAGATGAAACCAGGCCTAAATTGGGACGAAATGCAATGTCAGTATATGGTTCCTTATACTCCCGGAGAACTAAAAGTATTCGCATATAAAGGTGGTAAGTTGGTTGCCAATAAAATGATTCATACGGCAAATGCTCCGTCAAAAATAAGTTTATCCATTGATGGAGAACCTATGTCTAAATTAGGTGATGATATGGTTCAGGTGCGAGTTACAACCACCGATGCTAATGGTGAGTTTTATCCATACGGAGAAAATAGAACTTACTTTAAAGTATTAGGACCTGGTAAAATTAGAGCTTTAGATAACGGAAGTCCGATAGATGTAGAAAAGCATTTTGAAGCGACTAATCGCATCGCCTTCTTTGGTTTAACACGCGCATATATTGAGTCTGTTGGCGATGGAGATGTTGCTTTATTTGCAGCATCAATATTAGGAGAAAAAAAGCAAGTAAGTTCAAATATGGTGAGTATCGATACACAACTTATCAACTTGCGAGGTAAAAAGCCATCCACTTACGTGGAGATTTTTTATACTACCGATGGAAGTACTCCAAGCAAGAAATCACAAGCTTATACATCGCCTTTTGAGGTAGCTTTAGGAACCACAGTTAAAGCCTTAATAATAGTAAATGGCGAAGCCTTAGAAATTTTAGAAGAACGATTTGCTATGGATGAAGGTTTTGTTTGGGATTCAGTGGCATCGGCCCAAAACCCGGGTGGCGATCAAGCTGAGGATGCAACTTATTATATGGCAACTCTCGATACCGCAGGTAAAGGATATAACGGAAAAGGTTATTTGTACTTTACACGTAACAAAGGAAGTTGGGTTGAGTGGTATCAGGAGAATGATGGAAGCCACGGAGAATTCAAACTTAAAATACGTTACAGCGCTTCTGATAAAATTAGAGATACCTACAAAGTAGAATTAAAGGTGAATGAGCAGGTGCAAACAATAGAATTACCAGCCACTAAAATCTACAAAAAAGCTTGGGAGGTATATCAAGTAAATGTACAAATGCAAAGTGGTGCCAACACCATTCGTTTGAAAGCATTAGAAGACGACGGACTTTGTATTGATGAATTAGTAGTAGAATAAATCCGATAATGAATAGTTATATGAAGAAAATAAAATGGAGTGCAGCAATCTTAATGGGTTTAGGTCTGTTTGCATCATGCGTATCTAAACCTACTCAAAAGAAAGTAGAACAGAAACCAAATATCATATACTTTTTAGTTGATGATATGGGTTATGGCGATTTAGGTTGCTATGGTCAAACAAAGTTTGAAACCCCCAATTTAGATCAGTTAGCTGCTGAAGGAATTAAATTTACGCAGCATTATTGTGGTACTGCAGTTTGTGCTCCATCGCGCTCATCATTATTAACAGGGCAGCACACCGGACATACCTACATTAGAGGAAATAAAGAGTTGCATAATGAAGCCGGTGATGCCATAGAAGGGCAAGCTCCTCTTACCGCAGAAAATATAACCATTGCTGAAGTTTTAAAATCAGCAGGTTACACAACGGGTTGTTTTGGTAAATGGGGATTAGGAGTACCAGGAAGTGAAGGCGATCCTTTAAACCAGGGGTTTGATGAATTTTTAGGAGCTAACTGTCAGCGTATGGCACATTCATTTTATCCACCTTACCTTTGGCATAATGATGAAAAATTGATGCTCGAAGGTAACGATTGGACACAAAAGAAAACCTATGCTGCTGATGTTATGCAAAATGGCGCATTAAACTTTATCAAAGAAAATAAGGATAAACCATTTTTTGCTTACGTGGCCTGCACTTTACCACATGCTGAATTAATATCTCCTAAAGATTCTATTTGGGCGATGTTTGATGGTAAGTATGCCGATGATGAAGTTCCTTACGACCTGAGTACAAATCCGAATTACACAATGGATTATGGACCAGGAAAAGCAGAGGCATACTGGAAATATTGTTCGCAAGAACAGCCTTTGGCAACCTATGCATCAATGGTATATCGCATGGATGCCTATATGGGACAGATTATGGAGCAACTTGAGAATTTGGGTATTGACGATAATACAATCATCATGTTTGCGAGCGATAATGGCCCGCATACCGAAGGGGGCGCTGTACCAGCATTCTTCAATAGTTATGGCCCGCTACGTGGCGTGAAACGCGATTTATATGAAGGAGGCATTCGTACAGCATTTATTACACGTTGGCCTGCAAAAATACCTGCAGGCTCTGTATCCGATCATATTTCTGCCTTTTGGGATGTAATGCCAACATTAGCTGATGCTGCTGGTATTGAGCTAGAAGCTGAAGGAGATGGAATTTCATTTTTACCAACATTATTAGGTAATACAGATCAGCAAAAAAAGCACGATCATATGTATTGGGAATTGAATGTTGCAGGCGGAAGAGTTGCAGCGCGTTGGAATAATTGGAAAGGTGTAGTATATAAAGTAGAGAAGGCTAAGAATCCAACCTTCGAATTATATGATTTATCTACCGATTTAGGCGAAACAAACAACGTAGCAGCCAATCATCCTGATGTGGTAAAACATTTAAAAGAAATTATTATGAAAGAACATATGCATTCTGAATTATTTCCATTTGAAGTGGCTCGCATAAATAATAATTAATAGTCTGTTTTTTTGTATTAAACACTGATTTTAAGGGCATCCAATAGGGTGCCCTTTTTGTATGTATCCATACGAACTTTTGCTTAATCCCTAAACACACAATAAATTATAATAATTAGCTTTTTTGTAAGCAAATTATAATATATCACACATGAAAAAAATCTACACTTTAATTATTTTTTCACTTTGCTTAAGTGGAATCTGGGCACAGGATGAGGCCGACTTTTATACAGATTATATTGATTTAGCAGTATCAAAAAATCTGGTAACGGATTATGGAGCTAATGGAAACGATGAACTTGACGACAGCCAAGCTTTAAAAACTGCCATTTCAGAATTAACACAACTCGAAAACGGCGGAAGAATATACATACCAGCAGGTACCTATTACCTCACAAAAATTTATTTAGATAATAATATCCATATCGAAATTGATAAAGATGCTATTATTAAACCTACTCAAGATGAGTGGGTGGGAGTAGACCCTGATGAATATAAAAACTACACCATCTTTTATTTTACTTACAAAAATTACGATTTTAAAAATGCAAGTATCAGATGTAAACAGGCTGACGAAAAATATACTGTTGATTTGCGCGATGCTTTAAATACAAGGGTGCGTGTATTTCAACTAAACAGCGTAGATAATTTTTATATTGCTGATGTTAATATTTACGATAAATTAACCCGATTTTCTTCAATAACAACTGGTACTGAGGTGCACAACGGAATGCCTGATAATTGGTATTCATCGCGCAATGGCATAGTAAAAGATATTAATGTGTATGGAGCTGCCTATGGTTATGGCTTGGTTCAGTCGCAAGCTCTTAATAATACTTTATTTAAAAACTTATGGGGCGAAGGCGGTGTAACCTTGCGTTTAGAAACGGGTTATTCTCAAATGAATATTCAACAAATTGGTGGCAATTTTAATATTGTTGCTGATAATATTTATTGTGAAAATGGGAATGCATCGCTAATGGTATCTCCTCACGAAACACATAATGGTATAGTTTCGGCTTCAAATATCGAATCGGTAAATTGTGGTTTTGCTGTTCGTATGTCATCTGGTTATACGCGTTATGATACTATTGATGTAGGACCAGGAAAGTACGAAGATGTTTATATCGAAAATGTAAAAGCAAGCTATGGTTCTACAGCTCAAGTAAAATCTAAGCACTTTAAATACATGCCTTGCGAGTTACGTGGTTTAATAAATGAGGACATAGGCCCCGATGGCGAAAGTTATATAGCTCCTGCTATCTCTTGTGTTGTAAATACTGCGTCTGATATAGTAGAAGGGCAGTTGACCTATCCTAACGAAATTGTTAATACCGAATCAATTGGTTTCGAGTATCAATCAAAGGATATTGTTACTGGCGAAGATGTTGAAGAAGGGTGTCCGGATACTTATTACATTACCTACAATGCCGATGGTGGATCACATACAAATCCACCAAGTTATAATTCTGCTGATGATGACTTGGTTTTATTAAATGCCGAAAAGCACGGGTATATTTTTAAAGGCTGGTACGATAATGCGAACTTTACCGATGACCAAATTACTGTAATTGAACATGGCTCGGCAGGAGATTTTAACCTATGGGCTAAATTTACAATCGGAACAGCTGTTGATGATATAGATTCCCAAGTTACTTCAGTATATCCTAATCCGTTTAACGATAAAATCAATATCGAGTTAGAAGCGCAACATGGCTATAATCACCTACAATTAATTAGTATTTCAGGTAAAATAGTAAGTCAGCAGCCTATTGCAGCCAACCAAACTAAAGTATCGTTTATTCTAAATAATAATTCAATTACCAGCGGAATATACTTTATTAAGTTTATAGGTAATCACACTACTTTCACAACACAAGTAGTGAAACAATAACAGCATTAATAAAAATAACAAAGGGCGAAAGGAAGTTAATCCAATCGCCCTTTTTGCTCCTATATTATAGGTTATTTCTTTTTCTTCTTTCTTAAGTTAATAACCGTTCCATCCTTAGGCTGAGCACCTTCTTCTAAACGGTTTAGCTTGTAAATAGATTTCAGTTTAATACCATACTTTTGCGAAATATATTCTAATGTTTCGCCATTTTTTAATTTATGCGTACTATGCGATTGGTGGGCTTTGCGCTTCTTCGGACTTAAATAAAGGTACTTATGATCCTGTATAGATTCCCCTTTACTTAAATCATTGTAACTATAAATTTCCCACTCCTTAAGTCCAAACTCGTTGCAAATATCAATAAAGCTATCACCATCCTTAACCCTAATATACCTTACGCCATTGTTACGCTCAATAGTATGGTTGTTAAAAGCATCCACTGTAAAGTTATCCGTATTTGAACCGCCAGAACTAGTAGCTTTCGCTTTGTATTTTTTATCATCGAGTTTATGTAAATTATAATCCTCAATAATTTTAATTAATCGGTGCGCATACTTAGGGTCAGTTGCGTATCCGGCCTTTTTTAAACCGTGCGCCCAACCTTTATAGTCGGTAGTCTTTAAAGTAAATAAAGAGGCATAGCGTTGCTTTCCTGTTAAAAATTCCGAGTGATCAATGTACGAATCGTATACTTTAGCATACTTTCTAAAGCACTCTCCTTTGGCATCATCATCATGATACACTTTTTTGCCCTTCCAATCACTGTGGCACTTAATTCCAAAGTGGTTGTTCGATTTTCGTGCTAAAGTAGAATTACCGTTGCCCGATTCTAATATCCCCTGAGCCATAGTAATACTTGCCGGAATCCCCGTTCTTTTCATTTCTTTAACCGCCAAGTCCGAGTACTTTTTTATGTAATCAGGCGTGCTGTATCTCTCCTGCGCCGCAGATAAATTACAAAGCAATGTGCCAACAAAAAGTAAAATTGAAAACCGAATTTTATGCTGCATTAATTTTCTGTTTTAGCGTTTGTTTCCTTATTTCTATTGCAATAACGTTAACAAACTAATATTAATTATGTGAGTGCAGCAAATATAAAAAAAGATTCAGTTTTATGGTTCTCATTTTAAAAAGCCATTCACATTATATTTAAAGCCATTAAAATATGGGGCTTACCCTGCGGGTCGCGTCATCCGCTATATCTTTGTATCGCCAAACAGGGCTCACAAAGGATGCCGCTGCTACCGCTAAGCCAGCCGGGTTCGAGTTGATGCCCTAACTCGAAACTTCTTATTTATATCAATCATTTGATGATTTTTTTGCTATAATTATCCAATCTCATGTCAATAAAGTTAATCTCACACTAGAAATCATCAATCTCACACATGAGATTGCAAATATAGTGTGTGAGATTAACCATACTACCTGTGAGATAGATATAAACTATCGTGAGATTAGCTACCCGATACGTGAGATCGACTTTGGGAGCGTGAGATTTACCATTTCTTGCGTGAGATTGGGTTCCCTTTGCGTGAGATTGACTTTTTTGGCGTGATATTAGTATAAAAATTAATAATGCTATTAAAACTAATATGCTGTATCTAATAATTTGTAATTTTACCACATGAAGAAGATAGAAATAGTTACCAGTTTGATTGAAGTAGACGATATAAATGAGCTCACCCCTCAAGATCAGGAACTTATTACAAGTGCACGCGCAGCATGTCACAATGCCTATGCTCCTTATTCTAAGTTCAGTGTTGGCGCTGCCGTTCGTTTGGCAAACGGAAAAGTAATTACAGGCAATAATCAAGAGAACGCAGCCTACCCTTCAGGTTTGTGTGCCGAACGTACTGCCATTTTTTGGGCCAACTCTCAGTTTCCTGATATTGCCGTTGAAACCATTGCCATTAGTGTTTTAAATAACGGAAAGCCTGTTGCCAACCCAATAGCACCTTGTGGTTCGTGCCGCCAAGTAATGCTCGAAACCGAAAATAGGTTTGAAACGCCACTACGAGTAATTATGGATAGTGAAAGCAAAATAATAGTATCAAAAAATACAGTTGGCCTTTTACCACTCTCTTTTTCAGCGCAAGATCTCGAACTATAAATAAGTGTTTTTGCTAAAGCAGAGAGAATTATAAAGTGCTCATTATTTGAGTTGTCAAACTAAATTTAAATTTCATTTGTGTTATGCTTCGTTTACTTTTAGCAATCTCCCCTTTAATTATTTTCTTAACGATTACTTCATTATCTCTGCCAAAATCAGTTTTCAATATTAATATAATGTGTGTGATGCATTCCCTAAAAATCTATCCTAATCATAAAATGTACATATCAAAACTGTACAGTTTCAAACCAAAAACGTAAATATCCCATGTAAGAAGCTTAAAATGCCACTCATAAATATTTTAGATTATTTACTTCTTGCTATCGCAAACAAGAAATAAAATAATTGATAAAATAGATATGATAAAACAAATTCTTATATGTGCCATTGGAGCACTACTTTTTTCGTGTGGGAGTGGTAAGGATGCCAGTAAAGGTAAAAGTTCAAAAATGGATGAGATTGCTACTATGCCTTTACCAATACATTTGCAGGATTTCAAATGGGAATTTCAGGGCGATGTGTCTGATGATTTCAACTACAAATTTGCACCTACCAATGCCAAAATTATTTTTGGTGAAAATAAGTGGTTAAATTTTTACCATAGTAAGTGGGATGGACCAGGTACCACCTATTGGAAATATAACCACGCATCGGTAGATGGAAGTGAGCTTATTATTAAAGCATCTCGTTGGAATAAAGATAAGCAGTTTGAACCTGTATATACAAAAGGTGTAAAAATGGATAAGCCCGATGGTGGCGTAAATGCAGGTTGTATTAGTTCGGTTGGCAAAGTAGTATATCCTGTATATATTGAGTCGAAGTCCAGCGTAGCCAACATTGTTTTAGCATCTGATGTTTGGTTGTTAAGCCCGGATGCCACACAAGAAATAGACATTATGGAATGTTATGGTGGTGCTGAACATGGTAATGCTTATTTTGCAAAATCGATACACGTGAGCCACCATTCATTTATTCGCAAACCATTTACCGATTATCAACCACGAGACATGGGTGCTTGGTATCATCGTGAAGGAGTGAAAGCATGGGGCGAGTATTGTTGGAATAATGGCGATCGGAAATATGTACGAACTGGTGTGTATTGGAAAAGTCCTGTTCATTTCGAGCATTATATTGATGGAGAGTTGTATCGTGTTTTATACGATAAATCGATAGCTACAAAACGAAATGGGAAGTGGGAGTATGGTTATCCAACAATGACAGATGGGAAGTTAGACGTGAAAAATGGAAAACAGAAAATTACCAATTTCAGTACGCTTGATCATTATTCTTTTGCAGAGTTAGAAAAGGCCAATGCTGTTTCAACAGTTAGTATTATTGATCCATACGAATATCAGGGAGGAAAAGGTTATACTAAAGAATTAAATATTATAGTAAATCTTGAGTCGCAAGATTGGCATGTAAAAGCGGGAAGAACGCCTTCGGATGAAGATTTATTAAACCCAGATAGAAATACCATGAAGGTAGATTGGATTAGAGTATTTAAACCAGTGCAATAAAACTATTCGCGTTTAATTTATTAGAAGTTTTTTTTGGAAAATAAGAACGAGGCAAGGTATAAACCCATGCCTCGTTTTTTAGTAATTAGTTTATTTTATTATTTCTCGCTCCATCCTTTTTTTGTTCCTTTTAGGTAGCCGATTGACCAACCGCTTCCCTTTAGTGCACACCAAAACACATCTTCACGATACGGATCGGGTTTAAAATCTACTATAGTATTAGGTTGACCAAGGTTGTGGTTTATTTTATTCCAATTTTTGCCACCATCTAATGATACGTAGTTCCCTGGATTTATTGGGCAAGCGCCTTTTTTCTCATGAGGCATAGCTACACAAACGGTAATGATATCCGGATTAACCGGAGAAGTTTCAACTTGCCAAATATATGGCATATCAAATATCTTATTCCACGATTTCCCCTTGTTGTTGCTTCGCCAAATACCACCTTCTTCAAGCAATCCTGTTTGGGTTCCACAGGCTAAAAATATATCATTAGTATTTCTATCGATAAAAACATTATTTACCGATTTTATTTGAGCTGGTATTTTAAGTGCTTGCCATGAATTGGCTTTGTCGGTGCTAATGAATAAACCTCCTGGCTCACCATTTTTTCCTTCATTAACTGCAGCATATAAGGTTGAAGTGTTTTTAGGATCCATTACAATGCGATGTACACTGCAATTATTGGGTAAACCTGTATTTGCTAATGCCCAAGTGAAACCTCCATCGGTACTTTTCATTACGCCAAATTTGTTAAAACCTTTGGGGGCTCGTTGCGAACTAACCTCAGTAATGGCATTGCGCATTACAACAAAATAGATGTTATCCGGATTCTCAGGATCTATGGTAAGTGAGTACTGAAAAATATGCTGCATCGAATAATTACTATCATGCGCCAAAGGTTTAGCAATATCTTCCCAAGTTTTACCTCCATCCATTGATCTTCTAAATGCTCCTCTATGGTCCTGACGAAACATCAGCATATAAATAATATCAGGGTTGTTAGGATGTACGGCTACCGACGAAATAGAAGTAGCTCCTTTGTGATTTACTTGTCCTTCGATTTGAGTTACGGCAACAGCCTTTTTATCGGCAAATTTGCCAAGAGAAGCCGATTGCCACAATCCATGTTCGCCGCTGCAAAAGAAGTAACGATCTTTGATACCTGTTTCTGTAAGGATAAATCTTCCGGGAAGGTTACTGCCACCACGACCTACCCATGCATTGCTGCCCGGTTCCGTTTCGTAATCATCAATCTGATTCCACGAATCGCCACCATTGTTGGTGCGCATAACTTGTTGTTCTAAGCAAATAATAACATCGCCCTTGGCATTAATTTGCATAAAGCGATTTCCAAAGGTTTCTTCACGTTCGTTCTGTTCTTTTTGCAAGTGTGCGTAATAGGTATTGGGTTTAGTTGGGTTGTTGCGCGATTGCCAATATGCATTATCTTTTCCTTTGCTCCAATATCTTCCTGTGCGGGCACATGCAATCCAAGTTTTGCCGCCATCGTTAGTTTTCCAAACATCGCCCGGTAAAAAGGCTTTATCGTGTTTGGTATTGTGCGAAATATAAATTTCATCCTTATTTAAAGGGTTAACAACAATGCGATTCAGAACATTGTATACTTCGGTGCTATATTCAGGATAAAGTTTTTTTGCCTCCTTATCATTTTTTAGCCCAAGCCAATGTGCTATCGACCTCCAGTATTTTTGGCGGCCTCCGTAAGAGCTTATTTTATTCATGTCAACTGCCAGGTTACCCGAAATATTTTTCCAAGTTTTACCATGGTCGGTACTACTATAAACGCCACCAGTACACTTTATGGTTTTACCTTCGGGAGTAAAGCTAGTTTGCTCTACCAAATACAATACAAAATCTTTGGTTTTAGCATTGTAGTAAGAAGTTAAATCGCGAGGTGAGTTATTGGGCAAACCCTTTCCGCCCAAAGTCCAACTTAAACCACCATCTTTACTTAGGTAGATGCCAGAATTGGCTGCCATAATAATGTTTTTAGGCTTAGTTGGGTCTACAATTATTTTGGCAACATCCAAGGTTTCGGGTAATCCCTTTTTAATTTTCTTCCATGTTTTACCTTTGTTGGTACTCTTGTAAATATGTCCGTATTGAGCATATTTATACTGATACCCTTTGGCAGGATCATCTAAACTAGCTTTAGTGCGGTGATTGGATTTTACATTCCAAAAATCACCAGCTCCCATGTACCAAATATTATCATTGGTAGGATCTACCGCTAACTCAGAATGACGCCCTTTACCTTCAAATGGCATCACTTCCCATGAGCGGCCTTGGTTGTTTGATTGGTATAAAATGCCACGTACATCAATGGCTAGTCCAAAATTTGGATCTTGATGCGAAAATGTAATGGATTGCACCCGTCGCATATCCACCCCAGTGCCATCAACATCTTTTATGGTATGCCACGATTTACCATTATCCCATGTACCATAAGTATTATACATATCGGGCGACATAAACATTACATCGGTATTGGTAGGATGGCACCAAAACTCTTCGCAATAACCTGACATTCCTGGCCCAAACTGAGTCCATTCTACTAAGTCGGTTGATTCTATTTGTTCACTTTGTAGTTTTCTGAAATACTTTTTATCAAGTTGTGCGTGGGCAACAATTGAAAAGGTCAGTGCTATAAGCAGTAGTAATTTCTTCATATAAATATTATAAGTGTAAATACAGTTTAGTTGACACGATGATTTATTGTCTGCAACTAAACTAGTATTTATCAAACTTAAAAGTCGGGTATAAATAGAGTTTAAACCCGAGGAGTTTTATACAGCACTAGCCATTGTGAGTTGATAATTATTGATGAATACACAATGTGAAACCAATAACTATATATGATTTTTTAATCAAGCCTGATCTTCTTGCCTATAAAACGTATCATTGAGCTTTCGCCCACATGTCCGAAGCCTTCATTTAAATGAGGGCGCTCTATTTTTAGCTCGATGAATTCGTAATTACCGAAATCATGCTTAATTTCTTCTATCGAATACATCATATCAGCATCCGGTGGGCCACCAGCAGCAGGGTTCAGTTTATTAATCTCTCGATGTTCTTTACTAAATGCATCAATAATAAAATAACCTCCAACTTTTAAATAGGAGTTTAGCCTCTGATGCATTGCCGTTTTAATGTTTGGTGGGAAATGAACGGATGACATGCATATGGCATCAAATTCTTCAGTTTCATATTGTTCTTGCATAAAGCTTTGAACTGTGTAATCAACTTTTACCCCTTTTAATTGGGCAAACTTATCCGCTTTTTCTTTGCCTTTTATACTAAAATCGAAGGCGGAAACTTTCCAGCCAAGTTGCGCTGCAAACACTGAATTGCGACCTTCGCCCTCGGCAGGGAATAATATTTTTCCGGGTGTTAATTGTGGTAATACCTTTTGTACATATATGCTTGCATCTGTTCCGTAAGCAAATTCAGATTGACTAAAACGTTCGTCCCAAAATTCTTTCATAGTAATTAATAATTAGGTGTTTTGTTTTTTTACTTCAGCATTAAAACACTCTTCAACTTTGCTTGCTGACAAAGTAAGTTTTATTACGATGGTAAACTCTTTTTTCAACGGCATTATAAAGCGAAACTTTATCATCATCACTTAAGGTGATATATTGCTGACTGTTTTCAAATAGTTTTAGCATTTGCTAACAAGAGCATTTAAATTGTGAGCCGTCGGAAGGAGCGGATCCTTCGGTTGCGTAGCCATCAAACTTCCACCATTCAATGCCGCCAATTAATTCTTTTACTTTAAAACCTAATTTGGTCATATTTAAAGCACCTTTGGTTGAGGCATTACATCCAATTCCATCGCAATAGCAAACATATATTTTTGATTTATCAAGATGTTGGGTATTCTCCTTAGTCATCTCTTTGTGCGGAATATTAATGGCAGTTGGAATATGCTCTTTTTCAAAACCAAAAGCCTGACGTGTATCTATTGCAATATAATCAGAGCTGCTTTCAAAGGCTTGGTATAAATCGGATGAGTCCATTTCAAAAGCCAACTTATTCTCGTAGTATTTAATCTGTTTTTGCATAAAATGAAGTGTTGAATTAATAGCTAAAGGATTTGTAATATAAAAGGTTTGGTTCATTTATAAAAAACTCAAAAAAAAGGAAGAGCCAACTCCGTTGAGCTGGCCCTTCCTACACTTTAACACTACTTACTACTATTATTTTTTAGTATCCACATATGGCATTTCAAATTCTATTACTTCGTTAACATCGAAAGGTAAATCGCTTTCATTGAACGGAGCGTGATATAATGCTTCTGTTTCTGGTCTTACGTTTTCTATGCCTTGTAAAGGAATTCCTCTAGTTGCATCAGGTCTGTTCGGATATTTCTCCATAAACATTAAGTGACGCTCTTTCTGACGTTGGAACATACTTTTTGTATGGAATTGTTGTATCATTTCAGGATTCTGCTCACGTGGGTCTGTGTATAAGTCGTAAAACTCAGCTCCTGATAATCCTGGTTCAGCATTTTTATAATCTTTCTTAAATCGACCTTTTACACCAGCAGCTAAATTAGGCCCTTGGTAAATCATTACATAATCTCTGCGGCTATAACCATCACCATTTACTAATAAAGAAGTTTGATCAACACCATCAATTACTCGGTCTCTTGGTATATAATCTGTAGCACCACCTATACTTGCAAATGTTGTATATAAATCGGTTACATGAATAATATCTCCAACAATCTGTCCTTCTTCAATCATACCTGGCCATGTTGCAATACAAGGAACTCTTACGCCACCTTCAGTTAAATCACCTTTTCCTCCAGTATATAATGTTTCTACCATTCCTCTAGGTCCGTGGTGTGTAAAAGGACCATTATCTGCCATTACAATAACTAATGTGTTATCTGCAATTCCTAAATCTTCAAGTTCTTCTAACAACTCTCCTACAAACTCATCCACTTTTACGAGTCCTTCTTGCAATACGTTTTTATTTGCTGTTAGCTTTTCTGGAGATCTTACATCAGGAATAAATGACGTTACTGTTGGCCAATATGCTGTGTAAAAAGGTTTCTTTTCAGCTGCATTTTTTCTGATGAATTCGATGGTACGTTTTTCACACTCTTTATCAATATCCCAGAAGTTTGGTACTGCTGGAGGAGCTCCCCACTCATATGTTTTTCCGCCTTTGGTTCCTTCTAAAGTCCAAACGTACCCAATTGGTTGCCACGATTTGTCTATGTCGTAAATATCTTCACCATATAATTCAGGATACAATCCAGTTACTACATTATTAGCTTCAGCTTCACGAACCCACATACTAGGAACTTGGTTGTAAGGAGTAAAGAATGCTTCATCAAAACCTTGGTTGTGTGCATAACTCTCTTCTGTATCCCCTAAGTGCCATTTTCCGTAGAATGCTGTTGAATAACCTGCGTCTGATAAAACTTCAGCAATGGTTACTTCATCACCATCTATTCCTGAATTCTCTATAGGGAAACTTACTGTGTGCATCCCAGTTCTAACAGCATATCGGCCTGTCATGGCATCAGCTCTTGTTGGCGTACAACTTGGTTCGGTATACATGCGCATCATGTTCATACCTTCTTTTGCCATGTTGTTCATGTTAGGCGTTTCAAAACCTCTTACTTTTTGTATTTCTGGTATACCTACTTCACCAACACCTGAGTCATCCCACATAATGTGTATAATGTTTGGTTTAGTACCATGTTTTTTCTCTAAAGCTTTTAGCTTTTTGTTTATTTCTTTGTCTTGCTTCTCCCAATCGTCACCATGTTGTTTTAATAATACATAGTGATCTGCATCGTGAATAATTTCTTGTGCTGTTACTCCTAAAGTGAACATGCTAATAAGAACTGCGAATAATAAATTTAACTTTTTCATGACGTTTTATTTTTGCGATTATATCTCTGTGATTAATTACATTACAAAGATGCAGGGTTTTGAAGCCCTATTTTATTCCACAAAGACATAGCGATAGCCCAAAAAGATTTTTAGTGCATTTTTGTGATAATAAGAAGTTTAGTTTATACCTTAATAGAGTATTTTGATATGCACTTTTACTTGTTGGTTAGAGTCTGAGAGAAGCGTTTTAATTAAGGTTTGAGGCGCTGATTTAAGGGTGTTTTTCGCCATACAATGGTATTAGTACTAATCAGTGCTTTAGAAATCTAATAACAAAAAGAGCCAGCTCTGATGAGCTGGCCCTTCCTACACTTTAACACTACTTACTACTATTATTTTTTAGTATCCACATATGGCATTTCAAATTCTATTACTTCGTTAATATCGAAAGGTAAATCGCTTTCATTAAACGGAGCGTGATATAATGCTTCTGTTTCTGGTCTTACGTTTTCTATGCCTTGTAAAGGAATTCCTCTAGTTGCATCAGGTCTGTTCGGATATTTCTCCATAAACATTAAGTGACGTTCTTTCTGACGTTGGAACATACTTTTAGTATGGAACTGTTGAATCATTTCAGGGTTATCTTCTCTTGGATCAGTATATAAGTCGTAAAACTCAGCTCCTGATAATCCTGGTTCAGCATTTTTATAATCTTTTTTGAATCGGCCTTTTACACCAGCAGCTAAATTAGGTCCTTGGTAAATCATTACATAATCTCTGCGGCTATAACCATCACCATTCACTAATAAAGAAGTTTGATCAACACCATCAATTACTCGGTCTCTTGGTATATAATCTGTAGCACCACCTATACTTGCAAATGTGGTATATAAGTCGGTTACATGAATAATATCTCCAACAATCTGTCCTTCTTCAATCATACCTGGCCATGTTGCAATACAAGGAACTCTTACGCCACCTTCAGTTAAATCACCTTTTCCTCCAGTATATAATGTTTCTACCATTCCTCTAGGTCCGTGGTGGGTAAATGGGCCATTATCTGCCATTATAATAACTAAGGTGTTTTCAGCAATTCCTAATGCTTCAAGCTCTTCATGTAACTCACCAATAAATTCATCCACTTTTACTAAACCTTCTTGCAATACATTTTTGTTTGCTGTTAGCTTTTCTGGAGATCTTACATCAGGAATAAATGACGTTACTGTTGGCCAATATGCTGTGTAAAAAGGTTTCTTTTCAGCTGCATTTTTTCTGATGAATTCGATGGTACGTTTTTCACACTCTTTATCAATATCCCAGAAGTTTGGTACTGCTGGAGGAGCTCCCCACTCATATGTTTTTCCGCCTTTGGTTCCTTCTAAAGTCCAAACGTATCCAATTGGTTGCCACGAGTTGTCTATATCGTAAATATCCTCACCATATAATTCCGGATATAACCCAGTTACTACATTATTAGCTTCAGCTTCGCGAACCCACATACTAGGTACTTGATTGTAAGGAGTAAAGAATGCTTCGTCGAAACCTTGATTATGAGCATAACTCTCTTCGGTATCACCTAAGTGCCATTTTCCGTAGAATGCTGTTGAATAACCTGCGTCTGATAAAACTTCAGCAATGGTTACTTCATCACCATCTATTCCTGAATTCTCTATAGGGAAACTTACTGTGTGCATCCCAGTTCTAACAGCGTAACGCCCTGTCATGGCATCAGCTCTTGTTGGCGTACAACTTGGTTCGGTATACATACGCATCATGTTCATACCTTCTTTTGCCATGTTGTTCATGTTAGGCGTTTCAAAACCTCTTACTTTTTGTATTTCTGGTATACCTACTTCACCAACACCTGTGTCATCCCACATAATGTGGATAATGTTTGGTTTAGTACCATGTTTTTTCTCTAAAGCTTTTAGCTTTTTGTCGATTTCTTTGTCTTGCTTTTCCCAATCGTCACCATGTTGTTTTAATAATACATAATGATCTGCATCGTGAATAATTTCTTGTGCTGTTACTCCTAGAGTGAACATGCTAATAAGAACTGCGAATAATAAATTTAACTTTTTCATGACGTAATATGTTTTGTGTTTAAATGTTGTTTTTAATTACATTACAAAGATGCAGGGTTTTGGAGCCCTATTTTATTCCACAAAGACATAGCAATAGCCCGAAAAGATTTTTAGTGCATTTATAATACAAATTGCCTTAAAAAAACAAATGCCGCACTGTAATAGTGCGGCATCATATTTATCGATTATTATTTCTAGTGTTTATTTTGTTTCTGTTTTTCTTTTCTTTTTTGAGTTGCTTCTTTAAGCACTTGTTCATAATCGCCCGTTAGGTAGGGCTTTTTTTCTTCAGCACTTGCATTTCTATCAAATAGGATGCTGTACTTTTGGTAGTCGTTATAAGTAACAGCCCCCTTGCTTATTTCCTGCACTTGTTTATCGTATTGTTTGCGCATGGAGTTAAGTTGATTCTTATATTCAGGATTCTTAACTTCATTCTTCATTTCAAGTCTATCTTTGCCCACAAAAAAGAGTTCTTCGGTGGGTTTCATCTTTTCACTCTCGTATTGCCAGTAAATGTATTTCCAATCTTTTGAAACCACAGACATGGATTGAATCTCATCATTGCCCCACATGTTAGTTAAGGTTATGGTTTCGCGCTTAAACTTATTGGGGTTATTAATTAATAGGTTTAAATCTTTGCCGTCCATATTATCAGGAGCTTTTATGCCGGCGTAGCTTAATATGGTAGGAGCAATGTCTATATTGGCAGCTACCGTTTCACGTTTCATACCTCTTTTGTTTTCAGGAATACGCGGATCGTAAATAACACAAGGCGATTTAGAAGCCTCCTCGTAAGGTAAAACCTTGCCACCAAAATTATGGGCACCACAGCTATAACCATTATCGCTGGTGAAAATAATTATGGTATTATCAGCCACACCTTGTTCTTCCAAGGCTTTTCTAATCATGCCTAAAGCATAATCTACACCATGTATTAATTGATTATAGGTGCGCATAGCTTTTTGATACGATTCTTCGGATTCGCGCCAAAAATTATAAGCATTGTATTGACGCCCCGATTTAGCTTGAGGAGATAGGTGTGTTGCATTTTCGGCACCGTAATTCGCAGGTTTCTCAAAAACCTTATTGGCATATACATCGTCAAAATACTTATCAGGAGTAAATGGAAGGTGTGGCGCCTTAAAACTTATGGACATGCAAAAGGGTTTGCCTGATTTTTTGGCATCCGTTATAAAATCGTTTGCCCAAGCGCCATAAGCTCTAGTACTATGCGGGTATTCATCAGCGTACTGTGCAATACGTTCGTTTTTGGCAGTTTTGTAATTGGTTTGTCCAGGGCCACCTCCCCATCTATCATAAGCATCAACAGGCATTACCTCCCACGATTTATCGTCCCAACTATCGCCATCAGAAACTGCCATTCCAAACTTGCCTGCAAAACCCGTAAAATAACCTTCTTTGCGCATTAATACAGGAAAGGATTTTTCGAACTTATCCTTATGTAAGGGGCCGTGCATAAAATTACAACCCGTTTTGTACTCATACATACCTGTTATCAGGCAAGCCCTGCTAGCCATACATATTGAAGTGGTATTATAGTAATTACTAAACATTACGCCTTCGCTAGCCATTTTATCGATGTTAGGTGTAATTACCTGATTGTTACCATAGCATCCTGTGGCAGCACTAGTTTGATCATCGGATAAAAGAAATACAATGTTTGGCCTATCTTGGGCACTTAATACATTTAGTAATAGGGATAAAGTAAAGATTGCTATATAAATACGTTTCATAATAGTCTATTTATTAATTTAGGTGGGTTTATTTTTTAGGGATGATTTTCTTTGGGATGTTTAGTTTTTTATCATCGGCACCTAATGCAAAATCACTTTTTACCCATTGATTTTCTTTTTTCCAATCGCATTCTACTCGGCCATCGCCCAGTACAATATTACCCAATTTATTGCGGAAGAAACTAGCCAGTTGTTTGTATTCTTTTTCGTAGGCCACATTAGATTGTTCGTTAGCATCCACTCTTAAATCGTATAGTGCCATTTCAACAGCTTTGGCATCGGCTGTTAATGCCCATTTTAAATTTACACCCATGGTTTTAGTATTGGGTTTGCCATTTGTTTTTTTTACGCGCATCGAAAAGGCAAAATCTTCGCAACGTATGTATGCTCTGTCGCCATATACGTGGTTCATCTCACCTAGAATATATTGGCGCGGTTTTTTCTTTCCGTTTACGGTTTCTGCCAAATCGTATCCATCTAAATAGTCGTACGTTTTTGTATTTACATCGATGCCTGCGGCGGCAAAGAAGGTTGGCGCAAAATCAACAAACTCAACATAGTTATTTACCACTTTACCAGCAGGGAATTTCTTTTTGTCTGATGCAACTGCAATTACCGTGGTGTGGTTCGACTTATCGTACGGTCCAAATTTGGCACTTATGCCTTGCTCACCTAAATGCCAGCCATGATCGCCGCAAGCCATTACAATAAGGTACTCTTGCTTATTATCGGCACAGTATTTCTT
This sequence comes from Saccharicrinis aurantiacus, assembly GCF_001660705.2. Classification (GTDB taxonomy): domain Bacteria; phylum Bacteroidota; class Bacteroidia; order Bacteroidales; family Marinilabiliaceae; genus Saccharicrinis; species Saccharicrinis aurantiacus. Next base: position 53,597 of record NZ_LYBV02000002.1, read on the forward strand.
AAACGATTTTACCGATTCTCCAATTAAAGAATCGCCATAGGCACAAAATGCGTAATAGTCCCTCACTAACTGTTGCTTTTCATCATCATTCATATCATCCACTTTCATTTTATCGTAAAGTTTCTGAAGTTGAGCCGGTAGTTTCTTTAATTCAGCTTTATCAAAATCAGGTATCTGATATACTTTATCTTTAAAACGCTCGCGGAATGAATGCGGAGGAAGGATAGGAGAATGCGGGAAGTGATAACCTAAATGAATAAATTGAGGTTGGTTAGTTTTTGGACCTTGTAAATTTGTGCCATCAACGGCCGTATATGATTTGTTGGCATTGCTTAAATAATTTTGGAAAGCAGCAGTGATTTGCCCATCGAGCATTTTATCGCCCGTAAGCGGACTCACTCCTCCTAAAATCATATTAGATTGTGAACGGGTGTAAGCTCGCAGTACATCCTGATCTTTATCTATTTCTTTCTTTAATGCTTTATCCTCATCAGTTAAAGCTGCATTCTTACGCTCGTGGTAAATTGTTTTTTTCGACCCATCGGGGAAATACCAAACTTCGGCTTTACCGGCATTAGCCCCTTTGCCGTTAATTGTGGCATTGTAAAAGTCGGTATGCCCTTTGCGCTTTAAGTTGTTTTTAGCATCCACCACAGTGTTATAAAAATCGGGCGATGTCCACGTTAAACCATTTTCCCACTCAAAAATATAAATACCACTTTTACCCATACGAGCGGTATTGTAGCCCTGCGTTTTCATCACTTCAGGAATTACCGGATTATAGTGTTTGGCTTTGGTATGCGTTTGCTCAAAACCATAAATACCTGAGTGGTGTGGGTATTTTCCGGTGTGCATTGATCCGCGAGATGGGGCACAGGCCGGGGAGTTACAGAAGGCTTTGGTGAAAATAACGCCTTCTTTAGCCAGCGCATCAATATTGGGCGATTCAACATATCCTAGTTTACTTTCTGTTGTTCCAATATTGGCTTGATTAAAACAAGCTAAAGCATCAGCACGTTGGTCGTCGGTTATAATCCAAAGTATATTGGGTTTGCTATTTTGTGCAAATGCTGAATTCGTAATTATTAATGCGCTAATTATAAAGAGGAATAGTTTCTTCATATCTATTTTTACTTGGTGATTGATTGAATTTAATAGTGAAGATGAAATTAGAATTTATACCCTAAAATAATCGGGTGTAAAAGCTTAGTTAATTAGTGTGCTTATGGGGTATCAGGGGGTAATTACTGAGAAGGACAAATAAGTATTCATCTTTTCGGATTAAAAACTATCATTCAGGGTAATTAAGTTTAATTTTGTGGCGCATCCAAGTTAATATCCTGAGTAAATCAACACTCAATAGTTACAAAATAGCATAATTAAAAATGAAGATACTTTTAAATTGCTTACCTCCAGTAGATACGCAAAGTCCATCAATTTCGCTATCCATATTAAAATCGTTTCTTCAGCAAAAGGGCTTGGAAGTAGAGCTTAAGTATTGGAATTTTATGCTCTCAGTGATGTCTGATTATATCGAATCGGAAGAAGAGGCTATTGACGAAGAAACAGAGGTGAAGATTTTACCTTTCTTATCCATATTAAATGATATGGAAGGAAATGCCAAAGGCAACAAAAGAATAGAATCGTTATTATATCAGTTAAAACCCGAAGAGAAGTTTTACGATCCGGAGTACTATTCCAATTTTTTGGAGGAGAAGAAAAAGGAGATTTTTGCGGTAATTAATGCCGAATTAGATAAAATGGATTTATCAGAACCTACTGTGTTTGGCTTTAGTGCCAAATATAATCAGTGGATTCCGGGAATGGTGTTGGCTGCCGAAATTAAAAAGCGTTCTCCGCAATCGAAAATAATAGTGGGTGGATTTGGAAATTTTGAGGTAGCTAAGGAAGCCATGAATCTTTGTGCCGATTTTGATTTTACCACTTGGGGCGAAGGCGAATATCCCTTGCTCAATTTTATGGAAGAGGTACAGACGGAGCATCCCAATTTTTCTCAAGTATCGCGATTAGCCTATAGAGAAGGAGCGGAGATAAAGAAGTCGGGCTTGGTTAAAAGTGAGTATCTCGATTTTAAATCGTACTTATATCCTGATTACAGCGATTATATGGCAAGTTATCCCGAGCCGGATGAACTGGATCAGGTTAACTTTCCTATTAATACCATTCGATCGTGCCACTGGTTAAAGTGCAAGTTTTGCGATTTTAATAAAGGTTATAAATTACGGATGCGCACCCCCGAATGTATCCTAAACGAAATAGAGTTTTATACCAATAAGTATGGTATTTCATCGTACAACTTTGTGGATAGTGACACCTTTGGCAACTTGGCTCATTTTGAGAAGTTGTTAGATTTAATTATTGATTTGCGCTACCAAAACGAAGTGGATTATGTGTTTTGGGCTGAGATTATCCCCAATAAGGAGTTTAGCGCTTCCCTGCTTAAGAAAATGACCATTGCTGGATTAAAGAATATATTTATAGGTTACGATGGCTTGTCGGATACGCTCTTGAAAAAGATGAATAAGAAGAACGATTTTGCCGATAATCTATTCTTTGTGAAACACTCCATTAAAAATGGAATTGCTCCCTTAGTAAATGTAATTAAACATGTACCCGGCGAAACTGAAGATGATGTGCGCGAGTGTATTGATAATTTGCATTACCTGCGTTTCTTTTATAACGATAGCACGGTATCCTTTTCGCATACCTACGTTGAGTTGGTTCTGTCTTCCATGTCGAAGTATTATGCCGAGTTGCTCCAAGATCAAGTGGCCACTTATAACGATGATGATTTATCGTATTTAATGCCTGATAAATACTCTAATAACGAGCAACGCTTCCATTTATTTAGGTTTAAGGCCGATGTGCCTATTAATAATAAGGAGTGGAATAAGTTAATTGACATTGAGGATTATTATAAAGAGAATACCTTTAGATATAAAATACAAACTCACAACGAGGTACTTTATTATACCGAGTATTGTAACGATAAAGAGATTGAGAACATGGTATTGGGTAAGCCCGAGTACATACAAATTTTACAAATACTTGAAGATAAAACCCACTCCTTCGAAGAGTTGTATGCTAAACTCACTGCAACGAATAAAGCTGTTGAAAGCGACTATATTATCAGTTTGTTAGAGAATTTAAAAAACTCGCATCTCGTTTATTTTTGCCAGGATATGAGTAATATTGTATCTGTAATACATTTGAATAATTGAATAATTAAACCCAAGTATGATTTTAAATTGAAAATGAAGTTTTAGCAATTATATTGTAAGCGGAGGTGCCTACTAAAAACTAAACGAGCACCTTTATAGATGCACGCTTTAATCTTTTTATCATTAAAGATACTGTAGCCGTATTGTTAAAAATTAGTAGCTACAATATTTTCACTTCTCTTAAGGTTTACAAAATCCATAATAACTACGCCAAATCTGTTTTTTGATGTGTTGTTAAAATAATTTTCAACTTTTGGGTTCATGTAATTCGAAACTGTAGGAATACTTGGTATGCCAAATAACCCTGGTTTATAACCGCTAGTGTAATTTAAATACAATGTATTATTGTTAGTAGTTCTTGCTTCGTTTAATAAGGTGTTTATCTTATCCCACTTATTACTATTGTTGTTTACCTTGTAATTATCCTGAACTTTAATACTTGCGCTACCATTATTTATGGTAAAAACGGTATTGTCTTTCCAATTATTAGCATTTATCCCCATTTTAGAGTTGGCATTAAAACGTCGAAATAATATTATTTTACCTCTCACCTCGTTTAGCTTTGGGATGTAATCATTTAAATACCATTTGTTACTCTTCTTATTGATGTATTGTTGCAAGGTAGTTTCAAATGAGCGTGTGTTATTATCTGCTGTATGCTCTTCTTTAATACTCATGATAATTGTTTCAGTAGGATTTGAGTTTAAAAAGGAATAGCACATATTTAGAACATCATCAAAAGTTAAGTTTTGATATTTTACACCATGATGGATAAAAAAGCTATTGTCTTTATGCCGGCACCTAATATCCAAAAAGCGGACTCCTGCATTTAACTGCTCATCAATACTAAGAGATTGGCAAGTTGCAGTACCCCAAAAGTCTTCGAATCTAGCTCCTGAATCATGTGTGCCAGGTATTGATAGTTTAGCAATGCTTTGCGAATTACTAATGTTGGCCATCCAGTTTTTTAATTGATAGTTAGTTGATTTTAATGTATTGCTTTCTAATGCTTTTTCGCTTTCAGAGTAAACAATTTCATTTTCTTTTGCACAGCTTGGTAATACTAAGCATATGGCAAAGCATACCGTTAAAAAATACAGCGTTTTCATTTTTAAAAGTTTAATTAGTTAATAGCTGTAAACCTATATTAAACAAGTATTTATTAGGTGTGATTATTTTCAAAAAAGGAGGATGGAATTTTCAGAAGAGTAGTTTAAATATTCTGTTTACATACAAGCTTGGTATTTAATAAATACATAATATTTAACTTATATTCAGTTAGTGTTATGTAAGTTAATTGCGCGCTACCTAAAGCGTAATTAATTTATGAAACTCGCCGTTACATTATTTCTTAGTACAGTCCTTTGTATAAGTATTTATTCAAAACAGAACTATCATTTTAAAAGAATCACAACAGAACAAGGCTTATCTCATAATTCAGTTTATGCCATTAACCAAAATGAGGAGGGTACCATGTTATTTGGTACATATAATGGTTTATGTGTTTATGATGGTCAAATATCAAAAATCTATAAGCAGACGAAAGACAAACATTCTTTAGCTCAAAATTGTGTTTTAGATATACAGATAGATCAAAGAAATACAATCTGGCTGCAGCTTTCTGATGGTTGGATTAGTAAAATAGACGATTTAAAGTTGGGTACATTTACAAATTACCATTTTAGGGTAGATAAAGATCTTAGTGTGCGTTTATTTATTCATCCAACACAAGGAGTTTGTGTTAACTCCGAAGGAAACTCGTATGTATTTAGTAGTTCTAGCAATACCTTTGAATTAAGTGCGGTTAAATACTTCCCTAGTCCGAATCAAAATAGTTTAATCAATACTTTTATTGCTGAACATCCTGAATTTCAGGTGCTCGATAGATTGATATTAAATGAAGATGAAGTATTACTATCGACTTATCATAACGGAATTATAGAGCTCAATAAAACCGCAGATACTTATTCTTTTTCATTGGTTCAGCATTGTCCTGGTAATCCTTTTTCAATTTCAAAAAACGAAGTGCATTGTCTTTTTCAGGATCGGACTGGTTTGGTTTGGGCAGGAACTAAAGATGGAGGTGTTAATGTTTTACTCAATCAGGCCTCAGCCATTACTAATATTTGTGCCAAGCATAATCTGCCAGAATCTACTATAAGGGCAATTGCTATTGATAATGCATTAAATATTTGGGTTGGAACTTACGATAAAGGAATTGTAGTTCTTTCGCCAGAGGGAGAGCGATTGAAGGAAATAAACCATAGTGGAGATGTAAGCATGCGTAATTGGGATAGAATCCGAAGTTTATATAAAGATTCATTAGGAAATGTCTGGGTTGGGAGTTATGGAGGCTTAATGAAGTGCACTGAAAATGACCGAAGAGAGTATTATACCACATATGAAGGTTTTGAGAAACAGGGCATGAAAAGAATTTATAGTATTACAGAAGATCGTCATCATAATTTATGGATTGGAAGTTGGTATGGCTTATATTACTTTAATACAAAAGATAAACGAATTACAGCCATTGATAAAACTTTGCTGAGCGATGATAATATCAGAAAATTGTACCTCGATGATCATGATGACTTATGGATATCAACAGAATTTGGAGGGGTAAATATTTATCATATTAAGGAGGATTACTTTGAGGTGCTGAATACCGATAATAGTGGTGTGCTAAGCAACAGTATATTTGATGTTGCAGAGTTATTGCCAGGTCAATATTGGATAAGCACCAATAACGGAATTAGTATTTACACTAGATTACATCAGCAATGGAATAGTTTGACCACAGATCAACAACTTGCTTCTAACCTAGTTTACGGGGTTTTACCTGGCGAGAGTAATGATGTATGGATTCAGACTGCTAAGGGAATATGCAGATATAATCAGTCGACAAAAGCAGTTCGGCAATATGATAATGAAGATGGTTGGATTAATACAGCTTTTACCGAAGGCGGATATTTTAAAAGCAATACTGGGCAATTATTTTTTGGCGGAAACAATGGCGTAAGTATGTTTTACCCCGAAGATTTAGCTTCTAATAAAGTGCCACCTAGCGTAAATGTTGAATTATTAAATTCAGAGCTCGCATTTGATAACGAAAACGTGGGTCTTATAGATAATAAGTATACTGCGTTATTAAGTTTAAATATAAAAGCACGGCATTATAGTGCAATAAAAAAGAACAAAATAGCTTGGCAATTAATTCCTTATGATGAGGAATGGAATATGTCTGTTAACACCTCGAGCCAAAATATAAATTACTCCGATTTGGTGCCAGGAAATTATACTTTTAAGTATAAGGGGTGCAATGCTGATAATATATGGGAGGAAACTAAAACCATCAATTTTATTATCGACCAGCCTTTTTGGTTGAAGTTATGGTTTTGGATAGCCATACTTTTACTAGGTATTATTTTATTCACTATTGTGTTACGTCTTAAACTTAAGATTGAAGAAAGAAGAGCCTGCCAGTTACGCGAACAAGTAAATCAGCGTACTTACGAGATAGAAAACCAACGCAATCAACTCCAACAAAAAGCCAACGAATTACATGATGTTAATGTAGAGCTACATTCTCAGAAAGATAAAATAATTGCCCAGAATACACATTTAAAAGACTTGTACAAAAAGTTAGAAGAGAGTAGTGAGCATAAAATGCAGTTTTTTTCAAATGTTGCCCACGAGCTAAGAACTCCATTAACATTAATAAATGGGCCTATCAATTATTTACTGCAATCATCAAATGGCGATCAAAAAGAGAAATTACTATTGGTTAAAAAGCAAAGTGATTATTTAATAAAATTAATAGGAGAGCTGCTTGATTACAGAAAACTTAAAATTACCAAAGTTGAGCTAAATAGAACCGAGTATGATATGGTTTCTTTTTTAAGAGAAATTGTTCGTTCGTTCGAGTTTGAGGCTCACAACCAAAATATTAAAGTTGGTTTTACCACCAATGTATCTGTTTTAAATATGCTTTTTGATACAGAGCGAATGCATCAGGTATTCATGAATCTTTTGGCCAATGCCGTTAAGTTTTCTAAATCAGGAGGTCAAATAAGTGTTGACTTATCGCTCAGCGAAAGTGATCTGAGAATATCGGTTAAAGATGAAGGTATTGGTATAGCCAATCATCATCAGAAAAATATTTTCGATCAATTTTATCAAGTGGGTAAGGCTGTTGATGCAACTAAACCAGGCACTGGTATGGGCTTAGCTATTGTAAGGGAACTAGTGAAATTGCATAAAGGGACTATTAGGGTTGAAAGTGAACCTGGTAAGGGGAGTCAATTTATTGTTGAATTACCTGTAGTACAGAAACAAAGTAATAATGCTGAGATAGAGGAAGTCTTAAATTCAAATATTTCTTTAGAAACAGATGGATTAAAAAATAGAAAGACAATTTTGATTGCGGAAGATCATGAGGATATGCGTTCATTTATTACTGATGTATTAAAACAGGATTACCACATTATTTCCGCACCTAATGGTAAGGAAGCCTATAAAATGCTTAAATCGCAAGCCGTTGATTTGGTCTTAAGTGATTGGATGATGCCTGAGCTTACTGGTATCGAATTTTGTAAAAGGGTTAAAAGTAATAAGGTGCATCGTTTAATACCATTTGTTATAATTACTGCTTTGGGCAATCAACAGCATCAAATTGAGGCGATAAAAAATGGAGCAGACGATTTTATTATGAAACCATTCTCAATACCACTTTTGCAAAGTAAAATTGCCAATTTATTAAAGCGTAAAGAAATAATAATAGAATCGGATAATATTCATAATCAAATATTAAAACCTAAAGAAGTTAGCATTGAAACACATGACGAACGCATAGCCGAAAAGGTGTCTGGTTTTATACAGCAGCATTTTGCCAATCCTGATTTTAATGCAGAAACACTAGCCAGTTATATGGGCTGGAGTAAAATGCAGATGTATCGAAAAATTAAACAATCCATCGGAATAGCACCCAACGATTTAATACAAACCATGCGTTTAAAACAGGGGAAACTTTTACTCGAGACCTCAGAATTGCGAATAAATGAAGTTTGTTATCAAGTAGGCTTCAACGATCCTAAATATTTTAGTCGTTGCTTTCAGAAACAATATCATTTAACGCCAAAAAAATACCTAGAGCAATTACAAAGTAAAGCGGTAGTTACTTCCTAAAATAGAATTACCGCAGCTAAAATATTAAGCCATTGTTAAGCTAAAATAGCATCAATATTACTGAATAAATAAGCCTCTTTTTTTGCAACAATTAGCGAGCTTATGCAAAAATAAAACCCCTTTCTGGTTACAATTATCCACCTACCCAAACCTCCCAAACTCTAATTTAGCCACCATAAAATTTATATAATCTATATCGAAAATGAACAAACTATTGCTTTTAATATGCTTCCTATTTATCGGAAAGGCATATGCTCAAGTTGTAATTACCGGAAAGGTAGTTGATGCACAAACCAACGAACCATTAATTGGGGCTAGTATTCATGTAAAAGGTTCAACAAACGGAACAATAACTAATGTAGAGGGTGTTTACCGTATTGAATCATCTGCTGATTCAGGGGTAATTGTTGCTTCCTTTTTGGGATATTCTAGTCAGGAGAATTCCTTTGCCGGTAGTGCTACCATTAATGTTGCACTCGAATCGGATTTAGTAAATCTAGGTGATGTACTTGTAATTGGTTACGGACAAGTAAAAGAAAAGGACTTATCAACAGCTGTTTCTCCACTTAAAAATATTCAGGAAATAAAAAGTAGAGCAACAGGTGTAAGTAGCATGTTACAAGGTAATATTGCAGGAGTTAATGTAGTAAATAATGGTGGCGATCCGGATAAGGAACCTAGTATTATTATTAGAGGTTTAGGCTCACCGGGCGATAAGCCTTTATGGGTTGTTGATGGTGTTCCGGGTGCACCATTTAATTCGCAAGAGGTAGAGAGTATCACAGTTCTAAAAGATGCAGCTTCAGCAGCTATTTATGGTGCAAATGTTGGTTCGGGTGGTGTTATTATTGTTACCACTAAACAAGCTGCCGAAGGAAAAGTATCCATTGAGGCAAATTATACTCGCGGTATACAGCAAGCTTGGAGAACTCCCGAAGCACTTAATGCACCTCAGTTCAACGACATTAAAAATTTAGCTGCCGATAATGCGGGCACACCGCGTAACGATGCTTACAATGCGTCGGTTTATCCATTCGGAAATACAACTAGAACAAATTGGGTTGATGAAATTTTTAGAACGGGTAGTGTAGAACGTTTTTCGGTTATTATGTCGGGAGGTAGTGATAAGGTTAAAGCTTTAGCAGCATTTGAAACTACCAATAATCAAGGGATATTATTAAATACACAGCAAAAAACATTGGGGGGAAGAGTAAACCTCGATTTTAAATTATCCGATCACGTTAAAGTATCGCAATGGGTGAGAGCGAAACGATCGCAAGGAAATTCAGCTTTAACAGCAGAAGGATATACAGGTGCTATCATTAGTGCTATTTATATGCCACCATCAGCATCGGTTTATAACGAAGATGGAACCTTTGGTGGTGTTGTAACAGAAGAAAATTTGGATAAAGCCGGATCGTATGGCGATATTGTTAATCCAGTTGCTACACTAATGCGTAAGGATATTTATAATCCTACCACGCAATTACACTCAACCACAAAACTTACTATTGATTTTTTAAAGGACTTTTCATTTAACTCACAATACACAATTTCGAGTAATCAAAATCAAACACAAGAGTTTATTCCAAGTCGACCAGAACCAGGTAAATCAGTACTTGAGAATAGTAAAATAGCTTCTACTTACGAAGAAATAAATTGGTTGTGGGAAAATACTATTGCCTATCAAAACCAAATTGGTAAGCATAATATTAATCTTCTAGGAGGTTACAGTACAAACTATAAGAATAACAGAGGTTTTGGTTTACAGGTTTATAATTTCGATAGTGAAGATCCTTTGTTACGCCATTTAAATAAAGGTCAAAATTGGTCAAAATCACAGCCATACGAGAATCGCAGCGAAGAGGCTTTTACCTCTCTCTTTGGACGAGCAACTTATGTTTATGGCGGACGATATTTTATTACAGGAAGTGTACGTAAAGATGCTACATCAAATTTATATACCGATAATAATAGTGGTGTATTTCCTGCGGTTTCCGGTGCTTGGAAATTATCTTCAGAACCCTTCTTTAATATTGAAAAAGTGAGTTTGGTAAAACTAAGAGCCAGTTGGGGACAAATAGGAAATGTATCCACAGTGCCTCGTTATTCGCATCAAGCAACCATTACAACTGGTAGAGGAGGAGTGCTTGGTAAAGACGCCCAACGTATAACTGGTGGATGGCAAGAAACAGTGCCAGATTTATCATTAACATGGGAAACTTCGGAGCAACTAAATATTGGTTTAGATATGGATTTCTTCGATCATAAATTAAGTTTTGTAGGCGACTATTTTATAAAAACAACAAAGGATTTAATTCAACAACTACAACCAACTCCAACAGCAGGTGTTGATGTTGCTCCATATTCAAATGTTGGTGAGGTTGAAAACAAAGGTTTTGAATTGGCCTTAAATTATAACAATGGCGATGCGCAGTTCAAGTATAATATTGGCGCAAATTTATCCATGGTAAATAGCGAAGTAAAGGAGTTTGGCGGTATTGAGCTTTACTCTAATGATGTAACTGTTCGTGGTGTACTTTCGCCAGTATATTCAGCCATTGGAGAACCATGGTACTCGTACTACCTAATTGAGAGCGACGGTATTTTCCAAAGCGATGCTGAAGCTGCTAATCATGTAAATAAAGACGGAAAAAGGATTCAACCCGATGCAGTTGCAGGAGACCTTAAGTTTATCGATAAAAATGATGATGGTATTATCAATGATGAGGATAGGGAGTTTATGGGTAGTTCAATACCAACGTTGCATTATGGCTTTAATTTTAACTGTAGCTATAAGGGCTTTGATTTGGCAATGCTTTGGCAAGGAACCGGACAAAGTAAGGTGTTTAATGCATTTAAGAGTACTACGCTAACGGCATCAGAACAAGGTTATAATATGAGTTCTGATATTTTAGATGCATGGTCGCCATCAAATACTGGCTCAGATATTCCGCGCATTTCAGCAACGGATCCGAACAAAAACTTTCAAACTAATTCTGATTGGTTTTTAGAGGATGGATCGTATTTGCGATTAAAGAATTTAACTATAGGCTACACCCTACCCAATAACTTAATGAATAAGATTAAACTAAATGGCACAAAGCTAAGATTGTATGTTACAGGAGAAAACCTACTAACGTTTACTAATTACTCAGGTATGGACCCCGAGGTTGGTAACCATGGCGTTGACGTTGGTAACTATCCGGTGGCACGTGTTATGTCTTTTGGAGTAACCTTAAATTACTAGTCTTAATCACTCAAAATCAAATATTAAAATCACGTTTACAATGAAAAATAATATAATATATACTGCAATTATAGTACTAAGCACATTATTGTTTAGTGCTTGTGCCGATGACTTTTTAGAGTACGATAAATATGGCGATCAAAGCACGGGTAATTTCTGGAAAACAGAGAGTGACGTACAATTGGCTATAAATGGTTTATATGATGTTTTTTCAAACGGAAACATTACTGGAAGAGGTTTTATGTGGTACATCTGCGCAAGCGACGATATGGTTGTTGGTCGTGATAAAACCCAATCGGTGAATATGAAAAACTTTATAGATGATGGTAGCAATGGATACACAGCTCAGAATTGGCCAGAGATGTATAAGTTAATTGCCAAAGCGAATGCGGTTTTGGTAAACGTTCCTGAAATGGAAATATCACAAGATTTAAAGAACCAGGCATTAGGCGAGGCCTACTTTTTTAGGGCTTGGGCTTATATGTGGTTAGCGCCCCGATATGGTGATAGTAGAGCCGGATTACCTATAGCGGAGCAAGGTCTTAAAATTGAAGAAATGGATGTGGCTCGTACCGATAATGTTTCTAATACATACCTGTATTTGATTGAGGATTTTAAAAAAGCAGCCGATCTACTTCCTTTCTTCGATGCATATGAAGATGCTGATTTTGGCCGACCACATAAAACAGCTTGTTGGGCTTACATTGCTAAAGCGTATTTATACAATGCTGAGTACGATAAAAGCAGCTACCCGAAGGTGGTAGAATTTGCCGATAAAGTTATCGCAACCAATAAACATGCCTTAGAAGATAATTATGAAGATGTTTTTAAAATTGAGAATAATTGGGGTAAAGAGTACATATGGTCCTTTGTAAGTAATACCGAGGTGGGTGCAATTACGCCATCAGTATACCTCGAAAACAAAGGATGGGGAAAATATAATGGTTGGGGTTATTGGCATGCTACCGAAGAATTATATCAAGCGTTTGAAGAAACTGATCCTAGAAGAGAAGCTACAATATTAAAGTTTGGCGATGAGTTTCAGTTTTTTGGAGAGACTATGAAGTATTGGTCAACCAACAATCGCACAGGAATGCAATTCCGTAAATTTATGGATCCCTATAAAAATGCCGATTGTATTAATACAACTGTGAATCCTGATGGTGATAACCCAACTACTACGCTGAATATGCCATTAATTAGGTACGCTGAGGTTTTATTATTTAAAGCCGAAGCTTTAATAGCAGATGGCAAAAATGGTGATGAACCACTAAATGAAGTTAGACAAAGAGCTGGCTTAGGTAAGATAACAGGTGCAGTAATGAATGATTTGAAACATGAGCGTAGGGTAGAACTTGCCGGAGAATGGGCCGATAGACACTACGATTTAGTGCGTTGGCACGATGCCGAAGCTGTTTATGCACAACCATTGCACGGTAGAATTCATGAAAATCAATCAGATCCAGAGTCTTCTTATACCGTTCAAGAAGTGTGGCCTGCGCGTAATTTCGATCCGGTAAAACATCATGTTTGGCCAATACCACCTCAAGAAATTGAGAAAAGTAAATTATTAAAACAAAATGCGGGTTATTAATCAGGTAATCTAAAAACAATTTAAACTAAACAGTCTAAAGCTCCTATGGGAGTTTTAGGCTTTCATTTTATTGGTATGAAATACGTAATGTGCACCTTGCTTTTATTCACCTGTATAAGTAGTACTGTTTTTGCTCAACTAAAAATAAAGGGAGGACACTCTCATAATGATTATCACCAAGAGCACCCATTGGTTGAAGCATTAGACAATGGTTTTGTATCCATTGAGGTGGATGTTTTTTTGAGAGATAACGAATTATTAGTAGGCCACGATACTTCAGAATTAGAATTGGGCAAAACATTAGATGCCTTATATCTTTCTCCTTTATGGGATAGGTATAAGCACAATAATTTGGATACCATAATACTGTTAATTGATGTAAAGGAGCAGGGAGAAGCTTGCTATCCTTTGTTAAAGGAAGCTTTAGAAGATTATAAATCAATGCTTACAGTTTATACTCCCGATTCCCTTATTCAGAATAATGTGAGTGTTGTTTTGTCTGGTGATAGGCCATGGTCTTTATTAAACGAAGCATATAGGCTTGCAGCATTAGATGGTAGGTTTGATGCCATAAGTTTTCAATTGGGGTATTCCTATTTTCCTTTAATTTCTGATAATTGGGAAAACTTTTTTAACGCTGCATCATCCTCCAATTTTACAGATAAAAATGAAGCTGAATTACAAGCGTTGGTAGAAAAGTGCCATAAGCAAAATAAACTGATACGTTTTTGGGCTTTACCTACTGAGACAAATAAAGCCCTTCCTTTTTGGCAAATTCAGTATAAGGCTAAAGTAGATTTATTAGGAAGCGATAATCCACAAGGGTTTTCGGAGTTTATGATTGGTTTATAATATAGAAGTTGTTTAAAGTTGTGCTGAAAAACTGCGAGTAAGATCTGAATTTAATCAACTTCATGGTAGCTAAATAGTAATTAGTTTCATCTCAAGTAATAAATAATAGTCTATATCCGATTAAGTTAGGATATAAACAAAAATCAATAAAAATTACATATGCGAAAATACATTCTATTTTTTGCACTTGCATTAGCAGGTTGCACAGGTATCTCTTTGGCTCAATCGGCCATTGATTCAAGTTTATTATACCATCCCGAAAAGCATTTTTGGTACCCAAATTCAATGCCTTATGTTTATTTTAATCGTTCCGTTTCTTTACAAAGAAATGTTGTATGGGCAACTGCACATCATACAGCTCAGTTTGTTCCATTGGGTTGCGTAGGTCCTAAAAAATACACCACTCAACTTAAAGGAATAAAGCACAATACAAATACGGCTAATGTAATTAAGCAAGCAGTAAAAGATGGTATTAATATTATTTTGGTAATTGGCGATGGTATGGGGTCGGTGCACATGTCCTTACCTATATTTATGAATATAGCAAAGGAAAACAATCAGCAAACCATGTTTGAGCGTATTATGAATGAGGGAGATTGTGGTTATCAGATTACGAGTTTAGCAGATGGTTTAGTAACAGGTTCTGCCGCAGCCGGAACAGCATTGGCAACGGGTAGTAAAACTAGGATGGGCATGGTAGGTGTAGATTCTACCGGAATGGTTTTAGAAAATACCTTTGAAGTAGCCAAGCAATATGGCTATAAAACAGCAATAGTTACAGATGCTAGTGTTACAGATGCTACGCCGGCAGCGCATTACGGACATGCTGTTTACCGTTATATGCAGAGTGGCTTGGCCGAGCAGTTGGTAAATAATAATAATGTTGATATTGCTTTTGGCGGAGGTGCTAGCTTTTTTATTCCTCAAAATACAGATTTAAAATCTTACGAAGCTTTTAAGGGAAGTTCAGCTAAAGGGACATCATCCCGAACAGATACCGTAAATTTAATAACTCAGATAAATAATAATGGCTATAAATTAATAAGCACAAAACAAGCATTAGAACAGGAGAATAGCTCTAGGGTAATCGGACTTTTTGCTGGTGGTGGCTTACCTGCGCCCATTGATTTAAAAAATGCAAAAGCAGCTCAAGAGCCAACGCTTACTGAAATGGCCAATAGGGCTTTACACTTGGTAAGTAAATCATCATTGCATTATGTAGCAATGATTGAAAGTGCCCGTATTGATTGGGAGGCGCATGCGAATGATGCTGGAGCTGTTTTACAAGCAGTAAACGAGATGGATAAAGTTTTACAAACAGCATATTCTTATTATGAGGATGATCCTGAAGGTACTTTGTTGATATTTACTGCCGATCATGAAACAGGAGGTTTAGCAATAGCTTACGAAAAGCTGGATAAGAAATATGAAGAAAAAAAAGTATTTCCTGATGGTTCAACTTGGGTGAATAATACCGATCCTCTGCTGTTTAATGAATATGAAAAATTAGAGAATCAAGATAAATCATTGTCTGAAATTTTTAAAGGAGCAAAGAATTATAAAAGCCTTCAAAAGCTGATTGAACAACATACCGGCTATCGTATCTCTGAGGCGCAATCTCAACAAATTATGCAATCAATAATAGATTTAGATGTGCTTAAAATGAAGAAATAAGCTAAAATGTGCCTATTCTTACTATTGACGTTGTTTCAAGTTTCTAAAAAAGCAATGCTTTAGTTGGCCAAAGAACTTCAATAATAAAAGGATAAGGCACATTTTAATTTTCGTTTGGTTCTTTATCAGCTAAGGTAATCCGCTTTTGAGCTTACCTTTTGTCATTGAGAATTTAAAAAACTCGCATCTCGTTTATTTTTGCCAGGATATGAGTAATATTGTATCAGTAATACATTTGAATAATTAAACCCAAGTATGATGACCAAGCACGAATGGAGAAAAACGGAAAAGGAATTTTACCTACCAAAAGCAAAACCTCAATTGCTAGATGTACCTGCCTTTAAATTTGTAACAATCTCAGGAGAAGGAAATCCCAATGGTGAATTGTTTAGTGAGTGCATAGGCGCGCTGTATGCCGTTTCTTATGCCATTAAAATGACCCTTAAAAAAATGGATGTTAAGCCTGATGGATACGCCGACTTTACCGTTTATCCGCTCGAAGGCGTTTGGGATTTAAACGAAAAGGCCCGCAAAGAATACGATGGAACATTTAATAAAGACGATTTGGTTTTTAAAATAATGATTCGTCAGCCCAATTTTGTAAGTGAAGCATTTTTTAAGGAGATGTTAGCATTTACCCAACAAAAGAAACCACAAGAGCAGCTGAATAATGTTAAGTTCGAAACCATTTCAGAAGGAAAATGCATTCAGATGTTGCATGTGGGTAGTTACGATAACGAACCCGAAACCTTTAAAATAATGGAGGAATTTACGGAGCGTGAAGGTTTAAAGCGAATTTCAAAAACACACCGCGAGTTATATTTATCTGATTTCAGAAAGGTAGCTCCCGAAAAGCTAAAAACCGTACTAAGATTTAAGGTGGAGTAAAGCGGTGCGTTAGTTTCCTTGACTAGAGAAAAACATAACGCACTGACATTTATATATAATAGTAGTATAACTTCTATATAAACTCTCTTAAAAATATTCGGTTAAGCCAAGATAAAATGCACCTTCTCCCTTCATAGAAATTCCATAATCTAAAGAAAGGTTGGTACGTGTTTTCTTATTGATTTGTATACGAAGTCCGGCACCTACGGCAACTTGCAATTCATCAAATAAATGTACTTGATCCATCTCTGAGGATGCTGTGGTAGCATTGGCAAATATAACCCCACCCAATAAATCAGGATTACTTTTAACAATAGGCAATCCGAAGCGGTATTCAGCTTCAAGGTACATCAGATTTTCTCCACGGAAACGACCTTGAGGGAAAGCTCTACCAGAGCGGCCCATTTGGTCCCATCCTAAAGCAGGCAGAAGCATATAAGGCATATCACCACTTGTAACAAAATTACCATACGTCCATACAGCTATAATATTACGTTCATTATTTTTAGAAACGCTAAAATAATCGCGATACTCTAACCAAAGGGTAGAAGAGTTTTTCGTACTTCCTAACCAAGTAGGATTGTATTTAAACGATGCATATGCGTACCTACCGGTATATGGATTGGCAACATTGTCTCTGCTATCGTATAAAATATTTGCTGATACTCCGGATAAGTTATACTCTTCGGGGTCAAATCCTTTTTCGGTACTGTACTTATAGTGATCGGTGATTACACCTTCCTCTACATTAAGCGTCATATCATTAATGTTCGATATCATATCTAAATGATAACCAACTCCTGCATAGAAATTAGGTTTTATTTGTTTTAAACCTGTTTGATACAAACGGATCATATCAAATTCCATGGGCTGTTCTCCCAGACTTTGGTCAATGGGTGTTACCGCCTTATCAGAACCTAATCCATAAGTGTTTTGTGACGAAAAGAATACTCTATAATCCCCAATAAAGTTCCACTCATCGTTGGCCGTGTAAATTGTAGGCTTAAAGGTAAACATTAACTGGTTTTTGGTGCTGTACGTAGCAGTTAGCAAGGCCGACGACATACGGGTTGTTTCTGGGTCGCCCATAAACATAGCCCCAGAAGTTGCCACTCCGTATATAAGACCAAATGCCGGGTTTGATGCAATAACAGGTATGGGGGATGCGTACAATTTACCAGCTACAGGACCATCATTTTTTTTAGTTTCCTCTTTCTCTTTCTTTTTTTCTAAGTCTGAGGCAAATATTTGGCTAGATAATAGGGATAGTAATAAAGTGAGTATTGTAATCCTTTTCATGAACTAATGTAATTTTATAATATAATGATGACTTAGTTAGGGAACGAATTAAAAAAGGGAGCATATGAAAAGATAAGCTCCCTTTGTATTAAATAATGAACTCTTTAGTTATTTGAACCTGTTCTCATCATATTAGTCATTACTTCTTCTAAGTTGAACTTAGCTGGTTTCTGACGCGGAGGATACTCCTTAAAAGTAGATATCATTTGACCTACCTGTGCTTGTGCCGGAACTGCTAAGAATTGACCTACTCGCTCCATCCATTCGTAATAACCATTGGCATCAGTAGAAGCTCTTTCGTAAGGATCCATACGCAAATCAAATACTAATGGGATACGAAGTGCAGTAAATGGCTCCATCCAAACTCTAAACTGACGTGCTTTTTGTTCCATGAATACCATTTTCCATCTGTCGAAACGATACGCTACTAAGTCACCATCATCACTCCAGTAGAAGAATTCAGTTCTTGGCCATTCCTTATCAGTGTTAGAATCTGTTAGATTCGGCAATAAGTTATATCCATCAACATGCACTTTATAGGTTACATCACCAATTTGATGTCCTTCTTTCAATTTTTCTACAATATCATCATCTCCTGCTGCAGCCATTAAAGTTGGTAACCAATCGGTATGAGAGGTAATTCCATTTTCAATCTGTCCAGCTTTAATTTTTTCAGGCCAACGAATGGCAAAAGGCACTCTATATCCACCTTCCCAATTCGTATTTTTTTCACCACGGAATGGAGTTACACCACCATCGGGCCACATATTAAAGTGTACACCGTTGTCAGTTGTATATATAACAATGGTATTTTCCGAGATATCTAATTGATCTAATTTCTCAAGTAAAGTACCAATCTGATCATCGTGCTGAATCATACCATCGGCATAAACATTTAGTCCTGATTTACCGTCATATTCGTCAGGCACATGTGTATGGTAGTGCATACGCGATGGATTAAACCAACAGAACCAAGGCGTATCTTCACCTTCCTTACGTTCAATAAAATCCATGGTAGCATCCAAAAATTCCTGATCAATGGTTTCCATACGTTTTTTGGTTAATGGGCCTGTATCTTCCACTTTCCCATCAGCCGTTGCTTTTAATACACCACGTGGCCCAAACTTCTTTTTAAATTCAGGGTCTTTTGGATAGTTAGGGTGCTCAGGAGCTTCCTCAGCATTTAGGTGGTATAAGTTTCCAAAGAACTCATCAAAACCATGTTCTGTTGGTAAAAACTCATCTTTATCACCCAAGTGATTTTTACCAAACTGACCAGTAGCATAGCCTAGAGGCTTTAACAACTCAGCAATAGTTGGATCTTCTGGACGGATACCTAAATCTGCACCAGGCAGTCCTACCTTAGTTAAACCGGTTCTTACAGGCATTTGTCCCGTAATAAAAGCCGATCGCCCTGCAGTACACGATTGCTCTGCATAGTAATCAGTAAATTGCATACCTTCGTTAGCTATACGATCAATGTTAGGGGTTTGATAACCCATCATACCTTTATTATTATAACTCACATTAGAAACACCAATATCATCAGCCATGATAACTAAGATGTTTGGTCGCTCGCCTTTTTTTGCAAACACTGAGATGCTGATCAGCATCAATATTGCCATAGTAAGTAAATGTTTCATCTTCAAAAAAATTAATTTATATTTCTCCTGTATTTTCTAATGACAAAGGAATAGTATCTGCACCTTAATTAAGGACACAGAAAATTTAAGTAGTTTCAAAAAAAATGCATACTTAGGTTTTTGATAGTAAAATGCGACGGGAGAAAAAATAAGATGAGTAAAGACGAAATCAACGAAACGAGTGAAGATGTAATTATTGTTGAGCAATATGAACACGATGTATCTACTGTGTTTAGCGGCTTAAGTATGGATAGAGGAGGAAACTGGGATGGTGAAACTTTATCATTCTCTGATTCATTAGGAGAATATGATATTGTTTCGTTGGCATATCCTAATGGAGTAATTGTTGGAGTTACAAGTTTACTTTTTCACAAGTCGCATTTAGTGCGGAATTTGCGCACATCAGTAGAGAGGCATATAGCCATACGCATTGGATATTCAGGTGATATTACTAATAAAGATGGTATTCCATCAAATTCAGAGGGTATTTATATCTATGATGCATCACAACCTTTTGACATGTATTATCCCAAGGGGAGGTTATCCCAATGGATGGTAATCCGTTTTCCTTTTGAATATTTCAAAACTTGGAATAAGGAAGCATCATCCCATTTAATGAATATTTTATTTAATGAGGAGAAGTACTTCTTTTATTATCGCTTAAATCCCGAAATAGAGACTGTTGTAAGGGAAGTTTACAGAGCATCTAAGGATGAACGTACCAGGCGTTTTATATTTTATTCCAGAGCCTTTGAAATAATTGGGCGTATTAATTTGCTTTTAGACGAGAATCAAGATAATTATACTCATGGTAAGGTGCATAGTAAAGATTTAGAGACAATGATGCAGGTAAAAGAAGAGCTGTTGGATGATTTTTCAAGTGCTCCTAACTTATCAGTATTGAGTGCCAACTATAATATGAGTGTATCTAAACTGCAGCGTATTTTTAAGCAAGTATATAATTTGCCTATTCTTAAATTCTTTAACCAACATAGGTTGGAGGAAGCCCATCGCTTAATAAAGTATAGCGACAGAAGTATTAATGACATTAGTCTATCGCTCGATTTTTATAGTCCTTCGCACTTTAGTAGGGCCTTTAAAAAACAATTCGGCTATAACCCAAACGAAGTGAGGGGGAAGTAACACGAGGGCTTTATTTAGATCATATTAAGTGCTACCTTTTGTAGAAGCTAAGTAAAAGTAAACAATATGAATTATCAAGATTTAGGATATAACGATGCATTGCAACAACATAAAACCCAACAAGGACTTGGTGACTTTGAAGTGGGCCGTGTTATATTAGAACACAAAGAGCGTTACGTGGTAAAAACACCCACCCAAGAGTATGAGGCCGAGTTAATGGGTAACTTGCGCTTTTCGGCTAATAGCCGATACGATTTACCTGCCGTTGGCGATTGGGTAGCTTTTATGGAATACGATGAGGGTAAGGCTTTGATTCAGACAGTGTATCCGCGCCACTCAATTATTGAGCGCAAGGCAGTGGGTAAAACCGGACAGGTGCAAATTATTGCCACTAATATTGATTATGGATTAATTGTGCAGGCGGTGGACCGCGATTTTAACCTAAACCGTATTGAACGTTACCTTACCATATGTAATTCATCAAAGGTAAATCCTATTATTGTTTTAAGTAAGGTTGATTTAATTAGCGATGCGGAATTGGCCAATATCAATGCGCAAATACAAGAGCGCATCAACGATGTTCCAGTGGCGTATGTGAGTAACACATCCATTGGCTATAGCCAGATTGAACAGTTTATAGAAGTGGGTAAAACCTATTGTTTGTTAGGATCTTCGGGTGTAGGAAAATCCACCTTGTTAAACGGACTAGCAGGTACCACCGAAATGAAAACCGGCGAAATAAGCACAGCAGTTAATAAAGGGAAACACACTACTAGTCATCGCGAACTAATTGTACTAGCCAATGGCGGAATTTTAATTGATAACCCTGGTATGCGCGAGGTGGGTATTACCGATACATCGGGAGGATTAGAGCTTACTTTCGAATCGATTTTAGATTACGCTGAGCATTGCCGCTATAGCGATTGTACCCATATGCATGAGCAAGGCTGTGCCATTATTGAAGCCGTTGAAAATGGCGAAATAGATGAGGGTGCCTATGCCAACTTCCAGAAAATGGAGAAGGAACGAATG
Source organism: Saccharicrinis aurantiacus (assembly GCF_001660705.2). Classification (GTDB taxonomy): domain Bacteria; phylum Bacteroidota; class Bacteroidia; order Bacteroidales; family Marinilabiliaceae; genus Saccharicrinis; species Saccharicrinis aurantiacus. Next base: position 75,398 of record NZ_LYBV02000002.1, read on the forward strand.
CACTACGATTCGGATGCTCAAGAGCGTAAGAAAAAAGATAAGGATTTGGGTAAGCTGATTAAAAATATGAAGAAGGATAAAAAGAAGAATAAGTATTGATATCAAATATCAGCTGAAAGTGATTGCAATTACGAGTCATTTATTAAGTGTAATCATAAACGAGTTTGTTTCTCTTGGCACTGGCGATGACTTCGCCGCTCATTATTTTAAAGTTCTGAGACTATTTGAGGTGTTTTCTGTGTTTTGCAATGATTTCGGAGAGAAGTAGGATATATTCAATAAACTGTGGAGAAATCATTGAGGAGGCTCTGAAATATAAGTATTAACTTTTTGTTTTTTGATACGTTTGTTAGCTTTACGGTATTAAACAATACCTAACTATAAACGTTTTTCCTAAAACCGACTAGTTATAACACGTATACTAGTTCTGAACCCAGCAAATAAAACACGTACCTGATACTATGAAATACTGCTTATTGAGCTTACTACTATTTAGTTTTATTTCTGTTGCTATTTCCCAAAATAGTGGTGGCAAAAATATCTATACTTCAGCGCAATTTAAATTAGAAACTGGTAATACTTACGATTTATTAGAATTGATACCAGATGTCTCGGCAACGGAAGAAGGGACTATATCCATCATGGGAAACGGGCAAGCTATGGTTATGATTGATGATAAAGTAGTATCCATAGATGGCGATTATCAGCCTGTTTTGCAGCAGTTAAGTTTGGATATGATAAAGCATATAGAGGTTATATCAACACCATCGGCAAAATACGATGCTGAAGCCTCAGGCGGTATTGTAAATATTGTGCTATCTAGCAATGGAATGCAAGGCATAGGAGGAAATGCAGCCTTGCAACTATCCACAGGCAATAAAATGATGGGTAATGCCGGCATCAATTATAAAAAAAACAAGTGGAATTTAAAATTTGACGCGCTGGCGCAAGAGTACAATACGGAGGTAACCAAAACCATTGATATGGAACAGTATAATGGAGCTGATACAATATACACAAAACAAAAACTAATATTAGACCCTAACCTTAAACGCATCAATGCTAATATATCGGCTGAGTACGCCATAAGTTCTTTTCAGAATGTAATTTTATCTTCAAAAATAGGTCAGCGTCAGCTAGTCATGAGTTCAGATATAAATAGCGAATCGAGTATACCCGATAATTCATATGCCTATACCAGTTACCGTGAAGATAAAGGGGCAACCACACAGACGAACCTGAGTTATACCAATAAGTTCTCAAAGGAGGAGTCTTTGAAAAGGGAGTTAAGTATTCAATCCAATTACAATTATACCAATGGTGGTTTTTTCTCTAATACACAAGATTTCTACGAAGATAACACCAATAAGGCGTTTTGGCAAGCCAATGCTCAGGCAGATTATACACACGAGCTAAGTGAAACATCAAATTTTGAAACAGGCTATCGTTTTTATACCCGAAAAACAGAAATGGATTATTCTAGAGATTCAATTGGGGTAAGCAACGATACCAGTAGAGTATCAGAAGATATATTTGCCTATTTAGAGCAGGTGAATGCAGTGTACCTGCAGTGGAATAGTAAATTAGGTCAATTTGATGTTAATATAGGTCTTCGGGCAGAGTTAGCAAACACAAGAGGAGAGCAAGAAATCACAAGTAATAGTTTTTCCAACACTTACGCCAACCTCTTTCCATCGGCGCAGCTAACGTTTCCTTTATCAGATAAAAATAAAATCAACCTTAAGTATAACCGAAGTATTGTACGCCCCAGCATAATACAGGTAAATCCCTTTGTGAACGACCAAAACCCCAATAATATTAAGTTTGGTAATCCAGAGTTAGCGCCTACACTTATTGATAATGTTGAATTAAAATACAGTGGTAATTTTACCATTACTAATGCTAAGGAGGACGAACTTAGTCACAATTATTCATTGGCTGTAATTTTGCGTAATAGGCAAGATGAAATTTACAAAGCCGCCTTAGCCTCTAGCAGTAATCCTAATGTAGTAGAGAATAGTTTTTACAACCTAAATCAGAGTAGAGATTTTGCCATAGAAGCCTACTATTCAGCGCAGCTAATGAAATGGATAAAAATTGATGTAGTTCCTTCGTACAGGTATAATTATCAGGATGGCACCAATATAGATGCGCAAATAGAGGGGAGTTCCAATATATTTCAGCTAAAAACGAATGTTAATATAGATATGTGGGAAGGCTCGCAATTTATTGCTACTCATTTGTATCATTCGGCATACGAATCGGCGCAGGGAACAAGACCTTCGTACAGAAAAACCAACTTGAGTGTTAGACAGTTGTTTTTGGAAAAAAAGTTAACACTTACACTCGCTGTTAAAGAACCTTTTAATCAAGGACATTACCATAATTTATTGGAGCATTCTGATTTTGTTCAGGATAAATCAATGTACTTTGAGGCACCAATATTTGAGATTAATGTGCGTTATAATTTTGGTAATTATAAGGCAAGTAAGCAGGATGCTAAACAGGATCCTGCATTATTGAATTAAATAATGCATAGTGTTTATTGCTGCTAAAGCTTTTAGTAAGCGCTCCGTTAAAAGCTCTCTAAACAATACCATTCGATTCATGTTTAAACTGATAAATTCACTCAAACAAAAAATATGAAACAAATAGTAATAGCAGCATTTTTTATTTGCTTAACAGCAAATACATTCGCTCAAGAAGAGAACGATTTTATTAAGTTAGCTCAAAAAGTATTTCAGGCTGATAAAAAAGAAATAATAAAGGCCAATATGGATATTAGTGAGGCTGATGCCCCTGCATTCTGGAGTCTTTACGATGAATATCAAGATAAATTAAAGGAAGCCAACAGTAGTAGTATTCATATTATTCAACGTCTTTTAGATGTTGAAGTAGCAATCGATACAGAAGAAGCCGAGGCAGTTTGGCAGACTTATCAAAAGAATATGCAAACAAAGCTTACCCTACAAAAGAAGTATTTTAAGAAGTTTAAAAAGATATTATCATCAAGTGAAGCGGTGCGTTACTTCCAAGTAGAAAACAAAATAGCGGCCTTAATAAATGCGCATTTATCGATGGAAGTTCCTTTGGTAGAAAAGTAAACTATACAAATAAAAATGGCCGTTGTAATTAAACAACGGCCATTTTTTTATTTTTTATATATGCGGTTATTCTGCAGGCCAATAACGAGTTCCATCAATTTTAATAGCTTCGTCAACACCATAGTAAGTATATTTAACGGTATCTACAGTTGAAGTACCTTCGTAATCACCAGAAAAAGTTTTAATAATTAAATCAGCTTCTTCTCCGATAGGAGCTTCTACAGCTTCCCACATAATTTTATCGTCAGCGCCTCTTGAGGTAGTAAAAGTACCTTTTGCATCAGAGTTAAACGTATAAGTTTCCTTATAGTCTTCATATGAATAATACCATTCTCCTACTAATGCAGCTAATGCAGCTTTCGTTTCAAAAGAAACGGTTCCTTCAGCAATTGCATTGCCTGAAGCATCTTTAGCAGATACTTTAACATCGTAAGTAGTAGCAGCCGATAAATTATTAAAAGTATAATTTAAACCTTGCTCTTTAGCAATAGACATCTCATACTCTAGTTCTTCACCTTTTTTAGCATAGTCAATATCATAAAATAGTGCGCCTTCTACTTCACTAAAAGCAATTGTGGCTTCCGTTAACTTTGAACTAGAGTTTGTAACAGTTATCTCTCCCATCTTTGGGTCATCATCATCGTTGCTACAAGAAGTTATAGATAAAGAAAAGGCAATAGCAATTGCTAAAAGATTAAATAATTTTTTCATAATAAATTTAAGTTTATTGTTTAATATGTAAACATAACTACGTTAGTAAATGTAATTGGTTGCTGAAAAAAAAGGGAGACGTTATGGTTGTAGGGGCTAATAGCTTTATTCAGAGAGCAGAAGGTTGTTAAATAATATCTATATGTGTAATAGTAGCTCGCGAGGGGGATATTGGGCAGATGACTGCTGTATATAATAGAAAGGTATGAGGTATAGGTTTTATTTAAGCCTACATTTATACTATTGCAGTTCCATTTTAATCTTCTTCAACGCTCTATAAATTTGCACTTCAACAGTCTTTGTTGAAATGTTTAGTTTTTCTGCAATTACTTTATGAGGCATTTCTTGTTCTCTACTCATTTTAAAAATTTGAGCACACTTACTCGGGAGTAGGGCAATAGATCTTTCAAGTTTGGCGGCAGTATCCTTTAAATTTATGTTGTCTTCAATAGTATTGTCAAAATCTAAGGCATGGTCATTTTGTTCCATATCAATTGACACGTTTTTTATGTTTTTTGCATTTACCTTAAATGCTTCGTAACGAATAGAGGCAAATAAATAAGCTTTCAAACTTTTCTTAATTTCAATACTATCCTTTATAGTCCATATTTTAAAAAATACATCTGATATGATGTCTTTCGCAATGTCCTCATCTTTAGTTATTGTGATAGCATATTTTTTTAGTTCAGCATAGTGTTTAACATATATTTCTTCAAAAGCTTTCTTATCTCCAGTTTTTAGTTTAGTTAAAATATGACTGTCATATTCTGTCATGCCGTGTTGTATATGTAGTGTTAGTTAAATGTGCTGCAAACTTAAAAATATATACAGCGTCGTTAGCAGTGGTTTGTGTTATCATTATGTGAAGTTAATATTATCTTTATTTCCCTTGTAAGGGATTGTAATTTCAGAATACTCATAGGTAAAGATGAAACATAAAAATCAATAAAATTTGAAATTACTATTACCATGAATCGATTAAAATTAACTTCAGTATTGTGTATGTTCTTAGGAGCAATGTTGGCGATGCCTTTATCAGCCAATACACGTTTAATAACAAATGGCGATGGGTCAGCACAAGCACCTTTATCTGTTACTCAGGTTTTAGAAGCAAGTATGGATGGTACCAAAAACTGGGTGCAAGGTTATATTGTGGGAGCAGCTATTAATTCTCCAATGACCGAAGAAGATCCAGAAAGTTATAGTTTTGAGGTGCCTTATGGCAAAAATACCAATATTCTTATAGCAGATAACCCCAATGAAACGGATGTAAATAAATGTGTACCTGTAGAGCTATCACCTTCCTATCGTCCCTTAATTAGTATTGATGATAATCATGATTTTAAGAATAAAAAAATCACAGTATATGCTAAACTTGAGCGCTATTATCAAGTTAATGGTTTAAAGGGTTTGAGCGATTATTCATTCCCCAATGCCACCATTGTTCTGAATCTCTCTCGTATGAGTTTTGGTCAGGTTATGCATAACAATACAAGCGAACCAATAGAAGTAGAAATTACACCCTTTGAAATAGAAGGTACTGTAAACCTAGAAGCACCTGAACATTTTGAGGTTTCACTAACAAAAGATGGAAACTATACTTCAAATGCTTCTTTTAATGCCACAACAAACGAAACTACCACAGCTTATTTTCGTTTTGCACCAAACAATAGTGTAGCAGGCGATATTTACGATGAATTCACTATTTCAGGAGGCTCAGAGAGTAGGATTATTAATGTATATGGTTTTGCAGGCGAGGGTGATGCAAAAGGTTCTGAAAATAACCCTTATAGCGTTTCAGAGGTTCGACAAAATCAAGGTATAGGTCATGGTTGGGGCGAAGGTTACATTGTAGGTATTCCTGATGATGGACCGGTTTATTACTGGGATGCAGAAGATGGTGAGTGGTTACATACAAAAGGTTTAATATTGGCCGATAATCCTAATGAGAGAAATCCTCATAACGTAATCCTTATTCGTTTAACGGATACACCAAATACACAAATTAGAAATGATGTTAACCTTAAGGATAATCCTGAACTGTATGCACAAAAAATAAAATTTGGTGGCTCGCTAGCTACGTATTACGGTGTGCCTGCAATCATTACTATTGATAATTATTCGTTCGATGTGCAAACGGAATATACCATTAATTATAATGTTAATGGTGGCGAGGCTATTGAGGATGATTTTTATACCGCAGATTCTGAAACCTTTTTGTTACCTATTCCTACTAAAACGGATTATGTTTTTGAAGGTTGGTTTAATAATGCGAGCCTTGAAGGGGATGAGATTAAGGAAGTTGTTACAGGTAGTGCTGGTAATCTGTTTTTACATGCAGCATGGGGTAAAGCAACTAATATTGATGCCGATACTGAAAATACGTATACAATTTTCCCAATTCCTTTTAATACCAATATAAATGTTTCAAATATTGATGCTGATGTTGCTATGGTTGAGTTAATTGATATAACAGGATCTGTTATTAATCAAAAAACTGCCAACGATTCTACGATTAGTTTTAATACCGCGAAGCTCTCAAATGGCATTTATTTTATTAGAATTACTAAAACTAACGGAACATCAATCACTCAAAAGGTTTTAAAATAATAAATCATTATTAGATACTCAGGTATAATAATTAAGTTATACCAACCTATATACGAGCGACTATCTCTTTTTTTGAGGTAGTCGCTTGTTATTTTACAGGGTGTCAAGCAAAGGCTTTAAAATAGCTTTTTGCGAGTTAAATTCATGTAAACATATCGTTAACAATCGTATGTTGTGTAAGGGATGTAAGCCTTAATTAGCTCATAGGGGTAAAGTATAATTATTAAAGACGAAATTATTATTACCATGAATCAATTAACATTATTAATGGCTTTATGCCTTGGCTTTTTCTTGTGCATCTCGTGTGAAAAGGAAGAAACATCAACACCTAATGGACCCATTGGCGATCCGAAAATCGCTTCCATTCTCGATTTAAGAGAGTTGGCTTTAGATGGTAAAAATACCATTACCGAAAACTATGTTATAACAGCTGTAGTTACACTTTCTCCTGAAAACGGACAGATAGAACAGCAGTCATTCATTATTCAAGATGGAACATCGGGCTTAACGGTTAATGTAAATTCAAATCATAATTATAAAGTGGGGCAAAAAGTAGAGATTTATGCTCACGCTGGTAATATAGATAAAACAATTGTTGGTAATATGGAGTTGTCGTTTACTGATGATAGCAAGATTACTGTTATTGAAGAAAATGCAGAACTTCCAGAACCAATTGAACTAAGTATTGAAGTTTTATTAGCAGGCGGGCACGAGGATGAGCGTATTGTTATAAAAAATGTTCAATTTGAAGCCGAAGAAGGAACCTATTCGGATGGAAATCATAGAATTATTTCGTGCGATAACCAAGCAATAGCAAGCGTGTATGTGCGAGACGAAGCGTCTTTTGCCGATGAAAGTATTCCGCTTGGTAATGGTTCGTTTATTGGTATCGCGGTTAAGCGTATGGTACCACAAATATTAGTGTCAGCATCGGACTTATTAAGTGATATGGATGGCAACAGATGTGATGTTGAAGAAGGACCTGAAGATGGCGATGGATCATTAGATGCACCATACAACGTTAAACAAGTTTTACTGAGTGATATGGATGGTTCTACCCAATGGGTGCATGGTTATATTGTTGGTGCGGCAATTAATTCGCCAATGACACCTGATGATCCAACAAGTTATAGTTTTGCTGTTCCATACGGTAAAAACACCAATATCCTTATCTCCGATCGTCCTGATGAAACTGACATTACCAGATGTATACCTGTTGAGTTAACAACGAGTTTCCGCCCGCTTATTAGTATTGAAGATAATCCTGAATTTAAAAATAAAAAGATTACGGTTGAGGCAGATCTTATTCGATACTATCAGGTGAACGGATTAAAAGCTTTAAAGCAATATACCTTTACCGAAGAAACGATTGTTCTTAATAGCACTAAAATGAATTTTGGTCAGGTTGATGATAACGAGGTTAGTGAAGCGCAAGCCATCACAATCATTCCATACCAAATAAATGGCAATATCACCATAACGGCACCAACTCAATTCGAGGTTTCCTTATCAGCTGATAATGGATACGAGACCTCAGTATCTTTTGCAGCTACAACTGATGAGCGCACAACCGCTTATTTCCGCTTTGCTCCTGATGGAAGCATTCAAGGAGATGTTGAACTTGATTTTGAAATAGCAGGTGGCGACCAAATTCGTTTGGTTGAGGCCTATGGTTTTGCAGGCGATGGAGATCCTAAGGGATCAGAGAATAATCCATACTCAGTAGCGGAGGTTAGAGATAACCAAGGTATTGGATACGCTTGGGGCGAAGGTTATATTGTTGGTATTCCTGACGATGGACCTGTTTACTATTGGGAGCCAGTTAATGGCGAATGGTTACACACTAAGGGATTAATTTTGGCAGCAAGTCCTAGCGAAAGAGATCCTGCAAATGTGATATTAATTCGTTTAACAGGTGATACGGATACAGATATTAGAGATGAAGTGAACCTAAAAGATAATCCATCGCTTTACGGCAAAAAAATTAAGTTTGGTGGATCAATAAACACTTACTACGGTATACCTGGAATCATTGAGATTGACGGTTATTCATTGGTAGACTAATTAGGTTCAAAATATAAATTCAAGGGTTGCGATTATCGTAACCCTTTTTAGTATTTAAACAAAAATGAAAGTAAAATATATACTAATCATAGTATTGACTTTAGTTCAAACTATTTCAGCACAAACCATAAATCCGCTTATTATTGCGCATCGCGGAGCATCCGGTGATGCACCTGAAAATACGGTAGCCTCAGCCAATTTAGCTTGGGAATACAATGCCGATGCTGTTGAAATAGATATTCATTTGAGCAAAGATCAAAAAGTAATGGTGCATCACGATGCCAGTACAAAACGAATTTGTAATAAAGATTTAATCATCAAAAAAACAGCATCTAAACAATTACGAAAACTCGATGCGGGTTCGTTTAAAGATGACAAATACAGCGGCGAAAAGATTCCGTTCCTCAGTGAAGTAATTGAAACAGTACCTGTAGGTAAGAAATTAGTAGTAGAAATAAAATCGGGTATCGATGTGGTAGATCAAATGGCCAAGGTAATTGATGCATCGGGCAAATTGGATCAAATGATATTTATATCCTTTCACTTTGATGCCATTGTAAAAGCCAAGCAGTTATTTCCTAATAACAAAAGCTTTTTTCTAATTCATAGTTTATCCGATGATTATGCAAGTCTGTTTCAAAAGGTAAAGGACAATAAGCTTGATGGGGTTGATTTAAACTACAAATTAATTGATGAAACGGTTAAGCAAACAGCCCAGAATATGGATTTAGAGTTACATTGTTACACCGTTAATGATGCCGCAATAGCAAAAGATTTAGCAAAGTTAGGCGTACATAGTATAACTACCGATTTTCCTAAAAAAATGACTCAGGCAATAGCTGTGAAGTCCAAATTCAGCACAAAATAGATAGTAAGATTAACTTAGTATTAAGCGGATACTTCTTCTGAAAAAATCAGAAGTGAAGTATCCGCTTTTTTAATGCACACATTTACTGAATACTATGCTTATTAATTGGCATTGCGAGGTATTAATAAATTGTTAAATGCACATTTGCGTGTAAGAGATTGTGCCTTTTCAGTCTCTATACTATGTGCACAATAAACAAGGACAATAGCGATAAAGCTCAGTTCGGATACAGAAACAAAGAGAAAGAAATCTAAAAGGAAAAATGAAAATTTTAAAACAATTACAACAAAGTTTACGGTTAAGGAAAATACAAGGTGCGTTTTCTTTATTTGTTGCTTTAATGATAACATCAACTGCAGCGGCTAATATTAAGATTGAGCACAATCAGTCTTTATCATTGGCACAATTTATTCAAGTGGTTGAGGGTGCTGAGGAATATTTTTTTTCCTATTCAAGCGATATTGAAACTTACTTAAACGAACATATTACAATTGAAGAGGGCGTTTATAATATTTCGGATGTAACCGAAATTATTGAAGAAAAAGTACATCTTAATTGCGATATCATCGGACAATCAATAATTCTATCAGAGCCTGATAAAGGCACTGTTATAATAAAAGGAACAGTATACGAGGCTTCAACCATGGAATCTTTACCAGGTGTAATGGTAGCTGCCATAAACGGAACAACAGGAACAGTTACCGATCTTAATGGTGAATTCTCATTATCTGTAAATGCTAATGATTCTTTACTGTTTTCTTTTATTGGTTTTGTTAATCAAACAGTAAAAATAAATACTGCTAGTAATTACCAAATATATCTCGAAGACGAAGTTCACGGCCTTAACGAGGTTGTGGTAACCGCCTTGGGTATTACTAAAGAGCAAAAGAAAATAGGCCATGCCATTACTAAAATCGATAATGAATTAATACAACAAGGTGGTAGTACCGATATGGCTACTGTGCTATCGGGTAAAGTTCCGGGTATGCAGGTGAATACTGCAGCATCAGGCCCTGGCGGATCATCCAGAATTGTATTAAGAGGGGAAGCTTCCTTAAGTTTAAACAATAACGAAGCACTTATTGTGGTAGATGGTGTACCTATTAATAATACCATGACGGGTAATGGTGGTAGCGCTTATTTAGGTGGTACACAGCCTGTGGATTATGGTAATGGTTTATCGGATATTAATCCTGATGATGTGGAAAGTATTTCGGTATTAAAAGGTCCTAATGCGGCTGCTTTATATGGATCAAGAGCTGCTAATGGTGTTGTTTTAATCACCACAAAAATGGGAAGCAAAGGAAAAGGTATTCAGGTGGCTGTTAATAGTAGCTATATGATTGAATCGCCCAACCGTAATCTTGATAAGCAGTTTGAGTACGGTAGCGGAAAGCGTGCTTATCACGATTATTATTCGTACGGATCGAGTCCGTATGGTGCAAACACAGCATCTAGTCACACATGGGGACCTGCCTACGATGGCCAGTATTATTATCAGTACGATTCGCCACGTAATATCGATGGCTCTTACCTAGAACCAACGGAGTGGAAGTCGTATGGCGATCCGCAGGATATGTTTTACGAAAATGGTTATACACTTAAAAATAACGTAACTATTTCTAGTGGCGATGATGAAAATAATTTTAGAGGAAGTATTACGCATACTAAAAATGAGTGGATTATGCCCAATACAGGGCAGGAACAATTAACCATCAGTTTAAATACCAAGCAAACTTTATCTGAGAAGAGTTCGGTTTCTTTAATTACCAATTATTACCACCGCCAAAGCGATAATTTACCAACCGGAGGTTACAATAAACAGTCTGTTCCTTATGCTATTCTGTGGTCGCAAAGTAATGAGGATTTAAATTGGTATAGAGATTATTGGGCAGAAGGTGAAGAAGGTCGCAAACAAAAAGATTTACCTAATGATACTTCTGATAATCCGTATTTTATTGCTTACGAACACTTAAACGAATCAACCAGAGATAGAATTTTATCAAACGTTAAGTTCGATCATAAATTTTCTGATCATTTACGATTCTTTGCACGTACGGGTGTCGATTTCTCTGCTGAAGAGCGTTATACAAAACGACCGTGGGATACCAGAAATCACTTACAAGGAATGTATCAAGAACAAAAGGTGAATCGTTTAGAGAATAATACCGATTTCTTATTTTCTTCAGATTTTACTAGCGGTAATTTCGATTTTGGCGTAAGCATGGGAGGTAGTTACATGTACCAAAAGTACTCTAATATTAGAGCTACGGCTGAGTTTTTGCGTACGCCGGGCATCTATAACTTAGATAACTCATTAGAACGCCCAATTGCTTACAGTTACCGAAGCGAAAAAGCGGTGGGTTCAGTATACGGAATGGCAAACATGGGTTATAAAAACTTTTTGTTTGTTGATGTAACTGCCCGTAACGACTGGTCAAGTACTTTAGCTGTTGGAAATAACTCTTATTTTTATCCATCCTTATCAACCAGTTTAATCATGTCTGATGCTGTGGATTGGTTTAACGATACTGCATTAACGTTTTGGAAAATCAGAGGATCTATAGCTAAGGTAGGTAACGATACAAAGCCATACCAATTAGAGAATTATTATGCCAATCATGCACTGGATGGCAGTTATACAAACCCCAATACCTTATTAAATAAAGACCTTAAACCTGAGATAACCAACTCTTACGAAATAGGTACTGATATTGGATTCTTTAACAATAGAATTAATCTCGACCTAACTTGGTATGTGGCCAATACGCATAATCAAATTGTATCTATGCCTGTTGATAATGCTTCTGGGTTTAATGCTGTTATTATGAATGGTGGCCACATCCGAAACAAAGGTTTCGAAACGGTTTTAAATATAAAGGCCATCAACAAACGTAACTTTACTTGGAAATTATCTAAAAACTGGTCAACAAACTCAGGCGAAGTGGTTGAGTTGGTTCCGGGAGTTATTGATAATTATGTGATGGGATCGCATATTGCCAATAGAGTTTCCATTGAAGCCCGACCAGGTGAGCCGTTGGGTAATATTTACGGATTGGGTTATGCACGTGATAATGATGGTAACATTATTTTTAAAGATGGTTTGGCCGAAAAAACCGACGAGCGTATTTTATTGGGTAATATCTTCCCAGATTTTAGAGGTGGTATCCACAACGAATTCCGATATAAGAATGTAACTCTTGGCTTTCAGTTCGATTACCAAGTAGGCGGACAGGCATACTCATTAACGCATTCTGTTTTATCTTATACAGGTCGCCACGTTAATACATTAGAAGGCAGGGGCGAAGAAGGAATTATTGGTCAGGGTGTTCGCTTAGATGAGGCAACAGGTCAATATGTGCCAAACGATGAAGCTGTGGGAGCTGCTTATTATTACAATTCAATGTACGAGCGCGATCAGGTTGAGGGAAATATATTTGATACCAGTTACCTAAAGTTAAGAGAGCTTAGGGTACAATACACCTTGCCATCAAGATGGTTAAATAAAAGTTACTTGAGTAGAGCATCGGTATCGTTCTTAGCCAATAACTTATTCATTTGGACCGACTTCCCAGGCTACGATCCTGAGGCGGCTACCTTATCCGATGGAGCAATTACTCCAGGTGTTGAAACTGGCGGTTTTCCATCAACCAGAAGTTATGGTGTAAGTGTTAATCTAACCTTTTAATACAGCATCCTTTTAAATAATGAAATATTCAATAAAACAGTTCGTTAGGGCTAATTCACAAAAAATATATCATATAGAAATGAAAAAATATATGAAACAACTATTCGTTTTATGTTGTCTTTTACCTTTGTTAAGCGGCTGCTTCGACTTTGAGGAAGTAAACGACAATCCCAATAATATTAAGGATGTAGATCCGGGTGGTTTATTGGGGGCCGCAATTTACGATGGTGTTCATCGTAATTTATACAACTCGCACAGGTTTGGTATGTACTTGGGGCAGCAAGTCACCAATACATCGCTTATTAACGAAATACATCGATATATTATTTCGCCTGCTGAGTCCAACCGTATTTACGATTACTTATATCGTATTCTAAACGATGTAGAGGATATTATTAACAATTCAAAAGAGAATAATTATCCAAATTATGAAGCCGCAGGGTACGTACTTAAGGCTTGGATGTTTTCAATACTGACTGACACTTTTGGCGATGTTCCTTATTCGGAAGCCCTAAAGGGAAAGGATAAAGATTTTATGCCCAAGTTTGATACGCAAGAGGCTATTTATACCGACTTATTAAAAAATCTCGATTATGCCTCAACCTTATTTGATGAAGCTAACGGTTTCCAGTTTGGAGGCGATTATTTATACAATGGCGATGTGGTAAAGTGGCAGAAGTTCTGTAATTCTTTGCGTATAAAATTATTGATGCGATGTTCTAAGCGTTCAGAAATAAATGCACCAGAAAGAATCGCTTTGATTTATCAAAACGAACCACTTTTTAGTTCGTATGAGGATGGTGCTGTTTTGCATTATACTGGAGATGGTGCATTTCGTAACCCATTTACCACATCCAATAGCGATAATTTTGAAGCACGCTTAGCTGCATCAACCACATTTATTGATGTGATGAATTATAATCTTGATCCGCGTCGTTATGCTTATTTTACTGATGTAAGTGGCGAGTTTAATGGTCTTCCTTCAGGTGTTGACCCTGAGGAAGTGAGTTCTCACCCACGCTTGGCTCGTTTACGTCCTGAGTTTAGAGACCCGCAATGCAAAGGCAGCATTTTAACCCATGCCGAGTTGGAATTCTTTTTGGCCGAAGCGGCTTTAAAAGGATGGATTAGTGCTTCGGCTGAAACGCACTATGAGGCAGGTATTCGTTCGTCAATGAAATATTGGGGCGTAACAGATAGCGATACTGAGCAATTCCTTCTTCGCGAGAAAGTAATATTTGATGGTACTTTATATCAAATATTTGAGCAAAAATGGATCGACTCCTATTTTAATGGCATGGAAACATGGATTGAATACAGACGCAACCGCATGCCCGAGTTTAATTTCACTGGCCATATGGGAAATGGCGGACAAACGCCAACACGTTTTATTTATCCTACATATCTACAAAGTTTAAATGCTGATAATTACGAAGAAGTCGTTGAACGCATTGGTGGCGATAATATGCAAACCGTTTGTTGGTGGGAAAAATAATTGTTAACAGCATCCTTACACAGAATTATAAAAGATGAAAAATATTATTGCAATAATACTATTTGTTTGTGTGGCTTTTACGAGCTGCACCAATAAAACAGGTAGCTACCAAACACAGTTTATATTTAATGATGCCCAAACTATTTTAGAAGGTAAGGGCGATAGAGTAATTTTTAACAGCTTTATGCAGCTCTTGAATCAAACCCCTGTGGGAGCGGATGTTTATATCTCTATTTATATGTTTGATGATGTGGAGTTAGCACATGCCATAAATAATGCCAAGCATCGTGGAGTTAATGTGCACATTCAGGTTGATCAAAGCCGAGAATCAAGTTTAGAGTGTAATCAAGAGGTTATTTCTATCCTAAATAAAGAGTTTAGTGATTTTACGGTGCTTAATAATGCTACAAAAAGTTCTATAAATCACAATAAGTTTGCGTTGTTTTCTGAGATTAGTAAGGATGGGCACAATTATCAAAATATTGTGTTTCAAACCTCGTCTAATTTTATGGATGAGAGTACCTATAAGTTTCAAGATGCTCAGGTATTTCAAAGCGAGATTTTATATGGTGCTTATCGCGATTATTTTAAAAAGATTAATGCCTTTTCAAAGTCGGGTTCTATGCTCGATTTTGAATATTACACAGCTACTGATTCAGCATTAAACCTAAGCGTTCAGTTTTATCCTAAACGTAGCAAAGGAAAAAACCATAAAGGCGATTGTTTAATTGATATTATGGATCAGATAGATTTGGATAACGAGGGCGAATTGCTTGTAAATATGTCTGCATGGACAGGTACGCGCAAATCTATTTTTAGCAAATTAAAAGAAATAGCTGCTTCAGATATTGAACTAACCGTAATTACTAAAAGCTCAAATTCAAAGGTTGTTTTAGAGCAATTGGCTTTGGTTGAGCAAGCTGGAGCGAATGTAATTATACTTGATTATTATGGTACACCAAAGCAAAATACCCATATGAAGGTGCTTACATTTAAAGGTGCTATTAATAATAAACCAGCTTGTTTTGTGGTAAGTGGAACGCATAATATTACCAATAATGCGCTACGTTATAACAATGAAACACTGTTGTATTTTACAGATGCAAAGGTTTACGACATCTATAATAAGTTTCATACAGATTTATTAAATAACTATCATAATTTATAATGCGTATTAAAAGTAGCTGTGGTATTACTATCCTTATGGGCATCTCTTTCATATTTTGCTTTATGGCCTTATCATGTTCTGATCAGTTAGGCGATAACCAATCGGGGTGCATTTGCCCTGATGATGAAAATGAAGAAGGTAAAGAAGCGACGCCTAAATATGCCAACAAAATTATTTTTAATAATCCGCAAACCATTTTTAACGGCAAAAGTGATAGAATAATATTTGATCAGTTTATTTATTTGCTCGATGCCGCTCCAAAAGCCTCAGATGTATACGTATCTATTTATATGTTCGATGATCATTATTTGGCGCGCGCTTTAAATAAAACCAAAGCACGTGGAGTAAATGTGCATTTACAAGTTGATCAAAGTCGTTCGTCAAGCATCAATAGTAATAAAGAAGTTATTGAAATATTGAAGGAAGAATTTGACGATTTTATTGTGATTAACAATGCCAGTGCAACATCTATAAATCACAATAAGTTTGCTATTTTTTCATCAATAGAAGAAGGGGGAGTAGTTTACGAAAATATTATTTTTCAGACTTCATCAAACTTTATGGATGAAAGCACTTATAAGTTTCAGGACGCTCAGGTGTTTCAAAGCCAAGAATTAGCAAAGGCTTATACAATATTCTTTAATTCCATTGGTGGTTTTAATAATGCAGGTTCGATGCTCAATTTTGAGTATTTAATACAAAAGGATTCTCTATTGGATTTAAGGGTTCAATTTTACCCCAAACGTTCAAATGGTATTGAATACGGGGGCGATTGTTTTGAGGAAATAATGGATGAAATCGATTTAAACGAGGAGGGCCATTTATTGATCAATATGTCAGCATGGACTGATACCAGATCTAGCATATTTACCAAGTTAAGTGAGGTAGCTCAGTCAAGGGTAGGTTTAACTGTAATTACAAAAAACTCAAATCATAATTCAGTATTAAGTGCTTTAGATGCGTTAAGAAAAGATGGGGCTGAGGTAATTATTCTAGATCAATATGGGAGTCCTAAGCAAAATACGCATATGAAAGTAATGACTTTTACAGGAACTATAAATCATATGCCAGCAACTTTTGTAGTAACAGGAACACATAATTTAACTACAAATGCTTTGCGCTACAATAACGAAACACTGTTGTATTTTAATCACGAAGGTGTTTTTAAAAGGTATGATGATTTTCACAAGCAGTTCTTAACTATTTATCAAAATTTATAATTTACAAAACATAGCAAAATGAATATATTTAAGCAATCAATAATAGGTTTCATCTGTTTTATCAGTTTGTTTCTTGCCTCATGTGAAAAAGAAGTGAGCATTGAGTTGGAAGATGAAACTCCCATTAACATAAATCTTCCAAAGGCAATTTTTAATAATCCAAATACCATTGCCAATCAAGAAAAAGATAGGGTTATTTTTAACACCATAATTGAATTAATTAATGCGGTACCTACTGGCGAGGAAATCTACTTTTCGGTTTATTTAATAGATACCCACGAAATTGCAGATGCCTTAATAGATGCCGATGAAAGAGGTGTGAAAGTTAATTTGATGATTGATTTTTCGGTTGATGAAAGTACAATTACCAATAAGGTGGTGCATGCCAAATTAATTCAGCATTTCGATTCGGGTATTACTGTTGTCAATAATGTTACTAGCAGCTCTATAAATCACAATAAATACGTGGCTTTATCTGCTATAAATACATCATCGGGTATCATAAATAATGTGGTTTTGCAAACATCGTCTAATATGCACGATGGCGCCACTGCTAAGTTACAAGATGCGCTTGTTATAAGCGACGAAACCATTTACCAAGGGTACGCAAGCTACCATCAGGATGTAATGCAACTTTGTTACGATGCTGACCTTACCAATTATCGTTACCGCGAGGTGCAATCGAATACCTATGAAGCCGCTTTTTTTCCACGCAGAAAAGGAGGTAGCATAATGGTAGGGGATAATTATATGGAAGCCTTGGATAAAATTGCACATCCTGAAAGTGCTGTGATTAGTGTAGGTATGTCGTTATGGACAGCCAATAGAATGAATGTTATTGAACGTCTTGAAGAGTTGGCTATTGCTGGCGCGAGTATAAAAATTATTACAAAAACAGGTAACGATGCTGCCGTTAATAATGCATTGCTGGCACTTGAGAAATATGACGTAGAAGTGAAGATCTTTAAAACGTCTGAAATTAATATCCACTCAAAGTATATGCTTATTAAAACCAACGACTGGGAGTATACTTTAACAGGATCGGGTAATCTTACCCAAAATGCACTAAGCAATAATAACGAGGCAATTATTACTACACACAACACCGATATTTATAAGGCTTATATGGCAAACTTTAATCAGTTGTGGCAATTGTAATAACTCAAGAACTTAAAACAAAAAAAAATATGGCAATTGTCGATATCTTTTATAGTTTCGGCAATTGTTTTTTCCATACAATAATAATTGAACCTTATCTCAATAAATTGCCTTTATGAAAACGCCGAATAGCTCCACATCAGCAACGAATGATGAAATATCTGAAGAATTTAATAAGCTTATTAATAGAATTGATAAGTATGAAGATGCTTTGTTAAGCAAGCAACAAAATAAACCTAACATAATGCGATACCTTGCTTCAGCAGCGGCAAGTGTTGTATTGTTACTTGGTGTTTATTTTTATATTTCTACAGCCGAAACTACTTTAATAGTGGCCAATGGAGAAACTCAGGAGCTTATTTTACCTGATGGATCATCAGTTATTTTAAATGGCGGATCGCAGTTTACCTACAAGCGCTGGTTTTCAAACAATAGAGAAGTTACCTTAAAAGGCGAGGCTTTTTTTGATGTGGTGAAAAATGAAGGTAAAACGTTTACGGTACAAACCGAGCAATTTAAGGTAGTGGTTTTGGGTACTAGCTTTAATATTAAAGCATACGAGGGAATTGCAGAGCAGGTATCTTTAAAATCGGGTAAAGTTCGTGTAGAATTAGAAAATAATCAATCAACCTTTCAACTTTCTCCTGGCGAACGTTTGGTATTTAATAACAATCAAGCTAATGTTGTTGAGTATGATAAAGCACAAACAGCACTGTGGCGCGATGGAATTATAGAATTTAACAATGCTACTCCTACTGAAGTAATACAGATAATACAGCGCGAATTTAATGTGCAACTAAATGCCGATGCGAACCTAAACGCAAGTTTATTTACAGCGAAGTTTAAGAAAACAGATGTCAACGATCTAATTAAAGTGTGGACAAAAACCTGTGATCTTAAATATAATCCAGCGGATATGCGAATCACTAAATAATAAGATTTTTAATACTGGTTTGTTTCCTAAAGAACGTATGTAACCATATGATATAATCATTATAAATACTTCTCAAATACCAAACAATAATATCTGTCTCTATTTTTATAGGGGGTATAATTAACTTAAATTATAGTTTTCAGAGTGTGAACTTACTCTCTTAGGCATAGTAATTGCCTATAGCAGCTCGATACTGGGCATGCATGTGTTATAAAATTGTCTTATTTTTGAATAAGGTGCTTTAAAATACTATTCGCCCCTAATTTGCACACTACTATACACAAACATCATGAAGCTAAAGTTACTTCTAAGCGCACTGCTAATTTTTGCTATTTCAGCACAATCTCAAATAAAAGATTCAACACATATACAAAATCATCAAGACCAACAATATCCGGGTTTAGGAAAAGCGGCATCTAGTATTTTCTTTTCCGAAAAACCATGGTCAGTTAGCGGTTTTGGCGAGGTGAACGGTGTAAACTATAACTATTCTCCAATGAAAGAATCCTTAGGAGATATGGAGTTGTATTACACTAGCTTGTATCGATTGGCTACTTTTTTTGGTTACCGATTTTCTGATAAAATTATTTTCAACTCAGAAATTCAAGTGGAGTATTTAACTGATGGAATAGAAGGTCATACAGAGTTTAATTTTGAGTTATTCTTAGATTTTCGTTTGCATCAGGCCTTAAATTTAAGAGTTGGTTTTCAGCCTATATCCATAGGGTATATAAATAGTAACGACGAGCCTTTATTGTTTTATTCGGTAAACAGACCTGAGGTGGAGCGCTTAATTATTCCAACTACTTGGATAGAATTGGGTGTTGGTGCTTACGGACAAATAGCTCCTAAATTAAATTACTTTGTAAATGTAGTAACCAGTTTAGATGCTTCAGAATTTAGAAGTGCTACATGGGTGCGAAATGGTAGAGAAGCCTTTGATTATAGCTCGTTTGCTGTTTCTCCTCAGTTAATTTATTCACCACGAAATGATTTAGATTTAAGTGTATCAGGATATTTTGGAAGCGTGGGATCTTACGATTATGAACATGGAGGTAGAGATTTAACCAATCAGTCGCAATTGTCACTTTATTCGGCTTATGCACGTTATACACCTGCCAACTTCCGATTTTTAGCTGTTGGTGCCTTGGGTAATTTAAGCGATACAGAGGGTATATACGAAATTACCAAACAAAAGCATGGCGAAGGTCAGGTGTTGGGCCAGCAGGTATATGGCGGTTACCTTGAAGCCGGGGTTGATATCTTACATTGGTTATGGTCAAACCGTTCTGAAAGTAAAAGTTTTGTACACAATAATAAAGATATGAAACTGCCTATTTTTGTTAGAGTGGAGCATTTAAATACACATGGAAAAGTAGCAGAGTCCTTACAAGGCTACGATCGCATTCAGCGTAATATGAATATTTTAGCCGTTGGAGCAAACTACAATTTGTCAGAGCATTTGGTTTTAAAAATGAATTACCAATTCCGCCAAGATTTAACTCCCGAGCAATATTCTATCCCATCGGGCAATCAGTTTGAATTTGGTTTAGGATTTGAGTTTTAAACCGATTTAATTTGATTCAGCCTTTCAAAGAATAATTCGGTAGAAAGGGATGATCTATTTTGAGCCTTTGTTTTATAAGTGTATATGGTATTTATCGATACGCCTAAAACTTGGCTCATGGTTTCATTTTCAATTATTCCTAATCTGATAATGGCTAATATTCGAAGCTCGGTATTTAATATCTGACCGGGCTTAAGGGTATACTTTTTATCAGCATCTAACATTTTATCAACCTCTTCAATAAAGCTCGGAAACAGGCTTAAGAATATCTCATCGAAGTTATGGAATAGCTGATCTCGTTCCTTCTTAGGAGAAATACTACGTAATATCGTTTTAAGGTTTTGAGTATTATTACTCACCAAAACAGTATTGAGCGATTTAGAAATCGTTTCTAATTTGTTAATGTAAGTAGAGCTGGTGTTAAAGAAGTGTCCAATATATTTTTCTTTAATTTTATTGACTTCTTGCAATTCGGTATTCAGCTGTTTGAGTTCTTTATTCTGATTATTTATTACAGCCCATATTTTTTGCAAATCAAAAAGTTGGCGGTAAACAATCATCAATAATACAATAACAACAAAAGCTACCACAGCTAAAACCCATAAAATTCGTGTAGCCTTTTCTTTTGATTTTTCGGTAGCTAATAAGGTGGCTCCTTCAATCTTTGGCAATACTTCACTTACTTGTAATAAACGCTGTTTAGAACCGAAGAATAGTGCATCTTCTTTCGCTTTAAGTATATACCTATACGCACGTTCTAAGTCGTTGTGATTATAGAAATAATTGGCCAATACTATTAAAGATATGGCTTCTTTTGTAGCCGTTTGCACATCTGCAATTACTGATTTTATAAGGTGGTCTCTACCTTCATTTGTATTGCCTTGCTCAATATTAATAAAGCCTAGGCATGAGTGAATCATTGCTTCATCGTGCAATGTTGTATGGTAGTTTTTAAGGGTGTAATTGTAATAATAGGCAGCAGAATCTAATTGGTATTCGGCTAAAAAACGAATAGCCTTTGTCATTACAGGCTTGGTAGTTTCACTTTGCTTATATTTAAGTAACGAGTCTACATTACTGCGAGCCATTTTACGGTAGGATGGAGCGTAATACTCATCATTTATATAATCGGCTAAATCGTAATAAGCACGAACCTTATAGCCATAATAATCTTGTAACTGTTCGTTTTTTAAATGAGAAGTATTTACACTATTCAGTGTATCAATGGCTTCTTTATGTAATCCAACAGAAACCAATAAATGACCAAATTTACTTTTAGTGTATGCTATAGCATTGGCATTATTTATTTGGTAAGCCAAATCAATAGCTTGTTTTGAATAATTAAAAGCGGAGTCAAATTTATAACGAGCATATTCATCTGCAATCTGAAGCAATATTTGATAACGTTCCCAACCTTTACCAAGTGTATTTATTTTTTCAACCTCAAGTTTTAAAGAGTCTAATTTAGCTTCCTTTTTGAGGGAGTATTCTTTTTTATTTGAAAGAACAAGATCTAACTCATTTAATAATTCTGAGTTTTGAGATAATAGGTTAAGACTAAAAAAAATACTTAATAAGGTAAAAATATACTTCATTGTTAATGCTCTGTTTCACCACCAAAGATATAATAGTTGTAAAGAAACTGTTAATATTTTATCCTTTTGTTTTAGTGTATTTTTAATAAATTGATTTGCAAAGTTTATTGAACTAGCAGAATTATTTCATGTCAAACTTAGTATTGACTTCTCCTTAAAAATCCTCAGAATAATTCAACAAATTAAATTTTAGGTAGTTTTAAATAGCTTACATAATTATTTTGTACATGTTTTCAAGGTAAGTGTCTATTGAAAATTTATTTAAGTAGCTTTTACGAGAATTGGTTCGCATTTGTTCATATTCATCACCAGAGACTGATAATATCCTTTCAAATAACTTAGTGAGTTCATTATCAGATAATCCATCAAATAAAATACCATTTTCATTATCACTTACTATTTCAGGAATTCCGCCTCTGGTATTTCCAATTACAGGAGTGCCATTCATTAAGCTTTCTAAACCAACAGTGGGAAGGTTATCTATTTTAGAAGGAATAATTGTGAAGTGACCTGATTGAAGGTATTTATCGATATCCGTGTAATTTACTAGTCCGAGGTATTTAATACTAGGGTTATTTAATTCCGAAAAATAAGTACTTAAAGATCCTTTGCCTCCAATGTTAATTTGCACTAAGTTAGATAGCTTAGGGTCAGCAATAACAAAGTCAACAACTTCTGTCAGTCCTTTACTTTCATCTATTCTACCCAGATAATTGATTATTATTGGTTTTGATATTGATTTATTTGAGCTGACAGAGTTTTTATAGCGATCAGGAATTCCATTATTGCAAACTATTTCTTCTGGCCTAAGAAAGGGGCTCGTGCAAAAGGTTTTTCTAAAATCTTTTTTTGCGTATTTAGAAACCGGAATTAAATGTGTTGTAAATAGCCTATACATTAGGCTATTTCTCATTTTGTTGATGTGAGATTTAATTGTGATTTTATCATCAATGGCAATTTGCTCCGACAAAGTATGGTAGTAGGCCATTCTTTTTTTTGTGCGGGATAAGAAGCCGGAGAGCATTACCCACTGCACGGCAGAAAAATGTGCTATTGAGATATCTGGTTTATATTTAAAGTGAAGCTTTAATGACAGTAACAAACTTTTAATTCCATTTGGTCTCTTATCGGGCCAATTAAAAACTTTAACACCGTACTCATCAACAAATGGCGGGTCTTTTTTGTGTGATAGAAAAATGACTTGATGCCCATCCTTAGCAAGCTTAATGGCAAGAGCTTTTGACATGGCTGCAAAAGAATTGTCGGAATATTTATGCGCTATTAATACCGTTTTCATCTGTTATCGTTTACGGATATTTGCAATTCCCAATCAAGCTTAAACCTCTATCGTATCGGAGGATCAAAATTAGACGCTAGTCTAAGTTTTATTAATGCAATGTAACTCACCAGATTTATCGCAAGTGTTATCCTATGTTATTATTATGTGATACTTTTCTGTGTCGCAATTACAATATACAAAGATGAACCAGCAATTAAGGTCGTTTTTTTATGAACGGGCATTATTTTTCGATCTTAATATGTGCATCAACCACGAAGATACCATCTTCATTAGCAATAAGTGGGTTTAAATCCATTTCTACAATTTCAGTAGAGAAACGTAACATTGTAGATATACGTACAATGATATCAGCAAATTGATCAATATTAATGCCTTTATTGCCTCTAAATCCCTGAAGGATTGGATAGGCTTTAAGTTCACGCAGCATTTCTAATACTTCTTGCTTACAGAAAGGAGCCAAGCCACTAGTGATGTCTTTTAATACCTCAACATATATACCGCCTAAACCAATCATCATAATATGGCCAAATTTAGGTTCGTATTTGGCGCCCACAAAAAGTTCTATTCCATCAAGCATAGGCTGCAAAATAACGCCTTCCGCATTTTCTATTTTTGAAAGACGGCGATATTCTTCTTCTAGTTCATTTGCTGATTTAATGTTAAGTGCTATGCCATCAATTTCTGTTTTATGAGCGAAACCCATTACTTTTGCGGCAATAGGAAAATTCAATTCCTTATTAATATTTTTTAGGTCAGCTTCTGATTGAATTATTTGATAGGGAACACTTGCTACGCCTGCATAGTTAAGTAGTTTATTGCAATCATCAGCATCGAGTATGCCTGTTGAAGCTTTCGAAATCATTTTTTTGATTGAGGGAATATTAACCCCTTTCATCTCAATTCCTTTATATTTTACTTCAGATGTAGGATATACTTTAGTTAGGGCTGAAGCCAATATTACTTCATCAAAAAAGCACACATTTCCTTTAGATGTGAAATAGCCAATCGCTTCTTTTGCATTTTCAACGGATGGCAGAACCGCGAAAATGGGTTTTGAGCACTTACCCATTTGGTGGTGTATTACTTCGTAAACATTTTCGACATCAAATAGACCCGAACTCCCAAAAACAATGCATATGGCATCAATATTATCAAATTTGTTTTGGCAATAGTCAATAATCTCGCTCAATTGTTCTGCCGTTCCTGTTGCTAAAAAGTCAATAGGATTTTTCACACTCGACCCAGCAAACAGTTTAGTTTTGAGATCATCGGCATCTTCACCTACAAGTTGCGGTACTTCAATACCACCATTACTAAGTGTATCTGTTAACATTACAGCAGGGCCACCGGCATGGGTTATTACAGCCATACGGTTACCAACTAATTCAGGAGATGCAAATATTGCCGCCATTGTAGCAAGTTCTAATCGGCTGTGGCAACGAATAATACCGGCCTTTTTAAATAAAGTATCTACAGCAATATCGGAGGAAGCCATTGCTCCCGTATGACTCTCTGCTGCTCTTTTACCAGCGTCTGAGGTACCTGATTTAATGGCCGCTATTTTGCATCCTTTCTGAACTAAAGAACTCGCATGTTTTAAAAGTTTGTCGGGTTTCTTTATATCCTCAATGTAAATAAGTTTACTTTTTGAGCTTGTTTCTTCGTTAAAGGTTTCATCTAAATACTCTAAAACATCCTCAACGCAAGTCTGTGGTGCATTGCCCACCGAGAATATATTGTTGAAACTTAATCCCATACTAGTACCTGTTTCAATAATAAAAACGGCAGTGCCTCCAGAGCTACTAATAAAATCGGCCCCTTGTGGATTTAGTTTAGGAATGGGTGTTGTAAAATAAGATTGATGATTATTAGTGATTACTCCAGTGCAATTTGGGCCAATTAAGCAGCCATTAACGTTATTAATAGTATCCGTAATTTCTTTTTCGTAGCCTGCACCGGTCGCACTTTCTTCGCTAAAGCCAGCTGATATGATGATAAAAGCACGCGTGTTATTATTTTTAACTAGTTTTTTAACAGCTTCGGGACAAAACTTTGCGGCTATGGCTATAACTGCTAAATCAATTTCTTCGTTGATATCCTTAATTTGCTGATGCACTTTTACGCCTTGTATATTTTCAGCCTTGGGGTTAACCACAAAAACTTCGCCTCGATATCGCTCCAAAATATGATGTAAAATCTTACCGCCGGGTTTTTGTAAGTTTTCCGATCCGCCTATTATAGCTATACTTTTGGGGTTTATCAACTGCTCGTTAATCATAATCTATATCTTAAATCTATCTGATTAAAAATGCCATTTATCCCTTAGTATTACAATGAATTATATCAGTGATAATCCTCAGTATTTGTTATGAATTAGAATACTTAGTCCGCTTTTGTTAACTTTGCCGCTCACAAAATTTCAATAACTTCAACTCATCAATAATTGGTAAGGTTAAGAAGTAATAAAGTGTTTTTTAATAATTAGGATTTTGAGTAATAATATCAACAATATTTTAAAAGGCGACTTAGGTGTTAGAGAGTTGGCATACCTACTACAGCTAAAAGGAGCGGATCAAAAGCTGCTTTTTAGCAAAGCCCAAGAAGTTCAGTTAGCCAATCTGGGGCGTAAAGTCTTTTATAGGGGCCTAGTGGAGTTTTCTAATGTATGTGCAAAAGATTGTTTTTATTGCGGCATACGAAAAGGAAATAAGGAGATTGATCGATACAATATAGAAGATGAGCATATTGTTAATGCCGCAAAATTTGCGTGGGAAAACAAATATTCATCTATGGTTTTGCAAGCAGGTGAACGTAATGATAGTGCTTTTATTGATAGAGTTACAAAGCTGTTAAAGACTATTAAACAGGAAACAAATAATGAGTTAGGTATTACAATTTCCTTGGGCGAGCAAACTGCAGATACCTATAAAAAATGGTTTGATAGTGGAGCACACCGTTACTTACTTAGAATTGAAACTTCATCGCCCGTTTTATACAAGCAGTTACATCCTGACAATCAAATGCACGATTATAATGAACGCGTGTCTTGTTTAGATAGCTTACGAAATGTAGGTTATCAGGTAGGAACTGGTGTTATGATTGGCCTTCCGTGGCAAACGTATGAAGATTTAGCGAGGGATTTGCTATTTATGAAAGAGCGAGATATTGATATGTGTGGAATGGGCCCTTACATTGAACATGAAGATACTCCACTGTACGCTCAAAAAGAAATGTTATGGCCCATTGAAGAGCGTTTTAATACTTCATTAAATATGATTGCTTTGTTGCGAATTTTAATGAAGGATATTAATATTGCGGCCACTACAGCTTTGCAGGCTATTGATCCTATGGGCCGCGAGAAAGCCTTAAAGATTGGTGCAAATGTTATAATGCCTAATATAACTCCTACAACGCATCGGAAAGATTATCAGCTTTATCAGAATAAACCATGTACAGATGAAGGTGCTGAAGATTGTGGTAACTGTATGAGTATTAGAATTGAGATGGCAGATAGGGAGCCTGGACTTGGAGAGTGGGGAGATTCACCGCATTTTCAAAATAGAACTACTCCATTAAAATAAGTTCGACACCTATTTATTTAACCCGATTATATTTATAGGACTTTGTACTAAACTAAACGCTATTTTTCTTGTTTAATCCCCAAGTAAGCAAACAAAAATTAAAAGTAAAATCCTACATTTGGCTTGGCCTATGCGCCTATTAAGTCAATGAAAAATAGAAGCAAATGAAGATACCTAGCAATCATATACTTGTTATATTCGGGGCATCCGGAGATTTAACAAACCGAAAATTAGTACCAGCAGTGTTCGATCTTTTCGAGCAGAATTTAGTGCCTGATAATTTTGCAATTCTGGGCCTTGGACGCACCCAAATGAGTGATGCTGATTTTCGGATTAAAATGAAGGAGGGTATTCAAGAGTTTGCCAGTAAACACAATCATGATTCAACTGCAGACGATATAGATGCTTTTGTGCAAAAACTATATTACTACGCTTTTAATACTAAAGAGGAGAGTGAATATGCTGGATTTAAGCAGCGTTTACTTTCATTAGATGCGAAGTTAAATACAGGAAATAATTTTATTTTTTACTTGGCAACACCGCCTAGTATGTATACAGTTATTCCTTGCAATTTGGCAAAAGAAGGCTTAGCTGATGAGGAGAATGGCTTTAAGCGTTTAATAGTTGAAAAACCTTTTGGTTACGATTTAGAAACTGCAAAATCTTTAAACAAAGATTTGTTAAAGAATTTTCAAGAGGATCAAATTTATAGAATCGATCATTACTTAGGAAAAGAGACGGTTCAGAATTTATTAGTAACGCGTTTTTCAAATGGTATTTTCGAACCTTTATGGAATCGTAATTACGTAAGTCATGTTGAAATTACTTCATCAGAGAGTATAGGTGTAGGAAATAGAGGTGGTTATTACGAAGGATCAGGTGCTTTGCGCGATATGGTTCAAAACCACCTATTGCTGTTAGCCGGCCTAGTAGGCATGGAGCCGCCAGCAGTAATAACATCAAATGGTATTCGTAACGAAATAGCCAAAGTAATGCAATCTTTACGCCCGATAAAAGAGGAAGAGGTTGAAAATTATGTGATACGCGGTCAATATGTTGATTCTACAATTAAAGGAGTTGCTACAAAAGGATATCGTGAGGAGCAAGGAGTAAATCCAGAATCGCGTACAGAAACTTATGTGGCGATGAAGTTTTTTATCGACAATATGCGTTGGGCTGATGTTCCTTTTTATATACGAACAGGAAAAATGCTTCCTACTCGTGTAACCGAAGTTGTAATTCACTTTAAACCTTCACCACATCGTTTATTTGCTGATAAGTCAGGCATGCAGCACAATCATAACCAGTTAGTAATTCGCATTCAGCCTGATGAAGGATTGTTAATGAAATTTGGTATGAAAACACCAGGTGCAGGGTTTAATTCGCAAACTGTTAATATGGATTTTCATTATTCAGATTTAGCAGATGCATACCTACCAAGCGCGTATGAACGTTTATTACACGATTGTATGTTGGGCGATTCCACTTTGTATTCTCGTGGAGATGTGGTGGAAGCGGCTTGGGAATTTGTAAAGCCAATTCAAGAGGCCTGGAAGAAAAATAATAATATCCCGGTTCATGGTTATCCTGCAGGTACATGGGGACCTGATGTGGCCGATGATTTAATTGAAGATAAAAGGCAAACTTGGCGTTACCCATGTAAAAATTTGGCTAACGATGGAAATTATTGCGAACTTTAAAACCACTCTTTACAATGAATACTACACGAGTTTTTAGTGATAAACAAATGCTGGCACAGCATTTCGGAAGAGTACTATTAAATAGAACACAAAAGTCGGATAAAGTTACTATAGCACTTTCGGGAGGAAGTACTCCTAAGGCAATTTTTGAGGAATTAGCTGCCGAGTATGCCAATGAAATTGATTGGACCAAGGTATTTCTGTTTTGGGGCGATGAACGTTGCGTGCCACCTACTGATGAAGAGAGTAATTATTTAATGACAAAAACACATTTATTAAACAAGGTTACCATACCCGAAGTTAATGTATTTAGGGTAAAAGGTGAACTGAATATTGATGCTGCCGTTGAAGATTACCAAAAGGTATTATTGGCTGAGTTACCTCAAAGTAATGGATTGCCACAATTTGACCTTATGATTTTAGGAATGGGAGATGATGGACATACAGCATCGGTATTTCCTTATCAAATTAATTTATGGGATAAACCTGAAGTATGTGTGGCGGCGCAGCATCCCGAATCTAAGCAAAATAGAGTTTCACTCACTGGAGGTGTAATTAATAATGCTAAAGAGATTTTCTTTTTGGTAACCGGATCGAATAAAGCAGATAAGCTTTCAGAGATATTAAATAAAAAAGAAGGATATAAGCAATATCCTGCAGCCTTAGTTGACAAACCGACTTGGTTATTGGATAGCGCAGCTGCTGCAAAATTACAAGAATAGCAACTTTGAAAAAACTAAAATAAAGAGAGACTTCTAAATGTTTAGAGGTCTCTCTTTCGTTTGATAGAATGCTAATTAGCTACCTTAACTGAATATCTTTAATTAATTCTTGAATTTTAGAGAGTTCAGAATCGTTAAATGCTGTATTATCTAATGCACCCAAGTTGTTGTTTAATTGATTTACAGAGCTAGCACCAACAAGTACCGAAGTCACCCTTTTATCCTTTAATAACCAAGCAATCGCCATTTGGGCTAAAGATTGATTTCTATCTTTGGCTATATCATTTAAGGCCTTAATAATATTAAATTTTTCTTCGTTTAAGTGATCTTGCTTTAAGAAATGAGCTCGAGCCATACGAGAATCGCTAGGAACTCCATTTAAATAACGATCCGTTAATAAACCTTGGGCGAGAGGAGAAAAAGCAATGAGTCCCATACCACGTTTGTCTACTACCTCTAGTAATTCTTCTTCTACGTCGCGCTGAAACATGCTGTAACGCGCTTGGTGAATTAAACAAGGTGTACCCAATTCTCGAAGAATAGATTCAGCCTCACGTGTTTTATCAGCCGGGTAATTAGAAATGCCAGCGTATAAGGCTTTTCCTTGTTTTACGGCAAAGTCAAGGGCCATCATCGTCTCTTCAAGTGGAGTGTCAGGATCGTATCTGTGTGAATAAAATATATCAACATACTCTAGCTTTAACCTGCGTAAACTTTGGTTTAAACTTGCAATCATCGTTTTTCGAGAACCAAATTCTCCATACGGACCAGGAAGCATATCGTAACCAGCCTTGCTTGAAATGATCATTTCATCTCGATAGTTTTTCAAATGATCGTTAACGATGTTACCAAAATTTGTTTCTGCACTTCCTGGCTCAGGACCGTAATTATTTGCCAAATCAAAATGAGTAATTCCTTTATCGAAAGCTTCAAATATTATACTTTTCCCATTTTCATATACATCAACAGAACCGAAATTATGCCATAGTCCTAATGATATAGCTGGCAATTTCAATCCACTTCTTCCACATCTACGATAATCCATTTTATCGTATCTACTATCCGCTGCTTTGTGTTCCATTTTCACTGTCGTTTTTCGTTTTTTATTGTGGGTGCAATTAGAGTTCTTCTCCTGTTAAAAATAATATCATTTCTTTAATGGCCTTTTGACATACCGGACAAAATCCATCTGCAGTATTGGTTTTCATTCTACAATCTATATAAGGTCTGTAAACCCCCTTGGCAACATATCCACCGCCTTCGTAAACACCAATAATATCTTTTTGTTTAGCATTTGCTGGAGTTGGTATTGGAGTGTTCTCATCAAGCATTGTCTTCCACTTGCTATCAAAGTTAATTAAAGTGGTTAAATTAGGTTGCCAAGGTTCAACGGCAGTATTAAAAAAATCAGAGTAGCTCACTTCTGATGTGTAATATTCATCGCCTAATGCAGCAAAAGAGTGACCAAATTCGTGGACAAATACAGGCTCAGAATTGCCATGATGCGCTGCGGTTGTAGAGAAGTGATTGTATATTCCGCCACCGCCATATTTTTCAGTATTTACTAAAATGTAGATTTGATCATAAGGAACAAGAGCCGCATAATCCCTAACAGTGAAGGTATGGGTAGTTTCTAAATATCTGTCGGAGTTAAGGGTGTTAAAACTAGCTTGCAAAGCCGTGTTTTTCCAAATGTCTTTTCTAGGGTCACTAACTCCTGATTCTTCAGAAATGGCATCTATCATCCAAATATTAAATTTGTTTTTATACTGATCAAAGGGGGCTTGCGTAAATAAGTAATTGGATAAGCGTTCTACATCAGCATGAAATATCTCCATTTCATCTTCGGTATAGCCTTCAGCAATAATGGCTATGTCAACACATTTTGTTGACTTTCCGTTATCAATAAATTTATGGGTTTTAGCTATTGCTTTACGCTCGATTATAGAATGTGCCTTAGGGTCAATGGTAAAGGTTTTTACTAATTTAAATTGATTTGCTTCATCGCGAGTTTCAATGTCAACTAATACCTTCTTTTTGGGAAATGGGCACTGTACTGTCTGAAAAAAAGCACTTTCGTTTTCTTCAGCTTCAATAGTTGTTTGCCATTCCTCAAAGAGAGTGCAAAATCCATGGGTATATAAAACCTGTTTCGAAGAATAATCTTTAACTACTAATCTAAATTGACCATAATCAAACGGACAAATTAAATTATTATAGTTTCCTCCCCAATGAGGTTCCTTTATGGTTTCAAATATTGATATGTCGGTGCTTTTATTGTTTCCGGTTAAAACAAAATCGATACGTAAAGCCTCCTTAGTGAAGCTTTGATTAAACTGAGCATTGGGTTTAATAAAAGTAGTTAATGATAATATTACAATAAAAAGTGCCTTATGCATATAAGATAAATTAGTGTGTACGATAAAAAATGTTGAATGGATTGGAATGGTTAAACAACTTCTATGTAAATATACAAAACAAGAGTGCTAATATATAGTTAAACTGTTTATTTTTGGGGATACAATAAATGATAAAATTTTATGGAAACCTTAAACAAAGAAACCGAAATATATAAATGGTTTAGAGATGCAATGTTGGATTTGGGTATGAGTGAACACCTTATATCATATGCGCGCGCTGCTGTATTATGCCTTATAGTATTATTAGTTGCTAAAATAGCGCATTGGATTTTTAGCAAGTATGTAGTGAAGGTTATTGAGAAAGCCTTGAAGAAAACCAAAACTAAACATGACGATGTATTTATTGAACGTAAATTATTTAAGAATATAGGAAATATCATTCCAGCTATTGTTATTTATACAACTCTGAATTGGGTGTTCAGAGAATTTGATGGAATTAATAACCTGCTTCATAATGTAGTTTCGGTATATTTTATAATTGCCATATTGCTCATTGTGCAATCCTTTCTGCGAGGTCTGACCGATATATATGAATCTTTCGATTATAGTAAAGATCGACCTATACGAAGTTACGTACAAACTATAATGCTTCTTTTTACCGTTATTGGAATTCTGATTATTATATCCATATTATTCGATGTAAAACTTACCAAAGTTTTTACTGGTATTGGGGCAACAGCTGCTGTTATCATGTTGGTTTTTAAAGATACAATACTTGGTTTTGTAGCAAGTATACAACTGTCGGCCAATAATATGGTTAAGCCTGGCGACTGGATTTCAATGCCATCGCAAGGGGCAGATGGAACAGTTTTGGAAATTACCCTGAATACGGTAAAGGTTCAGAACTGGGATAAAACCATAACTACTATACCGACCTATGCATTGGTTAGTAATAGCTTTTCAAATTGGAAAGGTATGGAGGAATCTGGTGGCAGACGCATAAAACGATCTATTAATGTGGATATGAAATCTGTGAAATTTTGCACTGAAGAGATGATTGAGAAGTATGGTAAAGTGCATCTTTTGAATGGCTACATGCAAGATAAATCGAAAGAAATTAAGCAATACAATGCATCAGCTAACATTGATGAGTCTGTTTTTGTAAATGGAAGGCGCATGACTAATTTGGGTGTTTTTAGAGCCTATCTGGAAAGTTATTTAAGGCAACATCCTAAAATTCATGATGGAATGACCTTTTTAGTTCGTCATCTTCAACCTAACGAGAAAGGTTTGCCTATTGAGATATACGTATTTAGTACTGATCAGGCTTGGTCTAATTATGAGTCAATACAAGCTGATATTTTTGATCATATTTTAGCTGTAATTCCCGAGTTTGAATTGAGGGTATTTCAATATCCTACCGAAGTAGGCTTAGCTGGTTTAAGTTAATTATTAAAGGATATTTGATTAAAAAGTGGTTAGTTTTATTATTTTGAGCATGCTAGCTGTAAACTAATAGTTAAATAAATATGATCAAACTACATGTTTTATATGTTTTTGTTTTCTATTTTTGCGCAGATTATTACTAAATTAAACGTTTCAATAACAAATTATAAATTCAAGTATTGCCAAGATGGAGAATAGCCAACAAATTGATAGTTTGGATAAAAAGATATTAGCACTTGTTACACAAAATGCTAGAATCCCTTTTTTAGAAGTTGCAAGAGAGTGTAAGGTGTCGGGAGCTGCTATTCATCAACGTATTCAGCGTTTGATGAATCTTGGAGTTATTAAAGGTTCTGAATTTATTATCAATCCTGCAAAAATAGGTTACCACACTTGTGCATTTATGGGGATATTTTTAAAGAAAGCCAGTCTTTTTGATGAAGTTGTAAGTGCTTTAAAAGAGATACCTCAAGTTGTAGAGTGTCATTATACTACAGGGCAGTATGCAATCTTTATTAAGATATACTCAAAGAATAATGAAGATTTAAAGATAATGCTACATGATAAATTGCAATCTATTGCTGGAATTTCAGCAACAGAAACAATTATATCTCTTGAAGAAACATTTAAACGTCAATTACCGATTGACTAAATTATAAGGTATTTATATTTTATTTGAGCTTGTTCTTTATTGAGCAAGCTCTTTTTGTTTCTATAATTGCCATTCTCCAGATATGATTTTATTCAAAGGCGCAATAAATTTAGAAAAGTTCAATACTAATAGATTTATTAAGGGATCATTTTTAGTGATAGAAATATAATTGTCACTATTAATTTTCATTAATGTAGCTCTTTGGTATTTACTATTTTCTGTAGAAAGTACAAGGTGGGGGAGAATGGATGAGGTTGCTTCAATTTTTGGTTCACTGTTACTTATTACTCCTTTATGCACTAGGAATGGGTGTATTTCAAAAAAGTTGTATGTGTTATCTCCCAGATATAAATTAAACTGAAAGTTTTGTTTCAGTGGAATCTGAAAGTAAAAGTTAAAGGTTTTGTTAGGATCAATAATATGTGCCGATAACATGTTCGAGTGCATATTATTAGGGGTGTAATGCAGCCTCCATTCAATGTTTGCATAATCTTTAAATTGCTCTATAATTCCAAGCCAATTTAATAAGCGTGGCCATAATGTTATGGTAAAGTGATCGTTCCAACTATTTTCTTCTTTCAGTTGAGTTAAATTAGCAAGCGTAAAGTCAATCTGTGGTATTTTCATTTTATTACCATTTATAAATTATGGAGCGATAGTAATACATAATGTTATTATTTACAAGTATTGCAAGGTTTAAATCATGGCAGTACAACTTGAATCTCTTTATTCACACGTTAGGCATAAAAAAGTCCCCGTAGGGACTTTTATTTACTTAACGCTATTAATTTACTTCTACCGTTATTTAATTTGCTGTAAATATTTTTTTCGTGCCTCTAAAATTAATTCAACATTTAAATTCGGATTAAAAACCCTAACCATATCAACGATATTAAAATCTTTATGGAAGTGACCCAAGGCAGCATCAAATGAAGTGGCTTCCCAATTGTATTTAACCTTTTTTGTTACCTCTTCAAATTCGCTCCATTTTAATTGGCGTGGTAAAGTGAAGTATCCATGGTCTTTTTCACTTCGATCTAAATAAATACCTTCTTGCACTTCTTCAAGACAGAAGAATTTTTTGAGTCGAATGATAGCCGTTGCCGAAATGTTTTTGCTTGGCTTTTTCTTGAAAACAATTCCTTCATCTAAAAAGCACGATTGAAGGTCTCTTACCTGATCGTAATCAGTTAAATGACGAACCCTTATTGTGTGATATGATTTGTTGTAAAATGATAAGGTACCTGCATCGGCATGAAAGCCATCCGGAAAGTACCGCATTATGTTTTGTCGGGCTCTTGTGATTTCTTCAAGAGTATAGAGTCTGTCTACTACAAAATAAATATATAGTGGCTTTGATTTTCCAGGAGCATCACTATAATAATTAAAGAAACCGGGGAAAGGTTCTGGTGCTTCTAAAACAAAAGTATTAGGTAAGATTTTCTTTGTCATGGTAACAAGCTCTTCAGCTTTTAATAAGTTACCATAGGTGTCAATTATTTTAGATGTATCCATAGTAGTACTGATTTAGATTATTTTAATTGTAATAAGGTACAAAAAAAAATGTATAAGTCAATAGGCTACTTACGGGTCTTTAATTATGCATGATCTCTTGTGAAAACAGGTTCATCTTCGGTCGATAAGTTATTGTTATAGTAATATCCATTAAAATCAAATGCCTTTAAATCATCTACATTGGTTAATTTATTTTGGATAATAAATCGTGTCATTAAGCCCCGAGCCTTCTTAGCATAAAAACTAATAATTTTGTACTCTCCATTTTTCAAATCTTTGAATGTTGGCGTTATAATTGGCACCTTTATATTACTCTTCTTTACAGCTTTAAAATATTCATTTGAGGCAAGGTTAATTAGCGCTTTATGATTTTCTGTTTGGATGTCTTCGTTCAACATATCGGTAATTTTACTGCCCCAAACATTGTAAAGATTCTTATATTTTTTGAACGAAAGTTTAGTTCCCATTTCTAAACGATATGGCATAATTGTATCCATAGGTCGCAATAAACCGTATAAGCCAGATAATATACGTAGTTGGCTTTGCGCAGTAGTCACATCTTCTTCAGATAATGAAAAGGCATCTAAACCTTGATAAACATCTCCCTTAAAAGCAAACAGGGCTTGTCTAATATTTTCAGGTTTAAAGGGGTATTCCCATTCTTGATATCTATTATAGTTTAACTCAGCGAGTTTATCACTTATCTTCATTAAATATCCGATATCTGATATATTTCTTTTTTGTAATTCCTCAACAATAAGCCGGGGTTCTTCAGTAAAACGGATATTACTTTTGTTTTCAATTGAAATTGGGCTTTCAAAGTCGAGAGACTTTGCTGGTGATATAATAATTTGCATACTCGTGTTTGTAAAATATTAGGTAATTAATTATACAACTAATAGTATCCGTATTTGTTCCAATCGGGATATAATAAATCGGATGTATTTAAGTTTATCCTAGTAATAACTATTTATATCACAATTTTAATAATATAAATTGTATTAATACCCATGCAATATCATATTCACATTCTATTTTATTAGTTTTGCAGGGTTAATTATCATCACAAAAAAGAATACAAATATATATGACCACAGAAAAGGAACAAAACCTTGAATCACTAGGAGAGTTTGGACTTATTGAGCATTTAACTAAAAATGTAGAAATTAAACATAGCTCTACTATAAAAGGAGTAGGTGATGATGCTGCTGTAATCAGCACTGACAAACACCAAGTGGTAACAACTGACCTTTTATTACAAGGTATTCATTTTGATTTAGTATACACACCATTAAGGCATTTGGGCTATAAGTCAGTTATGGTAAACTTGAGTGATGTATATGCTATGAATGCGATTCCGAAGCAAATTACGGTTTCCTTAGGCATTAGCTCTAAGTTTAAATTAGAGCATATTGATGAATTATATGCGGGTATAAAAATGGCCTGTGAAGCGCATAACATTGATTTAATAGGAGGAGATACCTCTACTTCATTAACTGGATTAACCATTTGCATTACTGCAATTGGTGAGGCTAATAAAGAAGATATTGTTTACAGAAATGGTGCACAGCCAAACGATTTAGTATGTGTAAGTGGCGATTTAGGTGGCGCTTATATGGGCTTGCAAGTATTAGAGCGTGAAAAAGCCGTTCATGCAGGTAACACTAAAGTACAACCTGATTTATCAGGATACGATTATATATTGGAGCGTCAATTAAAACCTGAAGCCCGAAAGGATATTATTGAATACTTGGCGTCTATTGGCGTAAAACCAACTTCAATGATTGATATTTCTGATGGCTTATCATCAGAAGTGTTGCATCTTTGTAAGCAATCGAAAGTAGGAGCTAGGATTTACGAAACAAAAATTCCTATTGATCCTGTAACTTCAATGATGGCTGAAGAGGTAAATATGAGCCCTACTGTGGCGGCTTTAAATGGTGGCGAAGATTATGAGTTGTTATTTACTATATCGCAAGCCGATTATGAAAAGTTTTCGGAAGAAACTGATTTGAAAATTTATACCATAGGCCATATTACCGAAGAAAGTAAAGGTAGCTATTTAGTAACAGGCGGAGATCAGGAAGTTGCCCTGCAAGCTCAAGGTTGGAATGCTTTAGCTTAAACAAATTTTCATTGTCCTAATCCATTTAATTATATGTTAGAGTACATAAAAGGTCATATTATAGAAGCGAGTCCAGCTCATTGTATTGTTGAAAACAATGGGCTAGGCTATTTTATTAACATATCAGTTAATACCTACACAAAGCTTCAAAATCAGAAAGAAATACAATTGTTCTTATTCGAACAGATTCGTGAAGATGCACATAATCTATATGGGTTTTACGAAACTACAGAACGTGAAATATTCAAACATTTGATATCGGTTAGTGGTATTGGTGCCAATACTGCTCGCATGATGTTATCGTCAATGTCTCCGGGAGAGATACACGAAGCAATCACTTCAGGAAATGTTAATGTTCTAAAAGGAATAAAGGGAATTGGGGCAAAAACAGCTCAAAGAGTGATAGTTGACCTTGCTGATAAGTTAGGTAAGGAACCAGTAGATCAAAAATTATTTACTGATCAAAACAATACAACTAAAGAAGAGGCGTTATCTGCTTTAGTGATGTTGGGATTTGCTAAGAATAGTGCACAAAAAGTTGTAACTAAAATCTTAAACTCTGAGCCGGACTGTAAAGTTGAGGATGTAATTAAAAAATCATTAAAAATGCTATAGAGAATACGAGTACGCAGGCCCCCTAATTTTTAATCCTATAATTGAATCAAAACTTGAGTGAAGTTTTTAAAAATACTTTAAAACTCTCTATTGTTATATTAAGCTGTTTGGGCTTGACTGATGCTTGGGCGCTTAATAGTAGCTTACCACTTGCTGAATGGCAAACCCAAGAACCGGACTCTATCTATACCGGTACTCGATTTGAGAGTATTGATTCTAAAGGTAATAATCCTTTTGCAGAGAAGAGTTCAAGTCGTTCAATGCAGCTTAATGACGCTTCAAGTCTTAATTATACATCAGAATATGACCCCGCGACAGGGCAAGTTCATTTTTATCGTAAAATAGGAAATATAGACGTAAAGCTCCCTTACTCTATGACGGTGGAGGAGTACATGAATGAGGATGTGCGAAATTCCATGTTAGCGTATTGGGATCAAAGAGCCCGATCTGCAGGTGATGAGAATGATCAGTTTAGTATTTTCAATCCAAACTTTAATGTAAATAGCGAACTCCTGGGTAATATATTTGGCAATAATATGGTGAATATTAAGCCGCAAGGGGTTGCCGAATTACGCATTGGGGTAACTACTAGTAAAATTGATAACCCCACATTACAAGAAAACCTCAGGAAGACTACCACTTTCGATTTTCAGGAAAAGATTCAGATGAATATCCAAGGTACTATTGGAGATAAACTGAAAATGGGTATTAACTATAATACCGAAGCTACATTTGAGTTTGAGAATCAAATGAATTTGGAGTATGAAGGTAAGGAGGATGATATTTTGCGTTCTGTTGAAGCGGGTAATGTAACACTGCCACTACCAGGAACTTTAATTACCGGTAGTCAGAGTTTGTTTGGTGTTAAAACCGAAATGCAGTTTGGTAAATTATCTGTTACCTCTATATTTTCTCAACAAAAAGGAGAAACCTCAGTATTAGATATACAAGGAGGTGCGCAGAAGCAGGAATTTGATATGCCTGTGAATGAGTACGACAAAAACCGTCACTTCTTTTTATCTCATTATTTCCGCAATTTATACGATATAACACAAAAGACCTACCCTATGTTACCACGCATTAATGTTCAGCGTGTTGAAGTTTGGGTTACTAATAGATCTGGGAATGTAAATGATGCTCGCGATATAATTGCATTTGCCGATCTCGGTGAGTCTGGGGGGGGCGTTGGCTCTGATAATCCCTATATGATCAGTCCAAAAAAATGGGGAGGTAGTGGTGCTAATGTGAACCCAACGAATGATGTTAACTCCTTGTATGCATCAATAATAGAAGGTGGAGAATATAGTTCTGTTCGCGATATTAAGAATGCATCGGCACAATTTAATGGTGTGATTAAGGATGGGACAGATTATGAAAAATTGGAAGGTGCTCGTATGCTGTCGTCAACAGAATATACATTAAATCGAAGTTTAGGTTTTATATCATTAAATATGTCGCTTAATGCGGATGAGGTTCTAGCCATTGCTTATGAATATGATTATGATGGAGCAACATATAGGGTTGGAGAATTTGCCAATAATGGGATTGATGCACCTCAGGCACTATATCTTAAAATGCTAAAAAGTACCAATTTAACGCCTACAGTGAAGCCATCGTGGGATTTGATGATGAAGAATATTTATGCAATAGGTGCGTATCAGGTAAATAGAGAAGACTTTATATTTGATGTGGCTTATGTTGATGATTCTACTGGTACTGCCATTAATTATTTCCCTGATGATGTGCCTAACAATCCTAATATGAAGGGGAAGCTTCTATTAAGGGTAATGAACCTTGATAAGTTAAATGAAACTTATGATCCTTATCCAGATGGCTTTTTCGATTACATTAATGATCAAACCATTTATCCACAAAACGGAAGGGTAATTTTTCCTGTACTTGAACCTTTTGGATCATTCTTAGAAGGTCAATTGGGTGGAGATAAAAAACTGATTGAAAAATATGTTTATCAAAGCTTATATGATGAAACCTCAACTATTGCCGAGCAAGATGCGGAAAAAAATAAGTTTAGGTTAAGGGGGTCGTACAAATCAAGTGTAAGCAACGAAATATCCTTAAATGCCCAAAATATCCCGCAAGGTTCTGTAATTGTAACTGCTGGTGGTATTAAGTTGGTTGAGAATGTAGATTATACTGTAGATTATTCTTTTGGTACCGTAAAAATTATCAATCAAGGCTTATTGGCCAGTGGGTCTCCTATTCAAGTATCCTTAGAGAGTCAGAGTTTGTTTAACCTGCAAACCAAAACAATGCTCGGTACCCACATGAATTACCAAATAAATAAGGACTTTAATATTGGCGGTACGGTAATGTACCTTAGTGAGCGTCCGTTAACCCAAAAGGTTAATATTGGCGACGAACCTATTTCCAACACAATTTATGGTTTTAACACTTCGTACTATAGCGAAACACAATGGTTAACCAATGCTTTAGATAAAATTCCGCTATTGAGTGTGAAAGATGTATCAAGTATTGCTTTCGAAGGGGAGTATGCTCAGTTAGTGCCAGGTAGCCCAAGTGTGGTTGGTAACCAGGCTTATATTGATGATTTTGAAGGTACTAAGATTTCGATAGATATGCGCAACTGGACGGCTTGGAGTATTGCAGGTACGCCTCAAGATTCAATATTATTTCCAGAGTCTAGCTTAGTCAACGACTTGGCATATGGTTATCAAAGAGGTAAATTGGCTTGGTATATTATCGATCCCTTATTTTCAAGGAGTAATCAGTTTACCCCTCAACATATCAAGGATGATCCAGATGAGCAATCGAATCATTTTTCGCGCGAAGTATTTGAAAAAGAGATTTTTCCTAATAGACAAGCTGTATATGGACAGGCCACTAATATTCCGGTATTAAATGTAGCCTATTATCCTAAGGAGAGAGGGGTTTATAACTTTAGTACTGATGTAGAAGAAAATGGAGACCTAAGAAACCCTGAGAATAATTGGGGTGGTATCATGCGTCGTGTTGAAACCAATGACTTTGAGGCTGCTAATATTGAGTTTATTGAGTTTTGGATGATGGATCCATTTGTTTACGACCAAAATGTTGAAAAAGCAGGAGATTTATATTTTAATCTGGGTAATATATCAGAGGACGTATTGCGTGATTCGCGTAAATCCTTTGAACAAGGATTACCAGGTCCTGATCAAGTTTTTGAAGATCATGTTGAGAAAACAAATTGGGGCTATGTACCATCTAATAGTCGTTTAAGTATAATTAACGCATTTAGTAACGATCCTGCCACTCGATTAGCGCAAGATGTTGGATTAAATGGTATGCCAAGTTCTAGAGAACAAGTGTTTTATGCAGAGTATATTGCAGAGATGCAGGCGCTCCTGAGTTCAGGAGGACTATCGTCTGAAGCTTATGACAAGATTATGGCTGACCCCGCTTCTGATGATTACCATTATTTTAGAGGTTCTGATTACGATCAGGATAAAACATCAATATTAGACAGATATAAGAATTTTAATGGACTTGAAGGTAACGCTGTTCCTTCTGAGTATTCTCCAGAATCATACGCAACAGCAGCAACTACGCTTCCTGATCAGGAAGATGTAAATAGGGATAATACCTTAAGTGAAAACGAAAGTTATTACCAATATAAGGTTCGCTTGGATCCAAATGAAATGGTTATTGGTCAAAACTATATTACAGATAAGGTTGAAGCTGAAGTTGACTTAAAGAATGGAAATACAGAGAAAGTTAATTGGTACCAATTTCGAATTCCTATTAATCAGCCAGATCAAACGATAGGAAGTATTTCCGATACACGCTCTATAAGGTTTATGCGTATGTTTATGCATAATTTTTCTGATACAACCATTTTACGTTTTGCTACCTTGGATTTGGTACGAAGTGAATGGCGTATTTATGGCGATGATTTAGAGGAGGATAATGAAAGTGTAGTGCCCAATGATGATACCAAATTTGAAGTTGGGGCTGTTAATATCGAAGAGAATGCTTCTAAGCAACCAGTGCCATATGTACTACCTCCTGGAGTTGATAGGGTTATAGATCCTGCCAATCCCCAGTTGCGCGAATTGAATGAGCAATCTATTTTATTAAAAGTAACTGATATTGCAAAGAACGACAGGCGTGCTGTATTCAAAACCCTGAATATGGATATGCGCCAATACGGCAAATTAAAGATGGAGGTGCATGCCGAAGAAATAGTTGAGGGAACAATCGGAAAAGGCAGAGCTCGTGCCTTTATACGTCTTGGGTCAGATGCTCGTAATAACTATTATGAGTATGAAATTCCCTTAAGTATGACGCCACATAATGCTACAGACCCCGAAGCCATTTGGCCTGCTGAAAATAGATTTGATTTTGCCTTTGAGAAATTACAAGCGGTTAAATTATTACGTAATAATAACAATTATCCGGTAGGCGATGTGTATACCATGAAGGACGACGAGAACTGGGTTAAGATTAAGGGTAATCCTAACATCGGTAACGTTCGTACAATTGTTATTGGTATTAGAAGTATGGTAAGTGAAGACCTCGCATCTTTTGAAACGTGGTTTAATGAATTGCGCTTAACCGATTTTAACGAAGAAGGCGGATGGGCAGCAAATGCACGTGTAAATATTAAGTTATCTGATTTCGGTAATGTGTCCGTGGCAGGTAATACATCGTCCATTGGTTTCGGAAGTATAGAAAAGAGTGTTGCAGAACGAAGTCAGGAAGATTTCTATCAATACGATATTGCCGCAAACCTTGATTTGGGTAAGTTTACAGGAGCTAATACTCGTATGACTATTCCATTTTATTATGGAACATCTCAAGAAGTATCTACACCAAAATATTTCCCTCTCGATCCGGATATACCCCTAAAAGTAGCTTTGGATAATGCCGAGAGTTCAGAAGAACGCGATAGTATAAAAAACATATCGCAAGATGTAATAAAGCGTAAAAGCTATAATTTTACCAATGTACGCTTGCAACCTAAAAGTAACAAGTCAAGGGTGTATGATATTTCTAACCTTTCGGCGAGTTACTCTTTTAGCGAAACAGAAGCACATAATATAAATACCGAAAAAGCGCTCGATAGAGATTACAGAGGTGTGCTGGGCTACAACTTTAATAATAGACCAAAAGCCATTGAGCCTTTTAAGAAAAGTAAAGCCCTAAAGGGTGAGGCCTTTAAGTTGATAAAGGATTTCAATTTTTACTTAATGCCAACACAACTTTCGTATCGAACAGAAATGATGCGAAATACCAATGAGCAACAATTACGCGTAGTTAATAACCCTGATTATGTGA
Organism: Saccharicrinis aurantiacus; assembly: GCF_001660705.2. Lineage (GTDB taxonomy): Bacteria > Bacteroidota > Bacteroidia > Bacteroidales > Marinilabiliaceae > Saccharicrinis > Saccharicrinis aurantiacus. The sequence goes on from NZ_LYBV02000002.1 coordinate 118,891, forward strand.
TTCCTAAAACTCAGCGACGAGATTTCTATTGGAATCGCTATTTCGATCTGCGATTTAATTTAACCAAGAATCTTAAATTCGATTTTAAATCGACCGTTAATGCGCGTATCGATGAAATTGACCCTCTTTACGATATTGATGATCCTAATGCCGATCCTTATTACGAGTCTAGAGATCGTATTTTAGATAATATAAAATCGGGCGGTAGAACCACTAATTACCTGCATAATTTTAATTTGAGTTATAAAATACCAATCGATAAGCTCCCCTATTTAAATTGGACTACCTCTACCATACGCTATAGCGGAATGTATAATTGGGTTGCAGCTCCTTTGCAGGATTCTAACGATCCTGATGCTTTCAATTGGGGTAACACCATTAGTAATTCCAATAATATTCAAAGTTCAACACAGCTTAACTTCACAACTTTATATAACCGCTCTAAATACCTGAAAGGTTTATCGCGTAAGTATGGTAATTCACGTTCTTCACAAAAGAAATCAACCAAACGAACGGTACGTTATAATAAGGAGAAAGTAAAATTAGCCAAGGGTCAATCGTATATCATTAATCATAAACTTAAAACTACCGAGATTCGTGTTCGTGTTTTCGATGAAAATGGTAGAACGGCTAAAGGAGAAACCACTCCAATTAGTGAAACAAAGGCTGAGTTTATTCCTAGTCAGGATTATGATAATGCCCGAATAATGGTTACAGGTACTGTTGAAGATAAAACAACCATATTCGGAACTGCTGTCGACTATAGTGCCATGTTCTTAACAGGAGTTAAAAACTTCTCGGTAAATTATACCGAAACCAATGGTACTATATTACCTGGATATCTTCCTGATTCTAAGTTTTTAGGTACATCAACTTACCAAGGTAATAGTGCACCAGGTTACGCATTTATTGCAGGATGGCAGGATAGAGATTATGCACAAAAGGCGGCTGATAATGGTTGGATTACAGCTGATAGTATTAATCAAGCTTATGCCATGACGCATCAAGAAGACCTTAGCTTGAAGGCCACCATTGAACCCATAAAAGGTTTACGTATCGATTTAACTGCCAATCGCCGTTATTCAAATAATATGAATGAGTATTATAGGCAAACTAATGGCATGTTTGAGGCTACCAATACCCGAGAAAGTGGTAATTTCACCATGAGTATAAACTCCTTCAGTACGGCATTTGAAAAGGTTGATATTAATGGAACCTATGAATCGAAAAATTACCAAACCTTCCTGGATAATAGGGTAATTGTAGCTGAGCGTTTGTCAAATGAACGCCTCAATTCTGGTATCGATGAAAAATACACTCCCGAAGATGCTGCCGATCAAGATGGGTATGGTTTAAACTCACAAGAAGTTCTAATCCCTGCCTTTTTAGCAGCATATGGTGGCAAGGATCCAAATAACATATTCACAGAATTATTCCCAAGTTTAGCAGCTATGCGTCCTAACTGGCGTATAACTTATGATGGATTAGGACGAATTAAACTATTTAAAAACGTATTGCGTTCGTTCGATATTTCGCATGGATATCGCTCAACCTATAATGTGGGTTCTTATATTACAGATACCGATTATGGGTTTGACGAAGATGGTGTGACTTGGATGCGTGATGCACAGAGTAATTTCTTACCACAATTCCAAGTAAACTCGGTTACTATAAATGAAACTTTTAGTCCTTTATTGGCATTCAATATTACGTGGAAAAATAATATGACCACCCGTTTAGAAACCAAAAAAGCACGTACCTTAAATTTGAGTTTAGCCAACAAGCAGCTCATCGAAAATCACAACCAAGAATATGTTATTGGTGTAGGCTATCGTTTCGATAAAATGGATTTGATATTCGGAGGAAAAGGCGGTCAGAAAAAAATGTCGAGCGACTTAAACTTACGAGCAGATATATCAGTACGTGATAATGTAGCCATTATTCGTCAAATAGAAGAGGGAGTTGATCAGCTCACCTCAGGTCAAAAAATAACAACCCTTAAGTTCACGGCCGATTATGTGTTAAGCGATAGATTTAATATGCAGGTATTTTACGATAGAGCCATTAACTCGCCTTATATATCGCTTTCCTATCCAACAACCAACAGTAACTTTGGCGTAAGCTTTAGATTCTCGTTAACAGAGTAGGCAAAAAATAAAGCTTAGGAGTAAACGGTAGCAACCATCTTTCGTGGGCCCCCATAATTTCTAAATTCACAAAAATAAATCCCCTGCCAAGTACCAAGGTTCAACCTTCCTTTGCTAATAGGTATTGTAAGCGAAGGTCCGGCCAGCGTCGATTTTACATGAGCCGGCATATCGTCGCTACCCTCCAAAGTATGTACATAGTCCGGGTCATTTTCCGGAACAAGCTTATTAAAAATAGTCTCAAAATCAGTACGCACCGATGGGTCAGCATTCTCATTTATGGTTAAACCAGCCGAAGTATGTTGAACAAATAAATTCAGCATCCCAGTTTGTGGTAGCTTAATGCGCGATTCTATAAGGTCTGTTATCAAATGAAAACCGCGTCTGAATTCGGGTAATCTTATCTCTAACTGATCAATCATTTTTTATTTTTATCGAATTAAACAAAGTAAAATAGGGGGCTTCCCCTGCGGGTCGTGCTATGCGCTATATCTTTGCTTCGCCATAATGGGCTCACAAAGGATGCCGCTTCTATCACTAAGCCAACTGGGTTCTAGCAAGAGGCTAAAAATCGCAGTTGGCAGTAATTCATTTAGTTTACAAAAGAAGTTTAAGCCAAAAGCCCAAAGTACTTCATGGCAATTTCTAGCGCATAATCTTCTATCACATTACAAACCTCACGGTACGATTTTAGTTTCTCTAAATCAGTACCAATAGCCAACGAAGGGTCTCTAAACGGACGCGTAATGATTTCGTCAGGCTCTTGCTCTAACTTTAAGGCCTCAGGTATCGTTTCATCGCAAATAATTACCAAGTCAAACTTCTCTTTATTGCAATCAGTAATACTTGCCGATTTAAACTTATTAATATCTATTACCGATTCCATCATGGCTTTTTGAGCCAACATATGTATGGGTTCAATTTCAGTTCCTGCACTTTGTACCTCGGCTTTCCCTTTTAAATAATAGGCCAACCAGCCTTCAAGCATTTGCGAACGAGCCGCATTCTTATTCGAGTAGATTAATACTTTCTTCATGTATATATTATTTAGAATTGAGACAGGAGATAATAGCCTTTTCTACAAGATGTAAAATTTAGTTTTGTATTATCAGTCTGTACCAATGTGTTTTGTTATTTTTTGTGTTAATGTAGTCTAATGTCTAAACTCTAATGATCTACTAAACTAATCACCCATTCACAATATATTGCTTTAGATTCTTATTAAAGAACATTTTAATAATTTCGCTCACTAAAATGCTCATTTCTTCTCTTGTATCTAAAGTAGCCGTGCCAACATGCGGTGTAAGCACTGTATTATCAAATTTCAGTAAAGCTTGTGGTATTTCGGGTTCATTCCAGTAAACATCTAAACCAGCACCGGCAATCAAATTATTTTGCAATGCGTTCATTAATGCATTCTCATCAATAACGGGCCCCCGTGCTGTATTAACAATATAAGCCGTGTTTTTCATTAACTGAAACTCAGCATCACCAATCATTCCATTTGTATCGTCATTTAGTGGAGTATGTAATGATACAACATCAGATTGTTGCAGTAAGTCTTCTAAATCCATATAGCTAACATTTAACTCTTGTTCTTCAGCGCTATCTAAAGGTGTACGTTTGTTATAAACTACATGCATGCCGCTCGCAATCGCTCTTCGTGCCGTGGCTTTTCCTATGGCGCCCAAGCCAATAATACCAAGAGTTTTTCCGGTTAGTGTGGTGCTCAAGTTTTTCATCACACCCATGGTGACTCCTTCATTGGTGCGTACTTTGCTATTCAGCAAGCCTACTTGTCGTGCTACAGCAAGCATTAAAGCATGTGCTAATTCAGCAGTGGGTTCTGTTACCGGATCAGGCGTATTGGTTACTACAATGCCTTTTTCTTTGGCGTAGTTGATATCCACATTATCATAGCCAACTCCGTAGTTTGCTATTAATTTTAAATGGGGAGCTTTATCTATTATGTGGTTTTCTAGCTTGTTACCAAATACTGAAACAATAACATCAGTTGTGCCAATGTGCTGCTCAATTTCCTCATCACTAATAATTTCCCCTTTCGGAAAAATGACTTCGTAATCGCTTCCTAGTTCGGTAAAACCACAATTGGGGATACTAAATAATACTAATATTTTATGTGCCATAATTTAATGTGTACTAAACAATCAAAATTAACGTTTAAAATAAGAAACCGATATAGCTCAGTTTTGAATTTGTTTGCATTTCAGATTTAAGAAAAGCTAAAATACAGAATAGATTATGGTTTTCTTATGATGAATGTATGTGAATGGTGACAAAATAATATAACATCAATATAAAAAATAAGTAGTTTCTAACAGTAAGGTGTACTAAACTTATGAAGTTTACAAACAATATTTAACTTTACGCCCAATTCTTCTCAATTGAAATCTATGTTGAAAAATAGTATTGTTCTTGCAATATTTTTATGTTGTTCTGTAATGCTTTATGCACAGAAAGATGTCTCTATTACTGGTATTCTGCAGTCGGAACAAGGCGAGGTGCTTGATTTGGTTAATATATCTGTTCAAGGAAAACCAGGAGGTACCATCAGTAAATCCGACGGTACATTTGCCATTTTTACAAAGGCGGTTCCGCCTTACACTTTGGTATTTTCAAGTATAGGTTATCAAACGGCCTACATTACCTTTTCTGCCGAAAGTCAAAAATCAGATTTACTCATAAAACTACGCCAAAAGGATGAAACCATAGAAGAGGTAAATGTGCAAGCCAAACGTAAGAACGAGCAGAATTTTGAGAAGATTGATGCAAAACTCTCAGCGCAATTACCCGATGCAACGGGCGGTAGTATTGAGGCCTTGGTAAAAACGCAAATGGGGGTAAGTAACAATAATGAGTTAAGCTCTCAATACCGTGTGCGTGGTGGTAACTTTGACGAGAACCTGGTTTATGTGAATGATATTGAAGTTTACCGACCATTTTTAATTCGTTCAGGACAGCAAGAAGGACTGAGTTTTGTGAATCCAGAAATGGTATCTGATATTAGATTTTCGGCAGGTGGATTTGATGCGCGTTATGGCGATAAAATGTCATCGGTATTAGATATTACGTACAAGCGCCCCACCGAATTTGGCGGAAGTGCATCTGCCAGTTTATTGGGAGCCAATGCCCATATTGAAGGCGCTTCGAAGGATGATAAGTTTACCCATATTTCAGGGGTTCGCTATAAAACCAACAGTTATTTATTGGGATCACTAGATGCTAGCGGCGATTACAATCCTACATTTTTAGATTTACAAACCTATCTTACTTATCAGTTTAACGATAAATGGGGTGTAAGCTTTTTGGGTAATGTATCGCAAAATACTTACAATTTTAAACCCGTGGATAGAGAGACTACCTTTGGTACTTTATCCGAAGTTAAAACCCTTCGAATTTATTTTGAGGGAGAGGAGAAGGATGATTTTTTAACCGGTTTTATGGCCGGAACACTTAATTTCTCACCTAATAAAAATAACAGCTACAAGCTGATATTATCTGGATTCAGAACTTCAGAAAATGAAAACTTTGATATATTGGGGCAGTATTGGATTCAGGATTTAGAATCGGAAGATGGTACGCCTAGTAAGCCTGAAGACTCGGCAACAGGAATAGGAGTAGGGAGCTATTTAGAGCATGCCCGAAATTATTTATTTGGCACAGTGCGCAATGTAGCAGTGCGAGGTAAGCACCGCGTAAATAAACATCGCCTTGAGTGGGAAGGCAAATACCAACACGAGCGTTTCAGCGATCAGATTAACGAATGGGTGATGCGCGATTCAGCAGGCTATAGTATTCCAATATCAGATCCTGAGTTGGTGCTTTCATACGCCTATAACGCCACGCACGATATCAGTTCAAACCGAGTAACGGGTTTCTTGCAAGACAATATGCACTTTGATTTACAAAAGGGTAAACTAGATTTGGCCATCGGTATTAGAGCCAGTTATTGGGATTTTAACAATGAGTTTTTACTAAGTCCGCGCGCAAGTGTATTGTACGACCCCATGTGGGAAAAAGATTATCGCTTTAAGTTTGCAACGGGTGTTTATTATCAAAGTCCATTTTATAAAGAGTACAGAGCGCAAGGTGTAGGTATAAACTACGATATTAAATCGCAGAAATCCATACACTTTGTAACAGGTTTCGATCATTATTTTTCGTCGTGGGGCCGACCGTTTAAATACTCCACAGAATTGTATTACAAGCATATGACTAATCTAAACCCTTACACCATCGATAATGTAAGGATAAGATATACAGCCCAGAATAATGCAAAGGGTTATGCTGCAGGTATCGATATGAAAATTAATGGTGAGTTTGTAAAGGGAGTCGAATCTTGGGCAAGTTTATCCATAATGCAAACTGAGGAAGATATACTTGACGATTCTTATGTGGATAAAAATACTGGCGAAACGGTTTATCCGGGTTACATTCCTCGTCCGTCAGATCAGCGTATCAATTTTAGTTTAATGTTTCAAGACTACCTGCCCAATAACCCAAGCTTTAAAGTGAATTTAAATTTGGTATTTGGTACAGGCTTGCCTTTCGGCCCGCCTCGTTCAGAACGTTATTTAGCCACTGCCCGCATGCCTGCCTACCGAAGAGTAGATATCGGTTTCTCGAAGGAATTAACAGGCGTGCATAAAAATCCGAACAAGGCCGATAAAATATTTAAGAACCTATGGTTGGGTCTTGAGGTGTTTAACCTCTTTGATATAGACAACACCATTTCGTACTATTGGGTATCCGATGTAAATAATCGCCAGTACGCTGTGCCTAACTATCTAACATCACGTCGGGTTAATGTTAAATTAGTATCGCGTTTTTGATGTGATAAATCTCATCAGCATTGTGCCTATTAAATTTTACATTTGAAATTCTAAGAATTCTAACATTAAAATAAGATAGACAATGAATCAGCAAGATTACATCAACCGAGAAGATCAGTTTGGCGCACATAATTACCATCCTCTTCCTGTTGTATTAGATAGGGGTGAGGGTATATTTGTGTGGGATACCGATGGTAACAAGTATTACGATTTCCTATCCGCTTATTCAGCAGTTAATCAGGGGCATTGTCATCCTAAAATTATAGAAGCTTTAACCACTCAAGCTGCAAAGCTAACGCTTACTTCGCGCGCTTTTTACAATAATGTATTGGGCGAGTTTGAAGAGTATATGAGTAAGTATTTTGGTTACGATAAGGTATTGCCAATGAATACGGGAGCTGAAGCTGATGAAACAGCCATTAAGCTTTGCCGAAAGTGGGCCTACGAGAAAAAAGGTGTAACAGAAAATATGGCTAAAATAATTGTGTGCGATGGTAACTTCCACGGACGTACTATTACTATCATTTCTATGTCTACCGATCCGGATTCATACAAAGGATTCGGCCCATATACTCCAGGATTTGAGGTGGTGCCTTATAACGATATTGATGCCTTGGCACAAGCTCTCGACGATCCGCATGTAGCAGGATTCTTGGTGGAGCCCATCCAAGGCGAAGCAGGTGTTTTTGTTCCTGAAGATGATTATTTGAAAAAAGCTTACGATTTATGTAAGCAGCACGATGTGCTTTTTATTGCCGATGAAGTTCAAACGGGAATAGCGCGTACTGGTAAAATGTTGGCTTGCGATCACGTAGGTATCCGACCAGATATATTAATACTCGGAAAGGCAGTTTCAGGCGGTGTTTATCCGGTATCAGCCGTAATGGCCGATGATGATATTATGCTTTGCATTAAGCCTGGCGAGCACGGTTCAACCTACGGAGGTAATCCTTTGGGTTGTAAAGTGGCCATGGCTGCATTGGATGTTATTAAAGATGAAAATCTAGAAGAAAATGCTGAGCGTTTGGGTCAATTATTCAGAGATGAATTGAATAAGATAGACTCCTCAATGATTGAGTTGGTGAGGGGAAAGGGCCTACTAAATGCCGTAGTTATTAAACCTAAGGATGGAAAAACCGCTTGGGATGTTTGTATGGCTATGAAAGAAAACGGACTTATTGCCAAACCAACACACGGACACATCATTCGTTTTGCTCCGCCATTGGTGATTAACGAAAAACAACTTTTAGAAGCTGTTGAAATTATTAAAAACACTTTGGCTCAGTTTGAGTAGTATTAAGGTTTTATTATGATATTAGAGGGCTGTTATTCTATATGAGTAATAGCCCTTTTTATTAAAACAATTATAGGCTTGCACTTAAGCGCCTTGTTTGGTTGGCCTCTTTACAAAAGGCTTTTGTTTTATTTGCAGCTTTAGTAAGACTGGCTAGCTGAGAGCTTTGCTCTTAGATCCGCCAGCCGCAGTTAAGTTTCAAATAAATAAGAAAGTTTTTTGTAAAGCAGCCTTGAATTATCACAATATTGATACAAAATGCGTCGTAAAATATCCTCTATCATTAATGCCGTTGCTCCTATTTCTGAAAAAGCACAAGCAAAAATTATCGACCTAATTCGCTATGAAATAGTTAAAAAGGGAGACTTGCTAGCCGAAGTAGGGCAGTGGAATAATTTGGAGTATTTTGTAATGGAGGGCATATTCAAAACATATTTAGATACTCCGGAAGGAGAAAGTGTAAGCATTTCTTTTTTTATGCCCGAGTCAATTATATCGCCTAGCACCACACGAAATAATGCAGGCAAATCCATTATTAATATCAAGGCCCTAAGCAATGGCGAAATTGCAACAATGGATGCAATGGCCTTTGAAAAATTGATGATTGAAGATGTTGAAATACGAGAGTTTGGCAATGCGGTATTACGAAGCGAATTGATGGCAAAGGTGCAGAAGGAAATTGCATTGGCTTCGCTTAAGGGTAAGGATAAGTTACACTTTTTACGAAAGAACTACCCAAATATTGAAAACTGCATCCCGCACAGCGATATTGCATCATACCTAGGCATTACACCCATTTCGTTAAGTAGGTTAAGAACCGAGTCATAACCATTATCATTTGTTAATGGATTCGTATTTTTAATTGACAAACTTTGCATTTCAATCAATGAAGTTGTTTAAGGTTGTAGTGGAATTACGAGAGTGACAGATTGGTTATCAGTGGCAAAGCTCAATTTTTTATTGCATAGCCGTAGCTACGGAATAAAAATTAGCTGAAGCCAATGAAATCAAGATGTTACTCGCAGATTTTCGATACAACTTTAAATAACTTCAAAACAAAAGTCATGTCAGTTTTCACATCCATATTGCAAAAAACATCCTCCTTAAAAAATCTATTGGTGCTATTTGTTTGCAGTCATCTGGTTTTATTATTGATGATGCTATTTACCTTTCCATCCATTAATGCGCAAATAGGAACCAAAGCCTTCGATTTACAAACCTTCGGATATTCAGCAAGTGTGGCAGCATCTATAGTGGATAGCTTAAATGCCGAAACTACCCAGCTATACCTGTTTCCTCAATTATTGTTTCTAGATCTACTTTACCCAATATTATTGGCATTGCTGCAAAGTAGCCTTCTGTTTAGGGTGATGAATACGAATAGTAAACTGGGTTTCGTAGTTTTGTTGATTCCCTTTTTAGCTATGGCATCCGATTATATCGAGAACATTCTTATTATTCTAATGATCTTAAAAGCAGTAGAGCTAAGTGAAGCATTTGTGTTTGTATCCAGTTCTTTTACCCTATTAAAAGGATTGCTTACTTCGGTGGCTTGGATTGCTATTTTAATAGGATTTTTAAGATTAGGGGTATTGCGTATTTATCGCAAATGAATCTTTAAAAAAAATGCGCTTTAGCCAGGTTTTTGAAACCACATAAATAAAATTGTAGATTTGCGAAATGGATGCTTATAAGAAATATTTGATTGAGGAAATAAAAATGCGTGAAGCCGATGCAGACATATTATTATCAGGATCTGAAAAGCGATACTATAAAAAGGGAGCTGATATTCAAAAACAAGGTGATGCAAGTAATATAGTTCGCATTATAATTAAAGGGTGTGCAAGAGGTTTTATGTTGGTTGATGGAAAAGAAGTGACAACCAACTTTTATTTTGAGAAAGACCATGCTTACGACTATGTTAATTACCTAAAGGAAGAGAAAGTTGAAATTAATATTCAAGCACTTGCCGATGTAGAAGCTATTGAAATATCGATGGAAGCACTTGATTTTCTTAATTCCGAGATATTGGGTATACATCAAATGAATCATCAAATATTTAAGATGTATTTAATTATACTAGAGTCACAGAGAATCGATTTCATAGTTAAAACCCCTAAACAACGCTATCTAACGCTGCTGAAGAATAATAAAGAAGTTATTTCAAGAGTTCCTCAACACCAGATAGCTTCCTTCATAGGTATTTCTGCTGAACACCTTAGTCGTATTCGTAAAGAGATACGTGATAACGAATAATAAAATATGCCCATAACGATTTCAAAAGAAGAAGCCCGAAGGCTAGTTGTTCAATCTCAGCAACTGTTTGCAAAGCCATCTCATAACAATGCTTTAGGTACTACATTGTCAGCAATTGAACACCTGGGTTATATTCAAATAGATACCATTTCGGTAGTACAGCGGGCACATCATCATACGCTTTGGAATAGAAATTCAGATTATAACTTATTACATATAGAAGAGCTTGTTGCCCAGAAAAAGGTATTTGAATACTGGTCGCACGCGGCTGCCTTTTTGCCAATGAAAGATTATCGCTATACGCTTTATCGCAAAAAAGCCTTTCACATGGGGCACGAAAAGCATTGGTTCAAAAAAGACATCCAGTTAATGGACAATATTCTGAAGCGTATTGCAGATGAAGGTCCGCTAATGGCAAAAGATTTTCAGCATTCTCAGAAAGTAAACGAATGGGGAAGTAAACCCGCTAAGCAGGCACTTGAAAACTTGTATATGCAAGGCGACTTGATGGTGGCAGAACGTAAAAACTTTCATAAGGTATATGACCTTGCCGAGCGTATATTACCAAAGGGCATAAATACTGCCATTCCTACCCAACAAGAATACATACGCTTTCTAATAACAAACTATTTGCGGGCTAATGCTTTGGGTACTGCTTCTGAAATTGCTTATCTACTTAAAAAAACAAAAAATCTTGTTGCTGTTGAATTAAAGGAAATGTTATATAAGCAAGAGATCGTAGAGGTTCAGGTAGACAATGAAAGGTATTATGTTCTTAATCAATTATTAAATGGTATTGAGAATGAAGAAGCCTACGATGAAGTAAAAATCCTTTCGCCCTTCGATAACCTGCTTATTCAGCGTAAGCGAATGAAAACCTTGTTCGATTTCGATTATCAAATAGAATGTTATACCACTGAAGCTAAACGCAAGTATGGTTATTTTTCGTTACCTATATTGTGGAAGAATCAGTTTGCGGGAAGAATGGATAGCAAGGCTGACCATAAAACCGGGATACTGCATATTAATCACCTGGCCTTTGAAAATCACTTTTCATTATCCGATGCCTTTACATTTGCTTTTGATAAAACCCTTAAAGATTTCTGTAGGTTTAATAAATGTAGTTCAGCACATCTTCATAAAACCACACCAACATCTCTAAAAAAAGCTATGAAAGCCATTTCTTAGCAAATATCAACGTCGCGCCATTTTTCAGCTCATACTTTTGCACTGTAATTAAAAATAGAAAGTATGAACACTACAAAATTCAATCTTAAAACATTTGTAATCATCACCTTGATTACTAGTATTTGGATACACATTGCAGAAGTTGCACGTGCTATGTTTGTGGCATTTCCGTTAATGGAAGAATTCTTTGCAGGTCGCATTCCTATTGGAGCAATGGAAGTAAGTAATGCCCTTATTTGGGGAGCTTGGGACACATTATTAACACTTATCCTTGTATTTGTTTATTGGTTGTGCGCAGTAGCATTCGGTCAAAATGTAAAAGCCATTCTTATTTCAGGTACAACTACCGCACTAGCCACTATTGGTATATTTTGGATAGCCAGCGTAAACACAGGTTTGGGAGAATGGAGTACGGCAGCAATACTCTTTCCTATTGCTTGGGCTGAAATGATTATTGGTGCTGCAATAGCTGCAAAGCTTTACGCCAGAGCTACTAATTAGAGGGTTTTAAAGTGGGTTCAACTATTAGTATCATTATGTCATTAGCCCTACTTTTTTACACAGTAGGAGTTTGGGCAGAAAAGATATCAGGGAAATTAAAACTGTGGCATTTAGCGTGTTTTATTTGTGGTTTAATTCTCGATAGTATTGGAACTAGTATAATGTTCAGTTATACTGATGGTATTAGCTATAGCTTCCATGCCATTATAGGGTTTTGTGCCATTGGTTTAATGCTTATTCATGCCATATGGGCTCTTATTGTTTTACTAAGTAAAGATGAAAAGAGAATTAAGAACTTTCATCACTTTAGTATTTCTGTTTGGGGTATTTGGTTAATTCCATACTTAGGCCCTGTTCTAATGCATCTATTTTAATCAATAAAAAAATGGCTATCAGTAACGATTTTCTTCAATTTATTCTCGATCAACTCTATTTATGGGAAGGGGTTTCTGCAAAACATATGTTTGGCGGAGCGGCACTTTATAAAAACGAACTTGCTTTTGGTATGATTGCCGATAACCAGTTATACTTTAAAGTAGACCAATTAAATGTTGAAAAGTACATTAAATCGGATTCTATTCAACTAAAGCCTTTTAAAAATCATAAAACTGTTTTGTCGTTCTATAGTGTACCTGTTGATGTAATTGAAGATGCATCAACTTTAGTGGAGTGGGCTAAAGAATCGTACCAAATACAACTCGATCGGAATAACAATAAAATAAGAATGAAATGAAGTATTTAAAATCTAAAGTATTCAAATTAATAATTTTCATAGTTGGGCCTATTCTTGTGTTTTTAGCTCTCACAGCCCCCCAAGAATATGAGGTTATACCCGATCCAATATCATTTAATGCAGACCAATTAGATATGAAACAACGACCATTTATTGTTGATAAAAAGGAATATCCTTTTAGAAGTAATTGGTACGAACGCGATGGAGTATCAATGCATTATATCGACGAAGGAGAAGGTATACCCGTAGTATTATGTCATGGTAATCCTGAATGGTCATTTATATATCGAAATTTAATTAAAGAGTTATCTGGCGAAGCCCGATTAATTGCTTATGATTTGCCGGGTTGTGGTTTTTCTGAATTACCAGATACCTGGAATTATACTCCGGCTGAATATTCAGAGTGGATTGCGTCATTGATTTTTGATCACTTAAAATTAGATAAATTTATAATGGTTGTTCAAGACTGGGGAGGACCAACGGGGCTTAATGTCGCTGTCAATTATCCTGATCATGTTATTGGTTTGGTTATAAGTAATACCTGGGCTTGGAAAATTGAAAGTGGAGCAGTAAAATATTTCTCTTATGCTATGCGAACTCCCATCGTGAATAGAATAAATGTAAATAGAAATATTTTTGCTACAACTCTAATGAGAGGCGAGTTAAATAAAAAAGCATCTAAAAATAAGAATATTACAGATGCTTATAAATATCAATTTCCAACTATAGAATCAAGAAAGGGGACATCAGAATTTCCGAAAAACATCACTAGAGCAGGTGAATTTTTAAGCGAGTTAGAACAGGGTTTACTAACGTTATACAACAAAGATGTTGAATTTATATTTGGCACAAAAGATTGGACTGTTGGAACACAGGATATCATTAATAGATGGCAGTCGCATTTCCCTAATGCTAACACAACAATTTTGCCCGAATCAAGCCATTTTACTCAAGAGGATAGTCCTGAGAGTTATTACAAAGCACTTAGAAATCTATTAAGCAGCATTAAATAATTACAAAAATGGAGCAATTAAATATTCTTTGGACCACAAATAACAAAGAGACATTTGAAAATATGATAAGTCATCTTTTAGCATTTTGTTAACAGCAATATACTTATACCCCTGTAAAGCTAGTTGTGAGGTACCTGCAGTTGGATAAACAGTTTAGAAAGTAAACCCAATTCAAGGCTCGTTTATTCCTATTTATATCTATTAATCCGTGTAAACTCAGCTACTTGTTTAACAACTTGCTCTTTTGTCATTAACTTTGATGCTTCTAAAGTTTTATATACCATAAATAAAACAAAACAATGAAGTCCAAACGATAAGTAGCCCCCAACGGATAAGTATAAAAGCGAATCAATACTATAAATAATTAGTCCAGCTAAAAATGCTCCTTTTATCTTTTTTCGGGCTTTTACCCCGATTAAAACAAAAATACCTGATGTTAAAATACTCGGAATTAAAAACAAAATGGACTTTACTTCACTTGATTCATACAATGCAGCTTCAATAATTTGGTTTAACCCTACACCAAAAATAAAGATTTGCCCACAATCGAGGTATTGGTATATTGAATTCATTAATGTAAGCCCTGCAATCCAGAAAAACCAACTTGCTGCACTTTTAATTTGTTTTTCTTCTGTGCGCTGATTTAAAGAGTCATCCTGTTTCGAATCTGATTCTGTTTCTTCCTCATTTCTTATTGGTTCTAAATATTCATCTTGAGCAAGAATTTTATTTGCAACATCCTTGTATGACTCATCCACAGGAATAAAATCTCCACACTTGCTTACAAAATTTGGTTTATCATTAGTCAGACCACACATAAGTCCTCTCTCTATGTCCAACTTCTTATTGGTACAGCCTTTACAAATTTCAATGTTTTTCATCAATTGTTTATTATTGGGTAAATAGTTTTTAATAGCAATTCAACTAATTTTCTTTTTAACTATTCTAGGTTTTGTTTTCCATCCTTTTATTGGGGCTACAATATGCTTTGGTATTATTTTATCTAGTAATATTTCACAGTGGGTAGGTTTTTCTGGGTTAAATTTTATAAAATAATTTTTGTGTAGAAACTCTTTTGAGTCTACAGTTTTACTTGAGGTGTATCTGACTCCTTCATAATTAAAACTAAAATATATTGCTCTTCCACCCTTAGATAAATATTTATGCTCGTATACATTCCCTATAGTATAGCGGTGATTTTCCTCTAATGTTTTGTTATTCTTGTGTTCATAAAATTGATGGGTATAAATTATTATTAGTAATATTATCAGAGGAATTCTGCCATCTGAATACTTTTTTAATCTCATAACTTTTTACTAGTATGATTTGTTGTGCATGAAAAACCTCTGGGTTGAAAATATGTTTATATAGTTTCCAATAGCATTTCAACTAATATTCATATTAACTCAGTTTTGTTTAACAACTCTAGCTTTGTCATTAAGCCAAAAGAACTTGTCCTTTATCACTTCATCAGAGATTTTAATTTCTTTATAATTATCTTTTGTTACTTCTCTTGGAATAAAAATATGGTATGCAGGATTCTTTTTACTGTAAATCACCAAGTATCTATAATTAGGGTACTTAAGATACTTTCTAGTGCGACTACCATCTCCATTTGAGTAACTATTACGATATGTTTTTCCATTAACTTTATAGTGGTAAGAATAACTAGTATAGACTGTTAAATTGCCAGCTAGATAAGCTTCCGTTGTAATTCCAATTGTATTTTCAACTTCAGTCATGTATTTGCTATATACAAGTTTGTTGTATACGCTTGAAATAATGAAGAGTATGAAAGTTACAAGTATTACAATTAATATCTGATTTCTATTTGACATTGGTGTGTTTTTGCCCATAAGCTGTAAGTATGTTTATATAGTTTCCATAAGAATTACCTAAAGCACTTCCTCCAATAGTGCCAAATTCATGTGCGCCAAATTGTATCAAAGTCCCAGCTATAGTCCTTCCTGTATAACCAGCCAATCCATCTTTATATGTTATCAATCCATCCTTCAAACTTGAACGTTCAAAGATAGTCCCAGCTGCTACATTTGCGGCTTTTCCCCACATAGGCCCCCCTGGTATTGCCGATGTAAAATTAAAATTCATGGCAGCAGCATGCCAATCTCCATCATGTTTAATCAATTGTGATGCATATTCCCCTGCCATGGCAGGCACATTAATATATTTGTTATTTATTGCCTTGCTAGCATACCTACCCATATACTTATACCCCTGTAAAGCTAGTTGCGAAGTACCTAATTCTGCAGCTGCAATAATAGCAAGGGGCACGCAAGTGTTCTCTTAACAGTATTTTACGCTTTTTTAAAATATCTTTCAAATATTTTTAGTGTGTATATTCTTTTTAAGAATAAATAAAAGACTATTTCAATAATCAAAGTAATAAATATCAAATGGGTAGATTCATTATTTTGAATGACTAGCTTGTAATTTATAATTAAATCTAATACTATTAAATAGGGTAGATATTTGAGAAGCTTCACTCTCATGATGTTGGAGCGTACAGCTATTCCAATGCATAATATACAAAAGAAAAGATAGGCAATTGTATACATTATAAATGTAAGGAAGTTAACGAAACCTGGCATTAGACCAATTGGCTGAAATATATCATACAGTTTATGCGAATTGTTGATTAAATATTTCAAGTTTGTAAGTACCCCTGCGCTTAAGTATAAAAAAGATACGAATGTAAATAATGTATTAAGAATTATTACGTAAATATTTTTAAAATCACTAGTCCTAATACTTTGGTAAACAAAAGGGAATATAAATACTAAGTATATAAGAATCAATATCTTCATTTTCTAACTTTTTCTTTATGTCTAATTTGTTCGTTATGATATATTTCTATTAATTCATCATTCATAGCATCTAACGTGGACTTTAATATTTGCATAGGAACTTGATTTGGAGAAACACCCGGAAATTCAGTACTGACTTCTTCATATAATATAGGTAACGCATCTTTTATAAGGTCAACACCTTGTGAACCTAATTTAGCACCAACACCATAATAAATAATATTGGCTTGCTCTATCAAATTGCCATTCCAGTATTGATAATCAGCTAACTTTCTCATACCTAAAGTTCCTATATTTTTACCTCCTTGGTATAATAAAGGGGCAGCTTCTGCAGCTGCAATAATAGCAAGGGGCACGCAAATAGTAATGGCTACTACTTTAACACCTTCGGTATTCATGCTGTGGTTTACTGATCGTGCAACCACTTCCCCTTCATCAGGTCTAACATTAACATCACTCAGCATAAAGCCAGTAAATGCACTTTTCGAACCATCTTCGTGGTAAGTGTACTCTAAATCATAACCCTTTTTACCCTTAAACTTTTCGCCTTCTTTTAGTTTTGTTTTATCACCCCAATAAGCTGAACCATCCTCTTTTTTTACCCAACCTGTATTGGGGTCTTTTGTATTACTAGGTAAATTTCTGTTTTGCGCAGCTATCTTATGCTTTAAGCTTAATATGCGCATCTCTTCCGAAGTGTCTACCTTCTGAATAAAAAACGTGGTAGTATAACTTTCAGTGTAGGGTATGTGTGCAGGGGCATTAGGCCACGATACATCATTAGGTGGAGGTACAGATCCACTACTAATAAAGGCATAGCCCACACCCTCAACAAAGCCCTCGTAAAGGCTACCAAAGCCTACCAAAACCTCAAACTCTTCTGAGGTAATATATTTGTTACTATACTTGCTCATGCTATAGGGGTTTAGTTATTCCATTTATTATCAAACGAAAATTCATTAATTAGTATTTCCTCGGGCGATATAATAAGTGAGGTGGTTAACCCACCGCCGATAGAATCAACATTTCTATCAAAGTTTATACAATAAGCATCCATAAACTCAACCTTTAAAGGCGCACTCTGGCTTTGTAATCTAAACTCCACCGAGCCACTTTTTTTCAGGCTCGTTTTAACAGCCCAATTATAAATGCTCTCGGGTAAACTTTGTTTAAACGATAAATTCATTCTACCGCCTCTAACAATACTTTGCGGTTCTCCTTTATCATCACAAGCCTGACTAAACGATATCTTAAAATCCGAAAGTTCGTACTCGCTATTATCTAATATAAGCCAAACATCTATGTTGGCATCATCTTGTATTAAATTGTGCATGGGTTTAGTTTTTTAGGTTTGCCCAACGGTTTTCGTGAGCTGTCGATTCAAAAATAATTTTACGAGCCTGCAATACAAATTCACAAGCCGTATAGCCATGTGTTTTTTTAATGTGCTTAATTTTTAAGTCAACACAAGCCGCATCCTCAAAATAAATTTTCTCAATAGGCGTATCATTCGCATCGCAAATAACAATAGCGCCATTGCGTAAATCGTTTGATTTGAGCATCCATTCTAGTAGCTCGTTAGGCGGAACATTACCGTAGTTAATTTCTATACTTCCGCCTCTCACCTCGGTTTGAGCTTGTCCTTTTTGGTCAATCCCTTGTCCAAAACTATAACGGCACGATACCAGTTCGTAGCCTCCCGTGTACAGTCCACTTATACTTCCATCAGTTAATTCGCCTATGCGTAAAAAGCTTTTATGTCCAAACATAAAATAAACAGAATTAGGTTAGTAATTTGATAATTTAATGTTGCAAAGTATATAAAAAAATATTGGATAATAAAATATACTGTTAACTAATATTTCAATATTAAAAAGTAAGTGTCGCAAACCCTTTATTAGGTAAGCAATGTGTGGGTGTGTTGTTTATTAATAACTTGAATAAAAGTAATAATCGTAATTTTCAAAATAAATTATTAAATTCAATGTGTATTAATTTAAAATAATTTACCAAAATGGCACTTAATCGAAATTACAATTACAAAGATGTTGATATGTTAATGGCATCAAAAACAATTACAAAATCATTTACTACAAACCTTCCTGAATTATCAACTATTCGTACTAATTGGACAGAGGAATATGCCCTTCAATTAGACACTCAAATTGATGATGCAATCGATAATCAATTAGGCGTAGATAAAAAGAAAGAATTACGCAATGCAACAGGCAACCTGCAAGCCATTCAACTCCCTGCTATGCGCGATTTAAGTTTCTTAAAAACCCAACTCGAAGTCGATTTCTCCCACGACAAACCCAAACTTAACGAAATGCTAAACACCCTAGGATTTAGCAAGCACCTAAAACAAGTACAAAAAAAAGATCAAGAAGCATTAATTGCATTACTCTATCATTTTAAGCAAAACCTTAGCGACGAATTAAGAAGCGTAATTATATCAAAAGGTATAAATCCAGCGCTGTTAGATCGCGTAATCGGATATGCCGGCAATCTTAAGCAAGCCAACGTTTCGCAAGAAACATTAAAAACAGAAACAAAATCAGTATCCAAAGATATTACACTAACCTTTAATACAATTTATAACGAAATCATTGGCATCTGTAAAATAGCATCCAACTATTATCAATACGATGAACTAAAGAAAGATCAATTCACCTTTGCTAAGGTAATAGCAAATATGAATGCAGCCCGTAAAATTAGCGAGCCCGTAAATTAAATAGCTTTAAACCGTATTATGTATTAGAATATCGCAATGAGCATTAAAAATACAATAAAACAAAAACTTATAGAGACGAGGCATAGCACCGCTATGGTGAGTTGGTAAAAGTTAATCGTTTTGTTCTGAAGTAGTTTTAGTGCGCAATAGATAAGTTAATGCATATTGCAGGTTAAGCAACATAGGAGTAGCTTATTCATAAATAGGACTAAGTTTCATCATCATAGGAGCATTTCTTCATAAGATTTGCTCCTATTTTATTTAGATAGGATATCGTTTTGTGCACATTTATTTAAGTTTTGATAACTACTAAATGCATGAGGAACACATTAATATCAATTTTCACAAAATAGGACTAAATTTTGATCAGATAGGAGCAGGATTGAAGAAGATAGGACAATGTTTTGATAAGATAGGAGCAAGGCGTTAATACATCTTTTTGTAAAATGGGCAGCGTACAATAATATGGCATAAAGCATACGTGTTTATAGTAATTAGAAATTATGTAAGTTGTTTGAATTTCGCCAAAATTTTTATTTATGTTCAGAAACAATTAAGTTTAAACACAAATAAAAATGCTGGCTTTGTGGTGTTTGGGTTATTTTGGTTTTTCAAATCGCTTATAGCTTAATCAACCCAACGTCAGAAAACACACAATAACACCCATATAAACATTCTGATTAATTGATATGAATACAGAGCAACTCGTAAAAGAATATGGGATAAAAATTTCGAGATTATCACATCGGATGATTTGGAATAATGAGTTGGCGGAGGAAGCATCTCAAGAAGTATGGTATGAAGTTTTAAAAAGTCTTGACACTTTTAAAGGAAACTCAAGTATTTCAACATGGATTTATTCTATTGCGAAAAGAACCATTTTAAGATATTCTCAAAAGGAGAGGATTCTGAAATCATCAGAGATAGATTCTCATTTCAATTTAGAAAGTATTGATTATAATGGTTCTGAAAATAACGAAAAAGAATGGGTAAAGGAGCAGTGTGATTATTGCCTAACAGCATTTTGCCATTGTTTAACAAATAAGGCCCGAATGATTTTTTTATTCCGAGATATTGCCGAGTTAAGGGATTCAGAAATTGCACAAATAATGGACTTGAAAGCAGAGAATATTCGGCAAATTGCATCACGTTCTCGCGAGAAAGTGAAAAACTTCATGCAAAAAGATTGCATACTGTTTAATTCACATGCCAAATGTAGGTGCAGAATCCGTAAGCATGTTGAGTCCGTAGGGCTTGATGAAGAATATAAGAAACTTTCAAATGCTGCGCGACTTGTTGATATTTATAAAAAGTTTGATAAAGAATTGCCCCGTAAAAATTATTGGGAAAAAATAATTTGAGAAGTTGTCACAGCATAGTGTTTTTCTCCACTAAACAAGTATATGTTTAATTTTAAATTGGAGAAAAATGAAAAAAGCAATAATTAAATCAGAAGGGAATAACTATTCAGCAATTGAAATAGGAAAGCTACAAAACCTAGCCGAATATTCGTTTCCACACCCAAAATTAAAACAAGATGTTCCGGGTAAGTTGTTTGTTGGCGAAACACTAAAAACCACCGGAACTGAGGTTTCCTTTCAAGTAATGCCAGCAAATTCGGATATTCCATTTTTGCATAGTCATTTAAATCAAGAAGAGCTTTATGTTTTTATAAAAGGAGAAGGACAGTTTCAAGTTGACAACGACCTTTTTGATATTCAAGAAGGCACAATAATTAGGGTTGCACCTAAAGGGAAACGAACTTGGAGAAACAATTCTGATGATATAATGATTCTAATGGTTATTCAAGCAAAGGCAAATACTTTAGAAAATTACAATGTACTTGATGGGTTTGGAGTAAAAGGAGAGATTTTAAAATGATTGATAAGAAATAAATAAGAACGATGCCCAGGCAATACATAATAGTAATGTGAGAACGTATCATCTATCCAAGTTTGCCATTTTTAAGCCCTACCAAATTTAAATCTGACTCGGCCTTTAAAGTTTGATAGATTTTCAGCCCATTGCTAGTGCAGTGCTTCGAAAACCCGTACTGCACTTGTATGTGGCCGTTATAAACCAACTCAAACAATAGTTTAAAATAACATTAGAAACATTATGGTATCAATGCCTATGGTGGGGAGGGTAGAAGGCCATTACAAGTAGTTTTTAACTTATCATTTTGGCCAGTCTTATTTAATTTGATTACAAATTGAGTTTATAAAACAAAACATAATATAGTTTTTGCTACTTTCATGCACAAAATAAACCCTAGTTATAAGCTTATATTGACACCCTTGGTGAGTATACAGAACATACGGTAGAATGATATACGCATATGGTGGGGGATAGTTAGGCACGAGCAAGAAAGACCCAAAATGAAAACTATACTAAAGGCTATTTTAGTAACTTTGCTTTATATCATTGGCATTGAGCTTATAGGTTCTTGGTCTCTGATAAAGAAAATAAATGGATTAGAAATCTTAGACAGATATTATTTCTTAATTCAAGGAACTTTGCAATTAATCGCAGTTTCTATTTTTATTTTTTTTATAAAAGAGCGGACTTTTAAAAATCTAATTAAAGAAACTCAAAGACAATGGTATTTACTTGCTCTGATATTGGGCATTTCATTTGTTTTTATACAAACTCCTTTAAATTGGATATACAATTTTATGTTTGGAACAGAATACTATATTGCATATAGATTTGATGGTTTGCCAAAGTTCAGGGATATAAATATAGTTTCTGCTATTCTAATGATTCCTATAGCAGAAGAGTTGTTTTTCAGAGAGTATGTCCAGAATAATTTACAGAAAAAAACGAGTGTTATATTTGCTGTTTTATTAGCGTCTTTATTGTTTGCTTCAGTTCATTTACCTTATATGAATTTGATATTTGACTCATTTATACAAGATTGGCATTTATTTTATATAACATTTTTTGGAGGTATAATATCTGGAATTCTCTATTTTCGATCTAAGTCAATTGGCGTGTCTATTATATTTCATATGTCTTGGAATATATTTAGTTATATAGTCTAAAATGAAAAGCAACCAACACAATAAAAAGCTTTGGCTCGGATAGATTTAAGAAGTGGATTATCCTTTAATTTCCAGGCTATTCATCCAAGTGGCCGTTGTACACCAATCTAAATAATTTAAAATAACATGAGAAACTTAGTATTATTAATTTCAATTCTAACAATATCTAGTTGTAATATTGAAAATAAGAAAAAGGTAGATGAAATTGTAAAATCTACTTTAGATGTGAAGCAGATATCTAAAGGAAATAGTAAGCCTAAAATAGACATTACAAACGACGAGATGGATGTTTTTCTTGTAGCGTTACATTATAATATACCAGTAAGCGAGATTGCTAATACACTTAAATGGGATGAAGAAAAAACAAAATATAATATTAGTATACTAATTGAGAATGGCCTGCTTCAGAAACAAGATGATAAACTGGTTCCTGGCCTAGGTATTTTTACATTAGAAAGGGGCCGTTTATTAACAGAAAAGTGTTCTTTACTAGCTAAGGAAATAGCTGATAGTATAAAAGGGAAAATACCTGATTTAGTAAAGCTTCATGATAACAGTGATATATCAAAAGTGTATAGTTTTTACGATTTATCCTTTTTCTACTTAAGTGATGTACTTTTAGATGTAGGACAAATTAATAATGTTGAAAAAAGATTTCTACGAAAGGAAAGACCATTGCGTAACGGGAGTAGATACTATTTAGCTATTCTTGAAAAAGAGAATGAAAGCATTGAGGAAGCTTATGGTATTTATGGAAATCAAGTAATTGTAAGAAATGACTCTACCCTTATTTCAGTATATGGAAATACAAGGACTGACCAACATAAAGGATGGAAAAATTATAAAGAAAAGGTGGTTCACTCATTTAGTAAAAATGATTTCAATACAGTTGTGTATGAAATGCCAAAAGTATTTTTACCTACGCTGGTTCAGATTTTAGAAAAGCATAAACTTGATTTTGAAAAAGTATATAAAGAATTAGCCTTTGATAAAGAGATTACATTTGAAGAGTTTTTTATTTGGTGGTATCATATTATTTATACCGAAACTACAGATGTTTTGATGGAGCAGAATGTGATAAAAAGGCCTCAAGATGGCCTGTTTTATTATAAAATGAGTATGTGAAAATAATCGGACCATAACACGGTATCAGTAATAATATTAGGCAATGCGCTAAGGATAGGTTCGTTGAATAGAAATTGGTGTTTCAATAAAAAATTGTGTACAAGTAAATCGCAGCTATAGTTATACCAAAAATTGGGGCAGCTTACTTTTGTGGTGATAACCTTAATTTGACACACCCTTTAAAGTTTGATAGTTACCTGTAAAATCGTAGTTTTGCGTGCTCTGTAATTAAATGCAGTGGTGGCTTCATTTCGGCATTAATCACAAAGGTGCTTTAGCCAATAAAAATCAAAATACATTTACTTTGCGCGAAGAAATAAAAAGTACAAGATCAAAATGTTACATATGTATGAGGCCTTCGAGCTCATGTATTTGCAAACACACCAATCCTATCCAAACTAATACTCGTTTTATAATACTGATGCACCCCAAGGAGTACAAGTACGAAAAAAACGGAACGGGTCGTATGACGAAGCTTCAACTTGAGAATTCGGAGATTATAGTGGGTGTTGATTTTACCGAGAATAAGCGTGTAAATGAAATACTGAATAACAAAGCCAATTCCTCTTTTTTGCTTTATCCAGGAAAAGAGAATTTCAATTTATCCTTAAGAAATGGTGCTGAAATAAATTCGTTTATGGGTACTAATCCATGCATATTTGTTTTAGATGGCACATGGCCCTGTGCCCGTAAAATGCTTAAACTAAGTACCAACTTGCAACAACTACAAAGGGTGAGTTTCGATAATGAAATTAAATCGAAGTTTATTATTAAGCAGCAACCCGAATCGCTTTGTCTTAGTACCATCGAGTCGGTGCATACGGTGTTAAACCTACTTAACAAAGGCGAATTGGAGCAATGTGAGACCGAGGGTTTCCTTTTGCCTTTTGAAAAAATGCTCGAATACCAAGTGGAGTGCATTCTAAACCCACACAATAATTCCTATCGTCCGAGTACCAAAAAAGTGATTGTTACTAAGGATATGTATAAAAAGGATACGAATAGGAATATTATTTTCGAAAAAGAATAAGGCCTAATACCAATACTACATTAAAATGAGCCTTATTCTTTCGTTCTTTTTAACTTATCCATCGTTAAAAAATATCGCCGTAGCTAGGGATATGCCTCAATTTTTTGCCTTGCCTAAGTCAAAAATATACAAAACAATTTAAGCCTCACTTTAAAATAGAATTGGTATAAAAAAGAGGGTATCACCCGATACCCTCAAATATTATCAGCTAAAAGCTAAAACAGCTCTTTATACATACAAACAGTGGTAAGCCACTTGCATTTCAGCCTTTACTTTAAATTTTACATCCTTTTCAACAATAAAGGTTTCGCCTTTATTAAAGGTTTTCCATTCCGTTTCGCCAGGTAGTTGTACCAATAAAGTACCACTAGTAACAGTCATGTGCTCAATGGTAGCAGTACCAAATTCGTACTCGCCAATTTCCATTACACCAATGGTCGCATTACCCTCTGCATTCTCTAGAGCTATTGATTTTACAGTTCCGTTAAAATACTCGTTTACTTGTAACATGTTCGTCTTTATATTATAGTTAATTATAGGTTATTTAATATTGCACTTCATCCTAACACCTAAAAGCTAATACCTAGCACCTAACAACTAAAAGCTAGCAGCTAACCCCTAAATGCAAACCCCTAACACCTAAAAGCTAATACCTAACTCAATCCTCGTTTAAAATTAAACGTAGTAGAAGGTTGTAGCTGTTCCGATGCCTTAAACTTCTTAAATAATTTAGTAGGCAAATGCTTCGAAGGAGCTTCGGTTCTCAAATCAAATAAGAATCGGAAAAAGCCTTCTTTTTTTAGTGTATTTGCATACTGAAAAAGCGCCACTGGTGTTTTAGAGTAAACAGAAGTCATACCATTACGGATATAGCGTTTAAACTCCTTATTGGTATTGTCGCTAAACTCATCATCGGCATTATTAACCTCAACAGGCATGCGCGCAAAAAATAGTTCGGGGTTACTATACATGGGCATAATACCATCGCGCGATGTACTTTTTTGTAAGTTCTCAAAGTCGCTTTCAACCGGGTAGGTCACATTCTCCACCTTAAAGGTTTTAACGCCTCTAATGGCCGCATCGTTGTATACGTATACACGCTCGTTGGTAATGGCCTTACATCCTTTAGGTAATAACTCAAGCTGCGAAAGATGACTCAATACAAATTGCTTCATACCTTTTTTAGCCAACCAATTAATATCTTGTATCAGCTCTTGTAAATGGTTTTCGGCCACAAAACCTGGTAGCTCAATGTAAAAGCGGTGAAGGTTCTTTTTAAAGAATGGACTATCGAGCGGAATGTTACGGTAGTCTTTTTTAGAGATGTCTAACCAAATACCAGTATACTCATCCACCCTAAGTTTACGCAACCACTCTAGGTTATCAACGCGCACATAAAACTCAGGTTTACTGCTTTGTTTGTTCTTTATTTTTATATCCTGACGGACTTTTTGTTTCACACTTCCGTTCAGTGGTTTTACATTCAAATGCTTTAAGCTCTCAAATTTGCTAGGGAAGTTTTTAGAAGGTAATCCCACCAAGTACACATCGTCGTTTTTACGAATGTTTTTCTCTGTGAATATCTCGTAGGTAGAGTGGTCTTTCTCAAAATCCTTTACCTTAACATTGGTTGAGTCGCCCGTTTTATTCACCAAACGCAACTGCTGTCCGCGTTCCATATCATGATTAGTTTGTATAAAGAAACTATCATTACCCAGCTTGCGCACCTTGCTTAAGAAAATACCGTTGCTAGTGTTTTCAGAGATAGACCCTTTAACTTTACCACCCATGAAATAGTCGGTTTTTTCTCTACCAAAATCCCATTTCAATAATTCTTCAGCCTCGGCCATATCAGCCGGGTTGTCAATTACTTTACGGTAGGCCTGAGCCACACGGTATACATAGGCCGCCGATTTCATGCGACCTTCAATTTTGAGTGAGGCCACCTTCATGTCGGTAAAATCAGGAACCAACTTAATTTGCTGATTATCCTTTAACGAAAAAATAGCATGTCCCTTACCATCGTCGTTAAAAACCCTACGACAAGGCTGTGTACATTGCCCTCGGTTGGCGCCTTTACCACCCAAATAGCTACTGAATAAGCAAAGTCCTGAGAACGAATAACACAATGCACCGTGCACAAATATCTCAACCTCACACTGTGTTTTTTTCATAATCAGTTTTAACTCAGGGTGGGTGAGTTCGCGCGCCATAATAACCCTATCAATTCCGGCTTTTTTAGAGAAGTTAGCTCCCGCCGAGTTATGGTTGGCCATTTGCGTACTGGCATGAACCACCAAATTAGGGAAATACTTTTTAGCCAGATACCAAATACCCCAATCCTGAATAATTACCGCGCTAATTGTGGTTTGCGATAAAAAGTGTAGGAATTCGAGCAATTCAGGAATCTCATGATTTTTAATTACCGTATTGAGCGTTACGTATATGCGCACATTGTTTTCTTTAGCAATGTGGAGCATGGTAATTAACTGCGGATTAGAGAAATTAGTGGCTCTTTTACGAGCATTAAATTGCTTTAGTCCTAAAAAAATAGCATCAGCACCACCTTCTACTGCTGCATGAAACGACTCAATATTCCCCGCTGGGATTAATAATTCTGGCTTAAAACTCATGTTCTGATTTTACTTATTCGGGCACAAAAATAACCTTAATTAATGATTGTTTAGGCATGATGGTCTTAATATATGCTAAAAGAGCAATGTTTAGAAGTGATGAGTTATAAATGATAAGTTATAAATAACAGTAAGACGTAAAGCTTGCTGTCGTTTATCATTTATAACTTATCATTTATCGCTTATAAAAATCCTTTAAGTTTATAAACCCCAATACCAACCCATTCTCTGAATAAGCGTTCCCATAGCGCCAAGGCACTAGCCGAAGGCGTTAAAACATCAGCAAAAGTTGGTGGTATTAAGCTTTGTAAGGCATCTGTAGTATAGGGTTCAACACGGATGCCTTCTTTAGTAAAGCATCCCATGGCGCGTTTCATATGAAAACCCGAAGTAACCAAAAGGTATTTGCCATTTTCAGCACCAATGGCTTCGAGCATTTTTTTGGTTTCCACTGCATTTTCGTGCGTATTGCGCGATTCCCATTCCACCAATGTACTGTCTTCAGCGATATCTAACTTTTTCAAGTAATCCTTAATAAATAAGCCCTCTTGTTTCTCTTTTACAATAATACTTGCTGATCCTCCTGTAAAGATAAATTTATCGGCCTTGCCTTTTTTATAGAGTTCAACAGCCTGAAATAAACGATCGGCACTCTGGTAAAATTGAATTCTATTGCTCTCGGTCTGAAAACCCGAAAATCCGCCAAGTACAATAATTCCATCGTAATGCTCAATTGCATCGGGGTTTGTTAGTGCTCCTTCCCATGCTTTTGCCGCGTGATGGAATAGGTTTTTGTTAGAAAAAATTAATAGTATCGTTATGGCAGCGTAAAGTAAGACTTTACGTTTTTTGTAATTTCTAAAAATAAGGTAACACAATAGTAGCACAGTAATCCACCAAATAGGAGAGAGGATAAAGGATAGGACTTTAGATAGAATAAAAAACATTTATTTGCGATTTGTTTTGTTAGGGCTCGAATATACAAACAGTTTCTTATATATTTATAGTAGGATTTTTTGATAACCCATTCAATATTTAGTTATGCACTTTAAAGAATTAATGAAAACCAGATATTCCGTTCGCGAGTATCATGAAAATAAAGTAACCCGCCCATTATTAAAAGAAGTGATTAATGCTGCAAGGCTTGCTCCATCGGCCGCCAATAAACAACCTTGGAAGTTTGTGGTGATAGATGAGGATAAGGTATTGAACGACTTAAGGGATGCTTACGATAGAGATTGGTTTAAGGTGGTACCATGTGTTATTGCCGTTTTTGGCGACCATAGTACAGGGTGGAAACGCTCGTATGATAAAAAAGACCATACCGATATTGATGTGGCAATAGCGATTGATCATATGACTTTAATGGCTACTGAATTGGGCTTGGGAACTTGCTGGATTTGTCATTTTAAGGCCGATAAAATAAAGCGTTATTTAAAAGTGCCCCACCAATGGGAGCCCATAGCGCTGATCACTATCGGTTATCCCGTGGATATCAAACCTCCTGAAAAGAAACGTAAAGCGATTGAAGAGGTAATGTTTTATAACGAGTTTAAATAAAGAATGCATCTTTAGATAAGAGATAACAGACTTTACACTAATTTTTAAAAGATATAAACAGAAAAGCCAAAGGAGAATTGTAATAAGATTCTCCTTTGGCTTTTTGTTTTGTGATATATGTGAAGTGTTCGCTACTAACTAACAGCTACTAGCTACCAGCTAACAACTAATACCTTATCTATCTAAAGCTAATACCAACCCCACCAGTAATCGCACTGTATTCTCCGGTTGTATACTCAGCATGTAAAGCAAAAATACCTAATCGGATGCGCATACCAGCATTAAAATCGAAGGTGCTGGTAGTAAAGTTTTGTGTTATCGGATCAGTAACAGTTTCACCATTAACAACAAAATCACCAATAACGTTAAAATCGCTATTGCTATTTCCATATCCTAGCCCAGTATAAAAGCATACTACCGGAAAGTTAGCCCCAACCAATAATCGGGCAGTATAGGCATTAGACTGCACATCTAAATCTCCATCTGATTCTTCAAACTCAACACCAGTAACTGCATTAAGCGTTGTGTATGCTGCCAATACCGACATGTTTAAAAAAGGAACGTGCTTTACGCCGGGTATATATTCTTTTATTTCCTTTTGAACGCCTAATCCCCATAATGAGAACTTACCATAGTCATCAAGATCTAACTCCGTTGTAAACCTACCTTTTAATTCAAAACCATAAGGCAAACCAAGGCCTAAGGTAATCATGGGGGTTACCATATAGTCTAAATCAGCACCATCGGGCATTGATATTTCAGTTCCGAAAGGATCACTCTGTGATACCAACTTAGGCCTATTATCCATTTGTCCCATCACTGTAGGAGAAATAGAATTACTGGGATCAGCCAATTTAAACTCGTTTAATTGCGATTCGTAATCTGCCACATTAAATGTTTTCGATTTATTGCTAGTTGGCATATAGGCCCCGGTTACGGTAATATCAAAACCGAAGGTTTTATGTGTTTTTGCCGAGGTATACCACCCTGCATTTAGTCCGGCCCCTAACATATTAGCCATTGGCGCTAAATAAGGGTTGGCTAAGGTATTGGCATCCTCTGTTCCCAAGCTTAAGAAGTCACCGATACTTTTGTTGCCAAACTGTGCGTAAGTAGTGCTTGTTAGTAGGATTAGTGCTAAAACAAGTTTTGCTTTTTTCATTTCTTATGGTAGTTAATGTGTTTAAGTTTTATTGTTGGGTTTTTTTAGCTTAAGAGTACCGCTATATTTAGGGTTGGGTTTGTTCTTTTGCCAGTCTAACTGAGATGCGCTCATCACCTTTGTAAGCCACTACAAAACCCTTTTTAATTTCATTACCTATTAGCGCACTTGCTTCATCATAGGTATTAAATTTACCCACACTGTATTTATATGAGCTCTCTGTTTTGTGTTCAAGTATTTTTAAAGATCCACTGTATAAATTGTCTTTCTGCAGTTGATTTAATTGCGTGGGTGAGGCGCTAATTTGTACCGTAAAGTATATGCCATTTTCATTTGGTTTCACCTCCTCAGTATCCTCAATAATAGCTATGGGGGCAACAATTGCTGCTGCTACGGTATTTTCTTCAGTTACTATAGGTTCAATTATTTCTGATATGGCAGCTGTATCTTCTGCCATTACTAAAGTGTCGGCTTCAATAGTTGCCGGTATTGAATCTATTGCTATCGGGGTTTCAACAATAGTGGCTTCTTGCGGTATCGGAATCAGTATTTTATTGAGGTGCTTAGTGGCATCTTCTTGAATATTATTGGCCATAAACAATAACTCAACACTCTCTTCTAGTTTATCTTCATTAGCCAACTGACGACGCCACTTTTTACCTTTTTTGTAGGCGTCTTTTGCCTTTTTTAATTGATCTTTATTATCCGCCACATTCCCTTCTTTCAGGTTGCGTTTAACGGCTTTTTCGTATGCGCTATATTTTTTATTATATCCTTCTTTATAGTATGATGCAGATAAGATGGTTTTACTGTTGGCTTTCTTTTCAAGACGTTTTATTTTTCTTCTTGATTTACCATCCGCTTTAGCCGTTTCAACTTTCTCGGTTAACGGATCTGCCTTGGCGGCAATAGCTTCGGCCTTGCTGATTTTCTTTTCGGCTTTAGCTATTCTTTTTTCATCTTTTGTTGATAAAAGTTCACTTTTTTGGGCATGGGCAAAATGGATGGTAAGTGCGCAAAGGATTCCTAATAGGAAAGTTTTTTTTAGCATATTATTGTTGACTAATTAGAGTGTGCGATTTAAGCTACTTTAACGGTCAGTCTTCCGTTTTGTTACAGTATACAACGCGTAAGTCAATTATTTTATCCTGATAAGGAATTAAGAGTGGATAAATTAGGAATGGATGTACTGATTTAAATGGATTTATAGGTAAACAAAAAAGCACCCTTTGTAACAATTATAAAACTGTTATAAAAGATGCTTAATATATTGCATTAGTATCTGAAATATTTATTTGTAATAAATTCTTAGGCCTTTTTTAGGTCTGGCACCTTTTGCTTTTGACGCTTATTAATGGTGTAAATTAAATTGCCACTTAATTTGTTTTCATATCTACCCAACCAAAAATGTAGACCTAATACAAGCATAACACCCATGGCAGCCCCTGTAAATACATCCATAAAGAAATGTTGTAATAAATACATTCGTGATACTGCCACTAGAATTGCCATAACACAGGTTAGTGCACCAATTCCTTTCCTGTGCGATGTCATTGCTATAATAATAGCTCCAGCAAAAGCGGTTAGGGTATGCCCTGATGGAAAAGAGCCATGCGAATGAAACTGAACGCCTTCCATAATGTGAGGAAATAAATCGATATCATAAACCTTGGTTGGCCGTTTATAAGAGGTGAATAATACCTGTTTAAATAAGTAAACAAGAATACCTGATCCGATAAGACTGGCTGCTATTAATATCGTATAGTAATATCTGATAAATAAAAATACTACGGCAAGTATTGCCAATGCACCTCCAAGTCCAATATCTGTATATAATTTAAAGAATTCATCTAATGTTGTATTGGCTACAGAATTCAGATTAAAAACAAGTTCACCTTTGTTATAGGATAAAAGAAGAATAGAACCAACCAATAGAAAGATTGCGAAAACGGCAAGAAATTCTTTTACCCCTTTGCTGTTTAAAGTTGAAAATTTAGCGCTTTTTACCATAATATATTATTGAAAGTATAATATTGCAAAACAAGTGCTTTTAGGTAATTGGTAATTTATATCAGCATTAAGAAACAGTTATTTTGAATGCAATATTAACTGTAATGTTATACCAATATTATTGACTGAAAAGTGTAGTATTAAGCTAATGGTATTTTAACTATTTCTTATTGAATATTGTGACTGTGATAAGCCTCGGGTAAGTAATTTTCTTTCAAATGGGATAGTTTCCATAAAAATAGGTTTACTCTTTTTCTATTGTTTCGATGTATCGGAATAATTTGAGGTAATGATACCTGTGTATACCTCGAAATTAAATCCTCTGGCAGTTCAGAATAATGATGCGAGGTGCTTATGAAATATGCATCAGAACCACTCTGTATCTGGCCACGTGTTTGATTAATTTTAATGTATTGATGGAGGTGGTTCGGGTTTCCCACTACGTATAAATCTATATTATTTCGATGAGCGAAGTAGTAATCAATATGTGCTGCCGGAAACCAATTATGCGTGTAAATATTAGTTTTTATAGTTCCTCCTGTTTCTATATAATCAGAGAGAGTATTTTCTAGTTCTCTCCAAACACTTATATCCGCAGTAAAGTCTTTTTTACCAAATCTTGTTTCACTAATTTCATTATTGGGGAATAGCTTTCCCGATTCAACTTGAACTAAAGTAATTATAAATACCAATAAGAATATTGATTGCGCAATGATGACCGAATTAGAAAAAAATCTAGGTCTTTTTATGGCTACGGTTTCCTGAATAGCATAGATACTAACTAGTATGAGGGCAAAATAAGCAGGGCCGCTCCAGTGTGGTAGGGTTTTATTATATGCCGATAAAAAAATAGTAACCAAGGGAAGAGGTAAGCCTACGCACAGTAAAAATGCAATTGGTTTTGTAATAATATTTCGGTGTTTCCAAAGGGTAACTAACCCAATTATAATGAGAACAAAATTGACTGGGTTATTGTAGAATATTTGTCCGAATAGTTCAGGTCCAAAATTCTCAAAATTTGCCCATATACTATCGCTTCCTACTCTATTGGTATGGTAATTAATACCCGAAAATTCGCTATTGAAATTCCAGATTATAACGGGCGAAAATAATATGGCTGATAAAAGCCCTGAAACATACAAGATGGGAGAAAGAAAAGCTTTACGATTGTATACAATAAAGTATATAAATGCCGCAAACCATAAAAATATGGCCTGATATTTTGATAGTAGCGCAAAGCCCACACAAATTCCAAATGTTATTATAAATTGATTTTTATTGGTGTTGATATATTTGACCATTTGGTTTATGGCCAATAACCAAAACAAAACTAAGGGGGTGTCAGGTAATATAAATACGCCAGCTATAACCGAACTGTAGAATGAACTACTTAAGAGAAAAGTAGAAATAATACCTAGCTTTTTGTTTCCTATGTAAATGGCCGTTTTATATACAATCCAAAGGTTTAAACTACCTATGATCAACGATCCTAGCCTTACGAATATCGGATTGTTGAAAAAGTACATATTAAAGGTTGATAATCTAATTAGCCATCCAACCATTGGTGGGTGATCAAAGTAGCTCCAATCAGGAAATAAAGCATAATTTGTATAATATACCTCGTCATTTCCTAAATCAGTATAAAAAGCAATTATGAATCGTAAAATGAAATTCGCAGATAGTATCCACAGAATAATTCTGTTATTATGTGAGAAGTGATTTGTGTTTGGTTTTTTAGGTGATCTCATTGTGTTATTTTATTCAGTGCCTAAAACTATGTATTAATGTATAGTTTTCATCTACAGGTACTAAAAAATAACTATTTGATGATATTTCTTTTACAATGAGGAACTAACTATTATCATGAAAAATATATACTAAAAAGAATACTTTCGCTTTTTAAAATTTTTCGAAGTTATTTAATGTTGTCTGTAAATTTCGAGAGTGACATATTGGTTTTCAGTAACAAAGCTTAATTTTTATTGCATAGCCATAGCTACGGAATAAAAATTAGCTGAAGGTAATGCAATCAAGATGTTACTCGCAGTTTTTCAGCACGACTTTAAACAACTTCTTTATCAAAAAAACTATTTTTATCCTATGCAGAAACTAAATTTAGTATTTAGTTGTTTAATTTGCACACTATTACAAATGAGTTGTAGCAATAACAAAAACAATATGAACAGCAATCCATTACTTTCAGAGTTTAAAACAGTACATCAAACTCCGCCTTTTCAGTTGATTGAAGAGGAACATTATATTCCTGCTTTTACTGAGGCTATTAAAGAGGCAAAGGAAGATGTTGACAAGATTATTTCTAATTCAGAAGCGCCAACTTTTGAAAATACCATTCTTGCAATGGAGTATGCTGGTGAGAATTTAAGCAGAATTGCCAATATTTTCTTCAATATTAATTCAGCCAATACCAACGATAATATTCAAAATATAGCGTCTGAGGTTTCTCCAATGCTAACGGCGCATTCAAATGATATTTGGTTAAACGAAGCGCTTTTTGCCAAGGTAAAAGCTGTATTCGACGCCAAAGAGGAAAACAATTACAATCAAGAGCAACTTAAATTAATTGAAGATACCTATAAAGGTTTTGTTAAACGAGGTGCTTTATTAACGGGTGAGGAGAAAGAGCGTTACCGCGAGATTACCACGGAGCTATCAAAACTAACACTTACTTTCGGACAAAACGTATTGGCAGAAACCAATGCTTACGAATTACATATTACCGATGAAAAGGAGCTAGCAGGTTTGCCAGATGCGATTATTGCAGCAGCAGCAGCCGATGCAAAAGCTAAAGAAAAAGAAGGTTGGGTAATTACATTGCAATTCCCGAGTTATGTGCCTTTTATGAAGTATGCTGATAATAGAGCGTTACGTAAGGAGCTTTATATGGCTTACTCAATGCGTGCTAACAAAGGAAACGATCATGATAATAACGATGTTGTAAAGCAAATTGTAAACCTTAGACTTGAAAAAGCTCAATTATTTGGTTTTAAAAGTCACGCAGCATATGTACTTGAAGATAGAATGGCACAAACACCTGAAAAGGTAAATGCTTTTCTAGAGGAACTATTGGATAAATCGCTTCCTTTTGCAAAAGAAGAAGTAAAAGAGGTAGAAACTTATGCCAACGCACATGGTTTAAAAGGTAAATTACAGCGATGGGATTTTGCTTACTATTCAGAGAAATTAAAAAATGAGAAGTTTAGCATCACCGACGAAATGACTAAACCATATTTTCAGCTTGAAAAAGTTGAAGAAGGTATCTTTGGTTTAGCCAATACATTATTTGGTTTAACATTTAAAGCTAATGCTGATATTACTCCATATCACGAAGAAGCTAAAGCATATGAGGTATTTGATGCACAAGGCAAATTTATTTCTGTTTTGTATTTAGATTTCTTTCCGCGCGAGAGTAAAAGAGGAGGGGCTTGGATGACCAATTATCGCGAGCAGTTTGTTCAAGATGGTACAGATGTTCGTCCGTTTGTTTCGTTGGTCTGTAACTTTAGCCGTCCAACAGAGGATACACCATCTTTATTAACGTATCAAGAAGTGCGTACTTTCCTTCACGAGTTTGGTCATGGTTTACATGGTATGTTAAGTAAGTGTACCTATGTAAGTCAAAGTGGTACCAATGTTTACCGCGATTTTGTTGAACTTCCATCGCAGATTCTTGAAAACTGGGGAACTGAAAAAGAATGGTTAAAGCAAGTAGGGAAACATTACCAAACAGGAGAAACAATTCCTGATGATTTAGTGGCTAAAATTATGGAGTCGGCTAATTTCCAAAGCGGTTATCAAAGTGTTCGTCAGTTATCATTTGGTATGGACGATATGGCATGGCATAGTTTAGAAAATGCTTTTGAAGGTGATGTTAATACATTTGAGGATGAGGCAATGGCACCAACAGAGTTATTTCCGGCAGTTGAAGGAACTTGCTTTAGTACTGCTTTCTCACATATATTTGCAGGTGGTTATGCCGCAGGATACTATGGCTATAAGTGGGCCGAAGTATTAGATGCTGATGCCTTTAGCGTATTTAAAGAGAATGGTATTTTTGATCAAGCAACAGCGGATTCGTTTAGAAAGAACATCCTTGAAAAAGGGGGAACACAGCATCCTATGGATTTATATGTTGCCTTTAGAGGACAAGAACCAACTAATGATGCATTGCTAATTAGAGAAGGTTTGGTAAAATAGGCTATCTATAGTATAATATAAAGTAGAGCTGTTCGTTTAAAAATGAACAGCTCTTTTTTTTAACAAAAAAAAAGTAATAGTGAAGGTAAATATGTATATTGGCGCACTTTTTGTTAAAAAGTGTTACTAGGATAAAAAATAAACTTATTAGGATGATAAAGATGAAAAATTATTGGGGAGTATTTTTAATTGCATTTACGGTTTTAATGAGTTCGTGTCAGGAGGATGAGGAATTCATTAATACCTATACAAACTACGGAAATGTATATGTGAATAGCGACGAAAGCATTCTTGTTGATGTTGATGGATTTATGCTTTTGCAATTCTCAGAAGAGAGTATGATTGAGTTTGGAGATGATATTGAGCACGGACAAAGAATTGTTGTTAATTACGAAGTTGAAGAAACTATTGCTGAGAATACTTATAGCATTAAGGTTTTAGGTATGGCAGATGTTGATAGAAAAAAACTTGATGTACATTCTGATAGTGATACTGCTACAATTGTGCATACGTTAGTTTATGAATCTCCTATGGGGATTGTTGTTTCAGGGACTAATGTGAATATGCAAGTTCAGTACCTTAAAGACCACGAAGAAAATGAACTTCAGTTAATTTATAAGCCTTCGATGCAAGAAGAGGGTAAAGATGTTAAGTTGGTTTTAGTTAACGTTTTTGAAGGTGAGGAATTAGAGGAAGAGGATAAAACCACTGGGTTTGACATTACTACCTTTGATATTGGTGAAATAACTAGCTTGTATACGCCAAATAGAGAAGGAGATAGCGAAAATATTTATTTTGAGATTATAATTAATCCTAACAGCTATAGCGAAAGTACCTTCGGAAATTTATATGTTCCAGCTATGTAAAAATAGGTAAATATAAAATAGAAAGAGCTTGCCTTTTAAGGTCAAGCTCTTTTTTTGTAGTTAGAAATTCGAAGTTTTATTCAATTACTTCTTAGTAGTTTGCAACTGTTTAGCCATTGCAGCACCAATTAAACTTTCAAGCGGGGTGCCGCCTTTAGAGTTACCACCCATAATCATTGTTTCTGGGAAAGTGATTTTTGCTATCTCTGCAGCTACCCTTACATCACGATCAAGTTCCATTTGAAGTTTCACTTCAGGAGTAATACCAGCAGTTACCTTTTTCGAGATTTCGTAAGCCTCGGCATCAGCCGTTACTTTTTGCTTCATTGCGTTTAAGCGTTCTGTTTCTAAGGCGATGGCTGCAAGTTTCTTATTGGTTTCTTCTTGCTTTAATTTGGTTTCAATGGCAATAAGGGCCTTCACCTGTTCCTTTTCTTGGTTAACACGCTCTTCAGCTTTATCGCGCTCCCCTTGGGCAACAATACGTTGTTGTTCGGCCTTGGCTGTTTCAATCATTTGTTGTTCAAGCTGGCGTTTTGCCGATTCATCGCGTTGCGCTTCTAAGCGTTGTTTAAAGGTAGCTTCAAGGTCAATTTTATCAACTATTACCTGAGATACAATAATATTGTTTTCTGATAATTCGTGAGGTATACGTTTAGGAATTCCATTTTTTAGAATCTTTTCAACAATATAGCTGGTTTGTATCTCCTTAATAGTACGCGCGGTTTTAATTTCTTCAATCTGATTAAAAATGGTATCCTTAACCTCAATTTTATTTACGGCATAAGTTCCTCCTTTTAATTGCTCCTCAAAAGTTTGTCGGAACGATTGAGCTTCACCTGAGATATAATTTTGCGCAGCAAACATATAACCCGTGTTCGTTAATTGTTCTCTAACGGTAGGAATTATGGTGTTGTTTACCAAGTTACTCATAGTACGATACTTAACTGCAAGCCCAATAAACGATTCGTTATCTGTAGGCAGTTGAAAGCGTAATGATACATGGCCAAGAGCAGTAACCTGATCGATAAAACGAATTGGAATAGGACTCATTACGCCTTCTAGTTCATCAATATCTGATTCGGTTGCTTTACTTACTACCTTAACATCAATGTACTTCTGCCATTTGTCTATTTTAGCAAAGCCACGCCACTTAATACCTTGCTCCATAACAGCGCTCATTTTACCAGTTGGCGATACCAGTAGGTAGTTAAATCCACGATCGGCAAAAAAGAATAACGACTTGGTCAATAGTAAGAATATACCTATCCCGAATAGGAAATACGAGTGACTCTTTTTAATGCTTTTTAAGATGCTTGGGAAGTTACTGTTGGTTTTGTTTAGCGCCGAAATAATAAGCGCAATTAGTCCGATGATAATGGCGAAAACGCCAAAAATGTAGTCATAATAATATGATTTAAGTTTAAGATTACAATGCTCGAGGCAATGTGTTTTTTACTATATCGGCTTAAGCCGATGATTAATTATGTATGCAAAGTAGCGGTTAAAAATGAGTTGTTAAACTTTTACAAAAAACATTTATGTAAGGGTATTGTGCACTTGTGCAGAGGGGTAAAACAGTTTTGAAATAGGCTTCTGCACGTATGAAAAAGGGTATGTCAGTTTTAAAAATAAGTTATGCATATATGAAAAAGGGTGTTTTAATTTTGAAATAGCCTTAGGTACATCTGCCGAAGGGTATTACAGTTTTGAATCAGCCTGATGCACGGGTGCAGAGGCATTGTGCATTTTTGAAATGGTGAAAAAATTAAAACGAGCTCATCAGTAGAGCTCGTTTACTCAGTTTTAATAGGTGTCAACTAAAGTATCAAGTTGTTTATAGGTTGAGATTAAATTATCGCTAGGCGACATCATTATTAATCCGAAAAGCATGGCATATAAACCATTCACAGATTTACGTAGCGATGGAGCTATTGATGAGGCCGAATTAATGGCACTATTCGATGTGGTTTTAGCGTTATAATCGCGGTTGGCTATTTTAAATGCTTGGTTGGCATCATTCACTTTAGGTATCCATCGTGTAATACCAGTGTTCGATAATGAAGTAATATCAATCTGTGCCACATCGCTTAAAAGATTATCAATGGCTGCCGTTTCAGCATTTAAAGGTAAGCGAGTAACCTCAATACCATATTTATCTACAACTTTGTTTAGTTGCTTTAGGGTTTCTAAAACTTCAGCATCAGAATGATCAAAAAGGAGTTCGTTTCTCACACTTTTAATAAACCCTTTGGTTAATCTATCACGTTTCCAATCCGTATTTTTTTTATCAACGGCGGTAAGCGATTCTTTAAGCATCCCTTCTTTAAAAGGCTCCAGTACATTATTTACCTTTTCAATGGCAGCGCTGAGTTCCGGAATGGTTTCGCATAGTTTAACAGATTCTTCGGTAATGGTTTGCAGATGGTTTAAACTTAGGCGAGGCAATACAATAAGTTCCATAGTAAATTAAAAATTTTAAGGTTATTTTGTTTAATGCGACTAATATCTTAAACATATTACATAATTCAAAAAATGGATAAATATTATGGCTTAGATGATTCAGATTTATGATTAATGCATATTTTTTACGGATGAAGATGTTTATAATTGGTATAGAAATCTTGAGTATATTATCAATTCTAACAGTTTTATATCAGAAGCGGTTTATTCTTTGTGAATAAATAAAAATCATTACTTTAGCGCCCTTAAATATTAATAATATAACACTTACCTATCCCATTTATATGTAATTGTAATATTATTTAATCTATGAAGTTTGTTTTACAAACAATCTTACTAACCACCCTTTTTATTATTGTTTCTGATAAGCTGTCGTCACAAGTTAGCAAAACTGATAGCCTAAAATATGCTATTTCAATTGCGGATGAAGATACTCTTAAAGTAGAATTATACAGAGAAATGGCTCAGCACCTTACCTATAATTCATCTGATGAGGCTATAGAATATTATAAAAAATCTCTTGACTTAGCTACAGAGTTAAATGATATCACAGGCATTGTTAATGCATCAGTAGGCTTAAGTCAAATTTATTCAATGAATGGAGAGTATAAGCAGTCGCTTGCCATACTTGATGATGCTACAAGTTTATCAGAAGGAAACTCAAGTCTGCTTGCTTTATGCCATAGTAATATTGCTGTTGATTATTACAATTTGGGTTACGAGAAACTCTTTGTTGATCATACTCAAATTGCCAGAAAGTATAACGAAGAGGCCAATGATAGTGTAGCGCTCAGCTATAATTTTAATAATATAGGATCTTATTATTTAGAGGTTAATAAAAATGATAGTGCAATTATTTATTTGAATAAAGCGCTTACTTATATAGATGGTAAAACCGATAAATTATATGGATATATATATGATGGCCTTGGTACAGCCGAAAAAAACCAAAAGAATTACAGTAAGGCATTATTTCATTACAAAAGAGCAAAGGCCTTTTTTGAGGAA
Source organism: Saccharicrinis aurantiacus (assembly GCF_001660705.2). Lineage (GTDB taxonomy): Bacteria > Bacteroidota > Bacteroidia > Bacteroidales > Marinilabiliaceae > Saccharicrinis > Saccharicrinis aurantiacus. The sequence continues at coordinate 159,551 of NZ_LYBV02000002.1, forward strand.
GAACCTTCAGAGTATGAGGTGATAAAACAGCTGCATATGATTGCCGAAGTAGAGTATGAAAGCGGAAGAATTTCATCAGCCTTTAGTTCCGCTAAAGAAGCTTTACAACGATCGGAAAAGCTTGGTAATTATAAGCTTTTAAAAGAAAGTAGTGCTCTTCTCAGTAGTCTTTGTGAGCAAAATGGGTATTACCGCCGGTCACTCCTTTATGCGAGAAAAGAAAGGGCTTATATTGATAGCCTAGATTTAAAAAATAATACGGAGTTAATAGATGCCTTGGGCACCAAGCATGCACTTGAACTGAATAAGCGTAATTTGCAGATCAGTGAAGAAATGAATAACCAGTTGTGGAAGCAACAGCAGTTTTTAATAGGTTTTAGTGTGTTAATAGTTCTGCTGCTATGTATGGTAGCAATTGGTTTTTATAAAAAGAATAAAGAGCATAATGTTAACCGTAACTTACTCATTGAACTTGATAAGTTAAACGATTCGATGCGTAAAATATTAGGTATAATTGGCCACGATTTGCGCGATTCGATAGGTAATCTGAAGAACTTTACACAATTAATGCATCATAAATTACTTGACAATGAATCAATAGATGGCTTATTAAAAAAGTTTGTACCTATGGTTAATTCCACACATAATTTATTGGAGAATTTATTGTTGTGGTCGCAAAATAATACTCAAGGCTTTGAGCCCACGTGTCAGGATACTAATTCATATTCCTTAATAAGCGATGCAATTAGTCATGTATCGCACCTAGCCAATACAAAGCATATTTGTATTATTAAAAAGGTAGATAATATTAATTTTTGTGGGGATAGGAATATGTTACTTACCATATTGCGTAATCTATTAAGTAACTCTATTAAGTTTTCTGATCCGGATTCTATAATTAAGATATCGTGTGCTCTAAAAGCAGATAAAATCAAATTTAGTGTTAGCGATAATGGAGTAGGAATGTCGAAATCACAGATAAATAGTATATTATCAAATGATAATCATAATTCAACCGCAGGCACTAGTGGCGAAATGGGCTCAGGCTTAGGTCTCTATTTTTGTTCTACTTTAATTGAAAAACACAGAGGATCTCTAAAAATAAAAAGTAAAAAAGGAGAGGGTAGTACTTTTTCTTTTGAAATTCCTTATAAAAGGAAAACTAAAGAATTAAAATAAATACCATTACATACTTCCACCTATTGCTTTCATTTCATATTCAATTTCTACCATATTAAACGGTTTTCTAAAGCATTTCTTTAGTGTACCTTTATCAATAGCTTCGTCAATTTCTTTATTGTTATCAAAACCAGTAAGCATATAACAATAAATTGAAGGATATTTAAGTTTTGCAGTGTTTATGAGTTCTATACCACTCATTCTAGCCATTCTAAAATCACTTACAATAACATTAATTTGTTTTTTAAACTCAGCTAATACCTCCAAAGCGTTACTGCCGCTATTAGCAGTGAAGACATTATACTTATTGCCTAAATTTATCTTGAATAATTGAAGATTAATAGGCTCATCATCTACGTAAAGTATTCCTATAGAATTATTCATATTATGTGTTTTTATTGTGGAAGAGCAATAACAACAGTTGTGCCAATGTTAACTATTGAGTTAAACTCTATGTTTCCTTTATGCTCTTTTATAATGTTATACGATATTGATAAGCCCAATCCTGTACCAACACCAGGTTCTTTTGTAGTGTAAAAGGGCGTTGTAATTTTGTGCAAATCTTTTTCACTGATTCCGCAACCATTATCTTTTATCGTTATTTCAATATTATTTTTGCATTTTTCCATATAAATATTGATTAAACCATTTTTACTGATTGCTTGTACTGAATTGCAAATTATATTTAAAAACAATTGATGTAACTTTCCAACATTGCCTTTACATATTATAACCTTGCTATAGTTTTTTATAATCTCAGTTTTAGATTTAATATGATACTGAAGTATTGATAAACAATTATCAATAATTTCATTTAAGTTACAATCCTCGTCAAACTTGTCATTTTGTCTACTAAAGTTGCTTAGTCCTTGTACTATGTTTGCAGTTCTATCTATACCTTCTTTTATGCTATCCATAAGTATTTTTATGGTTTCATCATTCTCTAGTTTTTGACCCTTAAAATGATTCTCAAGTCCAAAGTAGGCACCCATAATATAGTTTAGCGGATTATTAATTTCATGTGCAATACCCGCAGTTAAAATACCTAACGATGCCATTTTATCAGCTTCAATTAATTTAGCCTGTGCTTCTTTTAGGTTTTTCATGGTGCATTTAAGTTCAGTGTTTTGTGTGTTTATTATTTCATTTTTTAGTATTAGATTTTGGTTCTTTTTATTTAATGCTGTATTGGTTGCCTGAAGTTTTGTGTTAACAAGCTTTAATTCTTTTTGATAATAAATACGTTCAAGTCTTCGCGATATAATATGAACGACCTTCTTAAGAATAGGAATTCTCTGTTCAAGGTCAGATGAGTTTGTATTAGTTGCAAATAAAAAATATCTATTTTTATGAATCTCAGTTCTAAGAGAAATTAATCCAATACAACTAGAAGAAAACGTATTATATCCATCCTTAATTATAACAGATCCTGAGCCTTCAAAAAAGTGAAATTTAGTACCTGTATCTTCCTCTAATAAGTGCTGGGGAATATTAATATTTACATTAGAGTTCGAAATGTTATGTAGTTGAGAATATCCATCTACATAAATAAATTCGTTATCCTTGTAATCATATAAGGCGGTCACAGGTAGATCTAAAAAAATTGAAATACACTCAAGTGCATCGCTTAAAAGTTGCTCAATTTCTCGAAAGTGACCAATTTCTTCAAATATCTTATTCAATAATAACGATTCCTCAACTTTAATAGAGAGGACTTCATTTTCATGCTCTAGTACCTTTAACTGAGCGCGATGATCTGTTTTATTTTTCTTTAAGTCGGGCATGGTTCATTAAATAAAAGATTTAATATAGCTTGAAATTAACTCAGGTTCATCTTCCTGAATAAAGTGGCCTCCGGTTTTTATGGTAATTAGTTTGCTGGTTTTAATCTGGGTATGTAGCCTGTTACAAATAGCTTTGCTTAGGTATATATCAGCTTTACCTCTTATAATTAATGTTGGGATAGTTAATTCTGATATTTGCTCGTCTATTTCTATTAAGTCTTTAGTATTTAAATTCTTAATAAATTGCAAAACGCTTTTTCTACCATCAATATTTTTTAGGGGTAACGAAAAGAGGGCTAGTAATTCATTACTTAGGTTGTTTTTGTAGTATAATCCTCGTTTTATAACTAAGCTTAACATACCCATATCAAGAACAGATATAATTAACTGTCTGATAATAGGTATACGCATTGAAATAATAGGTTGTACTGGCCAATAGTTATAACCAATTGAATTAATTAATACGAGTTTAGAAAAATATTTAGGATAGTTTACTGCTAGTATTTGCCCAATTCCACCACCAACATCATGGCAGACTAATATGATCTTTTGAAGCTTTAGCTTGCTGCAAAATGTATGAATAATTTGAGCTTGTTTTTTAAGAGAAAGATCTTGATGAAATGCTTTATCAGAGAATCCACAGCCTAATAAGTCAATAGTAATTACATCATTTCTGGCTGCAAATGAAGGAGCAATGTTTCTCCAAATAAAAGAATAAGTAACAATACCATGTATGAACAAAATAGTTTGTCCTTCACCTTGTCTTTTATAGGCAATTTTATTTTCGCCGACATGTAGGTATTGATAATTAATTAAGTCCATCCTATTTAGGTTAGTTTTATTCTAAATAAGTTAGTGAACTTTAGATACTTGTCAAAATTTAATTAGAGTTAAAAGTATTTTCTATTATTCATGAGACGTTATTTGGTTGGTTGTATGCCGTTTAGATAGAGTGTATTATATGCTTTTTGGGAGGTATGTATGTTGGTATTCAGTGGTTTAAGTGAGTGGAGGTAGCGTGCAATTAGCAGTTATATAATCGAGTGACTATTATCTTCTTTTTTAATTATTTTACTGATTATGTTTAAAATAAAAGGTGGAATCTTTATAGGTAAGCGGCTTGTTGCATCTGCAAATACAACAGTTGATTTAGCCATTGAGATAATTTCTTTACTCTCGTTATAAATTTTAAACTCAAACTCAAACCTCACTTTCGGAATTTCCTTAATAGTGGTTTTTATGTTGATTAACTCATCGTAGTGAGCCGGCTTTTTATATTTTATATCAAAAGAGATTACAGGTAGCATCACATTATTCTCTTCTAAATAACTGTCGTGTAAACCTATTTCCCTGAGTAGTTCAGTTCGAGCTTGGTGACAATAACTTACATAGTTGGCATGATATACATAACCCATTTGATCTACCTCGCCATAACGTGGCCGAAGTTGCATTGTGTGTGAAATCATAGTAGTTGTAATAATTGATGAACCCAACCTATAATTTATAAGTTGGGTTAGAGTTTTAAGCTTCGTGATGTTTATGTCCACAGCCTTTGCCATGTTTAGAATGACCGCCTTTGTGCTGACCATGTTTTTCTTTGCAGCATTTCTTTTTTCCTTCGTGCTTATCCGAAGCCAATCGTAAATTCTCAGGATTACATCTTCCTAATCCTTGTCCTGTTTGTGGCCCCATACCTTTAGGGCCTCTTCCGTTACATTGTGGCATAACTATTTAATTTTGTTTATTATTTGAGTAATGGTTTCTTCCGTATTGGGTAATATTATCATTTGTATGTTAGCTTTATCAAGCAGCTCTTTTACCTTAGACCCAAAGTCGCCCGATATTACTTTAGAAGCTTTTAGGTCAATTATTTTATCAACTACAGTATCACCAATGCATGTTGCATTGTTATTACTGGTATTGCTTATAAATTGTGCAGTTCTAGTATCAGTGTTATACACGCAAAAATATTGAGCACGTGCAAAACGTTTGTCAAATACCGCATCTGTATTATCTCCCGTTGAGGTAATTATAATATTCATAGCTTATTTTTTAATGGATTCAATATTAGTGGAGCTGCACAAAGCACAATTTTGGCTATTCGCCGATGGAGGAATGGTAAATCGAGCATGGCAGTCATTACATAAGTGCCAACTTTCATCCATTTCGGCATTTCCATAAACAGTCTTAATTTCTCTAGTTTCCACTAAAGCTTGAGCCATCTTTCTACGGGCACTTTCGTAGATGCGCGCAAAGGTAGCCCTTGAAACATTCATAAGTTCCGAGGCTTCCTTGTGGTTCATCATATCGTAATCAGCCAGTTTTAATGCTTCATATTCTTCATATAGTAACTCTATGGCTGTGGCCGATGAGTTTGATGTTCCGTAAGGTTTAAAACCCCTAAACTTTGGTGGAGCAACTACTTTTCTGAGTCTTCTTTGACGTGGCATTTATTCAACAATCAAAAGTTTAATTGAGAATATTCTCACTACAAACATAATGAGAATATTCTCATTATAAAATATAATTGAATAAATTTTAATAAAAAAGGTGAGTGAATTAAGTTTGATTAGATTGTTTTAAAAGAAAAAAGGCACAAAGAACTGCTAGAGTTTTGTGCCTTTAAAATGATGTATTATCAATTGTTGACTTAAGAGTCAATGTCGAACTTATTGTAAGTTTCAAATTGCCATATTTCAAGTACTTCTTTAATATGCAGTTCGTAGGGTTTGTATAATCTGTTGGTCGAAACCAACTGAAAGTTTTGTTTGGTGTCGAGCTGATTGTAAACCAGTTTAAACACAATACCCTCGTCTTTTGTAACGATTACACAAGGCGTGGCATCCTTAATATTTTCCCAATCCTGAATATACGAACATGTAACCCAAGTTCCTTCAGGAACAGGCAGCATAGAATCTCCTTGTATCTGAAAAGTGCGGTAAGTTTTATCTTTAGGTAAAAATGGAATAGAGAATTTATCTAATGATTCAATATATTCTAAATCGCCAAAGCCGTTGGTATAGCCTGCTTGTGCCTTAATAGGTACTACTTCTATATTCTCGTCACCTTCTTCGTTTACCGATATGGTAAGTAAACGCAATTTTTTACCAGTAATATCAATATCAAAACCTTGTTCAATTTGCGATAACTGAAATTCCGATAGTGCTTTTAGGTTATATCTGAGGATGGCATCAACCGACATGTCGAAATATTCAGCAAATCGAATCAGTACTCTAAAGGGTGGCTGAATATTTTTTTCGTACCCCGCTAAACTGGTTCTAGTTAGCTCTAATTCTTTGGCTAAAGCAGCTTGCGAAAGCTTCTTTCTATTGCGTAGGTACTTAATATTGGTGGGAAAAAACATCGTATTTATTTGTCTAAAATTTTTATGAATCAGTATGTCTTAAAAATCAACATAATGCTGCAAATATACACATGTGCACTGTGTTAAAAAAGTGAATACTCTGTCAAATATAAGAATTATTGCTTAAATTATTGACAGAAAGTTTACGAAATAGTCGACAGTGTTAGATAGGACAATTTTACATTTGGATTTAGATACCTTTTTTGTGTCGTGCGAGAGGTTGTTAGACAGGAAGTTAAATAACAGACCTGTGCTAATTGGGGGGACTGCAGACCGTGGAGTGGTAGCTGCATGCAGTTACGAGGCGCGTACTTATGGGGTTCATTCTGCAATGCCCATGCGAACGGCCAGGATGCTTTGTCCGGATGCTATAATAATTAGAGGCAATAGTGGCGTGTATAGCGAGTTCTCCGAAATGGTTACCGAAATTATACGTGAACGCTCGCCATTGTTCGAAAAATCGTCTATCGATGAATTTTATGTTGATATTACCGGAATGGATCGTTTTGTGCAATCGAGCTATCAATGGTCTCGGGAGTTGCGAGAGAAAATATTGCACGAAACGCATTTGCCTATTTCGTTTGGTTTATCAACTAGTAAAACTGTATCGAAAGTAGGAACAGGGGAAGCCAAACCTAATAATCACATTCTGATTCCGCAGGGAAATGAGAAGCCTTTCTTAGCGCCATTATCCGTTAAAAAGATTCCGATGGTGGGAGATAAAACCTATCATAAGCTACGCAGTTTAGGTATTGAGCGCGTAAAAACTGTACAAGAAATGCCTGTGGAGTTAATGGAGCGTGTGCTGGGTAAAAATGGCAATATGATTTGGAAAAAGGCTCAGGGTATTGATAATACCCCGGTTGTGGCTTGGCACGAGCGCAAGTCGTTATCTACCGAGCGTACCTTTGAGCAAGACACTACAGATACCCATCAACTGCGCAGTATTATTGTGGCCATGGCCGAAAGTTTGGCTTATCAGCTACGCAAAGAAAACAAGCTAACCGCTTGCATCACATTAAAAATAAGATATACCGATTTTCAGACATACACCCGACAAAAGCGAGTGCCTTACACTTCGTTAGATCACACACTAATTGAAACGGTGCTCGATTTGTTTGAGAAGGTTTACGACCGCAGGGTTTTGGTGCGCCTTATTGGAGTCAGGCTCAGCAACCTTGTGGGCGGAACCTATCAGATGCGTTTATTCGAAGATTCAGAGAAAATTATAAAACTTTATCAGGCAATGGATAATGTACGAAACAAATATGGCAAAAACTCACTCAAACGTGCGGTGGGTATGGATACCGTAAACCTTGGCGGGATGAACCCTTTTAAGGGAACGAAAGAGTGAGGGATAGGCTGAAGAGAAAAGACTGAAGGCAGAAGTGTATTTAGCACCACGATATTGCGATACTGCGAGGCACGAAGCAGTCTCAAGGCGAGCCGTTCTATAATGCATTAAGTGAGCCACAAATACATTGAGTTTGGCGAATTATTATTTCTTATTGTATTGATGCAATATGGTTTAAGCGCCTCGGTTTATGGCCTCTTTTTTAAATGGCTTTTGTTTTATATAAAGCTTTAGTAAGACTAGGAAGTTGAGAGCTTTGCTCGAAAATCGCCTGGCCGCACTTAAGCTTTAAATAAATAAGAAAGTTATTTAAAAAGCAGCCTTGATGTTTTTTGCTTCCGTTTTTTATATCAAGATAAAAAATGAAGTCAGGGTTTGGGATGAAATCCCAAGACGATATTGTAATCAGATTAAAAAATAAAGAGTGATAAATAATCATTCATATTACAGTTTTAAATACGGAGCATTGTCCGTAGAGCAAGTTCTGCAAGAGTTAGAGCATGGAGGCTACGCTACGGCCGTACTCACCGATATAAACAACACGGCAGCCAGTCTTGAGTTTGTGCGGCAGGCAGCCGAATTCGATCTCGACCCTGTGGTGGGCGTTGATATCCGCAATGGCGTAACGCAACAATACGTAGCTTTGGCTCAAAATGCTGAAGGTTTTAGAGAGCTGAACGAGTTTGTGAGTGCGCATTTGCATAGTGGCGAGCCATTTGAGACCGAGGCTCCAGAGTTTGGACATGTATATATTATATATCCCTTTCAATCGAAGTTACGCCAACTGCGCGATAACGAGTTTATGGGAGTGAGCCCGCATAATGTAAAATACTTGCACTTTACTGAGTGGAATGATAATCAGAACAAATTGGTGATGTTGCATACGGCCACATTCCGCAATAAACGCGATTATAATATACATCGTTTAATGCGCGCCATTCACAACAATACTTTGTTGAGTAAATTATCGAAGGAGAAGCAAGCTGATGAAAGTGATGCTTATTTGAGTAGGGAAGAGCTGATGCGTATTTATAAATCGTACCCAAAGCTGATTATCAATACACAGCGCATGCTCGATAATTGCAGTTTAGAGTTTGAGTTTAAGAGCAATAAAAACAAGCAGGTTTTCAGTACTTCGGCTGATGCCGATTACGAGTTGCTAAAGCACGAAGCCCATAAAGGACTCCAATATCGCTATGGCGATGTTGTGAGTGATGAGGTATTGGCTCGCCTCGAAAAAGAACTGAAAGTAATTAGAGAGCTGAACTTTTGTGCCTATTTTCTGATTAATTGGGATTTGGTACAATACGCCATCAGTAAAGGATATTACCATGTGGGGCGGGGTAGTGGAGCCAATAGTTTGGTGGCTTACTTATTACAAATAACCAATGTTGATCCGGTTGAGCTCGACTTATATTTTGAGCGTTTTATCAACCCTTATCGTACTTCGCCACCCGATTTTGATATAGATTTTTCGTGGACGGATAGAGATGATATTACCCGCTATTTGTTCGATACTTACGGATGGGATAAAACGGTGCTACTGGGCACCTTTATCACTTTTAATCACAAATCAGCCTTTCGCGAGATAGGTAAGGTATTTGGTTTGCCCGATGAAGAAATTAAGCGCTTACAGAAAAATACAAATCCTAAAGAGGCCGATGAATACGGAAAGTGGGTGATTAAATACAGTCAGTATATCATCGATTTTCCCAGTCACAGCAGCATCCACTCCAGTGGAATTTTAATAGCTGAGGAGCCTATTAGTAGTTACTGTTCTACGCAGCTATTGCCCAAGGGATATCCATCCACTCAGTTTGATATGTATATTGCCGAAGATGTGGGCTTACATAAGTTTGATATTTTGAGTCAGCGAGGTTTGGGTAAAATTAAAGATGCACTTATCCTGATTAAGCAAAATCATGGGGTAGATATAGATATTAATAATACCAAACTTTTTATGGAAGATCCTCGTGTTAAGCAGATGCTTAAAAAAGGACAAGCCATAGGTTGTTTTTATATTGAATCGCCTGCCATGCGAATGTTGCTTACCAAGCTAAAGGCTGAGGATTATAAGCGTTTGGTGGCGGCAAGTTCCATTATCCGGCCGGGAGTTGCACAAAGCGGTATGATGCGCGAGTACATTGAGCGCTTTCAGGATGAGGGTAGGCGATTGCGTGCGCGTAAGGCTTTGCCCGAGCTGTATAACATCCTTACAGAAACCTATGGCGTAATGGTGTACCAAGAGGATGTGATAAAAGTGGCACATTACTTTGCCGATTTAAGTTTAGATGAATCGGATGTGCTGCGCCGTGGCATGTCGTGGAAGTTTAGGCAGCGCAACGAGTTTTGGAAAATCCGCAATAAGTTCTTCGATAATTGTAAGCGAAAAGGTTATGCTCATGCTGTTATTCAGGATATATGGCGACAAATAGAGAGTTTTGCCAATTATGCCTTTGCCAAAGGGCACTCGGCGAGTTATGCAGTAGAAAGTTTTCAGGCCTTGTATTTAAAAGCCTATTATCCGCTCGAATATATGGTGGCTACGCTAAATAATGGTGGTGGTTTCTACTCGCAACAGCTGTATTTGCACGAGGCTATTATGAATGGGGCAGCTGTAGAGGTGCCTTGCGTAAACAGCAGCGAATGGCAAAATACCTTGCATGATAAAACTATTTATCTGGGTTTTTATTTGCTGCGCGACGCAGAACATGCTATTTGTCAGAATTTAATTACAGAACGTAAAGCCAATGGTGCTTATACTAGCTTGCGCGATTTTGTAAATCGTTGCCCTGTTGGTTTAGAAAGTCTGATTAGCTTAATAAGAGTGGGTGCTTTCCGCTTTAGCGGGAAGGGAAAAAAGGAATTGCTGTGGGATGCGCACCTGCTGTTGGGGCATAATAAAAAAACAAAATCAGAACGAACACTCTTTCAAGCGGAAGTACAAGAATTTGAATTACCACAGCTTTGGGCGCATAATTTAGAGGATGCCTTTGACGAGATGGAGTTATTAGGTTTATCAGTGCGTACACCTTTTGAGTTGGTAGAAGGCGAATTTACATCGAGCCTTAGGGCACATCATCTGCCACAGCTTATTGGGAAACATGTGCGTATTGTGGCCTACTTGATTCATTGCAAACCCAATAAAACTAACAAAGGAAAAATGATGTTTTTTGGTACCTGGATTGATTTAGATGGACATTGGGTAGATACCGTTCATTTTCCGCCAGCAGCGCAAACGCATCCTTTCCGAGGGCCAGGTTGTTATACCATTGAGGGACTTGTTGCTGAAGAGTATGGTTTTGTAAGCATTGAAGTTACAGCTATGGAGCGCCTAAAAAGCTACACTTTAGATGGTGATTCTGTGAGGTTAAAGCCAATAGCGAGTTAGTTGTTTAATAGAGTAAGTAGGGTGAAGGCAGAGGCTTGAAGTGAAGGAGTAGGTATTGGATTCACTACTACCTTCAGCCTAATAACTAACAACTAGTACCTAATAACTAACAACTAGTACCTAATAACTAGCATCTAGTGCATACTCCATAAATTCGCCTGCTTGTTTAAATCCCATTTTACTAAAAATACCTTTTGAATCATCCGAAGCTTGTAAATGTATTTGCTCAATACCACGTTCTTTAGCCAACGCGATAGTATGTTTTACTAATGCTGTGGCAATACCTTGATTACGATCTTCTTTCATTACTGAGAGATTATAAATACCTGCACTTTTGGGGTTCTCGGGTTCAATGAAGAGTTCAATAGCCCCACTAGGTACGCTATCGTGCAGATAATTCAAAAGGACTAAATTATCATCGTCAAGAATAGTCTCTGCAAGTGTATTATAATACTTTAATACATTGGTATCAAAAGGTTCCCAATTATTAGCAATAATAAAAGCATGATCGATAATAGCTTGTTTATTATAGGCAGGAACAATATTAGGATTAAGTTCTCCCTCGGTAAGCACATTTACTGGGGCACTCATTCCTTCATTTGTAGCAGAATGCGTGATATTAAGTTCAGAGAAAATCTGTAGAAGTGACTTATTTAGCTTATCTTTTTCAATCCAAATGCACGATTTACGTAATCGATTATCGTAAAAGTTAACAGCTTCTTCAATAGTATCTTTGCTAACAGTAGAGGCATCAGTAATATGAATTACATTATAGGTGTCAACCACCAATCCGCTATCAATATAAGTTAGGCCTTCACGTTCAAAAACTTGTAGGAAAGTCTTTTGTGCCGGAAGATGCTTAATATGTAGGTTAAAGTTTTTATCGATTGCTGTAGTGGGATTCATATAATAAAATGGATTATTTTGTGCTGCAAAAATACAAAATATAGGGTATAAAAAAAGCTGAACATAATGGAGTTCAGCTATAATATCTTAGCAAATATCAATACTGAATAATAACCTTAAGTTAGTAGTACTAATTATTTGAAAAACGGCTAAATACTTTCTTTTTGACAGTCTTTTTATCATTTCCTTCCACATAATAGCCTGTATTTTTGCTGTAATTACCGTAACCGCCATAACCGCTATAGTTACCATAACTATTACTCACCATATCATTTAAAATAAAGCCAACGTTAGGTAAGTTATTCTTAACTTCAAGTTGGTTTACATGGTTAACTTGCTTCTTATGTGATTTACCTTGGCGTAATACCACTAAATTTACATCGGCATATTTTGCACATATTAAGCCATCAGTAACCATTCCTATGGGAGCATTATCAATAACGATAATATCAAACTCTTTTTTAGCCTCCATAAGTAATTGTTCAAACAATTGATTTTCTAGTAACTCAGCTGGGTTAGGAGGTATAGGCCCTGTATTAATAATAGATAAATTTTTGATATCAGTACATTGTACTATATTACTAAGAGAATCAGTACCCAATAAAAAGGTACTAACACCTCTATCAAGGTCTAAGGTAGTAAATATCTTGTCTAGTCTAGGCTTACGCAAATCACAACCTAATAATAATACTTTTTTGTTATTTAAGGCGAAAATATTAGCTATGTTGGCCGAAATAAATGTTTTTCCCTCTTTTGGAAACATAGAGTGGAGCGCAATTACTTTAGGGCCTTCAAACTTATTAAGTTTAAAGTGAAGGTTGGTTCTTAGACTTCTGAATGATTCAGCAAGACTTGAGAGAGGGTGGAGGGCAATTGGTAATTCCTCTTTATATTTGTTTCTCACAATTTCTCCCAATACAGGAAATTTGCTGGCGCGTTCAATATCTTCTGTAGAAGATATACTATCATTGAAATAATCATTTAGTATGATAACTATAAAAGGAATAGCCAAGCCTAAAATGAGGCCTAGGGCTAGAAATATTGATGCATTAGGACCGACGTTAAGGGTTGTTTTTAAGCGAGCAGTATCTAATACTTGTGCATCCGGAACATTAGATGCTGTTGTAATTGAAGCTTCAGCTCTTCTTTGTAGTAAAAACGTGTATAATTCATTATTTAAATCAAAGCTACGTTTAATATTAATCATCTCCTGTTCAGTGCTAGGTAAACTAGCCATGTGCATAGTAATTTCATCCTTTTTATTATCAATGGATTTATAATGATTTTTAGAGGCTGAAAGCTGATTTCTCACATTCTCACGTAACTGAATTAGGGATTGTTGAATTTCAGTATTTAACAAAATGAGACTAGGGTTTTTATCCTGAGCCACGTAACTCAAAGAAGTGCGTTTGGCATAAAGATCCGCAAGGTGTAATACCTGAGAATTTAAACCAGGGTCAGTGATACCAATAATGGAAGGGGCTACTACTTTATCGATCTCGGAAGCATCTTCCATATAGTGCAATAAATTATTAAGATAATCTATTTGCATTCTTACTTCCATAAGTTGTGATTCCAGCTCCTGCAAACGAGTGGCTACCATTGTGCCTTCTATGCTTAAGTTAATTGTTTTGTTTTTGGTTCTAAAAGCTGTAAAATTCTTACCAGCTAACTCAAGTGAGTCTACTATTCCATCTAGTTGGTCATCAATAAATCTAACAGTATTTAAGGTAGTTCTATTCTTTTTTTGCATACCATACTGTATGTAAACTTCTAGTAGTTGGTTTAAATAATCCACTTGTTTTTGAGGTGTATGTCCTATGAGTGATAATTGAATAATTTCTGATTTTTTGTCGAGTAAACTTACGTCAACTAATCTATTGTATACTCTTGCTGTATGTTCTAAATCGTTTAAGGTAAAGTAGTAGTCACCTGGTGTGGTTTTACCTGTTTTATTTATTGTAAAAGAAAAATATTCATTATTAAATGGTTCGCCATATTTACCCTGAGATGCAAAGTTTATTATTTCACCTTTTGCATTTTCATCATCTACATTTATGCCGTAGTTTTCATGATCCAAAGGTTTAATATACACCTTTATACCTGTTGGGTTTTTGTAATCTTTATTAGCAATGACCTCAAGGGGACTATTGTTGTAAAAGCTAGTGTCATTAAATAAACCTTCTTTATACCATGTATTCGTCCAATCAAGCTGTTCTAGTGCCTTTAGGTGTATAGAGTATGAATTTAAGATGCCAATTTGGTTTTGGATATTAGATTTACTATTAGATCCAATTGATATATCTCCGAATATACTAGCATCTCCTAGAGAACCACCCTCACTCTCAAAGAGCACCACAGCATTAGAAAGGTATTCTTTAGGGGTGTTTTTATAAATAAAGTAAGCACTGCATAAGCCTATAAAGCCTGTTATGCAAAACCAATACCAGTGCTTTACCATTTTGCCTATAAAGGCCTTTATATCAAAAGACTCTTCAGTCTCTAATAATTCCATCATTTCTTTCATGTTGTTCTCCATAATTGTTTTACAATGAAAAGGGTGTGTATTTGACTCCGAACTGAGCACCGAAGGTATGATATAACTCACCAAAATCAAAAGTTATAGCGGTAAACAGTTCTATTTTAGGTTTCTCTGAGGGTGTATATTTTATATCTAGGTAGGTATAAACCTGTTTTTTGCTAGTAGCAAAAAAATAGTTGGGTGTGAGTTCCCAGGAATATCTCGATTCATATTTCTCATGATACGCACCCAAATTTTTTGTATGGGTGGCTTTAAGGGTGTAGGTAATTTCTTGTATGAGCTGACCATTAATACCTAGATGAATGCCTCGAACTCTATTGTTGTTGATAAATGCCTGGTGGTCTATATTTGCTTCAGGGGCATATATACTAAACTGATTCGTATTAAGATAAAGAGGATAGCCTATGTTTGTTTCATAATAGGACCAACCATGATAATTGCTGGCATTATCATAATTGTCTCTTCCGCCATATTGATGGCCATTATTAGTTTCTTGCCTTATGTAAGCCCAAACCTCATCTTTTGTCCATCCTGTTTTATTGGGAGCTTGCGGAAAAACAGCATGCATAAAGTCATCGTAGTCATTATTTATGTCCTTATCCCAGATAATGTTTCCTTCGCTAAATTCTTTATATAGCGTGTTTTCAGGATAAATGGGATCCGGTATTCCTTCACCACATTGATAATCTGTTTTAATTAATTCCAAATTAAAGCCTTTGATGAGTCCTTCTGTGTTAAGATTTGCTAGAATACCTAATTTATAGTCTTTATTTCTGCCTTTCCATATATTTAGGCCAGACCCATCGTAAAATGGTTTTTGCATATATAAAAGAAATGAATTTTCATTGATTGTAGTACTTAAGCCAAAATCCCAAAATCCCATGTGTGAGCCCCAGGCATTGGTTTCAGTTCGCCCACCTTTACTACCTCCTTTGGCAAAAAAAGTAGCTGTGTAATTAACGGCTTCTTTGCTACCATCTTGTCTTGTACCACCTATCATAGAGCTGTGTACTATGCCTACAAACGGTTTTACTTTATATTTTCCGAATTGAAGATAAAGCCACTTTTCATGTAACAAAACATTATCAGCTGCCTTGGGATGACCACTTTCTAATCTATTATCATTTAGCCATCCGTGAGATATGGCCCCACGTATTTGAAATAGGCTATTTGTAAAGGGTATATCAACATAATCATAAAACCCAATTGTAATACGAGGTAAGGGACGTGCATTACTATTGTAAAGAAATCCACCTGTTGAAAGTGTATCATTATAAGATACTGGCGAAAAAGCTTCCTTCCCCAATGAAAAGTTCAGAATGCTAAAAGCAGTTCCGCTAATATAGGCTTCATGCAAAAAGCTCTCCTGCCAATCCTCTTTCAATAGTGCTGCAGCACCAATGTTGAGTTCTACTCTTTTTGTTTTGATAATTTGCTGTTTAAGGTAGGTATGCAAAAATAAATGCGATGTTTCAAGTTCAGAAATAAGACCCCATTTATTGGCATGTAGGTAATGCCCCACTAGGTTTTTATTACTATTTGCTAATCCGAAGGTACTTATATAAATATTGGTTTTTTGACAATACACATAAGTTGTTGATAAAGATAGTAATACGTAAAGTAAGGGTTTACGCATACTATTCAATATAGTTTAATATCAGCACCAATGAAGATACCGCTGAGAATAAGAGCGAAAATATAGGTGCACTAACTACTATGTTTTTATTCTTTAGAGGCTCAACCATTAAAACATCGTTAGGCTGTAGGAAAAAAGCAGGTGACTTAACCACATTTTTATCTGTTAAATCAAGTCTGTAAGTAGTACTTCCTTCAGGAGTATTGCGCATTACCAATACTTTTTTTATTCTACCATAAGTAGCTACTCCACGAGCCATACTAATACCATCTAAAACCGATAAGTTGGGATTATAGTTATAATACACACCTGGGTTCTTAACTTCTCCTAATACGGTTATTCTATAACTTAAAAACTTTACTTTAACAGTTACATCTTTAAGGTATTCACTGGCTTTCTCTGATATAATAGAACGTGCTTCTTCAAACGTCAAACCTTCAACTTTTATATCTCCTAGCATGGGTAATACAATATCGCCATTGGCATCAACTAAATAGCCACTTAAATATTGCAAGGCAGGTTGACCGAAGTTTTGTTGTAACCCACCCCTACTTATAGCATTATCAGAGGTTGCCTTAAAAAGCTGGTTTACTTCAGGGTTTGATGTTTGTATGTCTACAAATAAATTATCAAATTGCCTGATCTTATAATCAGGACTTTTTGATAACATACCATCCAAGGCTTCATTATCTGCCGAATTATTAAAGTAAACCAGATCTTTTTGTGGTTGGCAAGAGTACAATGTAAGAATAATAAGTGTGAGTAAATTTAGGCTAGTGTTTTTCTGCATTATGTCATTGTTTTTAATTCTGATACACCTTATGGGTATCTATAATAGGATTATGTTTTTCTTTATTTAGTTTTCTCTTTTGCATATAAATGTCAATAAATATTTGTGGCGTACTCACAAAATATCTATGTGCCAACCTGAATGGTTGTTTTAAGAAGCGGTGAAACCATTCTAGTTTACACTTAACCATCCAACCAGGAGCTCTTTTAACGGTACCTGCATAAAAATCGAACACGGCGCCAATGGAGCACAAAACGTTCACTTTTAGTTTATCCTTATTTGAATGCACCCATTTTTCTTGTTTTGGAGCAGTCATACCTACAAATAATACATCAGGATCATAAGCATTAATACGCTCTACCATTATTCTATTTTCCTCGGCGTTAAACTCGGTTGCATATGGTGGCGAAAAATAATCCATATTTATGAGTGGATACTCCCTCGACACCCTCTCCTTAATTAAATTTAGTGTATGGTTATTTGACCCAAGAAAAAAACAAGATCCTCCTTGTCTGTTTAATTTCTCCATAATAGCAGTGAAGCATTCATAACCTGAAATTTTATTAATTTTTTCTCCACATAATAACTTACTACCAAAAACAACCGGTTCACCATCAGGCAATAGAATTTGTGATTGAAGTAATGCATTTTTAAATTCAACATCTTTTTTGGCTACTGCATATGAGTGGCCATTTAAGGTGTTTACTACTGTACGCTTGTTTAACGAAAGTGTACTAATGTCTCCAGAATAAATATTGTAATCCAGAACTGTTAAGTAATTGTTTCTCATAATTTCTATCGGATTAGATTATCGATAAAAAAAAGTTAGAACAATTATTTTACATTGTCCAGATGTTATTAAAAAAAATATTTACAATGGTATTAATGTTTGTTTGATATGTTGTGCGTCTTTAAGTGTCTGATGATTAATAGAAAGGGTGCAGCTTAGTGATCGGTTTATATTTAGATACTAATCTAATAGTAGCTTGTTTCTACCAAAGGCTTAAAATTGATGATTTATTTTGAAACAAACATTTGTTGTTTTCTTTTATTTAGCAACAAAATCGTGTAATAAGTATGCCTCCAGTTATTTAAATCATATTTTTTTGATGTTAACATTAATTTGAATATGGGTACTATTCAGAATTAAGACAAATATTCTCTATCGTAATACTGCATGTGTTACTACTTTGTTTGATAAATTACCAATAACAAAAAATGTAACTACATCTTTTGTAATGTATTTGTATATATACCTTTATTCACTATGCTAAACAGTAAGCAATAGTGTTAAAATATTTTTCTTGTAAATGCGCTCGTACATAACGGCTGCATGGTATTAGTTTATGGTTTTGTATTCGTATCTGATAATTCTTTATAAATATGTACCATACTCTTTGCATTTGTTTCCCACGATAAGTCTAACACTCTACTCAATGCGCCTTTGGATAAACTTTGCAATAGATCACGATTTTCAAAGAGCTCTATTATCTTCAGCTTAAAATGTTGAATACTATAATGAACACCTTTCATATCTATTTTATAACCACACGAATCATCAATAATGTCGCCCATCCCACAGGTGTTATGACAAAGTACTGGTAGCCCATATGATATTGCTTCAAGCACTGCAGTACCTGTTGCTTCAAATAAACTTGTGAAAAGAAGCAAATGACAACTTTGTAATTCTTGTATTGTTTTATCGTGGGCTAACCAGCCATGATAAATAATGTTTTTGTAATTAGAAGACAAATCGGCTTGTGCAACTCCAAAAATATGCAATTCAATATTGTAATTATTTATTTCCTTAAATACATCGAGTGCAATATTTAAAGCTTTGCGTTCATCATTTTTACCAACCCATGCTACTTTAAGTACTTTACTATTAAAGTTTTTGGATTTTACAACTCCCTTAAACGTTTGAGCACCTACTTCAGATATTGTAGCCGTATTCTTTTTTGATATTTTATCTAATATAATCTTGGCACTGCTATTACAAGCTATTAAACGATCAAATCCTTGTATGGGTTTTTTTATATAGGGTAGTTTAACTTGGTGTCTATTAATCAACTGTTTTAAGCTTTGTTTTAAGGCCGACTGTTTAGTATATAAACTTAAATAATCTTTAGGTATTTCACCAAATCCACCTATAGGGCCCCATACATTTGGTTTATTTTTTATTTTCCATAGTAATCCTGGCTCACGATACCCCACCATATTTAATTGGTGAATAATATCAATTGATTCCTGAGCAACAATTTTGTTAGCAATAGTTAAGGTTTTCTTTTGCCACTTTCTATAATAATAATAAAAACGCCAATCGCCCTGATTCCAACACATTGTGCGCACTTTGTCTGAGACTGGATTATAATAAAATTGAATGCAAGTCCTTAATTGATGCTCTTCAAGGTAAGCTTCAATATCATCTTTCCATTCACCCTCTGTAATTACAAATAACTTACAATGTTTGGCAAGTTGAATAATCCAGTTCCAGGCCATCCCAGGCTCTGAACCCTTTATTGGAGAACAGGCATAAGCGTTAATTAAAATATTCATTATTGTTTTCGCTAATAATTAAAAACCATCAACAATTTCATTTTCAATTGCCACATTGTTGTTTGTTAGCTGTTTCATCTCTTGAATATAACGGATCATTTCATCAGTGCCTTGCCCCCTATTAACTAAACAATTTATTGTTTTGTCAGAGAAAGGCTGAATATCATACTTTAGCTTAAACCTCTTAACAACAATTTCATTAATCCACTTTCTATTCAATGGTGATTCTCGTCTATGAAATTTTAATTTGTAATTAAAGAGGTAATATGACGTAGATATTATTTTGAATATAAAATCTTTTTCCCCGAGATGGCGATATAATGATCCCGAAAACATACTGCCTAAATTTGGATATAAAAAGTCCTGATATTTATGTCTTTTATAGTGATAGTTCTCCATTCTTTGAGCAATTGCAATATTACAACCTGCTTTATATTTAAAAAAGCATCGCAATATTATTTGTTTTTGCTGTTCAGACTTAAATATAGAATTTCGTCTACTTAGGTTTAATTCAGATACATTAAGGAAGTTTTGTTTTCCCTCAGGATTTATTGTTTCAACCTTTATTAAAGTATCTTTAATTTCATAACCATAGGCACCAGCATTCATATATACAGCGCCACCTATAGATCCAGGAATGCCTTCTAATCCTTCAAAACCAGTCGATGATTTGTATAATGCGAATCGAGTGAATTCAGGCAGAGATGCACCTGCATCAACCGTAAATATGCCTTCGTCAGTATTTAACGACATATTGGAGAAACGTTCTAATGATACTAGGCATGAGTAATCTACACCATCTTTGAATAATAAATTAGTTGTTGCACCAACGGTTTTATAATTGACCTTATTGGTATAAAGAAAATTAATTAATTCTCGTAGGTCCTTATCCTTTTCAGGATAGATCAGTAATTTAACAGTACCTCCTGTTTTTAAATAAGAGGTTTTGGCTAGTGATACATCTTCAACAAAATGTATTCTCCTTTTAAGCAGAAAGTTTAGAGTTTTGCACATTATTATTTTAGTTTAAGATGTTATAGTTCAGGAACTCTACCGATGTTTTTCTTTTTTTGTATAAACGTAAATTTACATCCTCAAAATTTAACTTTAAATCAATGGGATAGTGATCCTTATTGTCTTCCCAAACAATACGATTACTAAGGTTAACGTAAGATAAGAAATTCAGTATTCTAGAATTATTTTTCCTCTTTGGATTTAATACTGCGTTAAAGGGAATATTAAAATTTGTGGAGAATATAACTCCATGAAAAGAATTTGTAATAACATAGGTAGCCTTCATAAATAAAGATACAAATTCAGTAGGTCCAGCATCATCAATATTTTTTATGCCATTGTTCTTTGGATTAGAGAAAGCTCTTTTGCATATGCGATAAACTCTACAATTCAGTTTTGCAGCAGTTTTGTTGGCTAGCTCTATTATTTCCGGTGACGGATGTAAATCATAAATAAGTATATATGGTTCTTTTATGTTTATTTTACTGCCTTTGGCAATCTCTTTCCAATCAGATTTAGACAATAGTAAGGTAGGGTCTAATACCTCATTTGCTTCACGGTTCGTAATTTCTTTGATAATTTCTTTTCCTTGTTCTTCTCTAACGCTAATGGAATCCAGCTTTTTAAACAAACCTGAATAGGTGTTTTTGTATTCTGAGCTTACTTTACTAACTCCAAAACTAGCTGCGTATGAGATTCTTTTCTTGAAAGGCGGCGCAAAGTCTAATAAGTAAGGTTTCAACGATGAGAATGTTGCTGGGTTCCAAACCTGATCACTTCCTGTAATAAAAATATCATAATTGAATGAATGCTTGTATAATGAGTCTGCAGTACGGAATTCCTTCGAAAATCGTGTATTATTTTTGTGAAAGTTTTTAAAGTTATTGAACTTTCTATTTGTTTTTTTGTGAAAAATTGGGAAAGCAACATCAATAAGCGGACCAATAATTCTGTAAATAAATAGATTTTTTAACTGCTCTTTCTTTTTAAAGCAAAGTTCAGGTCTCGCTTTCTTTGAAACGATATGTCGATTGTTTTTAAAATACAAGTAATCAATTACCTCAGCATCGTAGCCCAATTTATTAAGTTTATACTGTAAGGCAAATGCTTGTAATTCTGCCCCAAAATTAGTTGTTCGAGAGACTGTGATTATTCCTATTTTTTTTTTCATATTGAAATAAAAAAAGTTTTTAACTTAAAGATTCTAGGTATAATTTATGTGTTTTTTTATCTTCGGGACTTACGAATCTATCTTTTATTTTTCGCGCTGGCACGCCTCCCCATATTTCAAAATCAGGAATGTTTTTATTAACAAGAGAGCCTGCAGCAATAACAGCACCTTTGCCAATATTTACGCCTGCTATAATAGTAGAACCACTCCCTATCCAAACATCATTTTGAATTATTGTTGCACTATCTTTGCCTCTTGGGCTATCCCACATGGTAGTGCCAGGTAAATTATATTGATGATCATTTCGCCCAACAAAGCTAACTTGCCCTGCAATTAACACGTAATTACCTATCACAAGATCACATGCTACTTTAGTGTCTTTGCCGAGTTGCACTTTATCACCAATTGTAATATTCATTTTTGCAAAGCGGACGTTACGCATAACACGTACAAAACCTTTGTAATTTACCCAAGAAAATTTGAAGTTAAACAAATACCATGTTCTTAATATATGCAATAGGTATTTACTAATGAATACAAGCTTATTTTCCCCTTTTGCCATGTTTGTATATTCAATTTTCATCATTGAGTACAGTTTTAAAACTATTTATGTATTGCACAAATGAAAGTTGCATAAGATCGGAGCGTTTCTCATCCAATACTGAATATTGCATTATGCAATGATTCAGAATGTTAATAAAATCAGGTTCATCTAATGGATCAAAAATATGACCATTTATGCCTTCTACAATAAACTCTAAAGCTCCAATATATTTACTGGCCATCACAGGACATCCTAGTACTAAAGATTCGTTTACAACAGCCCCAAAAGGTTCAAATCGACTCGGCAGCACAAAGAAACTTGCTAAATGATACCACGCATATAATTCAGCACCATCAAAAAAACCAGGCATGCATACTCTGTCTTTTAGCGCAAGCTCTTCCACCAGTCTTATTAACTGACCCTTTTCATTTCCCTCTCCTACTAACACCAAGGTATATCCTTTATTTTTAGATTTACTGAATGCCCTTATTAATAAATCTAACCCTTTTACGTCCACTAGTCTACCTGCATATAGTATCACTTTGCTCCCTTTCAAATTATAATTTTCAATATGCTGTATGCATAATTTCTCAAAAAGAGGTTTATAAGAAAGTAACGTTTTAGGATTCTGTATATTAGGGCAAACTTCTATATTTATATTTCTAAAGTGATTTTTATAAAACTGTTTAACAGGCTCACTATATACAATTAAACCATCAGCATTATTCAAAACAAACTTTCTTGCTATCTTTTTTAATCCTCTAACCTCTGCAGCAATAGATAAGTTATCCGAAGTAGTTATTACATATTGATAATTTAAGAATTTAAATTTTAGCAGAATAGCCAGTAAAACACTAGTAGGCGAATATTCATGTGAAAAAACTACTTCAGGCTTTTCCTTTGATAAAAATTTATATACACCTGTTCTAAAAACTTTTCCTTGTAACTTAAATCCTCTATGCCAAAAGTGATGTTTTATATTGAGCAAATTTGATAGGCGGTTACGGTTATATTTAAACCCTTCAGCTGATGTATTTAGAAACACTATCTGAAGATCAAAAAGTTTCCCCATCTCATTAAAAATATCAATGCGCCAAGGAGGAAGGTAAGTGTAAAAAATAATTCCTTTTTTCATTATATCTATTTAGGAGTTTGCATAATATTGCCTTTAGTAGGTAAGATTTATTGCCTGATATTTTTTATTAAAGAAGATTGAAATTATTCAGACTAATTGAATTATTATATTTCATAGTTGTTAGCATTTATAGTAAATTGTTTTAATCTTATACCTACTATATTAGAATTGTTCTATTTTTTTATGATAGTGTAGAGAGTTGGTGATAGGGCTTTAAAGTGTGCTTTTACGGCATATACTAGCCACTTACTCCTCCAGAATTTACGCCTAAATGTATTATATTCGGGTAAATTTAAACCTAGTGGGTCATACAATAACTTTAGCCTTTTTATAATTGGAGTTTCAGGGTTACACCATTTAGGGATACCATTGTTAGTGGGACATGTAGCTACAAAATTTTCAGTT
The DNA here is from genome assembly GCF_001660705.2 of Saccharicrinis aurantiacus. Classification (GTDB taxonomy): domain Bacteria; phylum Bacteroidota; class Bacteroidia; order Bacteroidales; family Marinilabiliaceae; genus Saccharicrinis; species Saccharicrinis aurantiacus. Next base: position 183,322 of record NZ_LYBV02000002.1, read on the forward strand.
GTGTAACATTTATAGCCTGCGTTTATAGCTCTAATTCCATAATCAAAGTCACCCATCGCGTGAGTATAATCTGGTGATAATATTCCTATGGAATGATATACACCTGAAGGCACTAGCACTACATTACCATTAATGTACTTGCATTCTTGAATCTTGCCATTAGGTATAACAGGTCCTTTTTCATCTCTACCTCCATATGAAAAGTTAGCTTCATCATTCGTCATTCTACAAGCACCAGTAACTATAACCTCATGACCTTCTTTTTTTACAGCTTTTGTATAGGTTAAAAATAACTCTGCTAAGCTGTTTTTATCCAATATTGTATCATCATTCAACCAGATGTAGTAATCATATTTTGTTGGAGAATTAATTGCAGTTTGCCAAGCCAAACGCATTCCTTTGTTCCAAAATAAATTACCAGTTCCTTGTATTAGATTAACCACAGGAAAGGACTTCGCGATAGCCTCTGACGTTCCATCGGTAGAGCCATCATCTACCAAATATATGTTCATCGTAAAGTCTGACGTGTTTTCAAAAGAACGGCTTAGAGAATGGATACAGCTCAAGGTGTCTTCTTTACGATTGAAACAAGTGATTAATACAGCAAGTTGTTTTTTCATGAGGAGATGGTTTTTATAAATTCTTTAAAAAGTGCCTCTTCTGTTCTTTTATAAAGATAAAACGAATATAATACAGTCATCATCATCATAGTTAAATCAAAAAAACCACCTTCAGTAAAGGTATACAATAGGCAACACAAGTAGGCAACTTTAATATTTAACCTATGTTTTTTCTTTCGTAATTTATTAATTGTAAAAGCATAAACTTGGTAGAAAAACAGAACATAGGCAAGAACAGGCAACAAGCCAAATTGAAATAGCATATAAGCCACACGTGCATCTGCCCGTAGAAGAGCTACGTCAATGTCATTATAGTAATCTACGGAGGGGGCTAGAGCATGCCCAAAAAATAAATTTTTTAACGACAGATCTTCAAATAAACCTTCCGTGATAGATAAGGTTGTATGATTATCATTTGCTACATCAGCAAAGCCATATACAATTCGCTGAAAACTATTTTCAGCGTCAACAGCACTATAATTAATATTCTCTATATAGTTTTTCATCATCATCAGACCGATAAATACCAATACAAGAACAGGCACATATAGAACCAGATTTTTTCTTTTTATATATAATAGGCCAGAAAGTAGAATAACAATGAAGACTATGATTGACGCCTTAGAACCAGACAAAACCAACATTGCTCCCAAAACTGCTGTCAACAATAAATAATTGGCTTTTGATATTAATTTGTCAGAAAATTGAGTTAAAGATATAAACAAGAAAATTGTGGTTAAAAAATTAGAAAAAGCATTGAACCTATGAAATGTTCCCGATATTTTATAGGTAGGGATGTTACCTAAATTAGGTAAATAATACATTTTAAAAAGATAGATACCTTTTAAGTTGATAATAACTACCAATGCCTCTGCAATAATTATAACGATAATCATTATAATTATATTTTTCGACTTTAGGCTGTTATTTAAATACACATAAACTAAAAATGAAAGAAATGTTATTATATAATATATATCGCCCATTACAGTTCTTAAAGGAAAATAATTAAGCCTTGTCCAAAATGTAAGCAGTACAAGTAGCCCCCCTGTAGCAAAAAGGACTTTACGAAATTGCCAAATGTTACCTCGTTTTACAATTTCTATAAAGCATATGATAAAGAGAAAGTTCCGCAGTACTTGTGTGATAATCCAAATGCCTAAGTATCCATTATTACCACTGCTGTAGATCTCACCAGTAAATATTAAATCTATAAAAGGTAAAGAAAATACCATCAATAGAATTGCATATAATGGCACATAGCCAGGCCTGCGAATATAAATTGCGATTCCTAAAGAATAGACAAAAAGGTAGAATATTAATTTCTCCATTATTTAGGTTTTAAGCTATTCTCAAGGTTATTATTTGGTGCTTGTTTTTATATATCACAATGTTTATACTTTTCTTTGAGCAGGTTAAAATTGATTAATAAGTCTTTGTTCTTTTTCATCCATTCTTCTCCATTCTCCCACCATTTAATTTTTAGTAAGAACTCAATATCATCATCAGAAAATCTATACTTAATTACCTTTCCAGGAATACCGCCAACGATGGCATAATCTGGTACATCTTTAGTCACCACAGAACCAGTAAGCACTACAACTCCATCACCAATAGATACCCCTGAGATGATAGAAACATTAGCTCCAATCCAACAGTCATTTCCTATAACAATAGCATATTTATTTATTTCATCAGCATATCTAAATTCGTTAAAATGCTGTTGATCTGCAAAGGTATAACCTGATTGATTTCGTGTTGAAAAAAACATAGGTGAGGTAGATACAAAAGGATAAGTGTATGGATGTGTTCCAAATATTACATTACAGGAAGGTCCAATAGATGTATATCTTCCTATTTTCCCATCAATAATAGTTTTTGAACCTAGGTAGGATCCATAGCCAATAGAACCATTGAACCATGCCTCAGAACAAATTCTATTGCGACCTTCAAATATGGAATTAAGCGTAACACTGCACGAAAATGATAAGATCAGTTTTTTTCTATTCTTAATAAGAATATAATAATGCTTAAGTAGTTTCTTAATTAGATTGATCATAAGAAATTAATTATAATGTTGAAGTTGGCAAAGTCTATTATAAACTAAATTTTGTGTATACTTATAGTAATCTATGTTAAAAAACATAAAGCTAAATCATTTAAGTATTGGGAAGTACACGCTAGGATTCATATTCTTTTAATAAATTTAGCAGGATTTCCAGCCCATATTTCATTAGGTGGAATACTCTTTGTCACAACACTCCCTGCTCCAATTATTGAATTCTCCCCAACTTTAACACCCTTTAGGATGATACAATGTCCCCCAACCCAGGCACCACGTTTTATTATAATACCTTTAGTTTGAATAGTTTTATCTTTTTTACCATATCGGTAGGGTAATATTCTATTGTCGAAATTTATTGAATGAAAGTCAGTATCATAAACTTTACACCCTCCACCAAATAGCACATTGTCTTCAATAATTAATGAGTTATGACAACAAAAGGTACTATTGGAAATGCCTACATTATTACCTACCTGCATTGTTGCCCCTGGACTAATAATGAAATTTGTTCGAGTATCTCCTCCTATTACATTATATTTTTTGCCACTATTAATTTTTACATTTTTGCCTAATAAAAGAGATCCTTTTTTACATTTAATATATAAGCGTCCATTAAGTTTAGGAGTTGAGGAACTCTTTACATTATTCAACTTCATTACAAGTTGATTAAATAGATAATTATATACTTTAAAATAATATATAAATTTAACTATCTCTTTAATTTTACCCATGCTATCAAAAGTTAAGTTACACTATTTAATAATTAAACTTTTTTAAATTCATAGGATACCATATGTGACTCTATTACAGAGTGTATATCTACAAACTAATGAGCTACTCTCGCCTAAAAGCATCGATGTATGAATTTGCCGTTTTATTCACAATAGCTACCTGTTTTTTTCTTGCATATGCTTCTACCTCAAGATAGGATTCAAACATATTAGCATATGCTCTCAATACTTCTGACAATGTCGCTGTTACATGTTGTATTTCATACCATGTCTGCTTTTTAGTTTTTCCTTTATCGTAAAAATGTGGGTTTTCCAGACATACTTCATTATTATCATTCACACTTAAATATTTCAACCAAGAATGCTCTACACCATATAAATCTACTCGCTTATATTTTAGTGAAATAGCAAGATAGGTTGCAGCAACCATTACATTTTGAACGATGGGCATCGAAAGGTTTTTGTTATATAACCAATATTTATAAAAACTAAACCCATTTGCACCTCTTGTATTAAAAAAAGTCACCTTAATATTACCAGGTATATTATTTAAGATTGACCTTGTTTTACTATTAAGAGCTTCGAATGGTAGAAATAAATTAAGCTCCCATGATGTTTGTTTAATAACTTTACTTAATATTCCTATTCCTTCCTCATGAGAATAAAAATGTGGGTCAGCCAAAATATAATATTTTGGCTTAATCACATTGTACGACTCTGATAAAACATGGCGATTGACAACCATAAAGTCATAATCGCTTATAGATATTTCATGTAATGATTTTTTTAAAGAGTTGCCGTTACCAAGTATTTTTAATTCCTTTTGCCTTATACTATTCTTACATGCAATATTGTTTATTCCATTGTAACCGCGAAAAAAGGTAAAACAAATACGAGTAAAATGATATATTGTTGCTAAGAACATTTTAACATTAACAAAGAAGTTCTTTATAAACATTTTAATCGGTATTAAATATGGATTTATAATTTAGTTATCTAGTAGGCTCTTAATCTCTTTTAAGTTTGCTTTCGTAATTTGCCATAGTTTTTCCTGAGCTATTTCTACCTCGATCATATTATGTGTATATTGCGTATATATTTCTACAGATTTTTCTAACAATTCTTTCTCGAAGTTTGGTGAAAGTACATCAACTCCCCAATCGGGATGTGAAATGTCGTCTAAAAACCATTGTAGTTTGTTATGGGATACAATTGAAAGTATTGGAGTTAAACATCCAAAGGGAATCATTTGCGCATGTCCTCGCATACCTATAACCAACCTTGGTTTAATATATTCTTCAAGAACTTGTTTTTCCGTTTTCATTTCAATAAGTTCATATTGAACTTTATATTTGTTAAAGTATGGAAGAATCTTATTATCGGATAGCATATGAGAATAATATTTAATTCTCGTGATATTTGATAATTCTTTTGCTACTCTCGCAATAGAATTTAATATCAAATCGGTTCCTTTTCTTAATTCTACTCTGTCGAAAGCACAATTAATAGCAATAAAATCTTCCTTCTTTTTGTAATTATGCAAATCAGGATATATTTTAGATATTAGAGTTGTCATACAGGGTTGAAATGTGAGTTTATTTTTAAGCTCATCTGTCTCCAAATAATCCTTTAATTTATTAATACTCCCTGTGTTTCTAATTCCAATAAATTTAGCTTGTCCTACAAAAGCATTCAGGTGCTGTTTAAAAAGCGGCTTAAATTCACTTTGACCTCTAAATCTGTTGTACCCAACGGCAAACATTATTATTGGTACATTCATCTGTTTTAACTCATCGATAGAACATGACCACTGCCACCCACTTAAATCATTAGGGTTGGTATCTTTTAAAAACAGACCACCGCCACCAATAACCATGGCATCGTGTCTATTTATGTTATCGACATCAGTCTGACTTACAATTTTATATACATGTTGCCCTTTCCACAACTTAACACCAACTCCAATGTTGAACAAATCTCTTAGAACTATTGGTAACACTATATCTCCAGCATTTCCATAAGTAAAGGCGGATATATGAAACATTTTCTTTGTCCCATTTGGCGTATATTTCACAATTGTAGGAAATGGTTTTAGTTTCTGATATATGCTTTTAAGCTTGTTCGGAATCTTCGAAAGATAATTCATTCTAAATAATTTTAACATTTACATATTCACTAAGATGTAGTATTATTTACTTGTTATATATGGTTTATTTATGCTATTAGCTAAGTTGTCATTAAAACCATTAACTGTATCTTTTATACTTGATATTAGTTTCTTATTGCCAATATATTCTTCGCCTAATGAATATATCTTTTCAATATTATTATTAGACAAAGGCAACTTAAACTCTGTTATTTTTCCATAATTCAATAGCTTTTGCAGGCCAGGCATTTTATGAGAATTTGAATCCATACAAATCAAAGGTGTCCCTCCTAAAGATGCCATAATACTTGGATGATACCTACCAGATATATAAAGCTCCGAATTAGCTAATATTTTCATGCCAAAAAGAATGGATGTTTCTGCATGAATTACATCGGTATTCGTTTTTCTTCCTACCTCTTCCAAAAAAAGATCTCCAGTACACGGAATAACTAAATAAATTCTTTTATCTAAACATTTTAATTTTTCAACTAGTTTGATAAAATTATTAATTAATTCATGCCTATCTAATAACGGCGCAATTGACGATCCTGATACACATATATAAGGTTCTTTAAAGTCAAATGCTCCGAATTTCTTCTCTGATTTTATTGGTAATACAACATCTGCACAAGTGATATCTAATTCATCATAGTATCGTAACCACGAAAATAAGGCATCAGGTAATACAGATGATTTAATTCCTGTTGAAATATTATTCAATAATTCCTGGGATAAAGAATCTCGCAATTGAATATTCTCACATTTTGCAAGAATATCAATGCATTTGTTTTTAAGATTAAGATTCTTCTCGGGAAATTTTGTTTTTGTAGGTGACTCAGAAACCATCGCATTAACAAAAGTGATCTTCTTCCCCTGCTGAAATGCTATCTCCATTATGGTCAGTAAAAAGAATAAGGTATTCCTTTTATAATTGAAGATCATATCTCCCTCTCCATTTACAACTATATATTCAGCCTCATGTATTTGATCTTGAATATAATTTAAGTCTTTATTAGATTTTTTATATTTATTAAAATATTTAATATTTCTATTTATATCTGAGCCAATAAAATAAATTGGTTTCAATATTTTTAGTTTTAACAATATCTTCATAAATAGAGTAAATGCTTTAGATGAGCTATTCTCTTTTGGAGAATTAATTTTAATAAGTCCTAACAATTTATAATATAGAACTATATTGTTTTTCTTTAGATCATTATATATTACACCTACTATATCATTTTTGAGATTTAGTATTTGACTTAAAGATATACTAGTTGCCCTTGCTCCCCAATTAATTCCAGTTCTATTATCGCTTAAAATACAAATCTTTGCCATTTTATTTCTTAAGTTTTTCCTTAATATAAATATTGAAATCTTTTCTTTCTTCTACAGTAATTCCAAGGATATAGACAACAGCTATGCATGAAATTACAGAACTAATACATACTAAAATTAACCTCGCGATATTTTCATCTAACGAGAATAAAACTATCAAAGGTAAAATATATGCTAAAAGTGTTACAGAACTAATTATCATTAATATGTCAATAACGAACCTTTTTATTGAAAGCCCGATCATTTTATTTAATAAATTAAGTCTAATAAGTAAACAAATTAAAGAGTTTAGTATTGACAAATAAAATGGTATGTCTGGCCCATAGCCTAATTTTAGAATAGTATAAGATATAGGTAAATTTAAAATCATTACTGTACCAACAATCATTTGATAATTCCTAATTTTGCCACTAGATTGAGCAGCTGACATAAGAGAGTATGATAATGAGTCCACGATAGAAGTTACGATAACTAAACGTGTAAATAACACCGCATATTCAGGAGTAGTATTTAGCCAAATAGAAAGAATAAATTTTGTCTCCAGCAAAATAGGTAGTGAGAGCATAAGTAATAAATAGAATGCAAATTTCGATGTTCTATAGACTAGGTCTAACATCTTATTAACTTCACCCTGTGCATAGTATTTTGTCATTTGGGGTTTTGTCGCAGTTAAAAAATTCCGTGCAAATTGATTTATTGCCATATTCACCTGAAAAGCAATGCCTCTTGCGGCATTAATAATTGGACCAAAGAACATATTCAAGAGTATATTCATTCCATGATTTTTAAGGACAATAGCAATTGTACCAAACAAATTCCAACCTGAAAAACCAACTAGTTCTTTAAATAATTCGTTATCCCAATAATACTGGAACTTTGTCTCAGAATACCTTCTTCTACAATAAACCTGATAAATCAGCCTAATAGTTAATACGGTCCCAAACATCAAAATGGAATATAACTTAAGTTTATCGTACGAGAATATAACTAATAGGTATACAACTGCAAGCTTTAGGGTTACCTCTATGATACTTACATACGCATATATCTTCATGTTTTCATGTGCTATTATAGCTGCGTTATATGGTATAGACATTATTGTAACAACAAATGATAAAATTGCAAATTGATAGACCCAATTTGCAGCCTCGACTCTATCTAAAGGGATAGTCATTTGAGTTTTCATAAACCATAATCCAATCGTTTCTGCTAAAACGACTATTAATATTGAAATGAATGTGTATATAATTACGGTAACACTAAAAGTTTGATTAAGTTTCTCATGATTATTTTGCCCTAGTTCAAACGAAAAAAAACGTTGAGTTGCTGTAGCCATAGAGTTGCTTATAAAACCAAACATAGCAACTATTCCTGCTATAACATTATACAAACCATAATCAACTTCACCTAGTGTTTCAAGAACAATACGAACCGTATATAAAGATACTCCCAGTATTAGTAACATCCTAAAATATAGGAGTAATGTATTCTTGGCAATTCGCTTATTATTCTCTTCTACTGACATGTTTTTTGCTCATAAAATACAATTATTACTTTTGATTCTTTAACTTTTTACGTTGTACCATTTCAATATCAAGCACGTCTTTTTTCTTATAGTTTAAAGCTGCTGAAGTAGCCTTAAGATTACGTACCAAACGACGTATACCTTCTGGCTCAAGTGAAGCAGCATGGTCAGTTCCTTTCCAGGTACGATCGAGTGTGTAATGGCGCTCTACCCATGTTGCACCTAATGTATATGCAGCAACATCAATAGCAATTCCTAAATGATGTCCAGAGAAACCAATCTCCTTAACTCGATGTGCATAATTCTCTTTAAGCCTTGTGATCTCTAATAAGCATACATCTTCAAAAGGTACAGGATAACCCGAAGTACAATTGTAAAGAACAACATCTTTAGCGCGTCCCTTACTTTCAAAGAATGACACTAGATCTTCTATCTCATTTTTAGTTGTCATACCGGTAGAACAGTGAATCTCTCCTTGATAATTCTCGCATAACCATGTTAACATATCATAGTTGTTGTTACATGCTGATGGTATTTTAATCAACTCCGGTTTTAGTGACGCAATCTCTTTTGCTGAAGTTAGATCCCATGTTGAGGTAGAGAATACGATCCCTAAATCTTCACAATACTCCTTTAATTCACGATTTTGTTCTAAATTGAATTCGAGGAACTCACGATGGGCACCATATGTCTCGCCATAAGAATTTGCAGGATTTGGATGAGGAGCGTCATATTGCTCCTTAGTTAATAATTCTTTGTTGTTACGCTTCTGAAACTTTACAACATCAGCATTACAAAATATTTTAGCTACCTTTATTAGCTCTTTTGCAATCTCCAAATCACCTTTATGGTTGCAACCAATTTCTGCTATTACTTTTGCTTCTTTCATATTTATAATCAATGTTTTGATTTTATTTAAAACGTTTATTTTGCTTTACTATGCATCCAACAGCTTCTCGTATTGCCATATCACATCCATTATGTGTAAGCTTAATATCAGTTTGCTAATTATTCCAGGTAATGCATTGTTTGGTTTCGATAACAGTCACGGCAGAGTCAAAAACTTTCTTTTTGACCATCCTTAACGTTGTATTGATATCACTAAACGTAATTAGAGAGCTAGTTGCTTGAATTAATGTTAATAGTTCAAAATCATAGTTCAAACGTTCAGCACATTCAAGCATTACCATTTCTTTACTAGTTATGTCATTTACACTTTCAGTATTACGTTCCATTACCTTAACCTTATTACTCCAAACATATTCATTCTCAAAATTTCACATAATATTAGCATCTTCTGTAAAAACATATATTTCATTAAGATTAGATTCAATAGCAGCATCTAAAGTCCACTGATTTAATGCTCCTTCTAAAATTTTTTTCTTGTTCTTCCCTGGTACCCTTTTCGAACAATAATAACCCAATCATTCTACAAATAGGGATAAAAGGACGCCCTATGTCAGAATAACATAACGACAAGTCATCCTCTACTAAAGTCCAGTTAATTTTACAGGACAAAACAAATAAAAGGTGTTTTAAATTGATAAACCATTCCAGGAGAGTGTTAAAAACGCTTAACTGAGGGGTATTGACTTGTTTTTCAACCAAATCTGCAAGATTTGTTGCTGAAATACATAACTGCTTTAACAGAAATATTATCAGAATGGAGTGGGTTTTTGTAAGTTTTATTTGTTGGTTAATAGGCACAGCTTCGCCACGTGAGTCACATATAAGTAGTAACAGTTTCTTTTTTCATAAACTAATATGAAGATATATAATTTAAATTAATATTTCCTACTAGGAATTGCAAATAAAATGTTACCACTTTTTTGTTTTGCCCCCTATAAAACAAGAGTAATTTTTAAAATTTCGATTAATACTTATGAAGTAGGTGCATTTGTGTAGATGCTTAGTTAAGCTTTTTTATCTTTATCATTATGAAATGAAAGTGAAATAAAAGTGAAATAAAAGTAAAAGAAATACAACAAAGAATTTAAAATCAATGGTAGTTAACCTGTGTATAAGTGGCAGGAAGTTTCGGATGTATCCCAAGAGTTGCGTTTAGATTCAGGTATGGATGGACGTTGGTTTCGCGAATATAGGGTTTAAGAAAAGATAGTTCTCAAGGTAATGGAAATCCAGTACTAACACCTGAAAAAGAAGAAATAGCTCGTTTAAAGGCAGAGTTAAAACAAGCCCAGATATATCGTGAAATATTAAAAAGGAATTTAACTCATCTCCGCTCTTAAACTGTTTTAAGTAAATCGACATGTAATAAATCTTCTTTTTTCATACTGTGTAATTGTGCTCATTTTTAATAAAAAAAGGCAAGCTCAAAACTGAACTTGCCCTTAGGTATTATCTTCATTTATGGATAATTAGTTATCCTTTTAAATACCACTTATACATTCTATCGATACCTTCATCAAGCTCAACTTTATGTTGCCATCCTAAACTATGTAATTTAGAAACGTCCGTTAACTTACGCATAGTACCATCAGGTTTATCAGCATTAAAAACGAGTTCTCCGTTAAAGCCCACTTTATTTTGTATGGTTTCAGCCAATTGACGTATTGATATTTCTTTGCCAGTACCGATGTTGATGTGTGTATTTCTAATATCATTAGTATCGGTAATAGTATCTTTAAAATCGACTTTGCCCATTATGTATACACAAGCGTCAGCCATTTCTTCCGACCATAAGAATTCTCGCATTGGTTTGCCACTTCCCCAAATCTCGATGCTAACTTTACCCTTCGCATTTAAGGAAACGCCATATTTGGCAAGGATATTTAAGATTTCTTCTTGAGAGTTTGCTCCTGAAACTCCTTCAATGGGGTTCTGGTTAAAATCGGCATTAATAGCATCCCAGTTACCTTTTTGCAGGCATTTGCCTAAGTGTGCTTTCCTAATTAGAGCTGGCAGTACGTGTGACTTCTCTAAATCGAAATTATCATTAGGTCCATACAAATTGGTAGGCATTACCGAAATGAAGTTGGTGCCATACTGTATATTATACGATTCGCACATTTTTATGCCAGCAATCTTTGCAATCGCATAAGGCTCGTTTGTGTATTCTAGAGTATCTGTTAATAAACAATCCTCTGGCATTGGTTGCGGTGCTAATTTTGGATAAATACAGGTTGATCCTAGAAATAGAAGCTTCTGTACTTTATTTATATACGATGCATGAATCACATTGTTTTGTATCATCATGTTTTCATAAATAAACTCACCTCTGTAGGTATTATTTGCTACAATACCACCAACTTTAGCAGCAGCCAAAAAGACAAAATCAGGCTTTTCTTCTTCGAAAAACCGATTTACAGCAACTTGATTACGCAAATCTAATTCAGAAGAAGTACGTGTAATTATATTGGTATGCCCTAGGGCTTCAAGTTTTTTTACAATAGCACTCCCCACCAATCCTCGGTGACCTGCTACATATATTTTATTTGTAAATTTCATTTACCTACTAATTTTATCGAATTATCGCGAATTAAACGAATTCTTTGCTAGGAAAAGTTTGGGTTAAAACTCGTTTACTGATTAAAGAATTAGAACCAAAGTTAACCAGAATACCAAGTTTATGATTGATGGCACGCAAATAATTACCAGTTTGTTCAAATTGGTTTTTACCAAGATAGTTTAGAGCCTTAATTTCAACAACAATAGCGTTATAGCAAACAAAATCTGCTACATAGTATTTTTTTAACCGTTCACCATTGTAATTTATGTTAAGCTTCTTTTGGCTCTCAAAAGGAATTTTTCGTTTAAAGAATTCTCTTTCTAATGCCTCTTGATAAACAGCCTCTAAAAACCCAGGGCCTAATTGCGAATGTACTGCCATACATGCCCCAATAATATTATAACTTTCGTCTTTGTAAATTATCGGAGTCATCTAATTCTCTAAATTAGTTAACAGAACTTGTTCACTTTTGCTTAATTCGTGATAAACTTTATTCGTAATAGTTTAGTGTCTCGTAACCACCTTCTTTAAGGTATTTATCTTTTTGCATCAGTTTAACATCTGATTGCATCATATCTTTCACTAACCCTGCTAAATCATATTCTGGTTCCCAGTTAAGTTTTTCTTTACATTTAGTGGCATCACCAATAAGTAATTCTACCTCTGTAGGACGATAATAAGCAGGATCAACTTTTACCACTTCTTTACCAATTTCTATTTGGAAATCAGGATTATTACAGGCTTTTACCTTGCCTACTTCATTTTCTGCCTCACCTGAAAACTCAAGTTCGATACCTACTTCACCGAACGCCATTCTCACAAAATCTCTTACAGTAGTGGTTATTCCCGTAGCAATCACGAAATCTTCAGGTTTCTCTTGTTGAAGAATCGCCCACATAGCGCGCACGTAATCTTTGGCATGCCCCCAATCGCGCTTGGCATCCATATTACCAAGATAAAGGCAATCTTGCATTTCTAAGGCAATTTTAGACGCCGCACGTGTAATTTTACGTGTTACAAAGGTTTCACCTCGCAAGGGGCTCTCATGGTTGAACAAAATCCCATTACATGCATAAATGTTATAAGCTTCCCGATAATTTACTGTAATCCAATAGGCATACATTTTAGCTACTGCATATGGTGAGCGAGGGTAGAAGGGTGTAGTTTCTTTTTGAGGAACTTCTTGCACCAAACCATATAACTCAGAAGTAGAAGCCTGGTATACTTTGGTTTTCTCCGTTAAGTTTAAAAAACGAATAGCCTCAAGGATACGAAGTGTACCAATACCATCGGCATTTGCTGTATATTCAGGCGTATCAAAGCTCACCTTCACATGACTCATTGCCGCAAGGTTATAAATCTCATCGGGCTGAACTTCTTGAATAATTCGAGTAATGTTCATTGAATCCGTCATATCACCATAATGAAGAATCAAATTTCGATTCTCGATATGTGGATGTTGATATAAGTGATCAATTCTATCGGTATTAAAAAGCGAAGAACGTCTTTTTAGTCCGTGAACAATATACCCTTTGCGTAATAAAAATTCGGCTAGGTATGCGCCGTCTTGTCCGGTGATACCGGTTATAAGTGCTGTTTTTGACATGTTATTAGTTTTTCAGTTACAGATATATTTATATTCGTCACTGATTTTTTAATGGTATAAATATCGTTTTATATAAGTTAATTTGCAATAGAGTTATTTCGGTGTTTATTAGGTTTGACCAAGCCAAAGGCTATTACTAAAACCTCGTTCTTTATAATCGCGAAATACCAACCATATATCAAAGGCTTTTTTCAGATTGAAGTTCTCCTTCCAAAGGTACGATTCTTCAAAGCGTTCAATGCCGGTCATTTTATATTTGCAATTTATTTCATCGCGTGTATTTGCAATTACCACTAAGGTATCTAAGGGATGTTTTCTATATTGTATTTCCACTCAAACAGGAGTCCCTTATCCGTTCGTTTTGCTTGAGCATCAGTGGGAAGTAATACATCCCCTTTACTAACCAAGGCTTTTGTATAGTCAATGTGTTGCTCAGGGTATTCACCACTAATTGCAAGGCGTATATTATAAGATTTTGCTGCCATATATGCCGATCGTCCATATGCTTCCTTCCGAAATGTGAACCTTAGAATATCTTTAATAGGACTCAGGAACTTATTGATTAGTTGCATTTTTTGGCGTTGTACTAATTGTTTCTCTGATTTCTGGTCTTTATAATGAGAGGGAAGAGAGCCCATATAACCTTTTCCATACATCTGATAAGTAACAATACTACCAATTTTTCCTGAAGATCCTTCCTGCATCATTTTAGTATATCTAGCCATATTAAGTTCGTATTAGAGTTATATTAAAGCTATATACAATTCATAGTAAAATCAAATTAAATTCAATAAAAAATGTATTTAATAAGAGTTTAATACCTTGATAGTACGAACTATTTGCGCATCCGCTACACACTTTTTAGAGAGTTATTGGGCATAAAAAAACCGACTCGTATATGAATCGGTTTTTTTAGGAATAGATAGTGATGCTTAGTCAGTAGATTGCGGCGTACTTTTAATCCATTTAATGCTATTAACTTATTTATTCCTCTATCAAATTCCTACTACTTATACATTTCTGCGTAATATTTTTCATATTCACCATTAGTGATATTTTCCATCCAATCTTTGTTTTCAAGATACCATTTTACGGTTTTCTCTATACCTTCTTCGAACTGAAGCGATGGTTCCCAGCCCAATTCATCTTTTAGTTTAGTTGAATCAATAGCATAACGTAAATCGTGTCCAGCTCTATCTGTTACATAGGTGATAAGATTTTCAGAAGTTCCTTCTTCTCTGCCTAATAAGCGATCAACCGTTTTGATCATTACTTTAATCAAGTCAATGTTTTTCCATTCGTTGAATCCGCCAATGTTATAGGTGTCTCCTGTTTTTCCCTCATGAAAAATGATATCAATAGCTCTGGCATGATCTTCAACAAATAGCCAGTCTCTTACATTTTCTCCTTTGCCATAAACGGGTAGGGGCTTGTTATTTTGAATATTGTTGATGAATAAAGGAATTAATTTCTCAGGGAACTGATATGGACCATAATTATTTGAACAGTTGCTAATTACAGTAGGCATACCATAGGTATCTTGAAAAGCTCTTACAAAATGATCTGATGAGGCTTTTGATGCTGAGTATGGAGAGTGCGGGTCGTACTTAGTAGTTTCTAAAAAGTAACCTTCCTCGCCCAATGAACCGTATACTTCGTCGGTAGATACATGATAGAATAGTTTCTCATCGTAGTTATCGCCCCAATAGTGCTTAGCTGCTTGCAATAGACTTAGGGTACCCATTACATTAGTTTGAGCAAAAGTAAATGGATCTTTAATAGATCTATCCACATGAGATTCTGCAGCCAAGTGAATAACAGTGTCAATATCATACTTTTTAAATAGCTCTTGCATTTGCTCAAAGTCACAGATGTCTGCTTTTATAAAAGTATAATTGTCTTTCTTTTCAATATCAGTAAGGTTGGCTAAATTACCAGCATAGGTCAATAAATCGAGGTTAATAATGTGGTATTTAGGATATTTATTTACCAATAAGCGAACCACATGCGAACCTATAAATCCGGCTCCTCCTGTAACTAATATATTTTTACTCATAATGCTGTTTTAAAAAGGATTAGCAGTATCCTTTAATGGTTTTAATATTTGATCTTTTCCTGAAAGTTGAATTAATGAAGCATCAATCTGCCAATCTACATTTATTTCTTCATCGTTCCATGCTATGCCTGAATCATGATCAGGGGCATAGTCGTTATCTACTTTATACGCAAAAGTAGCAGTTTCACTGAGAACTACAAAGCCATGTGCAAAGCCTCGTGGTACAAATAACTGACGTTTGTTATCGCCGCTAAGGTTTACAGCTACGTATTTTCTATAAGTAGGTGAATCTTTACGCAGGTCAACAGCAACATCTAAAACTTCACCTTCGATACACCTAACTAATTTAGCCTGATTATAAGGAGGATTTTGAAAGTGTAATCCTCGTAGTACACCTTTCGATGATTTTGATTCGTTGTCTTGTACAAAAGTAATGGGACCAATATTAGCCTCAAACTGCTTTTGATTAAAAGATTCTAAGAAATAACCCCGGCTATCGCCAAATACTGCGGGTTCTATAATGATTACTTCAGGTATATCTGTTTTAATGAATTTCATTTTATTTTACTTTTTAATGGGTGTATGTGTTAAAGGGGCTAAAGGGCTGCAAAGTGTTGAAGGTGTTTGAAAGGGTATAAATGCTTGGAAAGGTAAAAGTGGTTAAAAGAGTAGAAGTGTTTTTTGTTAAAAGGGTTACGTGAGAGGTTACATTTTTCACCTCTTCAAACTATAGCACACTTCTACTATTTCTACGCATTCTACTATTTTAACTAGTCTAAGCATACCTGCCACTACTTTAACTATTTACACTCTTTTCTTCTCACTCCTCTAATTTAGTTACACTTTTTACCTCTTTAACTTCTCAGCTCTCTATTGATTTTATGAGTATTGTATATACTGATGCTAATTTTGAGTGCTTTACCATGTAGGTTTTCAAAAGTTGTAATGTCAATATATTTTAGGTCTTTCGCAACGTAAAGCATGCTGCGTACCTCGCCACAAGATGCTCGAGAGATATAAAGGAATCGGATAAATTCTTTATTGGATTGTCGTTTGAAGCCTTCAGTAATATTGTTCATAACAGAAACTGCGGCACGTTGAATTTGATCTTTAAATCCAAAATCCTTAGATGCATTGAACGTTCGGTATATTTCACCAACAAGAATACGTGACTCTCGCCATACAACTAAATCCTCAAAGCGACTTACCTTCATAGTTTTGAGTGTTTAATGAGTTAAAGGACTTGTAAAAGTTAGAAGTGGTTGCAAAGGTTCAAAAAGTTAAAGGGGGTATAAATGCTTGCAAAGGTAAAAGGGGTTAAAAGGGTAGAAGTGTTTTTTTTTAAGAGTTATGTGAAAGGCTAACATTTTTCACCTCTTCAACCCATTTTACTCTTTTAACCCTTAATCCTATTCCACCAACTTCAACAAATACTGACCATATGCATTTTTCTTTAATGGTTCAGCTAGTTTTTTTACTTGTTCCGCATCAATGTAGCCCATTTTATAAGCAATTTCCTCTAGGCAAGCAATTTTTAAACCTTGACGTGTTTCTACGGTTTGTACAAACTGACTGGCTTCAAGGAATGATTCATGCGTACCTGTATCTAACCATGCATAACCACGACCCATTAACTCTACTTTAAGCCTGCTTTGATCTAAGTATACTTGATTTACTGTAGTTATTTCATATTCCCCCCTATGCGAAGGTTCAATTTCACTCGCTATTTTAGCCACATCATTAGTGTAGAAGTATAAACCAACAACGGCATAATTAGAGGCAGCCTTTTCTGGCTTTTCTTCTATGGAGGTTACATTTCCTTCTTGGTCAAAGGTTGCAACACCGTATCGTTCTGGGTCGTTTACATAGTAACCAAATACGGTAGATTTACCTTCTTCTTCAACATTTTTTCGTGCATTGGCTAACATTTCCGGCAAACCATGTCCGTAGAATATATTGTCGCCCAATACCATACATACATCATCATCACCTATGAAGTCTGCCCCAATAGTAAAAGCTTGCGCCAATCCATCAGGACTAGGTTGTTGTTTGTACTCAAAACGCATCCCTAATTCACTGCCATCACCAAGAAGACCTTCAAAGTTTGGTAAATCTTTAGGCGTGGAAATAATAAGTACTTCGGTAATACCCGCTAGCATCAAAATTGATAAGGGGTAATAGATCATGGGTTTATCATAGATGGGAACAAGCTGCTTGCTAATTCCTTTTGTGATGGGGTAGAGGCGTGTTCCTGAACCTCCTGCTAGTATGATTCCTTTCATTGTATGCGTATGTTATTTTGAAAATAAGCTCTTTTCTGCAAATGTAGGAAATTTATTTTAACGTGAATTCGACGTAAGAAAAGTTCTATTTTAAGAGAAAAGAAACAAAGTGTTTGTTATATTTAAGTATCTAACATTTAAATATATAGTTACAAAAAACCTTGTTTCTTATGATGAGTAAAGTTACTGAAATTTTCTATCTAGTTGATGAATTTTGTAAAGAGTTTGAATTAGCAAAGGAAGGCCATGTTTTAACTAAAGATACTAGTAAAAACACTCGCAAACGAAAGTTTAAGATGTCTGACAGTGAAGTTATTACTATTTTAATACTGTTTCACTTAGGGCAATTTAGAAATCTTAAGCATTTTTATATCAACTATGTACAGAAACACATGGTCGATGATTTTCCAGAAACTGTATCATACAATCGCTTTACTGAGCTACAACGAAAGGTACTTATTCCTATGAGCGTTTTCTTGCAAGTGTCTTGTCTAGGTGAATGTACTGGCATATCATTCATAGATTCAACCCCCATAAGAGCATGTCATATTAAAAGAGAGAAACAAAATAAAGTATTCAAAGACCTAGCTCAGAAAGGTAAATGCTCAATGGGATGGTTTTACGGATTCAAACTACACATAGTTATAAATGATAAAGGTGAAATTCTAGATTTCTTGTTTACTCATGGTAATGTGGATGATAGAGCCCCTTTAAAAAACAAGAATTTTCATGATAAAATATTCGGAAAGCTTATTGCAGATAAGGGATACATAAGCAAAAACCTATTCGAAGACTTATTTATTGACGGTATTCATATGATTACAAAAATAAAAAAGAACATGAAGAATGCATTGATGCACATACACGATAAAGTTCTTCTCAAAAAGAGAGCTCTCATTGAAACTGTAAATGATGAACTAAAAAATATCTGTCAAATTGAACATACGAGACACAGGTCGTTTGAAAACTTTCTTTCAAATCTAATCGCAGGTTTAATAGTATATCATTTCTTACCTAAGAAACCCTCTTTAAATATAGACATCATAGATAATGACCATATTAATAAGGCTGCTTAGATCGAGCTCACGTTATTTTAGAAGATTTTTGCGACAAAAAAAAGGCAAACTCGTATGAAGTTGCCATTGCTTATATAATGTTAGATTACTTATTATTTTATATGTAAGTTACATCATTACTTAAAGGGTAAATAGTTAATACCAAACATACAACCAAAAGCATTATAAAGCTGACCACCATCATAGGATAAGGATGTATTAAGAACAAGTTTCGGCATTAACCTAGGTGTATATTTTAATTGCAGATTGGTGTAGTATTGACTTCTTCCTCCTTCGTATAAATAATTATCACTAACTTCCCAACTATATCTTGCAATATATTCTTCTCCATATGAACCGTAGTTGATAGTATAGGTAGCTTTAATTAAATATGATATTTGTTCAGCTAGTAGCCCTTCCATACCAATATGAATAGCTTTAACTCTAGTGTTTTTAAAGCTCACTGTATTATTGGTATTCCAATTCGGGGCATACATACTGACTAAGTCATTATTGTGATAGAGAGGAAATCCTATGTTTTGATGATGATATGACCATCCATTATAATAGGATCCATTGTTATTATAATCGTCACGACCACCGTATTTATGACCTTCATTAAAATTTGTTTCAAGATACGATGTTACGTCTTTTTTGGTCCACCCAGATGTTTCTTCTCCAAAATTGTCAGACATAAACTTATCATAGTCCTCAACTTTATGAAGCCAAATTATTTGACCCGACTTTTCGTGATCTTTTGGGTAAATGGGATCAGGGATGCCTGCACCTGATTGATAGTCAGTTCGAATAAGTTCAAAACTTAATTTATTAAACCATTTAATACCATGAATGTCTACAAGAGTACCAATTTTGAAGTCTTTATTTCTTAGAGTTAATATATTCATACCAGAACCATCGGCGAAGGGCTTTTGTAAATAAATTTTTACTTTTTGATCACCGTATTGTGTATCAAAACCAAAATCCCAGAACCCTTCGTGAGCTCCAGCCGCATTATATTTATCCCCTGGAACATGATCTGAGCCTTTTGCAAAAAACGAAGCCCAATAGTCAAGAGGTACTTTTGTTCCATCGGCTCTAGTTCCTCCCATTAAAGAGCTGTGAGATAGACCAATATGTGGTTGGATGCTCTTGGTGTTAATTTGTAAGTAGAACCACTTCTCATGCAAAAGAATATTATCAGCACTATTGCTTTTAAGACTTGCTGTTCTATCGTCATTTAACCACCCATGTGATATACCACCTTTTATTCTAATGTAATCATTGGTTAAGGGTACCGACACATAGTTAAAAAAACCAATAGTAAATCTGGGTATTGGTCTAGCATTGCTGTTGTAGAGAAAACCGCCAACTGTTAAGGTGTCATTAATCGATAAAGGAGTATAAGCCTCTTTACCAAAAGAAAAATCTATTAATCGGAATATATTTCCACTTAAATAGATTTCTTGTAAGAAACTATCTTCATATTGGTTTTTTATCACCCCAGAAATACCTGTCTTCAATAGGAACTTATCTGTCTCAATCCACTTATAATTGATTCTCGGTTGTAAGAATAGTGACGATTTATCCAAAGGAGCTATGATACCCCAATTATTGGCATGTTGATAATGGGGCTGAATGTTATTGTGTGCTGATGCAATACCAAAAGTATTGATATCAATGTGCAGCTTTTCTTGAGAAAATAAATGTGTATTTATTATAAATGCAATGAGTAAACAAAGGGCTTTTTTGCCATGTTTATTATTGGGTGTTATCATCAATTAACTGCTTGGATGTATTGTTAAACTCTTGTAAGTAATAGCAGGTTATAGCTAAATAAATAGCATTGATACCACTGGCAAACACATGTCCCGCTAATCCTCCTATGATAAAGTATTGTGAGACTAAGAGCCATGCCATTCTGTTAGACTTAGAGAAAGAAAATAATGTTTTAGATAGAATATATAGATATAAGATTGATCCTAAAATGCCACCAAATAAAAATAGATCAACAAAATCCATTTCTACAAAGTCAGTCGCTGGGTTAGCACCACCAAATATAAAATTATACCAATGCCAACTAGAAAGAACTCGAGGAACTCTTTCTAAGAAAAGATCACTCCGAAAGGAGGTAATCATTGTTAGGAGGCCCTTTTCTTTTGCGAAATTGATGTAATAATCAAAGAAACTAAAAAAGTAGCCTATGTAAATTATGATAAGGCTAAAAAAACTAGCTATTGAAACTAAGTGAAATTTGTTGTACTTATTTTGTGTGAATATAAAGTAGATTAATATGGATAGATAGTATATGAATATCGCTTTAGTACCTAATAGGAGGGTACTAGTAGATACTAGAATTAGTAGGAGTAAGTCTAAGTTCTTATTTTTAACTTGCCATTCTTTTAATAGAAATATACTAGCAATAATATAATAAAAGGTAGCTTCGTTTTGTGCAACTATAAGACCAGAGTACCCAAAACGGTGAATTCCAAATGTAAGAAATTTGTCCCAACTAAAAATATAAGCTCCTATTGTTACACAACATTGTATTGTAATGAGTACTTTATAAAGGTTAATTACTCGTGTTGCTAGCGATTTTTTTTCAAAAAAATATCTAATAACAGTTAGTATTACTATTGGTAATGCTATTTTGGAGATTCGTAAGATCCAAGTAATTAAGTGTTCCATATTATTAAAGAGCACGCTAACTAATAAGCTTATTATTATAAATAAAAGGATAGTAATAGCACTCCTTTTACATAAACGAGAGAAGATAATGGGGCCTAGTATCAAAAGAGCTAGGCCTTTGCTCAGGGAAGATATTTTCGCATAATTAAACCATCTAAATGGTTCAAGTATATAATCAAGCGGTACAACCTTATTAATTGCATCTGTTGTAAAAAACAAAAGGAGCATAAATAGTAATATTTGCTCGCTATATTGTCTATTTATTAGGCCTGCTTTTAGTTGCTCTTTTTTAAACATTCCTTACAAACCAAGTAAATAAACTTTGTGTTTCCAATTAAATAACGTTTCCACATGCGTTTGGGTTCCTGTTTAACCCTATAGAACCACTCTAGGCCATTATTTTGCATCCACCTGGGTGCTCGTTTTACCTTACCTGCAATTACATCAAAACTTCCACCTACTCCCATGGTAAAGTTCACATTTTTTAGAACAGCACTATTTTGTGCTAGAAAGTTTTCTTTAGTAGGTGAACTGATGGCCACAAATAATATATGAGCACCACTATTTGCAATATCATTAGCAATCGTGTCCCATTCGGCCTTATTAAAGTAACCGTTTCTATAACCTGCAATGATTTGTTTGCCATATTTACTAGAATAAATATCAACTACGTTTTGCACAACTTCATCCGTTGCTCCAAGAAAATATATTTTGAAATTGTTTTTCGAAGCCAACTCAACTAAGTTTTCCATTAAGTCAATACCAGCAACACGCTCGGGTAATGGTTTTCCAGCTAATTTTGACGCCCAAACTACCGCTTGGCCATCGGCATTTATGATGTCGTTAGAGTTTACTGATGTACGTAATTCATCATTTGTTTGCATGGCCACTACTTTTGCTGCATTAACAACAACATGCTGCATGTTTGTGCCTTGCTGAATGGAATTGTGAATCATATTCAAGGTCTCAGACATCGTTAAATTTGCTATATTGGTATTAAATAGATTAATCGTTGGGTGTGTCATCTTGTGAAAATTGGTTTATATAAAAAGAGAGCGCATAATACATCCATGCTTGTGCCCATCTCATATACGGTATTTTAGTGGTGTAATGTTTTGTTTTTTGGAAATAAAAATACCCTTTTTTATCAAGCATATTTTTTATTGTCCAATTAAGTACTTTATTAACTAGTTCAGCATGTTCTTTGAGTTTGCCTAATTTATAAAGTGTTGCGACTAATTGAGCAGGGGCATGTATATCTATAGGATAAATTGAA
Source organism: Saccharicrinis aurantiacus (assembly GCF_001660705.2). GTDB lineage: Bacteria > Bacteroidota > Bacteroidia > Bacteroidales > Marinilabiliaceae > Saccharicrinis > Saccharicrinis aurantiacus. The sequence continues at coordinate 206,179 of NZ_LYBV02000002.1, forward strand.
TTACTATAGTATTTAGGTATGCCTTCATTCGTAAAGAAAGTAATTAAATAGTATTTAAGTCCCCTGTTTATATTTTCTTGATAGGTATTGATGCCAGTATATTTCTGAAAATCAGCTATGCATTCCAAATTATATCCTGTGTGAAAGTTATCTATCCACTGATGGTAGGGTAAAGTACCATATCCCCAAGCGCCACTCTTCTTCTGTGCCTTAATACAGTACCTTATACTTTTTTCAGCTTCATTTTTTAATAATACCTCTTTGGTATAATAATATACACGAGCTAACAATCTAGAGCCAAGTAAACTTGCATTATAAACTTGGCTTTTGTCTTCAGGGGAGTATGAAAAACAGAAGTCACCATCATTGTCAAATGTCTTGTTTAAGTCGAATAAAATAAATTTACTTGCAGATATTGCTATGTCAAGAAACTGCTTTTCTTTAAACAGTTCGTAAGCATCTAAAAAAGCATTGGCAATAAATGAAGTAGCCACAACAGTAGGTGTTCCTTTGGGTTGAAAAAAAGCGCGCGCCTGCCAGTCAAAATTATATCCCCAACATGAACCTGAATATCTTTTTGTTTGTAGTTCTATTAACTTGTCAGCAAAGAAATATATTTGTTTTTTTAAACCATCATTTTGCTCACATTCATATCTTTTACAATCACCCATCATAAATAAAGCTAAGGCTTTTGGATTGTATCCTTTTGGTACTAACGCAATTTTTCTGAAATTTATAGGAGAGCGTTTAAAAAACTGTATCCAAGCCAAACGAAAAAAACGGCTGTTTTTTGTGGGTACTGATTGGAATAATTTACTATTTAATCCATCATATGGATCCCAACCTTTAAACCCTTCTGCAATACACCAATCTTTAAGCTTATCAAATGCAATATTGCTATCTAACTTCGTCATATAGTTCTTTAATTGTTTTAAACTTGAATGGTTGCTTTCTTTGGATATTAATCTCTAAAAAGTTTTCAAATGTGTTTTTATTAGAAAGACTTTTAGGGTGGCCAACAACTACTATATTCTGGCGTTTTGTAGACAATGTATTTTCAGCCATCTTAAAAAAATGTTTATTTAACGACCTAGAACAAACACAAATATCCCATGGAGTTGATTCTTTTTGGATTAAATATTTTACTTTTTGTGCAAAACTTATATTTTTTGTTTTTTCTTTTGTGAGGGCACTTACAGATCCTTTCTTTTGATTAATTATTGAGAGTACCTTTTCAATAGTAAAAAATTTTTTCCACCTAGGTATTTGCATAGCAAATATAGGAATCTCAAGAATTTGTTTGTCTTTAGATGCATTACGTATATCATTTTTATCGGCCCACCAATAATCAATATTATTAGATATAGATGAGTAATCATATGAAGATAGTTTTCCATTTTCAATACCGCCAGAATAAATAGAGCTATCTACTTTCATACCCAATTTTTCTATAGTTTTATAAACATCTGTTGAGGGCATAATATTATAACCGCCAGCTCGTATAGCTATACATTTATAATCTTTATCGACTAACGTTACAATCTTCTCTAATTCAGTTTTGCCAAGGGCAATAAGTTCACTAATTCCGAATCCATTTGTTGTTTTAAAACTACCAAGTCTCCAATTACTAAAATCCACATGCCACTTATCATTTAAGTATTTAGCATTTATCCATTGTGGGTGTATGTGTAACTGTATATCATGACCTGCCTCCGCTGCAGCTCGAATTTGATTTTTAATAGCCTTAATCGGGTTTTTAGAATACCCCATCGTATTGTCATCTTCCCATTGCTCTTTAAGTTTTAAGTATTCAATTATTTCAACAAAAATAGTTAGCTTAATATCAAATTCGGCACATGCTTTAAGAATTTGATTTGTTGGATTAATCATGTGGGTGAAAACATCCCCAGAGCCATCTCCAAATAGTTCGTAATCGAGTGTTATTAAAAGATTCATTTTCTAACTAATATCTAATTGAATTCCATTATTTGAAATATAAACAATCTCTTTTTTATTAAATGTTGTTTTGTGTATCAGGTATCCAAACATAGAAAATCCACATCGAATAAAAGACCTTACTGAAGCTATATTTGCAATATTGATGCAAGTTAAATAATAATCAGTGTGACCTTTTATTGCTATTTCATTTAATATTATATTAATTATTTTACTACTATATCCATTACCTCTATATTTTTTATAAACGTAAATTGGGCCAATCCACACGTAATTATTATTTATATTTAAGTTTAAATCACGTTCTATCTTTACATAATTGTATCTAATTATGCCATATCCTATTAGTTGATTTGAAGTATTGTAAAAACAAAATAATTTACCCCCATTAGCTAACATCTCCGTTACTTTTCTGGTATCTATTCGACCATTTTTGAAATCAATTTTAGGTAGATTATCAATGTTATAAGTTTTTGCTGTAAGATTTGTTATGTTTTTCTGAAGGTAAGTGGTGTTTTTAAGTCTTATAAAGATAGTAGTGTTAGTTGAGATCGTAATTTTTTGTAACTTTTTAAAAAGTAATTTGAAAAGTTTTCTAATCCCTTCTTCACGGACAAAACATTTGATTTTAACTAAATTCATTTTATAGTAAGTATAGTTAACGTATATTCATGTAATATTTTAAAAGTAATAACTTTTCATCATCATATATGCCGTCGTATACTCCAGCGTTAATTGTAGTTTTAAGACCATATAAGAAAGTAAAGATTGACTTATTTTTTATTAGCTCCTTAAATAAAGCAATAATATCACGTGTAATATTGACCCATATAAGAGGATTTTTAAAACTAGTTTGTTCTTTGTTTAAAATACTTTCTTTACCAAGAATAAATGAACCAATATTAGTGTATTTATATTGTAGTGCTGAACTCCAACCGCATAACCTTGGGTTGACTTCAATTAAATATATTTGATTAAAAGTATCATCCGTTAAAAATTCAACTTCTGCAAATCCTGAGTATCTTGTTTTTCTCATTAATTTAGATGCTATTTCTTTTATTAGATTTTCAGATTCAGCATCTAATGACTTTATGGCACTAGTTATACCTATAGGATATTGTCGAAGTTGTTTTACTCCAATGCCACCTTGTTCTTCACCGTCTTTATATGAGCCTAAATAAGATACAGAATTAAATATTTTTTTATCTAATAATTCTTGAATAATGATCGATCCATTTTCAATGTATTGGCTATTGGCATCAAGGAATGAGTTGATATTATCACTTTTCTTAAATTGACAAGTTTTAAACGACCTTTTGTTAAATATTGAATCCTCTCTACTCCATTTGGCAATTATATTTCCAAATGTGTTATTTTTTAGTGCATTCAGATCAACAAGTTTTGGGTACTTTATGCCTAATACATCACACAGTTTATAAGTTTCCCATTTATTTGAGAAATACATGATTTTAGAGAAATCATCGATCTGTACATCAAACAAATCGAGAGTATTAGATGAGTTATTAATTATAAAATCTAGAAATGTTCCACTAGTTACAAAAAGTTTAATTCTCCCATACCGTTCATAGATACGTTCAAGTTTTGCCTTGAGCTCTATATCTGAATTAACTATTGTTGAATTAATATGTTTAGAGTAGCAGCCAATTGCCCTAACATTGCTTATACCGATAATATTGGATACAAATGGCTGTATTGCCTTGGCTAAAAATAAACCTTGTGATTGGAGTCCTAAAATTACAACTGCATTTTTAGTTTTCATTATTTATCATCGATTAAAGATACAACAAAGCGAAATTTATTATTTTTAGAATAGATTATTTCAGATTCTGTTATTTGAATTATACGGCAATTAATATTATCGATGCCAATTCTTTCTGCAACACTATCAAGTATTGAACGCTCATCTTCTTTTGAATAATCAGTATCTGGAACAACATGAATAAGTATGTCTCCAATTTGTTTTTGAATTATTTGAGCAACTTTAATTTTTTCATGCCCTTTTATTAAGAAATTAAGTCTTCCGTATTTAGTTCCATCTATTCCAATTATTACATCTTCACAACGCCCCTCTATTCTTTCGATATTTGGCATTCTAGGAGATCTTGGATAAAAGCTATCATAAGTTTCATTGCTAGTAGCAGGTATTACCTTGTCTTCTACTATATACCTAATAAGTGGAAAAGTTTTATTATTTAGATTCGTTGTTAATAAGCCAAATTCACATATCTCAAAATGAGAGTAACCAGCAGGAGCAAAGTATTGATTACTTTGTAGGTTTTGTCGTAACGATATAGTTCGTTCAGTATTACCATAAATATCATATATTTTTGTACCAAATATTCTCTCAATTAGATCTCTTTGATATGGGAATAGTGTTTCTGAAGATGTAAAAGCTATAGGAATAGATAGATATAACTGTTTTTCTTTTAGAAATAGAGCTAAGTTATATAGAGAACTTGGGTAACCTTCAATAACCTTTGGACTAAACTTCTTTATTAGCTTGTAATAAATGATACAAGTGTCTGATTTAATATTATAACTTGATAAGTATAGAGTTTTGTTGGTAAATACATATTGCTTAAGAATATTACGACCAAGATTACCTCTGATTGAAACAATTTTACTATTTAGGCAACCAATTCTTTTTCTATATAAATGTATATAAGCATAATCACGAAGGATAAACTTAAGTGAGAATAGTAATTTTAGAGGTGCTCCTGTTGTACCACTAGTTTTAGTAGAAATTAAGCCTAAACGGCCTGTAGTTATTGTTTCTGCGGAATTCCTCTGAATGTCTTTTTTGCTAATAATAGGTAGTTTATTTATGTCGTCTAATCCATTAATATCATCTTCTTGTATACCATTTTTTAAATATAATTGCCGATAGAACTGTGAATGTCGATATGCTGTCCTAAAAATTTTAATGAATTTTTGGTCTTCATAATGCTTAATTTCTTCAGTGCTCATTTCTGCCACAGTTTCAAGCTCTTTTAAATATGGGTATATGAATAATTTTGACCTTATGAAGCTCTTAAATGACTCTTTAAAAAAAACATATATATTGCTTGTCATAATTTATGATTTGTACAATTCTAAAAAATTAAAGATTTGCCTGTCCCAGCTTAAGTTTCTGGCTTTTGATATTATAGATTGGGAACTGTAATTATTACTTAGTAGTTTGACAATTAAACTAGCAAGTTTCTCTTTATCCTTTTGTACATCTCCTGAATGTGTAAAACCATAACCGATATCCATCCCAAAATTAGTTTTAAATTCATTTATAACCCTTTTAAAACCAATAATAGGCTTTCCATGTTGTAGGGCCTCAATGTATACTAAACCAAAACTTTCGCTAAGGCTTGGGTTTACTAAGCAATAGCATTCGTTATATATAGCCCTAATGACATTGAAAGGCTGTTTTTCTAATGCAAGAATTGGAAAGGACCAATGGTTTTTCTTTATGTAGTTAGTCCCTTTATTATTGCATATGGCAATAAGTATAACGTTTTTTTGCAAGTCTGAATTACTTTCAATAGCAGTTAGCAGAATATCAAGTTTCTTTCTTTCTATAGACTCTGTGTAACCATTGAAAAAGATCATCTTTTTATTAGGATTATCATCTAAAAATGTTTTTATATTTTGCGGGGTATTATACTCTTCTCCATTTTTCGGGTTTTTGGTTAAAACAGGATTGGGTATCTTCTTGAATCTCTTGTTCCAAAAGCAATACTCGACTAACTGTTGTTTAGCATATTCTGATATATATATTACCGCATCAGCACTTTCAGTATTATATTTGATGTTTTTATAATAAACATTGTTTTTACAGTTTCTAAGGTGTGGATTCTGCCAGAATCCGTGATCTGTGTATATTATTTTTGGTAGTTTAAATCCTTCTCTTTTTAATAATTGTAAAGTGTTGCCTATATAGCTATTCAGTGAATGAATATGTATTATGGTAAAATCATTTTTTTTTAGTACTTTTTGTAAAGCAATATATTGGTATGCAATAGTTAACTTTCGTGCAATTGGATACTCTTTAATAAAATTATTCTGTTTGTATAAAAGATATACAATACCCTTAATGATTTTTATTCCCTTTTGTAAATATGTGTCACCTATAATTTTAATACCTTCATCAGTGTGTAAACTTTTATTTTGTTTGTGATACCATATAGTAATTTTTTGTCCTTCAGTTTGTAAATTTTGAGCTAAACCTTCTATGTGCCTGGCAACACCAGCAACACCTGTTCCACCTAAAGTATCAGATATGGGACCTATAATTAAGATTCTATTTTGCATTTTTAAGTTCTTTAGTATTAACGTTTCTCATATATAAAGTAAACAATGCCGCATAAGCTGCATTTAACGGACTTTCGAAGAAGTGTCCTGAAGTAAATACTATGATAAATGTTATTGTCGCTGAAAATATTAAATAAGTATTTCTCGTAAAATATGGAAAAACAAAAAATGAGTATAGCGAAAGATATATTATTGAACCAATAATGCCAAACATTAAAAATAGATCTATAAATCCCATTTCGGTATAAAAATTAATTAAATCATGCCCTCCAATAAAATAATTTGGCCATTGCCAAAATTCAAAAAATAATGGTATAACTCGATTGTGAATAAAATTATCTCTACCAGAAAGTAAGGCGCTTAATAGACCTTCATTTTTATAATTGTTAAGAAAAACACTCCATATAGACTGAAGTTTTACAAGTAAATTATCTGTTAGAAAATAATAAGTAGTGCTAAATATTATCCCCAAAATAAGGAAAATCTTTTTAAATGAAATGAAATAAATTATATGAAATAGAAGTAATGAAGCATGAAATATATATACCGCTTTTGTACCTATAAAGAAGCTACTAACAAGTGTATACGTAAAAAGTAAACGACGTGTTTTTAAAAAAACAGCATCGTAATACAAGATTAATAATGCTATTATATAAAGGTATGACGCCTCATTTTGTGCAAATATTAGACCGTCGTATCCAAATTTCCAAAGTGAATCAGGGTAAGTCTTTAAAAAGTTTATTTGGCGAGAAACACCAAAGATTATTAAAGTATTATTGATTAGTAATATTAATCGTACTGTTGCCCATAATCTAGTAATAAAAAAGGAGTCATTTTTTAGTGAAAAGAATACCGCCCCAATAAATAAAGGGAAAATAAATCTATTCCAAAAAATAAAGTTAGTTACCCAATCAATTTGTTGAAAGTTGAGGGATAGAAAAAATTGACTTGCTGTAAATATTATAAATAAAACTATAATTCCTAGAATTAAAGTTGCCCTATATTTATTGAAAAATAGAATAATAAACCCTATGAATATCATTTCTAGCAACGCACGTGTTATTAAACTAAATCGATAAAAGCCTCCACTTTGAACAAATGCATATTTTGATAAACCATCAGATAAAAAGGTTAGTATAAATGTTGCTGCTATAATAAAGAATGCTAATTGTGATTCTTGCTTTGTACTAAATACTGTTCCCATGTTGTACATTAATTCTTATTATATTACTATAAACTTTATGTTTTATATAGTAATATCTTAGTGCATTACCTGTTATTAATAGGACATAAATTGCAATGAAACTATTAAACTCATTGCTAAATTTCAATATTAATGGTAAAAAGCATACAAAGTATAAGAGCGAGATTAAGTTTATAAGAAAACTAAGCCCTGATTTATCCCAAGCTGATAAAAAAGTAAACCCTGGTAAACTAATTTGTGATGAAAAAACATTTAAAGTAATTAATACGAGAACAATACTACTGTTAGCTAATATTAATTCAGAATTAGGAAATACTAGATTATATAATGTCCAGATAAGACCTATTAATATCGTAGATGTAATTAAAAAGAGTAAATTAGTATTACTAAATTTTTTATAAATTATAAGTTGTTTGATGTCATTTCTAAACTTAACGATGTCAGGTAAGTAATACGTACTTAGGCTTCGAGGAATAAGGATGATAAACTGTATTATTGGATTGATAATGCCTAATAAACCTGCATATAAGGGACCTAGTAGTTGAAGAGCTAAGGGAATTGATATGAGAGACAAGAAAGTGCTTGAAATATTTGAGAAACCAAAACCTAGACCTGATATTATTTCCCTTTTGACAAAAAGGGAAATAGTAGAAATTCTAGAACTTAGTAGATTTAAAGTTCCATATAAGGTAATAAGTGATAGACTATGAATATATAATGAATTGACAGTGCTAAAAAACATAAATAGTATAATAAGAGAGAAGATAGATATTGTCTCATATAATACAACTTTTTTATATTTTTTAAATGCGAGTAAGTATCGTCTATAAATCTGATACAAGGAATACCCTAATATAAATAAAAGGACATACTCCCAATTTGTAATTAAATTATAGTAACTTAATAGAATCAATATAGGAATAGAAATTATAGAAACTAAAATTGATAAGATTAATATTCTAGCCAATAATTCTTTTTTCTTAGTTTCTTCAGATAACAAAGGCGCCCTATTCATAATAAGAGCTGAGAAACCAACTCCCGTAACAGCTGAAAAAATTAATGCAATATTCATATCATTTGCATATTCCCCAAGTGAAATTAACCCTTGGGTATGTTTAATGAGTATTGCCAGTATTAGTTTAGATAATCCAGGAAGCCCAATGCTCATTAAAAGAAAAAACTTTTGGCTAGTAATATATTTATCAATGAACTTACTCACCTTGAACACCGCAGAAATCTAATATGATCTTATCATTTACAATTAAAGTTTTAAACTCATCATGCGCAACCAAAAAGGCTATAATATCTGCTTTTTCAATCGCTACTTTGTAATTTGTTAGTTTAAAAACATTATGTTCTTTAATGTTTGGTTCTACAAAATAGATTTCTTCGTTATTAGAGTTTTGTAAAACTTTTTGGGCAATATACTTTGCTGGGGATTCTCTTAAATCGTCAATATTGGGCTTAAAAGCTAATCCCATAATTGCCACAGAAGGTTTACGACCATGTTTTAATTCAAACTCTAATTTAGCCGTTTGTATTTTTTCAGCTACCCAAAAGGATTTGTAATTGTTAATTTCTCGTGCCTTATTAATCATCTGCGCTTCACGAGGATAGTCAGATACAATAAAGTATGGATCAACTGCAATGCAATGGCCCCCGACACCACAGCCTGGTTGTAATATATTTACACGTGGGTGCTTATTAGCTAATTCTATTAGTTCCCAAACATTAATATTTGCTTTATCACAAATAATTGATAGTTCGTTGGCAAAAGCAATTTGTGAGTCTCTGCTTGAGTTTTCTGTTAGTTTGCACATTTCTGCTGTTCGTGCATTTGTTGCATGTAATTTACCCTTTACAAATAGGGAGTAAAAATCAATAGCTCTTTGTGTACTTTCAGCATCAATACCACCTATTACCCTATCATTCTCTACCAATTCGTACATTACATTACCTGGTAACACTCTTTCTGGGCAGTAGGCAATATGAATCTTACCTTTTAACTCTGGTCTTTCTGAAAAGATGAATTGCTCCATAGCCTCGGTAGTTCCAACTGGAGATGTAGATTCAATAATATATAAATCTCCATCCTTTAAGAGAGGTATTATATTCTTAGTGGCTGCTTCAACGTAAGAAACATCTGGCTCATGGTTACCTTTAAAAGGGGTTGGTACAACTACGAGGTACACATCTGCTTCTTGGACTTTTGTTGATGCTGATAAAAACTTATCTTTTACAGCTTGTGCGACATAAGTTTCTAGTTCAGGTTCAACAATATGTATTTTACCTTGGTTAATGGTATCTACTACTTTAGCGTTAATATCCATTCCTTTTACGTTAATGCCATTAGAGGCTACTAATGCACTTGTTGGCAGGCCTATGTACCCAAGGCCAATGGTTGATACACTTATATCTTTGTTCATTTGTTAGTAAGTTTAATTTGTAAAAGCACTATATAATGTAGTGACATTGAGGCAATCGAATATGGTATTATTTTTTTAGGAATTCAACGATTCTCTGTGAGGCTTTACCATCACCATAGGGATTGTGTAATGTGCTCATTTTATTGTAGCGTTCTTCATCATCTAATAAATGGTTGGCCTCATTAAGGATACGGTTTTTATTGGTTCCCACTAGGATTACTGTTCCTGCTTCTACTGCCTCTGGTCGTTCTGTTGTATCTCGCATCACCAATACTGGCTTACCTAGACTTGGTGCCTCTTCTTGTACACCACCACTATCTGTAACAATAATATAGGACTTATCCATCAACCATATAAATGCTTCGTATGGTAGAGGTGCAATAAGATGAATATTTGTGTTGTTACCTAATGTTTCATATACTGGTTTTTGTACATTAGGGTTTAGGTGGACTGGGTATATTACTTGTACATCTTCTCTTGTAGCCAATTCATTTAAAGCCGCACAAATATTCAAGAAACCTTGACCATGGTTTTCTCTTCTATGACCTGTGACTACAATAAGCTTTTTATTTGGTTCAATAATTTCTTTGAGCTTGTTTATATCCCCATTGTCACTTATACTATTGACAATACTTACACTTTCAAGAAGGGCATCAATTACTGTATTTCCTGTAACAGTGATACTTTCTGTTAGAATATTTTCTGTTAATAAGTTTTCTTCAGATTTGGATGTGGGTGCAAAGTTATAGTCTGCCAGTCGCCCTGTAATCTGACGGTTCATTTCCTCAGGGAAAGGAGATAATTTATTAAAGGTTCTTAAGCCTGCTTCAACATGGCCCACTTTAGCACCTGAATAAAAGGCCGCTAAAGCCGCTGCTGTAGATGTTGTGGTATCACCATGAACTAGTACTGTATTAGGTTTATATTCTTCTAGTATAGGTTTCAAACCATTAATAATGTCACCTGTTAGCGAGTATAAATTTTGATTTGGTTTCATTAAATCAAGATCATAATCAGGTTTAATACTAAAGAAACTCAACACTTGGTCAAGCATTTCTCTATGCTGTCCTGTTACGCATACTTTGGTTTGGAAGTTTGTGGTGTCTTTTTTAAAGGCTTTGACAACTGGAGCCATTTTAATGGCTTCTGGTCTAGTTCCGAAAACTAAGAGTATTTTTTTCATATATAATTAACTTTTTACTTCATCATTTGCCGTCCAACTTACCTTTATTTTAGCCAATACTTGCCTTCCAATAATAGTACTTAGGCCAATAAATCCGCCTAGGAAACACCAAATCACTAGTATTAGACTTCTCCTAGGTGCACTCTTTTCCATCGGGACAACCACTTCTTGTATCATGCTAAAACTTGGTGTATCCTCACTTACTTTTAACTTCGCTTGTTCGAATTGCTTGGCGAGTTCATTATAAATATTAAACTTCAATTGATAAGCAGATGACAATCTTTCATACTCCGATTTAGCCTTTGCAGAGGTTATATTTTTATTTTGATCAGAGTATTCGGCTAATATATTTTGGGCTTTTTCAAAGTCAATTTTGTGTTCATTATAGCGCTCTCGAATGAATTGACATTCTTTTTTAGCTTTTTCTACCTTATAGAGTGTTACATATTTCTGTAATAGCTCTTGTGCCTTGTGAGTTACTTGTGCTGCTGCTAGTGCCTCGTGCATTACGGAAGATAAAGTTACCACACCTTCCTTATCATCTACTGTTGCTGTAATTATTGCAGGGATCATTAGTTGCAAACCATATTCTTCTGCAGTTAACACTGCGATGTCATTGTAGTTTGTTTCCTCTGTTGTATCTTCTTCGTCTTTACTTATGGATTTTATACCACTAATAATTAATCTAGGTAAGCCAATGGTATATTGCTTAATAGATCCTATAATAGAAGGGCTTTGCTCCTCAATGAAGTAGTCATAAAATGTTACAGGATGATCAATATCACTTATGGTTAATTCCATTTGCATGATTTCTTTACAGAAATCGGTACTAGCTATTATTTGAGGGTACAGATTAGGTGAAATGTCTGCATTACTACCCATACTACCTAAATTAATTCCTGCCATGGCAGCCAAGCCCCCTAAAGATCCACCCATGCTTTTTCCATCGCTTACTTGAGGTATGAAAGTTGTTGTTGCGGTGTATTCCTTAGGCGAAAATATGGCTATAAATAAACCTATTATAGTACAAATAATAGTTGACTTAATGATAATTTCCCTGCCTTCCCAAATGGTTTTAGCAATTGCTATTAAATCTATTTCGTCGTCCTCTATTTGTGCTTTTTCTATATTGTTATCCATGTTATACTGTCTTGAATATATTTAACTAGAGGTTTACTTTAAAATATTTGCCAATGAGGTTATACTAATTGCCAAACCTGTTACAGCAGATGCTATTGCTACCCATTGTGCGGCACCCATATTGGACTCAGGGCGCTGTGGTACTATTATCTCAGAACCTGGCTTTACTTTTGGGTAGCGCTTAAATAAGATGTAGTTTTTTGTTGTGCTAGAAATTCCATTGGCATGGACTACATAAACACTACTTCTTCTAGGTCTATTGCCATATCCTCCTGCTTGTTTGATAAAGAATTTAGCACGTTTCCCTTTTTGGTAGGTCAGCGATATGGGGTTCATAATATTCCCTGTAGTTTTAACCGTTTGTAATTGTGTGGGGATTATTATTTTATCTCCATCAGAAAGAATGAGGTCATTTGCTTCTCCAGGGTTTGCTAATATCTCATCTAACTTTATCCCAACCTGCCTGATGTTAGATAATGAAATATTCAAAGTGCTATCTTTTTTGATAAGTTCTTCACGAATTAGTAATTCTTCCTCTGTGAGGTTTTTTTCTCTTATGAGTATAGCACCAGCAGGGTAGGCTAGGGGAGTAAGTCCACCACTTCTGTTAATTAATGCCGAGATAGATTCCTCTCTAGTGGTTATGCTATATGTTCCACCATTCATAACCTCGCCGATAATCGTTACTGTACCCCCTTTTCTAAAGCCGGGAGCTTTACGCACACTTACGATATCAAATGGTTTTAAAATGAACCTTTCATCTGTATCATTGAGTTTGAGGTTTCTATCCACATCAAAGCTGAATGTGTGTCGTAATTGGTTGGTATATTCTTGTCCTTCTTCAATAGATAATATGCGTGATACCTCTATGCTATTGATATCTGCGGACTCTTTAAAACCACCCGCTTTAAAAATTACATCACCTAAAGTGAGATTATCCGCAAAGAGTTGTTTGCCAGTTTTTTGTACTAAACCATTTACAGAGATGAACTCTTTCTCTTTTAAACCTATTTCACTTTGTATAATAATGATATCTTCTCGTTGTAAAGGGATGTCCCATCGACCCTCTAGAACATCTTTAAGGTTGAATGATATGTTACTATAAGTATTATCTACCTTTAAACGTGTAATTAAACCTCTATTGGTAAAAACACCTTCTTTAACACCTTCTGCGTCCTTTATCAAACCAGAAAGTGTCATACCATCCTTAAGTTCATATTCGCCTGGTCTGAACACATGGCCTTGGATACGAACTCTATTTTCATATCTGCTTAATAGGTTACCTGCGGTAATTTCATCACCATTTTTTAACTTAAAGTTTTTGAATTGATCAAAAGCGACTGTTTTTACCTCTAGTTCAGTTTGAGTTTTACGAATCACTTTCAAGTTTTTCTGAAAAGCTTCTTCAGAAAAACCTCCTGCTATTTTGATTACCTCTTCTAGGGTTGTTTCAGGAAGTGCTTCAAAAAGACCTATGTTTTTAAATGAACCTTGTAGTCTAACTTTACTGATAAAGCTAGAGACGTATATGATGTCATCTTCTTTTAGGTTAATATTATCGCTTAAATCACCATTTAATAAGAAATTATAAACATCTATTGTCTTTATGCTTTTTCCATTGCGTATAATTGAGATGTTTCGAAAAGAACCATTCTTGTTTGGCCCTCCTGATAAGTATAAAGCATTAAATGCTGTTGCAGTAGCTGGCAAGCTATAGGTGCCTGGTACGTTTACCTCACCGATAACATTCACTTTTATAGACCTTAAGGCACCTAGGCTAATTTCAGAAAACGTATTGGGGTTTGCCCCTTTCATGCCACTGTATATGCCTTGAAGACGTTGTTTGATTAATTTGGATGCTACATCAAATGTTTTTCCGTAAACAGATATTAATCCGAGGTCTGGAATGTTGATTTGTCCGTTAATATCAATTGGTAGTTGATAGGTAGTTTGAGAAGCTCCCCAAATGGTAATATCTATTTGATCACCAATACCAATAATGTAATTGCTTGGAGTAGGTATGTTAATTGAGGGTTCAAAAGTTAGATTCTTGGTGTTGAATAGTTGATAGCCATAAGTCTCCTGTGCCTCGAAAGAAACGAAGTTTTGCTTTTCTGATGTTTTGCTCTCGTTAATGAAAAATGATGATTCAGGATCAGTGCTTACATTGGTGTTATTGCTGGGATTAGACGAGTTTAGGTTTTCACGCCTTACTTTTTGAATTCGCATCATCATTTTACTAACCTGAGTAGATGTAGCCCCTTTCATGCGCGCAATGGCAATAGCATCTTCATCACTGAGTCCACGAGCCTCAATTTCCTGAACCATTTCTCTAATCTGGTCATCGGAGAGTTCATCTACATTAACACTACTAGGGTCGATGTTAGAAGATTGGGCAAATGTGTTACTAATGGATAATGCAAATGATAATGCAATAATAAGGAATGAAAATTTCATAATCGATATGCTAAATATGGTAGTGTTATGAGATTGTTAATTTAATGTTATTAAATATGGCATGGTGTTTGATGTAATACTTCATCCATATTAATTAGTTTTATTTGTCAAGTTTTGATGATTTGTTCGAGGCGTGATACAGCTTCGCCCACTCAGTCACATTAATATGCTGTTATAACTATATGGTATATTGCCTTTTTTTTAGCAGCCACAAAAATAGTTTTTATTACGATTATTCAATGCCTCAGTTTCATAAAGATTCTTGTTTTTTAACAGGTTTTTGCCTTCTGGCTTGGAATTAAAAGTGTTAGAAAAGTGTTAAAAGTTAAAGTTTAAGAGCGATTTATTTCTAGTAATTGTTTTTATGTATAGTACGTTGTGATTGTTAATTATTTAGGGTGTTTTTTACTAGTCAATTTGCTGTGAGTATTATTGTACAGGTTCGCTATTCAACTCATGATAACAAAAGAATGTTGTTTTGTTATTTTTTATTTCAAAGTTAAATTGCTCCTGAGTATTTGTTTTACCTTTTGCATTAAGTGTTACTTGATGATTTCCTTCAGGAAGTTTGACTCTACTATAATGAATTGCGTATGGTAACGATTGCCAGTTGCGGGTATCTGCCTTTTCTGTCATTGCGTTCACAATGCTTACTATAGTACCTATGTTCTGATCTTGGTTATTTGCGATGCTTTCCATTGCTTTTTTTGTTGCTAGTCTGGCAATACCGTATGCCATCTCCCTAGCCATTCTGTCTTTTAGCGATCGGAATGCAATAGCATTAATGTTTTCGGCTAATTCTAATTTGTGTACGCTATTGTCTACGGTTAAAGTAGCCTGAAAAAGAAGTGGTTTGCGTTCTTTGTATTTAGGGAATGCAACACGTAGGAAGGATAGGTTTTTAAAGGCATTTTGCTGGTCTTTGCTTTTATTTCCTATGTATATAGGGAAGCTAAATCCTTCCTGTTCATTGACTAAGGTGATCCATCCGTTATTATATCCAGTGTTTGTAAAATTAATACTCCATTCGTCTTTCACTGGACCAAACCCGTTCATCCATAAAAATACCAAATCACCTGTTTCAGTGCTGTCTGGTTCGTAACTCATGTTAAACTTTTCTTTATAGCTTCTGTGTTCCTCGCCAAAGCCTAATTCGTAACTTGTTCTGAGTATATCTTTTTTTAGTTGTTGTGGTGCTGCTAGCTTAAAAAGTTCGGTGTATTTTGATTCGTATAGTTCAAGTGCATTTCTGTAGGCAATAAAAGCATTGTTTTTATCCCCTGAAGCATCGTAAATTATGCCCATCAGGTTATGAGCAAATGCATCATCGCTATATTTGTTTTTTGATTTTGAGTATTTGTCGTTTATTTGGTGTAGTAAAATATTAACACGCTTGGCTTCTACTATGGCCTCATCGTACTGATTAAGGAACAAGTAGTTTAAAGATTTGTAATAATGTATCATTACAGCTTCAAAATCCTCAGGCTTATATGGTCGCACCATTGGATTTGATATTAGTGCTAAGGCTTCGTTTGCTGCACTCCTTTTAAAATCTTCTATGTATAAATCTGCTTTCTCAAAATAGGCATTGCTCACTTCATGGTTATTCATCATAAAGTTTACAGTTCCTTTATTCATAAAATAAAGCACCCTATTTTTTCCCTCTTCACCTTTCTTGTCAGAACTTAATATTTTATCAGCTTTCTCAAAATTACCACTGGTAATATTTTGTTGAAGTACTAGGTTTTGTTGGTAATAACTAGCGCATCCCCAAAGTGCGATGGAAAGAAGAATGCCAACTATAATGTGGGGTGT